>MKSU01000007.1 GCA_001897375.1 Sphingomonas sp. 67-36 | reverse complement strand
GGCCCATGATCGCGCGGGGCCGGTGATCTTCGATCGCGGCGTGCCCGATGTGATCGGCTATCTGCGCCTGTGCGGCTTGCCGGTCCCCGCCCATGCCGAGCGGGCGGCCGAACTGTTCCACTATCAGCGCCGCGTGTTCATCGCCCCGCCCTGGCGGGAGATTTTCGCAGCCGACGCGGAGCGGAAACAGGACTTCGCGGAAGCACAGGCGACCTATCAGGCAATGGTCGCGGTTTATGCCGGCCTTGGCTACGAGCTGGTGACGCTTCCCCTCGCCCCTGTTTCCGAGCGTGCGCGGTTCGTCCGCGCCTCGATCGAAAGGGGAGCATCCTGACATGGGACCGCGCATGATCTGGCGCGCGCTGCGTAATTTCTTCTGGACCGTCCGGCAAAACCCGGTGTGGGCGATCGGCGCGCTGGCGTTCAGCCCGATCGCCCTCGTCAAGCATCTGTTCGGCGTGTTCTGCGCCTTCGCCATCGTCGGCCTGGTGCTGTCGCTCTCCGCCAAGCTCGCCTTGTGGTATTTCGCCGTGCCCAAGGACACGCTGATCTACAACGGGGCTTATCTCGCGGTTGGGGCGGCCACCATCCTCGTCACGCTGCGCGCCTTCGTCGCCCCGCTGGTCTTGCGCTACGGCTATGCCGATGGCGGCGAAACCCACGGCTCGGCCCGCTTCGCCACCCCGCAGGAAACCCGCGCCCTCGCCCGCAGCGACGGCCTGCTGATCGGCCGCGACTGGAAGAATGGGAAACTGCTGCGCTATGCCGGCCCCGCCCATCTGCTGACGATCGCGCCGACGCGCACCGGCAAGGGTGTGGGCACCATCATCCCCAACCTGATCGACTATCCCGGCGCGATCGTCTGCATCGACCCCAAGGGCGAGAACGCCCGCGTCACCGCGCGCCAGCGCGCAAGGTTCGGCCCGGTCCATGTCCTCGACCCGTTCGGCGTCTCGGGCCACCCTACGGCCGCGTTCAACCCATTGGACCGGATCGACCCGCACGGCCTCGATGCCGCCGACGACTGCATGACGCTCGCCGACGCGCTGGTCCACGACAACACCCAGGCCGAAGCCGAATCCCACTGGAACGAGGAAGCCAAGGCGCTGATCGCCGGCCTGATCCTCCATATCGTCACCGTCGAGCCGCCGGCGACGCGCACGCTCGACACGCTGCGCGCGCACCTGACGCTTGATCCCCCGGCGCTGGCCGCGCTGCTCGCCGAAATGCAGGTGCAAGGCGGCCTGGTCGCGCGCGCCGCCAACCGCCAGCTCGGCAAGGCCGAACGCGAAGCCGCCGGCGTGCTGTCCACCGCGCAGCGCCATACCCATTTCCTCGATTCCCCCCGCATGACCGCCGTTCTCGGCAGATCGGATTTCGCGTTCGCCGATTTGAAAGCCGGCACCGCGACCGTGTTCCTCGTCCTGCCCCCCGATCGGATCGGGGCCTATGCCCGCTGGCTGCGCCTGATGGTCGCTCAAGGGCTGACCGATCTGGCGCGCGCCGGCGTCGCCCCTGCCCGCCCCGTCCTGTTCCTGCTCGATGAATTTGCCGCGCTCGGCCAGCTCGAACCCGTCGAGCGTGCAATGGGCCTGATGGCCGGTTACGGCGTCCAGCTCTGGCCGATCCTGCAAGATATTCACCAGCTCCGCGCGCTCTACGGCCGCCGCGCCGGCACCTTCCTCTCCAATGCCGCTGTGTTGCAGATATTCGGGGTCAACGATCACGACAGCGCAAAGCTGGTTTCCGATCTGCTCGGCCAGGAAACGCTTGTGTTCGAGACAATGAGCCGCGCGATCGACGCGCAGGAAACCGGACTGTCCTACGGCCAGCAGCATGTCGGCCGCCCGCTGCTCACGCCCGATGAAGTCCGCACCCTGCCCGCTTCGCGCCAGCTCCTGTTCCTCGCGGGGCAACGCCCGATCGTCGCCGACAAGCTGGCCTATTTCGCCGATCGCGAGTTCGCCGGCCGGTTCGATCGGGCGTGAAGGCGTTCAGGCCGACACGGCATAGGCCTCGACACGCTTGATCCACGTATCCTTGCAGCTCGAATATGCCTGGCTGTCATTGGGATGAAGCGCCGCGCATTGGCTTTTCTCACGTTCATATTCGGCCGTGATCTACAGAGAAGCGCGCAGATAATCACGAAACGAAGGTGGCGGCGGATGGCCTTACACGCTTGTCACGCTGTCGCCGACGAAACGCCGGCTTCGGAAAAGGTCGCCATTCCTGCGTGACACGCAACCGCCGCGCGGGCCAACAAGATTGCGACACCTGCTCCGGAAGCTTCTCCCAAGCGCATGTCCAGATCGAGCAACGGCCGCAACCCGAGTTTGCTGAGAAGCGCGCGATGGGCCGCTTCGGCCGACACATGCCCGCTCTGGCAATGGTCCAAAATACGGTTATTCAGGTTGGCCAGCGGGAGCATTGCAGCCGTGGCGACGAAACCGTCCAGTATGACCGGAATTCGATGCCGCCTTGCGGCCAGCACGGCTCCGGCCATCGCAGCCAACTCGCGGCCGCCGAGAGCAGTCGCTACGGCTAGCGGATCGCCAAGGATGGAGCGGTGTCGCGCGATCGCCGTCTCGATTGCGGTCACCTTCCGCGCGAGGCCTTCGTCATCGACGCCGGTTCCGCGCCCGACCCAATCGCCGGCGCTGCCACCCAGCAACGCTGTGCAAAGCAGAGCAGCTGCGCTGGTGTTCCCAATACCCATCTCACCGACCGCGAGTAGGTCTGCATCTGCCGGCACGCTGCGGCACCCGATGTTGAACGCAGCGAGAAATTCGTCCGGCTGCATGGCCGGCTCCATCGTGAAATCCCGAGTTGGCCGATCGACCTCGATCCCGATAACGCGCAATTCGGCGCCCGCCGCTTTCGCGACCTGATTGATGGCGGCACCGCCTTGTTCAAAATTGGCGACCATTTGGGCCGTCACCGCAGCCGGATATGCGGAGACGCCGCGAGCGACCACTCCATGATTTCCGGCAAAAACCGTAATTGTCACGCGATTGAGTTGCGGAATGTGCCGGCCCTGCCATCCGGCCAGCCAGACCGCGATTTCTTCCAACCGGCCAAGGCTCCCCAGCGGTTTCGTCAACACCTTCTGCCGTGCAAGGGCTGCGTCCGCCACCTCGCGGTCGGCGTCTGGCAGGGCGCGACAGAAGGCCTCGATGTCGCCTAGAGTGCTAAAATGCATATGATAAACTCAACCTTTGCGCGGCCTTGGTCCCGCGTTGCGCTTTGATCATGAAGAATTTTCTCCATGACCTCCAGACGGCTGTATCGTTTCTTACACGATTACCCATGCCGCACCCGGAAGGCGCGCAGCCGTCAAACTTTACTAGGTGCGCTTGGCTGTTTCCTCTAGTCGGGGCCGCCATCGGCGCAATCGTGGCTACCGTGAATCTAGGTTTGCGAGCGGTCAACGTTCCCGGCATCGCCGCTGCCGCCCTCTCTCTTGGCTTTGGAGCACTCCTGACGGGCGCACTGCATGAGGACGGCCTGGCCGATGTAGCCGATGGCTTCGGCGGCGGAAAAGACCGCAACGCCAAACTGGAAATCATGCGAGATAGCCGTCTCGGCACCTATGGCGCGCTCATTCTCATGGTGGTCTTTGCGACCAAGGCCTCCGCCATCGCCGCTGCACCCGGCGAAATGTCGGTGCGCGGTTTGATCGCCGCCCACGCGCTGTCGCGCGGCGTCCTGCCGCTCATGAGGTTGACGCTCGGTCCCGCCCGGACTGACGGGCTCGCCGCGAGCGCCGGCACCCCAAACGTGAGGGTCGCCACCGCCGCAGGCCTCCTGGCGCTGGCCATCGGTTTTCTGGCCCTCCGTTGGCAGCTCGCCTTGGCGGCCGTGTTGCTTGTGGGAGGATGCGTCAGCGTCATGGTATGGATCGCGCGTCGACAGATCGGCGGTCTAACCGGAGACGTGCTCGGCGGAACACAACAGGTGTGTGAGACAACGATCCTCTTGCTCATCGCGGCTTCCCATTGATGAGCTCGGGCGAGGCACATAAACGGCCGCGCGTCGTCGAAAGAAGTCTTTGGCTAATTCGCCATGCTCCCGTAGCGGCCACAAAAGGGGTCATTCACGGACCGAACGCTCCCGCAGATTTGAGCGACCGCGATGCCTTGGCGACGCTGAAAGCTCAGCTCCCCATCGACTGTTACGCGGTCTGTAGCCCCACGCGCCGAACCACAGAAACGGCGCTTGCCCTCGGACTTGATCCAGTCAAGCAACCCGAATTTCGCGAGCAGGACTTCGGAGCATGGACGGGCAAGTCTCACGCTGAACTCGCCGAAGAGCCCGATCCAGCCTACCGGGATTTCTGGATAGCGCCCGCCGATAATGCACCACCCGGCGGGGAAAGTTTCGCCAACCAGATAAACCGAACGAAGGCCGGCTTGGAGATACTGCCTCCTGGAGCTTCCATTCTCGTTGTGCACTCAGGAACAGTCCGCGCCGTCTTGGCAATCGCACTCGATCTTTCCCCGGACGCAGCGTTGCGCTTCGTCATCGATCCGCTTTCCCTGACCAGAGTGGACCTCCTAGAAGGAGGCTCTCGCGTCGGCCAGGTCAATTGGCGCCTTTGATAGCGAGGCGAGGCCCCCCGTCCCGCTCGCCGCTAGCTCCAAGCTGGGAACGACGGGCATCAGGTCGAGAACGGGTTTGGCGGCGATGTTGGGGATCGAAGTCGAATCGATGTGGTGAACTGCCAGGATCACAGCGACGCGCCGTTGAAGGCGCACCGCTTCGTCGGCGGCGCGAACATTCCGCCTGATAGCACGGCCACGATCGCAAGGCAGGATCGGCGTGAAGGCGTTTAAACGGCGCGAGGATCTCGCGTCGGAAAATCGGCCGCCTGGGAGGCCCGTAGAGCGCCGTGGACGTTCGACCCTCAGCCCCTTGCCTGACGCCTGAAAAGAGGCTGGACGGGCCGGAAATCGCGCCTGTGGGGACGTTTCCGCCTTCCCTGTCCTCTCATGTTGGTCGCCGCGCTATCCGCATGGCTTTTCTGGAAAGCCAATTGGACGGTTGGGCTTGGTGGTGAGCTGGATAGCTGGGTGCAGCAATGGAGCCGGATGCCAATCAAATAAAAGCGTGCCGGCGAAGCCGGCTCATCATGGGGATGCCGGGTGGGAGGATGGCTTTAGCCATCCGGGGCGCCCGTAGGGCGCGAGCCGGCGGGGCGAAGCCCCAAGAGGCGGTGCTTTTCTTCCTTTTGACGTGGCCGAAACGTGCGGTGGTCGAAAGTTATCCACAGGGCAGCCCTAGTGTTAATATATGGGTTTAGTGATGTGTTACGGGATTCTGGTGATTTTGTATCCATTTGAAAATACTAAATAAATCAGCCAATTTTTGCACGCCGGTGAATCCACTATGACGAAAAAGCGAATCCAGAGTGACGATAGGGTGAATCCACTCTGACGATAGCTCGCGGCCCTCCAAGCGTAATCGAAATGACGATAGCGGGCGGGTGAATCTGAAATGACGATAATCCGCTTGCGTATGTGAAATGACGATAGTAGCCTTCCGTCACTGAAATGACGATAGACCCCGCCCCTTCCCTGTTTGACGCTGTGCCGGCCGTGGCCGTGGAAGGCGACGATCGCACGCCGCTGCTGCCGGTGCGGCATCCCAACCAGGACCTGTTCATCTGCGACGTGCTGGACGCGATCCCGAAGGATGACATGGCCTCGATGGAGCATCCGGTTTTCTCGCTCTCGACCAAGCCCGACAACCGGATGCGGCGCTACGAGCATAACGGCAACGTCATCGAGATTATCCCTTCGGGCAAGGGCCTGGCGACGATCCACGACAAGGACATATTGATCTACTGCATTTCGCAGCTCGTCGCGAAAATGAACCGGGGCGAATCCCCAAGCCGCACCGTGCGCCTGCAAGCCTATGACATGCTGGTCGCCACCAACCGGCAGACCAGCGGCGAAGGCTATCGGCTGATGGCCGACGCCCTCACCCGCCTGCGCGGACCGACCGTGCGGACCAACATTCAGACGGGCGGCGTCGAGGAAACGCGGATTTTCGGCTTGATCGAGGAAGCCAGGATCACCCGCAAGACGTTCGATGGCCGGATGCTCGATCTCGAAATCACCCTGTCGGAATGGGTGTATCGCTCCGTCATCAGCAAGAACGTCCTAACCCTCCACCGGGACTATTTCCGGCTCCGCAAGCCATTCGAGCGGCGCATGTATGAGCTGGCGCGCAAGCATTGCGGGGTAAAGGACGAATGGAAGATCGGGCTGGAGCTGCTACAGAAGAAATGCGGCTCGAACAGCCCGCTCCGCGTATTCCGGGCCTTGGTCAAGAAGGTCTGCGAGCATGACGCGGACCACGGCCATTTCCCCGACTATGCGGTGACAATGGACGATGACGTCATTCTGTTTCGCAATCGCTCAGGCCTCAAGACAAAGCCCGCTTCCGTCAGCATCGCCAACGATGCACCCTATATCGACCCCGAAACCATGCACGACGCCAAAACCGCCGCGCCGGGATATGACATCTACGCGCTCTATGACGAATGGGTGTCGTGGTGGCACGACATGGGCAAGCCCGAACTCAAAAGCCCCGCCGGGGCGTTCATCGGCTTCTGCAAGAAGCGACATGAACGCAAACCGATGCGCTGATTTCATGTGAGCAAGCAATCATGCCCACATGCAAACACATTGATGGGACTGATAATCAGGCCTAGCGGGATTGACCACTCTTTGCCTGCTGCACCGTGCGCAGTTCTCGATAGCTAATCCGCTGCACTCCATGCCGATCGAGCAGGACGGCTACGCTGGGATCGGTCAACGCTGCGGCGTCATGTACGCGAATATCCGCATGGTCGCGGTCGTAGCCGCGCAACTCCTCTCCATCGAGAACAGGATGGGTAAACAGCTCCGTCACGCCGTAAGGCAGTGCTGGGCACTCCTCGAACATCACGTCACGCGTGGGGCGCGGCCAAGTGTAGATCAGGTGATCGACCGACAGAATGCCGCGCGCCTCTGCCATGTCGCGTGCCGGGAAAAGCGATTGGACCGGAAGCCGGATCGGAAGCCCGAGCTGCTCGGCAAGATCCAGGTAGATCGCGAACAGTGCTGGGTTGGCGTGCAGGACATCCATATGCGTATCGATGTGCGTGACATCGACACCCCAGGACAAAGCAGCATCGACCTGGGCGCGACATTCGGCCCGGACCTCTTCGATATCCTGCTGATCAAGGGCAAGCGCAGTCGTGGCCGGGAGGAAGCCGCCGGCATCGCATAACGACGCCGCGCCGGTCAGGCTCCGCCAGCGATAGCCCGCGTGTTCGCTGGTCAAGGTCAGGTGGACGCCGACAGGCGACCCCTCGAACATGCTCGCCGCCTCGGCCGCCCAAGGGCAGGGAACCATGAGCGACGCGCTAGTAGCGATGCCATAGGTCATGGCCCGGAGCGCGGCCACGTTGGCGCTATGGCTCGATCCAACATCGTCACAGTTGACGATGAGAAGCCGAGCGTCGGGAGAGAATCCTAATCGCTGGGCAAGCGAGGCCATGACTAATTCCATTCTAATATGTTTGCATGTTCACATGTCTACTTGCCTACAGGACTTTCCCCCATCTTGCGTAGCCAGTCGTTGAACGCCTCCGCCATTGCGTCCTGTAGGCTCATCCCGTGCTTACGGGCGGTCATGTGCATGGAGAAGGACATTTCCGGGCTGAAATAGCCCGTCATGGCCTTCTTGCCTTGACGGCTCGGCGCAACCGGGCTGGAGCTGGCGATCGGCGCGGCCGCCCTCCCCTCCGGCTCGGCCGACGCCGGCGTCGGCGCGGGATCGCGATCCCGCAATGCAAGCAATGATCCCTTCCGGCTCATGCGCTGGCCCTCCGCTTCTTTGATGCTTGCATGTTTACATGCTCGCATGTCCACTTGTAAAGCTGCCGCACCTCGTCAGCCGCTTTGCCGTCCGGCTCGATCTCCATCGCGGTTTTCCCCTCGGCCGCCGCATGGCGGAAGGCGGCGCGATCCGCGATATGGAGTGGGCAGGCGTCCAGCCCATAATCCTGTACGAGCTGCGTCGCTTCTTCATACATGCGCGGCGCCGTCGGGCTTCCCGCCGTGAAGATCACGAAAGCGGGCTTGCCGCGCATCTTCACAAGGCTGGCTGTCGTCTTGATCGCGGCGAGGTCGAACGCGCTCGGCCGACAGGGGATCAGCACCAGGTCGGCCGCCTCGACGGCGGCGCTGGCGGCGCTGTCGGCATGGGGCGGGGTGTCGATCACGATAAACGCCGCGCCCTGCGCCGTTGCCTGCTCGATCTTGGCGGCGAGGCGAGGGGGCGCGCTGTCGATCACGACCGGGGGCGCATCCTGTCGCCATGCCGCCCATTGGCTCGCCGTCGCCTGTGGATCAAGGTCGATCACCAGCGCGGTATGCCCGGAATCTTCGGCGGCGGCGGCCAGATGCAGGGCGAGGGTGGTCTTGCCCGCGCCCCCCTTCTGGCTGATGATGGCAATTGTTGGCATGTGAATATCCTTACATGACCGCATGTTTGCATGTGGGCATAGCGCACGCCACGCCCGAATGAAAGGGGCAGGGGGGGGACTTAGCCCCCTTCGCCATCGTCCCCCTCGTCGTCGTCATCCAGCGGCTCATGCTGCATGACCCCATGATCCTCGATCGGGCAAAGCGGCGCTCCGGCCAGTTCCAACCATTTGCGGGCGGTCCTGACGGTATAGCCGCACGTCGCGCACTCGCATTTGAGCATCCGGGCTTTCTGCTTCTTGGGCGCGGTCGACTCCCCGCCGGTGTCGAGACGGGCATGGGGGAGGGGGCCAGCGTCGGCCAGGATCGGCGCGACCGCCGCAAGGAAGACGTCGCCGGGGGTGGTGGCGCGCATCGGTCCGACCAGCCCCAGCCCCAACGCGACCCGTTTAAACGCCTTCCCATGTCCTGCCGGGATGCCGACGGCGGCGTGGACCAGCTCATGCGCGAGGATCGCCGCGATCTGTGCCGGCATGGCGTCGGGCGCGTGCGCCAAGTCCGGGCGGATGAAGATTTCAAAATGCCCGTCCGCGCTCAGCCGGTTGTCCCAGCACTCGCCGATCGCCTTGCCCTTGGCTCCCCTGCTGGTGAAGCCGATCGCCACGCGCACCCGGTCGGGCAAGGGGGCGTCCAGCGCCTCGAACAAGGGAGCCATGCCCTGCGCCACGCGATTGAGCCAGCTTTCGCGGTTGTCCTGTTCCATGCCTTCTACTCCCTTCAAATCGCCTGTCCGGCGATGGCCATGCCATCGGCCGGAACACGGACGCCCAAGAACGCCGGCGAGAGAGGGGGGCAGCTGGAATCGACGGGGTGGAGCGGGCGCAGCGAGGCACAGCCGAGTGAGCCACGGCCCGTCTATTCCCGTTGCTGGGGAGAGGGGGGCGGAACGTCCTCTCCCCACTGAACAAACGACATGCCGGCGCCAGCGCCGGCACATTGACCCTCGCGAGATCCGCGCAGCGATCTCGCTCCCGCCATGTGGATCGTCACCTTGGGCCAAGACCGCTTGCGGGCTTGGGGAGCGTAAGCGACTAGAGCCACGGTGCCGCGCCAGCGGCAGGCGCTTGACCGCTTTGGCTATCAGCCTTGCACTAGTGCAACCTTTGCACTACATTGAAGCATGGTCACGATGTATCGCGGTCCCCGCTGGAAAATTGCTGTCTATGGCCGCGATCATGGCGTGCCGCATTTTCACATCGAAGGCCCGGATTACCGTTGCTCGGTCGCGATCGTCTCATTCGAGTTGATCGTGGGGACCGTGCCGGCGGCGGTCCTGAAAGACGCATTGGAATGGGCGATGCCTAATCAGGCTTTGCTCATG
>MKSU01000006.1:9930-10643 GCA_001897375.1 Sphingomonas sp. 67-36 | reverse complement strand
CCTCGCGGTCGATCGCCGCGAGCTCGACGGTGAGCAAGCCCGACGCCTCTTCGAGGCGCAGGCCGGTGGTGACGAGAAGATCCGCGAACAGCGCGTTGCGCAGCCCATTACGGTCGCGAGCGCCGGGGCGCTCCGTGCCGTCAGGGGTGAGCCCGCGCAGGCCGACCTCGCGGAAAATGCGGTAGTCGTCCATCGTGACGAACCGGACATCCGATCGCCTGGCGACACGTTCATAGGCATCGTTGCGCGCCGCGATCATGCCGCGACGGCCACCTTGCGCCGGTCGCCACACGGCGCGGCGGCTGAACGGCGCGTCGGCGATCAACCCTTGCTGCTCGCCCCAACGGTAAAGGCGATCGAGGCTGGCGACGGCGCGGTTCCAGCTTGCCGCCGTTATCCGGTGATCGGCATCGTCGCGGCGTCGCTCACGATGATAGGCGTCGACATCGTCGCGGGTCGCAGCCCACACGGTCTTGCCGCAGGCATCGAGAAAACGAAGCCAGACTACGACATCATAGGCGTAGGCGCGAAGCGAGTGCCGCGAGCGGACGCCCGACAGCGGCAGGTCGAGAAAGAAGCGATCCAGATCGGGATCGTAGAGCGCGTCGTCGCGCTGGATCAGCGGCACATGCGCATCGAGGCCCCTGGCCTCGCGACGCTCGCAAACAGTAATGATCGACACCGGCGCGAAGCCCTCCCCCCGGACCCCCCAC
>MKSU01000006.1:0-9893 GCA_001897375.1 Sphingomonas sp. 67-36 | reverse complement strand
CTACCGTGGGCGTCCATCGCCGACCTTACTGCAATGTTGCGGACGGCGCAGACTGTCCAGATAACGCGACCAACTCTTCGAACGCATATTTCTTCGTGCCGAAGCCGCCAGTCAGGTCTCGGCCGACTCGCGTGGGATGCCCAGTCGCATGCCCAAGTTCATGCAGGGCCGTGCGATGCCAGTTGACCGGCTCGAAATAGGCCTGCGGCGGCGGAACCTGCACATAGTCCAGCGCGGGATGATAATAGGCGCGCGCGCCGCCGATGCGGAAGTCGATGCCCGTAACGGCGATGAGCGCCTCTACATGGGGCTCGATCAGGCTGGCGGGCGGCGGTGTCGCAGCGGCGCCGACTTCCTCGGGCAGATTCTCGCACTGGGCGGTGTTGAAGACGGTGAAGCGCTTGAGGAAGGGGATGGCTTGGGCGTCCTCTCCGGTTTCGCGGGCCCGCCGCTTCTCGTCGTCAGGGACGAAGCGATCGGCATAGACGACCGTCGTACCCTTCTCTCCTTTGCGAACGTTGCCACCAAGCGCGAGCGCCTGCCGGAAAGTGAGCCAGCGCTGGCCGGGAAAGCCTTGAGTTATGACTGCGCCCCAGAGAATGAGGACGTTGATTCCCGAATAGGGCCGGCCCGTCGCTGCGTTTGCCGGCATGCCGACTGGCGCATTGGCGCCGCTCGCGCCCCACGGCTGGACCCAGGGCAGCCGGCCGGCCTCCAGCTCGGCGATGATCTTGCTGGTGATTTCATCATAGAGGCTCCCCCGTTCGGTCGCGGGGCGTGTGGTGCGTTGCTTTGACATCGCGGATCTCCGCGACGGGCGCCGGGAGCCACTCTCCCAGCCTTCAACCCGTCACGGAAAACCCGTCCGCACTCTCACTCTCGCGGGGCGTTGCGGGGCGGCAAGCCCCGCAGAAGGGGTCGGCCGAGACTAGGCTCGGCCGCAGGGGAAGGCCTTCCCCTTTTCGGTTCGCGATGAATATCAGATCGTCTCAACAATTGTCCCGTTTTGAACGACCCTCGTGCCCAGACGTCATCGGCGCTATGAACGACGACATGAACAACGATCATGAGCATCGCATGGCACGACGAGAATATTACAGACCAGCATGGTCGTTGATACTCGATACGATCCGGTCGCGAGGCGCCGCTTGCAGCTTACTCCTAGGCGCGATGACCGTTGGAGCTTGCACAGCGGAGCCTGAGGCATCCGTCGCGGACACGTCGTCAAGCTCCGTCGCGCTCGCTACTCCGTCGGTGAAGATGGAGGCCAACCCGCCACCGGCCTTCACCTATTGGGCGCCAGAGGGATCGACGATCCGGAATCATCCGCAGGATCCAAACATATGGATCGCCGAAGGCACGGACGGGTCGAGGACTTACTATTTCGGCGACCAGTGTCGTGCGTCCGAACATCAGGATTGGATGGGACAGGTAGTCGAGACTCTTCCCAAGCCGCCCGTTGATGCGGTCTGGCGTATCGGCACCACTACCTCGCCCCAAACGTCAGACCTGCGGCGCGAGCGACTGAACATTTCATTCGACGAGAATACCCGTCGGGTCGCCCGCGTGGCCTGCGGCTAGATGGCGAGGCTTGGCAAGATGCGCGAAACGCTCATTATGTTCGGAGCATTATTGGCTCTGGCCGCCTGCACGACCTCGCCCGAGGTGCCAGCCGCCTCTGCGACGCGCGATTCCACGCCGTCGACAGAAACCGCCTCGGCCGATGCGCCCATACCCGACCAATGCCGAGCTGCGGAGCGTCAAAGTTGGGTCGGCCAGTCGGTCGACAGTCTGCCTTCGGCTTCGCAAGGTGAAAACCGGCGCGTGGTTTGCACGACCTGCGCCCGAACGGAGGACTATAGGGCGGATCGCCTGAACATCGACTTCGACGCGGGTACGCGGCGTGTCGTCAAGGTGAGTTGCGGCTAGCATGGCGGGCAAGCCACCAGATAATACGTCTTCGGACGCCAAACTTCCGCCTGGCGTCGCCGTGCTGACTATCGAGATCCCGGACACGCTCCCTCCGCCGCCCCTCTCGGAGCGCGAAGCCCTTGACTGTCTGCTGGGCGCTATGGAGGGCGGAGCGCCCGAAGAGGTGTCGCGTGCTTTGGACACACTGGCATCCCCGGCCGCCTGCCGGACATTCTTCTTAGCCGCTCTGCGACCTGGGGCCACGGTAATCGACATTCGAACCGACTTCCATTTGGCCTGGACGGTCCGGGGGTTCCGACTGCGAGAAGCGCTCGACGACGATGGCCTGTTGCTCGCTGCGCTTCGCGTGCTGCTGCCTCCCTATGAGGGAGAAGGTTTGAGCCTGTTCCGCGGCGAGCAAGCCGGACGATACGCGGCGGGAAAGCTCGGCTTCGGATGGACGCCCAAGAGGCAGGCGGCGGAGATGTTCGCGAGCGGACTCTGCGCCAGCTATGATGGTGGCGGCGTTCTTCTCGAGGCGACCGCGCCCGCAGAGGCCATCATAGCCGGACCAAGCGCCCATAGTGGGTATCTTGGTGAACATGAACACGTCGTCGATCCGTCGCGCCTTACGGATCTACGGCCAGTGGCGTGGTTTCCGCAAAACTGAAACACGCAATTCGATTACACAGCGAGGCTCCGGCGGCGCCCTGCGACATCGGTGTTCGGCCAAGATTTCAGCGGAAGTCGCGGGTCTTCACCTTGATCGTATCGATGTGCAGGTCGGGTATGTAAATGTCGCGTGGTCGAACCGTTCGGGGCGGATGACCCCGGCGGTCGGGCGTCGACGAGCCGTGGTGAAACTCGTCGCCGCGACCGTGAGGCAGCGGAAAGGCGGTGTCGCGCTCGCCGACGCTCGCCAACTCCGCCGAAAGGTCCGTCAGCCGTTGCGCGACAAGATGGACTACTTCCCCCTCGCGCTGGACGCGCCCGCGGACCCCGATCATGCCCGCTGACAGGATGGTGCGCCGATTTTGCTCGAAGACCTTGGGCCAGACTACGAGATTGGCGATTCCACTCTCGTCTTCGAGCGTGATGAACATGACACCCTTCGCGCTGCCAAGCCGCTGGCGCACCAGCACGATGCCGGCCGCTTCCAGCCAACGGCCGTCCTTTGCGTCCATCGCCTCTTGGCACGTCACCATGCGACGGCGGCGCAGCTCCGGGCGCAGGAACGAGACCGGGTGGTCGCGTAGCGACAGGCTGACATGCCGGTAGTCCTCCACGACTTCACCGCCCGCCGTCATCGGGCGTAGGATGACGGCCGGCTCGGCGATCTCGGGCACAATCCCGGCTTCACGTGCCGACGCGGCGGCGAAAAGCGGCAGCGGCTCGTCGCGCAAGGCCTTGATTGCCCATAGGGCCTCACGACGGGCGACACCGAACGGCGAACGAAACCCGTCGGCTTCGGCGATCTGCGTAAGCGCCGCCACGGGAACGCCGGCCCTGCGCCAGAGATCGTCGACGGAGACAAAGGGTTGACCCGCCCGGGCCGAGACGATCGCGGCGCCGTGGGCATTGGCGAGGCCTTTGACCATGCGCAGACCCAGGCGAATGGCAAACTGTTCCTCCCTGCCAGACGGCTCAAGCGTACAATCCCATCGGGAGGCGTTGGCGCAGACCGGGCGGATCTCGACGCCATGATCGCGCGCATCACGGACGATCTGCGCCGGCGCATAGAAACCCATGGGCTGGCTGTTCAGCAACGCCGCGCAGAAAACCTCGGGATGCCAGCATTTGAGCCAGGCCGAGGCGTAGGCGATCAGCGCAAAAGAGGCTGCGTGACTTTCCGGAAATCCGTAACTGCCGAAGCCCTCAAGCTGTTTGAAGGTCTGCTCGGCGAATTCGGCCTCGTAACCGTTGGCGACCATGCCCGCGATCAGCTTGTCCCGGAAATGCGAGACGCCGCCGGTGAACTTGAAGGTGGCCATCGACTTGCGGAGCATGTCGGCCTCGCCGGGCGTGAAGCCGGCGCATTCGATCGCAACCCGCATCGCCTGCTCCTGGAAGAGCGGTACGCCGAGGGTCTTGCCGAGCACTTTCTCCAGCTCGGGCTTCGGGTAGTGGACGGGCTCAAGGCCCTCGCGGCGCCGAAGATAGGGATGCACCATGTCGCCCTGGATTGGGCCGGGCCTGACGATCGCGACCTGAACGACGAGATCGTAATAGGTCCGCGGCTTCAGACGCGGGAGCATCGACATCTGCGCCCGGCTCTCGATCTGGAAGGTCCCGAGCGTGTCCGCCTTGCGGATCATCGCGTAGGTGCGCGGGTCCTCGGCCGGGATGGAGGCTAGATCGAGATTGACGCCCTTGTGCTCCGCCAGAAGGTCCAGGCCCTTCTTCATGCAGGTGAGCATCCCGAGCGCCAGGACGTCGACCTTCATGAACTTCAGGGCGTCGATGTCGTCCTTGTCCCATTCGATGACCTGCCGGTCCTTCATCGCGGCCGGCTCGATCGGCACGAGATCGTCGAGCCTGTCATGGGTCAGCACGAAACCGCCGGGATGCTGGCTGAGATGGCGCGGCGCGCCCATGAGCTGTCGCGCGAGATCGAGCGTCAGGCGAAGGCGGCGATCGGCAAGATTGAGATTCAGCTCCTCGACGTGGCGTTGCTCGACACCTTCCTCCGACCAGGCCCACACCTGCGACGACAAGGTGCCGATCAGGTCTTCGGGAAGTCCAAGCGCCTTGCCCACATCACGCAAGGCGCCTTTGGTGCGATAGCGTATGACGGTCGAGCAGAGCGCGGCGTGGTCACGGCCATAGGTGTCAAACACCCACTGCATGACGATTTCTCGCCGCTCGTGCTCGAAATCGACGTCGATGTCGGGCGGCTCGCACCGCTCCTCGCTGACGAAGCGCTCGAACAGAAGATCATTGCGGCCCGGGTCGATCGACGTGATGCCGAGGACGTAGCAGACGGCAGAGTTGGCGGCCGATCCGCGCCCCTGGCACAGAATGTCCTTTGAGCGCGCGAAGCGGACGATCGAGTTCACGGTCAGGAAATAGGGCGCGTAATCGAGCTTCTCGATCAGCCGCAGCTCGTGTTGAAGCGCGGCAGTCACGCTATTTGGCAGGCCTTCCGGGTATCGCTCGGCGGCTCCATCCCAGGTGAGCTTCGCCAGCGTCTCCTGCGGCGTGAGAGCCGGATCGTCACGCTCCTCGGGATATTGGTAGGCCAGCTCGTCGAGGCTGAAGCGGCACCGGTCGGCGATCTGCAAGCCTCGGGCGAGAGCCTCGGGGTAGCGTCCGAAGAGCCGATGCATCTCCTCAGGCGGCTTGATGTAGCGGTCGGCATGACGCTCGCGGCGGTCGCCGATCGTGTCGATCGTGACATTGTGGCGAATGCAGGTGACGACGTCCTGAAGAATCCGGCGGGCGGGCTCGTGGAACAGGACGTCGTTCGTTACCACGGTCGCCACGCGGATCTGGGCGGCGAGGTTCGAAAGCTCGTGAAGGCGAAGCTGGTCGTTTGGCCGGCGACGTAAGGTCAGAGCCATGTACGCCCTATCGCCGAACGCATCGCGCAGGCGGCGCAGCCGAAGGCCGCATTCATCGTCGGCGAAATCCGGCACTAGGACGGCGATCAAGCCTTCGCCGTAAGCAACGAGGTCCTGCCAATCGAGGACGCATTTCGCTTTGCCACCGCGCCGCTTGCCGAGCGAGAGCAAGCGGCAGAGACGCGAATAGGCCGGTCGGTCGGTCGGATAGACCAGCACAGACATACCCTCGGCGAGATCGAGGCGGCAGCCGACGATCAAGCGAACGCCTGTCGTCTTTGCCGCCTCGTGGGCTCGGACGATGCCAGCGAGTGAATTTCGGTCCACCACGGCCAACGCTTCGATCCCAGCGAGCGCGGCCTGGGCGAATAGCTCCTCGCAGGACGAAGCGCCCCGGAGGAAGCTGAAATGCGAGGTGACCTGAAGCTCGACGTAACGGAGCTCGCTCATCCGAATACCCCGTGGATGAACCAGCGGTGCGAACCTGTGGCGGTGTCCTCGCCGTCGCCGGCTCGAAATAGCCAGTAGCGTTCGCCAGCGTCGTCCTCGACCCGGAAGTAGTCGCGGACGGCGGCCAGCTCGGCGTCGCGCTTCCACCATTCGCCGAACACGCGCTCCGGCCCATCGCCGCGGCGAAGACGGCGGCGGATGCCGCGCCAGGTGAACGATACCGGCGGATGATCGGGAAGAAGCGCCACGGTTTCGACCGGCTCAGGGGCCGGCAGGAGCCGCGAGGGCCTCGGCCAATGGCCAGGCCAGCCCGCTCCCGTATCGGCCGCCATTGCCGGGATGCGGCTGACGGACCGCTCCGGAACGTCGCTGGCGACCGGAGCAAGCCGATAGAGGGCGCGCTCTCCAACGCGGTTCATCAGGGTGTCGATGAGATCGGAGACGTCGGGGGTGCTCTCCTCGATCAGCGAGCTGACGATCTGCCTGCGCTCAAGCGGCTCGGTGACGCTCGCGGCAAGCGTCATCACCTCGATACCGAAGCCGGGCGAGATGGTCTCGATCTTGTCGCACAGGAGGCGTGTCAGCCGCTTCGCGTCCCGGACGGGTGTGGCCATGCCGACCCGGACGGCTTGTGCCCGGCTGTCGACGCGGTGGCAGATGAGATCGAGCCTGCGTGCGCCAAGGCCGCCTTCCTCCAGGCGTTCACAGAGCTGCACAACAAGCTTTCCGATGTAGCGAGCGATTGTCTCAGCCGCACCGATGGGCTCGGCGAAGGCGCGGCGCACCTCGATGAGATCGGCCGGCCGGACCGGCTCGATGAGTTCGGCCGCGATGCCCAAGGCTTGGTCCAGGCGTCTGCCGAGTTCGGGGCCGAAGCGAAGAGTGAGCGGCGCGCGCGGCTGCGCCAGGAGATCCCCGACCGTCCTGAAGCCGAGCGTGCGCAGCGTAGTTATGACCGGAGCCGGGACGCGCAAAGCCTCAAGTGGCAACCGCTCCAAGACCGATGGGTCGTGGCCCTTCGGTGCGATGACGGTTGGCTGCGCTGAGAACCGGGCCAACGCATGGGCTGCTCCCCAGGTGTCGGCGATCGCAGCTCTTGCGGTGATCCCGGACATGGCGAGGCGCCCGATCAGGCCGTCCAGCATAACGGCCTCGCCGCCGTGGAGGTGGTCGGCGCCTGTCGAGTCGATGATGAGGCCGTCGGGCGGATCGGGGGCGACGATTGGTGCATACCGGAAAAGCCACACCGCGAGACGCTCAAGCGCCTCGGCGTCGGCTGCCGGCTCGGCATCCTGCACGATGAGGCCCGGCACGAGGACCTGCGCCTTGGTGACGGGCATTCCGGCGCGCCCGCCGGCGGCCTGGGCCGCAGCATCCGCCGCCAGCACCACCCGCCTGTTCCCGTCGCGGCCAATCAGGACGAGCGGCGCCTCAGCCGGAGGCGCCGCGTCGCCAGCCTTCCGCCGAAGCCGGTCCGTGGACCAGTTCGGCAGGAAGAGCGAGACGACCCGTGTCATCGCAAGCCTCCAACTCGAAATCTGCACTTTCGCCCGCTCGCGCGCGAATGAGTTCAACCCGCCAACGGGCGCGGCCCACACCGGGAACCGGCAGTGGCGTCGAGGGCAGTACGGAAACGCGCCAGCGCGTCATGGCCGCCGTAGGTTGGCCAAAGTCGGCCGCCTCTGTCTGTCGTCGCCAGCGCCGAAGGGCGATCCCGAGCGAACCGGCGCCTTCCGCTGCTAATTGCAGCCGCCGAGACGCAGTCATCGAGAGCCGGGCAACCTCGCCGATGACGGCCCCGAGGCCGCCATGGCGCAATCCTTCTTCCATACAGGCGAGCACGGTCTTGTCGTCGCCGGCTTCGAGATAGATCACGCGGTCGCTAGCGAGGCCGGCCTGTGCAATGGCGGGCGCGAATAGATCGGCCCGCGTGATGCACCAGAGAATCTTGCCTTTGGTGCGGGCGGCGAGGCCCGCGCTGAACGAGGCGGCGGCCGCCCCATCGACCGCGCCGTTGCCGCCGCCTGCTATTTCATGCAGCGCACCGAGTGCGAGGCCGCCGCCAGGAAGTCGTGAGTCCACCTCGGTGATCCCGAAGGGGAGAACCGACTTGGCGCGCCGGCTTCGGCCTTCGATCTTCTCGATCTGCGCGCGCAAAGACTCTATGGCGGGCTCGAGCCGCAAGCTGCTTGTTGACCTCCGGGAACGGGTTCGTCATCATGTTCTCTATTCGTTCTATTTTTCGGCCGTCAGAGTCAAGGGCTGTTTCTGCCTGCTGAAGATGAATCGGCGGAGCGGCGGGAGCCGCGTCGAGGATCGAGGCTCTCTTTTCGCCAGGAATATCGTGCCATTGGCGTAGATGCGGTTAAGATTTCGCAGGCAACGGGAGGGCGAGATGGTTGAGTCGAGTGAGGCGCACCGCGCGAAGAGGAAGAAACCGTATAACGAGCGGTCGGATCTTGAAAAACTGCAATCGCAATGGAACAAGCTGTCCGGCCTCCATATGCGAGATGAACCTTCAGCGGCAATCGTCCGATGCTCCACGGCGGCGGAGATCGCCGCCAATTACGCTATAAGGCATGAATGGGCACGTCAGACGGAGTTCGATGCAACCATTATCGACCAGCTTCTTCTTTGGGCGAATGGCCTGCGTGGGAAGATCGATAAACTTTTTGTGCCCGTTTACTTCGCGCACCCGAAGAAAAGCAAAACCGCAAAAGCGCTGATTGCCTCATCGGAAAAGATTAATAAGGTTCGCAATGAGGTTGTGCATCAGGGGCGGTTCAGCAACCCAGACGAGGCCGCCGAAATCATCGCCGAGGCAAAGCGCTTCATCGACATGATTGTTGGGCTTTCTGTTCCAGGTTTTGATATCCAGGACCGGAAACGCACCGAGTAGCGCGCACTGGGGCTTTCGATGAATCAAGGCTGGCGAGCGTCAGACAGACAAGGACAACTGTTCGAGCAATTCCGAAAGGATCAACGGAAGATACTCGTGGGAGCCGTTTGGATACCAGATCGCATCGATGCTGAGGCTCGCCAAGTACGCATTGCGCGCGACTAATTCTGCTTCAGTGGGCGGTGCCTCTAGCACGGCAAAGTGCCTCGGTACGTTGGGAAGCCCGGCTTCGGCAACGAGGCTTTCGAACACGCGCAGCGTACGGTCTCCTATTAGGCTACAGCCGAGAAATAGAAGCGAGCCGTGCTCGAATATGTGTCGGAGCTTTCGGGGCAGAGATAGCTTCATATCGGGAAGCCCCCCGCCGTAGCTCGCGTCATATTGCGCCTTGCTCAAGACGTAGCTGGAGGGTGTCCGAATGTCTCCGTGCAGTTTGAGTAGGGCGCGCTGACCATTCGATTGCGCTCGGATAATCCGGGCGTTGTCTTCCGCGGGCGTGACCATTTCGGCCGCGGTTTCTCCTTGGATTGCTAAAGCATTTTCCAGGACGCGGTCATAATTTGTCGTGACAATGATGCTTTTCGTCAGCTTCACAACCATCAGGGCGACGCGAGCATCGCCGATGTCGCTATCAAACGCATCACGCATTTCCTGGATGAACAGGCCTTCTCCTCGCGCCGCAATAATCTCCTCAACTGTCGCTTCGTATTCCCCGCTGCTCAACCGAGCGGAGATGTAGCTCAGGTCCATGCCGGCGCTTCGCGCTTGGTGGAGGATGTGGCCTGTCCATGTCGGGAGAGAGGCCGTACATGAGATGCCAGCCCCTACAAAGGGGACCACTGTCCGTGCCTTCAAAGGCTCTAGAAGCGCATTGAAATGAGCACGGTTCTTACCAAACCAGTGATCGTCCAACTTCCTATGTCCGAGCGCTAGCTCAAGACGTCTAGCCAGAAATCGCTCTAGCTCCTCGCCATATGGTAAGCGCTAAAACTGCCCCACGTGGTTGCGGGGCGACGGCGGCGACGTGGACGGCGTAATTTCGGCGATCAGGCGACGCTGGCGAGATTGCTCTC
>MKSU01000005.1 GCA_001897375.1 Sphingomonas sp. 67-36 | reverse complement strand
GCTTCCGTCTGCTCAAGGCTCGTCTCCTTCGGCAACCTTGAATCAGACCTCAACTCAAAACGGAATCCACTGAATGCAGACAACGCCTAGTGCCGCGCTTCGGGATGCGGAATCATCGGAATAACGGCCGCACCACACGGCCCACGCGAATCATCGCGTGAAGGAAAGGCGATCAGCGATCGCGCCGGGGTCAGCCCAGCAGCGCGAAAGCAGCGCCGAAGATCAGCAGGGCGATGCCACTTGCGCAGGCCAGCAGGCCCACGTTGCACTGGCACACCTCCGCGTTGATCCGCTCCATCATCCATCTCCGGTCCGTCGCGGCGCTCTGGCGGCGTCATGCGACAGGACTGAGGGAGCTTATCACTTGCGCGCGCGGACGCAAGCGCGCGATCACTTCTCCTGCAAGGTCTCGACCAGCCGGCCGAGCAGCGCCGCGAGCTGGGCGCGCTCGTCCTCGCTCAGCCCCGCGAACTGCTCGGTCAGCAGCCGCTTGCGCAGCGGCTCGCCGGCGGCGACGGCGCGGGCGCCGGTCGGGGTGATCGCGACGCGCTTGACGCGGCGGTCGCCCGGATCGGCGGTGCGGACGATCAGCCCGTCGCGCTCCATGCCGTCGAGCGCGTCGGTGACGGTGCGCGGCGCGAGATCGAACAGCTCGGCGATATCGGCGGCGCGCGCGGCGCCTTCCTGCGCCTGGACGAACATCAGCATCTTTGTGCGGGCGAGAGACGTTCCCTCCTGCGCCAGCGCCCGGTTCAAACGGCGATGGATGTGGAGATAGGCACCCGCGAGACCCTTCATGAGCTGATCGTCATTTTTCATGAGGAACCTCAATACATGGTCTTGCATTATTCCGCAACCGCGACCATTTGGGCGCCCGCCCATCGCATTCGGGAATCACCATGGCCGACCAGACGCCTGAAAACACCGCGCAGCAGCCGTCGGAGGACCGTCCCTCCGCGCTCAGGAACCCGCGCGTCCGCGCCATCCTCCTCGTCGCGCTGGCGCTGGTGGTGATCGCCGGCATCGCGTGGTTCGCGCGCTACGAAAGCTACGGCAAATACCAGCAATCGACCAACGACGCCTATGTCCAGGCCGATGCGGTGACCGTCTCGCCCAAGGTTTCTGGCTATGTCGACAAGGTGTTCGTCGCCGACAACCAGACGGTGAAGGCCGGCGAGCCGCTGCTCCAGATCGACGCGCGCGATTACGATGCGCAGGCCGCGCAGAGCCGGGCGCAGATCGACGCCGCCAACGCCAATGCCGCCGGCGTCCGCGCGCAGATCGGCGAGCAGCAGGCGGCGATCGCCCGCGCCCGCGCCGATCTCGCCGCCGCACGCACCGACGCCGCCTTCGCGCGCAACGAGGTGGCGCGCTACCAGCCGCTCGCGGCGACCGGCGCGGAAACGCGCGAGCGGCTGTCGCAACTGAAGAACCAGGCGGCCCAGGCCGACGCCAAGGTGGTCGCCGCCGAAGCCGCGCTGGCCAGCGCCGAGCGGCGCGTCGGCACCTTGCAGGCGCAGGTGAAGCAGGCGCTGGCGCAGGGCGAGGGCGCGCGGGCGCAGCTCGCCGCCGCCAACACCAATGTCGGGGCGACGCTGATCCGCGCCGCGATCGACGGGCGGGTCGGCAACAAGACGGTGCGGCAGGGCCAGTTCGTGCAGGCCGCGACGCGGCTGATGACGCTGGTGCCGATGCAGGGCCTCTATATCGACGCCAATTTCAAGGAAACGCAGCTCGGCCTGATGCGCATCGGCCAGCCGGTGAAGGTGTCGGTCGATGCCTTGCCGGGGGTCGAGATTCCGGGGCGCGTCGCCAGCGTCTCACCGGGCACGGGCGCGCAATTCTCGGTGCTGCCGCCGCAGAACGCGACCGGCAATTTCACCAAGATCGTCCAGCGCGTGCCGGTGCGGATCGCGATCAGCCCGGGGCCGGAGACGCGCGCGCTGCTGGTGCCGGGCATGTCGGTCGACGTCAGCGTCGACACGCGCTCGGCGAAGGGCGCGGCGGATCGCGTCAGGCGCGAGCAGCAACAGCATAACGAGCGGATCGGGCAATGAACGCGATCGCCGCCGACGCGCCCGGCGACGGCAGAAGCGGAGGCGGGGGCGGCGCGCGACCGGCGCAGGCGCTGCCGCAGCGCGCCGACGCCGCCGCATGGCTGGCGGTGGCGGCGGGCAGCCTCGGCGCGATGATGGCGACGCTCGACATCTCGATCGTCAATTCCTCGCTGCCGACGATCCAGGGCGAGATCGGCGCGAGCGCGACCGAGGGGACGTGGATCGCCACCGCCTATCTGGTGGCGGAGATCATCATCATCCCGCTCTCCGCGTGGCTGGAGCGGATGCTGGGGCTGCGCACCTTCCTGCTGATCGCCGCGACGCTGTTCACCGGCTTCTCGATGCTGTGCGGCGTCTCGACCAACCTGACGATGATGATCATCGGGCGCGTCGGGCAGGGATTCACCGGCGGCGCGCTGATCCCCACCGCGATGACGATCATCGCGACGCGCCTGCCGCGCGCGCAACAGCCGATCGGCAACGCGCTGTTCGGCGTCACCGCGATCCTGGGGCCGGTGCTCGGCCCGCTGGTCGGTGGCTGGCTGACCGAGAATATGAGCTGGCATTACGCCTTCTTCCTCAACCTGCCGGTGGGCATCACCCTGGTCACGCTGCTGCTCGTCACCATGCCGCATCGCAAGGCGCAGCTCGGCGAGCTGCTCAATGCCGACTGGCTGGGCATCGCCGGCCTCGCGCTCGGCCTCGGCGGGCTGACCGTGGTGCTGGAGGAAGGGCAGCGCGAGCAATGGTTCCAGAGCCACGAGATCGTCATGCTCTCGATCCTCTCCGCGATCGGCTTCGTCCTGCTGTTCGCGGGGCAGGTCTTCGCGCGGCGGCCGGTGATCAAGCTCAGCCTGCTGCTCGATCGCCAGTTCGGCTCGGTGGCGATGATGGGCATCGTCGTCGGCATGGTACTCTACGGCACCTCCTATGTGATTCCCCAGTTCCTCGCCGCGATCGCCGATTACGACGCACTCCAGTCGGGCAAGGTGGTGCTGCTGTCGGGCATTCCCAGCCTGATGCTGATGCCCTTCACCCCGCTGATGATCCGCCATCTCGACATCCGCATCGCGGTGGCGGCGGGGATGCTGATCATGGCGACGAGCTGCGGGATCGATACCGTACTGACCGCGCAATCGACCGGCGGCTCCTTCGTCGATTCGCAATTGCTGCGCGGCGTCGGCACGATCCTGTGCTTCCTGTTCCTCAACCAGGCGGCGATCGCCTCCGTCCCGCCGGAGGACGCCGGCGACGCGGCCGGGCTGTTCAACGCGGTGCGCAACCTCGGCGGGTCGTTCGCGCTCGCCGGGATCGCGACGATCCAGGATCAGCGCATGTGGCTGCACAGCCGGCGGATGGAGGAATCGCTCGATGCCAATTCGGGGATGGTGCAGGATTATCTCAATGGTCTCGGCCAGGCGCTCGGCGGCGCGGACGCGGCGCTGCGCGCGATGGCCGGGACGATCCAGCGCGACGCGCTGGTAATGACGTTCAACGACATCTTCTGGCTGCTCGCGGTCGGCATCCTGTGCGTGATCCCGCTCGTCCTGTTCCTGCGGCCGCTGCCCAAGGGGCAGTCGATCGCGATGCACTGAGGTTTTCGCCATGCGCACTCCCCTCGTCCTGTTGCCGCTCGCCGTGCTCGCGGCCTGCACGGTCGGCCCGAACTATGCCGGCCCTTCCTCCGCCGGGGCGGTCAAGCCGCCGGCCGGCTTCGTCCGCGCGGCCGACGGCGCCAGCACCGCCGCGCCCGCCGTCGCGCCGTGGTGGAACGCACTGGGCGACGCGACGCTCGACGAGCTGGAACGCCGTGCGCTCGCCGCCAATCCCAATGTGCAGGTGGCGGAAGCGCGGCTGAAACAGGCGCGCGCATCGCTGCGGCTGGAGCGCGCCAACGCCTTGCCGAGCGGCAGCGCCAACGCGACCTATCTCCACGCCCAGCTTCCCGGCTTCGACCTCAGCGGATCGGGCGGCGGCGGATCGACCGCGCTCGATCTCTACAACGCCGGCTTCGACGCGAGCTGGGAGATCGACCTGTTCGGCGGGCAGCGTCGCAAGGTGGAGGCGGCGCGCGCCTCGATCGGCGCGGCGGAGGCGAATGTCGCCGACGCGCAGGTGAGCCTCACCGCCGAGGTGGGGCAGGCCTATGTCAACCTGCGCGACCGCCAGCAGCGCATCGTGCTGGCGCGGCAGGCGGCGGAGCGGCAGCGCGCGATGCTGAAGCTGACCGAACAGCGCGAGGCGGCGGGCACCGCCTCCGCGCTGGACGTCGAGCGCCTCCGCGGGCTGGTCGAGCAGAGCGACGCGGCGATCCTGCCGCTCACCGCCGAGCGCGACGCCTATCTCAACGCGCTCGCCGTGCTGGCGGGCGAGGCGCCGGGCGCGCTCGACGCGCTGCTGGGCGAGGTGCGCGCGGTGCCGCTGCCGCCGGCCGAGGTGGCGGTCGGCGACCCCGCCGCGCTGCTCCAGCGCCGTCCCGACGTGCGCGCGGCGGAACGCCAGCTAGCTTCGGCCACCGCGAAGATCGGCGTGGCGGAGGCGGCGAAATTCCCACGCCTCAGCTTCATGGGGCTGATCGGGATCGGCGGCAGCAAGCCGGGCGACCTGTTCGATCTCGGCAATATCTCCGCGATCGCCGCGCCGCAGCTTTCGTGGAATTTCCTCGATTTCGGGCGCAACGCCGCGCGCGTCGGACAGGCCGAGGGCGCGCGCGACGAGGCGGCGGCGCAATATCGCGGCGCGGTGCTCGGCGCGCTTCGCGACGCGGAGGATTCGCTCTCGCGCTATGCCGCGCGGCGGCTGACCGTGGCGAGCGCGGCGCGCAGCCTCGCCACCGCCGACCGCTCGGCCAGGCTGATGCGCCAGCGTTTCGACGCCGGCACCGCGACGCTGATCGACGTGCTCGACGCCGAGCGCCAGCGCGTGTCGGCGGAACAGGCGCTGAGCCAGGCGACGGCGGCGATGACCGCCGATTATGTCGCGCTCCAGAAGGCGCTCGGGCTGGGGTGGAGCCCTGTCAATCCTCCGCGAAGCTGAGCGCGGATAGCCCGCGCTCGCGATCGTTGACGAGCAGCGCCCGCCCATCCGGCGCGGCGGAGCGTTGCGGGCAGGCGGCGCGCAGGCAGGCGCGGCAGCCGAGGCCGATCGGCGTGGCGGTGCCGCTCAGGTCCAGCCCGCGCGCGGCGGCGAGGTTCCCGGCCTGCTCCGCCGCGACGCCCAGACCGACCGCGAATTCCGCCACCACCTCGTGCGGCGCGGCGTCCGGCCGGCTGCCCGGCGCGCCGGTGGTGCGCGCCTGTGAGAACCAGCGGGTGCCGTCCTCCAGCTCGACCAGTTGCACCGCCAGCGCTCCCGGCCGGTCGAAGGCGTGGTGGAGCCGCCACAGCGGACAGCGCCCCTGCGCCTGCACCAGCGGCGCGGCGCTCGCCCCGGCATAGCTTTTCGACGCCTGCCCGGCGCGGTCGATGCGGATCATGAAGAAGGCGAGGCCGCGCGCGCCGACGCGTTGCAGCGTCGTCAGCCGATGCGCGACCTGCTCGAAGCTCGCGCCGAAGCGGCGTTCGAGCACGCTCACGTCATAGCCGGTCGCCTCGCACGCGCGCAGGAAGCGGGCATAGGGCATCATCACCGCCGCCGCGAAATAGCTCGCGAGATGGCGGCGGAACAATCGCTCGGCGTTGCGATCGGCCAGCCCCGCGCCCCGCGCCAGCGCGTCGATTTCCGCCCGCGCCTCGAGCTGCGCGAGTTGCGCCGCCAGCGCAAAGGTCCGCGCGGGCGGATCGAGCGTCTCGCTCAGCTGCAACTGCCGCGCGTGAAGGTCGAGCCGGCGCAGCAGATCGGGCATCACATCGATCGGCAGGATGCGGATCGACAGGCCGTGCTTGACGCGCAGCCGCTCGACCAGCGCGGCGTAAAGGTCGGCGCCGACCAGCCGCAATTCGTCCGCCAGCGCCTCCGCCGCCGCGTCGAGATCGGGGAAGTGATTGCGCCAGCGTTCGATCTCGCGGCGCACCGCGGTCATCGCATCGTCGCGCCCCTCGCCCGACGACGCCCCGCCGCCGGCGCGATCGAAGGCGCGCGCGAACGCCTCCGCCCCGCCCGGCGCGGCGGCGAGCCATTCCTCCACCTCGTGCCGGTCGATCTCGAGATCGGCGAACAGCGGATCGGCGAGCCGCCGCCGGATCGCCGCCGCGCCGCCGCCCGGCTCGCCCGCCGCCAGCGCGCGCGGATCGAAATCGAACTGCTCGGCCATTCTCACCAGCAGCGCGGCCGGCAAGGCGCGCTGGTTGCGCTCGATCAGGTTGAGGTAGCTCGGCGAGATCGCCAGCATCTCCGCCATCGCCGCCTGCGTCAGCCCGGTGCGCCGCCTGAGCCGCCGCACCGCGTGACCGGCCAGCAATTTGTCCCGCGCCATAGCCTCATCATCCTGTAAATTACTTTACAATATAACCTGTATTAACGCCTTTTCGCCCACCTTGCGACACGATTTCAGTGCGAATTGCGCTGATTGCTGGCGATTTCGTGGATTAGCACACTCCCATCCGGCGCAGATGCCGAACGAACGCAGGAGCCACGACATGAGCAAGGAACCGCAGCGCAGCCGCGCCGTGTTCTCCACCGAGGATTTCGGGCTGATGAAGGAAGCGGTCGCGAACTACGTGAAGCAGATCGCCGACGATCCGCGCTCGGCCAAATTCTCCAATCTCTACCACCGTCTCGGCCGGCTCGGCTGAACGCACGCTTCCTGGGGAGGAAGGTGTCCGCCGGCGCGCCTGTCGCGTCGGCGGACATTTCATCGCGCAGGCCAGAATCGAAGGAGCAATATCCGTGACCTATCAGGAACAAATCGCCGGCGCCGCCACGCTGATCCGCGGCTATAACGGGACGTGGGACGGCATCGACGCGGAGTCGGTCGCGCGGATGCAGCTCCAGAACCGCTTCCGCACCGGCCTCGACATCGCGCGCCATACCGCCGCGATCATGCGCCGCGACATGGCCGCCTATGACGCCGATCCGGCCAATTACACCCAGTCGCTGGGCTGCTGGCATGGCTTCATCGGGCAGCAGAAGCTCATCTCGATCAAGAAGCATTTCGGCACGACCAAGGGGAAGTACCTCTATCTCTCCGGCTGGATGGTCGCCGCGCTGCGCAGCGAGTTCGGCCCGCTGCCCGACCAGTCGATGCACGAGAAGACCAGCGTTCCCGCGCTGATCGAGGAGCTGTACACCTTCCTCAAGCAGGCCGACGCGCGCGAGCTGAGCCTGATGTTCCGCGAGCTGGACAAGGCGCGCGAGAGCGGCAACGAGGTGGAGGCGCAGCGGCTGATCCACGGAATCGACAATTACGAGACGCATGTCGTGCCGATCATCGCCGACATCGACGCCGGCTTCGGCAATGCGGAGGCGACCTATCTGCTCGCGAAGAAGATGATCGAGGCGGGGGCCTGCGCGCTCCAGATCGAGAATCAGGTTTCCGACGAGAAGCAGTGCGGCCATCAGGACGGCAAGGTCACCGTGCCGCACGAGGACTTCCTCCAGAAGGTCCGCGCCTGCCGCTACGCCTTCCTCGAACTGGGCGTGGAGGACGGCATCATCGTCACGCGCACCGATTCGCTGGGCGCCGGGCTCACCAAGCAGATCGCGTACAGCCGCGAGAAGGGCGATCTCGGCGATCAGTATAACGCCTTCCTCGATTGCGAGGAGGTGACGGACCTCACCAACCTGCGCGGCGACGTGGTGATCGAGCGCGACGGCAAGCTGGTGCGCCCGAAGCGGCTGCCGTCGAACCTCTATCAGTTCCGCGAGGGCACGGGGGCGGATCGCTGCGTGCTCGATTGCATCACCTCGCTGCAGAACGGCGCGGACCTCTTGTGGATCGAGACGGAGAAGCCGCATATCGAGCAGATCGCCAGCATGGTCGATCGCATCCGCGAGGCGGTGCCCAACGCGAAGCTGGTCTATAACAATTCGCCGAGCTTCAACTGGACGCTCAACTTCCGCCAGCAGGTCTATGACCGCTGGGCGGCGGAAGGAAAGGACGTGTCCGCCTATGATCGCGCGAAGCTGATGAGCGTCGATTACGACGACACCGATCTGGCGCGCGAGGCGGATGAGAAGATCCGCACCTTCCAGAAGGACGCGGCGGCGCGGGCGGGGATCTTCCACCATCTCATCACGCTGCCGACCTATCACACGGCGGCGCTGAGCACCGACAATCTCGCCAGGGAATATTTCGGCGAGGCGGCGATGCTGGGCTATGTCAAGGGCGTGCAGCGGCAGGAAATCCGCCAGGGCATCGCCTGCGTGAAGCACCAGAACATGTCGGGCAGCGACATCGGCGACGACCACAAGGAATATTTCGCCGGAGAAGCCGCGCTGAAGGCCGGCGGCGCGCACAACACGATGAACCAGTTCGCGGCGTAGTCCGCACGCGGGTAGCCCTGCTACCCGCCAGACGGACAAGCCCGGCCGGCGGCGGGTGCTTCGTCACCCGCCGTCCGACGGCGCGGCCTCGCCGCGCCGTTTCGCGCTCACCGTCCCCTCAACACTCCACCACGTTCACCGCGAGCCCGCCGAGGCTCGTCTCCTTGTACTTCGAGCGCATGTCCTCGCCGGTCTGGCGCATCGTCTCGATCACCTGATCGAGGCTGACGATGTGCCGCCCGTCGCCGTGCAGCGCGAGATAGGCGGCGTTGATCGCCTTGATCGCGCCCATCGTGTTGCGCTCGATGCAGGGAATCTGCACCAGCCCGCCGATCGGATCGCAGGTGAGGCCGAGGTTGTGCTCCATGCCGATCTCGGCGGCATTCTCGACCTGCGCGTTGTTGCCGCCGAGCGCCGCGACCAGCCCGCCCGCCGCCATCGAGCAGGCGACGCCGACCTCGCCCTGGCACCCCATCTCCGCCGCCGAGATCGAGGCGCGCTTCTTGTAGAGCATCCCGATCGCCGCCGCCGTCAGCAGCAGCCGGCGCACGCCGTCGCGCGTCGCGCCGTGGACGAAGGTCTCGTAATAGCGCAGCACCGCCGGGATCACCCCGGCCGCGCCGTTGGTCGGCGCGGTGACGACGCGGCCGCCGGCGGCATTCTCCTCGTTCACCGCCAGCGCCCACAGGCTGACCCATTCGAACACCAGGCTGGGGTCGCTGCGCGGGCCGCGCTCCAGCAGCTTCTCGCGGATCGCGCGGGCGCGGCGCTTGACCTTCAGCCCGCCGGGCAGTTCGCCGGTCGCCGCGCAGCCGCGCTCGATCGCGCCGCACATCGCATCGCGCACGCGATCGAGGAAGGCGTCGGTCTCGGCGTCCTCGCGCCACGCCGCCTCGTTGGCGCGGACGATATCGGCGATCGCCATATCCTGCGCCGCGCCGATCGCGAGCAACTCCGCCGCCGAGCCGAAGGGATGGCGCGGCTGGCGGTTCGCGCGCTCCGGCTCCGCGCCCTCCTGCCGGATCACGCCGCCGCCGATCGAATAATAGCGGCGCGCGACCTCGCTGCCGTCGGGCAGCGTGGCGGTGAACACCATCGCATTCGGGTGGCCGGGCAGGAAACCGGGGCGGAACAAGAGGTCGCCCGCGATGTCGAACGGGATCGGCAGGCGCCCGTCGAGCGCCAGCCGCGCTTCGGCGCCGATCGCTGCGATCAGCCCCTCCACCGCCTCGGGATCGACCGTCTCGGGCGTCTCGCCCGACAGGCCGAGCAGCACCGCGCGATCGCTGTGGTGCCCGCGCCCGGTGAGCGAGAGCGAGCCGAACAATTCGCACTGCACCCGCACCGGCGCCAGCCCGGCATCGACCATCTCGGCCGCGAACGCCTTGGCCGCGCGCATCGGACCCACGGTATGCGAACTGGACGGGCCGATGCCGATCGTGAACAATTCGGTGACGCTGACGGCGGACGGCTGGTCGGCGGGTGACAAGTGCTTCTTGCGGGGCATGTCCCGCGTCTTAGGGTTCGGTGCGGCGCTACGCCAGCGGCGTCGCATCCAGCCGGAGGCGCAGCAGCGCCCCGCCGCCCGCGCTGCTCCCGGTTTCCAGCACGCCGCCGCACACGCCGAGGATGCGCTCGACGATCGACAGGCCCAGCCCGGCGCTGTCGCTGCGCGCGATGTCGCTGCGGCGGAAGCGGCGCGCGACGGGATCGCGGGCGTCGACCGCGAGGCCGGGGCCGTCATCCTCCACCGTCACGCTGCCGTCCGGCGCGGCGGAGACGACGATCGACGATCCGGCGGGCGTGTGGCGCACCGCATTGTCGATCAGGTTGGTGATCGCGATCAGCAGCAGCTCCGCCACGCCGCGCACGCGGCTTGGCGGCGTGTCCGGCTCCTCGAAGGCGATGCTGTGGCCCGAGCGATAGACGATCGGCACCATCGCCTCCACCGCGTCGCGCGCCAATGCGGCCGGGTCGATCATGGCGAGCTGCGGATGCAGCCGGTCGATCGCGGCGAGATCGATGAGCTGGCGGATGACGTGGTTGGCCTGATCGACCGCGCGGCCGATCTGGTCGCGCTCCGGCGACACTGGAAGCTGCTCCAGCCGCAGCGAGATCAGCGCCAGCGGGGTGCGCAGTTCGTGCGCGACATTGCCGACGAAATCGCCCTGCGCGCGATAGCCCGCCTCCAGCCGGTCGAGTGCGCGATTGGTGGCGTGGACCAGCGGCATCGCCTCGCTCGGCATCCGCGCTTCCTCGATCCGTCCGTCGAGACGCGACAGGCCAATCGCATCGGCGTCGGCGGCGGCGTCGCGGAACATGCCGGTGACGTGGCGCAGCACGATGAACGACAGCAGCAGCGAGCCGAGCAAAGCCGCGCCGATCACCCAGGCGAAACGGCGCAGGAAGGAGCGGACGACGTCGTCGACGATCTCCTCCGGATGGGTGCGGTCCTGTGCGACCACCACCCAGCCCGATCCGCCGCCGGGCAATGCCACCGGCCGCGTGAGCACGTCATACCGGCCCCAGGTGGTGAAGGCGCGCGCCGCGCCGTGCGGCAGGTCGTCCAGGTCGAAGGGCAGCGCCTGCGGCCGCGCCTGAAGCGCGTTGCCGTGCGTATCGAACAGCGCGAAGAAGCGGTCGCCGCGGTCGCGCGGCCCCTCACCCACCGCATTGCCGCGCACGAAAGCCTCCGCCTCGCGCTCCAGCCGGGCGGAGATGAAGGTGTCGGCGGTGTCGTTCAGCATCCGCGACAGCAGCAGCGGCAGCGCGATCGCCACCATCAGGACGATCGCGATCTGCCCGAGCAGCAGCTTGCCGAACAACGAACGGGGGAGGCGGGCCATCATGGGGTGGATAGCATGTATCCGATCCCGCGCACCGTCTGCACCTTCACCGCCGCGCAATCCTCCAGCTTGCGGCGAACGCGGTGGACATAGACGTCGACCGCATTCGAGCCGAGCGCGTCGCCCGCGCCGAAAAGCTGGTCCGCCAGCACGCGCTTGGGCACGACATGGCCGGCGCGGCGCATCAGCAGCTCGAGCAGCTCGATCTCGCGCACCGACAGCGGCACCGGCGCGCCGGCCGCGCGCACCTCGCGGCTGCGCGTGTCGAGCGTCAGGTCGGCGGCGCGCAGCACGTCCTCGACATAGCCGCCCTGCCGCCGCAGGATCGCCGACAGCCGCGCGTGCAGTTCGACGAACAGGAACGGCTTGACGAGATAATCGTCGGCGCCGCTTTCCAGCCCGAGCACGCGCATCTCCCCCGCGCCACGCGCGCTGAGCACGATCACCGGCACGGTGCGGCGCTGCGCGCGCAGGCGGCGGAGCAGGGTCAGCCCGTCCTCGTCGGGCAGCCCGAGATCGAGCACCATCGCGGCATAATCGGTGGTGGTGGCGAGTTGCTCGGCGTCGCGCGCGGTGCCGGCGATGTCGCAGCGGATGTCGCGCTTCAGGAACGCGGCGGCGAGCGCCTCGGCCAGCTCGCGGTTGTCGTCGACGATCAGCAGGCGCACCGCAGGAGGCTCCCGCCTAGAGCCACAGCAGCGACACCGCACCGAGCAGCAGGAGCTGCGCGGCGAGGAACAGCCGGTCGGCGATCCCCTCCCACCAGTCCGGCCCGCCGCGAATCGACTGATAGGAGAAGAAGCAGCTCGCCGTGAGCAGCACCGCCGCGCCGAGCGCCGCCTCGTCCGCGAAGGACCGGTCTCCGTATGAAGTGAGCTTCAATCCGGTGATGATCACGAACGTCACCCCCAGCAGGTTGGACGCGCCGTTCAGGATGTGGTGGCTCTTGGGCGGCGCGGCGCCCGGAGGGGGCGCCGCCGGCCGCTCGGCGTCGTCGGGCTGCATCGCTCCGGCGGCGCCCGCTCATCGTGACGGCGGGAAGGTGGCGTTGAGGTCGCCGCCGCCCGGCACCTGGCACTGGCCCTCGCCGCCGCCGCTCATGCCCATCGACGGGCGGATCAGCGTGAAGCGGCAGCGCATCCGGCCGTTCGGGCCGGACAGATTGGCCAGCACCTTGCCCGAATAATGCGTCACGAAATCCTGCGACGGGCCCCAATAGCCCCAGCCGCCGCCCCAGCCCCAGCCACGCCGGCCCCAGCCGCGATAGGGGCCGATCGGGCCCCAGCCGGCCCATAGCGGCCCGAGTTCGTCGACCCGCGTTTCCTGCGTGATCTGGAAGAAGGTGCCGGCATATGTCTGGCCGCTGGAGAGCTGCGCGGTCATCTCGCCAGTGCGCGACCCTTGCGCCTTCCAGCTGAAGGTCGCGGTCAGGCCCGACGCGCCGGAATCGCCGACGCCGGTGCCCGTGGTGGTACATCCGGCGAGCGCGCCGGCGGCGACCAGCGCCACCAGCGGAAGGGGGGACATTCTCGAAACCGTGGTCATCGCAATCTCTCCTGCAACCCCGGTGACGCACGATCGCGCCAGTACCCCCGGTTGTTCCATGAAGATGCTGACACGCGCCTTACGACGCGCCCGGTTTTCATTGCCACGGCTGGCCGCGCCCCTTACGGGCGCGGACGCGAAATCACAGGAGACTGCCCCCATGCGCCCCAGCGGCCGCGCCCCCGACCAGATGCGCGCGATCACCATCGAGCCCCATTTCACCCGCCATGCGGAAGGATCGGTGCTGATCGGCTTCGGCGACACCAAGGTGCTCGTCACCGCCAGCGTGGAGGAGCGCGTGCCGCCGTTCCTGCGCGGCAAGGGGCAGGGCTGGGTCACGGCGGAATATGGTATGCTGCCCCGCGCCACCCACACGCGCGGCAGCCGCGAGGCGGCGAAGGGCAAGCAATCCGGCCGCACGCAGGAAATCCAGCGGCTGATCGGCCGCAGCCTGCGCGCCGTCACCGACCTTTCCGCGCTGGGCGAGCGGCAGATCACGCTCGACTGCGACGTGATCCAGGCGGACGGCGGCACGCGCACCGCCTCGATCTCCGGCGCGTGGGTGGCGCTGCGGCTGGCGGTCAACGGGCTGCTGCGCGAGGGCAAGCTGACGCGCGACCCGATCGGGCAGAAGGTCGCGGCGATCAGTTGCGGCATCTATCAGGGCAATCCGGTGCTCGACCTCGATTACGACGAGGATTCGAACGCGGACGCCGACGCCAATTTCGTGCTGCTCGAAAACGGCCATATCGCGGAGGCGCAGGCCACCGCCGAGCACGCCACCTATGACGAGGAGGCGTTGCTCCGCCTGCTCCGCCTCGCGCGGATCGGCTGCGGCGAGATCTTCGCGGCGCAGGCGAAAGCGGTCGCATGAGCGGCGAGGGCAAGGAGCCGCAGGCGATCCGCAAGCTCGCCGCGGGCAAGCTGGTGATCGCCAGCCACAATCCCGGCAAGGTGCGCGAAATCGCCGAACTGCTCGACGGGCACGGGCTTGAGGTGGTTTCCGCCGGCGCGCTCGACCTGCCCGAGCCGGAGGAGACCGGCACCACCTTCGTCGCCAATGCCGAGCTGAAGGCGCGCGCGGCCGCCGACCTCTCCGGCCTGCCCGCGCTGGCCGACGATTCGGGGCTGTGCGTCGAGGCGCTGGGGGGCGATCCCGGCATCTTCTCGGCGCGCTGGGCGGGCGAGACGAAGGACTTCGACGAGGCGATGCGCCGGATCGAGGACAATCTCGGCCGGCTCGACAACCCGCCGCGCGACGCGCATTTCGTCTGCGCGCTGGCGCTGGCGTGGCCCGATGGGCATGTCGAATGGTTCGAGGGCCGGGTCGACGGCACGCTCGTCTGGCCGCCGCGCGGCGACAGGGGCTTCGGCTACGACCCGATGTTCCTGCCGGACGGCGAGCGCGAGACGTTCGGCGAGATGGACCAGGCGCGCAAGCACGACATCAGCCACCGCGCCGACGCGTTCCGGCAGCTAGTGGCGGCGGTGTTCTGATTTTGAGGTCAGATCAACGCGTCGGAACCGGCGTTTCTCCGGAATAATCGTAGAAGCCGCGCCCGGTCTTGCGGCCGTACCAGCCGGCCTCGACATATTTCACCAGCAGCGGCGCGGGGCGGAACTTGGGATCGCCCGTCCCCTCGAACAGCACGCGGGTGATCTCAAGGCATGTATCCAGCCCGATGAAGTCGGCCAGCGTCAGCGGCCCCATCGGATGATTGAGGCCGAGCTGGCAGGCGAGATCGATATCGCGGATCGTCGCGACGCCCTCGCCGAGCGCGAAGCACGCCTCGTTCAGCATCGGCATCAACACGCGATTGACGATGAAGCCGGGCGCGTCGTTGGCATGGACCACCTGCTTGCCCAGCGCCTGCGCGAACTGCTCGACCAGCTTCACCGTCGCGTCGGCGGTGGCAAGGCCGCGGATCACCTCGATCAGCCCCATCACCGGGACGGGATTGAAGAAATGCACGCCGATGAAGCGCGCCGCGTCGGGCGACGCCTGCGCCAGCCGCGTGATCGGGATCGACGAGGTGTTCGAGGCGAGCACCGCATCCTTGCCCAGCACCTTGCCGACCTCGGCGAAGATCGCGCGCTTGATCTCCTCGCGTTCGGTCGCCGCCTCGATCACCAGCGCGCACGGGCCCATCGCGGCGAGGCCGTCGACCGGCTCGATCCGCGCCAGAAGCTGGTCGCGCGCCTCGCCGTCGATCTTGCCCTTCTCCACGTCACGCGCGAGCCGTTTGGCGATCCCCGCCTTGCCCGCCTCGGCGCGCGGCTTGTCGACGTCGGCGAGCAGGACGTGAAAGCCCGCCTGCGCGGCGACCTGCGCGATCCCCGCGCCCATCTGCCCCGCACCGATCACGCCAACTGACTGCATCTGTCGCCTCCGTGGAAAAACCCGCCGGTCGCATAGCGGGTTTCGCGCGCGACGCCAGCCAGGTTAGAAGGCGGCATGACATGCCGCATCGCGATCCTCGTGCTGCTTGCGCTCGCCGGCTGTTCGGACGAGCCGGCCAATGTCACCTCGCGCACCGGGACGAGCGAGGTGCGCGCGCGGCCGGCGGCGACGCCCGAGGCTCAGCGGCCGAACACGCCCGCGCGATAGAGCAGGGTGACGGCGACGCGGCGGTTGCGCGGGTCGGCGGGATTGTCCGCGATCATCGGCTCGCGATCGGCGACGCCCTCGATCCGGTTGAAGCGCGCCTCCGGGATGCCGGCCAGCGCGAGCCGGCGGCGCGTCGCCTCCGCCCGGCCGGTGGCGAGCGTCCAGTTGTTCATCGCGCGCGGATCGCCATAGGGCACCGAATCGGTATGCCCCCGGATCATGATCGGGTTGCCGGTCCTGGCGATGCTCTCGCCGACCATGCCGATCAGCTCCGACGCGGAAGGCTCCAGCACGGTCGTGCCGAGCGCGAACATCGAATAATTGGCATCGTCGATCAGGTCGATGCGCATCCCATCCTGCGTCATCACGAAGCGGATGTGACGGGCAAGCTTGCTGAGGTTGGCGCTGGCCGCGATCCGCTCCAGCACCTGGCGGCGCAGGGCGGCGAAGTTCCTGCGATCCTCGGCGGCGACCGATTCGGGGCTGCGCAGCGAGCCTTTCTTGCCCGCGCCCATCTGCTTGCCGCCGGCATTGTTGTCGATCCGCGCGACCAGCGTGGGCAGGCGCGAATTGCCGTCCTCCGGCCCGATCTTCTCCTCACTGGTGACGGACTTGCCGCCGAACAGGCCCGAGCCGCCGATGCCCAGCGACTTGGTGTTGAGAATGGTCGGCGCGAAATAGTCGGCGATGCCCTTGCGCTGCTTCTCGGTGGTCGCCCCGAGCAGCCACAGCAGCAGGAAGAAGGCCATCATCGCCGTCACGAAATCGGCGTAGGCGACCTTCCACGCGCCACCGTGATGGCCCCCACCACCTTCGATGTAGATTTTCTTGTAGATGATCTTGGGCGGCTGGTTCGAGCCGTGCGGCGCGCGCGCGGCCATTATTCGGCGCCTCCGGTGCGCCGGCACCGGCCCATCGGCACGAGCCGATCAGACATCACCTGCCCCTCAACCCGTCGAACACCTCGGCGAAACCGGGCTGGTTCTTGTGCGCGATGCCCGAGCGGGCGGCCTCGATCACCAGCGGCTGCGGGTGGCCGTGCAGCGAGGCGACGATGATCTGCTTCACGACGTGGTAGATCGCCGCATCGGCATCGATCACCTGCTTCAGCCGGTTGGCGAGCGGACTGACGATGCCATAGGCGAGCAGCACGCCCATGAACGTGCCGACCAGCGCCGAACCGATCATCGCGCCGAGGATCGACGGCGGCTTGTCGATCGAGCCCATCGTCTTGACGATGCCCAGCACCGCCGCGACGATGCCGAGCGCGGGCAGCGCGTCGGCGAGGCTGCTGAGCGTGTGCTGCGGCCCCTCCACCTCGTGGTGATGCGTCTTGATGGCGTTGTCCATCACCTCCTCCACGGCATGAACGTCGAGCGTGCCGGAGGAGACGACGACCAGCCGCAGCGTGTCGGCGATCAGGTTGACCAGGGTATGATCGGCGAGCAGGCGCGGATATTCCGCGAAGACGGCGGAGGACTTGGGGTCCTCGACATGCGGCTCGAGCGCGATCGGCCCTTCCATCCGCAGCATCTTCATCAGCTTCGAGACGAGGAAGATCGTGTCGAGATAATCCTGCTTCTTGTATTTCGGGCCCTTGAAAACCTTGGCGAGGCCCCCGCCCATCGCCTTCAGCTCCTTGCCCGAATTGCCGATGATGAGCGCGCCGGCCGCAGCGCCGCCGATGATGAGCAATTCGTGCGGGATCGCCTCGAACACCGGGCCGAGCGCGCCGCCGGTGATGGCGAAGCCGCCGAAGACCATGCCGAGGAGGACAACGAGGCCAATGGCCGGAAACATCAGAGAACCCCCCGGGCAGTCAGTCAGTTGATTCGTGGTTACCGCGCGTTCGTCGCCATCCGGTTAACCAGCCTTGTTTTTACTTGCGCACCACGCGCCGCGCTCACTTCAGATAATCGAACAGCGACATGCTGGAGAGCTTGGTGAAGCTCGCCTGCGTCGCCTGGAGCACGGTCATCGTCTTTTGCAGCTCGGTGATCGCGGTCGAATAATCGAACCCGTCGACATCGGTGCGCGCCTGCGACCGGTCGATCTGGGCGCTGGAGATCTGCCCGGAGACGATATCCACCCGCGCCGCGCGCGCGCCGATCGACGCCTGCGTCGCGGTTACCTTGTCCGAGATCTGCTGGAGCGTATCCTTCGCATCCGCCGGGATCGTCCCGCCGCCGTTGAGCGCGGCGACGATCGCGGCGATCGACGCCCCGATATCGCTCGTGCCGGTCGTCAGGAAGCTGGCGGCATTGTTGCTCGGCTGCACCGACTGCCCGTCGCCGATCGGGATCGACGCCGCCTCTCCGGCGGTGAAGGAAAGCGTGCCATCGGTATTCTGCGTTACCGCCTTGCCGCTGCCGCTGCCGCCGAATAGCGGACCGCCGCGCATGTCAGTCGCGTTGGCGGTGGCGAGGATCGAGGTGTACAGATCCTGGATCTGCGTGGCGATCGCGGCCTTGCCGCCCGCGTCCAGCGTGCCGTTGCCGGCCTGCACGACGAGCGTCGAGATCTGCTGGAGCTGGTCGCCGATCTGGCCGAGCGACGTGTCCGCCTGCTGCAGCACCGATTTCGCCACCGAGATATTGGCGGTGTACGCGCTGTCGTTGGAATCGGCGAGCGACAGGTTTTGCAGCCGCTGCCATGCGACGCTGTTGTCGGACGGCGCGAGGATGTTGGTCTCGGACGTGATCTGCTGGTTCAGCCGGTCGGCCTGACCGGTGAGCGAGCGCATCGAGGTCGCCGTGCGGTCATAGAACAGGTTGGTCGAAGGGGCGATCGTCATCAGCGGATATCCAGGATTGTCTGGAAGGTGTCGCGCGCCACCTGGATGACGCGGCTCGACGCGGAATAGGCCTGCTGAAAGCGCAGCAGGTCGACCGCCTCGGTATCGAGATCGACGCCCGTCACCGCGTCGCGCGCCGAGACAGCGCCGTCGTGGATCGAGCTCTGCGCGGCGGCGACGGTGTTGCGGTTCTGGAGCGCGGCGGCGTTGGCGGAGACGATCGTCGTCACCTTGTTCTCGAACCCGCCGGTCGAGCGCAGCGTATCGAACTGCAGGATGTTGCTGTTGTCGCGCGTCCCCCCGCCGACCGCCGCGGCGGCGATGCCGTTGGGGTCGGTCAGCGCGAGCGACACGTCGGTCGGCGCGGCGCCGACGCTGAACATCGGCTGCCCGGCATTGTTGTTGAGATCGCGGCCCTGCGCCTGGAGCGCGTTGACGCCGTTGACGAAGCCGGTGGCGAGATCGTTGAGCTGGTCGCGCGTGTCGGCGATCCGCTGCGCCCCGTCGACGATGCCGCCGAGCGCGCCGCCGTTCGGCGTCAGCACCGAAAAATTGCCGTTGCTCTGCACCGCGAAGGAGACGGTGCCCGCCGCGTTGCGCGCATAGGTGACGGTCGCGGCGTCGGTGCCCGACACCAGCACCGGGCCGCCCGATCCGCCGCCACGCACCGTGGCGCGGCCGGCGTCGTCGAAGGTGACGTTGACGTCGACCAGCGCGCTCATCTGATCGAGGATCGAATCGCGCTGATCGAGCAGGTTGGCCGACTGGGCGGTGTTCGCCCCGGCGCGGCCCAGCCCGTCGTTCACCTTGGCGAGCGCGGTGGCGAGCGTGCTGAGGCTGCCGGTCGCCTGATCGGCGGTCGCGTCGAGATCGGCCGTCACCTGCGCCAGCGCGTTGCCGGTGGCGGTGAAGGCGTTGGCGACGGTGGTGGCGTTCTCCAGCATCGTCGCGCGCGGCGCCGCCGAGGCGGGATCGGCGGCGACCGACTTGGCGGCGTTGAAGAAATTGGTCAGGCTGGTCGACAGGTCCGGCCCGGTCAGCGCCGACTGGATGCGATCCAGCCACACCGACCCCGTCTGCGTCCGCGCGAGATCGGCGCCGGAGGAGCGCACCGCCTCCGCCTTGAACATGTCCGACGCGCGGTTCACCCCGGCCGCGATCGAGCCATAGCCGTTCATCGCATTGGCGGCGGTGAACAGGGTGGTCGGCGCGCCGACCTCCTTCACGTCGATCGAGCGGCGCGAATAGGACGAATTGCCGACGTTCGCGATGTTCTCCGACACCGTCGAAAGCGCCGTCTGGTACGTGCGCACGCCCGAGGCGCCGATGGAGAGCAGGTCGGCCATCAGCTCTTGGTGGACGAAGCGTGGTTAAGATCGGGTTGAGAACGCGCGAGGAACTCGGTCATCGCCTTGCCGATACCAAGCGGGGCGTGCTCGGCCATCTGCTGCACGACCTTCTGGTCCTGCATGTCGCGGAAGGTGTCGAGCGCCTGGCTGTCGAACAGCGGGTCCGCCAGCTTCGCCTGCCGCATGGATTTCAGCATCATGCCGGTGAACACCGATTCGAACTGCTGCCCCGCCTTGGCGAGGTTTTCCTTCGACGCGGCGCGCGACAGGCCGGTGTCCAGCCCCGTCGCGCCGGTGATCTGCGTCTTCGCGACCGCGCTGGCGACATCGGCCGTCATAGCACCACCAGATCCGCCTTCAGCGCGCCGGCTTCCTTCAGCGCCTCGAGGATCGCGACGAGATCGGCCGGCGACGCGCCGATCGCGTTCACCGCCTTCACCACATCGGCGAGCTTCGGTCCCGGTGCGAGCAGGAACATGGGTCGGCGCTCCTCATCGACCGAGACGCGCGATTTCTGCTGAACCGCGGTCTGGCCCTGGCTGAACGGGCCAGGCTGGCTGACCCGCTGGTTCTCGTCGATGCGCACGGTCAGCTTGCCGTGCGTCACCGCGGCCGGACCTACCCGTACCGCTGAGTTAATAACGACCGTTCCCGTCCGGGCATTAACAATTACTTTTGCGGGCGGCTCGGCGGCGACCACGTCGAGGTTCTCGATCTCCGACATCAGCGTCGCGCGCACGTCCGCTCCGAGGGGGGCCTTCACCGCGATCGACACCCCGTCCTTCGCCTCCGCGCTGCCCGCGCCGAGCCGCCGGTTGATCGCCGCCGCGACATTCTGCGCGGTGGTGAAATCGGCGCGCGCGAGGTTGAAGGTGAGCATCGGCGTCTGGTCGAAGCCGGTCGCCACCGCGCGCTCGACAGTCGCCCCTTCGGGGATGCGGCCGGTGGAGGGGACGTTGACGACGATCTGCGACCCGTCCTTGCCCTCCGCGCCCAGCCCGCCGACCGCGAGGTTGCCCTGCGCCATCGCATAGATCTGCCCGTCGGCGCCGAGCAGCGGCGTCAGCACCAGCGCGCCGCCGCGCAGTGACTTGGCCTTGCCCATCGAGGCGACGGTGATGTCAATCCGTTGCCCCGGCTTGGCGAAGGCGGGCAGTTCCGCCGTGACCATCACCACGGCGGCGTTCTTCAGCCCCGGATTGACGTTAGAGGGAAGCTGGAGGCCGAAGCGCGAGGCCACCGCCTTCACCGACTGGACGGTGAATTCGAGATTGTCGTCCCCCGTCCCCGGCAGGCCGACCACGATGCCGTAGCCGGTGAGCTGGTTGGAGCGGATGCCCTGGAAGCCGCCGAGATCCTTGATGCGATCGGCCGAGGCCGGGCTGGCCGACAGGATCGCGACCAGCAGCGCGAGCGCCGCCAGCCACCAGATTTCGCGATCCGAGCGGATCGAGCGGCGCGGACGCGGAAAGGGAGAAGCGAGGCTGTGCATCAGAACGGGCTCACCACCTGGAAGAAGCGGCTCAGCCAGCCCTGGCGGCTGGCGCGGGCGACGTCGCCCTTGCCGGTATAGGCGATCTGCGCATCGGCGACGCGCGTCGAGGGCACGCTGTTGTCGAGATCGATGTCGGCGGTGCGGACGATGCCCTTGATCTGCACCACCTCGTCGCCGCGATTGAGCGTGACATGCTTCTGCCCCTGCACCAGCAAGGTGCCGTTGGGATAGATCTTCGCTACCGTCACCGAGATCGCGCCGGTGAGCGAATTGGCCTGATCGGTGGTGCCCGCGCCGGTGAAGTTGCGCGTGCCGCTGGCCGACGCGTCGGTCGACTTGAACAGCGAAAGCGGGCCGGTGCTCGGCGGAGTGAGGCCGAAGCCGCCGCCCGAATCGAGCTTCGACGAGGCGGACTTGGAAGCGGCGGTGCGCTCGACCAGCACGATCGTCAGCAGGTCGCCGACGCGGCGCGCGCGCCACCCCTCGTGCAGCGCGGCATAGCCGCTCGCCACCTGGAAGATCGCGCCGTTGGGCTGCGCGTCGGCCGCCGGCTGCGGCAGCGGCGCGAGGCGGGCGGCGGTGAAATCCTCCGCCGGCGCCTTCTTGCCGAACAGCTTCGCGTCGGCCGCCGACGTGGCGAGCAGCGCGGCGGCGAGACCGGCGAGGGAAAAGGAAGCGCGCATCATGTCCGGTCCTGGCATCAGATGTTCTGGTTGACGTATTTGAGCATGTCGTCGGTCGCCGAGATCATCTTGGAATTGACCTCATAGGCGCGCTGCGTCTCGATCATGTCGACCAGCTCCTCGACGACATTGACGTTCGACGCCTCCAGCATGCCCTGCCGCACGGTGCCGCGCCCGTTCTCGCCGGGCACGCCGAGATCGGCCGCGCCCGAGGCGGCGGTCTCCTTGACGTAATTGTCCCCCATGCTCTGCAGGCCCGCGGCATTGGGGAAGTTGGCGACCTGGATCTGCCCCAGCGTCTGCGCCGCGGTCTGCCCCGGCAGCGTGGCGGAGACGGTGCCGTCGGTGCCGATCGTGATCGAGCTGGCGCCCTGCGGGATGGTGATCCCCGGCATCACCTGATAGCCGTCGCTGGTGACGAGCAGCCCCTCCGGCGAGCGCGAGAAATTGCCCGCGCGGGTGTAGCCCAGCTCGCCGCCCGGCATCTGCACCTGGAAATAGCCGTCGCCATCGATCGCCAGGTCGAGGCTGTTGCCGGTGGTGTTGAGCGAGCCTTCGGTGTCGATCCGCGCGGTGCCCTGCACGCGCACGCCGGTGCCGAGGTTCAGGCCGGTGGCATATTGCGTCGATTGCGTCGACTGCGCGCCCGGCGCGGTCACCACCTGATAGCCGAGCGTCGCGAAATTCGCGCGGTCGCGCTTGAACGCGGTGGTGTTCACGTTCGCCAGATTGTTCGAGATGACACGCATACGCATGTCCTGGGCGTCCAGCCCGGTGCGCGCGATGTGCATGGCGGCGGTGGTCATCGTCTATCTTCCTCAGCTCGGCAGGCGCATCACGGATGCGGCGCCCTCGTCCATGTCCTTGGCGTTCTTGAGCAGGCTGGCCTGCACCTCGTAGCTGCGCTGGTTCTCGATCATGTCGACCAGCGCCTGCGTCATGTTGACGTTCGATCCCTCGAGCGTGCCCGAGACGACCTGCCCGTCGAGATTCTCCGGCAGTGCGCCGCCGCCGCGGACGTGGAGCAGGTTGTCCAGCCCCTTCACGGTGTCGGCGCCGGTGTCGGAGACGAGCTTGATCTTGTCGATCACCTGCGGCTTGCCGCTGGAATCGCCCTGCGGCACGATCGAGATCGAGCCGTCCGAGCCGATCGACAGCGAATTGTACGGCGGGATGGTGATCGGGCCGGACTGGCCCATCACCAGGAAGCCGTCGCCCGTCTGCAGCGTGCCGGACGCGGAGACGGAAAGATCGCCCCGCCGCGTATAGGCCTCGCCGCCGTCGGGCGCCTGCACCGCGATCCAGTCGTCGCGGCCGGAAACCGCCACGTCGAGGCTGCGCCCGGTGGAGATCAGCGCGCCCTGCTGCCGATCGGCGTCCGTCACCTCCGACGAGGTGGGCGAGCGCGCCATCAGCGACGCGCCGCCGCCCTTGAGCTGGATCTGGTCGAACACCACGCGATCGGCGCGGAAGCCGGTGGTGGAGACGTTGGCCATGTTGTTGGCGATCGCCGCCTGCGCCTGCATGTGCGCACGCAGGCCGGTCGCCGCCGTATAGACCAGTTTGTCCATCTACGCCTCCCGCGCCCTTCCCGCGATCACGACCGGATGTTCAGGATCGTCTGCGAGATCTGGTTGTCGGTATCGAGCGCCTTGGAATTCGCCTGGAAATTGCGCTGCGCCGCGATCAGGTTGACCAGTTCCTCGGTGATGTCGACGTTCGACCGCTCGATCGTGCCGGTCATCAGTGAGCCGAGGCCGTTCTGGCTGGCCGAGCCGGCCACCGCGTCGCCCGACAGGCCGGTCGCCTGCCAGTAGCTCGATCCGATCTGCCTGAGGCCCGCCGGGTTGGCGAAGTTGATGATCGCCACCTTGCCGAGATTGCGCACGTCGCCGTTCGAATAGCTCGCCTTGACGAGACCGGTCTCGTCGATCGTCACGCCGGCGATCTGGCCGACCGAGGAACCGTCCTGCGAGCGCGCCGAGACGTTGAACGGCGAGGCGATCATCGTCGTCGACGAGCCGAAATCGACCGTCACCGTCTGCGCGGCGGTCGCGCCCGAGGGCGTCACCGGATCGAAAGTGTTGAGGTTGCCGGAGGTGAGCTGGCCCGTGCTGTTGAACGTCAGCGTCGTGCCCGGCGTGCCGCCGGTGGTGAGCTGCTGGTCGCCGATGTAGCTGTAGGCGGACCAGGTGCTGTTGCCGGACGCGTCCGGCAGGCTGTCGCGCTTGAAATAGGTGGTCATCGTCAGCGCGTTGCCGTTCGCGTCATAGACGGTGCTCGACGTCGAGTTGTTGTAGCTCGTCGGATCGAACCGGTCGAAGGTCGCGTTGGTCGGCAGGCCGGTGCTGGACGACAGGTTGAGCGTGTATTTCACGTTCGACGTGGCGACCGCGACGCCGCTGGTCGCCGGAAGCTGGAGCGAGACGGTCGAATCGAGGCCGGATGCGACCACCGCACCCGAACCGTCGACCGGATAGACCTGAAGATGCCCGCCGTTCGAATCGACGACATAGTGGTTGGCGTCGACGCTGAAGCCGCCGTTGCGGGTGAAGTTGACCTTCGCCGCTTCCGGATCGGGCTTCACGGCGAAGAAGCCGTCGCCGGAGATCGCCAGATCGAGCGCGTTGCCCGACTGGGTGAAGCTGCCCTGCGTGAACTGCTGGATATTGCCCTTCACCACCACGCCCGAGCCGACCATCGAGGTGGGCGAGGTGGAGATGTTGCTGGCGATCACGTCCGCGAATTCGGAACGCGACTTCTTGAAGCCGTTGGTGGCGACGTTCGCCAGATTGTGGCTGATGACCGACATGTCGGTCTGCGCCGCCTGAAGGCCGGTGAGCGAGGTGTAGAAGGCCATGGGGGTTTACTCCTGTGAGATTCAGCCGATCTGGCGGACGGCGGAGGCGTTGGTGTCGCCGAGACCGGGAAGGGAAAGCACGGCGCTGCCGCTGGTGGTGGAAACCGAGGTGACCGGCGCCCAGACGAGGCCGGTCGCGGCAACGGTGGCGCCGTTGTCCTGCGCGGTGACCGTCACGTTGAACGGGCCGGTGCCGGCATCGGCGCCCTGGTCGGTGGTGCCGTCCCAGTCGTAGTTGACGATGCCCTTGGACTGCGCGCCCAGCTTGATCGTCTTGAGCACCTCGCCGTTCGAATCGGAGATGGTGACGTTGACGTTGGTGGCGTCGCCGCCCAGCTCGACCGCGCCGGTGAGGCCGCCCGAGGTTCGGCCGTAAGCGACGTTGCCGGGAACCAGCACGGTCTTGCCGATATAGCTCACCGCGTCCGATGTGGTGGTGGCGCCGAGCTTGTCGGCGATCGCCTTCAGCGTCGTCGACATGTCCGAAATGCCGGCGAGCGAGGAGAATTGCGCCATCTGCGCAACCATCTGGGTGTTGTCGACCGGCGAGAACGGATCCTGGTTCTGCATCTGCGCCGTCATCAGCTTCAGGAAATCCGCCTGACCGAGCGTGGTCTGGCCGGTGGTGTTCGCGGTCGAGGAACTGTCGGTCGATCGGGCGATGCCGAGCGAGGCGAGCGTCGAATCGAACGTGCTGTCGGTGGTGGTGGTCATCTATCAGCGCCCCAATTTGATGGTGTCGAGGATCAACGACTTGGCGGTGTTCATCACCTCGACGTTGTTCTGGTAGCTGCGCGCCGTCTCCATCATGTCGACCAGCTCGCGGGTCTCGTCGACGGCGGCCTCGTAGATATTGCCGTCCTTGTCGGCGATCGGGTTGCTCGGATCGTAGCGCTTGGTCGGCGTGCCGCCGGCGGTGACGACCTGCACGGCGTCCACCGTCGACATGCCCGAGGCCGCGTCGTAGCTGGTGCGGAACACCGGCTTGATCGTGCGATAGGCTTCCGCCTCCGATCCGGCGATGCCGCCGGCGTTGGCGAGATTCGACGCGGTGGTGTTCATGCGCACGAGTTGCGCGGACATCGCGCGCCCGGCGACCTGGAAGATCGAGAGCGGCTGGGCCATGCTCATTCTCCCTTCAGCGCGCGGGTGATCTGGCCGATCCGCCCGTTCAGGAAGGACAATGTCGTCTGATACTGGACGGCGTTCTCGGCGAAGGCAGTCTGCTCCTGGCTGAGGTCGACGGTGTTGCCGTCCATCGAGGGTTCGAGCGGCACGCGATATTTCACGCTCGCGTCGAAGCCGTTGTCGCCGGACTGCTCGACCGCGCCCAGCGCCTGCTGGAAGTTGACGTCGCGCGCCTTGAAGCCTGGGGTGGAGGCGTTGGCGATGTTCGACGCGAGCAGCCCCATGCGCTGCGAGCGCACCTGGAGGGCGGCGGCGTGAACTCCGAACAACGTGTCGCTGGCCATCGGCCGGGTCTCCTGCACGGGAATGTGCGCGGAACTATCAGCAAGGTGCGTGCCAACTGCCGGCGCGGCGGCGCGGCGCGGGTTGCGGCACCGGGAAGCGGCAAGATGTTGCCGGGCGGCCGGCAACGGTTGCCGCCTGATGGCCGGGTGGCGGGCCTCTCCTCCTCCAGCCGGCAATTGGCACGCACCTTGCGGAAGGGCGGGCATGACACCCGGCACGTTCCTCGACCCCTATGCGGCGGTGATCGTCGGCGGCGGCACGATCGTCGCGGCGATGCTGCGCACGCCGTCCGCCGATCTGGCGCGCGCGCTGAAGGCGCTCGTCACGCTGCCGCGCCGCGACTTCAGCGCCGAGCCGCTGCTGGAGCAGATCCATTCGCTGTCGCGCATCGCGCGCCGCCACGGCACGATCGCGCTCGACCGCACGGTGATCGTCGATCCCGATCTCGCCGCCGGCATCGCGATGATCGTCGACGGCGAGGGCGGCGAGACGGTCGCGCAGGAATTGCGCCACCGCCGCCGCGCGCGGATCGAGCGCCATGCCGCCGCCGCCGACGCCTGGGCGGGAATGGCCGAGGCCGCGCCCGCGATGGGCATGGTCGGCACGCTCGTCGGCCTCGTCGCGATGTTCACGCAGATGAGCGACCCGCGCGCGATCGGTCAGGCGATGGCGGTGGCGCTGCTCGCCACGCTCTATGGCGCGATCGTCGCCAACCTCCTCGCCATGCCGGTCGCCAGCCGGCTGCGCGCCGCCGCGCGCGCCGAGGCGTTCGAGCGCGCCCGGCTGGAAACGCCGCTCGCGGCGCTCGCCACGCGCGAGGCGCCGCGAGCGATCGCCCCGGTCAGCTTCTCACCCGCGCGCGAGGAGGCATCGTGACCGACGCCGACGCCTTCGACGAATTTCCCGCGCGCGCGCCGGGCCGCCCGCTGTGGCTGATCACGCTCGCCGACCTGGCGCTGCTGCTGGTCGGCTTCTTCGTGCTGCTGCAGGCCAACCACCATCTCGATCCGCGCCGCCTCGCCAACGGGATGCGTGAGGGTTTCGGCGCGAGCGACCAGCCGGTGAGCGCGCCGACACCGCCAGCCATGCCGATCGCCGCCAATGCGCTCGGCGGCTTCGCGCCCGGCTCGGCCGCGCTGCCGGCGGCGCCGGACGCGCTGGTCGGATGGGCGCGGGAAGCGGCGCGCGATCCGCGCGTAGCGCTCACCGTCACCGGCGGCACGGACGGCACGCCCGCCGATGTCGACCCTTCCACCGGCAGCGCCGCGGTGCTCGCCGCCGATCGCGCCCGCGCCGTCGCCGCCGCGTTGGGCCAGGTCGCGCCCGGCCGCATCCTCGTCGCCACCACCAACCGCCCCGGCCAACGCCGGGTCACCGTCACGCTCGCGTTCGCGGGCGAAGGAAACGCCAGATGATCGTTCTCGCCCTGCTCGCCGCAGCCTCGTTCCAGGATATCCCCGCGCTCGATCGCGGCGTCGCCGCCTTCACGGGGCGGCCGATCGGGGAGGAGGGCGGCGCGCGCGCGCCGGTCGATTCGCGCCTGCGCCTCGCGTCATGCCCGATGGTGTCGATGGCGTGGCGCACCGACGCGCATGACGCGGTGGTCGTCACCTGCACCGGGCCGGAATGGCGCGTCTTCGTGCCGGTGGTGATGCCGGCGCGCACCACGATCATCTCCGCTCCCGCCGCCGCGCCCGCCGCGGCGCGGAACGCGGAAAAGGTCATCAAGCGCGGCGACCCGCTGACGATCGAGGCTGGATCGGACGGCTTCTCGATCACGCGCGAGGGCGTCGCGATGGGCGATGCCGCCGCCGGCGAGCGGCTGATGGTGAAGGTCGACAATTCGCGCGCGCCGGTTCAGGCGGTCGCGGTCGAGCCGGGCCGCGCGACGCTGCCGGGCTGGACCGAGCAGTGATGTCGTCCCTTGCCCCGGCGCCGCGAAAAAAGTTTCTAAAACTTTTCCGCAAGCCGCCGTTTATCGCCATGTCAGCGAAACCGGAAAGGTGCGGACATGGTGGATTCGATCGGCGCGAAGCCTGTCACGACAAACGACCTGCCGGTCGTGCCGGTCGTGCGCGTCCAGGCTCCCGATGCGGTGCCGGCGGTCTCCAGCCAGTCCGATACCTCGGTGTCGCAGAGCCGGCAGCCGCAGACGCTCGCCTCGCAGCTCGCCACGAAACCGCCGGTCGATGCGGATCGCGTGAAGCGGATCAAGGAAGCATTGGCGAACGGCACTTTCCCGATTTCCCCAGCGACGCTCGCCGACCGGCTGATCGCGCTGCGCTACGACTGGCTGTCCAATGACCCGGCGTGACGCACTGATCCGCGTGATCGAGACGCTCCATGCCGAGATCGCGGCGCTGAAGGCGAACGACATCGCCGGGCTGGAACGCGCGACGGCGGACAAGCTCGCCGCGATCGAAACGCTCCGCGCGCTCGGCGACGGCCCCGCCGGCCCCGAGCTTCGGGAACTGGCGAGCGAGGCGGACCGGCTCAACGAGACGTGCCGCATCTACGTCAACCTGATGGCCGCCAACGTCCGCCGCCGGCTCCAGATGCTGAGCGGCGAGGGCGGCAACGCCTATCGGCGCGGGCCGGTCGCCGCCTACGCCTGATCCCCGCCGCCGCGTTGGCGGGCGGGTTGGTTAACGAATTGGCACGATCCTTGCTGTGTTAATCCCGAACAGGGAACCGACGCAGCACGATGACCGTCAACGCCATTGCCTCGAACTCCGGCCGTATCCAGTCCGCGATCCAGCGGGCGGCTGCGCGCACCGGGATCGATTTCGACTATCTGCTCGGCCAGGCGAAGGTCGAAAGCGGCCTCAACGCCAGCGCTTCCGCTACGACCTCCTCGGCGCGCGGGCTGTACCAGTTCGTCGAGCAGAGCTGGCTGTCGGTGATGAAGCAGCACGGCAGCGAATACGGCCTCGGCTGGGCCGCCGACGCGATCAGTCGCAACGCGTCCGGCCGCATGACGGTCAGCGACAGCGCGACGAAACAGGCGATCCTTGCCCTGCGCAACAACCCGGAGATCGCCTCCGCAATGGCCGCCGAGCACGCCTCCGACAACAAGGACGCGCTGGAAAGCGCCACCGGCCGCGAGGCGACCGGCACCGACCTCTATATGGCGCATTTCCTTGGGCTGGGCGGCGCGCGGCGCTTCCTCGCCAACATGCAGAGCAACCCCGGCACCAGCGCCGCCGGCCTGTTCCCGGCCGCCGCGCGCGCCAATCGCGGCGTGTTCTACAACAGCGACGGCAGCGCGCGATCACTGGCCGACGTCTACCAGCGCTTCGCCGCCAAGCTGGGGGACGGCAGCGGCAATGCCGGCAATACCGGCAACGGATTGCCGGCCATGCAGTTCGCCGCGCAGGCACTCGACATGGACGGCGCCACCGTCGTCACCGGCGCGAACCAGAGCGCGACCGACGCGCTGAGCTGGGCCAGCGCCGCGCTCGGCGCGCGCGGTGCGCAGGCGCAGGCGGCGAGCCTGCTGCGCCCGACGCCGGACACCGCCCGGCTGGCCTATATGATGCTCGCACGGATGGGGGGCTAAGCCGCGATGAAGTTCCTCGGCAATCCCCGCGCCGCCGCGCTGCCGCTGGCGATCCTGCTGCTGGTCGTCGTGATGGTGGTGCCGATCCCGGCGGCGCTGCTCGACGTGTTCTTCGTCGCCAATATCGCGATCAGCCTCGCGGTGCTGATGGTGGCGTTGAACGCGCAGAAGCCGCTCGACTTCTCCGCCTTCCCGACGGTGCTGCTGTTCGCCACCCTGTTCCGGCTCGGCCTCAACGTCGCCTCCACCCGCGTCGTGCTGGTGCACGGGCATGAGGGGGAGAGCGCCGCCGGCCATGTGATCGAGGCGTTCGGCACCTTCCTGATCGGCGGCGACTATGTCGTCGGCATCTTCGTCTTCGCGATCCTGATGATCATCAACCTGATCGTGGTGACCAAGGGCGCCGGCCGCGTCTCCGAAGTGTCGGCGCGCTTCACCCTCGACGCGCTGCCCGGCAAGCAGATGGCGATCGACGCCGATCTAAACGCCGGCCTCATCACCCCGGACGAGGCCAAGAAGCGCCGCGTCGAGGTGGCGACCGAGGCGGATTTCTACGGATCGATGGACGGTTCGTCCAAGTTCGTGAAGGGCGACGCGATCGCCGCCATCCTGATCCTCGCGGCGAACATCGTCGGCGGACTGATCCTCGGACCCGTAAGCCACGGCATGTCGATCGGCGCGGCGGCGAAGGGCTATACCCTGCTCGCGATCGGCGACGCGCTCGTCGCGCAGCTTCCCAGCCTGATGCTGTCGATCGCCGCCGCCGCGATCGTCACCCGCGTCTCATCCGACAAGGACCTCGCCGGCCAGATCGGCAGCCAGTTCGGATCGCCGCGCACCTGGACGCCGGTGGCGGGAATCCTGTTCCTGCTCGGCGTGCTGCCGGGGATGCCGCATCTGGTGATCCTGCCCGCCGCCGCGATCGCCGGCTTCACCGCGTGGAAGCTGCGCCAGATCGCCAACCGCCCCGCCCCGGTGACGGAAGTGACGCCCGAGCCGGTCGACCAGTCCCGCATCGGCTGGGACGAGGTGACCGACGGGATGATGATAAACCTCGATATCGGCTACGGCCTCGTGCCGCTGGTCGACGAGCGCAAGGGCAGCCCGCTGATGTCGCGGATCACCGGCGTCAGGCGTCAGCTCTCCAAGGAACTCGGCTTCGTCGTGCCGCAGGTGAAGGTGCGCGACGACATCAACCTCGCGCCTTATACCTATCGCCTGCTGGTCGGCGGCGTGGTGCTCGGCGAGGATCAGGTCTCGCCCGACGAGATGCTGGCGCTCGACACCGGCACCGGCTTCGGCGACCTCAAGGGCAAGAAGGCGAAGGACCCGACCTTCGGCCTCGACGCGACATGGATCGCGCCGGGCGACGCCGACGCCGCGACCGGCGCCGGCTATCTGGTGGTCGATTCGGGCACCGTCATCGCGACGCACCTCAACCACGTCCTCGGCGCCAATGCCGCCGACCTGCTGAGCGCCGACGAGACGCAGGCGCTGCTCGACGGCCTCAAGGAGCGCAACCCGCAGCTCGTCGCCTCGCTCTCGCCGCAGCCGTTGCCGATCACGACGTTGACGACGGTGCTGCGCAGCCTGCTCGCCGAGGGCGTGCCGCTCCGGGAGTTCCGCCGCATCGCCTCCGCGATCGCGGTCGTCGCGCAGAAGACGCAGGACGCCGAGGAGATCGTCGAGCTGATCCGGCCCGAACTCGGCCCGCTGATCATCCAGAAGCTGTGCGGCGTGCGCGAGCCGCTGCGCGTGATGACGCTGGAGGGTCAGCTAGAAGGCCTGCTGGGCCAGGCGGTGCGCGGCGATCCGTCGCGCCGGCATGTGATCGAGCCGGACCTCGGCCGCCGCATCGTCGATGCGCTGCAACGCGCCGCCCAGCCGCTCATCAACGAAGCGAAGCCGTTCGCGCTGGTCGTCCAGCCGGCGATCCGCGTCGCGATCCGCAAACTCGTCAAAACCGTGCTGCCGGATACCCCTGTCATGAGCTTCTTCGAAGTACCGGAAGACAAGGCCGTCGAAGTCGTCGCCATTATCGGCGCGCCGGAAGCGCTGCCCGCATGAGCGCCGAGCTGCCGCACCGCGACGCCTTCGCCGGCGCCGCTCCGCTCACTTATAGTCCGCGCGCGCGCGTGAAGGACGAGAATGCGCTGGTCCACGAGCATCTGCCGCTTGTCCGGCGGCTGGCGTGGCATGTCCACGGCAGCGTCTCGACGGCGGTGGAGGTGGAGGATCTCGTGCAGGTCGGCCTCGTCGCGCTGGTCGAGGCAGCCGCCGCGTTCGAGGATCGCGGGCAGGTGACGTTCCGGCAATATCTCACGACGCGGCTACGCGGCGCGATGATCGACGAACTGCGCCGCCACGCCGCGATGACGCGCGGCGCGATCCGCCGCCGCCGCGACTATCAGCGCGTGACCGGGCAGCTCGCGGGCGAGCTTGGCCGCGCCCCGACCGACGGCGAGACGGCCGCGCGGCTGGGCGTGACGGTGGAGAAGCTCCGCGCCGAATATGCCACCGCCGAGGCGGTGCGCTTCGATCCGATCGACGAGGTCTATGCCGACGACCAGCCCTGGTTCGCCAGCGACGAGCCGAGCGCATTCGACCAACTCGCCGAAGGCGAGGTGCGCGACCTGCTGACCGACGCGGTCGCCGCGCTGCCCGAGCGGGAGCGGCTGGTGATCCACCTCTATCACGTCGAGGAACTGAACCTCGAGGAGATCGGGCAGGTGCTGGGCGTCGGCGCCGCGCGCGTGTGCCAGATCAAGGCCGCCGCGCACGCGAGACTGAAGAAGGCCCTGACGCCGCGCTAACTCAGGGCCGGAGGAGGCACCGTTTCACCGGGACATTCGCCTGCGGCACTGCCCCCCGGTCTTTCCTCGAGAAAAGGGGAGCTTCTTGTCATCCCTATTCCCACAAACGAAAACCCCGGCAACCTTGCGGCTGCCGGGGTTCGCAATCGGCTCCGACACCCTTTGGGGGGGCGGCGCCGAAACCGATCACTCGCTTACTGGAGCAGCTTCAGCACGCCCTGCTGCGACTGATTGGCTTGCGCGAGCATCGCGGTGGACGCCTGGCTCAGGATCTGCGCCTTGGCGAGGTTGGTCGATTCGGTCGAGAAATCGGCGTCCTCGATCCGGCTCTGCGCGTCGGACAGGTTGGTGACGTTCGACGTCAGGTTGTTGACCGCCGATTCGAGCTGGTTCTGCGAAGCGCCGAGGCCAGCACGGGTTCCGGAGATCTCGGTGATCGCATCGTCGAACTGCGACAGATCGGTGATCGGCGTCGTGTCGCTGGCGGCGGCGGTGACCGTGGTGGTCTTGCTGCTGGAAGCGGTCAGGTCCGTGGACAGGTCCAGCGTCACCGTGTCGGACGAGTTCGCACCCGCCTGGATCGTCACCGTCCCGCTCGTGCCGGCCGTGCCGTCGAACAGATGCTGGTTGTTGAACACGGTGTTCTTCAGCACAGAGTCGATCTGGGTGGCGAGCGCCTTCTGCTCCTTGGCGATATTCGCCTTGTCGTCGCTCGAATAGGTGTCGTTACCGGCCTGCACCGCCAGTTCGCGCATACGCTGGAGCATGTTGGTCACTTCGTCCAGCGCGCCTTCGGCGGTCTGCGCCATCGAGATGCCGTCATTGGCGTTGCGGATGCCCTGGCTCATGCCGCGGATCTGCGAGGTCATCGACGCGGCGATGGCGAGGCCGGCGGCGTCGTCCTTGGCCGAGTTGATGCGCTTGCCCGTCGAAAGGCGCTCCATCGCGGTCGAAAGCGCGCTGTTGGCGCTGACCGAGGCCGCAGTGGCGCGCATTGCGGCGGTGTTGGTTGCGATAACCGTCATAATCGTTCTCCGTCGTGGCTGACGGGTCCGCCGCCCCCCGATGTGCGGATGGCCGGGCCGTCACCACCCGAAACGACCGGGCGCCGGCGCGATTTAGCACTCGCCTGCAAAAAAATTCCGCCGTCCCCCGGCCAATGTGCGGACACGCGCGCGCGCCGCATACGCTTGCGCACGGGGGCACGCAGCGGCCGCGCGCGCCCGGAAAAAATCTGCCGGCCGGCAACGTCCTATACCGCTCGTTAACCTTTTTCCCGCAGTTTCGATCGCACAGGGAACGAGGGGGAAAATGCGTTCGATCATTCCATCGCCGGCAGTCGCCGAACGCCATGTCGCGCTCGTGTCGTCGCTGCGTGCCCAGGGCTTCGCACTGGAGAAGCCCGGCACGCGCGCCACGGCCGGGACGATGTGGCTCGCCGCGCCCGGCGAACCGACCCCGGCACCCGCCCGCACCGTGGTGATCGAGGACGGCGCCCGCGCGATCGTCCCGCCGCGTGACGGCGCCCCGGCGCGCGTCGCCTTCGGCCGCGAGGATGCGCTGGTGGGCAATGCCTTCGCCCGCGCGCTGATCGCCGGACCGGACGCCCCGACCGCCGCCGACCCGGAGAGCCTCGCGCTGTTCGCGCTGGCCGAGCGCGTGGCGGAGGCCGACATCACCGTGCTCGTCAACGGCCCCACCGGCACCGGCAAGGAAGTGCTGGCGCGGACGATCCACATGAATTCCGCGCGCCGCGACGGCCCGTTCGTCGCGATCAACTGCGCCGCCCTCCCGGAGACGATGCTGGAGGCGATGCTGTTCGGCCACCAGAAGGGCGCGTTCACCGGCGCCTCCTCCGGCGGCGAGGGCTTCTTCCGCGCGGCGGAGGGCGGGACGATCCTGCTCGACGAGATCGCGGAGATGCCACTCGCGCTGCAGGCCAAGCTGCTGCGCGTGCTGCAGGAGCGCGAGGTGGTGCCGATCGGCGCGACCCAGCCGATTCCGGTCGACGTGCGCGTCATCGCCTGCGCCAACCGCGATCTCCAGACCGAGGTGGCGGAAGGCCGCTTCCGCGCCGACCTCTATTATCGCCTGTCGGTCTTCCCGCTCGCCACCAAGGCGCTGGCGGAGCGGCCGCAGGACATCCCGGCGCTCGCCGCGACGATGATCCTGCGCCACGCCGGCAACCGCGCGATCGTGCCCTGGCCGTCGGCCGAGGTGATCGACACCCTTGCCGCGCACGACTGGCCGGGCAACGTGCGCGAGCTGGAGAATGTGATCCAGCGCGCCCTGCTCTTCGCCGCCGGCGACACGATCGAGGCCGGGCATATCGTGTTCGACCGCCCCGCCGCCCCGATGCGCGCCGCCAATGAGGCGGCGACCCTGGGCAAGGTGGTGCAGCTTTCCGAATTCGCCGCGATCCGCGAGACACTGAAGGCGTGCAACGGCAGCCGGATCGAGACCGCGCGGCGGCTCGGCATCTCCGAGCGCACGTTGCGCTACCGTCTCGCCAAGGCGCGCGAACAGGGCGAGGACATCGCCGCGCCGCATAGCAGGGTGGCGTCGGCATGAGCGGCATCGACAGCCTCGGCGGCATCGACCGGGTGATGGCGCTGCGCGCGCAGATCCTGGAGCGCAACCAGGCGCTGTCGCGCGCCAGCGAGTCGATCGGCGCGCCGCAGGCCGGCGGCACCTCCACCGCCGCCCCGTCGACCAGCTTCGCGCAGTCGATGGAGAGCGCGCTCTCCAAGGTCAACGACACGCAACAAAAAGCGTCCGCCCTCTCCGAATCCTATGAGCGCGGCGAGACCGTCGACATCGCCAAGGTGATGCTGGCGCGTCAGGAAGCCTCGGTCGGCTTCGAGGCGACGCTGCAGGTCCGCAACAAGATCCTGTCCGCCTACAAGGACATCATGAGCATGCCGGTGTAAGATATGGCCAACGCACTTACCCCCGCAAACCCGGTGATTCCCGAGAGGTTCGCCAATCCGCTCCGGCAGATCCAGGGCATGCTCGCGCAGCCCGCGGTGCGCCGTGCCGGGCCGATGGCCTTGCTGATCGGCCTGATCGGCGCGGCCGCGCTTGCCTGGTCGATGCTGTCGACGCCGCCGCAGAAGACTTTGTTCTCCGGCCTGGCCGACGGCGACAAGGCCGCTGTCACCTCCGCGCTGACCGCCGCGAACATCAAGAGCCATGTCGATACCGGCACGGATTCGATCACGGTTGCGGACGAGGATTTCGCCAAGGCGCGGATGCTGCTCGCCGGGCAGGGCCTGCCCAAGACCGCGCCCGCCGGCTACGCCATCCTCGACCAGCTTCCGATGGGCGTGTCCCGCGCGGTGGAAGGCGAGCGGCTGCGGCAGGCGCGCGAGACGGAGATCGCACGCTCGATCCAGGAGATCGACGCGGTGGTCGAGGCGCGCGTGCATCTCGCGACGCCCGAAGCCAGCGTGTTCGTGCGCGACAATGCCGCGCCCTCCGCCTCGGTGGTGCTGAAGCTCCAGCCGGGGCGGTCGCTATCCGACGCGCAGGTCGCCTCGATCGTCAACCTCGTTGCCTCGTCGGTGCCGGGGATGAAGCCGGACAATGTCACGGTGGTCGACCAGATGGGCGCGTTGCTGTCCAAGTCCGGCGGCCAGGTGGACAATGGCAGCGAGCAGCGTATCCGTTTCCAGCGCCAGATCGAAGACAAATATCGCCAGCAGCTCCTCCAGCTCCTGACGCCGCTGGTCGGCGCGGGCAATTTCACCGCCGAGGTGCAGGCCGACGTCAACCTCGACGAGACGCAGGCGACGCGCGAAAGCTACGACAAGCAGGGCGCCCTGCGCGCCGAGGCGGGGAACTGGACGGGGAATCAGGCGACGAACGGAACGCCGACGCCCGGCGGCATCCCCGGCGCGCTGAGCAACACCCCGCCCCCGGCCAGCATGTTGCAGAAGCCGCAGCCCGCGACCGGCGACAGCGGCCAGCCGCAACCGGCCGCCTCGCCGACCCCGGTCGCCGGCGGCCCCGCGCCCGACGCGAACAAACAGTCCGACCAGTTCCAGCGCGCCTACGACCTCGGCAAGGAAGTCTCGGTGACGCGCGCCGCGCCGGGCGGGATCAAGCGGCTGTCCGTCGCCGTCCTGCTGCGCGAACCGGAAAAAGGCCGGCGCACCGCGATGGAGATCGGCCAGATCACCGATCTGGTGAAGTCGGCGGTCGGCTTCGACGCCAGCCGGCAGGACAATGTCACCGTCATCAGCAAGAAGTTCGCCGATGCCGCCGACGCCGCCAGCGGGCCGAAATGGTATGACAACAGCTGGCTGCCGATGATCGCGCGCAACCTCACCGCGATCGTCATCGCGCTGCTGGTGCTGCTGCTCGGCGTCCGCCCGCTCGCCGCCGCGCTGATGAAGAAGCGCGAGGAAGCCTCCACCCCCGGCGCCAGGCCGGCGCTGGTGGGGCCGGACGGGATGCCGATGGGCAGCGCCACCGGCGAGGGCGGCGCGGCCGAAGGCGGCATCCGCGTCACCGGCCCGGTCAGCATCGACGACCTCGAAAGCGCGCAAAGCTATGAGGAGCGCGTCGGCGCGGTGCGCGGCTTCACCCGCGACAATCCCGCCCGCGCCGCGCTGGCGGTGCGCGACATGATCAAGGCGGACGGCCGGTGAACGCGCCGACGACCGCCCCCACGACCGCCCTCGTCCGCAGCTTCAGCGGCGTCGAGCGCGCCGCCGTGCTGATGATGCTGGTCGGCGAGGAGGAAGCCGCCGCCATCCTCCAGAAACTGGAACCCGACGAGGTGCGCCAGCTCGGCAAGGCGATGTTCACCGTCGCCGACGTGAGCGAGGCGGAGGTGGAAGGCGTGCTCGACGATTTCGTCGGCCGCGCGCGCGAGCGCACCGGCATCGCCTTCGACCCGCGCCCGAAGATCGAGGCGGTGATGCACCGCGCGCTCGGCCAGGAAAAGGCCGACAGCGTGCTCGCCCGCATCACCCCGGCGGAAGCCGCGTGCGAGATCGACCTGCTCGACTGGCTCGACGCGAGCGAGATCGCCGGCATGATCGAGAAGGAACATCCGCAGATCGCCGCCGTGCTGATCGCCAATCTCGATCCGTCGGTCGGCAGCCAGGTGCTCGAATTGCTGCCCGACGCGATCCAGCCCGAAATCCTGCATCGCATCGCCAAGCTCGGCCCGATCACACCCGAAGCGGTGGAGACGCTGCGCCACATGCTCGCCAACCGCAGCGGCGCGGGCCAGCAGGCGACGCAGGTGCAGCTCGGCGGCACGCGCGAGGCGGCGAAGATCCTGCAGAGCGCGCGCAAGGCGACCGAGCAGCGCGTGATGCCCAAGCTGTTCAAGCTCGACAAGGAAACCGCCAAGGCGATCGAGGAGGCGCTGTTCGTGTTCGACAATCTGCTCGACATGGACGACAAGAACCTCGGCACGCTGATCCGCAACATCGACGGCGACATCCTGACCCGCGCGCTGAAGGGCGTGGACGAAGCGGCGCGCAGCCGCTTCCTCGGCTGCATGTCGGCCCGCGCGGCGGACGGCATCCGCGACGAGATGGAGGCGCGCGGCCCGATGAAGCTATCCGAAGTGCTGGAGGCGCAGAAGGCGATCATCCAGATCGCGCGCAACCTCGCCAAGGACGGCACGATCCAGATGGGCGGAGGCGAGGACGATTATGTCTGAGCACGCTTTCGTCGCGGGCCTTTCCGCGCGGCACGACGATGCCGCGATCCGCCTGCAACGCATGTTCGCTGAGCAGCCGAGCGGCTTCGCCCCCGCCGATCTCATCGCGCGGATCAGGCAGGCGTTCGGCGGCGGCGGCGAAACCGGCGAGGCGCCGCGCGGCTATACGCCGGCCAACCGCGACGCCATGCCGACGAAGGGCTGGGACCCGCTCGATTCGGATGCGGAGCCGACGCCGTTCATCGACCCGGCGGAGGTGGCGCGGCAGGCGGCGCACGACGCCGGCTTCGCGGAGGGTATCGCCGCCGCGCACGCCGAGCAGGGCGAGGCGGCGGAGCGCGACCGCGCGATGCTTGCCCGGCTGGTCGAGGCGCTGCGTTCCGACACGCGGATCGATCGCGAGCAACTGGCGCGCAACCTGCGCCAGACGGTGCTGCATCTCGTGACCCGGCTGGTCGGCGAGACCGGCGTGTCCGGCGCGCTGCTCGCCGCGCGGGTCAACGCCGCGACCGACCTGCTGGCCGATGCGGCGGAAAGCGCGATCCTGCGTGTCAACCCGGCCGACATCGCGCTGCTGGAGGGTCATCTGCCCGACACGGTCTTCGCGGCCGGCGACGCCGGCGTGGCGCGCGGCAGCTTCGTGATGGAGGCCGCCTCGACCATCGTGGAGGACGGGCCGGAGCTGTGGCTGGAGCAGCTCGCCCGGACACTGGACAAGGTGGCGCTTCCCGACGGCGACGCGCACTGATGCTGAACCTGTTCGCCGACGATTATCTCACCGCGCTGGCCGATGCCGATTTCCGGCCCGCGCCGAAGGTTTCCGGCCGGCTCGCCTCGTTCGACGGGCTGCTGATGGAGGCGATCGGGCTGAACCTGCCGGTCGGCACCGTCTGCCAGGTCGGCGAGAAGGGGGCGGGCGTCGAGGCCGAGGTGATCGGTTTCCGCAACGGCCGCACCTTGCTGATGAACCTCGGCGGCCCGGCGGCGCTGCTGCCGCACGCCCCGGTGCGCCCGATCGGCCCGCCGGGCGAGGCGGAGGTCGGCGCGGCGCTGCTCGGCCGCGTGGTCGACGGGGCGGGGCGACCGATCGACGGGCTGGGCGCGATCCGCGGCGCGGGCGCATGGCCGCTCGCCGGCAAGCTCCAGTCGCCGCTCGATCGCGGGCGCGTGCTCCAGCCGCTCGATGTCGGCGTGCGCGCGATCAACGGGCTGCTGACGATCGGCAAGGGCCAGCGCATCGGCATCATGGCCGGATCGGGCGTCGGCAAATCGGTGCTGCTCGGCATGATGGTGCGCGCCGCCAGGGCCGACGTGATCGTCATCGGGCTGATCGGCGAGCGCAGCCGCGAGGTGGCCGACTTCCTCGAGACCAAGGTGGCGGGCGAGGCGCGCGCCAAGAGCGTCGTCGTCGCGGTGCCGGCCAACCATTCGCCGGTGCTGCGCATCAGGGGCGCGCTGCGCGCCACCGCCATCGCGGAAGGCTTCCGCGCCGAGGGCAAGGACGTGCTGCTCATCATGGATTCGCTGACCCGCGTCGCCCATGCCGGGCGCGAGATCGGGCTGGCGCTGGGCGAACCGGCATCGGCGCGCGGCTATCCGCCGTCGGCGATCGCGATGCTGCCCAATCTGATCGAGCGGGCGGGGACGGACGTCACCTCCGGCGGGTCGATCACCGCGATCTACACCGTGCTGGCGGACGGCGACGACGGCAACGACCCGGTGGTCGATTCGGCGCGCTCGATCCTCGACGGGCATATCGTGCTGAGCCGCGCGCTCGCCGAACGCGCGGTCTATCCGGCGATCGACGTGTCGAAATCGGTGAGCCGCGTGATGACCGATATCGCCGCGCCCGCGCATCTGCGCGCCGCGCGCGTGCTGCGCCGGCATCTCGCGACTTATGAGGAGAATCGCGATCTGGTGCTGATGGGCGCCTATCGCAGCGGCAGCGACCCGGAGATCGACGCCGCCATCGCCTATCACCCCGCCGTGATGGAGTTCGTGCGGCAGGACGCCGACGCGGTCGTGCCGCTGGAGGATTCGATCGCCGAGCTGACCGGCGTGTTCGGCGATGGCTGATCCCGCCAAGCTCGCGCGGGTGCTGCGCGTGCGGACGCTCCAGCTCGGCCTCGCGCAGGCGGACGAGATGCGCGCGCGGGCGGCGCATGAGCAGGAATCGGCGCTGTCCTCGCGCATCGCCCGGCTCGCCGAGCAGGTCTCCCCGGTGGAGGATCGCGCGGCGGGTTTCTCGCTCGCGGCGGCGGCGCATTACCGCGATCGGCTGCACCGCTCGGCCGAAACCGCCGCCGACCGCGTCCGCACCGCCGAGGCGGAGGCCGCGCGCGCCGCCGAGGCGACCCGTGCCGCGAAGCGCGACCAGAGCGCGGTGGAGAAGCTGATCGAGCGCGGGCTGGCCGAAGCGGCGCTGCGCGAAATCCGCGCATTGCGCGATGCGCCGCCGGTGCGGAAGATTCGGCACGATCCTTGCTGAACGGTCCTGCGGGGCCAATCCCGGCGACACGCAGGTGCTCATGACCGCAGTTTCAACCCTGGCACTGACGACACCAAAGAGCGGGATTCCCGTCGCCGCGCCCGGCGCGGCGCCGTCGGCCAGCGCTTTCCCCGCGCTGCTCGCCCCTGTGGCAGGCGCCGTCGACGACGCGGCCGACCCCCGGCAAAAGGATGCCGCGCCCGGCAAGGATTTGCCGGACGGCGACAGCGAGGATCACGCCGAAGACCTTGCGTGGATCGCGCCGGCGCTGGTGTCGATTCTCGTTGCCCCGACCGCGCCGCCCACGCCAGCCAAAGCGGATGCAGCGGCATTGCCGGTGACGGCGCCGGCCCCGCGCCCGCAGATGCAGCTTCCCGTCATCGCCGATCAGGAGCCGGCCGTACCGGCGCAGGCCACGGACTCGTCGGTCGTCACCGCCACGCAACCGGAAGTGACGGCCGATCGGCCCACGCCCGTCGGCACGCCGCAACCCGATCTCGCCCCGCCGTCGGGCGGGACCGTCGCGAACGCCGCATCGACGCAATCTCCGATCCCGGCGCTCGATCCGGCGCAGACCGCCCAGTCATCGCCCGTCACCGTTCCCGCGACACCGGATTCGTCGCCCGCGCCCGCCGATGCTGCGCAGGCATCACTGGTCGCGCAGGCCATGAAGGTCGCCCCCGCGATACCGGACAAGGTTGCGGCGATGCAGGCGTCGCCAACGGCGAAGCCCGAATCGCAGCCGGGCGCATCCGCTGTTCCCCTCGCGATTGCGGCGCCCGCTCCGGCCGAGCCGCAAGCGGCGCGGATCGCGCCCGCCGCGCAGGTGTTCGCCGCCGCGATCCAGCGCGCCGCCGTCGAGGACCGCCCGGCGACCGGCCAGCCGATGCTCGCCGCGCCGCCCGCCGGCACCGACAACACGCTCCACGCGGTCGCTGCGACGGCCGATTCGCGCCACGCCGCGCTCGACATGAAGCAGGACAACTGGCCGCAGCAGATGATCCAGCGGATCGACGCGCTGCGCGACGCCGCCAACGCCAATGACGCCAGCATCCGCCTGATCCCCGACGCGCTCGGCAAGATCGACGTGACGCTGAAGCGCGAGGGCGACGGCGTGTCCGTGCGGCTCGACGCGCATCAGCCGGAGACGCGGCAGATCCTCGCCGACGCGCAGCCGCGCCTCACGGAGCTGGCCGAAGCGCGCGGGATCAAGCTCTCCGCCACCACCGGCGGTTCCGCCGACACCGCCGGGCAGACGCTGTCGCAACAGCAACAGCAGCAGCGCGCCCATCAATCCGCCGCCACGCCCGCCGCGCCGCCGCGCGCGACGGCCGAGGCGAACGACACCGTCGCGGCCGACGGCCGCATCGCCTGACACCCAAGGACATCGATATGAGCGACACCGAAGCCAAGCCCGACGCGCCGGCCAAGAAGAAGAGCAAGCTGCCCAGGATCATCATGCTGGGGGTCGGCGCGCTGGCGCTGGTCGGCGGCGGCGTCGGGGCGGGGCTGTATGCCGCCGGCGCCGGGCTGATCGGCGGCAAGGCGAAAGCCGAAGCGACCGGCCCGCGCCTCGTTCCCAAGAGCGAGCAGAAGCGCCCCGGCGACGGCAAGGAGGAAGGCGGCCATGGCGGCGGCGGCGAGAGCGCCGAGGCCAAGCCGGCCGAGAATCACGGGATGCCCACCCCGGCCGGCGAGGGCGGCGACCGCTATGCCTCCAATTATTACGCGATGGAGAAGGACTTCACCGCCAACCTTCAGGATTCGGTGCATTTCCTCCAGGTCGGCATCGCCATCTCCACGCCTTACGACGACACCGTCATCCGCAACATCAAGACCAACGACATCGCGGTGCGCTCCGCCGTGCTGATGACGCTGGGCGACACCAGCGAGGATCAGGTGTTCAGTTCGCAGGGCAAGGAGGTGCTGGCGAAGCGGCTCGCCGCCGCGATCAACAAGGTTCTTAAGGAAAAGGAAGGATTCGGCGGCGTTGGTAACGTCTACTTTACCAATTTCGTTGTTCAGTGAGCAGGCATGGTTAACGCCGCTTCACCTTCTGACGCCGAACGTCGCGAGCGCGCCCGCACCGAGACCGTCCAGCCGGGCGGCCTGGGGCAGGCCAAGCTCAATCCGTTCGGCGACCTGCATACGTTGCAGCATCTCTCCGCGCGCCTCGCGCGGAGCCTGCGCGGCGTGTTCGAGCCGGTGCTCCGGCAGGAGGTGAGGACGTGGGCGGAGCCGCTGATGGTGCAGCGCTTCGCCGATTACCGCGTCGAGCGCCCGGACCAGCTCACCGCGTGGCTGCCGCTCGGCATGGACGAGCGCACCGCGCTGTGCGTGCTCGACGGCCGCTTCGTGCTGGAGCTGCTCGACCTGTTCTTCGGCGGGATCGGCCATGTGCCGGCCGAGCTGCCGCACGAATTCTCGCCCGCCGCCGAGGCGATGGTGGCGCGGCTCGGCGAGATGATCGCCGCCCCGCTCACCGCCGCTTGGGAGCCGCTGGCGCGCGTCCACTTCACGGTCGGGCGCTGCGAGGCCAATGCCGCGATGCTCACCAATATCGAGGCGGACGACGCGATGATCGTCACCCGCTTCGGCATCGCGCGCGGCCACGCCAAGCCGGTGTTCATCGATCTCGTCTATCCGGTCACGGCGCTGAAGCCGCACGGCACCGCGCTGACCGGCAAGGTCGTCGCCAAATCGGTCGAGCAGGACGCGCAATGGACCGCCGCGCTCACCCGCGCGGCGATGCAGGTGCGCTTCCCGGTCCGCTCCGTCCTCGCCGAGCCGGTGATCAGCCTCGCCCGGCTGATGGAGCTGAAGCCCGGCGACGTCATCCCGATCCATTTCACCAACGACGTGCCCGTGATGGTCGGCAACGACCGGCTCGGCACCGGCACCGTCGGCACCGCCAACGGCCATGCCGCCATCCGCCTCACCAAACTCGCGAGCCTTGAAGGAACCAACGCATGAACGACATGGCCGGCGCCTTTCCGGTCGACCCCGACGCCTCCGGCGCGGTGGCCGCCAATTTCCGGCTGTTGCAGGATGTCGACGTCAAGCTGACGGTCGAGATCGGCTCGGCCCAGCTCACGCTGCGCGAATTGCTGGCGCTCGGCGAATCGAGCGTGATCGAGCTGGACCGGCAGGCCAACGAGCTGCTGGAAGTGTTCGTCAACGGCACGCTGATCGGGCGCGGCGAGGTGGTGACGGTCGGCGAGCGTTTCGGCGTGCGCATGACCGAGCTGGTCAATCCCGAGAAGCGCGGCTGATCCGGCGATGATGTGGGCCTATGTCCTGAAGCTGGTCATCCTGCTGCCGCTCGTATGCGGGCTGATGATCGGCTCGCTCTATCTGTGGCGGCGGCTGGAGAGCCGCTTGCCCGGCAAGTCGCCGACGCGGATGATCGCGGTGCGCGAGACGATGATGATCTCGCCCAGCGTCCGCCTCGCGGTGGTGGATTTCGAAGGCTCGCGCCTGCTCGTCTCGGTCGGGCGCGGCGGAGTGACCCTGGTCGACAAGACGGTCGCGCGGGGCGAGATCGCATGAGCCTGACGCGCACCGGCGACGGCCCGATGCTGTTCCGCGCGCGCGCCGCCCGGCGACGCGGCGGCTTTTCATGGGGCAAGGCGGTGCTGGCGCTGCTCGCCATCGCCGTCGCGCTGATGATCGCCCTCCCCGCCTTCGCGCAGGTGACGCCGCCCGCGGCGCCCGCCGCCCCGGCGGCGCCGGGCGTCGGCGACGCGGTGGACCGCGCGCTCGGCCAGCTTTCCAGCGGCGCGGCATCGGGGCAGACCGGCAACGGCTCGCTCTCGCTGTCGCTGCAGGTCCTCATCATCATGGGCCTGCTGACGATCCTGCCGGGCATCATCCTGATGATGACCAGCTTCACGCGGATCATCATCGTGCTGTCGCTGCTGCGGCAGGCGCTGGGATTGCAGCAGACGCCGCCCAACCAGGTGCTGATCGGCCTGTCGCTGTTCCTGTCCTTCTTCGTGATGGCGCCCGCGATCAACCAGATCAACGCCAATGCGATCCAGCCCTATGCCGCCGGCAAGCTGGCCGGCACGGAGATGATAAGGACCGCCGGCGAGCCGCTCCACGCCTTCATGACGAAGCAGACGCGGGTGAAGGACCTCACCATGTTCGCCGAGATGGCGAAATCCGGCCCCTACGCCAACCCGAAGGACGTGCCCTATTCGGTGCTGCTCCCCGCGTTCGTGACGAGCGAGCTGAAGACCGCGTTCCAGATCGGCTTCCTGATCTTCCTGCCGTTCATCGTCATCGATCTGGTGGTGGCGACGGTGCTCATGTCGCTCGGCATGATGATGCTGTCGCCGTCGATCATCTCGCTGCCGTTCAAGCTGCTGCTGTTCGTCCTCGTCGACGGCTGGGCGCTGACGATGGGCAGTCTGGCAAATTCTTTCGCGACGTGAGTTCAACATGGCTGACGCAGATTATTTCCTCACCGTCGCGAATCAGACGATGTGGGTGCTGGCGCTCGCCGCCGCGCCGATCCTGATCCCGGCGCTCGTTTCCGGCCTGATCTTCGGCATGATCCAGGCGGCGACCTCGATCAACGAGCAGACGCTGACCTTCGTCCCCAAGCTGATCGTCGTGGCGATCTCGATCATGGTGTTCGGCGGGATGATCATGGGGCTGCTGAGCGACTTCACGGTCGATATCTTCAACCGCATCCCGGATCTGGTGCGCTGATCCATGCTCGGCTTCGGCCTCGCGATCGAGCCGCAGCTCTGGGCGCTCATCTTCGTGATGGTGCGCGTGGGGAGCGCGTTCGTCGCCGCGCCCGTGTTCGGCAACCTGTCCGTGCCCTTGCCGGTGCGTGTCGCGCTGTCGGGCGCGATCGGCGTGCTGGTGCTGGCGAGCCACCCGATCCAGCCGCCGGCGCAGATCTTCGCGGTGACGACCTTCCTCTCCGTCGCGGCGGAGGCGCTGGTCGGCCTCGCGCTCGGCTTCGTGCTCCAGATCGCCTTCGCCGCGCCGCTGGTGGCGGGAGAAGTGATCGGCGGATCGATGGGGATCGGCTTCGCCAACATGCTCGATCCCAACTCCGGCCGCTCGTCGCCGGCGATCGGACAGTTCCTGTCGGTGATGCTGACCCTGCTGTTCCTGTCGCTCGACGGGCACCTCGTCCTCGTCGACATGATCCTGAGGAGCTATACCGCGTTGCCGCCCGGCGCGGCGTGGCTGGCGACCGGGCAGATGCGCGACATCGCGATGTTCGGCGGCTACACCTTCCTCGCCGGCCTGCTGCTGGCGCTGCCGGTCGGCTTCCTGCTCCTGTGCCTCAACCTCGTGGTGGGGATGCTGTCGCGCTCCGCGCCGGCGCTCAACCTGTTCGCGGTCGGCCTGCCGGCGAGCCTCGCGGTCGGCGTCGTCAGCCTCGCCATCGCCTTCCCCGCGATGGGTGATTACATGCAGGTGATGATCCGCGAGGCGCTCGCGGCCACCTCCTCGCTGGTGCTCGGCTGATGGCGGAGCAGTTCGGCGAGCGGACGGAAGCCCCAACCCAGAAGCGGCGCAAGGACGCGCGCGAACGCGGCGAACTGCTCAAGAGCCGCGATTTCGCCACCGCGCTGGTCGTGCTGGCGGGCGTCGCATGGGTCGCGCTGTTCGGATCGTCGCTGCTCAAAGCGTGCAAGGCGGTGATGGCGGCGGCCTTCCGCTTCGATCGCGGCGACGTGGAGGATTTCCAGCCGTGGCGCCCGCTGGTGGAGGCCGGATGGCAGCTCGCCCCGGCGCTCGGCTCGCTGTTCGCGATCACCGTCGCGGCGGGGATATTGAGCCAGGCGTCGCTCGGCTCGCTCGGCTTCAACGGCGGGCTGCTCGCCCCCAAGGCGTCGCGCATCAACCCGGCCTCCGGCCTCAAGCGCATCTTCGGCCCGACCGGGTGGATCGAGCTGGGCAAGTCGCTGCTCAAGGTGGTGCTGCTCGGATCGGTCGGCGCGTGGCTGCTGATGTCCTCCTCGCGCGCGATGTTCGGCCTCGCCTCGTCCGACGTGGAGACGGCGGTGGGGACGCTCGGCGGCACGCTGACGCATATCCTGATCGTCATGGCGCTGGGCCTGGTCGCGATCGCGATGGTCGACGTGCCGGTGCAGATCGTCCAGCTCCTCGGCAAGCTGCGCATGACCAAGCAGGAGGTGAAGGACGAGCACAAGGAGAGCGAGGGCAACCCGGAGCTGAAGGGCCATATCCGGGCGAAGCAGCGTGCGATCCTCTCCCGCTCGATGAAGAAGGCGCTGGCGGAGGCGCATGTCGTGCTGACCAACCCGACGCATTTCGCGGTCGCGCTGCGCTACGACCGCGGGCAGGATCAGGTGCCGGTGGTGGTGGCCAAGGGGCGCGGCGCGACCGCGCTGGCGATCCGCGAGACGGCCACCGACTATGCGGTGCCGGTGCTCGAATATCCGCAGCTCGCCCGCGCCGTCTATTACACCAGCCGCGAGGGACAGGAGATCCGCGACGACCTCTATCTCGCGATCGCGACGGTGCTGGCGTTCGTGTTCAACCTCAACGCCGCGATGGGCGGCCGCGCGCCGCCGGCGATCGAGGTGCCGCCCACCGCGCGCTTCGACGAAAATGGCGTGAAACAGGGGTAAAGATCGGCCGGCTCCGGTCGTTTGGAGACTCATCATGACGACCACCAGCAGCACCAGCAGCAGCAGCACGTCGACCACCACATCGACGACGGCGACGACGGCGACGACGGCGACAGCCTCCACCGCCAGCGTCAACGCATCCGCCGCGCAGCAGCTGCTGAGTTCGCTGAACAGCGGATCGGGCGTCGACACCTCTTCGCTCGTCACCTCGCTGGTCAACGCGCAATTCGCCGACAAGGTCGCCGCGCTGAAGGCGAAATCGGATGCGCTGACCGCCAAGATCTCCGACGCGGCGACGCTGAAGGGGCAGATCAGCGATTTCGCGGGCGCGCTGGAAAGCCTGGTGAAGGGCGGCACGCTCGTCTCGCAGCCCGCCAGCTCCAATACCGGCGTGCTCAACGTGACGCCGCTGGTCGGCGCGAAGCTCAACGGCCTCAGCGGCAGCATCACCGTCAGCCAGCTCGCGAGCGCGCAGACGGCGGTGAGCACCACCGCGCTCGCCAGCCGCAACGCGGCGGTCGGCACCGGGCAGATCACGCTGACGCTGGGCACCGCGACCTATAATGCGGACGGCTCGATGGCGTCGTTCACGGCCGGCAGCGGCACGCCGGCAACGATCACGATCGACAGCAGCAACAATTCGCTCACGGAGCTTGCCGCGTCGATCAACAAGGCGGCGATCGGCGTCACCGCGTCGGTCGTCACCGATGTGGACGGCTCGGCCTATCTTTCCCTCAAGGGGGCGACCGGCGCCGCGCAGGCGTTCACGCTGACCGCGACGACCGACGACGACGGCACGCTTTCGGCCTTCAACGTCGGCCCCGGCGCGGGGATGAAGATCGCCAGCCCCGCGCAGAACGCCAAGCTGACGCTGGACGGCGTCGCGGTCGAGCGTACCGGCAACTCGATCACCGATCTGGTGCAGGGGTTGCAGATCGACCTCGCCGGCACCTCCACCACGCCGGTCACCCTGTCCTCCACCACGCCGACGACGGCGCTGAACAACGCCGCCAACGATTTCGTCGACACCTATAATCAGGTGTTCGCGGCGCTTCAGGCGCAGGTCGATCCGATCACCGGAGATCTGCGCGCCGATCCGGCCGCGCAATCGCTCTACAGCATGATGCGCGGGCTGACGACGCGCTCGCTGATCTCCAACCCCGCGCCGGGCGCGCCCTCCACTCTGGCCGATCTCGGCATCACCACCAACCGCGACGGCTCGCTTTCGGTGGATGCGACCAAACTGACCAACGCGATCACCAGCAATCCCGCGGGAGTCGAGGCGATCTTCGCTTATGCGACGATCGGCTCGGACGGCCTCAACGCCGCGATGCAGTCGATCAAATCCAGCGCGATCAGCACGGTCTATGGCCTCGGCGCATCGGCAGTCACCTATACCAACGCGCAGAGCGACATCGCCACGCAGCAGGACGATCTCACCGCGAAACAGCAGCAGATGAGCGACCGGCTGACCCAGCAGTTCGCGGCGATGAACGCGAAGGTCGCCGCCTATAAATCGACCCAGGCGTATATGACGCAGCAGATCGCCATGTGGACCAAGTCGGGCAACGGCTGACGATGGCCTATGCGAGCGCGCTGCTGCGCAATCCGGCGCAGACCTATCGCGAGATCGACCTTGCCGGGCGCACCGCCAATGCGGACGGCCCGGCGCTGGTGTCGTTGCTCTACGAGGAACTGATCCAGGCACTGCGCGTCGCCGCCTGGGCGGCCGAGCGCGGCCAGCACGAGACCAGGAGCGAGCGCGTGACGCGCGCCATCGCGATCCTGTTCGCGCTGGAGGCCAATCTCGATTTCGAGAAGGGCGGCGAGGTCTCGACGACGCTCGCGCGGCTCTACGCCGGCGCGCGCGGCGAGGTGATCCGCGCCAGCATCGGGCGAGACGGCGCGCCGTTCCGCATGGTCGCGGACAACCTTTCCGAGATCGCCGCCGCCTGGGCGCAGGCGCGCGCGGCGTAATTCCGGGGGGCGTCGCCGCGCCGCCGACGCGATCAACCGTTCAACCCGCGACTCGCGGATTCCGGCCCTTTCGACTCTTGACCGCGTGATTCGCCCTCTGTCATCATGCGGTCATCGCCTGCGTCGTAAGGGCGGCGCGACACGGTATCGAAAGGAACACGGGCTTGTTCCATCCCGATCTGATCCGCCATCCGGACTCTTGCCCGACGCTCGTCCTGAACGCCGATTACACGCCGCTTTCCTATTATCCGCTCTCGATCTGGCCGTGGCAGACGGCGGTGAAGGCGGTGTTCCTCGATCGCGTCGACATCGTCGCGCATTACGAGCGCGAGGTGCGCAGCCCGACCCGCTCGATCAGGCTGCCCTCGGTGATCGCGCTCAAGCAATATGTGCGGCCGTCGCAATTCCCGGCCTTCACGCGCTTCAACCTGTTCCTGCGCGATCGCTTCGCCTGCCAATATTGCGGCTCGACGCATCGCGACCTGACGTTCGATCACGTCGTGCCGCGCGCCTATGGCGGGCGGACGACATGGGAGAATGTCGTCACCGCCTGCGCGCCGTGCAACCTGCGCAAGGGCGGGCGCACGCCGGCGGAAGCGAAGATGCCGCTGCATATCGAACCGATCCGTCCGACGAGCTGGCACCTGCAGGAGCACGGCCGCCGCTTCCCGCCCAATTACCTGCACGAGACCTGGCGCGACTGGCTCTATTGGGACGTCGAGCTGGAGGCCTGACGCCTCAGCCATATCCCCCGCCGCCGGGCGTCTCGATCACGAAGCGGTCGCCCGCCGCCAGCGCCGCCTGATCGCGGCCGCCGAGCATCTCGCGCGCGCCGCCGTGGCGCTCCACCCACTGCCGGCCGGGCGCGCCATCGCTGCCGCCGGCCAATCCGAACGGGGCGATCGTGCGGCGCGAGGCGACGATCGTCGCGGTCATCGGCTCCAGCGCGGTGATCGCGCGGACCACGCCATCGCCGCCGCGATGCCGCCCCGCGCCGCCCGATCCGCGCCGGATCGCGAAGGTGTCGAGCCGCACCGGATAGCGCATCTCCAGTATCTCGGGATCGGTGATGCGCGTGTTGGTCATGTGCGTGTGCACCGCGCTCGCGCCGTCGAAATCGGGGCCGGCGCCCGAGCCGCCGCAGATCGTCTCATAATATTGGAAGCGGTCGTTGCCGAACAGGAAGTTGTTCATCGTCCCCTGCGAGGCCGCCTCCGCGCCGAGCGCGCCGAGCAGCGCGTTGCACACCGCCTGGCTCACCTCCGTATTGCCCGCCACCACCGCGCTTCCCGGCGGCGGCGACAGGAAGCTCCCCTCCGGCAGGATGATGGTGAGCGGCGCGAGGCAGCCCTCGTTGAGCGGCAGGTCCTCGCCGACGAGGCAGCGGAAGGCGTAGAGCACCACCGCGCGCGTCACCGCCGGGGGGGCGTTGAAATTGCCCGTGCTGGCGGGGCTGGTGCCGGTGAAGTCGATCGTGGCGGCGCGGGCGGCATGATCGACCGTCACCTGCACCACGATCCGCGCGCCGTCATCCATCGGATAGTCGAAGCCGCCGTCCGACAGGCGCGTGACGACGCGGCGGATGCTCTCCTCCGCATTGGCCATCACATGCCCCATATAGGCCGAGACCATCGGCCAGCCGCGCGCCTCCACCAGCGCGCGCAGCTCGGCGATGCCGGTCTCGTTGGCGGCGAGCTGCGCCTTGATGTCCGCGACGTTGACGTCCGGGCTGCGCGCCGGCCAGCGCGCGCCGGCGAGCAGCGCGCGGAATGCCGCCTCGCGCATCTCCCCGCCGTCGACCAGCAGGAAATCGTCGATCACGACACCCTCGTCCTCCAGCGTGCGCGAATCCGGCGGGGTGGAGCCGGGGGTGAGGCCGCCGATATCGGCATGGTGCCCGCGATTGGCGACGAAGAAGCGGATCTCGCGCCCCGCCTCGTCGAACACCGGGGAGATCACCGTCACGTCCGGCAAATGCGTGCCGCCGTTGAACGGGTTGTTGAGCGCCACCGCGTCGCCGGGCCGGAGCCTGCCGCCCCGGCTGGCGATCACCGCGCGCACGCTCTCCCCCATCGCGCCGAGATGGACGGGGACGTGCGGCGCGTTGGCGATCAGGTTGCCGGCGGCGTCGAACAGCGCGCAGGAGAAATCGAGCCGCTCCTTCATGTTGACGCTGCTGGAGGTGTTGCGCAGCACCACGCCCATCCGGTCGGCGATGCCCATGAACTGCGCGTTGAACAGTTCGAGCTGCACCGGATCGGCCGCGCGAGGATCGTCCGTCGCGACGCGCGCCGCGCTTTCGTGATGGAGGATCAGTTCGCCCGCCGCGCCGACCTCCAGCCGCCAGCCGGGCTCGACGACGGTGGTGGCGATCGCCTCGCGGATCAGCGCGGGGCCGGCGATACGGTCGCCGGGGCGCAAAGCATCACGGTCGTGGACGGGCGCGCGATGCTCGCGCCCGCCGCTCCACAGCGCGATCGCCTCCAGCGGCGCGGGCAGCGCACCCTTGCGGTCTGCGAGCGCCGGCATGGCGACGGGCGTGCCGGGCAGGATCGCCTCCACCACCACGCTTTCCGCGACGATCGCGCGATCGGGGCTGACGAAGCCGAAGCGCGCGCGGTGCGCCGCCTCGAACGCGGCGCGCATCTCCCCCAGCGCGCCGACCGGGACCGGAAGGGCGGTGTCGGTGCCGGCATAGCGCAGGTTGACGCTCGCCTCGCGCCGCGCTTCCCCGCCCACTTCCCGCGCGGCCTCGTCGCCGAGCGTTTCCGCCAACGCAGCGATCTCCGCCAGCGCCGCCGCGTCCAGCGCGCGTTCGAGCGAGCGCTGGCGCATCGCGGACTGGTCCGCCAGCCCCATGCCGTAAGCTGACAGCACGCCCGCGAAGGGGTGGATCAGCACGGTCCGCATCCCCAGGGTTTCCGCGACCTTGCAGGCGTGCTGCCCGCCCGCGCCGCCGAAGCATTGCAGCACGAAGCGGGTGGCGTCCTCTCCCCGCTCCAGCGCGACGCGCTTGATCGCGGCGGCCATGTTGGCGACCGCGATCGTCAGGAACCCCTCGGCGACGTCGCGCGGCTCCTGCGGGCGTCCGGTGGCGACGGCGATCTCGCCGGCCAGCGCGGCGAAGCGCGCCTCCACCGCCGCGCGATCGAGCGGGAGGTTGCCGTCAGGCCCGAAGATCGCGGGGAAATGCTCCGGCTGGATCTTGCCCGTCATCACATTGGCGTCGGTGACGGTGAGCGGCCCGCCGCGCCGGTAGCAGGCCGGGCCGGGATTCGCGCCGGCGCTGTCCGGCCCGACGCGATAGCGCGCGCCGTCGAAATGCAGGATCGAGCCGCCGCCCGCCGCGACCGTTTCGATCGCCATCATCGGCACGCGCAGCTCCACGCCCGCCACCTCGGTATCGAACGCGCGCTCGAACCGCCCGGCGTAGAGCATCACATCCGTGGAGGTGCCGCCCATGTCGAAGCCGATCACGCGATCGAACCCCGCGGCCTCCGCCGTTCGCGCCGCCGCGACCACGCCGCCCGCCGGGCCGGAGAGGATCGCGTCCTTGCCCTGAAAAGCGCGCGCGTCGGCCAGACCGCCGTTCGACTGCATGAAGGCGAGCGGCGTGTCGCCCAAAGCGCCCGCCACCGTGTCGACATAACGGCGCAGCACGGGGGAGAGATAGGCGTCCACCACGCTCGTCCGCCCGCGCGCGACGAGGCCGGTGAGCGGGCTGACGCGATGGCTCGCGGAGACCCGCGCGAAGCCCGCCTCGCGCGCCAGCTCCGCCACGCGGCGCTCGGTCTCCGGGAAGGCCCAGGCATGGGCGAGCGCGATCGCCACGGCCTCGATCCCATCGGCGCGGCGGCGGGCGAACATCGCGCGCACCGCTTCCTCATCAAGCGGGACGAGCGTGTTGCCCGCCGCGTCGATCCGGCCGCCGATCTCCTCCACCGCCTCGTGCAGCGGCGCGGGGAGGCGGATCGCAAGATCGAACAGGCGGGGCCGCGCCTGATTGCCGATCGTCAGCAGGTCCGCGAAGCCGCGATCGACCACCAGCAAGGTCCGCGCGCCCTTGCGCTCCAGCAGCGCGTTGGTGGCGACGGTGGTGCCCATCTTCACCTGATCGATCAGGTCGGAGGGAAGCTCAGCCCCTTCCGTCACGCCGAGCGCGGCGCGGACGCCGGCGATCGCGGCGTCGTCATAGCGTTCCGGATTCTCGCTCAGCAGCTTCGAGGTGGAGAGCGTGCCGTCCGGCGCGCGGGCGACGATGTCGGTGAAGGTGCCGCCGCGATCGACCCAGAACTGCCAGCCCATTCGATCTCTCCGATTTATCGATAAATTATCAATGATACGATCATCAATCGTTGACAAGCCGGATTCGAGACGCAAACCTCCGCCCGGTTCAGGAGAAGGGGAAGGCGGTATGAAGCGCGCGATCGTTTCCTCGGCGCATCTGGCCGATGGCGCGGCGCCCGCCTTGTCGGAGCTGGAGTTCAGCCTCACCCTCGCCGCGACCGCCTATCAGCGCTGGCTCGCGCGCTGCGCGCTGGCGGCGGGCGCGCCGCTGTCGCCGATCGAGGTGCTGATCCTCCACACCGTCCGCCATCGCGACCGGCCGAAGCGGCTCGGCGACATCACGCTCGTCCTCGATATCGAGGATACGCACCTCGCCACCTATGCCATCCGCAAGCTCGAAAAGGCGCGCTTCGTGGAGACGCGCCGGCAGGGCAAGGAGAAGCTGGTCGTCGCGACGGAAGCAGGGGTGGCGTTCTGCGACGCCTATCGCGAGGTGCGCGAGCGGCTGCTCGCCGATGCGGTGGCGGCGGAAGGGCCGGGCGACGCGGCGCTGTCCGACGCGGCCGATCTGCTGCGGCGCATCTCCGGCCAGTATAACCAGGCGGCGCGCGCCGCCGCCACGCTTTAGGAAGGGGAAAGCGATGCTGGTCCTGTCCGGGATCGCGATCATCGTCATTGGCTTCGCGCTGGGGATCAATCCGCTGCTGGTGGTGACGCTTGCCGCCTTCGCCAGCGCGATGGCCGCCGGGCACGGGCCGGTCGAGGTGATCGGCATGATCGGCAAGGCATTCGTCGACGGGCGCTTCCTCGCGGTGGCGTGGCTGGCGCTGCCGACGATCGGGCTGCTGGAGCGCGCCGGCTTGCGCGATCATGCGCGCGCGCTGGTGCGGCGGCTGCGCGGGGCGACCACTGGGCGGGTGCTGCTCGGCTATCTCGCGCTGCGCCAGCTCACCGCGTCGCTCGGCCTCACCTCGCTCGGCGGGCATGTGCAGATGGTGCGGCCGATCGTCGCGCCGATGGCCGAGGGCGCGGCCGAGCGCGACGGCGAGGCGCCGGACGAGGACACGCGCGAGCTGATCCGCGCCAATGCCGCCGCGGTCGACAATATCGGCCTGTTCTTCGGCGAGGACGTGTTCATCGCGATCGGATCGATCCTGCTGATCCGCGCGGTGCTGGAGCAGAACGGCATCACCGTCGCGCCGCTGCATGTCGCGATCTGGGCGATCCCCACCGCGATCTCGGCGTTCCTGATCCACGGCGCGCGGCTGCTGCTGCTCGATCGCAGGCTGCGGAAGCGCGCCGCATGATCGGGCTGGACGCGATCGGCGCGGTCGCGGGGCTGCTGCCGGCGGCGGTGGCGATCCACCACGCCATGCACCGCACCACGCCGGGCTGGTGGCGCAGCGCGAGCTTCTGGGCGCTGTTCGCCGCCAGCCTGATCGCCGGACCATGGCTGCCCGATGTGGCGAACGGCGTGATCGTGCTGGCGATGGTCGCGCTCGCCACCGCCGGCCTCAGGCCCGCGCCCGTCCCCACCACGAGCGACGCGGAACGCGCGGCGAGCGCCGGGCGGCTCGGATCGCGGCTGTTCCTTCCCGCTTTGTGCATCCCGGTGGTGACGCTCGCCGGCACCCTGCTGATCCCCGACGGCAGGATCGCCGGCCATGCGCTGATCGATCCGAAGCAGGTGACGCTCGTCTCGCTCGCCGCCGGGGCGATCGTCGCGCTCGGCTTCGCGATCCGCCTGACCCGCGCGCCGCGCGCCGCGCCGGCGGCGGAGGCGCGGCGGCTGACCGACGCGATCGGCTGGACGATGATCCTGCCGCAGATGCTCGCCGCGCTCGGCGGGATCTTCGCCGTCGCCAATGTCGGCAAGTGGATCGCGGCGGGCGTCACCAGCGTGATGCCGCTCGACACGCCGGCGGTCGCAGCGGTCGCCTATTGCCTCGGCATGGCGCTGTTCACGATCGTGATGGGCAATGCCTTCGCCGCTTTCCCGATCATGACCGCCGGGATCGGCCTGCCGTTCATCATCCATCAGTTCGGCGGCGATCCCGCGCCGGTCGCGGCGCTGGGGATGCTCTCCGGCTTCTGCGGCACGCTGATGACGCCGATGGCGGCGAACTTCAACATCGTGCCCGTCGCCGCGCTGGAATTGCGCGACAAGCACGGCGTGATCCGCGTGCAGATACCGACAGCGCTGGCGCTGCTCGCGGTCAACATCGCGATCCTTACATTCCTCGTCCTGCCCGGAACCCACCGATGACCCATGAACTCACCGCCGACCGCGCCAGCCAATTCGCACGCATCGCGCTCGGCCATGTCGCGCGCGAATATCCGCACAAGGCGGATCATGTGATGACCGGCGACGGCGACGTCTATAGGCCGCGCGCCGTCCATCCGATCTTCTTCGGCAGCTTCGACTGGCATAGCTGCGTCCACGGCTATTGGCTGCTCGCGCGGGTGCGGCGGCTGTTCCCCGATCTGCCCGAGGCGGCGCGGATCGACGCGCTGTTCGCCGACGCCTTCACGCCCGCGAAGGTGGAGGTGGAACGCGCCTATCTCGATCGCCCGGCCTCGCGCGGGTTCGAGCGGCCCTATGGCTGGGCGTGGCTGCTGATGCTCGCGGCGGAATTGCGGCTGGGCGGCTCGCCGCACGAGGCGACATTGCGGCCGCTCACCGGCGTTTTCGTCCAGCGCTTCCATGATTTCCTGCCGCTGCTCACGTATCCGGTACGCGCCGGGACTCACGCCAACACCGCCTTCGCCCTGGTGCTGGCGGCGCGTTATGCGGAGGTGACGGGCGACGCCTCGCTGCGCGCATTGCTCGTGGACCGCGCGCGCGACTGGTTCGGCGCGGATCGCGACGCGCAAGGCTGGGAGCCGGGCGGCGACGACTTCCTCTCGCCGACGCTGATGGAGGCGAGCGCGATGGCGGCGCTGATGCCGCCGGGCGACTTCCGCGCGTGGCTGGCCGGCTTCCTCCCGCGCCTTGCCGCGCGCGAGCCGGCGACATTGTTCGCTCCCGCAATCGTCAGCGACCGCAGCGACGGCAAGATCGCGCATCTCGACGGCCTCAACCTCAGCCGCGCCTGGGCGTTCCGCGCCATCGCCGACGCGAGCGGCCAGCCGGCGATCCTGCGCGATGCGGCCGATCGCCATCTCGCCGCCGCGCTGGACGAGGTGGCGGGCGATTACATGGGCGAGCACTGGCTGGCGAGCTTCGCCCTGCTCGCGCTGACCGGCTGAAACTGGCGGCAAAAGCCGGCTCGCGCGTCCATAAGACTATCCATCCCTGAACCAACCGGACGACAGCTTTCGATGCGCAAGACCCTGCTGATGCTCGCCACCGCCCTCATCGCCCTGCCGGCGACCGCGCAGATCACGCCGTCGATCCCGGACGACGCGCCGATCACGCCGATCCCGCAGGTCGCGCCGGGCTTCGACGTGGCGGCGGCGAAAGCACGCATCGTCGCGTCGCTGGACAAGCAATATCCGCACCTCGACGCGCTCTACAAGGATCTGCACCAGCATCCCGAGGTGAGCTTCCAGGAGGTGCGCACCGCCGGGATTCTGGCGGCGGAGATGCGCAAGCTGGGCTTCACCGTCACCGAGAAGGTGGGCAAGACGGGGATCGTCGCGATCCTGAAGAACGGCGAGGGGCCGGTCGTGATGGTCCGCACCGAGCTGGACGCGCTGCCGCTGGAGGAGAAGACCGGCCTTCCCTATGCCAGCCGCGCGCAGCAGACGGTCGACGGCAAGCTGACCTATGTCGATCATGCCTGCGGGCATGACAGCCATATGGCCTGGTGGGTCGGCGCGGCATCGGCGCTGGTGGCGATGAAGGACCAGTGGCACGGCACCCTGATGTTCATCGGCCAGCCGGCGGAGGAGACGCTGCTCGGCGCCAAGGCGATGATCGCGGACGGGCTGTTCACGCGCTGGCCGAAGCCCGATTACGGCTTCGCCGCGCATGTCGGCCCCGATCAGGTCGGCCGCGTGGTGGTGAAGGAAGGCGCGGTCACTTCCGCCTCCGACAAGGTCAACATCACCTTCAACGGCGTCGGCGCGCACGGCTCGATGCCCGACAAGAGCATCGATCCGGTGGTGATGGGCAGCCGCTTCGTGATGGACGTGCAGACGATCATCAGCCGCGAGCGCGACCCCAATTTGTTCGGCGTGATCTCGGTCGGCAGCTTCCACGCGGGGACGGTGGGCAACATCATCCCCGATCACGCCGACCTGCAACTGACGGTGCGCTCGCGCGATGCGACAACGCGCAAGCTGCTGCTCGACGGCATCACCCGCACCGCGCGCGCGGTGGCGGAGATGGCGCGCGCGCCGGAACCGGCGGTGGCGCATCCGGCCGGCACCGGGGTGGTCAACAACGATCCGGCGCTGTCGGCGCGCACCGCCTCGGTGCTGGCGGCGGCGTTCGGCAAGCAAGTCGCGTTCGTGCCGACCACCATGCCGGGCGGCAACGCCAGCGAGGATTACGCCGCCTTCATCGAGGCGGGCGTGCCCTCGGTGTTCCTCGCGGTCGGCGGCTACGATCCGGCGATGATCGCGCGCTACAAGGCGGAAGGAAAGCCCGTGCCGGTCAACCACTCGCCGTTCTTCGCGCCGGTGCCGGAGCCGACGATCAGGCGCGGCGCGGAAACGCTGGCGCTCGCGGTGCTGGGGGTGGCGGGCAACGGCGTGACGGCGAAGTAGCGCCCGTCACGCATGATCGTCCTCGTCGATCCAGACGACGTGGGAATCGATCTCCAGCCTGAGCACCGCCCGCAGCGCCTCGACGCGCGCGCGAATCTCCTCGCGCCGCGCGTCGTTCGCCTGCCGCTCGGCATAGAGCAGTTCGGCGAGGTCGATCGCGCCGAGCCGGTTGCCGGCGCGGGTGCGCTCCGCCACCGCCTGCGCGCGGGCGGCCGCCTCGCGCAGCGAGCGCCAGCCGTCGGTCCGCGTGCGCGCCAGCGCGACGTCCGCCGCCGCGGTCGCCTCGATCGCGCGGCGGACGGCGGCGAGGTCGCTCACCGCCGCCGATGATTGCGCTGCCGCCTCGTCAGCGAGGTAGCGGCGATAGCCGCCGCCGAGCGGCATGGAGGCGACCAGCCCGATGCCGCGCTCCATCCCGCCACGCTCGCTGAACGCGCGCACGCCGAGCGAGGGATCGGCGATGCGATCCGCCCGCGCGCGCCGCGCCGCGAAGCCGAGCCGGTCCGCCTCCGCCTGCGCGGCCTCGATCTCATGGCTGCGCTCGATCACCAGCCGCCCGAGCGCGGCGAAGCCCTCCGCCGGCTCGACCGGCTCGTCGGGCGCGGGGGCGGCTTGCGGCAGCGGGATCGTGGGAAAATTGGCGTGCAGCGTCGCTTCCGCCTCCGCCAGCGTGGCCTTCGATTCGGCGAGCTGCCCGCGCGCGCGCGCCACCGCCGCCCGCGCCTGATCGACATCCAGCGCGGCGGCATCGCGCAATTGCGCGCGCCGCTCGATCGCCGCCGCCTCGCGCTCCAGGCTGGCGAGATTGCGCATGTCGCTGTCGGCCAGCGCGGTCGCGCCGATCCAGTCGAGCCACAGGCGCGCCAGTTCCAGCGCCGCCTGATGGCGCGCATCGGCCATGCGGTTCTGCGCCGCCGCGACGCCCGCTTCCCCGGTGCGGCGATCGAGCGCCGCCTTGCCCGGCAGGCGGACCGCGCGGGTGAGCGTCGCGTCGAACTCGGCGTAATCCCCCTCGCGATCGACGCTGCGGCGCAAGGCGCTGCCCGTCAGCACGATCTCGTGGCTGCCCTTCGCCAGCGCCCCCGCCTGCGCGCGCGCCACCCCCACGCGATGGCCCGCCGCCAGCACGGTCGGATGATTGTCGAGCGCGTCGCGCACCGTCTCCGGCGGCGGCAGCGACCGGCGCGCGTCGCGCGGCTCGGCATGGGATGCGCTCGCGGCCAGCGCCAGCCACAACAGATGCTTCATGCCAGCCTGCCTCGCGCGATGATCGGGGTCGCGTGCCAGCGCACCGGGCCGCCGCGCCGCACCGTCTCCACCGCCGCGACCAGCGTGGCGAGCCGGCTCTCCGCGACGGTCAGTTCGACTGCCCGGCGATCGAGCCGCCCGGTGACGCGCTCGGCGGTGGTGGCATCGGAGAAATCGCGGCCGAGCACCGCCTCGGCACGAACGTGCACCGGCCCCTCGCCCGCCGCGTGCAGCGCTTCGGCGATCGGCGCCGCATCATTCGCCGCGCAGTGGAAGGTCAGCAGCAGCTCAGCCATCGCCGCGCTCCCGCGCGGATTCACCGAACCGCTCGAACAGCATCGGCAACAGGATCAGCGTCAACAAGGTGGAGGTCACCAGCCCGCCGATCACGACGATCGCCAGCGGCCGCTGGATCTCAGATCCGGGGCCGGTGGCGAACAACAGCGGCACCAGCCCGAAGGCGGTGATGCTCGCGGTCATCAGCACCGGGCGCAGCCGTCGCTCGGCGCCCACGCGCACCGCCTCCGCCATCGCCATGCCGTCGGCGCGCAGCTGGCGGAAGCAGGATACCAGCACCAGTCCGTTGAGCACGGCGATGCCGAGCAGCGCGATGAAGCCGACCGAGGCGGGCACCGACAGATACTGCCCCGACACCCACAAGGCGACGATCCCGCCGACCATCGCGAACGGGATGTTGACGAGGATCAGCAGCGACGCGCGCAGCGAGCGAAGCGTCGCGAGCAGCACGATGAGGATCAGGACGAGCGCGATCGGCACCACCAGCGACAGCCGCGCGGCGGCGCGCTGCTGGTTCTCGAACTGCCCGCCCCAGACGAGGCGATAGCCGGCGGGCAGCGCCACCTTCGCCGCCACCGCCCGTTTCGCGTCCTCGACATAGCCGACGAGATCGCGCCCGGAAACGAACGCCTGCACCAGCGCATAGCGCGAGCCGTTCTCGTGATCGATCTTCACCGGCCCCGCCACCGGGCGGATCGTGGCGAGATCGCTGATGCGCGCCGTCCTGCCCTCCGGCGAGCGCAGCAGCAGGTCGGTGAACAGCCGGGGGTCGTCGCGCAGCGCATCGGCGCCGCGGATCACGATCGGCGTGCGCCGCGCGCCTTCCGCGACGATGCCCGCGCGCATCCCCTCGAGCTGTGTGCGCAGCGCATCCTCGATCGCCTCGATCGAGAAGCCGGCACGCCCCGCCGCCAGCCGGTCGATATCGATCTGGAGGTAATCGACGCGTTCGTTGGCGACGGTCATCACCTCGGTCGCGCCGCGCGTCTCCTGAAGCGCGCGCTGGACCTGCCCCGCCAGGCGGCCGAGCGTCGCGCCGTCCGGCCCGAAGATCTTGACCGCCAGATCGCCGCGCGCGCCGGTCAGCATCTCGGAAACGCGCATCTCGATCGGCTGGGTGAAGCTCGCCTCGATCCCCGGCAGGTGCTGCATCGCCGCACGCATCGCCTCGACGATCTCCTCCTTCGTGCCGCGCCATTCGCCACGCGGGCGCAGCGTGATGAACGTGTCGCTTTCGTTGAGGCCCATCGGGTCCAGCCCCAGCTCGTCCGATCCGACGCGCGAGATCACGCGCTCCACCTCGGGCACATGATCGATCAGCGCGCGCTGCGCCGCCATGTCGCCGCGCACCGAATGGGCGAGGCCGATGCTGGGGTTCTTGACCGTCTGCATGACGACCGAGCCTTCATCCATCTGCGGCATGAAGGTCTTGCCGACCGCGCCATAGGCGATCACCGCCGCCGCCAGCCCCGCGCCGGCGACGCCATAGACCAGCCGCTTGCGCGCGAAGGCGGCGGCGAGCAGCGCGCGATAGCGCGGGGTGAGCACGCGCATGATCCACGGATCGGCATGGGCGCCCGCCTTCAGCCCGAACGAGGCAAGCACCGGCACCAGCGTGAGCGCCAGCACCAGCGAGCCGACCAGCGCGAAGATGATGGTGAGCGCGACCGGCGCGAACAATTTCCCTTCCAGCCCCTCCAGCGAGACGAGCGGCAGGAACACCAGCGCGATGATCAGCAGGCCGGCGGAGACCGGCACCACCACGTCGCCGGTCGCGCGGAAGACGTGGTTGAGGCGCGGCGCGCCGTCCCCGTCATGCGCATGGGACAGGCGCTCGACGACATTCTCCACCACCACCACCGCGCCATCGACCAGCATCCCGATCGCGATCGCAAGGCCGCCGAGGCTCATCAGGTTGGCGGTCAGCCCCCAGAAGTGCATCAGGAGGAAGGTGATCAGCGCCGCCATCGGCAGCGTCACCGCGACGATCGCCGCCGCGCGCCAGTTGCCGAGGAACAGGATCAGCAGCACGACGACCAGCACCGTCGCCTCCAGCAGCGCATGCTCGACCGTGCCCACCGCGCGGGCGATCAGGTCCGACCGGTCATAGAAGACGTCGATCCGCGTGCCGGGCGGCAGGCCGCGCGACAGCTCCGCCAGCCGTTCCTTGACGCCAGCCACCACCTTGCGCGCATCCGCGCCGCGCAGCGCGACCACCAGCCCCTCGACCGTCTCGCCGCGTGCATCGCCGCTCAGCGCGCCGTAGCGGGTCAGGCTGCCCGTGCCGACGCTCGCGATATCGCCGAGCCGCAGGACGTGCCCGTCGCGCGCGCGGATCACCAGCGCCTCCAGGTCCGCGGCGGTGCGGATCGCGCCGACCGCGCGGACGATCAGCGCGTCCTCGCCGTTACCCAGCCGCCCCGCGCCGTCGTTGCGGTTGCCGGCCTCGATCGCCGCCTTCACCTCGGCCAGCGTCAATCCGGCTGAGGCGATCGCGATCGGGTCCGGGCGCACCTCGAAGGTGCGGACATAGCCGCCCAGCGCATTGACGTCCGCCACCCCCGGCACGGTGCGCAGCGCCGGCCGGATCGTCCAGTCGAGCAGGGTGCGCTTCTCCTCCAGGCTGAGCGGCCCGGCGATCGTGAACATGAACAGCTCGGACAGCGGGGTGGAGATCGGCGCCAGCCCGCCGCCGACCGAGGCCGGCAGATCGCCCATCACGCCGGCCAGCCGCTCGCTCACCTGCTGGCGTGCCCAATAGATGTCGGTGCCGTCGTCGAAATCGATCGTCAGGTCGGCCATCGCATATTTGGCGGTCGCCCGCATCACCGCCTGCCGGGGGATGCCGAGCATCTCCTGCTCGATCGGCGCGATGACGCGGGTCTCGACCTCCTCGGGCGTCATGCCGGGCGCCTTGAGGACGATCTTCACCTGCGTCGGCGCGATATCGGGATAGGCATCGATCGGCAGGTTGACGAAGGTCCACGCCCCCAGCACGCCGATCGTCAGCGCCGCCGCGACGACGAGCAGCCGGAACGACAAGGCCCATGCGACCAGCCCGCGCAGCATCGCCCGCCCTCAGTGCGCGGCGGCGAGCATTTTCAGCTCGCTCAGCCCGGCGCTGACCACGCGTTCGCCCGCGCGCAGGCCGCTGGTGACGATGGCGCGGTCACCCGCGCCCTGAATCGTGGTGACGGCGCGGATCGCCACGCCGCCGCGAGCGATCACGAACACCGTCGCGCGGCCGTCGATGTCGACCACCGATCGCGCGGGGATGCTCACCGCGCCCACCGGGGCCGGGCCGTCGATCGTCACCGGCATCGCGCCGCCGGCGACCACGCCCGGCGCGGCCGGCACGCTGGCGGTGACGGTGGTCGAGCGCGTCTCGGGATCGAGCGCGCCGCCGACCGCCAGCACCGTGCCGACGCCATGATCGCCGACCCGCACGCGCATGCCGGGGCGGACGGTGCCGAACAGCCGCTCGGGGAGCTGCGCCGTCACCTGCAACGCGCCGCCGCCGTCGATCACGAAGGGCGCGGCGCCGACGTCGAGCGCCTTGCCGGTCTCGGCGGTCATGCTGCTGACCCGGCCGGCGATCGGCGCGACGAGCGTATAGCCCGCGCCGCCGCCATGCGCGCCGCCCGCGAGCGCGATCAGCCGCGCCTGCTCGCCGACATCCACGTCGCTCTGCCGCGCCAGCGCCCTGGCCTGATCGGCGCGGGCCGGGGCGATGATGCCCTCGCGGGAAAGCTGCGCCAGCCGCGCCGCATCGGCGCGCGCGACCGCCTGGCGCGACCGGGCGCGCGCCAGATCGGCGTTGAGGCCCACCATGTCGCGGCTGGCGACGGCGGCGAGCGGCTGGCCGGCGCGCACCTCCTGCCCGTCGACCACGAACACCCGCGTGACGACGCCGGCAAGCTGCGCGGCGACCGCGACGCGCGCATTGGGCGGCGGGACGATCCGCGCGGGGAGAACCGCGACGGGAACGCTCGCCGCCGCCTCCGCGACCGCCAGTTCCAGCCGCAGCGCACGCACCTGATCCGGGCGCAGCGCGATGAAGTCCGCGCGCTTCGCGGCGGCGGCGGGCGGAGCCTTGGCCGGCGTCGCCGGTTTCGCGCCCGGCGACAGCCACCACAACCCGGCGACCGCCAGCGCAGCGGCGGCCGATCCCCCGATCATCCAGGTGCGACGTTCCATGTCCCGCCGCTAGGGCAGGTTACTGACGTCAATCTGACGATGCCGGCTCCATCGGGAAACCGAGCCGGATTTCGCGCCGCTCCTCGTCGGCGCTCAGCGTGCCGCCATGCGCGCGCATGATGCGGTCGACGATCGCCAGCCCCAGCCCCGCGCCATGCTTGCTGGCGTGATCGGCGCGGCGATGACGCTCCACCAGCTCCTTCAGCCGCGCCTCGCTGAGCCCCGCGCCTTCATCCCGCACCGCGATCACCCGGTCGGCGGTGACGCGGACCGTCACGCGGCCGCCCTCCGGGGTTACGCGCAGCGCATTCTCGATCAGGTTGCGCAGCGCCGCCGCGATCGCCTCGCCGCGCCCGCGCGCCGACGCCGGCGCATCCGCCTCCAGCTCGATCCGCACCCCGCGATCGAAGGCGATCGGGGCGAGCCGCGCGATCACCGCCGCGGCGATATCGGCGAGGTCCACCGCCACCGGCTTGAGCTGCGCCGCGCGATCGGCGTCGATCTGGGCGAGCAGCATGAGCTGGTCGATCAGCCGCCGCATCTGCGCCACGTCGCCGCGCAGCCGATGCGCCTCCGGGTGATCGAGCCGGTCCAGCTCCAGCGACAGCAGGGTGAGCGGGGTGCGCAATTCGTGCGCCACGTCCGCCGCGAACGCCTCGTGCATGCCGGCGGCGCGATCGACGCGATCGAGCACGCGGTTGATCGCATCGGCGAAGGGACGCGCCTCCATCGGGAAGTCGGTGGTGTCGACGCGCACGCCGCGCGCGTCGCCGGTGCGCGCGTCGATCGTCCGCGCGGCGTCGATCAGCGGCCGCACCGAGGTGGTGATCGCCCAGCGCCCGGCCAGCGCCATCGGCACGATCAGCACCGCCAGCGGCAGCAGCACATGTTCGGCAAGCTCGCGGAACACCTCCACCAGCGCGGCGCGATTGGAGAGATTGTTGAAAGCGTCGCTGAAGGTGAGGCGATACTCGATGCCGATGAAGATCAGCAGCAGCAACGCGCCGAGCGCGCCGACCAGCGCGAGGCTGCGCGTCAGGCGGCTGATGATCGACGGCACCGGCGTCATGCCGCGCCCTCGCGCAGGAGGTAGCCGACCCCGCGTATCGTATGCAGGCAGCCGCTCGCCCCCGCCTCCTCCAGCTTGCGCCGCAGCCGCGAGACGGTGGCATCGATCGCGTTGGGGGTCACCGCCTCGTCGAACGTATAGAGCGCGTCCTCGATCGCCCGCCGCCGCACGACCTGCCCCGCCCGGCGCAGCAGGAGTTCGAGCAGCGCCGTCTCGCGCCGGGTGAGATCGAGCGCAACGTCGCCGGCGGTGGCGACATGCGCGGCGGCGTCGAAGCGGATCGCGCCGACCGCCAGCGCCGTCTCCTGCCGCGCGCCGGGCCGGCGCAGCATCGCACGCAGCCGCGCGGCCAGCTCGTCCATCGCGAACGGCTTGGGGAGGTAGTCGTCGGCGCCGGCGTCCAGCCCCTTCACCCGATCCTCCAGCGCGTCGCGCGCGGTGAGGATCAGCGACGGCGGCGCATCGGCGGAACGGCGGTGGGCGAGCCATTCCAGCCCGTCGCCGTCGGGCAGGCCGAGATCGAGCACGACGCCGTCGAACGCGGCGATGCCGAGCGCGTCGTCCGCCGCCGCGAGGCTGTGCGCGACGTCGCAGACATGGCCGCGCTCGCCCAGCCCGCCGGCGATGAGGGCGGCGAGGCGCGGATTGTCCTCCACGATCAGGATGCGCGCCATCGTCCGTCCGCTAGCCTATGCCGCCGTGCGATGGAGCCAGGCGGCGCAGGCGAGGTCCTGCACGATCGAGCCGAGCGACTTGTAGATCGTCACTTCCCGCGCGTCGCGCCGGCCCGGCGCGGTGCCGGCATAGACCGCGCCGATCTCGGCAAGGACGTGATCGTCATCGACCAGCCCGGCCGCCTTGGCGCGCAGGAATTCCGCGCCCTGCGCCAGCACGCCCTCGCGGTGATCGGGGAAGAATCGCGCGCGGCGGACCAGCGCGTCGTCGATCTCCACCGGCCCGGCGCGGCTCGATCCCACGACGTTGAGATGCGTGCCGGGGGCGATATCGCCGTCGAACAGAATCGGCTCCGCCGCCGCCGTGGTGGTGCAGACGATATCGGCATCGCGCACCGCCTCGGCCGGGGTCCGCGCGACCTCGACCGGCAAAGCGAGCGCGTCGGCGATCCGCCCGGCAAGGCCCGCCGCTTTCTCCATGTCGCGGCCCCAGATCGCGATGCGCTCCAGCGGGCGGACATGGCGGATCGCCAGCGCATGCTGCCACGCCTGCTCGCCGGTGCCGAGGATCGCGAGCCGCGTCGCGTCGGCGCGCGCCAGCGCGTCGGTCGCGGCGGCGGAGGCGCAGGCGGTGCGGATCGCCGTCACCTCGCCGGCATCGACGACGCACACCGGCGCGCCGCTCCCGCGATCGAACAGCAGGATCGCGCCCTGATGCGAGCGCCCGTTCGCCGCGGCGGCGGGAAACACGCTCACCAGCTTCGCGCCGAATCCCGCGCCGTCGAGCGCGCCCGGCATCACGCCGAACGCATCGCCACCACCGAGATCGATGATCCCGCGCAGCAACTGCTTCGAGCGCCCGCCCGACAGCGCCATCATCGCCTCGCGCATCAGCGCGATGCATGCCGGACGGTCGAGCCTGCGCGCGACCTCCTCGGCGCCGATCACGATCATCGCGTCAGCCGCCCCATATTTCCTCGCCGTAGCGCAGGAAGTTCAGCCCGAGGATCTTCTCCACGCGGCGCGGCGGATAGCCCTTCGCCGCGAGCATCCGCGCGAGCTTGCGGAACTGGTCCGGCCCGCGCAGGTCGACGACGAAGGGATAGGTGTCCGGCCCCTCGCCCGTCGCGCTGATCCCGGCGGCGCGGCGCTGGGCGTTCTCGGCCGCCAGCATCGCGCCATAGGCCTTGAGGTCGTCGATCTGCGTCACCGCGCCGTCGGTGCCGATGCCGACATGGTCCTCGCCGCAGACGTTCACGGCATGATCGATATGCGCCACCACCTCGGCGGCGGTGGCATGGCCGGTCTTGTCGAGGAACGGCATGAAATAGATGCCGACGAAGCCGCCCTTCTCCGCCACCAGCCGCAATTCCTCGTCGGTCTTGTTGCGCGGCAGATCGGTGACGGCGCGGCAGCCGGTGTGGTTGATCGAGATCGGCGCGCGCGAGGCCCGCGCCGCCTCGAGGCAGGTCCGCTGGCCGCTGTGCGACAGGTCGACCATCACGCGGCGCTCGTTCAGCCGCGCGATCACCTCGCGCCCGAACGGGGTGATCCCGCGATTCTCCGGCGCCATCGATCCGTCGCCGATCTGGTTGGCGGGATTGTAGGTGAGCTGGAACACGCGCACGCCGAGATCGGCGAAGACGTCGACCCGCGTCGCGTCCTTCCCCATCATCGCGCAATTCTGGAAGCCGTAGAGCAGGCCGATCTTCTTCTCGGAATGGGCGCGGCGGATATCGGCGGCGGACAGGATCTTCATCAGGTCGCGCGGATTCTCGCGGATCATCCGGTCGGTCGTCGCGATGTCGCGCACCGTCGTCTCGAACGGCTCCTCCGGCCCGGCGACATAGCCGAGCGTGACGTTGACCGCCGTCAGCCCGGAAGCATGTGCCTCCGCCAGCACGCGCGGGCTCATCGCGCTGCGCGTGTCGCTGGTCGGGTGATTGGGGTCGCCCAGCCCGCCGAGCGCGTTGACGACGATCCAGCCGGCGATCGGATCTCCTGCCGCTTCCGCCGCCAGCGCCGGCGCGGAAACCATTCCCAGCGCCGTGAGCGCCCCTGCCCGCGTCACGAACGCGCGTCGATCAATCGCCATCGTCATCCCCCAGTTCTGCCTTGGTCACCGGACTGTAGTCGGCGCGCGGCCAGGCGCGGCCGCGCTTCACCGTCATCTCGATCGCGCGGATATTGGCGATGTCGGCCAGCGGGTCGCGCGTCAGCACGACGAAATTGGCGAGCTTGCCCTTTTCCACCGAACCCATCTCGTCGCCCTGCCCCGCCGCCCGCGCGCCAACCAGCGTCGCCGAGCGGATCACCTGGAGCGGCGGCATCCCGACGTCATGCGCGAGGAAGAGCAATTCGTCATGCACCTCCGGCCATTGCTGGTCCGCGCCATAATTGTGATCGGTGCCGGTGGAGATCGGCACGCCGGCGCGCCATGCCTGTTGCGTCAGCCGGATCGTCGCGGGGCCGGTGCAGCGCAGCGGGCGGCGTTCCGGGTGCGCCTTGCGCTCGGCGTCGTAGCGCACGAACAGGCTGCCGGTCGCATCGAGGATCGTGCCGCGCTTCAGCATCTCGCGATAGAGGCCGGCGATCACCGCATCGTCGCCCTGCTTCGCCAGCAGCGCCTCGTTGACCGGCGTGTGATCCTCATAAGAGGCGAGCATCACCGGCTCCGCCTGATAGGCGAGGTAGCAGACGTGGCTCACCGTATCGGGGCCGGCGGCGATCACGTCGGCGGGGCGGGTGGGGAAGACCGCGCTGTGCGCCCACACCCTGAAATGCTGGCGATGCGCCTCCTCGGCGATCGCCTTGACCAGGCGGGGCGGCAGGTCGGCGTAGATCTTGATCGCGGTCGCGGAGGTGCCACGCGCCAGCGTCACCGCCGTTCTGAGGTCGGTCGCGTCGTCGATCGACTGCATCCACGGCGCGCTGCCCGGCTTCGTCCCGACCGACACCGCCAGCACGCGCCGGTCCTGGAAGAAGGGCGGACCGGCCATCAGCGCGGCGTAATAGATATCGGGCGCGGGGATTTCCCCGGTCAGCGCCTCGCGGCTCAGCTCGCCTACGGGGCGCAGATCGTCCGCCATGTCGCGCACCGCCGTGACGCCGCCGAACAGGTCGCGGCGGAGCAGCGCTTTCGCGCGGACGTTGTTCGGCGGGGTCGCGAGGTGGACGTGGCTGTCGATCAGGCCGGGGATGACGTAGCGCCCGGCGAGATCGACGCGCCGCGCCGACGCGCCCTCCGCGATCGTCCCGCGCGGCCCCACCGCCGCGATCCGCTCGCCGCGCACGAGGATGTCCTGATGCGCACGCGCGGGCGCGCCGGTGCCGTCGATGACGGTGGCGTCGGCGTAAAGCGTCAGATCACCCTCCGCCGCCACGACCGGCGCGGCGATCACGCCGATCGCCGCTATCCCCGACGCCAGCCGCGAAAACCGGCGCAACGAACTCTTGATAGCCCTGTTCACCCGGCCAAGGCTAGGTGAAGGCTTGCCCTCGCGCTAGAGCGATTTCGAGGCAGATGGAATCATCTGCCGGCTGGGAAATCGCGACAAGCAAAGGAAAATAGAGCGGTGATCCGATGCAATCGGATCGACAACCGCGCTAGTAGCGATCGATCCCCAGTCCGCCCGGATCGACAGCCGGCGCCGTGCCGCCGATCAGGCTGGCGATGAGGTGTCCGGAGCCGCACGCCATCGTCCAACCCAACGTACCGTGGCCTGTGTTCAGGAACAGGTTGTCCACCGGCGTCTTGCCGATCACCGGCGGGCCGTCCGGCGTCATCGGGCGCAGGCCGCTCCAGAAATTCGTCTCGCCGTCGACCTTCGCGCCGCCGGGGAACAGATCGGTGAGTGAATGAAGCAGGGTCGCCTGCCGCCGCGCGGGCAGGCTGCGGTCGAAGCCCGAAATCTCCGCCATGCCGCCGACGCGGACGCGATTCCCGAGCCGGGTGATCGCGATCTTGTAGCTTTCGTCGAGCAGGGTCGACACCGGCGCCCGATCCGGATCGGCGACCGGCACCGTGATCGAATAGCCCTTCACCGGATAGACCGGCAGGGTAAGCCCGAACGGCTTGAGCAGCAGCGGCGAATAGCTCGCCAGGGCGACCAGGCAGGCGTCGCCGCGCACCACGCCCGCGCTCGTCCTGACGCCCGAGACGCGGCGCCCGTCATGCTCCAGCGCCTCGATCACCGTGTCGTAGCGGAACTCCACGCCCTCCGCCGCCGCCCGTTCCGCCAGCGCGCGGGTGAACATGCGGCAGTCGCCGGTCTCGTCGCCGGGGAGGCACAGGCCGCCGACGAACTTGTCGCTGGTCGCGGCGAGGCCCGGCTCGGCGGCGACGCAGCCGGCGCGGTCGAGCAATTCATAGTCCACGCCGAAATCGTCGAGCACCGCCATGTCCTTGGCTGCGCCGGCAAGCTGCTTTTCGGTGCGGAAGAGCTGGAGCGTGCCCTGCGCCCGCTCGTCATAGGCGATGCCGAGCGTCCCGCGCAGCCGCTTCAGCTCGTCGCGGCTGAATTCGGCAAGCCCGACCATGCGGCTCTTGTTGAGCGCGTAGCGCGCCTCGGTGCAGTTGCGCAGCATCATCGCCAGCCAGCGCAGCATCGCCGCGTCGGGCTTCGGCCGCAGGATCAGCGGCGCGTGCTTCATCAACAGCCAGCGCACCGCCTTCTGCGGAATGCCCGGCGCGGCCCAGGGCGAGGCATAGCCGGGCGAGACCTCCCCGGCGTTGGCGAAGCTGGTTTCGAGCGCCGGGCCGGGTTGGCGGTCGATCACCGTCACCTCATGCCCGGCCCGCGAGAGATAATAAGCCGATGTGACGCCGATCACGCCGGCGCCAAGGACGATCACTCTCATTGCTGCGCTCCATCGACATAAAGCCGCCGGTGACGCCGGCCGAGCTGGGTGAGGATTTCATAGGAGATCGTGCCGGCATCGCCGGCCACGTCGTCGAGCGACTGCGACGGGCCGAGCAATTCGACGAAATCGCCCTCCGCCAGCGCATCGTCGGCGAGCGCGGAGATATCGACCGTCAGGCTGTCCATCGAGACGCGCCCGACGATCGGCAGCCGCCGCCCCTGATGCCATGCAGCGCCGGTGCCGCTCAAATGACGCGGCCAGCCGTCGGCATAGCCGATGCCGATCGTGGCGAGGCGGCGTCGCTCGCTGGCGACATAATCGAGACCGTAACCGACGCCGGTGCCCGCGCCGATCTCGCGGATCTGGATGACGCGTGCCGACAGCGCCGCGACCGGACGCAACCCCTCGGCCAGCGCGCTCGGCGGCGCGCCGTACAGCGCGATGCCGGCGCGGGCGACGTCGCAATGGAAGCCGTCCGGCAGGAACGAACCGCCGCTGTTGGCGATCGACGCGCGCACGGCGGGGAACAGCGCGCGCGCCGCACCGAACCGCGCGAGTTGCGCGGCGTTGGCGGGATTGTCCGGCTCGTCGGCGCAGGCGAGGTGTGTCATCAGTAGCCGCAGCGACACCTCGCGCGCGAAACCGGCGTCGCCCGCGAGTGCCTCCACCGCCGCCGCGTCGAGGCCGAGCCGCGACATGCCGCTGTCGACCTGCAACGCCGCCGGCAGCGCCGCGCCGCGCTCGCGGGCGAGGGCGCGCCAGCGCGCGGCCTGGCTGGCCGAATTGAGCACCGGCACGAAACCGTGCGCTGCGCACGAGGCCTCGCATCCCGGATCGAGGCCGTTGAGGATGAAGATATCGCCCGCCGCGCCGATCGCCGTGCGCAGCTCGATCGCCTCGCAAAGCTGCGCGACGAAGAAGATGCCGCACCCGGCGTCGCGCAGCACCGGCGCGACCTGCGCCGCGCCCAGCCCATAGGCATCGGCCTTCACCACCGCGCCGCAGTCGGCGGGGGCGACGCGCGCGGCGAGCAGGCGGTAATTGGCGCGAATCGCATCAAGATCGATCGTCAGCCGGCTCGAGCCGGTCGCGCAGACGTCATTCGCCATTTGGCATCCTCCGCGCCGACAGATGCCAGCGATCGACACGAATCTTTCGCCGATTTGACGTGCAATGCTGCTCGAAACGAGGCTATTCGGCATGATCTTCGATCAGATGGCATATCCTGCATGTCCGCCCTCGACGACGCCGACCGCCGCATCCTGACCCAGCTCCGCCTCAACGCGCGGATCACCAACAGCGCGCTGGCCGAGGCGGTGGGGCTTTCCGCCTCCGCCTGCCTGCGCCGCGTCAGGCTGCTGGAGCAATCGGGCGTGATCCGGGGCTATACCGCGATCGTCGCCGGCGCCGGGCCGGACGAGGGGACGGTGGCGATCGTCCAGGTCGAGCTGGAGCGGCAGACGGAGGAATATCTCGTCCGCTTCGAGCGCGCGTTGCGCCACCATCCGGAGGTGCGCGAATGGTATCTGATGACCGGCGCGGGGGATTATGTGCTGCGCGTGCAGATCGCGGGGATGGAGGAATATGCCGCCTTCCACCGCGACGTGCTGACGCGGCTGCCCGGCGTCACGCGGATCACCTCCAGCTTCGCGATGCGCAGCAACCGGCGGGCGTGAAAGGCGGCGTTTGACTCGGGGCCGCGCGCGCGACATCATCGCGCGATGCAGGCCAGCCGCCGTCTTTTCCGTTTCCGCCGCCACGGGGGGCAGCTTCTCGCGGGCATCTAGCCCCGGGTTCCGGCGCGACATGCCCCGAACCCGGGGCACCCGACAGACAGCGCGCGAGATGCGCGCGTCCTCTCATTCGCGGAAAAGAGCACCCATGACGAGCAGCAAGGCGGCGAAGCGGCCGCCGATCCACATGATCGATACCGAGGCGGACAGGCTGACCGATCTCGCGATCGGGGCGGAGGACCGCCTGCCCGAAGTCAGCGAGATGCTGCTCGAGGAGATCGGCCGCGCCAATGTCCATACCGCCGCGCGCATCCCGCGCGACGTGGTGACGATGCACGCAAGCGTCGAGTTCATCGACGCGGCGAGCGGCGCGGCGCGCACCGTGCAGCTCGTCTGGCCGAAGGAAGCCGATATCTCGGCCGGGCGCGTCTCGATCCTCACGCCGGTCGGCGCTGGCCTGATCGGGCTGCGCGAGGGCCAGTCGATCCTGTGGCCCGATCGCGAGGGGCATCGCCGCGCGCTCACCATCGTCAAGGTGACGCAGGCGGCGCGGGCGGAATGACGCGAAACGGCCGCCGGCACATGATGCCGGCGGCCGCCCGATCCGCTTCCTACCAGTAGAAGTTGCGGATCACGTCCACGACGACGCCGCGACGATAGTCGATCAGCAGCACGTCGTTATAGTGGCGCACCCAGCGCGTGTTGGGGCGCGCCGGCGGCAGGCGATAGCGCCACGGATCGACGATCCAGTAACGCTGGCCGTAATAGCTCGGCGCGATCCGCGCGCCGACGCGGAAATTCTGGTAGCGGAACGGCGCGTTCCAGTTGCCGCGTGCGTAGAGATTGCGGTTCTGGTTGCGCCAGCCGCGCCAGTCGTCGCGGCCCCAGGCGCGGTTGCGGTCCTCCGCCAGATTCCGGCGGGCGTCACGCACGTCACGCTGCTCGCGGCGCACGTCATGGCGGTCGCCATAACGGCGGGCCTGGTTCAGCTCATGCTGCTGCTGACGGACATCCTGCCGGTCGCGGCGCAAATCCTGATAGGTCTGCGCGGAGGCGACCGCCGGGAAGGCGGTGGCGGCCATCAGCACGCCGATCATCAACTTACGCATTATCGTTCTCCTTTTCCCTCGACGGTACGGCGATAAGCCGCATCGCGACGGATCGGGTTATCGCAACGCGCCGCTGAACGCGCCGCGAACGCCTTCGTCAGGAAAGAGCAAGGTGGCGCGTTACGGCGTATCGCGCCCGCCGCCCGCCGGGCCGCCCATGCCGGCGGCGCCGACCGCGCCGATGTTGCCGAACAGATCGGAGAAGAAGCCGCGCTTGCGGCCCAGCGTCGGCGTGGTCTTCTTCATCGGCGTGATCGAGGCGACCTGCTCCTTGCCGGAGCGGCGCACCGCCGTCACCGTGCCGTTGCGATCGAAGCTGATCTGCATGGTGAGCTGGTCCTTCACCTTGGGCAGCTTGTACGCAAGGTTGCGGCTGTCGCGCGAGATGTAATACCAGTCGCCCTGGTTGAACTGCGCGGCGAAGGTCGGGTGGCCGAGCGTCGCGAGCACCGAATCGCGATTGTCGACTCCCGGCTGGATGGCATTCACCAGATCGGCATCGACGACATAGCCCTGATGCGAGCGGAGCGGGGTGCAGCCCGCGAGCACGATCCCGGCGAGCGCGGCGATCAGGATGGGTTGGCGCATGGATACTCCGCGAACTTTGACGGTTGCGCGGCACATTGCGTCCGCAGCCGAACGCCTCAATATGCCGGGCGGCAGGACGACACAAGGCAATGACGAGAAGGACGGGAACAGGCGTGGGATTTCTCGACAGGTTGCGCGGGCGGCTCGGCAAGGCGCCGGACCGGGATGCGGCGCTGCCGCTGTATCACGCGGTGGTGGCACGCGCGCGCCAGCCGCACTGGTATCTGGAGGGCGCGGCGCCCGATACGCTCGACGGGCGATTCGACATGGTGGCGGCGATCACCGCCTTCGTGCTGCTGCGGCTGGAGGACGATCCGGCGGCGGCGCAGATGAGCGCGCACCTCACCGAGCGGTTCATCGACGACATGGACGCGCAGGTGCGCCAGATCGGCTTCGGCGACATGGTGGTGGGCAAGCAGGTCGGGCGGATGATGGGGATGCTCGGCGGGCGGCTCGGCGCCTATCGCGAGGGCGTGGCGCACGACACGCTGGACGAGGCGCTGGCGCGCAACCTGTGGCGCGGCGATCCGCCGGCCGCCGCCGCGGTGGCACATGTGCGCGACCGTCTGCTCGCCTTCCACGCGGCGCTGAAGGCGGTGCCGCTCGACGCGCTCGACCGCGGAGAATTGCCATGACGCCGGAGTTTTCCCGCCCGGAGCGGCTCGACACGATCGGCGGCGAGGCGCGCGAGGTGGCGATCGCCGCCGACGCCGAGGAGCGTCGCCGGCTCGCCGCACGATTCGGACTGATCGCGATCGAGCGGCTGGAGGCACGGTTCACGATCCGCCGCGACATCGCCGGCATCCGCGCCGACGGCCGCGTGACGGCGGCGGTGGCGCAGGCGTGCTCGGTGACCGGCGACCCGCTGCCGGCGACGGTGGACGAGACGGTCGCGCTGCGCTTCGTGCCGCCGGGCGAATCGGGCGAGGAAGTGGAGCTGGACGAGGACGCGCTCGACACGATCGAGATCGAGGGCGGCGCGATCGACCTCGGCGAGGCGGCGGCGGAGACGCTGGCGCTGGCGCTCGATCCCTTCCCGCGCGGCCCGCGCGCGGCGGAGGCGCTGCGCGAGGCCGGCGTGGCGGGGGAGGATCAGGCCGGCCCGTTCGGCGCGCTCGCGGCCCTGAAGGGAAAATTGGGGAAATAGCGCGAAAGGTCGCGCTCAATCCGTCCCCGGCCCGAGCGCGGCGTCCACGTCGCGCGGGCGGACGAAGCGGGTGAGCGTCGCGCGGCCCGGCGCGGCATCGGCCCAGTCGTCGATATCGAAGGTGAGTTCCGCCAGCGTCGCGGTGGGGTATTTCTCCTCCACCTCCTCGCGCAGCGCCCCGCCGCCGTGCGGCACGAGCAGCAGCACCAGATCCTCCAGCCCCGGATTGTGGCCGACCAGCAGCAGCCGCCCGGCGTCGCCCGGCGTCTCGCGCACCACGTCGAGCAGCATCGCGGAGGAAGCGAGATAGACCCGCCGGTCCCACGCCGGATCGATCGGCGCGCCATAACCGGCGGCGACCTCCCCGACCGTCTCCACCACGCGCACCGCCGGCGAGGCGACGACATGATCGAAGGCGAGGCCGAGCGCGCGCATGTGCCGCCCCATCGCCTTCGCCGCGCGGTGCCCCTTGGCGTTGAGCGGGCGATCGAAATCGCGCGCGACCGGATCGTCCCACCCGGATTTGGCGTGGCGCAGCAGCGTCAGCGTCTTCACGAGGGGAATTCTCCGTCAGTTCGGGTCGGCGGGAGCAGCCTCATGCCCCAGACGCGCGCCGGAGGAAAGACGCTGCCGCACCCGCACGATCGCTTCGTCGAGCGGCACCCGCGCGATCGCCACGCCCGGCGGGAAGGCGGTGAGCAGGCGCGACGGCATCGCCGCCGAGAGCAATACGAATGCGCCGCGATCCCGCGCCGAACGGATCAGCCGCCCGAACGCCTGCGCCAGCCGCGCGCGGACGATGCGGTCGTCATGGGCGCTGCCCCCGCCCGCAAGCCGCCGGGCGGCGTGGAGCACGCTCGGCTTGGGCCACGGCACGCCCTCCATCACCACCAGCCGCAGCGAATCGCCCGGCACGTCCACGCCGTCGCGCAAGGCGTCGGTGCCGAGCAATGAGGCGTGCGGATCGTCGCGGAAGATATCGACCAGCGTCCCGGTGTCGATCGGATCGACATGCTGCGCGTGGAGCGGCAGGCCGGCGCGCGCCAGCCGGTCGGCGATCGCGGCATGGACGCCGCGCAGCCGCCGGATCGCGGTGAACAGTCCGAGCGTCCCGCCGCCCGCCGCCTCGATCAGCCGCGCATAGGCGTTGGCGAGCGCGGCCTGATCGCCGCGCTTCACGTCGGTGACGATCAGCACCTCGGCACAGGCCGCGTAGTCGAACGGGCTGGCCGCCTCGAACCGCTCGGGCGGCATGGAGAGGTGCGGCGCACCGACCCGCGCCTCCGCCGTGTTCCAGTCGCCGCCGGCGGTGAGCGTGGCGGAGGTGACGAGCGCGCCATGCGCCGGCTTCAGCACCACTTCCGCGAAGGGCCGCGTCGGATCGAGCCAGTGGCGGTGGAGGCCGATATCGAACTCGCGCCCCTCGATCCGGTCGACCGCCAGCCAGTCGACGAAATCCGCGTCCGCCGGGCCGCCGACCCGCGCCAGCAGCGACAGCCACGCCGCCACCGTCTCGGCGCGCCAGCCGAGCGAGGCGATCGCGCCCTCGATCCGCGCGCGCGCCTGCCCGTCCATCCAGTCCGGCGCTTCGGCCAGCACCGCCTCCAGCCGCTTGCCGAGCGTCACCAGCGGGCGGAGCAGGGCGTCGAGCGCCTGCGCGGCCGGGCCAGCGGCGTCGATCAGCGCGGCCGGCGGCTCGGCGATCTCGGTTTCGAGGCCATAGCCGGCGTCGCCCGGCTGCTCCGCGCGGGCGTAGACCACGCCGCGCACCGCCGCGAGCAGCGCCTCGATCGCCCCGAACGGCGCGCCCTCGCCCAGCCGCGCGAGCCAGCCGTCGCTCGCCAGCGCCTGCGCCGCCGCCACCGCGTCCGAGATCGCGCGGCCGCCCGCCTCGTCATAGCTCGCCACGTCGGACAATCGCGCCGCCAGCCCGCGCCGCCGCCCGCGCCCGCTTCCCTCCGGGCCGAGAATCCAGCGGCGCAGCTCGATCGTCTCCTGCCCCGTCAGCGCGGTGGAGAACATCGCGTCGGCCGCGTCGAACAGGTGATGGCCCTCGTCGAACACGTAGCGCGTCGGGCGAGTCGCGGTTTCCCGCCCGCGCGCGGCGTTGACCATCACCAGCGCGTGATTGGCGATGACGATATCCGCCTCCACCGAGGCGCGCGCGGCGTGCTCGATGAAGCATTTCCGGTAATGCGGGCAGCCGGCATAGACGCATTCGCCGCGCCGGTCGGTCAGCGCCGCCGTGCCATTGCGGCGGAACAGGGTGACGAGCCAGCCCGGCAGGTCGCCGCCCACCATGTCGCCGTCCGCGCTATAGGCCGCCCAGCGCGCCACCATCTGCGCGAGGATCGCCGCGCGGCCGGAGAATCCCCCTTGCAGCGCGTCCTCCAGATTGAGCAGGCAGAGGTAATTCTCGCGCCCCTTGCGCGTGACGACACGCGCCTTGCGCGCGGCGGGATCGGGATGGAGCCGCGCCGTCTCGTGCGAAAGCTGGCGTTGCAGCGCCTTGGTGTAGGTGCTGATCCACACCGCGCCCTGCGCCTGTTCGGCCCAGAGCGAGGCGGGGGCGAGATAGCCCAATGTCTTGCCGATCCCCGTCCCCGCCTCCGCCAGCACCAGATTGGGCGAGTCGCGCGCGATTCGCGGGGCGAAGGCGTCGGCCGCCGCGCCGGCATAGGCGCGCTGACCGGGGCGCGGCTCGCGCGTGGCGCCGGTGAGGCGCGCCAGCCGCTCCTGCACCGCATCGCCGTCGAGCGCGATCGTGCGCGGCATCGGGCGCGGCGCGGTCTCCTCCCATTCCGGCAGGCGCGAGAACAGCCAGCGCTCCGCCCCGCGCGGCCGCGCGATGCGATCGGCGAGCAGCGGCGCCCACGGCCAGCGCAGGCGGAACAGCGTCTGCGCGGCGGTCCATGCGCCCTCGCGTTCCGGCCAGTCGCCGTCGGGCGTCGCCAGCAGTCGTTCGGCCGCCGCGCGCAGGAATGGCGCGATCGCGGCATCGTCGGCAGGCGGCTCCAGCCCCGTCGCGGCGGCGAGGCCCTTGGGCGTCGGCACCATGAAGCGCGCCGGCCGCAGGAAAGCGAACAGCTCCAGCAGGTCCAGCCCGGAAAGCTCGCCATAGCCGAGTCGCTGCCCGATCAGCGGGGCGTTGAGCAGGATCACCGGCGTGTCGGCGGCGATGCGGATCGCCTCGCCGCGCCCGATCGCGCGCACCTCTCCCTCCCCGGCGATCCACACGCCGGAATGGCTGGCATGCAGCGCGGGATAGGGAAGAACGGTCACGACCGCCGGTTAGAACAAATGCGAAACCCGCGCCAGCCCATGCACCTTGGGGTGGATTCCCGTCCCCCCGTGTGCTTTAGGCCGCCCGTTTCCTATATGGTGAGGCCACGCATCCCATGAACATCCATGAATATCAGGCCAAGGAACTGCTCGCGAAGTTCGGCGTCCCCGTCCCGGCCGGCTATGCCGCGATGACCGTCGACGAGGCGGTCGAGGCGTCGAAGAAGCTGCCCGGGCCGCTTTATGTCGTCAAGGCGCAGATCCACGCCGGCGGCCGCGGCAAGGGCAAGTTCAAGGAATTGCCGGCCGACGCCAAGGGCGGCGTCCGCCTCGCGAAGACCGCCGAGGAAGTGCGCGCCGCCGCCGCCGACATGCTCGGCAACACGCTCGTCACGGTGCAGACCGGCGAGCACGGCAAGCAGGTCAACCGCCTCTACGTCACCGACGGCGTGGACATCGCCAAGGAATTCTACCTCGCGGTGCTGGTCGATCGCGCCACCGGCCGCGTCGCCTTCGTCGTCTCCACCGAGGGCGGCATGGATATCGAGACCGTCGCGCACGACACGCCCGAGAAGATCCACACCTTCGACGTCGATCCCGCGACCGGCTTCATGCCGCATCACGGCCGCGCCGTCGCCAACGCGCTGGGGCTGACGGGCGATCTCGCCAAGCAGGCCGAGAAGCTCGCCTCGAAGGTCTATGACGCCTTCCTCGGCACCGACGCCTCGCAGATCGAGATCAACCCGCTCGCCGTGACGGACGACGGCAAGCTGATGGTGCTCGACGCCAAGGTCGGCTTCGACGGCAATGCGATGTTCCGCCACAAGGACCTCGCCGAGCTGCGCGACGAGACGGAGGAAGACCCGGCCGAGCTGGAAGCCTCCAAATACGACCTCGCCTATATCAAGCTCGACGGCGACATCGGCTGCATGGTCAACGGCGCCGGCCTCGCCATGGCGACGATGGACATCATCAAGCTCAACGGCATGTTCCCCGCGAACTTCCTCGACGTCGGCGGCGGCGCCACCAAGGAGAAGGTGACGGCCGCGTTCAAGATCATTCTCAGCGATCCGGCGGTGAAGGGCATCCTCGTCAACATCTTCGGCGGGATCATGCGCTGCGACATCATCGCGGAGGGCATCGTCGCCGCCGCGAAGGAAGTGAACCTGTCGGTGCCGCTGGTCGTGCGGCTAGAGGGCACCAACGTCGAGCAGGGCAAGGCGATCCTCGCCAGCTCCGGCCTTGCGATCGTGCCCGCAAACGATCTGGGCGACGCGGCGAAGAAGATCGTCGCGGAGGTGAAGAAGGCGGCGTAGTTCGCACGCGGGCAGCGACGCTGCCCGCGAGACGAACAAGCCCGGCCGGCGGCGGGTGTTCGCACCCGCCGACCGACGGCGCGGCTTTGCCGCGCCGGCCTGATCCGGGTTCATTCCGATTCAGCAAGGGGCGGGAAGGCCGGGGTAACCCCGCCTCCTCGCCCTTTCGCTATGCCGCTCTCTCGTAGTTTTCGATCGCGGCACGGTTACGCGCACGCAATGAATTTCGGGCGGATAACGCCTAGCCCGCCACAATATTGCGCGCCCGCGTCGCGCCAAAGGGTCGCCCGATCCCCCCGGAAGGACGTTTGGGCTGGACTTGCGCCGATTCTGCTGCATTAGCGAGCCCACTGTTCGAAGATAGCGCCAATGGAGACACAGCCGATGAAGGTGCTGGTTCCGGTCAAGCGAGTGCTTGACTATAACGTGAAGCCTCGCGTGAAGGCGGATGGGTCGGGCGTCGACCTCGCCAACGTGAAGATGTCGATGAACCCGTTCGACGAGATCGCGGTCGAGGAAGCGATCCGCCTGAAGGAAAAGGGCGTCGTGACCGAGATCGTCGCGGTGTCGATCGGCGAGGCGAAGTGCCAGGAAACGCTGCGCACCGCGCTGGCGATGGGCGCGGACCGCGCGATCCTCGTCCAGAGCGACGAGAAGGCGGAGCCGCTGGCGATCGCCAAGATTCTCGCGAAGATCGCGGGCGAGGAACAGCCGGGCCTCATCATCCTCGGCAAGCAGGCGATCGACGACGACAACAACCAGACCGGCCAGATGCTCGCCGGGCTGCTCGGCTGGGGCCAGGGCACCTTCGCGTCGAAGGTCGAGGTTTCGGGCGAGACGGTGAAGGTCACTCGCGAGGTCGATGGCGGGCTCGAGACGGATTCGTTCAAGCTCCCGGCGATCGTCACCACCGACCTGCGCCTCAACGAGCCGCGCTACGCCTCGCTGCCGAACATCATGAAGGCCAAGTCGAAGCCGCTCGCGACCAAGTCGCCGGCCGATTACGGCGTCGATGTCACCCCGCGCCTCACCACGCTGAAGGTGGTCGAGCCGCCGAAGCGCACCGCCGGCGTGAAGGTCGCCGACGTCGATGAGCTGGTCGCGAAACTCAAGGCAATGGGAGTGGCGAAGTGAAGACGCTTGTCTGGGTCGAACATGACGGCGCCACCGTCAAGGACGCCACGCTTTCCGCGGTGACCGCCGCATCGAAGCTGGGCGAGGTTCATCTGCTGGTCGCCGGGCAGGGCGTCGGCGCGGTGGCCGATCAGGCCGCGAAGATCGCCGGCGTCGGCAAGGTGCATGTCGCGGACGATGCCGCCTATGCGCATGCGCTGGCCGAGAATGTCGCGCCGCTCGTCGTCGAGCTGATGGGCCATCACGATGCCTTCGTCGTGCCCGCCACCAGCAACGGCAAGAACATCGCGCCGCGCGTCGCCGCGCTGCTCGACGTGATGCAGATCAGCGACGTGCTGTCGGTCGAGGGGCCTGACACGTTCACGCGCCCGATCTACGCCGGCAACGCCATCGCGACCGTGCAGACGAAGGACGCGAAGAAGGTCATCACCGTGCGCGGCACCGCGTTCGAAAAGGCCGCTCCCGAGGGTGGCTCGGGCACGATCGAGGCGGTCGGCTCGACCGGCGACAAGGGTCTCTCGACCTTCGAGGGGCAGGAGATCGCCAAGTCGGAGCGCCCGGAGCTCACCTCCGCGAAGATCATCGTCTCGGGCGGCCGCGCGCTCCAGAACAGCGAGAACTTCCACGCGATCATCGAGCCGCTCGCCGACAAGCTCGGCGCGGGCGTCGGCGCGAGCCGCGCGGCGGTGGATGCGGGCTATGTGCCGAACGACTATCAGGTCGGCCAGACCGGCAAGATCGTCGCGCCGGAAGTCTATATCGCGGTCGGCATCTCGGGCGCGATCCAGCACCTCGCCGGCATGAAGGACTCCAAGACCATCATCGCCATCAACAAGGACGAGGACGCCCCGATCTTCCAGGTCGCCGACATCGGCCTGGTCGGCGACCTGTTCAAGGTGGTGCCGGAACTGACGCAGAAGCTGTGAGGCATCGAGTGTAGCTCCACGCCGGTGGCCGGGCGCAGCAAAGGCATGGAGCCACGGCTGGCCGGGGCGGGATGCGCTCCCGCCCCGGGCCTTGATTGGCAAAACGACGGGGCGGCGTTCTACCCAGACGCCGCCCTTTCGATTCTTCCCCATCTGGACGCCCTCGCCGCCTCATATCCAGAGCGTCATGCTGGTATCCGTTTGCATGGCCATCCCGCCCTCGCCGCCGTGCTTCCCTCTCTGACGCGTATCGCAGGGCATTACATAGGCCCTGAGGCGCGACCAGTACGCGCCATCCTGTTCGATAAGTCACCCGGCACCAACTGGTCGCTCGGCTGGCATCAGGATCGGACGATCGTCGTGCGTGAGCGGCGCGAAGTACCCGGCTTCGGCCCGTGGGGTCGCAAAGCCGGGCTGATCCATGTCGAGCCGCCATTCGCGATCATCGAGCGAATGACGACACTGCGGGTCCATATCGACGACGTGCCTGCGAACAACGCACCGCTGCTGATCGCACCCGGCTCGCACCGATTGGGGCGCATAGCCGAGCCGGAAATCCCGGCTGCGGTGGAGCGGCTCGGCATCCTCGCCTGTCTCGCACAACGAGGAGACGTTTGGGCCTATGCCACCCCGATCCTCCACGCATCCGCTGCCAGCGTTGGCCATGCTCAACGACGAGTCCTGCAAGTCGATTTCGCTGCGCAAATGTTGCCGGGCAATCTGGAATGGCTCGGCGTCTGACAGCGCTCTTGCCTCAATGTAGTTGCATGATACAACCATGTGCGGAGGAGAGGCCGGGATGGATGCCACCACGCAACTGGTCGAGGACATACGCAACGTATCGCGCGCGATCGTGCGCGAGTGGGGCTTCATGGGCGGGAGCTTCGCGGGGACCGAGCTTTCGCCGTCCGCCGTCCATGCGCTGATCGAGATCGAGCGCGGCGGCGTCACCGCGCGCGATCTCGGCATGTGCCTGCACCTCGAAAAATCGAGCGTCAGCCGGATGTTGCGGAAGCTCGTCGAGGCGGGCGACGTCAGCGAGGAAGCAGGCGAGGACGACGGCCGCGTGAAGATCCTCTCGCTCACGCCGGAAGGGAAGCGCCGCGTCGCGGCGATCCACGCCTTTGCCGATGCGCAGGTGATCGAGGCGCTCGGGCGGCTGCAGCCGGGACAGGCGCACGCCGTTCTGGAAGGATTGCGCCTCTACACCGGCGCCCTCACCGGTGAGGGCAGCGCGGGGGCGCCTCCGGCCATCACCATCGCGCGCGGCTATCGCACCGGGCTGATCGCGCGGGTCACCGAGATGCACGCGCTCTATTATTCCCGCGAAACGGGCTTCGGCCAGCATTTCGAGAGCGTCGTGGCGACCGGCCTCGCGGACCTCTGCAGCCGGCTGGAAAATCCGCGCAACGCCATCTGGTCGGCGCTGCGCGGAGAGGAGGTGGTCGGCTCGATCTCGATCGACGGCGAGGATCTGGGCAACGATATCGCGCATCTGCGGTATTTCGTCGCGGCGGACGGCGCGCGCGGCGGGGGCGTCGGGCGCAAATTGCTCTCCGCCGCGATGGCTTTCGTCGACGAGCAGGATTTCGCCGAAACCCATTTGTGGACGGTCAGCGGCCTGTCGGCGGCAAGGCACCTCTACGAGAGCTTCGGCTTCACCTGCGTCGAGCAATGGTCCGGCCGGCAATGGGGGCCGGAGATGACCGAGCAGCGCTTCGTCCGGCCGCGCCAACGGCGATGAGGCGGTGCTGGCGCCGGCGGAATCGCGTGCTACCCTTGCCCGCATGATCCTTCCGCTGCTTCTCGCCGCCGCGCCGGCGCAATCCGCGCCTCCGTCCGCTCCGCCTCCCGCCGCCGTCAGGCAGTGGCCCACGAAGGAAGGCGATTTCGTCATCCGCGATTTCGCCTTCCGCTCGGGAGAGAAGCTGGCCGAGCTGAAGCTCCACTACACCACGCTCGGCGCCCCGCATCGCAATGCGGCGGGCGAGATCGACAATGCGGTGATGGTGCTCCACGGCACCGGCGGCACGGGCAAGCAATTCCTCCAGCCGCAATTCGCCGACGAACTGTATGGCCCCGGCCAGCCGCTCGACATCACGCGCTATTTCATCATCCTGCCCGACAATATCGGGCACGGCGGCTCCTCCAGGCCATCCGACGGGATGCGCATGGCCTTCCCGCATTACGACTATGACGACATGGTGGCGGCGCAGCATCGGCTGCTCGCCGAGCATTTCGGCATCCGCAGGATGCGCCTCATCATGGGCACGTCGATGGGCTGCATGCACGGCTTCGTCTGGGCGGAGACCTATCCCGATTATGCCCGCGCGCTGATGCCGATGGCGTGCGAGCCGGTGCAGATCGCGGGGGTGAACCGCATGTGGAGACAGCTCGCGATCGACGCGATCGAGCAGGATCCGGCGTGGAACGGCGGCAATTACACCACGGAGCCGGCGCAGGGCGTGCGCGGCGCGGCCTCGCTGCTGTTCATCGCCGGCGGCGCGCCACTCTATCTCCAGTCGGCCTATCCCACCCGCGATGCGGCGGTATCCTATGCGCGCGAGAAAGTGGCGGGATCGATCCGGGGCATCGACGCCAACGACCTGATCTATCAGCTCGATTCGTCCCGCAACTATGATCCGTGGCCGAAGCTCGAGACGATCACCGCGCCGATGACGTGGATCAATTCGGCCGACGATTTCATCAACCCGCGCAACCTCGATTTCCCGAATCAGGCGGTGAAGCGGATGCCCCGCACCCGTTTCCGCCTGATCGCGGAAAGCGCCGACACGCGTGGCCATGGCACGCACACCTGGGCGAAGTTCTGGAAACAGGATCTCGCCGATCTCCTGGCGCGCACCGCCCCCTGATCGTCGTGAGGCCGCTTGTCGCAGACCGCGCGGCTGGATAGGCGAAGGCCATGCGCGCCCTGTTCCTGCTCGCCGCCCTGTTCCTTTCCCTCCCCGCCGCCGCGCAGCGTGCCGATCGCGCGACGCCCGGCTTCGTGCGGGTGCGGCTGGAGACGGCACTCGGCAATATCGTGCTGGCGCTCAATGCGAAGCACGCGCCGATCTCGACCGACAATTTCATGCGCTACGTCGATGACGGGCGATTCGACGGGATCAGCTTCTATCGCGTCGCGCGCAGCAAGCTGGCGCCGAAGTTCGGCTTCATCCAGTCCGGCATCCGCACCGACGCGCGGCGCTTCCTCGACACGATCGCGCACGAGCCGACCAGCAAGACCGGCATCCGCCATCTCGACATGACGATCTCGATGGCGCGGCGCGGGGAGCCGGGATCGGCCAACGGCAACTGGTTCATCACCGTCGGCGCGATGCCGTCGATGGACGCCAGCCCCGGCCACCCCGGCTATGCCGCCTTCGGGCGCGTCGTCGGCGGGCAGGACGTGGTGCGCCGCATCCTCGCGCAGCCGACCGGCGGCGGGATGGGCGGCACGATGCTGATGAAGCCGGTCTATGTCCGCCGCGCGGTGCGGCTCGACGGGGTGGCGAAGCCGACCGGCCGCCCGCGCCCGTGGATCATCGAGGGGCGCAAGGACGGATGATGCGCCGCCGCCTCGTCATCACCGGCCGGGTGCAGGGGGTGTTCTATCGCGACTGGTTCGTCGCCGAGATGCGCCGGCTGGGCGTGCGCGGATGGGTGCGCAACCGGCTCGACCGCTCCGTCGAGGCGGTGGTCGAGGGCAGCGAGGAAGCGGTCGCCGCCGCGATCGCGCGGGCGCGCCAGGGCTCTCCGGCCGCCCACGTCGCCGATGTCGTGGTGAGCGACGACGCGCCGGCCGATTTGCCCGAGACCTTCGCGAAGCGGCCGACCGTCTGACCTCAGCCCTGCGGCGGCGCCATCTCGATCGCCGGGCCGGCGGGTGCGGCGGCGCTGTTCGCCTGATAGGCGATCACCAGCGCCCAGCAGGCGAGGATCGCGGTGACGATCCACGTTCCCATCGCGCCCGCCGCGCGGAGCGCATTCGGCGCGGGGCGCATGATCCCGATCGGATGCGCGATGCGGGCGATGACGAACACCACCGTCAGGATCCACAGCCACAGCGAGGGGCCTCGCGCCAGTTCGATCAACCCGGTGAGGATCAGCACGAACGGCGCATATTCGGCGAAATTGGCGTGCGCGCGCATCCCCGCCAGCATCTCCGGCCTGCCGCCGTCGCCGAGCGCCACGCCCTGCATCCGTCCGCGCACCAGCCGCAGCCCCAGCCACAGGTTGATCAGCCCGCAGGCGGCGGCCAGCACCAGCGTTACCGGAAGCAGCATCCCATATTCCCCATGCCGTTATAGTCGCGCGAGACTGCCACTTGCCCGCGCCGCTTGCAACGCGGCGATATTCCGGTATAGGCGCGTGACTTCGCGATGCGCCCGGCCGCCCGGCGCGGCCGGCGTGTCTGTCGGCTGCGTTCGAGTTGTTCCGGGCGAATCGCCTCCTTTTGAACTGAATACGGATCAAGGTGCCGCGATGGCCGTCCCCAAGCGAAAGACTTCCCCCTCCCGCCGTGGCATGCGCCGCGCGCACGATGCGCTCTCGGTGGAGGCGTTCCAGGAATGCCCGAACTGCGGCGAACTGAAGCGCCCGCATAACCTCTGCCCGTCCTGCGGCCATTACAACGGACGCGAAGTCGTTTCCGTCGAGGGCTGATAGCCCGGCCAAACAGGGGGTCGCTGCTTCATGTCCGACAGTTCCTGGATCGCCGTCGATGCGATGGGCGGTGACGAAGGGCTGGCGGTCATGCTTGCGGGCGTTGCGCGCGCGCGCCGCCAGTTCGAGGGGATGAAGTTCCTGCTCGTCGGCGACGAGTTGGCGATTCGCGACGGGCTGAAGACGCATCCGAACCTCAGCAACAATGCCGAAATCGTCCACGCCCCCGACGTCGTCGGATCGAGCGAGACGGCCGGCAAGGCGCTGCGCCGGGCCAGGACGACCTCGATGGGCATCGCGATCGACTGCGTGAAGCAGGGTCGCGCGGGCGCCGCCGTGTCCTCCGGCAACACCGGGGCGCTGATGGCCATGGCCAAGCTGGCGCTGCGCACCATGCCGGGGATCGACCGGCCCGCGCTGGCGGCGATGCTGCCTTCGCTCGGCGACAATGACGTGGTGATGCTCGATCTCGGCGCGAACACCGAGTGCGATGCGCGCAACCTCATGCAGTTCGCGGTGATGGGCGCGGCCTATGCCCGCACCACGCTGGACCTCGCCAGCCCGCGCGTCGCGTTGCTCAACATCGGCAGCGAGGACCAGAAGGGCACCGAGGAGATTCGCGACGCCGCGCAGGGCCTGCGCGAGGCGACTCACCTCCCGATGCGCTTCACCGGCTTCATCGAGGGCGACCAGATCGCGCGCGGCCATGTCGACGTGATCGTGTGCGACGGCTTCTCCGGCAATATCGCGCTCAAGACGGCCGAGGGCACGGCGCGATTCGTCGCCGACCTGCTCAAGCGCGCCTTCACCTCCTCGGTACGCTCGAAGATCGGCTTCCTGATCTCGCGCCCGGCGACGCAATTGCTGCGCGATCATCTCGATCCCAATAACCACAACGGCGCGGTCTTCCTCGGCCTCAACGGGCTGGTGCTGAAAAGCCACGGCGGCGCGAACGAGCTGGGCGTGGCGACGGCGATCGGCAATGCCGCCAAGATGGTGCAGGCCGATCTCGCGCGGCGCATCGCCGAAGACCTCGGCAATTTCGAAAAGCAGGCGGCATGATACGGAGCGTCATCACCGGAACCGGCTCGGCGCTGCCGGCGCGGCGCGTCTCGAACGCCGAGCTGGCGGAGATGGTCGACACCTCCGACGAATGGATCGTCGAGCGCACCGGCATCCGCTTCCGCCACCTCGCCGGGCCGGACGAGACCACCGCGACGCTCGCCACCGACGCGGCGAAGGCGGCGCTGGCGGCGGCCGGGGTGCGCGCGCAGGATATCGACCTGATCGTGCTGGCCACCGCCACGCCCGATCAGACCTTCCCCGCCACCGCCACCAAGGTGCAGGCCGCGCTGGGCATCGACGATTGCACCGCGTTCGACGTGGCGGCGGTCTGTTCCGGCTTCCTCTACGCGGTGCAGGTGGCGGACAGCATGATCCGCGCCTCCGCGCATCGCAAGGCGCTGGTGATCGGCGCGGAGACGTTCAGCCGCATCCTCGACTGGGAGGACCGCACCACCTGCGTGTTGTTCGGCGACGGCGCCGGCGCGATCGTGCTGGAGGCGCAGGAGAGCGCGGAAGCCGGCGGGCGCGGCATCCTCGCCACCCGGCTCCACGCCGACGGGCGGCACAACGAATTGCTCTATGTCGATGGCGGCCCTTCGACGACGGGCACGGTCGGCAAGGTGCGCATGAAGGGGCGCGAGGTGTTCCGCCACGCGGTCGTCAACCTCGCGACGGTGATGGGCGAATCGCTCGCCGCCGCCGGGCTGACGGCGGATGAGGTCGACTGGGTCGTGCCGCACCAGGCCAATGCCCGCATCCTCGACGCCACCGCGCGCAAGCTCGGGCTGCCGGCGGAAAAGGTGGTGATGACGGTCGATCACCATGCCAACACCTCGGCCGCCTCGGTGCCGCTCGCGCTCGATGCGGCGGTGCGCGACGGGCGCATCGTCGAGGGGCAGATCGTGGTGCTGGAGGCGATGGGCGGCGGCTTCACCTGGGGCGCCTCCGTCGTCCGTTTCTGAAACGGGACAAGGCCCCGTAACAAAACCCTTTCTGCCTGACCCCCGGAGTGATAACCTAACATTCTAGTCACCATTCCGGGGGGAGTGAGGCGGGAATGAGCGAGGCGGGCACCTTGACGCGGGCGGATTTGTCGGAGGCATTGCACCGGCAGGTCGGGCTCTCGCGCGCGGATTCCGCGCGTCTGGTGGAACAGATGCTCGACATGTTGGGCGACGCGCTCGCCAAGGGCGAGAACGTCAAGATTTCCGGCTTCGGCACCTTCGTCCTGCGCGACAAGGGCGAGCGGATCGGGCGCAATCCCAAGACCGGCGTGGAAGTGCCGATCGCGCCGCGCCGCGTGCTCACCTTCCGCGCCAGCCAGATGATGCGCGATCGCATCGTCGCCGCGGGGTAGAATTGAGCGGTCCGGACGCCAAGGCAGCGGGCGCATTACGGACGATCGGTGAAGTCGCGGCCGCCACCGGCCTGCCGCAGCATGTGCTGCGCTATTGGGAAACACGCTTCCCCCAGCTCCGCCCGCTGACCCGCGCCGGCAACCGGCGTTATTATCGCCCCGAGGACGTGGCGCTGGTCGAGCGGATCAACAGGCTGCTCAACCGCGACGGCTATACCGTGAAGGGCGTGCAGAAACTGCTGGCGACCGAGGGGAAACGCGCGGCGACGGTGCCGGCTGCGGTGGCGCACGACGGCGCGTCGCTACGCGCGGTGCGGGCGATGCTGCAACGGGCGCTGGATGAGGATGGGGGTTGACGGCGCGCGGCTCCAGCTTTCGCTGATCGTGACGACGAGGGGACGACGGCTAACGCCCCAGTTGCAGGCATTTGCGAAGGTTCTAATACAATACCATGCCGCTTGAGACCCGCATTGTTTCCGCTGCCGCTTGCCTTCTTCTTAGCGGGTGCGGACAGCCCTCACAGAAATTACCCCCACTTCTCCGCGATGCCACAACAACGGGTGGTAGCAATTTTCTCTGCGAAGGCGGCAACGAACAGGGATCAGTACCTGAGACTGCCTCACGTTCACCAGAAATCGTCGCGCGACTTCGGGAGAGTTACCCACCCGGATCACCAGCGTTGAAACTCCGAGCAAATCTTTTGCGACAGGGGTTTACTATTCACGACGGTTGCTCAGTCGACAAAAGCGTAAGTTGGGCTGAGTTCTCGCAGCACCGCTCCAACGGCGTTGAGACTTATCAGGCGGCATTTGGAACAGTATATTGGAAGCAAGATGAGGTAGGTCGTCTAATATGGACAACTGGCGACATTGCTTACGCCGGCTTGTGAGTCTGTTCTCCACCCATCCCGGCTACAGAACAGTCCGCTCCCTCATTCCCGCCGCAACCCACGCGCCAGCATCGCGGCCACCTGATCCGCGATCTCCGCTACCGGCGCATCCTCCGCCCACACGCCGAAGCGCAGGCCGAGGAACACGTTCATCCCCATGATCGCCCAGGCGTGGACCTCGCCCACCTCGTCGATCAGCTCGCCGCGCGCCGCCGCCTGCTGAAGCCGCTCGCGGATGCGCTCCGCCGTGCTGGAATAGTGGCGGCGGAAGCTTTCGGGATCGACGAACTCGGCTTCGTCGATGATGCGGTAGATCTCCTTGTGGCCGCGCACGAACTCCAGGAACGTCTCCAGCCCGGCGCGCTCCGCCGCGATCTGGTCCGGCGCGGCGCGGATCGCCGGGCCGACGCGGTCGCGCACCTGATCGGACATGTCGCGCACGAGCGCGCGGAACACCGCATCCTTCGAATCGAACCAGGTATAGAAGCTGCCCAGCGCCACCCCGGCACGCCGCGTGATCCCGCTGATCGAGGCGGCGTGGAAGCCGTGCTCGCCGAATTCCACCGCCGCCGCATCGAGGATCGCGCGCTGCGTCCGCTGCCCGCGCGCGGTGCGCGGGCGCTTGCCGGCGTCTGCCGAGGCTTCGGCGCCGCTCCCGGTGTGGCTTTCCGGCCCCACTTTTCCGCCTTCACTCATCCCCGCTCCATATCCAAGTTGAATCCTGGTTCGACTTTCATTATTGCGTCTCCGTCCAGCGCACAAGCTCGCAACCGGGCGCGGCGCAGCAAAGGGGAGGTTTTCACCTTGTTCACGTTCGTCCGTTCCCATGCCGCGCTCCGCAGCGGCGTCGCCGCGCTCGCGCTTGTGGCCGGAGCGCCCGCGCTGGCGCAGGAAGCGCCGCAGGCTCCCGCCGACGAGACGCTCGCCGCCAATCCGCAGGATATCGTCGTCACCGCGCGCAAGCGCGCCGAGCGCCTGCTCGACGTGCCGATCGCCGTCACCGCGCTCACCGGGGACCAACTCGCCAAGCAGGGCACGGTCGACCTTTCGGGCGTGCAGGGCACCATCCCCAACGTCAATCTGGTGCAGGGGCGCGGCTCCACCTCCAACGCCAACATCTTCATCCGCGGCGTCGGCCAGCCCGACGCGCTGCAGACGTTCGATCCGGCGGTCGGCGTCTATGTCGACGGCGTGTATATGAGCCGTATCCAGGGCGCACTGTTCAACCTGTTCGACGTCGATCATGTCGAGGTGCTGCGCGGGCCGCAGGGCACGCTCTACGGCAAGAATACGATCGGCGGCGCGGTGAGCATCGTCAGCCGCAAGCCGGACACCGATCAGATCCGCGCGATGGGTTCGTTCACCTACGGCAGCTACAATCAGGTACTGGCGAACGGCTACGTCTCCGTGCCGCTGGTGCAGGACAAGCTCGCGCTGAGCCTCGCGGGGGTTTATGACAAGCGCGACGGCACCGTCACCGATCCGCTGACCGACCGCAAATACAACGACCGCAACACGCAAGCCGGCCGCGCCATCCTGCGCGCAACGCCGAGCGACCGGGTCGAACTGATCTTCGAGGGCGACTATACGCATCAGGATACCGCGCCGACGCTGGGCTATGCCACCGCGCCGCTCACCAACGTGGTGTACAACTCGACCTTCACCGGCGTCGCCGCCGTGCCGGTGGTGTCGCCGGCCTATCCCTATGGCCCGTACAACTACAAGGCATCGACCAGCCTGAAGCCCGGCCAGGGCCAGAAGATGGAGCATTGGGGTGCGTCGTTCACCGCGAACATCGAGCTGAACGATGCCTTTTCGCTCACCTCGATCACCGCCTATCGCAAGCTCAGCCCCGATTATTACATCGATTTCGACGCGACCCAGCTCCAGCTCGCCGACGCCTTCGTCGGCGTGCGCCAGCACCAGTTCAGCCAGGAGCTGCAGCTCAAGTACAACAGCGACAAGCTGAAGGGCGTGTTCGGCCTCTATTACCTCGACGAGAGCGTGCGCTCGCATCAGGAATCCTACGACGACAATTACCTGCAGGTGCAAATCGCCGGGGTGAACTATCCGCTGACCTTCCAACGCAATATCGACGACCGGCAGAACACCAAGAGCTATGCCGCGTTCGGCCAGTTCACCTACGACTTCACCGAGAAGCTCTCGCTGACGGCGGGCCTGCGCTACACCAAGGAGCGCAAGCGCTATTTCCGCACCACCACCGCCTATCTGGCCGGGGCGCAGTTCGGCGCGACCTATGAATTCCCGAACAGCCTGCCCGCGCCCTACAATGCCATCGATCACGTCGATTTCGACGCATGGACGCCGATGGCAACGCTCTCGTACAAGCCGACGCCGGACACGCTGATCTATGCGACGGCCTCGCGCGGCTTCAAGTCGGGCGGGTTCAACGGCCGCGCCAACAGCGACGCGGACGTGACGCAGGAGATCAACGGCCAGCGCGTCTATGTCCCCTATTTCAAGCCGGAAACGGTGTGGACCTATGAGGGCGGCGCGAAGGGCAGCTTCCTCAACGGCCGCGTCTCGCTGTCGGGCGATGTCTTCTATTCCGACTATCGCGATTTCCAGGCACGTGTTGGCGGCGGCGCGACCGGCATTGCGGCGGGTTCCTTCCCGGTGATCAACGCCGGCAAGCTGCGCATGTGGGGCGTCGAGGCGGAGATCGCGGTGCGACCGACCCGCGAATGGTCGATCCGCAGCAGCTTCGGCTATCTCAATTCCAAATATCTGGAATTCAACGACGGCCGTCGCGCACCGGCCTACTCCTGCAACCCCACCGGCCAGCAGATCACCTGCAAGCCCGCGTTCGCGCCGCCGATCAACTTCTCGGTGGCGAGCGATTACGCCATTCCGCTCGGCAATGCCGGCTCGCTCACCCTCGGCGGCGATGCGCGGTTCGTGGACAAGCAGTGGCTGTCGGTCGACAACCGGCAGGGGCTGATGGAGCCGGGCTATTGGCTGGTCAACGCCTTCGTCCAATATGATGCGCCGGGCGGCAAATGGTATCTGCGCGGGCAGGTGAAGAACCTGACCAAGTCGATCTACCTCACCGACGCGCAGGAATTCTCCAGCGTCGGCAACATCCAGACCGCTTATTATGGCGATCCGCGCACCTGGAGCGGAACGGTCGGCTTCCGCTTCTGATCGCGCCAGTGTTAAAGGGGGAGAAGGGGTCGGCAACGTCCGGCCCCTTTTCGTATCGGGAGGGGAGCGAATGATCGATCGCGAACGGCCGGGCTATCGCGGGCTGGTGCTGGCGATGCTGCTGGCGGTCTATACGTTCAACTTCCTCGACCGGCAGATACTCGGCATCCTCGCCAAGCCGATCCAGCAAGACCTCGGCCTCAACGACGCGCAGTTCGGCGCGATCGGGGGCATCGCCTTCGCATTGCTCTATTCCTGCCTCGGCGTGCCGCTGGCGCTGCTGGCCGACCGGATCGGCAAGACGAAGGTGATCGCCGCCTCGCTGATCGTGTGGAGCGGATTCACCACCTTGTGCGGCATGGCGGGCAATTTCTGGCATCTGTTCCTCTACCGGCTCGGCGTCGGCGTCGGCGAGGCGGGGGGCGTCGCGCCCTCATATGCGCTGATCGCCGATTATTATCCGATCGAGCGCCGGGCGCGGGCGCTCGCAATCTATTCGATGGGCATTCCGATTGGGCTGGCGTGCGGCGTGCTGCTGGGGGCCTATATCGCCGCGCTGGTGAACTGGCGGGTGGCGTTCCTGACGGTGGGCCTTGCCGGCATCGTGCTCGCGCCGATCTTCCTGTGGATCGTGCGTGACCGGCCGAAGCCGGCGCCGGCCGCGACGGCGGAGCGCGTGCCGTTGCTCGCGGTGTTCCCGATCCTCGCGGCCAAGCCCGCCTTCTGGCTGATGGCGTTCGGCGCGGGGTCCAGCTCGCTCGCGGGCTACGGCCTCGCGCTATGGGTGCCGAAGATCCTGATGGTCCGCTACGACTGGGGGCTGATCACCGCCGGGCAGTTCATGGGATCGTTGCTGCTGATCGGCGGCGCGGGTGGCGTGTTCATGGGCGGCGTGCTGGCGGATCGGGTCGGCAAGGGCGATCGCGGCTGGTATGTGAAGCTCCCCGCCTTCGCCTGGCTGATCACCGCGCCGACCTTCGCGATCGGGCTGGCCACGCCCTCGCCGACGCTGGCATGGATATGCCTGCTGATCCCGAACGGGCTGAACATCCTGTGGCTCGGGCCGATCACCACCGCCGTGCAGCATCTCGCGCCGCCGCACATGCGCGCCAGCGCCTCGGGCACGTTCCTGCTGATCAACAACCTCGTCGGACTGGGCATCGGCCCCTGGCTGCTCGGCGCGATCTCGGTGGCGCTGAAGGCGCAATATGGCGACGATTCGCTGCGTTATGCCGCGATCATCGGCGTCGGCTTCTATCTGCTCGCGGCGGTGCTGGGGCTGCTGGCGGTCAAGTCGCTGCGGCGCGGATGGATCGAGGAGCGGGCCTGACCCTCACCGCTCGCGCGTCGCGGCGAACTTCACCCTGGGATAGCGATCGGCGACGTAATTCACCTCCCACGCGCTCTTGGCGAGGAACACCGGGTTGCCGTCGCGATCCTTCGCCATCGCCGTGCGGTTGAGGTCGGCGAAGTCCTTGAGCGCGGCCGCGTCGTCGCTCGACACCCAGCGCGCGGTGTCGAACGGCGCCGGCTCCAGCCCGGCGGCGACCTTATATTCCGCCTCCAGCCGCGAGATCAGCACCTCGAGCTGGAGCTGCCCGACCACGCCGATGATCCAGTTCGATCCGATCTCCGGATAGAACACCTGCGTCACCCCTTCCTCGGCCATGTCGTCCAGCGCCTTGCGGAGCTGCTTGGTCTTGGTCGGGTCCTTCAGCGCGACGCGGCGCAGGATTTCCGGCGCGAAATTGGGCAGGCCGGTGAAGCGCACGTCGGCGCGCTCCGACAGGGTATCCCCCACCCGCAGCGTGCCGTGATTGGGGATGCCGATGATGTCGCCGGGGTACGCCTCGTCGGCGATCTCGCGATCCTGCGCGAAGAACAGGATCGGCGAATGGACCGCGATCGGCTTGCCGTGGCCGGTCGGCGTCAGCTTCATGCCGCGTTTGAACACGCCCGAGCAGAGCCGCATGAAGGCGATGCGGTCGCGGTGCTGCGGGTCCATGTTGGCCTGCACCTTGAAGACGAAGCCGGTGACTTCCTTCTCCTCCGGGCTGACCGGCGCCGGCTCGGCCGGCTGCGGGCGCGGGGCGGGCGCGTAATCGGCGAGCGCGGCGATCAGCTCGGCCGGCCCGAAATCCTTGAGCGCGGAGCCGAAATAGACCGGGGTGAGATCACCGTTGCGATACGCTTCCGCGTCGAATTGCGCATAGCCCGCCTGCGCCAGCTCGATCTCGTCGCGTACGTCGTCGGGCAGGATCGGCTCGGCGTCGACCTTGCCCTGGAAGGTGCGGCTGTCGCCCTCCGGCCGGCTGATCGACCAGCGTTGCAGGTCCAGGATACCCTCGAACGTGCCGCCCATGCCGACCGGCCAGCTCATCGGCGCGACATCCAGCGCGAGCACGTCGGCGATCTCGTCGAGCAGTTCGAACGGCGCGCGGCCCTCGCGATCGACCTTGTTGACGAAGGTGATGATCGGCACCGAGCGCAACCGGCACACCTCGAACAATTTGCGCGTCTGCGCCTCGATGCCGCGCGCCGCGTCGATCACCATCACCGCCGAATCGACAGCGGTGAGGGTGCGATAGGTATCCTCGCTGAAATCCTCGTGCCCCGGCGTGTCGAGCAGGTTGAAGGTCACGCCGTCCTTCTCGAACGTCATCACCGAGGAGGTGACGGAGATGCCGCGCTGCTGCTCGATCTTCATCCAGTCGGAACGCGCACGGCGGTTCGCCCCGCGCGCCTTCACCTCGCCGGCGAGATGGATCGCGCCGCCGACATAGAGCAGTTTTTCGGTCAGCGTGGTCTTGCCGGCGTCAGGATGCGAGATGATCGCGAAGGTGCGGCGGGGGGAAGTCATGGCGAAGGCTTTCGTGACGCCGGAACAGGGATGCGCGGAAGGGACGAACGCGCCGGTTACGATTCGGCCAGCAGCGTCACGCGCATCGCGATCCGTTTCGCCGCGCCGGGCGCGACCTCGAATACGCCGGGCTTGTCGCGGAAATCGCCCGTGAAGCCGGCGGGATCGGCGATGCCGTGCCACGGCTCGATGCAGATGAAATGCGCGCCGGGTTTGGTCCAGATGCCGAGCATCGGGGTGTCGGAGAAGGCGATCTCCAGCCGGGGACCGGTCGCTCCCTGATAGGTCACGCGGTCGGAGTGGAGACGGTCCCAGATCAGCGCGTCGTCCGCAAACAGATCATCGCGCAAGTGGAGCGTGCGGCCGTCGAGCGGCGACGGGCGCGGTTCCGGCGCGATCTGCCCATTGGCGTCGATCTTGCGCAGCGGCTCCGGCTCGTCGGCGGAGAAGATGATGCGATGCGCCTCCTTCGCGCCGCCGCCCGGCAGCGGCCAGGCGAATGCCGGGTGGAAGCCGAAGCTCGCCGGCAGCGGGGCATCGCCGGGGTTGGCGATCGACACATCTACCGACAGCGTCGCCCCCACGATGCCGAACGTCACCTCCAGCCGGAAAGCGAAGGGATAGCAGGCGCGCGTCTCCGGCGTGTCGGTCAGCACGAAGGTCGCGCGGTCCGCCGCCTGCTCCGCCACCGCGAACATCATCCGCCGCGCGAAGCCGTGCTGCTTCATCGTATAGGGGCCGCCGTCGACGCGGATCGTCTCGCCCGCCGGCTTGCCGACCACCGGGAACAGCAACGGCGCGCGGCCGGTCCAGAAGGCCGGGTCGGCATCGGTCATCAGCTCGCGGCCGGCGGCGTCCTTCAGCGACGACAATTCCGCGCCGAGCGGATTGATCGCCGCCGAAAGGCCATCGCCCGCGATGACGACCCGGTCAGCCACGCAGGACCGCGCCCTGCTTCGCCGCCGCCGCGACCACCTTGTCGGCGATCGCCTTCAGCTCGGCATCGGTGAAGCTCTTCTCGCCCGGCTGGAGCACCACCTCCAGCGCGACCGACTTGCTGCCTTCCTCGACGCCCGCGCCGGTGAACAGGTCGAACACGCGCGCCGAGACGATCGCCGCCTTGTCCGCCCCCTTCGCCGCGCGGACGAGCGCGTCGGCCGACACCTCCGCCGGCACGAGGAAGGCGAAATCGCGCCGCACCGGCTGGAGCGCCGGCGGGGCATAGGCCGGGCGCATGAAGCCGTTGCCTCCACGCTTCGCCGGGATCGCGTCGAGGTAGAGTTCCACCGCCGCGACTGCGCCGTCCAGATCGAACGCCCGCGCCGTGCGCGGATGGAGCATCCCGAACGCCGCCAGCACCGTCTTCGGCCCGAGCCGCAGCGTGCCGGACTGGCCGGGATGCCACGCCTCGCCAGCTTCGCCGAACACCTGCAGATTCTCCACCGGCGCACCGGCGGCGGCGAGCAGCGCGAGCGCCTCCGCCTTGGCGTCAAACGCATCGAACGCGGCGGCCTTGCCCTCGCGCCAGCCGCGCGGGCGGCGGTCGCCGGCCAGCACCAGCCCAAGCGTCGGCCGCTCCGCATCCGCCAGATAGCGCCGCCCGATCTCGAACAGCCGCACGCTCCCCGCACCGCGCTTCACGTTGTGCGCGGCAGCCGAGAGCAGCCCCGGCAGCAGCGAGGGGCGCATGACCTTGAGATCCTCGCTGATCGGATTGGCGAGCGTCCAGGCGCCGCCGCCGAACACCGCCGCTTCCATCTCGCCGAGGAAGCTCCACGTCACCGCCTCGTCCAGCCCGCGCGCGGCGGCGGCGCGGCGGACGCGGCGGTCGAGCTTCTGCTCGGGCGTCGCGGTCGGCTTCGCCACGCCGGGCGCGCGGTCGAGCGGAACGGCAGGCACATTGTCGATCCCCTCGATGCGGATCACTTCCTCGACCAGATCGGCGGTGCCGTCGATATCGCGCCGCCATGTCGGGGGCGTGACCTGCCAGTCCGCCGTCACCGTAAAGCCGAGCGATTCGAGGATCGCGCGCTGCCGCTCCGGCGCGACCGCGAGGCCGCCGAGCGTCTCCGCCCGCGCCGGATCATAGGCGTAGCTGCGCGTGCCGAGCGGAGCGCTCCCCGCGCGCGTGATCGCGCTGGGCGTGCCGCCGCAATGCTCCACCACCAGCCGCGTCGCGATGGCGAGCCCGTCTTCGAGGAACGCCGGGTCCACCCCGCGCTCGAAACGCTGGCGCGCGTCGCTGGTCAGCGCGAGCTTCTGGCCGGTGCGGGCGATATGGTCGGGATCGAAATACGCACATTCGATCAGCACGTCGGTGGTCGCATCCGACACGCCCGAATCCTCGCCGCCCATGATGCCGCCGATATCGTGGACCTGCGCGTCGTCGGCGATCACCGTCATCGTCGCGTCGAGCGTGAAGCTCTTGCCGTTGAGTGCCAGCACCGTCTCGCCCGCGCGCGCCTTGCGGGCGACGAGCGCGCCGGACAGCTTCGCGCGGTCATAGACGTGGAGCGGCCGCCCCAGATCGATCGAGACGAAATTGGTGATGTCCACCAGCACCGAGATTGGCTTCTGCCCGATCGCATTGAGCTTCTGCCGCATCCATTCCGGCGACGCGCCATTGGTGACGCCGGAGACGGCCTGCGCATAGAAAGCCGGGCAGCCCTCCGGATCGTCGGTGCGCACGTCCGGCGCGGGGCCGTCGCCCGGCACCGGCGCGATTACGGCGACGCGATAGACCTCCGCCAGCGGCCGCAGCGTCCCCAGCCCCGCCGCCGCGAGATCGCGGGCGATGCCGCGCACGCCCATGCAATCCTGCCGGTTGGGCGTGATCGAGACGTCGATCACCGGATCGTCCAGCCCGGCATAAGCGGGATAGGGCGTGCCGACCGGCGCATCGGCGGGAAGCTCGATGATCCCGTCGTGATCGTCGCCCAGTTCCAGCTCGCGGCTGGAGCACATCATGCCGTTCGATTCGACGCCGCGGATCGCCGCGACCTTCAGCACCATGCCGTTCGCCGGCACCGTCGCGCCCGGCATCCCGAACACGCCGACCAGCCCGGCGCGGGCGTTCGGCGCGCCGCACACGACCTGCAACGGGCCGTCGCCCGCATCGACCGACAGCACCTGCAGCTTGTCCGCCTGCGGATGGCGCTCGGCGGTCAGCACCTTCGCGACGCGGAAAGCCGCGAGCTTCTCGCCCGGATTGTCGACGCCTTCGACCTCCAGCCCGATCCGCGTCAGCCCCGCGACGATATCGTCGAGCGACGCCTGCGTATCGAGATGCTCCCTGAGCCAGCCAAGGGTGAACTTCATGCGCCGACTCCCCCGCTCAGCGTCGGCACGTCAAGGCCTGAGAATCCGTAATGTTTCAGCCAGCGGATATCGCCGTCGAAGAAGGCGCGCAGATCGTCCATGCCGTATTTCAGCATCGCCAGCCGATCGATCCCGCAGCCGAAGGCGAAGCCTTGCCACTCGTCCGGGTCCAGCCCGCACGCCGCGATCACCTTCGGATGGACCATGCCGGAGCCGAGCACCTCCATCCAGCCGCCACCGGAGCCACCGATCACGCGCTTGCCCTTCTCCAGCGTATAGCCGACGTCCACCTCGGCCGAAGGCTCGGTGAACGGGAAATAGGACGGGCGCAGGCGCAGCACGATATCGTCGCGCTCGAAGAACGCCTTGAGGAACGTCTCCAGCGTCCATTTGAGGTGGCCGAGCGTGATCCCCTTGTCGATCACCAGCCCCTCGACCTGATGGAACATCGGCGTGTGCGTTGCGTCGCTGTCCGAGCGATAGGTGCGGCCTGGCGCGATGATGCGGATCGGCGGCTTCTGCTGGAGCATCGTGCGGATCTGCACCGGCGAGGTGTGGGTGCGCAGCAGCATCTTGCGGGGCTCGCCGGCGGCAAAGCCGCCGTCGGACGGGGAGCCACGCTCCCCGCCGGCCGCGCTCGCGCTGTCGCGGTTCCCATCCCCGACATGATTGTCGGCCATGTAGAAGGTGTCGTGCATGGCCCGTGCCGGATGGCTCGCGGGAATGTTGAGCGCGGTGAAATTATGCCAGTCGTCCTCGATCTCCGGCCCGGTGGCGACCGCGAAGCCGAGATCGGCGAAGATTTCCGCCAGCTCGTCCATCACCTGGCTGACCGGGTGGATCGTGCCGCCGAGCGGCGCATCGACCGGCAGCGTCATGTCGAGCCGCTCGCCCGCCAGCCGCGCGTCGAGCGCCGCCGCCTCCACCATCGCCTTGCGCGTGGCGATCGCGCCCGCCACCGCCTCGCGCAGGCCGTTGATGCGCGGCCCCTCAACCTGCCGCTCCTCCGGCGACATGCCGCCGAGCGTCTTGAGCAGCGCGGTGACGCTGCCCTGCTTGCCCAGCGTCTCGACGCGGATCGCCTCGATCGCGTCAGGCGCCGCCGCCGCGTCGATCCGGGCGAGCAGATCGGTCTTCATTTGGTCGAGATCAGCCATGATCGTCCTGATGGTTGGGCGCTGGCAGGCCCGATAACGAAAAGGGCGCCGGTGGCCTAGACCACCGACGCCCCGTTTTCCTCAAGCGCAGGCCCGCCTCAGGCAGCCTGGGGCAGAGCCGCCTTCGCCTGCGCGACGATGGCGCTAAACGCCTCGCCCTCGTGCATCGCGATGTCGGCCAGCACCTTGCGGTCCAGCTCGATGCCGGCCAGCTTCAGGCCGTGCATGAACTGGCTGTAGGTCAGCCCCTCAGCGCGGACGCCGGCGTTGATGCGCTGGATCCACAGGCCGCGGAAGGTGCGCTTCTTAACCTTGCGGTCGCGATACGCGTACTGGCCGGCCTTCTCGACCGCCTGCCGCGCGACGCGGATCGTGTTCTTGCGGCGGCCACGGTAGCCCTTGGCCTGCTCCAGAATGTTCTTGTGCTTGGCGCGGGTGGTTACACCCCGTTTGACGCGTGCCATCTCTTACGCTCTCCTCAGTTCAGGCCGTACGGCGCCCAGGCCTTCACGGTCTTCGTGTCGGCGTCCGACAGCACGGTGGTGCCGCGGTTCTGGCGGATGTACTTGCCATTGTGGCTGATGAGGCGGTGGCGCTTGCCGGCGACGCCGTGCTTGAGCTTGCCGGTGGCGGTGAGCTTGAAGCGCTTCTTCACGCCGCTCTTGGTCTTGAGCTTGGGCATTTTCGTCCTTTCAGTTCGGGCGAGGTCAAAACGGCCGCGGCAGCCCTTGATGGCCGGGCCGTTCGTCATGATCCTCGCGCGGAGAAGCGGGGCCTTTAGCGGCGGCGCGCGCAAAAGGCAACCACAGGGGATCAGCCCGCCTCGACCTTCGCCGATTTCGGCAGCTCGATCGGACGGCGATCCTCCTCGAAGATGCCGTTCTTCACCCAGGTGCCGTGCGCGTGGGCGGTCGCCAGCACCTGCCATTCGTCATGCCCCGGCAAGCTTCGCACCCGCACGATCTGCTGCGCGAAGGCGCGATTCGGCTCCATCATCACCCAGCCGAGCGGGCGCTCGGCGGTCGCCCGCGCCCCGGCCGCCGCCATCGCGGCGCGGATGCGATTCGCGCTGTCCTCCGGCAGATATTGCCACACCACCGAGTGCGTCAGCACCCGCGTGACGCCCGCCTGCTGCGGCTCGGCCAGCCGCGCCTCCAGCCAGTCGGCGGCATCCGCCCGCGCCAGATCGACCCCACACGCGCGCTGCATCGCGATCGCGCGGGTCAGCCGCTCCGCCCGCGCCGGCGTCTCCGGCCAGACATAGGCGAGCAGCCGCGCCTCCACCGCCGGATCGGTCGCGTCGAGCGGCTGCACGTCGCAGCCGCGCACCGAGACGATCTCCACGTCCGCCAAAGCAAGCGGATCGCCGCGCCATTCGGGGCGGATCGTCACCGGCGAATCGGGCGGCCCGAACCGCACCCCGCCGAGATCGAAGGCGTAGCGGTCGATCAGCAGGTTGAGGCCGGCGCTCGATCCGATCTCCAGCAGTTCGATCCTCGGGCCGTGGCGCCGCGCGATCTCCATCAGGCCGACCATCAGCGCGCCGGAGCGCCCCGGCTCGTTGGTCTGCGGCGGGCCGTCGAGCCACGGGAACAACGCGTCGTCATGCGCCGCCAGCGCGGCGTTGAGCGCCGCCGCGATCGCATCACGCTCCACGATCCCGCCCGCGAACACCGCCGCCAACCCGTCGTCCCGCCGCTCGCGCACCAGCGCGTGCAGCCCGCCGCACAGGCGCAGCGGCAGCGCGTCGCGAGTCGGCTCGCCCGGCCAGTCGAGCGCCCGCGCGCCCGTGCGGCTATCGCGCGTCAACCCGTCCGCGATCGCCGCGCACAGCCGCGCGTACATCGGCGCGTCCATGTGGCGGCAATAGAATTCCTGGATGCGAAACGCCTCGCGAACTTCAGCTTCCGTCGCCATACGCCGCCCTCCTGCGCCAATATCGCCACTTATTGCGCCTCCCCACGCCCCCGCGTAAAGGCCGCGCCCGTGAGCGAACCGATCGTCATCGCCGTCCCCAAGGGCCGCATCCTCAGCGAGGCGCTGCCGCTGCTCGCCCGCGCCGGCATCGTGCCCGAGGCCGCGTTCGGCGACGAGGACAGCCGCGCGCTGCGCTTCCGCACCGAAACGCCCGCGATCGAGCTGATCCGCGTCCGCGCCTTCGACGTCGCCACCTTCGTCGCGCATGGCGCGGCGCAGCTCGGCATCGTCGGGTCGGACGTGCTGGCCGAATTCGCCTATTCGGAGCTGTATGCGCCGGTCGATCTCGCCATCGGGCATTGCCGGCTGTCGATCGCCGAGCCGGTGGCGCTGGCCGAGCGCGACGATCCGCGCGGCTGGAGCCATGTGCGCGTCGCGACCAAATATCCGCACGTCACCGCCGAGCATTTCGCGCGGCGCGGCGTGCAGGCGGAGTGCATCAAGCTCAACGGCGCGATGGAGCTGGCGCCCACGCTGGGCCTCGCGCCGCGTATCGTCGATCTCGTCTCGTCGGGCCGCACGCTGAAGGAAAACGGGCTGGTCGAGGTGGAGCGGATCATGGAGGTTTCCTCGCGCCTCGTCGTCAATCGCGCCGCGATGAAGACGCGCGCCGGGGTGGTGCCGCTGGTCGAGGCGTTCCGCCGCGCGGTGGAGGCATGATCCGGCTCGACGCCACCGCGCCGTCGTTCGCGGCGGACTTCGCGGCGCTGGTCGATGCGCGGCGCGAATCGGACGCGGACGTGGCGCGCGACGTGGCCGCGATCCTGCGCGCGGTGAAGGACGAAGGTGACGCGGCGCTGCGCGACTTCACCCGGAAATTCGACCGCCACGATCTCGACGCGACCGGCTGGCATATCGCGGCGGCGGATTGCGCGGCGGCGTTCGACGCGCTCGCACCCGATCTGCGCGCGGCGCTGGAACTCGCCGCGTCGCGCATCCGCGCCTATCATGAGAAGCAGCGGCCCGACGATCTCACCTTCACCGATGCAGCCGGCGTGCGGCTCGGCGCGCGGTGGCGGGCGGTGGATGCGGCGGGCGTCTATGTCCCCGGCGGGCGCGCCGCCTATCCTTCCACCCTGCTGATGAACGCGATCCCGGCGAAGGTGGCGGGGGTCGAGCGGCTGGTGGTGGTGACGCCGACGCCGAACGGCGAGGTCAATCCGCTCGTGCTCGCCGCCGCGCATCTGGCGGGCGCGGACGAGGTGTGGCGCGTCGGCGGCGCGCAGGCGATCGCCGCGCTGGCATGGGGGACGGAGAGGATCGCCCGCGTCGATGTCGTCACCGGCCCCGGCAACGCCTGGGTCGCGGAGGCGAAGCGGCAGGTCTATGGCGTGGTCGGCATCGACATGGTGGCGGGGCCGAGCGAGATCGTCGTCATCGCCGACCGCGCCAACGACCCCGAATGGATCGCCGCCGACCTGCTCAGCCAGGCCGAGCATGACGTGACCACCCAGTCGATCCTGTTCACCGACGACGCCGCTTTCGCGGATCATGTGGCGACGGCGGTGGAGCGCCAGCTCGCCACGCTGCCGACCGGCGAGACGGCGCGCATCGCGTGGGAAGCCAACGGCGCGATCATCCTCGTGCCCTCGCTCGCCGCCGCCTGCGCGCTCAACGACGCGCTCGCCCCCGAGCATGTCGAGATCGCGACCGACGATCCGGTCGCGCTGTTCGATCGGCTGCGCCACGCCGGCTCCGCCTTCCTCGGCCGGCATACGCCGGAGGCGATCGGGGACTATGTCGCCGGCCCGAACCACGTCCTCCCCACCGGCCGACGCGCGCGATTCGCCAGCGGCCTCGGCGTCACCGATTTCATGAAGCGCACCAGCTTCCTCCAGCTCGACGCCGCCGCGCTCGGCAAGCTCGGCCCGGCGACGGTGGCGCTGGCCAATGCGGAGGGGCTGCCCGCCCATGCCGCCTCGGTGGCGCTGCGGCTCGCCAAACGCTGACCGGCGCTCTAAAGGCCCTGTCCCATGTCCCGTACCGCAGCACGATCGAAGGCCCGCGCCGCCGCGCGTCTCGCCGCCGTCCAGGCGCTCTACCAGCATGAGATGGAGAAGACGCCGGTGCCGGCGCTGCTCCACGAATTCCACCAGCACCGGCTCGGCGCGACGATCGAGGGCGTCGAATATGCCGAGGCGGACGTCACGTTCTTCGACGATATCGTGCAGGGCGCGACCGCCCGCGCGACGGAGATCGACGCGCTGATCGAACCGAAGCTGCAAGGCTGGACGCTGGCGCGGCTCGACAAGCCGATGAAGGCGATCCTGCGCTGCGGCGTCTATGAGCTGCTCGCGCGCGGCGACGTGGCGGTGGGCACGGCGATCAGCGAATATGTCGACGTCGCCCACGCCTTCTACGACCGGCGCGAGGCGGGGTTCGTCAACGGCCTGCTCGACGCGATCGCGAAGGATGTGCGCACCTGATGGGCGTGGTCAACCTCCGGCTCGCGCGCAAGGCGAAGCGCCGCGCGACGGAAGAGACGACCGCCGCCGCGAATCGCGCCGCGTTCGGGCGGACGAAGGGAGAGAAACTCGCCGACCGCGCGGAACGCGAGCGGGCGGAACGGGCGCTGGACGGCGCGAAGCTCGGCGATTGACCATCACCCGGCGAAAGCCGGGGTGAGGGTGAGTCAGGCGTTCGAGGCCCGGGTCAGGTTGAGGAACACGTCCTCCAGATCGGGTTCCTTGGTGGATACGTCGACGATCCCCAGCCCCGCGCCCTGCACGGCGGCGAGCACCTGCCCGGCGTTCACCTTGTCCTTCTGATAGGTGATCTCCAGCGTCCGCCCGCCCTTCAGCGCGATCTTGCCGAAGTCCGGCGATTGCGGCGCTTCCAGAAGGTCGCGATCGACCGTCACCGCGACCACCTTCTCCTGCGCCTTGCCGACCAGCTCGCGGGTCGGCTCGTTGGCGATCAGCCGGCCGTGGTTGATGATCGCGATCCGGTCGCAAAGCTCCTCCGCTTCCTCCAGATAGTGCGTCGTCAGCACCACCGTCACGCCCTGCTCGTTGAGGTGGCGGACATAGCTCCACAATTGCTGGCGCAGTTCGATGTCGACGCCGGCGGTCGGCTCGTCGAGCACCAGCACCGGCGGCGAATGGACCATCGCCTTCGCCACCATCAGCCGCCGCTTCATGCCGCCGGAAAGCGTGCGGGCATAGGCATTGGCCTTGTCCTCCAGATGGACGGCGCGCAGCAGCTCCATCGACTGCCGCTGCCCCTTGGGCACGCCGTACAGCCCGGCCTGAATCTCCAGCGTCTCGAACGGCGTGAAGAAGGGGTCGAACAATATCTCCTGGTTGACGATGCCGATCGAGGCCTTGGCGTTGCGCGGATGCTGATCGATGTCGAAGCCCCAGATCGAGGCGCTGCCGCTGGTCTTGCGCACCAGCCCGGCGAGGATGTTGATGAGCGTCGACTTGCCCGCGCCGTTCGGCCCGAGCAGCCCGAAGATCGTCCCCGCCGGCACGTCGAAGGTCACGCCGTCCAGCGCGCGCTTGCCTCCCTCATAGGTCTTGCAGAGATCCCGGATGGCGATGGCGGCTTCAGTCATGGCCGGCGCATTTACGTCGCGCAGCGGGTGATTGCTAGGCCGCGCGCGCCTTGCTAATCGCGTGCGCCATGTTGCCGCCACCCGAAACCACCCGCGTCTCCCACCGCCGCGTCGCCTGCGACGGCGCGCATGACGGCCTGCCCGCCGCGCTCGGCCATCCGCGCGTCTGGTTGGAGATCGACGAGACCGGCTATGTCGATTGCGGCTATTGCGACCGGCGCTTCGTCCTGATCGGCGGCCCGGCCGACGGGGTAGACCAGTCGGCGCTCCCGGATCATGGGGACGGCGCGGGCCGCTGAACGGTCGCGGCTGTGACCGGGCCGCCGATCGGCCCGGGGCCGGGAATCCGGCCGTCCGACGTCACGGCTTTGCCGTGACGGTTTTCGGACCTATCTAACAGCCATGACCGTCACCGATCCCCGCTCGTTCCTTTATCGCGACACGCTCGATCCCGAGGCCGCGAAGCGTCTGACCGCCGATGCGCTCGCCGCCGCCGACGATGGCGAGCTGTACCTGCAATATCGCAAGTCGGAGGCGTTCGGCTTCGACGACGGGCGATTGAAGACGGCGAGCTACGACACGCATTCCGGCTTCGGCCTGCGCGCCGTCTCCGGCGAGATGACCGCCTTCGCCCACGCCAACGAGCTGTCCGAAGCCGCGATCAGGCGCGCCGCCGAGACGATGGCGCTGATCGATCCGGCCACGGGCGCGAAGGCCGCGCCGCCGCAGCACACCAACCGCCATCTCTACACCGACGCCGATCCGCTCGACCTCGTGCCCTTCGCCGACAAGGTGAATCTGTGCCAGTCGATCGACGCCGCCGCCCGCGTGCGCGATCCGCGCGTCGCGCAGGTGTCGGTCGGCCTCAGCGGCACATGGAGCGTGGTGGAGATCGTCCGCCCCGACGGCTTCGTCGCCACCGACATCCGCCCGCTGGTGCGCCTCAACGTGCAGATCGTGGTGGAGCAAAACGGCCGCCGCGAGACGGGGACGTTCGGCATCGGCGGCCGCTACCTCTACGAATCCCTGTTCGACGAGAAGACGTGGAACCGCGCGATCGACGAGGCGCTGGCGCAGGCGCTGGTGAACCTCGAATCGGTCGACGCCCCGGCGGGCGAGTTCACCGTGCTGCTCGGGCCGGGCTGGCCCGGCGTGCTGCTGCACGAGGCGATCGGCCACGGGCTGGAGGGCGATTTCAACCGCAAGGGCACCTCCGCCTTCTCCGGCCGGATCGGCGAACAGGTGGCGGCGCGCGGCGTCACCGTGGTCGACGACGGATCGATTCAGGACCGCCGCGGCTCGCTGACGATCGACGACGAGGGCACGCCGACCGGCGAGACAGTGCTGATCGAGGACGGTTTCCTCAAGGGCTATATGCAGGACCGGCTCAACGCCCGGCTGATGGGGGTCGCCCCGACCGGCAACGGCCGCCGCGAGAGCTTCGCCCACGCGCCGATGCCGCGCATGACCAACACCTTCATGAAGGCCGGCAAGGACGATCCCGCCGAGCTGCTCGCGCGCATGAAGAACGGCATCTTCGCCAAGTCGTTCGGCGGCGGGCAGGTCGATATCGTCTCGGGCAAGTTCGTCTTCTCCTGCACCGAGGCGTACAAGGTCGAGAACGGCAAGCTCGGCGCGCCGATCAAGGGCGCGACGCTGATCGGCGACGGGCCGACGGTGCTGACGAAAGTGCTGGGTGTCGGCAACGATTTCGCGCTCGACGAGGGCGTCGGCATGTGCGGCAAGGGCGGGCAGAGCGTCCCCGCCGGCGTCGGCCAGCCGACCCTGCTGGTGGAAGGGCTGACGGTGGGCGGCACCGCCGCCTGAACTCTTCGCGAAGCCGCTGGATTTCCCCGCGTTCCCCCGTCATCATCCGATCGGGGACAACGGGGAGAGGCGGAATGCGTCACATCTGGCGTGCGGCCGGGCTGATCGCGGCGGCGGCGGCGTGGCTGCCGGCCATGGCGCGGGCCGAGGGATGCAAACTCGCCAAATACGGCACGCTCCCGGTGGAGATGAAGGGACCGCGCGCGACGACGCAGGTCAAGATCAACGGGCAGGACACGCGCTTCATCCTCGACACCGGCGCGTTCTTCAACACCATGCCGCGCGCCACCGCGGAAGCGCTGGCGCTGAAGCGCGAAGCGGCGCCGCTCGGCCTGTACGTGACCGGAATCGGCGGCAGCACCTCGGTCGACCTGGCCCGCGTGAAGGATTTCGGCATCCTCGGCATCACGTTGCACGATATCACCTTCCTCGTCGGCGGATCGGACCCTGGCGCGGGGCTGCTCGGCGCCAATCTTCTCAATTTCACCGATGCCGAGGCCGATCTGGCGCACGGCCAATATTCGCTGTTCAAGCCGACCGGATGCGGCAAGGCCGCGCTCGCTTATTGGGCGAAGGACGGGAACTACCAGGTCGCGGAGCTGATCACGGGCGAAAGCCGCCTCGACCGTACCCCGGCCCTCTACGTGACAGTCAACGGCCAGCGCGTGAAGGCGGCGCTCGACACCGGGGCCACCACCACGCTCATCACCCGCCGCGCCGCCGAGCGGGCCGGTATCGACCTGAACGCGCCCGACGTGAAGGCGAGCTATGCCACGCACGGCATCGGCACCAAGTCATACCGCTCGTGGACGGCGCGCGTCGCCGCTTATTCGATCGGCACCGAAACCATCCAGCACGCGCAGATGCAGGTGATGGACGGCGATATCGGCAGCGCCGCCGGCGCGCCGGAGATGCTGCTGGGAGTGGATTTCTTCCTCGCCCATCGCCTGTTCATCGCGAACAGTCAGCGGAAGCTCTATTTCACCTATAATGGCGGCCGCGTCTTCTCGCTGTCCGACGCCCCGACCGGCAGCGACAAGCCCGCCGCCAGCAGCGCCGACGCGCCCGGCGCGCCGAAGACCGCCGCCGATTATGCCCTGCGCGGCCGCGCCTCGCTGTCGCGCGGGGAGCCGGCCAGGGCGCTTGCCGACCTCGACGCGGCGATCCGGCTCGATCCCGACCAGCCCGATTACTATCTCGCCCGCGCCGAAGCCCGCCTGCGCGATCGTCAGCCGGGGGAAGAGCATGAGCGAGGGCAAAGGCGGGAGCAGGCGCTCGGCGATCTCGATCGCGCACTGACGCTCGCGCCGCGGAATATCGAGGCGCTGCTCCTGCGCGCGCAGCTCTATTTCCACGGCAAGGATCGCGCCGCCGCGCTGCGCGACGTGGATGCCGCAGGCGGCGTCGCCACCCCCGGCTCGCCACAGGCACGCGAGGTGGCGACGGCCTATATCGCGCTCGACCAGCCGGGCCGCGCCCTGCCGCTGCTGGATGCATGGATTCGGCTCCACGGCAGCGATGGCACATTGGGCGAGGCGCTGAACGAACGCTGCTGGGCGCGCGGCCTCGCCGGCCAGATGCTAGACGGCGCGCTGGACGATTGTCGCAAGGCGATCCGGCGCGACGGGCCGAAGCCGGCCTATCTCGACAGCCTCGGCCTGGTGCAATTGCGACTCGGCCATTACGCCGAGGCGGTCGACGCTTATGGCAAGGCGGCGCAGCAACTTTCCTCCAACGCCTGGACGCGATACGGGCTGGGGCTGGCGCGGTTGCGCAGCGGCGACACCGCCGGCGGCAAGGCCGAGATCGCCGCCGCGAAGGCGCTCGACAAGGATATCGCGGAGCAATTCGCCAAATTCGGCATTGAAGCGATGTAGCAAGGCGAGGCGCGATGGCCGAATTCTTCCCCACCCTCACCGACGACCACCGCGCCTTCATCGCGCGCCAGCCGGTGTTCTTCGTCGCCACGGCGGCGGCGGGCGGGCGGATCAACCTCAGCCCCAAGGGGATGGATACGTTCCGCGTGCTCGGCGCGGACACGGTCGCCTATCTCGATCTCGGCGGATCGGGGAACGAGACGCAGGCGCATCTCGCGGCCGACGGGCGGATCACGATCATGTTCTGCGCCTTCGACAATCCCGCGCTGATCCTGCGCCTTTACGGCCGGGGGCGGTTCGTCGTCGCTGGAGATGCCGGCTATGCCGATCTCGCACGCCATTTCCCGCCGTTGCCCGGCCAGCGGCAGGTGTTCGTCATCGCGGTGGAGAGCGTGCAGACCTCATGCGGCTGGGGCGTCCCGCGCATGACGCTGGAGACGGAGCGGCAGACGCTGGTCAAATATCACGCACAGCAGGATCCGGTGGCACGGCTGGAGAGGATCGCCGGGCGGACACGCAGCATCGACGGCCTGCCGGTGCGCGTGCAGACCGAGATTCCGGCGGTGAAGCCATGAGCCTCGTCGAACTGGGGCGGTACGACCGCAACCTCGCCAATATCCTCGTCGGCCGGCTGGAGAGCGAGGGGATACCGGCCGTCGCCTTCGATCAGGGCGCGAGCATCGCGGACGGAAGCTGGCTGCTGATCCCGGTGCGCGTGATGGTCGATGCGGACGATCTCGAACAGGCGAGGCTCATCGTCGGCGCTGCCTGATATTTGGGCAGCATTTCGCAACTGCACAAAAACTTGCCGCCGAAAACCCCTCCGAAGCGCCCGCGCGGCGGGTGAAGCGCCTGCGCGCGCATCTGGCACGACAGTTGCGAAGCGTTCCCGCGGGCAAACCGAAAGGGGGCGCGGATGAAGCTGATCATTGCCGTCATCAAGCCGTTCAAGCTGGAGGAGGTGCGCGAGGCGCTCACCGCCCTCGGCGTGGCCGGCATGACCGTCACCGAAGTCAAGGGATTCGGCCGGCAGAAGGGCCAGACCGAAATCTATCGAGGAGCCGAATACAGCACCAACATGGTGCCGAAGATCAGGATCGAGGTGGTCTGCCCCACCTCGATCGCGGACCGCGTGGTCGAGACGATCCAGGCCACCGCGCACACCGGCGCGATCGGCGACGGCAAGATCTTCGTTCTCGACGTCGGCCACGCGGTGCGCATCCGCACCGGCGAAACCGACGATATCGCGCTGTGAAGGGGGTGAACATGAAGCACGCTTTCCGAACCGCCGGCGCCCTCGCGCTCGGCGCCGTCGCGCTCGCCGCGCTGCCCGCCTGGGCGCAAGCGGCGGCGACACCGAAACCCGTCGTCAACAGCGGCGATGCGGCGTGGATGCTCACCTCCACGCTGCTCGTGCTGCTGATGATCCTGCCCGGCCTCGCCTTGTTCTACGGCGGCCTCACGCGGGCGAAGAACATGCTGTCCACGATGACGCAGATCGGCGCGGCGGCCTGCCTCGCCATGCTGGTGTGGGTGGCATGGGGCTATACGATGGCCTTCGGCGACGGCGGCAGCTTCGTCGGCGGGTTCGGCAAGCTGTTCATGGCCGGCGTCACGCCGGATTCGGTTTCGGGCACGATCCCCGAATATGTCTTCGCCTGCTTCCAGATGACCTTCGCGGCGATCACGCTGGCGCTGGTGCTGGGCGGCACGGTCGAGCGGATGAAGTTCGCGGCGGTGATGGTGTTCGGCCTGATCTGGCTGACGATCGTCTATTTCCCGATCGCCCACATGGTATGGGCGCCCGGCGGCCTGTTCTTCGCCATGGGCGCCCTCGATTTCGCGGGCGGCACGGTGGTGCACATCAACGCCGGCGTCTCCGCGCTGGTCGCCGCGCTGATCCTCGGCAAGCGCATCGGCTACCCGATCGAGCGGATCGTGCCGCATTCGCTGACGCTGACCGGCGTCGGCACCGGCCTGCTGTGGGTCGGCTGGTTCGGCTTCAACGCCGGCTCGGCGCTGGCGGCGAACGGCTCGGCCGGCCTCGCGATGATCAACACCTTCGTCGCCACCGCCGCCGCCGCGCTGGCGTGGATGCTGGTGGAGCGCGTCAACGGCCACAAGGGCTCCGCACTCGGCTTCTGCTCCGGCATCGTCGCCGGGCTGGTCGCGGTGACGCCGGCGGCGGGCAATTCCGGCCCGTTCGGCGCGATCGTGCTCGGTGCGGTCGCTTCGGTGGTGTGCTTCTACGCGGTCACGGTGCTGAAGCCGCGGCTCGGCTATGACGACTCGCTCGACGCCTTCGGCATTCACGGCATCGGCGGGATGATCGGCGCGATCGGCACCGCGATCGTCTATGCCCCGGCGCTCGGCGGCCCCGGCAAGCCCGATTACGCGATCGGCGGCCAGCTCGGGACGCAGGCGGCGGCGGTGCTCACGACGATCGTCTGGGCGTCGATCGGCACCGTCATCGCGATCTACGTCGCCAGGGCGCTCACCGGATTGCGCGTCCGGCCCGAAGTGGAGCGCGAGGGCCTCGACCTCGGCGAGCACGGCGAGCGCGCTTACGACCATTGACCTGATCGGGGCGGGCACGACGGCCCGCCCCCACCGACGTTCCTCCTGCGGACGACCCTTTGCCCGGTGCGCAAGCGCCGGGCGCTTTTTCATGGCAGGGTCAGGCCAGCGCAGCCGCGACCGCCGCCTCTGCATGGAGCGTGGTGGTGTCGAACAGCGGAACCGCGCTGTCCGCCGCATCGACCAGCAGCATGATCTCGGTGCAGCCGAGGATCACCGCTTCCGCCCCGGCCGCGACGAGGCGCGCGATCACCTGCCGGAACACCGCGCGCGATTCGGGGCGGACGATCCCCGCGACTAGCTCCTCGTAGATGATGCGGTGGATCGCGGCGCGATCGTCGGCCGCCGGCACCAGCACCTCGATGCCGTGGCGTTCGCGCAGCCGCCCCTTGTAGAAATCCTGCTCCATCGTAAACGCGGTGCCGAGCAGCCCGACGCGCCGGAGGCCCTGCGCCGCGATGCGCGCGGCGGTCGGATCGGCGATGTGCAGCAGCGGCACGGACACCGCCCGCTCCACTTCGCCGGCCAGCCGATGCATCGTATTGGTGCAGATCAGGAGCAATTCCGCCCCGGCCCGCTCGAGCCGAATCGCCGCATCGATCAGCCGCTCGCCGAGCGCCGGCCAATCCCCGCGATGCTGCAATCGCTCGATCTCCGCGAAGTCGAACGACCATAGCAGGCAGCGCGCCGAGGCGGTCGGGCCGGTCGCATCGCGCACGCCCTGATTGATCAGGCGATAATATTGCGCGGAGCTTTCCCAGCTCATCCCGCCGATCAGCCCGATCATCCTCATCGCTTCATCCTTTCGGCAGGCTGATCTCGAACATCGTGGGCCAGCGCTTGCCGGTGACGAACAGCCGGCGTTTCGCCGCGTCCCAGGCGATGCCGTTGGCGACCGCCTCGATATCGTCGCTGATGCCGATCTCCGCGACGATAGCGCGCAGATCGACGATCGCGGTGACGCGGCCGCTCGCCGGATCGATGCGGACGATGAACGGCGCGCGCCAGATATTTGCGAGGATCGCGCCGTCGACCGCCTCCAGCTCGTTGAGCTGGTCGACCGGCTTGCCGTTCAGCGTCACCGCGATGCGGCGGCGCACCGCGAAGGTGGCCGGGTCGTGGACGGTGAGCGTCGCGCTGCCGTCCGAGCGGACGAGCGAATCGCCGAGCGTCGTCAGTCCCCAGCCTTCGCCGCGATAATGCGCGGTGCCGGTGCGCTTCAGCGTCGCGGCATTCCAGCGATAGGCGGTGCCGCCGTGCCAGGTGAGGCTGACCAGCCCGCCCTTCCACGCCGCCAGCCCCTCGCCGAAGACGCCGGGGGGAATCGTGCCGCGCGCCATCACCCGCCCGGTGGCGAGATCGACGCGGCGCACATCGGATCGTCCTTCCAGCCCGACGCTCTCGTAGAGAAAGCCGCGATGCCAGATCAGCCCTTCGGTGAAGGCCTCGCGATCGTGCGGGAAGCGCGCGACGATCGTCGGCACCAGCACCGCGGGGGCGGTGTCGGCCGGCGGCGGCGCATCGGCGGCGGCCATTGCGGGGAGCGCCAGCAGGAGCAGCGGAAGCAGACGCATCTTCATTCCCGCACCGGGGGAGAAACGGAAACGGCCCGCCCGACAATGGTCGGACGGGCCGTTATCTGTCGGATCGACCGATCAGCTCGACTGCTGCAGGTTCACCGCGGCATATTTGCCGCGACGATCGACCTCGATCTCGAACGAAAGGCGATCGCCTTCGTTGAGGCCGGGAAGACCCGCGCGTTCGACCGCCGAGATGTGGACGAACGCATCCGGCTGACCGTCATCGCGCTGGATGAAGCCGAAGCCCTTCATCGCGTTGAAGAACTTGACCGTGCCGGTCGCCTTCTCGCCGGTGAGCTGGCGCTGCGTGCCACCCGCACCGCCCGCGCCGCCGGCACCGCCACGCGGCGCGCCGAAGCCGCCCTCGCGCGGGGCGCGTTCCTCGACCGGGAGCGGCTCGCCCTCGATCTTCAGCTCGGTGGCCGAGATGCGGCCGCCGCGATCGACGAGGGTGAAGCCGAGCGGCTGGCCCTCGGCCAGACCGGTCAGCCCGGCCTGCTCGACCGCCGAGATGTGGACGAACACGTCCTCGCCGCCGTCATCGCGCACGATGAAGCCGAAGCCCTTCTGTCCGTTGAAGAACTTTACGACGCCAGTGCCTTCGCCGACGACCTGCGGCGGCATCCCGCGACCGCCGCCGAAGCCGCCGCCGCCACCACCGAAGCCGCCACCGCCGCCGCCGCGGAATCCACCGCCACCGCCGCCACGAAAGCCGCCGCCACCGCCGCCGCCGAAGCCGCCGCGATCACCACCGAAGCCGCCACCGCCGAAACCGCCACGGTCGCCGAAGCCACCGCCGAAATCGCCGCCGCCGAATTCATCGCCGCCGCCGCCAAAATTGTCGCGCTTGTCACGGCCACGTCCGCCACGCTGCCCGCGGCTACCTCTGTCGAAACCCATAAACCCCGTTCGTCTTCCCGTCCGCCCGACTTCGCCGTCAAGAGGTGCACGCCGGACGGCGAACAGCAAGCATACCTCTTCGGGCGCCAAACCTTTTGCGCCACAATGTCGTCATAGCCCAGCTTTGTTCTCACCGCGAACAGAATCGTGAGCGGCCGCGCGTTTTACATGTCGATACTTACGATACTGTCGCAACATAAGCACAGCCCGACGCATCAGGACATGGCCAGGCGATCGATTCGCCCCGTTCCGGCACAATGCCGCGACGATGATTTTCCTGACGATTCGCCCGTTTTGCCGGCGATCCGGCGCCATTGCGCGATTCCGGACCATTGAGCAGCGTCGGCGCGGGCGCTAGGGCGGCGCAATGACAGTGCATTTCCACGAGGAAGACCTTCCCGGCGGCGTGTTCGCGCCCGGCGCCGCGATCGCGGTCGATACCGAGACGATGGGGCTCGTCACCCCGCGCGACCGATTGTGCGTCGTCCAGCTTTCGGACGGGCGCGGCGACGAGCATCTCGTGCGCTTCTCGCCCGGATCGGACTATGCCGCGCCGAACCTGCGCGCCGTGCTGGCCGATCCGGCGCGGCTCAAGCTCTATCATTTCGCGCGCTTCGATCTGGCGGCGATCCGGCATTATCTCGGCGTGATCGCCGCGCCCGTCTATTGCACCAAGATCGCCTCGCGGCTGGTGCGCACCTACACCGACCGCCACGGGCTGAAGGAGCTGGTGCGCGAGCTGCTGGGGCAGGATATCTCCAAGCAGCAGCAGTCCTCCGACTGGGGCGGGCCGGAACTGTCCGACGCACAGAAGGATTATGCCGCGTCGGATGTGCGCTTCCTGCATCAGCTCAAGGAGGAACTCGATCGCCGGCTGGAGCGCGAGGGGCGCATGACGCTCGCGCAGGGCTGCTTCGATTTCCTGCCGCACCGCGCCGCGCTGGACCTGGCCGGCTGGCCGGAGGTCGATATCTTCGCGCATGTCTGAGGCGGCCGCCCCGATGTTCGACGCGCGCCGGCGCTGGGCGCTGCCCGGCAGCGCGCACGATCGCATCGTGGCGACCGCCAACTGGGTGCTGCCGGTGCTGATCGGCGTGCTCACCGCCTTCCTGGTGATGGCGCCGCTCACCACCGGGGGCGACGTCTCGTTCGTGCTCGACAAGAACAAGGTGGAAGTCGCGAAGGAGCGGCTGAAGATCCAGTCGGCGCGCTATCGCGGGGAGGACGGCAAGGGCCAGCCGTTCGAGCTGACCGCCGGCTCGGCGATCCAGAAAAGCTCGGCCGAGCCGATCGTGCGGCTCCAGAAGCTCGCCGCTGACATCCGGCTGAGCGACGGCCCCGCCTCGCTGGTCGCGAATCAGGGGCGCTACAACATGGATACCGAGCAGGTGACGATGGAGGGGCCGATCGCCTTCCGCGGCCCGGACGGCTACACGCTCGACACCCATGACGCGACGGTCGATCTCAAGACGCGCCGGCTGCAATCGGGCGGCGCGGTGACCGGCACGGTGCGGCAGGGCACGTTCAGCGCCAACCGGCTCGACGCCGATCTCGATACGCATACCGTGACGCTGACCGGCAACGCGCGCTTGCACATCGTGCCGAGAGGCACGAGATAACGGCCGCATGAAGCGCCTTGCCCTTCCCCTGATCCTCGTCGCGGCCACGGCCGGGGCGCAGACGCGTCACGATTCGAACGCCCCGATCGATTTCGGCGCGAACCAGATCCAGCTTCAGGACAAGGCGAATCGCGCCGTGCTGACCGGCAACGTCACGGTCAAGCAGGCCGAGATGACGCTCAATGCGCAGCGCATGACGGTCGCCTATACCGGGCAGGTGGTCGACGGGAATCCGCAGGTTTCGCGGCTCGATGCGTCAGGCGGCGTGGTGGTGCGACGGCCCAACCAGCTCGCGAAAAGCCAGTTCGCGGTCTATGATCTCAACCGCCGCGTCATCACCATGATCGGCGGGGTCTCGCTGCAACAGGGCGGATCGAACACGGTCAACGGCGGGCGGCTGACGATGAACCTCGATACCGGGCGCGCGGTGATCGACGGCTCGTCCGCCGCCCCGGCGACCGGCACCCTGCCCGGCGGCAACGTGACCAGTTCGCCCTCCGGCCGCGTCACCGGCACCTTCTCGGTGCCCAAGCGCGCCAGCAACTCGAGCGCCACGCCCTCCGACGGCAAGAACTGACGCGCGCCGCCGCGCTTTCGTCGCGGTGGGGCTTTCATCTCGATGCCGGCTCGGGCAAAAGGCCATGCATGAATCCTGCCAACCGCGTAAACACGCGCCGCCCGGCAACCAATGAACCGCGAGGTCAGCGCGACCATGGATGACGTGACCAGCCTGGAGATAATCGAGCCGATCGCCGAGCCGCCGGTGGTGAACGGGCTGCAGGCGGTGTCGATCGCCAAGAGCTACGACAAGCGCGTCGTGCTGACCGACGTCTCCGTCTCGGTCGGGCGCGGCGAGGTGATCGGGCTGCTCGGGCCGAACGGCGCGGGCAAGACGACCTGCTTCTATTCGGTGATGGGGCTGGTGAAGCCCGATGCCGGCCGCATCATGCTCGACGGGCAAGACATCACCGGCCTGCCGATGTATCGCCGCGCGATCCTCGGCCTCGGCTATCTGCCGCAGGAGACATCGATCTTCCGCGGGCTGACGATCGAGAAGAACATCCTCGCCGTGCTGGAGCTGAACATCAGCGATCCGGTGAAGCGGCAGGAGCGGCTCGACCGGCTGCTCGACGAGTTCGGCCTCACCCGGCTGCGCGCGGCGCCGGCGATGGCGCTGTCCGGCGGCGAGCGGCGGCGCGCGGAGATCGCGCGCGCGCTGGCGGCCGATCCGACGATCATGCTGCTCGACGAGCCGTTCGCGGGGATCGACCCGATCTCGATCGCCGACATCCGCGATCTGGTGAAGGACCTGAAGCGCCGCGACATCGGCGTGCTGATCACCGACCACAACGTCCGCGAGACGCTCGATATCGTCGACCGCGCCTATATCATCTACGACGGCCGCGTATTGTTCACCGGCTCGCCCGAGGAGCTGGTCGCGGACGCCAACGTGCGGCGGCTGTATCTCGGCGAGGGATTCTCGCTCTGATGCTTTGGCCCGGATTCGCCTCGCGCGCCGCACCGGCCCGCTCCCCCACCTGGCCTCCCAGGAGCGGGCCGGTGCCGCACCTCGAATAATGTCGCTCGCGCCGCGCCTCGATCTGCGCCAGTCGCAATCGCTGGTGATGACCCCGCAGCTCCAGCAGGCGATCCGGCTGCTGGCGCTGTCCAATCTCGAGATCGAGGGCGTCATCGCCGAGGAGCTGGAGAAGAACCCGCTGCTCGAGGCGACCGCTCCCGCCGACGATGCGCCACCGGCCGAGCGCGAGCCGGTCGAGCCCGCGCGTGACGAGCCGGCCGGTGCGGACGAACTGGTCATGGCCGGCGAAGCGGCGGGCGAATCGCTCGACGTGGATATCGCCGCCGAGCGCTTCGACGACGCGCCCGCCGATTCGATCGGTCTCGGCGGCGCCGGCGCGGGCGGCATGGCGGGCGAGGACGCGCCGGACCTCGACGCCTTTGCGCAAAGCCCGCCGAGCCTTGCCGACCATCTCGCCACGCAGGCCGGCCATGTCCTCTCGGGCACGGACCTTATCGTCGCGCAGCATCTCATCGACCTGATCGACGAGGCGGGATACCTCACCGCCAACCTGCTCGACGTGGCGACCCGGCTCGGCGTGCCGCTAGCGCTGGTCGAGCGGATGCTGGGGGTGATCCAGACCTTCGATCCCACCGGCGTCGGCGCGCGCGACCTCGCCGAGTGCATCGCGCTGCAGGCGAAGGAGGCCGACCGCTACGACCCCTGCATGGCGCGGCTGATCGACCATCTCGACCTGCTCGCGCGCGGCGAGATCGCCCGCCTCAAGCGCATCTGCCAGGTCGACGACGAGGACATGGCGGACATGATCCGCGAGCTGCGCGGCTACGATCCCAAGCCCGGTTGCCGCTACGGCGGGGAGCCGGCGCCGGCGGTGGTGCCGGACCTGTTCGTGGCGCGCACGCAGGGCGGCTGGGCGATCGAGATCAACAACGCCACCCTGCCGCGCGTGCTGGTCAACCGGCGCTATTATGGCGAGCTGGCGCGCGGGCCGCAGGACAAGGCGTCGAAGGCGTGGCTCAGCGATTGCCTCGCCAGCGCCAACTGGCTGGTCAAGGCGCTCGACCAGCGCCAGCGCACGATCATCCGCGTCGCCACCGAGATCGTGAAGCAGCAGGAGGCATTCTTCCTCAGAGGCGTCGCGCATCTCCGCCCGCTGACGCTGCGGCAGGTGGCCGATGCGATCGAGATGCACGAATCGACCGTCAGCCGCGTCACCAGCAACAAATATCTGAGCTGCGCGCGCGGGCAGTTCGAGCTGAAATATTTCTTCACCTCCGCAATCCAGGCGGCGGACGGCGGCGACGCTGTGTCGGCGGAGGCGGTGAAGTCCGCGATCCGCGCGCTGATCCAGAACGAGGGCGCGAAGGTGCTGTCCGACGACACGTTGGTCGAGCTGCTCAACGCCAGGGGGTTCGACATCGCGCGGCGCACGGTGGCGAAATATCGCGAGGCGATGGGGATCGGCAGCTCGGTGCAGCGCAGGCGGCAGAAGGCGCTGGAGGGCGTGGGCTAGAGCGATTTCGAGGCAGGTGGAAACGCAGTTCAGCGCAGCTAATCTCCTGCCGGCTCGGAAATCGCGGCAAACAAGGAAAATAGCGCGGTGATCCGATGCAATCGGATCGACAACCGCTCCAGGGCGCGCGCCTCACAGCGACGCGGGCGCCTCGACCGCCTCGCGCAGCCATGACGTCACCGCCTGGATGCGCGGCGTCGCCTGCCCGTCGGCATGCATCACCAGCCAGAAGGCGCGGGTCAGCGCGATCTGCGGCAGGACGGGCACCAGCCGCGCATCGGCCGCGCCGATGAAATCGGGCAGGATGCCGATCGCCGCGCCCGCCGCGATCATCCGGTGCTGCACGTTGATGCTGGTGCTGCGCAGCCGCGCGACGAGGCCGTCATGCACTTCCGACAGATAATCGAGTTCCGGCGCGTGGAGATGTTCGGGCACGTAGCTCGCCAGCACATGCCGCTCCAGTGCCGCCGCCGTCTCCGGCACGCCGGCTGCCGCGAGATAGTCGGGCGCCGCGTACAGCCGCAGCCGATAGTCCACCAGCCGCGCCACGACGAGCTGCCGGTTGCGCGGCCGCGCGAGCATCACCGCGATATCCGCCTCGCGCTTCGACGGATCGAGCAGGCCGGACGCGGTGATGAGGTCGAGCCGGATGCGCGGATGCGCCGCCGCGAAGCCCGGCAGGCGCGGCGCCAGCACATGCGTCGCCAGCCCCTCCGCCACGCTCAGCCGGACATGGCCCGCCGCGCCGTGCGCCACGTCTCCCTCGGTCGCGGCGGCGATGGCGGCGTCGATCGTCTCGGCGTGGTGGAGCAGGGCCTGGCCCGCCTCGGACAGCCGGCGCTCCCCCGCCACCGTCTCGAACAGGGGCGCGCCGATCGCGCCCTCCAGCCGCGCGAGCCTGCGCCCCACGGTGGTCGCATCCACCCCTAATGCCCGCGCCGCCGGCGCGATCCGGCCGGCATGCGCCACCGCGAGGAAGATGCGCAGATCGTCCCAATTCCTCATCAGCCTATCCGATCCTGCAAAAACGCATCCAGCCCCGGCAAATTAAGCGGGTTGAGTGCATATTTGCCGCACGGCTACAACCCCGCCAACACGAATCCGACGGAGAGGCAGCCATGCGCATCATCGATCACCATATCGTCGGTCATACCGGCGCCGGCGGCGGCCGCACCGGGGACGTGTTCGACCCCAACACCGGCAAGGTGCAGGCGCGGGTGAACCTCGGCACGAAGGCCGATCTCGACCGCGCCGTCGCTGCCGCGCAGGCCGCGCAGCCCGGCTGGGCCGCCACCAACCCGCAGCGCCGCGCGCGGGTGATGTTCCGCTTCAAGGAACTGGTCGAGGCGAACATGCAGGCCCTCGCCGAATTGCTCGCCTCCGAGCATGGCAAGGTCGTCGCCGATGCGAAGGGCGATATCCAGCGCGGTCTGGAAGTGGTGGAGTTCGCCTGCGGCATCCCGCACGTCCTGAAAGGCGAATATACGCAAGGCGCCGGCCCCGGCATCGACGTCTATTCGATGCGCCAGCCGCTCGGCATCGGCGCGGGCATCACGCCGTTCAACTTCCCGGCGATGATCCCGCTGTGGATGGGCGCGGTGGCGACGGCGTGCGGCAACGCCTTCATCCTCAAGCCTTCGGAGCGAGATCCCTCGCTGTCGGTGCGGCTTTCCGAGCTGTTCCTCGAGGCCGGGATGCCGGAGGGCGTCTTCCAGGTCGTCCACGGCGACAAGGAGATGGTGGACGCGATCCTCGACCATCCGGCGATCTCGGCGGTGAGCTTCGTCGGCTCGTCCGATATCGCGCATTACGTCTATCGCCGCGGCGTGGACGCGGGGAAGCGCGTGCAGGCGATGGGCGGGGCGAAGAACCACGGCATCGTCATGCCCGACGCCGATCTCGATCAGGTGGTGGCGGACCTTTCCGGCGCGGCCTTCGGCTCGGCGGGCGAGCGCTGCATGGCGCTGCCGGTGGTCGTGCCGGTGGGGGACAGGACGGCGGACGCGCTGCGCGAGAAGCTGATCCCGGCGATCGACGCGCTACGCGTCGGCGTCTCCACCGATGCGGAGGCGCATTACGGCCCGGTCGTCACCGCGCAGCACCGCGCGCGGATCGAACAATGGATCCAGACCGGCGTGGACGAGGGCGCGGAGCTGGTGGTCGACGGGCGCGGCTTCACCTTGCAGGGCCATGAGGAAGGCTTCTTCATCGGCCCGACGCTGTTCGATCGCGTCACGCCGCAGATGAGCGCGTATAAGGAAGAAATCTTCGGCCCGGTCCTCCAGATCGTCCGCGCGCCGGATTTCGAGACGGCGCTCAAGCTGCCGAGCGATCATCAGTACGGCAACGGCGTCGCGATCTTCACCCGCAACGGCCACGCCGCGCGCGAGTTCGCCGCGCGGGTGAATGTCGGCATGGTCGGCATCAACGTGCCGATCCCGGTGCCGGTCGCCTATCACACCTTCGGCGGATGGAAGCGCTCGGCGTTCGGCGACACCAACCAGCACGGCATGGAAGGCGTCAAGTTCTGGACCAAGGTGAAGACCGTCACCCAGCGCTGGCCGGACGGCGGCGCATCGGGCGATAGTGCCTTCATTATTCCCACGATGGGGTGATAGGCAGCCGACATGACCAACCAGTTCGACCTCACCGACGACCAGCGCGAGATCCAGGAGCTGGCGCGCCGCTTCACCGCCGATCGCATCACGCCCTTCGCGGGCGAGTGGGACGAGAAGCAGCATTACCCCGTCGACGTATGGAAGGCGGCCGGAGAACTCGGCTTCGGCGCGATCTATGTCGGCGAGGAATCGGGCGGGATCGGGCTGGGCCGGCTGGAGGCGGCGCTGATCATGGAGGCGATGGCCTATGGCTGCCCCGCGACCAGCGCCTATGTCTCGATCCACAATATGGCGACGTGGATGATCGACCGCTTCGGCGACAAGGCGCTGAAGGACCGCTTCCTCCCCGATCTGGTCGGCATGAACCGGATCGCCAGCTATTGCCTGACTGAACCGGGCTCCGGCTCCGACGCCGCCGCGCTCAAGACGACAGCGCGGCGCGACGGCGATCATTATGTGCTGAACGGCACCAAGCAGTTCATCTCCGGCGCGGGCTATAACGACATCTATGTCTGCATGGTGCGCACCAGCGAGGAGAAGTCGAAGGGCATTTCCTGCCTGGTGGTCGAAAAGGGCACGCCGGGCCTGTCGTTCGGCGCGCCGGAGAAGAAGCTCGGCTGGAACGCCTCCCCCACCGCGCAGGTGATCTTCGAGGATTGCCGCGTGCCGGTGGAGAATCGCGTCGGCGCGGAGGGCGACGGCTTCCGCTTCGCGATGGCGGGGCTGGACGGCGGGCGGCTCAACATCGGCGCCTGCTCGCTCGGCGGGGCGCAGCGCTGCCTCGACGAGGCTGTGAAATACACCAAGGAGCGCCAGCAGTTCGGCCAGCAGATCGCCGATTTCCAGAACACCCAGTTCACGCTCGCCGACATGGCGACCGATCTGGAGGCGGCGCGCGCGCTCCTCTATCTCGCGGCGGCCAAGGTCAACGCCAACGCGCCGGACAAGTCGCGCTTCTCGGCGATGGCCAAGCGGTTGGCGACCGACAACGGATCGAGCATCGTCGATCGCGCGCTCCAGCTTCACGGCGGCTATGGCTATCTGCGCGACTATCCGATCGAGCGTTTCTGGCGCGACCTGCGTGTCCATTCGATCCTGGAGGGGACCAATCAGGTGATGCGGATGATCGTCGGACGGGAGCTGACGCGGCAATGACCGAAGACCTGATCGTCGAGAAGGACGGCGCGGTCGGCCGCATCCGGCTCAATCGCCCCAACGCGCTCCACGCGCTCAACACCGCGATGTGCGAGGGCGTGCTGGAAGCGCTGGAGGCGTGGCGCGACGACGATGCAGTGCGCGTCGTCACGATCGACCATGCGCCATCGCCGGATGGCGACCCTAAAGGTGCGCGCGGCTTCTGCGCCGGCGGCGATATCCGCATGCTGGCGGAAAGCGGCGCGAAGGACGGGGCGGAGGCGCGCGCCTTCTTCCACACCGAATATCGCATGAACCACCGGCTGTTCACCTATGCCAAGGACATCGTGGCGTTCATGGACGGCATCACGATGGGCGGCGGCGTCGGCATCTCGCAGCCGTGCCGCTATCGCGTCGCGACCGGGAACACCAGGCTCGCCATGCCGGAGACGGGGATCGGGCTGTTCCCGGACGTGGGCGGCGGCTGGTATCTCTCGCGCCTGCCGGGGCGGATCGGGCAATATCTGGCGCTGACCGGGCACCGGCTGGACGGCGCGGAATGCCTCGCGCTCGGCCTCGCCACGCACTACCTGCCCGCCGAACGCCTGCCCGAAGCCAAGGCGCGGATCGCGGAAGGGCCGCAGGCGGTGCTCGATTCGCTCGCCCTCGCCGCGCCGGAAGCGGCGATCCTCGCGCGCCGCGCGGAGATCGACCGATTGTTCGCCTCCGACCGGCTGGAGGACATCTTCGCCGCGCTCGCCGCCGATGACAGCGATTTCGCGCGCGAGACGCTCGCGATCCTCAAAACCAAATCGCCGCAGACGATGAAGGTCAGCCTAAAGCTGCTGCGCGACGGCAAGGCGATGCCGACGTTCGAGGACGAGATGCGGCAGGAATATGCGGTCGGCAGCCGCGTCGTGCAGCGCCACGATTTCCTCGAAGGCGTACGCGCGGTGATCGTCGACAAGGACAATGCGCCGAAATGGAACCCGCCGACGCCGGAGGGGGTGAGCGACCATCTGATCGACCAGATCTTCGCGCCGCTGCCCGATGCGGAGGCGTGGACGCCGTACTGAACAGGGAAGATGCCATGACCGATTACGCCAATATCCTCGTCGAGCAGCGCGGCGCGGTGACGCTCGTCACGCTCAACCGTCCGCACGCGCTGAACGCGCTCAATTCGGACGTGCTGGCCGATCTTTCCGCCGCGTTCGGCGCCTATGACGGGGACGAGAGCCAACGCTGCCTCGTCCTCACCGGCGCGGGCGAGAAAGCATTCGCGGCCGGCGCGGACATCAAGCAGATGGCCGACATGGCGGCGGCCGATTTCTTCCTCCAGGATTTCTTCGCCGGCTGGCAGACCGGCGTGGTCGCGACGCGCAAGCCGTGGATCGCGGCGGTGAACGGCTTCGCGCTGGGCGGCGGGTGCGAACTGGCGATGATGGCGGACTTCATCATCGCCGCCGACACCGCGAAATTCGGCCAGCCCGAGATCAAGCTCGGCGTCGCGCCCGGCATGGGCGGATCGCAGCGGCTGACGCGCGCGATCGGCAAGGCCAAGGCGATGGAGATGTGCCTCACCGGCCGGATGATGGGCGCGGAGGAGGCGGAGCGCGCCGGGCTGGTCGCCCGCGTCGTGCCGCTCGCCTCGCTGGTGGAGGAGGCGATGAAGACCGCCGAAACGATCGCGTCGATGCCGCCGATGGCCGCGATGGTGAACAAGGAACTGGTCAACACCGCGTTCGAGACGTTCCTGTCGCAGGGCATCGTCACCGAGCGCCGCCTGTTCCAGATCCTCACCGCCACCGAGGACAAGGCCGAGGGCATGGCCGCCTTCATCGAAAAGCGCGCCGGGGTGTGGAAGGGCCGGTAACCCCCGGCGGCTTCGGGCGTTCGGAACACGAAAAGAGGATGCAGTAGATGGCGCGCGTCGGTTTCATCGGGCTGGGCAACATGGGCGGCGGCATGGCCGCGAACCTCGCGAAGAACGGGCATGACGTCCGCGCCTTCGACCTCTCCCCCGAGGCGCTGGAGCGCGCGAAGGCCGCCGGCTGCCTGCCGGTCGCTTCCGCGCGTGAGGCGGCCGAGGGCGCCGAGGCGGTCGTCACCATGCTGCCAGCCGGCGCGCATGTGGAGCAGGTCTATGGCAAGAGCGTGCTCGATGTCGCGCTGCCCTCCGCGATCCTGATCGATTGCTCGACGATCGACGTCGCCACGGCGAAGCGCGTCGCCGATCAGGCGGCGGCGAAGGGGCTGACGGCGGTGGACGCCCCCGTCTCCGGCGGGATCGGCGCGGCCAATGCCGGCACGCTCACCTTCATGGTCGGCGGCTCGGCGCAGGCGTTCAAGCGCGCGCAGCCGTTCCTCGCCGACATGGGCAAGGCGGTGATCCACGCCGGCGCGAACGGCGCGGGGCAGGCCGCGAAGATCTGCAACAACATGATCCTCGGCGCGGAGATGATCGCGACGTGCGAGGCGTTCGTGCTGGCGCGCAAGCTCGGGCTGGACGCGCAGGCGTTCTTCGACATCGCCAGCGTCTCGTCGGGGCAGAGCTGGTCGATGACGAGCTATTGCCCGGTCCCCGGCGTCGGCCCGGAAACGCCAGCCGACCATGATTATCAGGGCGGGTTCGCCGCCGCGCTGATGCTCAAGGATCTGCGGCTGGCGATGGAAGCCGCCGGCAGCGTCGGGGCGGAGGTGCCGATGGGCGCGCGGGCGCGGGAGCTTTACGAGGCCTATGCCGGCGCCGGCAATGGCGCGCGCGATTTCTCCGGCATCATCAACATGCTGGATGGCAAGCCATGAGCGTCGCCTTCCGCCGCGAGAGCGACGAGGAACACAAGGAGCCGCGCTTCGAGCTGCCGATCCCGCCCGGGCCGAACCTCGTCACCCCGCGCGGGCGGGCGCTGATCGACGAGCGCATCGCGGAGCTGGAGGCGGCGCAGGAGGGCGCGGACGAGGCGCGCCGCGAGGAGATCGCGCGCGACCTGCGCTATTGGCGGACGCGCCGCGTCACCGCGATCCCCGCGCCGCCGCCACCGGCGGACGAAGCGGCGTTCGGCAGCCGCGTGCGCTTCACGCTCGACGGCGCCGAGCGGACGATCGAGATCGTCGGCGACGACGAGGCCGACCCGGCGGCGGGCAGGATCGCCTTCTCCGCCCCGCTCGCCCGCGCACTGATCGGAGCGGGCGAGGGCGACATGCTCTCCTTCGCCGGCCGGGCGGATGCGATCGAGGTGCTCGCGGTGGAGGCGGGGTTCGCCGCCTGAGTTCCTCTCCTGAAAGGGAGAGGAGCAAGCCCCTTGCCGCCCGCCGCCGCGACGCTACAGCTACGCCGAACGGGGGAGCGAGGGGCACGGATGGCGACGACCAGCGAACAGGCGGACCATGCCGCCCAGCCGTCCGAAGCGGACATCCGCCTCGTCATCTCCGCTTCCGCGCTCGGCACCGTGTTCGAATGGTATGATTTCTTCATCTACGGCACGCTCGCCGCGTCGGGGATCATCGGGCGCACCTTCTTCCCGGCGGGGAACGAGATGCTCCAGACCCTGCTCGCCTGGGCGGGCTTCGCGGTCGGCTTCGGCTTCCGCCCGATCGGCGCGGCGCTGTTCGGCTATCTCGGCGACCGGCTGGGGCGCAAATACACCTTCCTCGTCACCATCACGCTGATGGGCGTCGCCACCGCCGGGGTCGGGCTGATCCCGTCCTATGAGGCGATCGGCATGGCCGCGCCGATCCTCGTGCTGCTGCTGCGCATCGCGCAGGGGCTGGCGCTGGGCGGCGAATATGGCGGGGCGGCGATCTATGTCGCGGAACATTCGCCGCGCGGGAAATCGGGCTTCTACACCAGCTTCATCCAGGCCGGCGTCGCGGGCGGCTTCATCCTCAGCATCGGGGTGATCCTGGCGTTCAAGTCGGTGCTGGCGGACGCGGCGTGGGACGGCTGGGGCTGGCGCGGCCCGTTCCTCTTCTCGATCGCCCTCCTCGCGGTGTCGCTGTGGATGCGGCTGAAGCTGTCGGAAAGCCCGGTGTTCAAGGCGATGCGGGCCGCCGGCGAACGCTCGCGCAACCCGCTGGTGGAGAGCTTCACCTATCCCGGCAACCTCAAGCGGATGCTGGTCGCGCTGTTCGGCATCGCCGCCGGGCTGACGGTGATCTGGTACACCGCGATGTTCTCCGTCCTCTCCTTCCTCCAGACGACGATGCGGGTGGAGGAGACGACGGCGCAGCTCGTCACCGGCGCGGGGGCGCTGATGGGGGTCGGCTGGTTCGTGCTGTTCGGGCGGCTTTCCGATCTGGTCGGGCGCAAGAAGCCGATCGTCATCGGCTATGTGATGACGCTGATCCTGCTGTTCCCGATCTTCCACGTCATGGCGGCGGCGGCGAACCCGCATCTGTCGCGTGCGGCGGAGCGCGCACCGGTGATCGTCTCCGGCCCGGCCTGCGCCTATTCGCCCTTCGCCGCGAAGCAGGCGGACGAATGCGCCCGGCTGATGGAATATTTCTCGCGGAAAGGCATCGCCTATTCCCAGCAGGCGACGCCGGTGACAAGCGTGTCGATCGGCGGCGAGCCGATCGCGGATCACTCGCCCGAGGCGCTCGACAAGGCGCTGGCGGCGGCGGGCTACGACCTCGCCCGCGTCACACCCGGCGCGGGCAATATCGCGCTGATCCTGATCGCGATCCTCGCCATCACCGCGCTCTCCGGCATCACCTACGGCCCCGTGGCGGCGCTGCTGTCCGAGATGTTCCCGCCGGCGATCCGCTATAGCTCGCTGTCGATCCCCTATCACCTCGGCACCGGCTATTTCGGCGGATTCCTGCCGTTCATCAGCCAGTATATCGTCGCGCGCACCGGCGATCCCTTCGCCGGGCTGTGGTATACATGGGGGATCACGCTGATATCGCTGATCATCACCGTGCTGTGGCTGAAGGAGGACCGCCACGGCCATGTGGTGGCGTGACGGCGCGGTGTCGGCCCGCTAACCGGAGAGCATGAACCGCTCCCCCTGCCGGCTGTCGCTCGACGCCGCCGCTCTCGTCCACAACTGGCGCCTGCTCGACCGGATGAGCGGCGCGGCGGCGTGCGGCGCGGCGGTGAAGGCGGACGGCTACGGCCTCGGCGCGCGCGAGGTGGCGCGGCGGCTGGCGGACGCAGGGTGCCGCGATTTCTTCGTCGCGACCTGGGCGGAGGCGCGCGCGCTGGTCGATACCGGCGTCACCGTCTCGGTATTCCACGGGCTGCGCGCGGAGGACATGGCGCTCGCCGGGCTACGCAACGCCCGGCCGGTGCTCAGCACCCCGATCCAGGTGAATCGCTGGAAGGAGGCCGGCGGCGGGCTGTGCGACGTCATGGTGGATACGGGCATGAACCGGCTCGGCGTGTCGGCCGGCGACATCGCCGCCGGGCTGCTCGACGGCCTCGCTATCGACACGTTGATGACCCACCTCGCCAGCGCCGACGAGGACGTGCCGTTGAACGAGAAACAGCGCGAACGCTTCACCGCCCTCGCCGGCAAGACGCAGGCGCGGCGCATGAGCATGGCCAATTCCGCCGGCATCGCGCTTGGCGCGGGCTATCATCTCGATCTCGTCCGCCCCGGCCTCGCGCTATATGGCGGGATTCCTCGTGCGGAGCTGCGCGATATCCGGCAGGTCGCGCGGCCCGAGGCGCAGGTGCTGCAACGCCGCCGCGTAGGCGTGGGCGAGACGGTCGGCTATAACGCGACCTGGACCGCGCCCGCCGATACCGAGGTGGCGATCCTCAACATCGGCTATGCCGACGGCTATTGGCGCGGCTTCTCCGGCACGGGTCACGCGCTGATCGGCGAGGCGCGGCTGCCGGTGCTGGGACGCGTCTCGATGGATCTGATCGCGGTCGATTGCGGCGCGTTCGACGTGGCGGAGGGCGATTGGCTCGCGCTCGATTACGCGCTGCCGCAAGCGGCGGCGGCAAGCGGCATGTCGCAATATGAACTGTTGACCGGGCTGGGCAGCCGGTTCGACCGTATCTGGCGCTGACCGGCCGTCACGCCGGCGCGTGACACACCGCTTCTACGTTGATCCCGTCGAGATCGAACACGAACGCGCCGTAATAATCGGGATGATAATGCGGCCTGAGGCCCGGCGCGCCATTGTCGCGTCCGCCATGCGCCATCGCCGCCGCGTGGAACGCATCGACCGCCGCACGGGTCGCCGCCGTGAAGGCGACATGGATGCCCGCGCCGCGCGTGCCGCCGCTCGACACCCAGAAGAACGGCTTGCCGTCCCGGCCATAGCCGACGCCCTGATAACCGCCGCTTTCCTCGGCAGTCACCTCCATCACCACCGCGATGCCGAGCGGGGCGAGCGCCGCGTCGTAGAAACGCCGCGCCGCCGCATAATCCGCCGCGCCGATGCCGATATGGTCGATCACCGCTCCACGCACATGGCGATGCCCATGCCCCCGCCGATGCACAGCGTCGCCAGCCCCTTCTTCGCGTCACGGCGCTGCATCTCGTAAAGCAGCGTCGTCAGCACGCGCGCGCCGCTCGCGCCGATCGGATGGCCGATGGCGATCGCGCCGCCGTTGACGTTGACCTTCGCCGCATCCCAGCCCAGCTCCTTGCCAACCGACAGCGCCTGCGCCGCGAACGCCTCGTTCGCCTCGATCAGGTCGAGATCGGCGATCGTCCAGCCGGCCTTGGCCAGCGCGCGCTTCGTCGCCGGGACCGGGCCGATGCCCATCACCGACGGATCAACCCCGGCCGACGCCCACGAGCGGATCGTCGCGAGGATCGGCGCGCCGCGCTTTTCGGCCTCGGCGCGGCTCATCACCACCAGCGCCGCCGCGCCGTCGTTGAGGCCGCTGGCGTTAGCGGCGGTGACGGTGCCGTCCTTCTTGAAGGCCGGGCGCACGCCGGAGACGCTGTCCAGCGTCACGCCGGCGCGGATATATTCGTCGGCGTCCACCAACGTGTCGCCCTTGCGGCCCTTGATCGTGACCGGGGCGATCTCGTCGGCGAAGCGGCCGGCCGCGCGCGCGGCCTCCGCCTTGTTCTGGCTGGCGACGGCGAATTCGTCCTGCGCCTCGCGCGTCACCTGATATTCGCTCGCCAGATTCTCGGCGGTGATCCCCATGTGATAGCCGTTGAAGGCGTCGGTCAGCCCGTCCTTGATCATCGTGTCGATCAGTTCGAGCGCGCCCATCTTCTGCCCGGCCCGCAGCGCCTGCGCATGGGTGGAGAGCGACATGCTCTCCTGCCCGCCCGCGACGACGATCGTCGCGTCGCCAGTCTGCACCGCCTGCGCCGCGAGCGCGACGGCGCGCAGGCCGGAGCCGCACACCTGGTTGACGCCCCATGCCGGCACTTCCTTCGGCACGCCCGCCGCCATCGCCGCCTGCCGCGCCGGATTCTGCCCCTGCGCGGCGGTGAGCACCTGCCCCAGAATCACCTCGCTCACCTCGTCGCCGGAAACGCCGGCCTGCGCCAGCGCGGCCTCGATCGCGACGCGGCCAAGCTCGTGCGCGGGGGTGGCGGCGAAGGCGCCGAGGAAGCTCCCGACCGGGGTGCGCTTGGCGGCGGTGATGACGACTTCGGTCATGGGCAAATGGCTCCTGCCTGAGGTTTGCCGACTACCTACTGCCCGGAACCGCGCGAAGCCAGTCCCTCAACGGCTCCCAGAGCTGCCGCCGCGCGCCGCCGCCGACGATCATGCCGACATGCCCCGCGCCCAGATCGCGCCGCTCGGCCAGCCCGGCGGCGGTGGCGGCCGGGACGATGCGGTCGGTGAGCGAGACATATTCGATCGAAGGGCAATCGATCATCCCAGGCCCGACGCGCGCGCCGCCGACGCGCCATTCGCCGCGCCCCGGCCGGTCCTCGCCCACCATCTGCTCGAACAGCTCGGCGCCGGCGGCATAGGTCAGCGGCTCGCCGGCATTGGCCCAGTCCTCCAGCGCGACGAACATCGCCGCACGCTCCGCCTCCATCCCGGCGAACGCCTCGAACTTGGCGATCGTGCGGCGGGGATCGAGCCGCCAGAAGCCGGTTTGCAGCACCTCCATCGGCACCAACCCGAGCTGATGGCAGCCCGGCTCGGCCGCCTTCCACAATGCCCCGATATCGGCCGCAGCCGCGCCATAGCCGGCGAAGCGCCACGGCGCGGCGATCGTCGCGAGCGCCGCCACCTTCATCCGGCTCGCCGCAGCCAGCGCCATCGTGCCGCCGAGGCAATAGCCGACCAGCAGCGGCGGCTCGGGCAGCTTCGCCAGCAGCGGCTCGAGCACGCGCCCGACATGCGCCGCCACGTCCATCTCGCGGTCGCGCGGGTCGGTCGTGCCCCAGTCGACCAGCCACGCATGGAAGCCTGCATCGGCGATCCAGCGCACCAGCGACGTCTCCGGTGTCAGGTCGAGCACGAATGGCGGGTTGATCAGCGACGGCACGAACACCACCGGCCGCCCATCCCCGCCATAGTCGCGCAGCCGCGCGCGGCGCTTGCGGAAGCGCGCGGGCGGCAGCCGGCGCGGTCTGCCGCGATCCGCCTCCTGATAGCGGCGCAGGCCTTTCAACACGGCGGCGGTGCGTTCCGGCGATGCTGCGGTTTCGCTGCGCAGCATGTCCAGGAACAGCGGCAGCGGGCGCGGCCCGTGTTGCAGCGCGGAAGATTGTGCTGTACCGCCGTAAATTCTCATTGCGGGAGCTTTCGATGAAGAAGCAGCATTCCGGCGACGGCGCGGTGATTATCAAGAAATATGCGAACCGCCGCCTCTATAATACCGAAAGCTCGTCGTACATCACGCTCGATCATCTTGCGCAAATGACGCGCGAAGGCCGCGAGTTCCGCGTCGTCGACGCCAAGACGGACGAGGACATCACCCATAATGTGCTGACGCAGATCATCATGGAGGAGGAAAGCCGCGGGCAGACGATGCTGCCGGTGAGCTTCCTGCGCCAGCTCATCGCGATGTACGGCGATTCGATGCAGGCGATGGTGCCGGCCTATCTGGAAGCGTCGATGGAAAGTTTCCGCCGCAATCAGGCGCAATTCAAGACGGCGGTGGAGGGCGCCTTCGCCAACTCCCCCTTCGCCGAGATGGCGAAGCGCAACATGGCGATGTTCGAGGCCGCCGCCAGTGCCTTCAAGCCCGCCAAGGGCGAGTCGGCCGCCGCCCCCGCCGCCGCCAGCAAGGACGACGAGATCGCCGCGCTGAAGGCGGAGCTGGCGCGCCTGCAGGACAAGGTGGAGAAGCTGGGGCGTTGAGCCTTCAGTAGAATTCGGCCAATGTCAGCCTGCGGGTCGATCCGTCGCACATGCCGAGCGTCACTGTCCGTCCCGGCTCCCCGGCGGACCAGGTGGCGAGCGGAGTGGTGGCGTAGTCGCGCGTGATCGGCGCGCCGTCGATCGTGCAGATCAGGTCGCCCTCGCGCCAGCCGGCCGCCGCCGCCGGGCCGCCACGCATCACATGCAGCACGCGCAGCCGAGCCGGCTCGACCCCGACGAGCAGGCCGCTGGTCGAGCGCAGCGGCGGTTCGTCCGCCCCCGCCTCCGGCGCGAGCACCATCCGCCCCGCGGCTGGATCGAGCAGCACGCGATAATTCTGCAGGAAGCCCGATCCGATCCGCCCCGCCGCGCCGATCGCGTCCGAGAAGCCGCCGACCGGCTCGACCCGCACCTCGACATTGCGCGCGACGAGCTGGCCGACCGACAGCGCCGGCACGATGCCGATCGTGCTGACCACCGACCCGGCCAGCCCGAACGAGATGGCGGTGGTGGTGCGCACGCCGCTGAGCCGTGCCGCGCGCCAACCCTCGCTCGTCACGGTGATCGCGGAGCCGTCGCCGGTGTCGACCACCATCGGCTTCAGCCGCGCCGCGCCGAGCGTCACCTCGCCGATATAGACGTGCTTATCGCGCGAGATGGCGAGTGGGGCGGATTCCCCGCGAAACGGCAGCCGGCCGGACGGAAGCAGGCGGAAGCGCCGCGCGGCATAGTCGATGTCGAGCGCATAATTGCCGGTCATGTCGCGCCCGACGAGCAGGTCGACCGGCTTCGCGCTACCGGTGGCGATCGCCGGCAGGTCCGCGACGCTCAGCCCGCCGCCGGTGCGGACGAGGCCGCCCAGCGCCACCTCGCGCGTCGCGACCCAGCCGATATCGACCGCCCCGCCGATCGCGGCGGCACTGCCCCCGGCGGCGATCGGCAGCTTCGCCGCCTCGGCATAACGTTTCGCCAGCACCGAATAGCTGACGCCGGTATCGAGGATCGCGGTCAGCGTGCGGCCATCGACCGTCATCTCGAAGCGGATCTGGTTGCCCGGCGTGAGATCGAACGGCACCCAGCGCGCTTCCGCTTCGGGCGCGAGACGCATGACGCCCGGTGCGCGTGACGCCGGGGGCAGCGCTGGCGGCGCGGCAAGCGCGGCCGGGGCACCGGCGAGCAACAGCAAGAGGATCGGGGCGAGCGCCATCGCCACGCCATGCACGTCCGGGCGACGAAACGCCACCGTTCGTCGCCATCGGCCCCTCGCCTTCAAGGGAGGAGTTTCAGGGGACTAGAGGCACGCCTCCAGGAACGCCTGATCGAAACCGAACTGCTTGGCCTTGTCGATCGTATAGGGGCGCAGGCCCATCGCGCGATATTCGCCGAGGATCTTCCCGTCGGCGGTCTCGTCGAGATACTCGAACTTGAACAATTCCTGCGTCACGATCACCGGGCCTTCCATCCCGATCACCTCGGTGACGTTGGTGACGCGGCGCGAGCCGTCCCGCAGGCGCTTCACCTGGATGATCATGTCCACCGAATCGGCGATCTGGCGACTGATCGCCTCCTTCGGCACCTTGATGTCGGACATCATCACCATGTTCTCCATACGCGCCAGCGCCTCGCGCGGGCTGTTGCTATGGAGCGTGCACATCGATCCGTCGTGGCCGGTGTTCATGGCGGCGAGCATGTCGAAACACTCGGCGCCACGGATTTCGCCGAGGATGATGCGATCCGGGCGCATACGCAGCGCGTTCTTCACGAGATCGCGGATCGAGATTTCGCCCTGCCCCTCGAGGTTCGCCGGCCGCGTTTCCAGCGGCAGCCAGTGCGGCTGCTGGAGCCGGAGTTCCGCCGCGTCCTCGATCGTCAGCACGCGCTCGCCGGGGTCGATCATCTTGGAGAGGGCGTTGAGCATCGTCGTCTTGCCCGAGCCGGTGCCGCCCGAGATGACGACGTTGAACCGGCACGCGCCCGCGATCTTCAGCGCAGTCGCCATCTTCGGGCTCATCGATCCGAAGCCGGCCATCATGTCCAGCGTGATCGGCTTGGCGGAGAATTTACGGATCGAGATGGCGGTGCCGCGCAAGCTGAGCGGCGGCACGATCACGTTGACGCGGCTGCCGTCCTTCAGGCGCGCGTCGGCCAGCGGCGTGGTCTGATCGACGCGGCGGCCGACCGAGTTGCAGATGCGCTGCGCGATCTGGAACAGATGCTCCTCGTCGCGGAACTGGATCTTCGCCAGCTCCAGCTTGCCCTTGCGCTCGACGAAGGTCTGCTCCGGGCCGTTGACCATGATGTCCGACACTTCCGGGTCGGCGAGCAATTCCTCCAGCGGGCCGAGGCCGAGCAGTTCGTCGACCAGCACCTTCTCCAGCGCGAACTGCTCGCGGCGGTTGAGGGTGAGCTTCAGCTCGGCGAGCACCTCGCCGATGATCGGGCGAAATTCCTCCGCCAGTTCGTCCTTGCCCAGCGTCGCCGCCGCTTCCGGATCGACACGCTCCAGCAGGCGGGGCAGCACCTGCTCCTTGATCTTGTGGATCGACGCCTCGAAGCCGTCGACCTTGCTCGATCCGGCCTCGCCGCTGGCGTTCTGGCGGTCGGCGAGCCGCTGCATCGCATCCATCTGGGAGGCGGGGATGCCCGGCTCCGGCTCGGCGGCGAGCGGCAGGGTCTCGATCGGCGGAAATTGCTCGCCGCCGTCGGGGCGCGGTTGCGCGCCGCCGCCCTGCATCGGGCGCGCCACGCCGAAGCCGGGCCGCCCCCCCGCCGTGCCGATACCGTTGCGACGCCCGAACGCGCTCATAACCTGCCTGTCCCAAAAGTCCGGGTGTCGGGTTAGGCGCGAAGGCTTTATATTTGCCTAACCACTTTGTTCCGCGCTTTCCCGCGCGCGCAGGATACGTTTGCGTTCAAGGCCATAGGCATAGCCGCCTTCGCCCCCGTCGCTGCGCTGCGCCCGATGGCAGGGGATGACGACCGCCACCGGATTCGCGCCGCATGCCGATCCGGCCGCGCGGACCGCGCCGGGACTGCCGGCGATCGCGGCGAGCTCGGCATAGCTGCGGGTCTCCCCGGCGGGAATCGCGCGCAGCGCCTGCCAGATCGCCTCCTGGAACGCGGTGCCGCGCACGTCGAGCGGCAGGTTCTGGTCGCGCTCGGGCGATTCGACCGCCGCGACGACCTTCGCCGCCAGCGCCGCCAGCGCAGCGCCGCCTGGCTCGATCGTGGCGCGCGGGAAGCGGGCGGCGAGCGCCAGCGCATCCTCCTCGAACGACACGCGGCACAGCCCCCTGTCGGTCGCCGCGACAAGCAGCGGGCCGAGGCTGGTCGGCACGATCGTCCAGCGGATCGTCACTCCGGCGCCGCCGCGCACCCATGCCCCCGGCGACATGCCGAGCCGCTTCGCGCCATGTTCATAGAAACGGCTCGGCGCGGAATAACCCGCCTCATAGATCGCCGGGGTCACGCGCTCCTCGCCGCTCAGCGCCTCGGCCGCGCGGCGCGCCTTGAGGCCGCGCGCATAGGCCGCCGGGGTCACGCCCGTCGCGCGTTTGAACAAGCGGTGGAAATGATGCGGCGCATAGCCGACCCGCGCGGCGATATCTTCGAGCGGGATCGCCTCCTCGCTCGCCTCGATCGCCGCCACCGCCCGCGCCACGGCGATGCGGTCCCGCCCCACCTCGTCCGGCTTGCAGCGCAGGCACGGGCGATAGCCGGCCTGCGCCGCCGCCGCGCCGTCCGCGAAGAAGCTGACGTTCTCGCGCTTCGGGTGGCGCGCGGGGCAGCTCGGCTTGCAATAGATGCCGGTGGTCCTGACCGCGACGACGAAGCGCCCGTCGGCATTGCGGTCCCGGCCTGAAAAGGCGGCCCAGGCGGCGGCGGTGTCGATGGCGTCGGTCATGTGCCTGATGTAGGCGCTCGGGCGACGGCCGGCATCCCGGCGCTTGCGATCAAAAGCGGGAGAGGAAGATGAGCGAACTGGTGCTAGTCGAGATCGCCGAGGGCGTCGCCACCGTCACGCTGAACCGGCCGGAGGCGATGAACGCGCTGTCGCAGGCGCTGCGCCGCGCGCTTCACGACGCGATGCACCGGGTGGACGCCGACAATTCGGTGCGCGCGGTGGTGCTGACCGGCGCGGGGACGCGGGCCTTCACCGCCGGGCTGGACCTCAAGGAACTCGGCACGCGGGGCCTCGGCGCGGCCAACGCCACCGACCCTTCCGACAATCCGGCCAAGGCGATCGAATCGTGCCGCAAGCCGGTGATCGGCGCGATCAACGGCGTCGCCATCACCGGCGGGTTCGAGGTGGCGCTGGCCTGCGACATAATGATCGCCAGCGAGAACGCGCGATTCGCCGATACCCATGCGCGGGTCGGGGTGATGCCCGGCTGGGGACTGAGCCAGAAGCTGTCGCGGCTGATCGGCATCTCGCGCGCCAAGGAACTGTCGCTGAGCGGCAATTTCCTCGACGCGGCGACGGCGGAGCGATGGGGGCTGGTCAACCGCGTCGTGCCGGCGGCGGAACTGCTCCCCGCCGCGCGCAAGCTCGCCGCCGACATCGCCTCCGCCGAGGTGGATTTCATCGCCGGCTACAAGAAGCTGATCGACGATGGCTATGCGCTTCCGTTCGGCGAGGCGATGGCGCTGGAGCATCGCATCTCCTCCGCCGCGAACGCGCAGGTAACGCCGGAGGCGGTCGAGGCGCGCCGCGCGGCGGTGCAGGCGCGCGGCCGGGCGCAGTAACGCCTCCTCACCCGCCGTTGGCACGGAACAGGGTGAGCGTGCGATCCTTCGCCAGATCGGCGGACGGTTCGTGATAATCCTTGCGCCGGTCGGAGTTGAAGCCGTGTCCGGCCTCATAGACATGCACCTCCGCCTTCGGCCACGCCTTCGCCGCCAGCCGCTCCACGCCTTCCATCGGAATGCCCGAATCGTAGCGGCCGAAATGCGCCACCACCGGCACCTTCGGCTCCTCGTCCGCCGCGCCGGGAATCAGGCTGCCGTAATAAGCGGAGGCCGCCGCCACCCCGCGCATCCGCGTCGCCGCGAACCACGCGATCGAGCCGCCGTAGCAATAGCCGACCACGAACACCGGCCCCTTCGCCGCCAGCGCGTCGACGCAGGTCTGCACATCGGCCAGCGACAGATCGAACGGATGCGCCTCGCGCGCCAGCCGCACGCCCTCCGCCAGCCCCTCCGCGTCATATCCCGCCTCGAATCCGGGGTGCTCGCGGTCGAACAATGCGGGGGCGAGCACCTCGTAACCGTCGCCGGCATATTCCTCCGCCAGATCGCGGATATGGTCGGTCACGCCGAATATCTCCTGCACCAGCACCACGCCGCCGCGCCGCTCGCCCTCGGCAAGCGCATGATAAACCGCGATATCCGCGCCGTCGCTCATCGTCATGCGGATGAATTCGCCCATCGCGCCTGCCCTTCTCCATTTGCCTCGCCAGAAAGGATATGACGCAAGCATTGCATCGCCGCGACCCCTTTGCTACGCGCCGCGGCAACCCAAGCGTAGGTGCGTCCAGCGCGCCATCCGTTCGCTCGGGGCCAACCCGTGTCGACGACGAGGAAAGCGAATCGCGTGGATAGTTCCAGCGGTATTCAAGGTGGCAGCATCCAGGCGAGTCTGGGCGGACGCTACGCGACCGCGCTGTTCGATCTGGCGGCAGGCGCCAGGACGATCGAAACGGTCGAGGCGAGCCTCGCCAAGGTGCGCGCCGCGCTCGACCAGTCCGATGATTTCAAGGCGCTGACCACTTCCCCGGTCGTCGCGCGCGACGCCGCCGCCAGGGCCGTGCTCGCCACCGCCGACGAACTGGGCGTCGATGCGACCACCCGCAACTTCCTCGGCGTGCTGGCGCACAACCGCCGGCTGGCCGAGCTGCCGGCGATCATCCGCGCCTTCCGCGCGCTCGCCGCTCGCCATCGCGGCGAGGTCACCGCCGAGGTGACCAGCGCCCATGCGCTCGCCGACGATCAGGTCGCCGAGCTGAAGCAGCAGCTCCGGCAGCGTATCGGCCGCGAGGTTTCGGTGGAGCTTGCCGTCGATCCCGCGCTGCTTGGCGGGCTTGTCGTCCGCATCGGTTCCCAGATGATCGATTCGTCGATCCGCACCCGTTTGAATGCGCTCGCCAGCGCGATGAAAGGCTGACGTAATGGATATCCGCGCCGCAGAAATCTCCAGGGTCATCAAGGACCAGATCGCCAATTTCGGCACCGAAGCGCAGGTTTCGGAAACCGGCCAGGTGCTGTCGGTCGGCGACGGCATCGCGCGCATCTACGGTCTCGACAACGTCCAGGCGGGCGAGATGGTCGAGTTCGCCAATGGCGTGCAGGGCATGGCGCTCAACCTCGAGGCCGATAACGTCGGCGTCGTGATCTTCGGCTCCGACGCCGAGATCAAGGAAGGCGACACCGTCCGCCGCACCGGCACGATCGTGGACGTGCCGGTCGGCAAGGGTCTGCTCGGCCGCGTGGTCGATGGCCTCGGTAACCCGATCGACGGCAAGGGCCCGATCGAGGCGACCGAGCGCCGCCGCGTCGAGGTCAAGGCACCGGGCATCATTCCGCGCCAGTCGGTCAACGAGCCGGTGCAGACCGGCCTCAAGGCGATCGACGCGCTGGTGCCGGTCGGCCGCGGCCAGCGCGAGCTGATCATCGGCGACCGCCAGACCGGCAAGACCGCCGTGGCGATCGACACCTTCATCAACCAGAAGTCGACCAACAAGGGCGGCGACGAGACGAAGAAGCTCTATTGCATCTACGTCGCGGTCGGCCAGAAGCGCTCGACCGTCGCGCAGATCGTCCGCCAGCTCGAAGAGAATGGCGCGATGGAATATTCGATCGTGGTCGCCGCGACCGCGTCGGAGCCCGCGCCGCTCCAGTTCCTCGCGCCTTATACCGGCTGCACGATGGGCGAGTATTTCCGCGACAACGGCATGCACGCCGTGATCGTCTATGACGATCTGTCGAAGCAGGCAGTGGCCTATCGCCAGATGTCGCTGCTGCTGCGCCGTCCGCCGGGCCGCGAGGCCTATCCGGGCGACGTCTTCTATCTCCATTCGCGCCTGCTCGAGCGCGCGGCGAAGATGAACGACAAGCTCGGCGGCGGCTCGCTCACCGCGCTGCCGATCATCGAGACGCAGGCGGGCGACGTGTCCGCCTACATCCCGACCAACGTGATCTCGATCACCGACGGCCAGATCTTCCTCGAGACCGACCTGTTCTTCGCCGGCATCCGCCCCGCGATCAACGTCGGCCTGTCGGTGAGCCGCGTCGGCTCCTCCGCGCAGACCAAGGCGATGAAGAAGGTGTCCGGCTCGATCAAGCTGGAGCTGGCGCAATATCGCGAGATGGCCGCCTTCGCGCAGTTCGGCTCGGACCTCGACGCCTCGACGCAGAAACTGCTGAACCGCGGCGCACGCCTCACCGAGTTGCTCAAGCAGCCGCAGTTCCATCCGCTGCCCTTCGAGGAGCAGACGGTGTCGATCTTCTCCGGCACCAACGGCTATCTCGACACGATCGCGGTGCAGGACGTGGTGCGCTACGAGGCGGCGCTGCTGGCGTACATGCGCGACCAGCATGCCGACGTACTGGCCGAGATCCGCGACAGCCGCGATCTGGGCGACGCGACGAAGGCCAAGGTGGTCGCCGCGCTCGACGCGTTCGCGAAGACGTTCGCTTAACCCGATGTGCTCTGGGCTCCCGTGCGTGCACGGGAGCGCATGAAGGAAGACGATGGCTAGTCTCAAGGCCCTCAAGATCCGCATCGGCTCGGTGAAGTCGACGCAGAAGATCACCAAGGCGATGAAGATGGTCGCCGCCGCCAAGCTGCGCCGTGCGCAGGAGGCCGCCATCCAGGGCCGCCCCTATGCCGAGCGGCTGGAGGCGGTGATGGCGAGCCTCGCCCATAAGGTGACGGTGAGCGAATCCTCGCCGAAGCTGCTTGTCGGCACCGGCAAGGACCAGGTCCACCTGATCGTCGTCGCGACCTCCGAGCGCGGCCTCGCCGGCGCGTTCAACACCAACATCGTCCGCGCCGCGCGCCGCAAGGCGGCCGAGCTGGAGGCCGCCGGCAAGACCGTGCGCTTCTATCTCGCCGGCAAGAAGGGCCGCGTGCTCCGCCGCTTCTACCCGAACGGCATCGCCGCAGATCATGACATGAGCGCGATCAAATCGGTCGGCTTCGACGATGCCCATGTCATCGCCGAGGACGTGATCCGCCGTTTCGAGGCGGGCGAGTTCGACGTGGCGCACCTGTTCTTCGCCAAGTTCCAGTCGGCGCTGGTGCAGGAGCCGACGGGGATGCAGCTCATCCCGGTCGCGGTGCCGTCGAGCATGGAGACCGCCAACAACGGCTCCGCCGCCGTCACCTACGAGCCGGACGAGGAAGCGATCCTCGCCGATCTGCTGCCGCGCAATGTCGCGGTGCAGATCTTCCGCGCGCTGCTGGAAAACGCCGCGTCGGAGCAGGGCAGCCGCATGACCGCGATGGACAATGCGACGCGCAACGCCGGCGACATGATCAACCGTCTCACCATTCAGTACAACCGCACCCGCCAGGCCGCGATCACGACCGAGCTGGTGGAAATCATCTCCGGCGCGGAAGCGCTCTAAGAGTACGAAAGCAGGAAGCAGAACATGGCCACCGTCCTCGAGGATCGCCCGACCACGGGCAGCAACAACGTCGGTCGCATCAGCCAGGTGATCGGCGCGGTCGTCGACGTGTCGTTCGACAACCACCTGCCGGCGATCCTGTCGGCGCTGGAGACCGACAACAACGGCAACCGGCTGGTGCTGGAGGTCGCGCAGCATCTCGGCGAGAACACCGTGCGCACGATCGCGATGGACTCGACCGAGGGCCTGACGCGCGGCCAGACCGTCACCGACACCGGCGCGCAGATCACCGTGCCGGTCGGCCCGGCGACGCTCGGCCGCATCCTCAACGTGATCGGCGAGCCGATCGACGAGCGCGGCCCGGTCGACCAGACCCACACCGCCCCGATCCACGCGCAGGCGCCGTTGTTCGTCGACCAGTCGACCGACGCCTCGATCCTCGTCACCGGCATCAAGGTGATCGACCTGCTCGCGCCTTATGCGAAGGGCGGCAAGATCGGCCTGTTCGGCGGCGCCGGCGTCGGCAAGACCGTGCTGATCCAGGAACTGATCAACAACATCGCCAAGGGCCACGGCGGCACCTCGGTGTTCGCCGGCGTCGGCGAGCGTACCCGTGAGGGCAACGACCTCTATCACGAGTTCCTCGACGCGGGCGTCATCGCCAAGGACGCCGACGGCAACCCGACGAGCGAAGGCTCGAAGGTCGCTCTCGTGTTCGGCCAGATGAACGAGCCGCCGGGCGCGCGCGCCCGCGTCGCGCTGTCGGGCCTGACGATCGCGGAATATTTCCGCGACGTGGAAGGCCAGGACGTGCTGTTCTTCGTCGACAACATCTTCCGCTTCACGCAGGCGGGCGCGGAAGTGTCGGCGCTGCTCGGCCGCATCCCGTCGGCGGTGGGCTATCAGCCGACCCTTTCGACCGACATGGGCGCGCTGCAGGAGCGCATCACCTCGACCAACAAGGGTTCGATCACCTCGGTGCAGGCCGTCTACGTGCCCGCCGACGACTTGACCGACCCGGCCCCGGCAACGTCCTTCGCCCACCTCGACGCGACGACCGTGCTGAGCCGCGCGATCTCCGAACTCGGCATTTATCCTGCGGTGGACCCGCTCGATTCGACCAGCCGCGTGCTGGAGCCGCGCGTCGTCGGCCAGGAGCATTACGAGACGGCGCGCGCCGTCCAGTCAATCCTCCAGAAGTACAAGAGCCTTCAGGACATCATCGCGATCCTCGGCATGGACGAGCTCTCCGAAGAAGATAAGCTTACCGTCAGCCGCGCGCGCAAGATCCAGCGCTTCCTCTCGCAGCCGTTCCACGTCGCCGAGGTGTTCACCAACATCCCGGGCAAGTTCGTGCAGCTCGAGGACACGGTGCGCTCGTTCAAGGCGGTGGTGAACGGCGAATACGACCACCTGCCGGAAGCCGCTTTCTACATGGTCGGCGGCATCGACGAGGTGGTCGCCAAGGCCGAGAAGCTCGCGCAGGACGCGTAAAGACGCGTTTCAGCCCCTTCCTTTCCGCAAGGGAGGGGCAAAGGAAGAAGAGATGCTGCATTTCGAACTCGTCACGCCCGAGCGCCTGATCCGATCCGAGGACGTGCATATGGTCACCGTGCCCGGCTCGGAGGGTGATTTCGCGGTGCTGGAGGGCCATGCGCCCCTGATGTCGACGATCCGCGACGGCGACCTGCTCGTCCAGCGCACCGCCGGCGGCGCGCCGGAGACGATCGCGATCCGCGGTGGCTTCGCCGAGGTCAACGCCAAGGGGCTGACGGTACTGGCGGAACACGCGTCTTAGAGCGATTTCGAGGCAGGTGGAAACGCAGTTCAGTGCAGCTAATCACCTGCCGGCTCGGAAATCGCGGCAAACAAAGGAAAATAGAGCGGTGATCCGATGCAATCGGATCGACAACCGCTCTAATCAACCTAGGACGCGCGCAATCCGGCGGAACATGCGAGCGGCGCGCTTCTTTCGGGATACATGTTCGATTGTGGGCTGCGTTTTATCGTGACGCGTCTTTCAACTGGCATGCATTGATTGGTCCTGATCGGATAAATCAATCAGGCCTTCCCGCATGCTGAGCCGGCGGAATTGCCCGCGCTTGCCGCGGCCCAGATCGGACACCATCCAGCCGAGATCAATCGTTCCGGTTCCCGACAGGGCGGATCGGGGAATTTTCCCTCGGACAAGCGATACCGTCGCGGGAAAATCCACAAGGCCAAGATGCGCGCTGACGGGAGCGGCAAATCTATGCGTTATCTCCGACAGCCAATCGCAGCCCTCGCAATCCCGTGAAGTCAAAACAACAACCTCAATTACATAGCATACATCCAATAACACCAACGCCCGGCATGATCGGCGCACCGTTTCGATATTCTGCCAGCGCAAGCGTATTGGATTGATTACGTAAATCTTTCGAATCGCAATTTGCCCCGAATTTTGCGGAAGCGCCGTTTCCACCAAGCGTCGCGCGATCGTGGGAGGCATCACATCGTAGCTGACCAGATCGTCGGAAAACTCCGGCCTGCGGAAGCAGGCGGCTCTACCGCTGACAAGCAGGTTGATGGTCGTTTCTTTGTTCACCCCTAGTTCTTAACATGTTCCGTGCCGGTTCCTGAAATTTAAAGAACCGTTTTGGATCATACTCTGCTTCCAACTGTGCGTTCGCAGGCTAGCGTGGAAAGGCCGTATGGCATTTCGGAGGACTTGCCTCATGACCAACGCCAAATCGTTCACGCTTTTCATTCAATTTTCCATGAACCTGAAAGGCTCGGGATTACGATCCAAGCCGCAACAGAAGACTTCGCTCACAAGAAACTGTACGGGTCCACGTCCACGGCGACCCTGACCTTCGCCGGCCAGTCGAGCGCGCCAAGCCAGCCGCGGATCACATCCTGCACATCCAGTGTCCGCCGCGCGTGGACCAGCAAGCGATAGCGGTGCCGCCCGCGCAGCATCGCGAGCGGGGCGGGCGCGGGGCCGTAGACGTGCATCCCCTCCACCTCCGGGGCAGAGCGGCCGATCAGGCGGGCGATCTCGTGCGCCGCCTGCTGATCCTCGCTGGAGATGACGATCGCGGCGTAGCGGCCGAACGGGGGGGCGCCCGCCTCGCGCCTCGCTTCCGTCTCGGCGGCATAGAAGGCGTCCGCATCGCCCGTCACCAGCGCCTGCATCACCTGCGCCTTCGGGCTGTGCGTCTGGATATAGACATGGCCCGGCTTCTCCCCGCGCCCGGCACGCCCCGAAACCTGCCGGATCTGCTGGAAGGTGCGCTCCGCCGCGCGCAGATCGCCGCCCTCCAGCCCGAGGTCAGCGTCCACCACGCCGACGAGCGTCAGGTTCGGGAAGTGATAGCCCTTGGTGACGAGCTGGGTGCCGACGACGATGTCGATCTCGCCCGCCTCCATCCGGTTGACGAACTCCGCCGCCTTGGCGGGCGACCAGATCGTGTCGGACGTAACGACCGCCACCCGCGCTTCCGGGAACAGCGCCGCCACCTCGTCGGCGATCCGCTCCACGCCGGGGCCGCAGGCGACCAGCGTATCCTCGTTCTGGCATTCCGGGCAGACACGCGGCACCGGCTCGACATGGCCGCAATGGTGGCAGGCGAGCCGCCGCGTCAGGCGGTGCTCGACCATCCATGCGGTGCAATTGGGGCATTGGAAGCGGTGGCCGCACGTCCGGCACAAGGTAAGCGGGGCATAGCCGCGACGATTGAGGAACAGGAGGGACTGCTCGCCCCGCTCCAGCACCTCGCCCAGCGCCTTCACCAGCGGCGGGGCGAGCCAGCGGCCGCGATCGGGCTTGTGTTCGAGCAGATCCAGCGCCTCGATCGTCGGCAGTTCCGCCGCGCCATAGCGGCCGGGAAGGCGAAGTTCGGCGTAATTGCCGAGCGTCACCTGCTGGCGCGTCTCGATCGCCGGGGTGGCGGAGGCAAGGATCACCGGGCAGCTTTCGAACTTGCCGCGCATCACCGCCACGTCGCGCGCGTGGTAATGCACCCCGTCCTCCTGCTTGAAGCTGGTCTCGTGCGCCTCGTCCACCACGATCAGGCCGAGGTTCGCATAGGGCAGGAACAGCGCCGAGCGCGCGCCGACCGTCACCGCCGCCTGCCCGGAGGCGATCGCCCGCCACGCGCGGCGGCGCTGGGAGGAGCGCAGCCCGGAATGCCATGCCACCGGCTCGCAGCCGAAGCGATCGTGGAAGCGTTTCAGGAACGGCTCGGTCAGCGCGATCTCGGGGAGCAGGACGAGGCATTGCCGCCCCTGTCGGATCGCCTCCGCCACCGCCTCGAAATAGACCTCGGTCTTGCCCGATCCGGTGACGCCATCGAGCAAAGTCGGGTGGAAATCATGCGCCCGCACATCCGCCACCAGCGCATCCGCCGCCGCCTGCTGCTCCGCTGACAGCGCGGGCGGGGCGTGATCCGGATCGGGCAGCGGATAGGGGCTGTCGATATCAACCTCCACCCCCTCGATCGCGCCGGCCTTCACCAGCCCGCGAATCACGCCGTCCGAGACATCGGCGATCGTCGCCAGCTCGCGGATCAGGCCCTGCCGATCGCCGATTCGCTCCAGCGCCTGCGCGCGCTGCGGGGTGAGGCGATCAGGAATGTGGCCGGTGGCGCGATATTCGATGACGAGCTTCTGCCCCTCCAGCGCGGCGGAGGAGGACAAGGCCATGCGCACGACCGAAGCGGGCGGGGCGAGGTAGTAATCCGCTGTCCACTCGACCAGCCGGCGCAATGGCGCGCGCAGCGGCGGGGCGTCGGCCACCGCGATCAGGTTGCGCAGGCGGTTGTCGCCGACCTCCGCATCGGACGGCATCCGCTCCGGCTCCCACACCACACCGACGAGCTGGCGCGGCCCGAGCGGCGCGACGACGATCGACCCCGGCTCGACCGCCATCCCGCGCGGGACGCGATAATCGAGCGGGCCGAGCGCGGAATTGAGCACCAGGACGCGGGCACGGGCGGACATGCCCGCCATATGGCGCGTCGGCGTGGCGGGCGCAAAGGCGGGAGGCTCCTCCCTTCCCGTGAAGGGGCAGGACTTGTTAAAGTAACCGGATGACGGCCCTCGCCCCCGCTTACGGCGCGCACCTGCGCCGCGATCGCCGCCGCTCGGCGCATACGGTGCGCGCCTATGAGGCGACCGCCAACCGCCTGCTCGCGTTCCTCGCGCTTCACTGGGGCGGGCCGGTCGATCGCGCCGGCCTCGCGCGGGTGAACGCTACCGACCTGCGCGCCTACCTTGCCCACCGCCGCGCCGACGGCCTGTCGAACGCCTCCGCCGCGCGCGAATTGTCGGCGGTGCGCGGCTTCCTCACGTGGGCGAACGGCGAGGACGCGGCGCCGCGCCTCAAGGGGCCGCGCGTGAGAAAGGGGCTGCCGCGCCCGATCTCCCCCGACGAGGCCGTCTCGCTGGCGGAGGAAGTAGCGGAGAGCGCCCGGCACGAATGGGTCGGCACGCGCGACTGGGCGGTGCTGCTGCTGCTCTACGGCGCCGGCCTGCGCATCGGCGAGGCGATCGCGCTGACCGGCGCGGCGCTGCCGCTCGGCGAGACGCTCGTCGTCACCGGCAAGCGCGACAAGACGCGGATCGTGCCGCTGCTGCCGCAGGTGCGCGAGGCGATCGAGGCTTATGTCGCGCAATGCCCATGGCCGATCCCGCGCGAGACGCCGCTGTTCCGGGGCGTGCGCGGCGGTCCGCTATCGCCCGGCGTGGTGCGTGTCGGGGTGCGCGCAGCGCGGCGGCGGCTTGGGCTATCGGAGCGCACGACACCGCACGCATTACGCCACAGCTTCGCGACACACCTGCTGGGACGCGGGGCGGATCTGCGCGCGCTGCAGGAGTTGCTGGGGCACGCGAGCCTCAGTTCGACGCAGGTCTATACGGCGGTGGATGCCGCGCACCTGCTGGATGTCTATCGGGCGGCGCATCCGAGAGCGGACGCAAGCCCGGTTGCCCCCAACCGGGCCGGGGCGCGCTAGAGCGATTTCGAAGCAGGTGGAATCACCTGCCGGCTCGGAAATCGCAGCAAACAAAGGAAAATAGAGCGGTGATCCGATGCAATCGGATCGACAACCGCTCTAGCGCAGCGTCCGCCTCGGCCGGCGGGCGTCACGCGCCCGTCCGACGACGCGGCTTTGCCGCGGCGGGCCTCCGAAAGCGCGGTACAGCGCCGCGGCGAAGCCGCGTCGTCGGACGGGTTCGGCCTTGCCGACCCGCCGGCCGGATCGAGCGCTGCGCTGGCGCGCACCGGCTCGGTCGTTAACGACCGAGCCTGCGCTCGATCGCGTCCCAGATCATCCCCGCCACATCGGTCCCGTCAAACCGCTCGATCGCCACGATCCCGGTCGGCGAGGTGACGTTGATCTCGGTCAGCCACTCCCCGCCGATCACGTCGATCCCGACGAAAATCAGCCCGCGCCGCTTCAGCTCCGGCCCGAGCGCCTCGCAGATCTCGCGCTCGCGTGCCGTCAGCCCGGTCTTCTCCGCCGAGCCGCCGACCGCGAGGTTGCTCCGGAACTCGCCCTCGCTCGGCAGGCGGTTGATCGCGCCGGCCACCTCGCCGTCGACCAGCACGATGCGCTTGTCGCCCGCCGCGACGGAGGGAAGGAACGCCTGGATCATGTGCGGCTCGCGCCACGCGGTGTTGAACACCTCGATCAGCGCGGAGAGATTCTCCCCCTCCGGCCCGACGCGGAAGATCGCCTTGCCGCCGTTGCCGTGGAGCGGCTTCACCACGATCGCGCCGTGCCGCTTCAGAAACGCGCGCGCCTCGTCCAGCGAGCGCGTCACCAGCGTCGGCGGCATGAAGCGCGCGTAATCGAGCACGAACACCTTCTCCGGCGCGTTGCGCACGCTGGCGGGATCGTTGACCACCAGCGTGCGGTCCGCGATCCGCTCGAGCAAGTGGGTGGCGGTGATATAGCCGAGGTCGAACGGCGGGTCCTGCCGCATCAGCACCACGTCCGCATCGTCGCCGAGATCGAGCCGCACCGGCTCGCCGAACCGGAAATGATCGCCGACGACGCGCTGCACCGTCACCGGGTGCGCCTGCGTCCACAGATGCCCGTCGGACCAGTTGAGGTCCTCCGCCGCATAATGGAACACACGATGCCCGCGTGCCTGCGCCGCGAGCATCAGCGCGAAGCTCGAATCGCCGGCGATGTTGATCGATTCGAGCGGGTCCATCTGGACGGCGACGGTGAGGGTCATGCGGTTATCCCAATAGGTGCGGGCGAGCGGTGATGTAGGCGGTCCCGCTCCCCACGTCACCCCGAGAGGAACGCCCGACGCGGCGAAGCCGCGTCGTCGGACGGGTTCGCCGGCGCGACCCGCCGGCCGGGCTTGGCGGTCTCGCGGACAGCATGGATATCCGCGTGCCGCCCGCGCCCTAGCCGATCCACGCATTCTCGATATGGCGTGGCCGCACGCCCGGCGCGAGCAGGATCACGTCCACCCGGATATCCTCGCCGTCGGTGGCATAGACCGGCATCAGCACCTCCGCCGCCGCCGCGACACGCGCCAGCCGCCGCTGGTCGATCGCGAAATCGAGATCGGCGGCGGAGGCGCGGGTCTTGACCTCGACGAAGGCGACCAGCCCGGCGCGCTTCGCCACCAGATCGACCTCGCCCGCCGGCGTCCGCACGCGCTGCGCCACCACTCGCCAGCCCTTGAGCCTGAGCCACCACGCCGCCAGCCGCTCCCCGCGTCGGCCCGCTGCCTCGGCGGCGCGCCGGTCCGTCACCGCTTCATCTCCAGCGCCCGCGCATAGAGCGCCTTGCGATCCAGCCCGAGCCTCTTCGCCACTTCCCCCGCAGCCTTTGACGCGGGGAGCCGGGTCAGCGCCTCGGCCAGCGCGGCGTCGGCATCCTCGGCGCTGGCGGGCGGGGCCTCGCCGGGTGGGCCGACCACCACGACGATCTCGCCCTTGGGCGGCGCATCGGCATAGCGCGCGGCGAGCATGGAGAGCGTGCCCGTCACCGCCTCCTCGAACTTCTTGGTGATCTCGCGCGTCACCGCCGCCTCGCGGTCGCCCAGCCCCTCGGCCAGCGCGCTGAGCGTCGCGGCGAGGCGCGGGCCGCTTTCGTAGAACACCAGGGTCGCGCGGATCGCCGCCACCTCCGCGATCGCCGCCGCCTTCGCGCCCTGCTTCGCGGGGAGGAAGCCCATGAACAGGAAGCGGTCCGTCGGCAGGCCGGCAAGCGTCAGCGCGGCGATCGCGGCGCACGGGCCGGGAATCGTCACCACCGGATGCCCCGCCGCGCGCGCGTCGCGCACCAGCTTGTAGCCGGGATCGGAGATCAGCGGCGTCCCCGCGTCGGACACCAGCGCTATCGCCTCGCGCCCCAGCCGCGCGACCAGCGCCGGACGGACGGCATCGGCATTATGGTCGTGATAGGGCTGCATCGGCCGCTTCGTCCCGATGTGGCGGAGTAGCGTGGCGGTGACGCGCGTGTCCTCCGCCGCGATCAGATCGGCGTGCGCCAGCACCTGCGCGGCGCGGGGCGAAAGGTCGCCGAGATTGCCGATCGGGGTCGCGACGATGTAGAGGCCGGGGGATAGTGAAGTCACGAGGGGTTACATGGCAGAAGCGATGACCATGCCGCAACGGGCGCGCGGACTGTTCCGGCTGGCAGCATTGGCCGGCACGCTGCTGCTCGGCGCGTGCCAGACGATGGTGCCCCGCGCGCCCGCGCCGCCGCCGCCCGTGACCAAGGCGCCGCCGGTTTCCGAGACGGAGGTGCAGACCGGGCTGCCGCGCGACACCGCGCGCAACCGCGTCGCCCTGCTCGTCCCGCTTTCCGGCGCCAATGCGGGCGTGGGCAAGAGCCTCGCCAACGCCACCCAGCTCGCGCTGCTCGATTCACGCGCCGAAAAGGTGCGCATCACCAATTACGACACCGCGATCGGCGCCGGCGCCGCCGCGCGCCGCGCGATCGCGGAAGGCGCGCAACTCATCCTCGGCCCGCTGCTGGCGGAGGACGTGCGGGCGATCGCCCCGATCGCGCGCGCCGCCCATGTGCCGGTGCTGTCCTTCTCCAACGATGCGTCGGTGGCGGGCGACGGCGTCTATCTGATGGGCTATGCGCCGAGCCAGTCGATCGAGCGCGTCGTTTCCTATGCGCGCAGCCGGGGCGTGACCAATTTCGGCGGCCTCATCCCCAATTCGCTCTACGGCACCCGCGCCTCCACCACCTTCCTGCGGGCGGTGGAGGCGGACGGCGGCAAGGTCGTCTCGCTCCAGACCTATGACCGGTCGGCCGGCGCGATGGCGGCGGCGGTGGCGCGAATGGCGAAGGACGCGCCGTTTGATGGCGTGCTGATCGCGGACAGCGGCGCGGCGGCGGCGGCGGGCGCGCCCTTGGTGCGCAAGGCCAGCCCACAGGTGCGCATCCTTGGCACCGAATTGTGGAATTCCGACAGCGGCGTCTCGGCGCGCGCCGGGTTGGAGGGCGCATGGTTCGCCAGCGTCTCGAACGGCTTCTATCGGCAATACGCCACCAAATACCGCGCGCGCTTCGGCACCGCGCCCTATCGCCTGTCGAGCCTGGGCTATGACGCGGTGCTGCTGACGGTGCGCATCGCGCGCGACTGGAAGATCGGCGCGCCGTTCCCGGAGGCGCGGCTGCGCTCGGGCGAGGGCTATGCCGGAATAGACGGCGCCTTCCGTTTCGGCCGCGACGGCGTCGCCGAGCGCGCGCTGGAGGTGCAGGAGATCAGGGACGGCGCGACAACGGTGGTCTCCCCCGCGCCGGCGGGGTTCGACAAGTAGCGGCTACCCCGCCCGCACGATCGCGGGCAGGATCGCGTCGAGCAGCAGCATCCCGGCTGGGAGCACGGTGAGCCGGTCTCCCGCCAGCCGCACCATCTCCGGCAGCCGCGCCACCGCGCCGAGATCGACCAGCTCGCCGGCCGGCCGCTGCCCGAGCCGCGCGATGCGGGCAAGGTCCACTCCTTCCGCGAGCCTGAGGCCCATCAGCAGCGCCTCCTCGGCCTGCATCGCGGGGGGCAGGGCCTCCTCAGCCTCGATGCCGTGGCCGTTGCGGTCGATCGCGGCAAGCCAGTTCTCCGGCTTGCGCCGCCGCCGCGTCGCATGGCCCAGCCGCCGCCCGTGCGCGCCCGGCCCGATCCCGGCGTAATCGCGATAGCGCCAGTAAGCGAGATTGTGCCGGCTCTCCGCGCCGCGCCGCGCGTGATTGGAAATCTCATAGGGCGGCAGCCCCGCCGCCGCCGTCATCGCCTGCGTCGCCTCGTAGAGATCGGCCGCCGCGTCGCCGTCCGGGATCGTCAGCCGCCCCGCCGCCGCCTCGGTGGCGAAGCGCGTTCCCGGCTCGATGGTGAGCTGGTAGAGCGACAGATGCTCGGTTCCGAACGCCAGCGCGCGCGCCAGTTCCCGCTCCCATTCCGCGACCGCCTGCCCCGGCCGGGCATAGATCAGGTCGAAGCTCACCCGCGCGAACGCCGCCTGCGCGGTCTCCAGCGCACGCAACCCCTCGTCCACGTCATGCGCCCGTCCGAGGAAGCGTAGCGCGGCATCGTCCAGCGCCTGCAAGCCGAGCGAGACGCGGTTCACGCCGGCGGCGGCGATGTCCCCGAAGCGCGCCGCCTCGACCGACGAGGGATTGGCCTCCAGCGTGATCTCAACGCCATCGGCGAAGCCCCAGGCCGCCTCCGCCGCGCCGATCACCGCCGCGACCGTTCCGGGCGGCATCAGCGAGGGCGTGCCGCCGCCGAAGAAGATCGAGGAGACGCGCCGCCCCGGCAGCGCGCGCGCCTCATGCGCGAGGTCGGCAAGCAGCGCCGCGCGCCATTGCGCCTGATCCACCCCTTCGCGGACATGGCTGTTGAAATCGCAATAGGGGCATTTGGAAACGCAGAACGGCCAGTGGACGTAGAGCGCAAGGGAGTTGTCGTCGGCCATGCGCGCGCCGATATGGCGGCGATGCCAGCCAAAGGCCATAGGGTCGCATATCCCTTCCTCCTCGCCCTCGCGCTCGCCGCCTGCGACCATGGCGGGCCGCCGCGCATCGTCGAGCCGCGCCTGACCGACGCGCCGGCCCCGCGCGGGGCGGCGCTGCTGCGGCACACGATGCTCGACGGGCAGAATGCGGAGCGCGCCCGGCTCGGCCTGCCGCCGCTGGCGTGGGACGAGGATCTCGCCACCGCCGCGCGCGGCTATGCCGGGGAAATGGCGCGGACCGGCCGCTTCGCACATGCCGAGCAGCCGCAGGGACCGGGCCGGCAGGGCGAGAATCTGTGGACCGGCACCCGCGCCGCCTATCGCTACGACGAGATGCTCGGCCACTGGCTCGCCGAGCGCCGCTTCTACGTCGATCTTCCCACTCCCGGCTTCAGCACCACCGGGCGCTGGCAGGACGCCTCGCACTACAGCCAGATCGTGTGGCGCGCGACGCAGCGCGTCGGCTGCGCGATGGTGTCGAACCGCGGCAACGACTTCCTCGCCTGCCGCTATCTGCCGCCGGGCAATGTGGTGGGGCAGACCGCCTATTAAGTCATATTTGTTACGATCTTGCTGTGAATCGATCCGATTCGGATCATGATTGCCCAATGAGGGAAATAAACTTAGGCTGGCCGCATGGGCCTCAACCCGCGCACCGGCACTTCGCGCGACGGGCATCCCCTGTCGCTCAGCCGGACGCCCCCCGGCGACCTCGCCCGATTCGTCGCGCGCTTCTTCCTGCTCATCATCGAACGGCCGGACGATTCGCTGATCGAGAGCTTCCTGCTCCATGAGGCGGCCTACATCCGCGTACCGGTGATCGGCCGCTGGGAAACGCAGGTCGCCGGGCGCTGGACCCCCTATGAGGGGCCGATGGTCTTCGGGGCGCAGCGGCGGCGCTTTCCAGTGCGCTGCACCGGGCCGATCGTCGCGGCGGGCTTCATGCTGCGTCCGGCGGCGTGGTTCGCCTTTTCCGACGTGCCCGCGCATCAGGTCGCCGACCGGCTCGATCCGATCGACGGCGCGTGGGGCGAGGCGCTGCGCTGGGCGTGCGAGGACATCTACCAGATCGAGCGCACGTTCGACCGGCTGGAGCAGGTGGTGCGAGAGCGGATCGCCGAGCGCCGCGTGACGATCGATCCGGCGCTGGAGCGGTTCGAGGCGATCAGCCGTCTCGATCCCACCCGGCCCGTCGCCGATATCGCGCGCGCGCTGGGGATGATCCCGCGCCGGCTCGACCGGCACGTCCGCGCGCATTTCGGCCACCCGCCCAAGACGGTGCTTCGCCGCAGCCGCTTCCTCGACATGGCCGCCGTGCTGCGCGGCCTCTCCGCGGCCGGCGACGGAGAGCAGGCGGCGCTGCGCTTCTACGACGCCTCGCACCTCAACCGCGAATTTCGGCTGTTCCTCGACATGCCCCCCAACCGCTTCCGCAACACCCCCACGCTGCTGTTCACGCCGGGGCTGGAGGTGCGCGAGCAGCGCAAGCTCGCCGAGGCGGCGGCGGACGGGCAGGCGCTGGCATGGAGTCCGCCCGGCATCCCCCGCGCGGCGGAATAGCCACGCCTCTGGCGCAACCGGCCGCCCCGCCCCCATATTGCGCGCAGTGGCCGACGACCTCGCACTCCCCGCCCCGCTCGCCGACTGGTTCGCCCTTCGCGGCTGGCAGCCGCGCCGCCATCAGCGCGAGATGCTGGCCGAGGCGCGCGCCGGCCGCCATGCCCTGCTCGTCGCAGCGACCGGCGCTGGCAAGACGCTAGCCGGTTTCCTCCCCACCCTCGCCGAACTGATCGAACGGCCGGCGGAGGGGCTGCACACGCTCTACGTCTCGCCGCTCAAGGCGCTGGCGGTCGATATCGAGCGCAACCTCATGACGCCAATCGACGAGATGGGCCTCGATATCCGCGTCGAGACGCGCACCGGCGACACCTCATCGGAGCGCAAGGCGCGGCAGCGTGTCCGGCCGCCGCAGATCCTGCTGACCACGCCCGAATCGCTCTCGCTGCTGCTGTCCTATCCGGACAGCTTCCTGATGTTCGCCGGCCTCCGAACGATCGTGGTGGACGAGGTGCACGCCTTCGCCTCCGGCAAGCGCGGCGACCTGCTCGCGCTGGCGATGGCGCGGCTGCAGCGCATCGCGCCGGGCTGCCGCCGCGTCGCGCTATCCGCAACGGTGGCCGACCCGGACGATTATCGCGCATGGCTCGCCCCCGGCGGTGACCGCGACGCGGTGAGCCTCGTCGAGGGCGATCCCGGCGTCGATCCCGACATCACCATCCTGCTGCCGGAGGATCAGGTGCCGTGGGCGGGCCATTCCGGCCGCTATGCCGCGCGGCAGGTGATGGCGGAGATCGAGACGCACAAGACGACGATCGTCTTCTGCAACACGCGCAGCCTCGCCGAGCTGATCTTCCAGGATCTGTGGAAGGAGAACCTGCTCCAGCTCCCGATCGGCATCCATCACGGCAGCCTGGAGAAGGAGGCGCGGGCGAAGGTGGAGGGGGCGATGGCCGCCGGTCGGCTGCGCGCGCTGGTCGCCACCGCCAGCCTCGATCTCGGGGTGGATTGGGGCGATGTCGATTGCGTGATCCAGATGGGTGCGCCGAAGGGCTCGTCGCGGCTGCTCCAGCGCATCGGGCGCAGCAACCACCGGCTCGACGAGCCGAGCGAGGCGATCCTCGTCCCCGGCAACCGCTTCGAATATCTCGAGGCGCGCGCGGCGCTCGACGCGGTGGAGGCGGGTGAGCTTGACGGCGAGCCGTTTCGCCCCGGCGCGCTCGACGTGCTGGCGCAGCACGTCATGGCCTGCGCCTGCGCCGCGCCGTTCGACGAGGCGGAACTGCTCGACGAGGTGCGCTCGGCGCTGCCCTATGCGACGCTCGACGCGGCGACCTTCGCGCGCGTGCTCGGCTTCATCAGCGACGGCGGCTATGCGCTGCGCGCGTATGACCGTTTCCGCCGCCTGGCGAAGGACGCGGACGGGCGCTGGCGGGTGAGCCATCCGAAGTTCGTCGTGCAGCATCGCCTCAACGCGGGGATCATCGTCGAGGCGACGATGCTGCGCGTTCGCTTCAGGAACGGCCGCGCCTTGGGCAAGGTGGAGGAAGCGTTCGCCGCGACGCTCTCCGCCGGCGACACCTTCTTCTTCGCCGGCATGAGCCTGGAGGTGGAGAAGATCGACGGCGAGGATCTCATCGTCCGCGCCACCGCCCGGCCGGCGCGAATCCCCACTTACGGCGGCGCGCGGATGCCGATTTCCACCAACCTCGCCGATCGCGTCCGCGCGTTCCTCGCCACGCGCGACGAGTGGCACCGCTTCCCCGAGGACGTGCGGACATGGCTGGAGATGCAGCGCCGCCGCTCGACCCTCCCCCGCCCCGACCAGCTTCTGGTCGAGACGTTTCCGCGCGAGGGGCGGCATTACATGGTCGCCTATAGTTTCGAGGGGTGGAACGCGCACCAGTCGCTCGGGATGCTCATCACCCGGCGGATGGAGAGCAAGGGGCTGAAACCGCTCGGCTTCGTCGCGTCGGATTATGCGCTGGGCTGCTATTCGCTCGATCCGGTGACCGATCCCGCGGCACTGTTCTCGCCCGATATCCTGGAGCATGAGTTCGTCGAATGGGTGCAGCAGTCGCACCTGCTGAAGCGCGCCTTCCGCGAAGTGGCGGTGATCGGCGGGCTGGTCGAGCGCCAGCATCCCGGCAAGCGGAAGACCGGGAAGCAGGTCACCTTCTCCACCGACCTGATCTACGACGTGCTGCGCCGCTACGAGCCGGGGCATGTCCTGCTGGAAGCGGCCTGGGCCGATGCCCGCGCGCGAATGACCGATGTCGGCCGGCTCGCCGATCTGCTCGACCGCGCGGCGGGCACGATGCTGCACGTCGACCTGCCGCGCGTCTCCCCGCTGGCCGTGCCCGTGCTGGTGCTGATCGGGCGTGAGCGGGTGGCGACGGGGCTGGCCGACGACGCCCTGCTGCTGGAGGCAGAATCGCTCGCGCGCGAGGCGATGCAGAGCGATTGATTTCGCTTGCGAAAGGCCCGATTCGGGCGCACCCTCCATTTCATGAAACGCATGCTCGCCATGCCGTTGCTGCTGCTTCTCGCGGCGCAATCCCCGGTGCAGCAGCCGGCCCCCGCCACGCCCCCCGCGCCGCCGCCATCGGACGCGGCGATGCCGCTGGGCGACCTGCTCAATTTCGGCGCGAACGGGGAGCGGATGACCGTTCCCGTCCATATCGCCGGCGCCGGCCCGTACCGCTTCATCATCGATACCGGCGCACAGCGCACCGTGGTCAGCCGCGAGTTGGCCGGGCTGCTGCGGCTGGCGGCCGGACCGACCGTGCGCGTCACCGCGATGACCGGGGTGAGCGAGGTCGGCACCGTGCTCATCCCCTCGATCTCGGTCGGGACGCTCGGCGGCCAGCGGATCGAGGCGCCAGCGCTGGAGGGGCGCTATCTCGGCGCGCCGGGGATGCTCGGCATCGATTCGCTGCAGGGCCACGCGCTGGCGATCGATTTCGAGAAAGGCTCGATGGTCGTGGCGCCGTCACACCGCCGCCCTTCGTTCGAGCGCAACGATCCCGACGAGGTCGTGGTCAAGGCGCGCAACCTGTTCGGCCAGCTCGTCGTCACCGAAGCCTTCGTCGGGCGCCAGAAGGTGCGCGTGATCCTCGATACCGGATCGGCGGTGACGATGGGCAATCACGCATTGCAGCGCGCGGTGACGCGGCGCGGCAAGCAAGGCATACCCATTACGCTAACCGGTGTGACCGGGGAATCGGTGACGGCAAGCTATACCCTGCTCAACACGATCAAGCTCGGATCGATGACGATCAACGACATGCCGATCGCCTATGCCGAGAATGACGCGCCGCCGTTCAAGGCGTTCGGGCTGGAGAACCGCCCCGCGCTGATGCTCGGGATGGACGCGCTCAAGCTGTTCCGGCGGATCGATATCGATTTCGCCAATCGCGAGGTGCGCTTCATCATGCGGCGCAACGCGCTGATCGGCTGAAACAGTTGCGCCACGCAACTTTCGCTGCGACGATCCTCATCTGACCGTTGCAGGGGAGAAAGTGGATGCGTGCTGTGTTGCTGGCTGGAATCGCCGCTTTGGGGCTCGCCCCGGCCATCGCCGAGGCGCAGGACCGACCCGACCAGAAAGCATTCTTCTCGCTCTACAAGGAACTGGTCGAGACCAACACCGTGGTCGGCGTGGGAAGCTGCACCAGAGCCGCCGCGCAGATCACCGCGCGCCTGAAGGCGGCGGGTTATGCCGATTCGGACATCACCCAATTCTCGGTTCCGGAGCATCCCGAAGACGGCGGCGTGGTCGCGATCCTGAAAGGCTCGGACGCGAACGCCAAGCCGATGCTGCTGCTCGCGCATATCGACGTCGTCGCCGCCAAGCGCGAGGACTGGAAGCGCGATCCGTTCAAGCTCGTCGAGGAGAACGGCTTCTATTATGCGCGCGGCACCGTGGACGACAAGGCGATGGCCTCGGTGTGGGCGGATGCGATGATCCGCTTCAAGCAGCAGGGCTATCACCCGAAGCGCACGATCAAGATGGCGCTGACCTGCGGCGAGGAAACCACCTACGCCTTCAACGGCGCGCAATGGCTGACCAACAACCGCCCGGATCTGGTGAGCGGCGAATTCGGGCTGAACGAGGGGGGCGGCGGCCGCTTCGACGCCAACGGCAAGCCGGAAGCGCTGGCGGTGCAGGTCGGCGAGAAGGCGGCGCAGAATTTCACCTTCCTCGCCACCAATCCCGGCGGCCACAGCTCTGCGCCGACGCCGGACAATGCGATCTACGAACTGGATGACGCGCTGCGCGCGGTGCAGGGTTATGAGTTCCCGGCGAAGTTCACCGACACCTCCCGCGCCTTCTTCGCCGCCACCGCCCGAGCGGCGCCCGCGCCGGTGGCCGATGCGATCAACCGCCTGCTCGCCGATCCGCAGGACAAGGCGGCGAATGCGATCATCGGCCGCGACAAGGTGCTGCACTCGATGTTGCGCACCACCTGCGTCGCGACGCTGGTCAACGCCGGCCACGCCGAGAATGCGCTGCCGCAGCGCGCCACCGCCAACGTCAACTGCCGCATCTTCCCCGGCGAGACGGTGGACGGCACGCTCGCGAAGCTGAGGGAACTGGCCGGGCCGAAGGTGACGGTCACCGCCAATCAGCCGATCCGGCCGATCGCGGTGCCGCCGCAACTCGATCCGAAGATCATCGGGCCGATGAAGACGGTCGCGGCGAAATATTTCCCCGGCGTGCCGATGGTGCCGATGCTGCTGACCGGCGCGACCGACGCGGTGTTCTTCGGCAAGATCGGGATGCCGGTCTATGGCGTGCCTGGCATTCTGGTGGAGCAGGACCTGAACGGCGTCCACGGCCTCGACGAGCGGATCCGCGTTTCCGCGCTCTATCGGGGGCGCGATTATCTGTTCGATCTGGTCAAGGCCTATGGCGGCTGACCGTCGAGGTTGATCGCGCCGCCGGCTTGCGGCATGGCGGCGTGATGGTTCCCTTTTCGTTCGCCGGCCATGAGCTGATCGCGCTGCCCGAAGGCGCGCTGTTCTGGCCGGCGCGCGCGGCGCTCCTCGTCGCCGACCTGCATCTGGAAAAGGCGAGCTTCTTCGCCGGCGCCGGGCAGATGCTGCCACCTTATGATTCGATCGCGACGCTGGCGGACCTCTCCCGGCTCGCCGCCGCCACGGATGCGCGCGAAATCTGGTGCCTGGGCGACAGCTTCCATGACGTCACCGGCAGCGAACGCCTGTCGGATGCGGCGCGCGACATGCTCGGGGCATTGACGGCGCGCGCGCGCTGGACGTGGATCACCGGCAATCACGATCGCTTCTACGCCGATCGCTGCGGCGGCGAGGTGATGGAGGAGGCGCAGATCGATGGCCTCGTCCTGCGCCACGAGGCCGACCCCGCCGATCCGCGCCCCGAATTGTCGGGCCATTTCCATCCCCGGCTGCGCGTCCGGGTGCGCGGGCGGCTAGTGTCGCGGCGCTGTTTCGTGGCGAGCGGCCGCAAGCTGCTGCTGCCGGCGTTCGGCGCGCTGACCGGCGGGCTGGACGCGGCGCACAAGGAGATCGCGCGCGCCATCGGCGAGGCGGCGGAGGCGCTGGTGCCGGTGGAGAACCGCTTGTTGCGCTTCCCGCTGGCGGCGTGAGGCTCCTCTCCTAGACCGTCAGTCCCTGCAACAGCTTGGGCAGCGCCCCGCTTTCGCCCCGCGCCTCGGCCATGAAGCGCGCCTTCAGCGGCGCGATGCGATCGACCGCCGAGATGCCGAAGCGCCGCACCGCGCTCGCCGCGCGTCCGGGGATGCCGAACAGCCGGGTCAACGCGTCGGTCGCGCCCGCCACCATCAGCGTGTCGAGGCTGCGCCAGCGCTGGTAGCGGTCGAGCAATTGCGCATCGCCCGCCTCCAGCCCCAGCCGCCGTCCCTCGACCAGCACCTCGACCAGCGCCGCGACATCGCGGAAGCCGAGGTTCAGCCCCTGCCCGGCGATCGGATGGATGCCGTGCGCCGCGTCGCCGACCAGCGCCAGCCGCTCCGCCGTGATCGTCGCGGCATGGTGGAAGCCGAGCGGATAGCTCGATCGCGCGCTCGCGTCCGACAGCGCCCCGAGGAAGCCGCCCATGCGCTTGTCCGCCTCCGCCAGGAAGGCGCGGTCGCCGAGCTTGAGCATGGCGGGCGCATCCGCCCCCTTCACCGTCCAGACGATCGCCGAGCGATGCCCGATCTCGTCATCGACCAGCGGCAGCAGCGCGAACGGGCCGGCGGGATAGAATATCTCGTAGGCGGTATCCTCGTGCGACCGCGCGTGGTGGAACGCCGAGATGATCGCGGTGTGATCGTAACGCCATTGCGCCACGTCGATTCCCGCCGCCATGCGGGTCGGCGAATTGCGCCCTTCCGCCGCGACCAGCAACGAAGCGCCCACCGTCTCCCCCGAGGAGAGCGTCGCGGTGACGCCGCGCGGGCCGCGCTCCACCTCGATCGCGCGGGTCTTCATCCTGAGATCGACGCCGGAGGTCTTCAGCGCCTCGCCCAGCGCCAGCCGCATGCGCCGGTTCTCGTACATCGTCCCCAGCGCGCCGTCGTCGGGATCGGGAATGAAATCGAGCTTCCCGGGCGCGAGGCCGTCGCTCACGCGGATATGGCGGATCTCGCAGCCATGCCCGGCCAGCCCCTCCCCCACGCCGATCGCCTCCAGCATCCGGTGGCTGGCGCTGGCGATCGCCGAGGCGCGGCCGTCGAAGCCGGCGGAAAGGATGATCGCGGGGTCGGCGGGATCGACGACGATCGTGCGCAGGCCGTGGCGATCCAGCGCGAGCGCCAGCGTCGCGCCGACCAGCCCGCCGCCGAGGATGAGAACATCAGCGTGATCCATCCGCCACGCTCTATCCCCGATCCGGCGCGCCGACAATCGCGCCGTCTTGACGCGGGACTCGACGAGGCAGATGATTCCACCGGGCAAATTTCAACAAATCGTCGGGGGATTCAGGGCAATGGCGAGCCGGGCGGACGCATCGCTGTGGCGCGAGACGGTGAAGGCGGGGGCGGTGCGCAGCGGCGCGCTGGCCGTCGCGCTCGCGCTGGTCGTGGCGACCGTGCTGATGGCGCTGGCGCTGGCGAGCTATTCGCCGGGCGATGCCGCGCTCAACACGGCGGCGGGCGACGGGCTGCACAACCTGATCGGGGCGCCCGGCGCATGGTTCGCCGATATCGCGCTCACCGTCTTCGGCCCGGCAGTGGCGCTGCTGCTGCCGATCGGGCCGATCGTCGCGCTGCGGCTGTGGCGCGACCAGCCGGCGGGCGAATGGTGGCGGATGCTGCGCAACGCCGCGCTCGGCGTCACGCTGATGGCGACGGCGCTGGCCTGCGTCGCGCGCGGCGCGGTGCCGGCGCTGCCGTTCGGCTGGGGCGGCGCGATCGGGCTGGGCGTGGTCGCGGCGGTGCGCTGGGCCTTGTCCTTCGCCGGGAGTGCTGCGGTCAGTTATTGGGCGGTGGTGGCGCTGGGCTTCGTCGCGGGAATCGCCGGCGCGATCCTGTGGGGGCGCAGCATCGATATCGCGCTCCCTCGCGTATGGCGCGCGCGCCGCGACCGCCCCGCCCCGATCGACGACGAGGACGAGCCGCTGGAGCTGATGCGCCGCCCGGTCCCGCCGCGCCCCGTGGCGCAGCCCGATCCGCGCCCCGGCCCCGTCATCAGCGACCGCGCGCTCGCTCCCTCCGCCGCCCGCGCCAAGCCGCAGCAGCAACAGCAGCAGCTCGACCTGCGCGACAATTACGTGCTGCCGTCGCTCGACCTGCTCACCCCCGCGCCGCCGTCGCAGAATGTCGCGATCGACAAGGCCGCGCTGGAGCGCAACGCCCGCCTGCTCGAAACCGTGCTCGACGATTTCCGCGTCAACGGCGAGATCAAGGAGGTCCGCCCCGGCCCGGTCGTCACCATGTACGAGCTGGAGCCGGCGCCGGGGATCAAGGCGACGCGGGTCGTCAGTCTCGCCGACGATATCGCGCGCAACATGTCCGCCGTTTCGGCGCGCGTCGCGACGATTCCGGGGCGCACCGTGATCGGCATCGAGCTGCCCAACGCCAAGCGCGAGACGGTGTCGCTGCACGAGCTGGTCGGCTCGCAATCGTTCGAGGACCAGTCGGCGCAACTGCCTGTGATCCTTGGCAAGAATATCGCCGGAGACCCGGTGATCGCCGATCTCGCGCCGATGCCGCACCTGCTGGTCGCCGGCACCACCGGCTCGGGCAAGTCGGTCGGGCTCAACTGCATGATCCTGTCGCTGCTCTATCGGCTGACGCCGGACCAGTGCCGCATGATCATGATCGATCCGAAGATGCTCGAACTGTCGATGTATGACGACATCCCGCATCTGCTCGCGCCGGTCGTCACCGATCCGGCCAAGGCGGTGCGCGCGCTCAAATGGGCGGTCGAGCAGATGGAGGATCGTTATCGTCAGATGTCCTCGCTCGGCGTGCGCTCGCTCGGCAGCTTCAACGACAAGGTGCGCGCCGCGCGCGCCAAGGGCACCCCGCTCGGTCGCCGCGTGCAGACCGGCTTCGGGGAGAACGGCCAGCCGGTCTATGAGGAGGAGCAGCTCGATTATCAGGTGCTGCCGCAGATCGTCGTGATCGTTGACGAGCTGGCGGACCTGATGATGACCGCCGGCAAGGAGGTCGAATTCCTCATCCAGCGCCTCGCGCAGAAGGCGCGCGCGGCGGGCATCCATCTTATCATGGCGACGCAGCGCCCGTCGGTGGACGTCATCACCGGCGTGATCAAGGCGAATTTGCCGACGCGCATCTCCTTCCACGTCACCTCGAAGATCGATTCGCGCACCATCCTCGGCGAGCAGGGCGCGGAGCAGCTCCTGGGCAAGGGCGACATGCTCTACATGCCCGGCGGCAAGGGCATCGTCCGCGTCCACGGCCCGTTCGTCTCCGACGACGAAGTCCGCGCCGTCACCGATCACTGGCGCGCGCAGGGAGCGCCGGATTACGTCACCTCCGTCACCGAGGAGCCGGAGCAGAGCTTCGATCTGGAAGGTGCGCCGACCGGCGAGGATTCGGCCGAGGACCAGCAATATCGCGCCGCGATCCAGCTCGTCTGCGAGAGTCAGAAGGCGTCGACCTCGTGGCTCCAGCGCCAGCTCCGCATCGGCTACAACAGCGCCGCACGCCTGATCGAGCGGATGGAGAAGGACGGCATCGTCGGCCGCCCGGACCACGTCGGGCGCCGCGAAGTGCTTCGCGACGCCGACGGGCACCCTATCTAAGCGATTGTATTAAGCCAGATTTTCCTTGAAGAAGGCCGCCGTCCGCTCATCCGCGAGATCGGCGGCCTTCTCGGAACGGCGATTGCCCATCTCGGTGGCGAAGCCGTGGTCCTCGCCCGGATAATCGTGGATCGTCACGCGCGGATGATCGTCCAGCCCCTCGTGCATCCGCCGCTGCGTTGCCTTGTCGACGAAACCATCCTCGCCGGCGACGTGGAGCATCACCGGGCGGGCGATCGCATGTTTCTCGCCGAGCAGCCCGTCGATCCCCACGCCATAATAACCGACCGAGGCGTCGATATCGGTGCGGCATGCGGTCATGAACGCCAGCCGGCCGCCGAGGCAATAGCCGACGCAGCCCACTTTCCCGCCATTGCCGAGCAGCGCGCGCGCCTTGCGGATCGATGCCTCAATATCCTTGATTCCGGCATCCTGATCGAACTGCCCGAACAGGTCGAGCCCGCGCTGCATCTCGGCTGGAACGTCCGGATCAAGCTCGATCCTCGGCTCCAGCCGCCAGAACAGGTCCGGCGCAATCGCGAGATAGCCCTGCTCGGCCAACCGGTCACATTTGCGGCGGATGCCCTTGTTCACGCCGAACACTTCCTGGATCACCACGATCGCGGCGGTCGGCGTTCCCGCCGGCCGCGCGACATAGGCGCCGAAATGCCCGTCGTGATCCAGCGTTTCGACGTCGATCATTTCACCCATCACTCATGCTCCAATGTCGTTCGTGGTTCAGCAGCCAATTCTTGGTCGGTAGTCCCTCCCCGGCCGAATAATGGCCCGTGCCGCCGGTGACGCGGTGACAGGGAATGACGATCGGAAACGGATTGCGCCGGCACGCCTGGCCGAGCGCGCGCGGACTCGACCCGATCGTCCGCGCGACCTCGCCGTAGCTAGCGGTGTCGCCATAGCCAACCGACACTATCGCGGCGCGCAGCACCTCCCCGCGCGGCGTGGTGGAGGGCGCGAGCGGCAGATCGAAATCGCGGCGTTCGCCGGCGAAATAGGCTTCCAGTTGCTCCAACGCCGCACGGACAGCCTCGCCGCCCCCGCGCCGCGCCGCTTCATCGACGCCGCCGATCATGATTCTGGTCACGGTCTCGCCTCCTTCGATCAGGATGCGGCCGATGGGCGTTGCTAGGATGGCGGAATCGCGGGCATACATCTCGATCAAAGGCTATCCCGCCCGGCCGCGCGGCTCAAGGAGTGCTCTGGATGAAAGTGAATGTCGAAGTGGATTGCACGCCGGAGGAAGCGCGGCGCCTGATGGGCCTGCCCGATCTCAGCCCGATTCACGAAGCATATATCGCCAAGATGCGCGAGACGATCAGCGGCGGGCTGCGGCCCGAGATGTTCGAGAGCATGATCAAGAACTGGGCGCCGATGGGCGAGGCCGGCCTTTCCTTCTGGCAGCGCCTGTTCGAGGCGGGAACCAAACCCGGCGGCTGATGGACACGATCTTCGCCGTTTCGAGCGGCCAGCCACCCGCCGCGATCGCGGTATTGCGGGTGAGCGGCCCTCGCGCGCGCGGCGCGGTCGAGGCGCTCGCGGGGGCGCTTCCCGAGCCGCGCCGCGCGGTACTGCGCCGGCTGCGCGATGCTGACGGCGCCTTGCTCGACGACGCCTTGCTATTGTGGTTCCCCGGTCCGAACAGCGCGACCGGCGAGGATCTCGCCGAGTTCCATCTGCATGGCGGCATCGCGACGGTGGCGGCGGTGGAACAGACACTCGCGACGCAACCCGGCCTGCGCCGCGCGCGCGGGGGCGAGTTCACCCGGCGCGCGCTGGAGAACGGGCGGATCGATCTCGCGCAAGCGCAAGGGCTGGCAGATCTGCTCGAGGCCGAAACCGAGGCGCAGCGCCGCGCGGCGATCGCCAGCGTCGACGGCGAGGTCAGCCGCGCCGTCGCGCGCTGGCTCGCGACGTTGGCCGGGATCGCCGCGCGCATCGAGGCGATGATCGACTTCAGCGATGAGGATGATGTCGAACCGGCGGATGCGGCCGCGCTCGACGCCGCGACGCGCGCATGGCTGGACGATCTCGACGCCATCCTGGCGCGCCCGACGGTCGAGCGCTTGCGCGAGGGATGCCGGATCGTTCTCGCCGGATCACCCAACGCCGGTAAGTCATCTCTTTTCAACGCGATGATCGAGCGCGACGCCGCGATCGTGACGCCGATCGCCGGCACGACACGCGACCTGCTCGAAACGCGCGTCGTGCGGAACGGACACCTCTTCACGCTGGTTGATACCGCCGGCCTCGCCAGCGACACCGACGATCCGGTCGAGCGGATCGGCATCGAACGTGCGCGGCGGGCGGCCGATACCGCCGACATCGTGTTATGGCTCGACGATGGAGTGCCGCCCGTCGAATGGCCGGTGCTGGCGCTGCATTCGCGTTGCGATATCGCGGAACGGCTCACCGCACCCAACGGCCGCCTGCCGGTATCTCGTGATGATCTGCACAGCATCGACCTTTTGTGGGAAGCCATCGAGCAACGCGCTGCGCCGCTTTTGGCAAGTGACGGGGCCGCGCTGCGCGAACAGCAACGCAGCGCCGTCATCGCCGCCCGCGCATTCGTGGCAATAGACGGAATGGCTGACGACCTGTTAGTGCGCGCCGAGGGAGTGCGCTATGCGATGCAACAATTAGCGGGCATCGTCGGCGCGGATGCGACCGAGACGATGCTCGACGCGCTGTTCGCGCGTTTCTGCATCGGGAAGTGATGTTTCACGTGGAACAAGACTTTGACGTAATCGTGGTTGGCGGCGGCCATGCCGGCACCGAGGCTGCCGCAGCGGCGGCCCGTCGGGGCGCGCGCACCGCGCTGCTGTCGCATCGCCGCGACCGGATCGGGGCGATGTCGTGCAACCCCTCGATCGGCGGGCTGGGCAAGGGGCATCTGGTCCGCGAGATTGATGCGCTTGATGGATTGATGGGGCGCGCCGCTGACGCTGCCGCGATCCACCATCGAATGCTCAACCGTAGCAAGGGGCTGGCGGTCCAAGGTCCACGCATCCAGGCAGATCGCGTCCTTTACGCCCGGTCGATCCAGTCGCAGCTCGCAGCGTACGAGCGGCTGTCGATCATCGAGGGCGAGGTCAACGCGCTCGTCTTGCGCTCTGGCAAGGTGGCTGGGATCAGGCTCTACGACGGCAGCGAGATCAATGGCCGGGCGGTGGTACTGGCAACCGGCACATTTCTCGGCGGCCGCATCTTCCGCGGCGAGGAACAGCACGAAGGCGGCCGGATCGGCGAAGCTGGCGCGATCGAGCTTGCCGTGCAGTTGCGCGCGCTCGACCTGCCGATCCGACGACTCAAGACCGGCACGCCACCCCGGCTCGACGGGCGCACGATCGACTGGGCGATGCTCGCGCCGCAACCATCCGACGCGGACGAATGGACCATGTCGCCGATGACGCGCGCGCGCGCGCTGCCGCAACTGGCTTGCGCGATTTCGCGGACGACTGCGGAAACGCATGCGATCATCCGCGACAACCTCCACCGCTCGCCACTCCACACCGGCGCGATCGAGGCAGGCGGGCCGCGCTATTGCCCGTCGATCGAGGACAAGATCCGCCGCTTCGGCGATCGCGACGGCCACCAGATCTTCCTCGAGCCCGAGGGGCTGGATGACCCGCTCGTCTATCCGAATGGCATCTCGACCTCGCTGCCGGCGGATGCGCAGGCGGCAATGGTGCGATCAATCCCCGGCCTTGCCGATGTGACGATCGTCACTCCCGGCTATGCGGTGGAATATGACCATGTCGATCCGCGTGCGCTCGATCATCGGTTGGCGCTTGGCGCGTTACCGGGCCTGTTCCTTGCCGGACAGATCAACGGCACGACCGGTTATGAGGAAGCAGCCGCGCAGGGCCTAGTCGCCGGCGCCAATGCGGCGGCCCATGCGCTCGATCTCGCATCGCTGACGCTTGATCGGGCGACGAGCTATCTCGCGGTGATGATCGACGATCTGGTGCTTCAAGGTGTCACCGAACCCTATCGGATGCTCACCGCGCGCGCGGAATATCGCCTTGCCCTGCGCGCCGACAACGCCGAGACGCGGCTGTCGGCGATCGCCGAGGCGCATGGATTGATGAGCGAAGCGCGGCGGAGCCATGTGGCGCAGCGGAATGCGCAACGCGAGGCGATCGCGCGCGGGGCGCTGGACGGCATCGATCCAGATCTGTTGCGGGAGGCCGAGGAGGATGCGCGTTACGCTCCCTATCTCGAACGACAATCGGACGAGATCGCCCGGATGCGTCGCGATGCGACGATCGCCGTGCCTGGCGGCGAGGCGCTCGCGACGGTCAACGGACTGTCGAACGAGATGCGCGAGCGGCTCCGCCTCGCTAATCCCCTGACGCTGGACGAGGCCTCGCGGGTGCGGGGGGTTACCCCGGCCGCTCTTACCGCGCTGTGGCTCCATGCGAGGGCGGGCGGATGACCGAAGCGGAGGCAAGAGCGTGGATCGAACGACGCTTCGGCCCGGACGCCACGACCCGTGTCGCGCGCTTCGCGGATCAGGTGGGGCGAGAGAGCGAGCACCAGAATCTCGTCGCGCGCTCGACGCTCGACTCGATCTGGTCGCGGCACATCCTCGATTCCGCCCAACTCATTCCACTCGCCGGAACAGTCGACGCGGCGACGCGCTGGCTCGATATCGGATCGGGCGCGGGGTTCCCCGGCGTGGTGGTTGCGCTGCTCACGACCGCACAGGTCACATTGGTCGAGCCGCGTCGCCGCCGCGTCGACTTCCTTCGCGAGGCGCTTGCCGACTCCCCCAAAGCTACCGTGCTGCTGGCCAAGGTCGAAACGATTTCGATCGAGCCGCAGCGCATTATCAGCGCCCGCGCCGTCGCCCCGGTGGACGAGCTATTGCGCGCGACCCGCCATGTCGCCGACATATCCACACGTTATATCCTGCCGCGTGGCCGTTCCGCGCACGCCGAGCTTGAAAGCACGCCCCGGGGCTGGCACGGATTGTTCCACGTGGAACCAAGCATCACCGACGCGGAATCGGGGATTCTCATCGCAGAAAAGGTTCGCATCCGATGATCTGTATCGCGGTCGCCAACCAGAAAGGCGGCGTCGGCAAGACGACCAGCGCGATCAACCTCGCCACGGCGCTCGCCGCCACTGGCAAGCGCGTGTTGCTGATCGACCTGGATCCACAGGGCAACGCCTCGACCGGGCTTGGTATCGGGCAAGCCGCGCGGAGCGTATCGAGTTATCATGTGCTGGTGGACGGAACGCCGATCGATGATGGCGTGGTCGCCTCCGGCATCCCGAGGCTGGAGATTTTGCCAGCGACGGTCGATCTTTCCGGCGCCGAGATCGAGCTGGTCGAGCTTGAGGCACGTACCCACCGCCTGCTCCGCGCGATCGAGGCGTGCGCGCCGCGTTGGGATATCGTGCTGATCGACTGCCCGCCGTCGCTCGGCCTGCTGACGATCAATGCGATGGTCGCGGCGGATTCATTGCTCGTGCCGCTGCAATGCGAATTCTTCGCGCTGGAGGGGCTTAGCCAGTTGCTCAGCACGGTCGAGCGGATTCGCGCGCGCTTCAATCCCTCGCTGTCGATCATGGGCGTTGCGCTGACGATGTACGATCGCCGCAACCGGCTGACCGAGCAGGTCGCGACCGACGTTCGCGCGGTACTGGGCCGCGTGGTGTTCGACACGGTGATCCCGCGCAACGTCCGCCTGTCGGAAGCACCAAGCCACGGCCTGCCCGCGCTGATCTACGACCATCGCTGCAGCGGATCGGAAGCCTATATCGCCCTCGCCCGGGAATTGATCGCGCGGCTTCCGCGCATGAAAGAGGCCGCCGCATGACCGACCGCCGCCCCCGCCCCGGCCTTGGTCGCGGACTCAACGCGCTGCTGGGCGATTTCGCCCGCGACGAGGCGGAAACCGCAGCCGAGGGACATAGCGCGACCGGCGTGCGGATGATCCCGGTCAGCTCGATCGCGCCGCATCCCGGTCAGCCGCGCCGGCAATTCGATGAAGCCGCGTTGGCCGAATTGGCCGCATCGATCGCCGAGCGCGGCGTGATCCAGCCGATCATCGTCCGCCCACACGGCCACGATTATCAGATCGTCGCGGGCGAGCGGCGCTGGCGTGCGGCGCAGCGCGCGCGGCTGCACGAGGTGCCGGTCGTCGTCCGCGACTATAGCGACAGCGACACGCTCCAGATCGCGCTGCTGGAGAATATCCAGCGCCAGGACCTCAACGCGATCGAGGAAGCGGAAGCCTATCACCGGCTGGCGGAAGAATTCGGCCATACCCAGGAAGCGCTCGCGCGGATCGTCCACAAATCGCGCAGTCATATCGCCAACCTGTTGAGATTGCTTGATCTTCCGGGTGACGTTCAGGCCCTGGTGGTCGATGGCAAGCTGTCGATGGGCCATGCCCGCGCGCTGATCGGCGCACCCGATCCGGCCGCGCTGGCGCAGGAGGTGATCGAGAAGGGCCTGTCGGTCCGCCAGACCGAAAAGCTCGCAAGCTCGGCCAAGCCCACCCAGTCGCGCGGCGGCAAAGGCGGCGGAAACTACGCCCATGATGCCGACATCGCGGCGCTGCAACGCCAATTGTCCGACCTGCTCGGGTTGAACGTGCGGATCGCCCATGGCGAGCGCGGCGGATCGATCACGCTCGATTATTCGACGCTCGACCAACTCGACATGGTGTGCCAGCGGCTGAGCGGCGAGCGGATCTGAGCGGTCAGCGCCCCAGCCGCCGGGCGCGCTCCGCCATGCCGAGCATCGCCTGATCGGCCAGCACGTTGCCGGCCGTCCCGCTCGCCACCAACGACCGCTCGACCTGACGCACGCGGCGCTGCGCCTCGACCAGCGCCTCCGGTGTCCACCGGCGCAACGCGGCGGCGGTGGCGGCTTCCTCGCGGAAGAACACGCGGTGGCGCTTGACGACCGAAGCCACGTCGCCCCCCGCCGCGACGTCGGCGCGCATCTCGGCCAGTGCCCCCAGCCGACGGGCGAGCTGGCGGAGCCACGGGATCGGCGAGCCGCCCGCCTCGCTCATCCGGCGTAGCGCGGCGCCAAGCTCGGCGCTGCGCCCGGCGATCACCGCCTCGACGATCTCGGACATCTCCGCCTCGCCGAGATCGGCGCCGACCGCGTCGAGCGCATCGTCGTCCAGTTGCTGCGGCCGATCGGGCGCGGCGTCGAGATAAAGCGCCAGCTTCTCCAGCTCCCGCGCCATCACCGCGCGATCGCCGCCGGTCGCCTGCACCAGCCGCCGCGCCGCGCCGCCCATCGCGCGCAGGCCATGCTCGCGCGCGAGCTGCGCCGCCAGCGCCTCCGCCCCCTCGCCGACCGGGACGTAACACGCGGTGGCGAGCGCCGAATCCGCCTCCAGCGCGCGCTTGACGAGCCGGCTGGTCGCCTTCGCGGACGGCGCGATCATCACCACGGGATTGCCGGCGCGTTCCGCCGCGAGCAGCGCCTCGACCGCGGTGGTCGATTCGTCCCCTGCCCCCGTCACGCGGATATAGCGCGCGTCGCCGAACAGCGAGAGCGAGGCCGCCTCATCCGCCAGCCGCGCCGTGTCCGATTTCAGCGCCGCACCGTCGAGATCGACCCGTTCCGCCTCCGGCCCCATCGCGCGGCCGAGCCGCTCCGCCAGCGCCATCGCGCCGGATTCGTCGGGTCCGTAGAGCAGATAGAGCCGGATATCCGCCGGAGGCCGATCGAGCGCCGTCTTGATCCGCGTCTCGCTGGCCTTCATTTCCGGGGCGTCTCGTTCCTCGCATAGAGCGCGACGCGGGCGACGATCTGGTCGGCGACGATCTCGCTCAGCCGCTCCAGCGCGGTGCTTTCCGCCGCGATCGTGGCATATTCGGAGGTGACGACATCGATGCCGGCATCGGAGCCGGCGGTCGCGTCGAGCACCACCGTGCCGGTATCGAGCGCGACGAGCTGGTAGCGCGCGCGCAGCGTGCGGCGTTCGCGCGTGACGCTGTTGTCGCTGCGCACCGCGAGGCCGACGATCTTGTCGTCCAGCTTCACGTCGAGCCGGTAATGCGCCGTCTGTGCCGTGCCGCCCGCGTCGAAACGGTCGCGCAGCGCATTGGCGACGAGCCAGCCCGATTTGCCCTCGATCGGCGCGACCTCGACCTGCCCGAGCATGTTCGCCACCGGGCCGGAGCCGCCCGCCGTATAGAGCGGCTGAAGCCCGCATCCGCCGAGCGGCAGCGCCAGCGCGAGCAGGGCGGCGAGCCGCTTCATGCGACGAGGTTCACCAGCCGGTCGGGCACGACGATCACCTTCTTCGGCGCCTTGCCCTCGAGGATGCGGATCACCTTGTCGCTGGCGAGCGCGGCGGCCTCGATCGCCTCCTTCGGCTGGCCCTTCGGCAGCGTCAGCGTGTCGCGCAGCTTGCCGTTGACCTGGATCGCGATCGTCACCTCATCCTCGACCAGCAGCGCCGGATCGACCGCCGGCCATGCGGCGTCGGCGATCAGCCCCACGCCGCCCGCTGCGGCCCACGCCTCCTCCGCGAGGTGCGGCACCATCGGCGCGACGAGCAGCATCAGCGTGCGGACGGCCGCATCGCGCGAGGCGGAGGGCCGCGCCTTCTCGATCGCATTGGCGAGCTCGTAGATCTTGGCGACCGCCTTGTTGAACGACAGCGCCTCGATATCGGCGGCGACGCCGGCGATCGTCTGGTGCAGCTTGCGGTCGAGCGCGACGTCCGCGCCTTCGCCCGCACGCCGCCCCTCGAATTGGCCCTCGAACAGCCGCCACAGCCGCTGGACGAAGCGCCACGCGCCCTCGATGCCGGATTCGCTCCATGGCAGGTCGCGCTCGGGCGGCGAATCGGAGAGCATGAACCACCGCACCGCATCCGCGCCGTATTGGTCGACGATGCCGGTCGGATCGACGGTGTTCTTCTTCGATTTCGACATCTTCTCGACGCGGCCGAGCGTGATCGGCTGGCCGTTGGCGATCTCGATGCCGTCGCGCACCTCGTCCGGCGCGAGCCAGCGGCCGTCGGCGGACCTGTACGTCTCGTGCGTCACCATGCCCTGCGTGAACAGGCCGGTGAACGGCTCGGTCACGCCGATCATGCCGACATGGTTGAGCGCCCGCGTCCAGAAGCGCGCATAGAGCAGGTGGAGGATGGCGTGTTCCACCCCGCCGATATACTGGCCCACCGGCAGCCAGCTTTCGGCGACCGCCCTGTCGAACGGCCGGTCCTTCGGCTGGCTGGCGAAGCGGATGAAATACCAGGACGAATCCGCGAACGTATCGAGCGTGTCGGTCTCGCGCAGCGCAGCGCCGCCGCATGTCGGGCAGGCGACATGCTTCCACGTCGGATGGCGATCGAGCGGGTTGCCCGGCACGTCGAAACTCACGTCCTCCGGCAGCACGACCGGAAGCTGGTCCGCCGGCACCGGCACGACGCCGCACGACGCGCAATGGATGATCGGGATCGGCGTGCCCCAGTAACGCTGGCGGCTCACTCCCCAGTCGCGCAGGCGGAACACGGTGGAGCCTTCGCCCCAGCCGCCGGCCTCCGCGCGGGTGATGACCTCGCGCTTGGCGTCCTCCACGTCCATGCCGTCGAGGAAGTGCGAGTTCACCAAGGTGCCCGGCCCGCTATAGGCCTCGTCCTCGTGGAATTCGGGCGCGTCCTTCGATCCTTCCGACACGACGCGGCGGATCGGCAGACCGTATTTGCGGGCGAACTCGAAATCGCGCTGGTCGTGCGCCGGCACGCCGAACACCGCGCCGACGCCATAGTCCATCAGCACGAAATTGGCGATATAGATCGGGAGTTTCCACGCCGGATCAAAGGGATGCGTCGCGGTGAGCCCGGTGTCGAAGCCGAGCTTCTCCTGCGTTTCCAGCTCGGCCGCGGTGGTGCCGCCCTGCTTGCAGCGCTCGACGAACGCCGCCGCCTCCGGGCTGGCGGCCGCGATCGCCTGCGCGATCGGATGGTCAGCCGCCACCGCGACGAAGCTCGCGCCGAAGATCGTGTCCGGCCGGGTGGTGAACACCTCCACCTTGTCCATGCCGCCGGTGCTGGCCGACAGCGCGAAGCGGAAGGTGAGGCCCTGGCTCTTGCCGATCCAGTTCTCCTGCATCAGCCGCACCTTTTCCGGCCAATGCTCCAGCGATTTCAGGCCGGAGAGCAGATCGTCGGCGAAAGCGGTGATCCTGAGGAACCACTGGTTGAGCTTGCGCTTCTCGACCAGCGCGCCCGACCGCCAGCCGCGCCCGTCGATCACCTGCTCGTTGGCGAGCACGGTCATGTCGACCGGGTCCCAGTTGACCGCGCTTTCCTTGCGGTAAACCAGTCCATGCTCGAGGAACTTCAGGAACAGCGCCTGTTCGTGGCCGTAATAATCCGGCTCGCAGGTGGCGAGTTCGCGCGTCCAGTCCAGCGCGAAACCGAGGCGCTTGAGCTGCGCCTTCATCGTCGCGATGTTATCGCGCGTCCAGCCGCCGGGGTGGACGCCCTTCTCCATCGCGGCATTCTCGGCCGGCATACCGAACGCGTCCCAGCCCATCGGGTGGAGCACCTCCATCCCGTTCATCCGGCGGAAGCGCGCGAGGACGTCGCCCATCGTATAATTGCGGACATGCCCCATGTGGATGCGCCCCGAGGGATAGGGGAACATCTCCAGCACGTAGCTCTTGGGCTTGCCGCTGTCGTCACGGGCGGCGAAGGTTTCGGCGTCGTCCCACACCTTTTGCCAGTGGGCGTCCGCCTTCAGCGCGTTGAAACGGGTGTTGCTCATTATCTCTTGTCGTTGAGGCGCGCGCAGGGGTTCACCCCCGCGTCAGCCGGTGATCGAGGCGCGGCGCAGGTCGCGGGCGCGGGTGAGGATGATATCCTCCAGCTTCTGCGTGGTGGACGCGGCCACCGGCGCGGAGACCCACTGGCCGTTCCGATTCACCTCACGCAGCGCCGCGACGCGCAGCGCGTCGGCCCGCAGATCCTGATCGAGGATCGAGACGGTCACCTTCATCCGCTCGTTCGGCACCTGCGGGTTGACGTACCAGTCGGTGACGACGACGCCGCCGTTCGAATCCGTCTGGAGCAGCGGCATGAACGACAGCGTGTCCAGCGTCGCGCGCCACAGATAGGAATTGACGCCGATCGTGGTGATCTTCGACGCGGCGAGGTCGGCCTCGGGCCGGGCGCGATGGTGCCCGCATGCGGTGAGAGCAAGGGCAGCGCCAACGGCTAGCGCGAGACGCAACGGGCGGAACATCGGCATCGTCCTGAAAGCGAGGAAACAGCAGCGGCAACCTCTATAGACGCGCCCCGTTCCCCGCAAGCGGGGCGGATTCGCGCGGCGATCGCGCCGCTAATGTGGGAGTCATGCAACACTTAGTAATAAAGCGACTCTTGTGATGGTGCGCGGGGATCGAATCGTGTTAGGCGGATTTCGATCCAAGTTCAGTTGGGGGTGACTCGTGGTCGCTGTTCGCGCGATTGCTGGTGGAATGGTCGTGGCGCTCGTCGCCGCGGCGGCCGCCGTCGCGCCCGCGATCGGGGCCACCGAACTGGGCCAGCGTCCCGCCAAGAAGGCGCCGGCCAACGCGGTATCGGCCCGCTTTTCCAGTGGTTTCACGCCGTCGGCCGCCGATCCGCGGCTCGCCGCCGTGTTCGCGCGCGGGGGGCTGGACGGCGGCGATGTCGGCGAGTTCCGCTTCACCCCGGCCGAAACGCGGCAGGGCAATCGCGCCGTCACCGTGGCGGTGCGCGCACGCTCGAATCGAGTCGGCGACGGAACGACTCGCTTCGCCGCAAATGCGCCGACCGTGGGAATCGCACCGATCGCCTATAATCTGGGCGCCGCGATCGGCTGGCAACGCTTTGCGGTGTCGGGCGATATCTCGCGCGTCGATGTCGGTCCGCAGCCGGGCAGCCGCGAATCGACCGACGTGGCGGTCAGCTACTCGCTCAATCGCTTCACAGGCCGCGTGAAGGCTTCCGCCGAACGCCCGCTGGCCGGCGCGCCGAACGCCGTGGATAACAATTCGAGCTATGCGATCGACGTGGGCGGCTCCTATTCGCTGACCCGCAACATCGATCTCACCGCCGGCCTGCGTTATAAGAGCGAGCGCGAGCGGCTGACGCAGGTCGCCGATGACCGCCGCGACAGCCAGGCGGTCTATGTGGGCACCGCCTTCCGCTTCTGACGCCGCCGGCGTCGTTCACAGCCACGCATCGATTGCCGCCCAGCCATCGAATCCGGTGAGTCGCACGTAACGCCGCGCATCCATGCCGCCGAGCGCGATCCGCCGCGCCGGCAGGCCGCGCGCGATCGCCGCCGCGCGCCGCGCGCCAAGCGCCGGTGCATCGGGATGCGAGCGGGTGACGAAGACGGGCGAGACGAACAGCACGTCGGCGCCGCGTCGCACCCCCGCCACCGCCCCGCGCCGCGAATGCGCCGGCCATGTCGTGATTCCCGGCCCGTTGCGGCCATGCGTCCCCATCTCGCCGGGCAAACGCGCCGCGCCCGCGCGCACCAGCACCAGCCCGCGCGCGCGCGCGATCCGCAACAGCCGCGCGAACAATCGGCGGCGTTCGGCGGCCGGCGTGTCGTAGTGGCGGAAGACGATGCCCGATCCGCGCGGCAGGCGGCGTGCCGCGCGCCACAACCCCTCGCCCATCCGCTCGTCGGTCATCAGCCAAAGGCGCGGGACGGGGTGGCGGCGGGGCATCGCGCTTCCTATAGCGCCGACCATGCCTTCCGCCGAGATGTCTCCCGCCGCGCGCCTCGCCTCGATCAACGAGCGGATCGCCCGCGCCGCCAGGCCGGCGCGCCGCTCGCCCGCCGATATCACCCTGATCGCCGTCTCCAAGACGCACCCCGCCGAGGCGATCACGCCGCTGCTCGCCGCCGGCCAGCGCGATTTCGGCGAGAATCGTGTGCAGGAGGCGCAGGCGAAATGGCCCGCGCTGCGCGAGGCATGGCCCGACGCGCGGCTGCACCTGATCGGCCAGCTCCAGTCGAACAAGGCGGCCGAGGCGGTGGCGCTCGCCGACGCGATCCACGCGGTCGACCGCCCCTCGCTGGTGGCGGCGCTGGCGAAGGCGATGGACGCGCAGGGCAGGCGGCCGGCCTGCTTCGTCCAGGTCAATATCGGCGCGGAACCGCAAAAGGGCGGCTGCGCGATCGACGACCTCCCGGCGCTGCTGGCGGAGGCGCGCGCGGCCGACCTGCCGCTCGCCGGGCTGATGTGCCTGCCGCCCGCCGGCGTGGAGGCGGCGCCCTATTTCGCGCTGCTCGCCAAGCTGGCGCGCGACAACGGTCTCGCCGGGCTGAGCATGGGCATGTCGGACGATTTCGAGACGGCGGTGATGCTCGGCGCGACGCATGTCCGCGTCGGCAGCGCGCTGTTCGGGGCGCGGGCATGAGGTTCCGGGCGATCCTGTTCGATTTCGACGGCGTGCTGATCGAGAGCGAGGCGATCGGCAACCGTCAGATCGCCGATTATCTCACCGGCATCGGCCATCCGACCACGCCGGAGGAATCGATGGCCAATTTCATGGGCCTTTCCGGCGCGGACTTCCTTCGCCGGATCGAGCAATGGATCGGCCGCCCGATCCCGGACGACTTCCATGAAGCGCGCAAGGCCGAGGACGCGCGCGTCATGGCCGAGGGGATCGAGGCGGTGGCCGGCGCGGTCGCCTTCGTCGAATCCTTGCCCGAGAGCCTGCCGCGCGCGATCGTCTCCTCCAGCTCGACCCGCTGGATTCGCCGCCACCTCGAGCATATCGGGCTGGGCCCCGCGTTCGGCGACCATATCTATTCCGGCCGCGAGCATGTGACGCGCGGCAAGCCGGCGCCCGATCTCTACCTTTACGCGGCGCACCAGCTCGGCATTTCGATCGGCGACGCCGCGATCATCGAGGATTCGCCGGTCGGCGCGACGGGCGCAGTCGCGTCGGGCGGTCACGTCATCGGGCTGTGCGCCGGCAGCCATTGCGCGCCCGATCACGACCGGAAGCTCCGCGCGCTCGGCGTCCACGTCATCGCGCACGATTTCGGCGATGTCGCGCGCCTGCTCGGCTGACGCTTCCTTACGCTGCCCGCTGCGGTTACAGGCAATGGTGTGAAGATCGTAAGCTGGAACATCAATTCGGTGCGCTTCCGCATCGAGATCGTCGAGCAATTCCTGCGCGAGGCCGCACCCGATATATTGTGCCTCCAGGAAACCAAGGTGATCGACGCCGACTTCCCGGCGGAGACGTTCCGCAGGATCGGCTATCCTCACATCCTGATCCACGGCCAGCGGATGCACCACGGCGTCGCGATCATCAGCCGCGTGCCGCTGCTGGAGGACGACCGGCTGGACTGGCAGGCCAATCGCGAGGCGCGGCACATCGGCGTGCGGCTCGCCAACGGGGTGCGGCTGGAGAACGTCTATGTCCCGGCCGGCGGCGACGTGCCGGATCGGGAAGTGAATCCGAAGTTCGGGCAGAAGCTCGATTTCGTCCAGCGCATGACCGACTGGTCCCAGCGACTCGACCGCCCGACGATCCTCACCGGCGATTTCAACATCGCCCCCCTCCCCAGCGACGTGTGGAGCCACAAGGCGCTGCTCAAGGTGGTCAGCCACACGCCGGTCGAGGTGGAGGCGCTCGACCGGCTGAAGGGGTCGAACGACTGGGTCGATCTCGGGCGGCATTTCCACCCCGCCCCGGCGCGGCTGCATACCTGGTGGAGCTATCGCTCGCCCGACTGGACGAAGAACGATCGCGGCCGGCGGCTCGATCACATGTGGGCGACGGGCGAGGTGGCGAAAGCGGCGCGCGCCCACCATGTGTTCGAGGAATGCCGTAGCTGGATCAAGCCTTCGGACCATGTGCCGATCATGACCGAGTTCGATTTTTGACCGACCCGCGCCAGACCGCGCGCGCGATCGACGCGCTGCGGCGCGGCTGGCCGATCCGCATCGGCGCGCTGGCGCTGCTGCCGATCGAGACGGCGGATGCGGTGCGGCTCGCGGCGTTCGATGCGGGCGGGATCGCGTCGGTGCTGCTCTCCGCCGGCCGCGCGGCGACGCTGAAGCTCGCCAACCAGCGCGAGGCGGCCGCGCCCGACGCGCCGGTGCTAGTCGATCGCGCGCCGTGGATCGATTTCGCGGCGGCGACCGCGCTGGCCGATCCGCAGCTTGATCTCGCGACCCCGCTCAAGGGGCCGTTCCGCGCGATCCACGTCGACCATCCCGAGGATGCCGCCGCCGCGCTCCGGCTCGCGCGGATCGCCGGATTGCTCCCTGCCTACTTCGCGCTGCCGGGCGGCGCGGGCGACGTTTCGATCGACCCGGCCGACATCGACGCGCACGAGGAGGCGGTGCGCCTCACCATCGCGGCGCGCGCGCGGCTGCCGGTCGCCCATGCCGAGGATGCGGAGATCGTCGCCTTCCGCACGCCGGAATCGCCCGGCGAGCATATCGCGCTGCTGATCGGCGAGCCGAACGGCCAGGCGCCGCTCGTCCGGCTGCACAGCGAATGCCTCACCGGCGACGCGCTCGGCAGCCTGAAATGCGACTGCGGACCGCAGCTCGACGCCGCGATCAAGGCGATCGAGGCGAGCGGCTGGGGCATATTGCTCTATCTGCGGCAGGAAGGGCGCGGCATCGGGCTGGTCAACAAGCTGCGCGCCTATGCGCTGCAGGATCAGGGATTCGACACGGTCGACGCCAATACGCGGCTGGGTTTCGCGATCGACGCGCGCGATTTCGGCGTCGCGGCGCGGATGCTCAAGCTGCTCGGGCAGGACGAGGTGCGGCTGCTCACCAACAATCCGGCAAAGGTGGCGGGACTCGAGCAAGCCGGAATTCGCGTCGCCGAGCGCGTGGCGCACGCGTTGCCGCCCAACCGACACAACGAACGCTATCTCGCGACGAAGCGCGACCGCACCGGCCATCAATTATAGCGCCAAAACGCTAAGGCCCCCGCTCCGGGGGCTTGGAGCGAGGGCCAGCCTGACGTTCGTCACGCAGGGGGAAGCGGGGAAATCCAGGCAACAGGGGGAAAATCCCGGAGCCCCGCATCCACCTCGCCTTTCTAGGCCAAAAAACCTGTCGCTGCGGTGAACGATTGTAAGAAAAGACCGCTAGCTGCGCGCCGAATTCCTCCGCGGGTCGCTCCAGCGGAACGTCCCGTCGTCAACCGGGGTGTTGAAGCGCTGGTCCGACAGGCGGATCGTGGTGCGGTTGCCCTGGCTGTCGAGCATCACCCAGCCCTGCAGCATCAGCCCGCCCGGTGCGCCCTCGTCGCGCGCGAAGACGAGCGTGATGCGACCATATTCGGGGTGTTTCGCGTCATAGCCCTCGACCGAAAGCACGCGCGGATCGGCCGAGGGCACCACCTTGGCATAGCCGCTGATATCCTTGTTCGGATTGATCAGCACGCCCAGCGGCGTGTTGCCGATCGGCCAGCGCTGCACCTGCTTCACCGAATAATCGATGAAGGTCAGCGCCTTGCCGTCGCCGACGATCAGGATCGGCACGCCCTTCTCATATTGGAAGCGAATCTTGCCGGGCTTCTTGAGCGTCAGCGTGCCGGTCAGCACCTTGCCGTTGCGATCGGTCTGGGTGAAGCTCGCGGTCATGCTCGACACCGCCGCGAGATGGCGCTGCACCTGTGCGAGATCGCCGGTCTGCGCGGCGGCGGGGGCAGCCATGACGATCGCCGCGACGGGCAGGAACATTCTCATATCCATAAGCCGCATTATCCTCATCGCGCGTTGAATGCACCGTGAACCCGGCGTTCAGAACAGCGACGCCAGCCCCTGCGTGCCGTGGGTGCCGATCCAGCCCTCGTAGATCATCTTGAGCGCGACGAAGAGGATCACGGCAAGCCCGAAATAGGCGATCCAGCGATAGCGATCGATGATCCGCGCGATCAGGTTCGCCGCCAGCCCCATCAGCGCCACCGACAGCAGCAGGCCGACGACGAGGATGCCCGGATGCGCCCGCGCCGCGCCGGCCACCGCCAGCACGTTGTCGAGGCTCATCGACACGTCCGCCACAGCGACCGCCCAGGCGGCCCCGGCGAAGCTGCGCGCGGGGGCGAGGCCGGACTGCTGGCTGTCGTCGGCGACATCGGCCGCGTGCCCGCCGCTCCTGATTTCGCGCCAGAACTTCCAGCTCACCCACAGGAGCAGCAGCCCGCCGGCGAAGATCAGCCCGACGATGCCCATCAACCAGGTGACGATCAGCGCGAACAGGATGCGCAACACCAGCGCCGCGCCGATGCCGATCATGATGACCTTGCGGCGCTGCTCCGCCGGCAGCCCGGCAGCGAGCGCGCCGACGACGATCGCATTGTCACCGGCCAGCACGAGGTCGATCATCAGCACCTGCCCGAACGCGGCCAGCGCCGCCGGATCGGAGAGGTTCGAGAAATCGGCGATGATATGCTGCCAGATATCGGCGAGCGAACCCGGCCCCTGCACGGCGGCCGCGGCGGCGAGGAAAGTGAGGATCAACGCGAAAGCTCCCGGATTGCGTCACCGGCACGAACGGCGGAGCCGGCGCTTCGGTTGCGCCGCCGTGTTACAGGGGCGCGGGAACGGGCGCCATGGGATTTGCTTGGGGAGGTCCTCGGCCTTGCGCCGGGTGGCGGCGCGGCTAAGCCGCGCCGTCGGACGGGTTCGCTGCGCGACCCGCCGGCCGAACCGGCGCGAGTCCTGCCGCGGCACGCGGCAGGCCGCGCTCGGTTACTGATTCATGCTCTCGAAGAAATCCTCGTTGGTCTTCGAATCCTTCATCTTGCCGAGCAGGAACTCCATTGCGTCGACGGTGCCCATCTGCATCAGGATGCGGCGCAGCACCCACATCTTGCTGAGCGTGCCCTTCTCGACCAGCAGCTCCTCCTTGCGGGTGCCGGATTTGCCCACGTCGATCGCCGGGAAGATGCGCTTGTCGGCCACCTTGCGGTCCAGCACGATCTCGGCGTTGCCGGTGCCCTTGAACTCCTCGAAGATCACCTCGTCCATGCGGCTGCCGGTGTCGATCAGCGAGGTCGAGATGATGGTGAGGCTGCCGCCCTCCTCGATGTTGCGCGCCGCGCCGAAGAAGCGCTTCGGCCGCTGGAGCGCATTGGCGTCGACGCCGCCCGTCAGCACCTTGCCCGACGAGGGGACGACGGTGTTGTAGGCGCGGCCGAGGCGGGTGATGTTGTCGAGCAGGATCACCACGTCCTTCTTGTGCTCGACGAGGCGCTTGGCCTTCTCGATCACCATCTCGGCGACCTGGACGTGGCGCGTCGCCGGCTCGTCGAAGGTGGAGGAGACCACCTCGCCGTTCACCGTGCGCTGCATGTCGGTCACTTCCTCGGGCCGCTCGTCGATCAGCAGCACGATCAGGAACACTTCCGGGTGGTTGATCGAGATCGCCCGCGCGATGTTCTGCATCATGATCGTCTTGCCGACGCGCGGCGGGGCGACGATCAGGCAGCGCTGGCCCTTGCCGATCGGCGCGACCACGTCGAGCACGCGGCCCGACTTGTCCTTGATCGTCGGGTCCTCGATTTCCATCTTCAGCCGCTCGTCCGGGTAGAGGGGCGTGAGGTTGTCGAAGTTGACGCGATGGCGGACCCGGTCGGGGTCCTCGTAATTGACGGTGGAGAGCTTGGTCAGCGCGAAATAGCGCTCGCCGTCCTTCGGCGCGCGAATCTCGCCTTCCACCGTGTCGCCGGTGCGCAGGCCGAACTTGCGGACCTGGTTTGGCGAGACATAGATGTCGTCCGGCCCGGCGAGGTAATTCGCCTGCGCGCTGCGCAGGAAGCCGAAGCCGTCGGGCAGCACCTCGATCGTGCCTTCGCCCATGATCTGGTCGCCGTTCTCGGCCTGGACCTTGAGGATGGCGAACATCAGGTCCTGCTTGCGGAGGGTGGAGGCACCCTCGACGCCAAGCTCCTCGGCCAGCTGGACCAGTTCCGCCGGAGCTTTCTTCTTCAAATCTTTCAAGTGCATGTGTGGTATGTCCCGATGGGATCAACAGGGGGAGGTAGCTCGGACGGCGGATAACGCTCGCGAACGATGCTGTAGGGAGGCGGCGGGACAGGACAGCCCCACCGTCGCGCCGACCTAGGAAGGGCGGAGCGTCAAGTCAAGCGGCGATGCGGGGGCCTTCGCGTCAGAAGGGCCGCACGATCACCAGGATCACGGCCAGCATCGCGGCGATGGCGGGAATCTCGTTCATCATCCGCAAGGTGCGGTTGCCGACCGTCGCCTTGCCCTTGGCGAGCTTCTTCGAATAGCCCACCGCCCAGCCGTGATAGGCGGACAGCAGCAGCACGATCGCGATCTTGGCGTGCAGCCAGCCGAGGCCGGGCGCGCCGGCGAGCAGGCCGATGTTGATCGCCAGCATCGCGCCGAACACCCAGACGAGGATCATCGACGGGGTGAGGATGATGTTGCGCAGCCGCCGCTCGCGCTCCGTCCAGCGCGCGGCGTCGGCCGGGTCGGCCAGCCCTTCCTGATGATAGACCAGATAGCGCGGCAGCATGAACATTCCCGCCATCCAGAAGATGACGAAGATCACGTGCCCGGCCTTCACCCAGTCATAGGCCACGCCGAGGAAGCCCGGCTCCATCCTGAATCTCCTGTTCCAGTCCCGCTACGAACGCACCCGCGCCACCAGTTGCTCGACATGGGCAATCGGCGTGTGCTGGCCGATGCCGTGGCCGAGGTTGAAGATGTGCGGCCGATCGCGGAATGCTTCAAGCACCCGGTCGATACCGCGATCAAGCGCTTCCCCGCCGGCCTCCAGCGCGAGCGGATCGAGATTGCCCTGCACCGGCAGCCCGGCAGGCAGCACCGCATTCGCCCAGACCGGATCGACCGTCTCGTCCAGCCCGATCGCATCGACCCCGGTGCCGGCGGCATAGGCCGCGAGCTTGCCGCCCGCGCCCTTGGGGAAACCGATCACCGGCACCTGCGGATGGCGTGCCTTCAGCGCCCGCACGATCGCGGCATTGGGGGCGATCACCCAGCGCTCGAACTGCGCGGGCGAAAGGCTGCCGGCCCAGCTGTCGAACAATTGCACCGCCTCCACCCCGGCCGCGATCTGGGCGGAAAGATAATCGACCGTCATCGCCACGATCGCCTCCACGATCGCGTCGAACGCGACGGAATCGCGATAGGCGAACATCCGCGTCTCGCCCTGGTCGCGGCTGCCCTGCCCGGCGACCATATAGGTGGCGACGGTCCACGGGCTGCCGGCGAAGCCGAGGAAGGTGGTTTCCGCCGGCAGCATCGCCTTGACGCGCCGCACCGTCGCATAGACCGGATCGAGCCGCTCCACCGCCCGCTCGAGCGCGGCGAGCGGATGCCCGGCCAGCGGCGGGGCGAGCCGCGGTCCCTCGCCCGCGCCGAAGCTCAGTTCCTGCCCCAGCGCCCACGGCACCATCAGGATATCGGAGAACAGGATCGCGCCGTCGAAGCCGAAACGCCGGATCGGCTGCACCGTCACCTCGGCGGCGGCCTCCGGATCGGTGGCGAGCGCGAGGAATCCGCCCTTCTCCGCCCGCAGCGCGCGATATTCGGGAAGATAGCGCCCGGCCTGCCGCATCAGCCATATCGGCGGGGTCGTCAGCCTCTCCCCCTTGAGGACGGTCAGCAGGGCCTTGGTCACCGCGATGCGTTTCCTTCTTCCAATATAAGAGATTCAGATAGGTTGTTGATGCAGTAGGCGCGTGGGTTGCGGGGCTTATGCGCCGCTGCCGGAAATGCCAACAGCTTGACCGCAGACGAGTCCGCGGATTCACCCGGATTCGGGATTCGCCGTCCCCATGATCCACAGGCTGTTGAGGAACACCGCCGCCGTGGACCGGTTTGTGGACGAATCGCCGCTTTTCCACGCCGCCGGTTGCGCCTTGGCGGGCCGGCATGGTTGCGCTAGCGCTTGTCCGCATGTTTTCCACAGGCTTGTTCCGGCGATGATGAGGCTTCACCTCCATCTCCTCTCGGATTCGACCGGCGAGACGCTGGAGAATATCGCCAAGGCCGCGCTTGCCCAGTTCGACGATGTCGAGACGGTGCGCCATTTCTGGCCGATGGTGCGCACCGAGGCGCATCTCGATCGCATCCTGCAGGAGATCGCGCAAAATCCGGGGCTGGTGATCTATACATTGGTCAATCCCGCGACGCGCGGCGCGCTCGAGCAGCGTTGCCAGGCGCTCGGCCTGCCGATGGTCGCCCCGCTCGATCGGGTGACCGATGCGCTGTCGGACCTGCTCGGGCAGCAGGCCAAGGGGCGGCCGGGCCGCCAGCACGCGCTCGACGCGGCCTATTTCGAGCGGGTCGACGCGATCCAGTTCACCATCGCGCATGACGACGGCATCGGCTCGGAGGATTGGGAGCAGGCGGATATCGTCCTCGCCGGGGTCAGCCGCTCGTCCAAGACACCGACCTCGATCTATCTCGCCAATCGCGGCTACAAGGTCGCCAACATCCCGATCGTGGTGGAAAGCCCGCCGCCGGCGACGCTCTATGCGTTGGAAAAGCCGCTGGTCGTCGGCCTCACCACCAGCGCGGACCGGTTGATCCAGGTGCGGCGCAACCGGCTGCTGTCGCTCAATCAGGCGCCGGAGACCGCCTATGTCGATCAGGAATCTGTCTCGAAGGAGATTGCCTTCGCGCGGCGCATGTTCACCGACAATGGCTGGCCGGTGATCGACGTGACGCGCCGCTCGATCGAGGAGACGGCGGCGGCGATCATCTCGCTGTGCAACGAACGGCGCGGCGAGCGGGAGGGCGCGGGCGAATGAAGCTGATCCTCGCCTCGCAATCCGCCTCGCGCCGCGCGATGCTGGAGGCGGCGGGCGTGCCGTTCGCGGCGCAGCCGGCGCATGTCGACGAGGCGGCGGCCAAGGCGACGCTCGCCGGTCTTGCCCCGCGCGACCTCGCCGACGCGCTCGCCGAGCTGAAGGCGCTCAAGGTGTCGCAGCGCGAGCCGCAGGCGCTGGTGCTGGGATCGGATTCGCTCGTCGCGCTGGAGGACGGCACGATCCTCGACAAGCCGGAGAGTCGCGAGCAGGCCGCCGCACATCTCGCCCGTATGTCGGGCGGAAGGCACGATATCGTCAGCGCGGCGGTGATCGCGGAGGGCGGCCGGGCGGTGTGGCGGCATGTCGATCGCGCGAAGCTGCTTGTGCGGCCGCTCTCGTCCGCCTTCATCGAGGCCTATCTCGACGCCGAATGGCCGGCGATCGCCGGCTGCGTCGGCTGTTTCCGGATCGAGGGGCCGGGGGTGCAATTGTTCAGCCGGATCGAGGGCAGCCAGTTCACCGTGCTGGGGATGCCGTTGCTGCCGCTCCTCTCTTTCTTGCGCGAACGTGGAGTGCTGCTGGCGTGACCCGTCCCTATGCCGAGGTGATCGGCGACCCGATCGCCCATTCGAAATCGCCGCTGATCCACGGCTTCTGGCTGGAGAAATTGGGGATTGAGGCGGATTATCGCGCGACCCGCGTCACCCCCGACGACCTGCCGCGCTACATCGCCGGGCGGCGTGACGATCCGACGTGGCACGGCTGCAACGTGACGATCCCGCACAAGATCGCGATGCTCGATCTGGTCGACGATCCGGGCGAGGTGCGCGATTCGATCGGCGCGATGAACACGATCGTGCGCGATTCGGACGGGCGGGTGTTCGGCACCAATACCGACGCCGCCGGCTTCTATGCGCCGCTCGCCGAGGTGGACCTCGCCGGCGCGCCGGTGGCGGTGATCGGCGCGGGCGGCGCGGCGCGCGCGGTGCTGTTCGCGCTGGCGCGGGCGGGGGTCGGCCCGGTCACGATCCTCAACCGCAGCCCGCTGAAAGGCGCGGCGCTGCTCGCGCGCTTCGGGCTGAAGGGCGATGCGCTGCCGCTGTCCGCCACGCTCCCGCCCGCTGCCTTGCTGGTCAACACCAGCGCGCTCGGCATGACGGGCCAGCCGCCGCTGGAGCTGGACCTGTCGCCGCTGCCGGAGGGGGCGATCGTCTATGATATCGTCTATGCCCCGCTGGAGACCGGCCTGCTGCGCCAGGCTGAGGCACGCGGGCTGGAGACGATCGACGGGCTGGAGATGCTGATCGGGCAGGCGGCGATGGCGTTCGAACTGTTCTTCGGCCGCCCCGCCCCGCGCGTCCATGACGCCGAGCTGCGCGAGCTGCTGACGCGATGATCCGGCTCGGCCTCACCGGCTCGATCGGCATGGGCAAATCGACCGTGGCGAAGCTGTTCGCCGGGGAGGGCGTGCCGGTGTTCGACGCCGACGCCGCCGTTCACCGCTTGCAGGGGCCGGGCGGCGCGGTGGTCGCCGCAATCGAGACGCGCTTCCCCGGCACGACCGGCCCGGAGGGTGTCGACCGGCAGAAGCTCGGCGCGGCGGTGCTCGGCGACGACGCGGCGATGAAGGCGCTGGAGGCGATCGTCCATCCCGCCGTCGGCGCGGAGCGCGCGCGCTTCCTCCACGACAATGCCGACGCGCCGATCGTGCTGTTCGATATCCCGCTGCTGTTCGAGACCGGCGGCGATCGCGCGGTGGACAAGGTGGCGGTGGTCTCCGCCGCGCCCCAGGTGCAGCGAGCCCGCACGCTGGAGCGCCCCGGCATGACGCCGGAGAAGTTCGACGCGATCCTCGCTCGCCAGACGCCCGACGCGGAAAAGCGCGCGCGCGCCGATTTCGTCATCCCCACCGATGTCCCGCTCGAGGAAACCCGCGCGGCGGTGCGTGCGGTCATCGCTTGCCTGTCGCGTCCGACAGGCCGATAACAGGCTCATGCGGGAGATCGTGTTCGATACCGAAACGACTGGCCTCAGCTTCTCGGGCGGGGACAGGCTGGTGGAGATCGGCTGCGTCGAGATCTTCAACCGGGTGGAGACGGGCCGCACCTTCCACGCCTATTTCAACCCGGATCGCGCGATGCCGGCCGAGGCGTTCGCGGTGCACGGCCTGTCCGACGCCTTCCTTTCCGACAAGCCGCGCTTCCCCGAGCTGGTCGAGGCGATGCTGGAATTCATCGGCGACGCGCCGCTCGTCGCGCACAATGCCGGATTCGACTTCGGCTTCCTCAACGGCGAGTTGAAGCAATGCGGCCGCCCGCTGGTTTGCACGACGCGGATGGTCGACACGCTGACCATCGCGCGATCGAAACATCCCGGCGCGAAGCACACGCTCGACGCGCTCTGCTCGCGCTACGGGATCGACCGGTCGCATCGCGTGCTGCACGGTGCCTTGCTCGACGCGCAATTGCTGGCGCAGGTCTATGTCGAGTTGCTCGGCGGGCGACAGATCGGGCTGGGGCTGGTCAGCGACGTGGCGGTCGCCGCGGCGCAGTCGATGCAGGCGCGGACGCCCTCGGTGGTGCGCCCCGCCCGAATTTTTTCGGCGAGCGAGGCGGAACTCACCGCCCATGCCGCGTTCATGGGGAGAGTGAAGAACCCGATTTGGGGGAGCGATGCGTCCGCGTGACGCGAATCCGGCGCGCGGGGTCAGGCCCGCCGCCGAAGCAAGTGGAGAGAAGACGATGGATATCCGCGTTTCTGGTCATCAGGTCGCAACGGGCGGTGCGCTCAAGACCCATGTCGAGGAGCGTCTCCAGAGTATCGCGGACAAATATTTCTCCCGCGCCCTTTCCGCCGAGGTGACGTTCGGCAAGGGCCCGCGCGACATCGGCTTCAAATGCGATATCGTCGCGCACGTGATGAAAGGGCTGGTGCTGAAGGGGCGGCATGAGGCGCAGGACGCGCATCTCGCGCTGGACGGCGCCGCCGGCCGGATCGAGACGCAGCTCCGCCGCTACATGCGCCGGCTGAAGGACCGCCAGGCCGACAAGGCGCTCGAGATCGCCGAGGCCAACGGCTACGACAATGCCGGCTATACGCTGTTCGCCGAAAGCACCGCCGAGGAGGACGCCGGGGACGCGCCGCTGATCGTCGCCGAGACGCGCGTCGACGTGCCCGACGCCAGCGTGTCCGATGCGGTGATGATGCTGGACCTGCGCAACACGCAGGCACTGCTGTTCCGCAATTCCGGCACCGGCGCCTATAACATGGTCTATCGCCGCGGCGACGGGACGATCGGCTGGGTCGAGCCGCAGCGGGCGCGCTGAGGAAGCCGATTATCGACATGATCAGCGATTTGAGCGACCTGTTGTCGCATGACCTCATCCTCGTCGACGTCGTCGCGTCGAGCAAGAAGGCGTTGTTCCAGCATATCGCGGCGATCTGCGGCGGGGCGCTCGCGCTCGATCCCGCGACGATCGCCGCCGCGCTGGCGGAGCGCGAGCGGCTCGGCTCGACCGGCTTCGGCGGGGGCGTGGCGATCCCGCACGCGCGGATCGCCGGCGTCCCGCGCATCGCGGTGCTGGTCGCGCGGCTCGCCAAGCCGATCGACTTCGCCGCGGTGGACGATGCGCCGGTCGATATCGTCGTCGCGATGCTCTCGCCGCTCGATGCGGGGGCAGAGCATCTGAAGGCGCTGGCGCGTGTCTCGCGGCGGTTCCGCGACCGCGCCTTCGTCGACAAGCTGCGCGGCGCCGGCTCGCGCGACGCCTTCTATGCGCTGCTGACAGCGGACGAGGCGCGTGAAGCATCCTGAGGGCGCGGCGGCGCATTTCCGCGCGCTCGAATCGCTCTATGCGGCGGCGCCGATCAACCGCTTCTTCGATTCGGCGCTGGAGATACCGGAGGCCGGGGTCGCCCGGATCCGCTTCACGGTGGACGAGCGGCATTTCCACGCCGGTGGTGCGACCCACGGCACCGCCTATTTCAAGATGCTGGACGACGCGGCCTTCTATGCCTGCAACAGCCTGGTGACCGACCGCTTCCTGCTCACCACGCAGTTCAGCCTGCTGTTCACGCGGCCGCTGCCCGCCGGGCCGGTGGTGGCCGAAGGGCGCTGGATCAGCGGCCACCGCCGCGTGTTCGTCGGCGACGCGCGCCTGATCGACGCCGGGGGCGAGGAAGTGGCGCGCGGCACCGGCACCTTCATGCGCAGCCGCATCCCGCTCGCCGGCCTGCCGGGTTATCGCGCGGAATGAGCGGGCGATTGCCCGCGCACGTGACGGTCGACGCGCTGCTGCGCCGGGTGAACGATGCCGGCGGCATCGCGGTGGTGCGCGCGCGGGGCGATCGGCAGGCCGGCGCGATCCTCGTCATCGACGAGCGCGAGGCGGTGGTGCTGGAGCGTGGAATCGGCCCCGACGGGGGCGTCGCGCTGATCGAGACCGGCCCGGCGGCGGGGCGCGGGGAATCGCTCGACGATTATTGGCAGCGCCGCCGCCAGCGCGATCCCGACCTGTGGGTGGTTGCTCTGGATATCCCGCAGGCGAAACGGTTCGCCGCTGAAACGATCTGCGATGATTGACTCCGCTGCGCCGCAAAATCAGTAACCCGGCGTTCATGTTTCAGCGTTGTGCCGAATGCGGGTGCGATCCGTTCGGTGACGCAGTCGGGGGGGAACCCGGCCGGTCCTGTCCTTGGCGACGACCGCGCATCCGCGTCCCAACCGCCCATGTCTGTTGTTGAATGTCGTTCCATGCCCGGATCGCGGTTGCCGCGACCATGACTCTTGCGATCGTCGGTCTCGCTGCTGGCAGCAGCGCCGGCCTTGCCGCTGAAGTGGCGCCCACCGCGCTCGCGACGATCCAGCCGGCCTATGTGCCGTCGATTCCCAATCCCGTCGTTCCCACCGTCACCCCCGCGCCGGGCGAGGCCGTTGCCGCCGACACGCAGCAGCCGGATGACACCATCGCCTATCCGACGCTCGCCGCCGCGGTCGCCGCGCAGCAGGCCAGGGGCGAGATGGACGACGATCTGCGCTGCCTCGCCGGCGCGATCTATTATGAATCCAAGGGCGAGCCGCTCGCCGGCCAGCTCGCGGTGGCCGAGGTGATCCTCAACCGCGCCGACAGCGGCCGGTTCGGCAGCAGCATCTGCGGCGTCATCACCCAGCCGGGCCAGTTCTCCTTCGTGCGCGGCGGCCGCATTCCCAGCGTCGATCCGTCGCGACCGGCGTGGCGCACCGCGCTGGCGGTCGCCAGGGTCGCGCTCGACGACGCGTGGGAAAGCGACGCCAGCGATGCGCTTTACTTCCACGCCCGCCGCGCCGCGCCGGGCTGGGGCCGGGTCAAGGTCGCCTCGATCGGCAACCACGTTTTCTACCGCTGATCTTTTTTTCGTTCCCGAGATGTTCTAGAGGGGCGGGGTGACGATCACCTCGCCCCTTTCGGTTCTGGACGAATCGCTCGCGCCGATGATCGCCGCCGATGTCGCGCGCGGCGTGACGCGGATGCTGCTGCGGCACGAGCTGACGGCGATCGCCGAGGTGCCGCTGGAGGGCGGGCGTCGCGCCGACCTGATGGCGCTCGATTCGCGCGGACGGATCACGATCGTCGAGATCAAGGTGTCGCGTGCCGACCTGCTCGGCGATGCCAAGTGGCGCGACTATCTCGATCATTGCGACCGCTTCTTCTGGGCGGTTCCGGCCGGATTCGATGCGTCGCCGATCCACGGCGAGGCATTCATGCCGGAGCGGACGGGGCTGATCGTTGCCGATCGCTATGACGCGGCGGTGCTGCGCGAGGCGCGCAGCGAGCCGCTCGCGGCGCATGTCCGCAAGCGTTGCACCCTCGCCTTCGCCCGCCGCGCCGCCCGCCGCCTGATCGCGCTGGGCGATCCGGAGGCTGAGCCGGGGTTCTAGGCGTTGTCTGCATTCAGTGGATTCCGTTTTGAGTTGAGGTCTGATTCAAGGTTGCCGAAGGAGACGAGCCTTGAGCAGACGGAAGCTGACG
>MKSU01000004.1:89602-417620 GCA_001897375.1 Sphingomonas sp. 67-36 | reverse complement strand
CTGCGCTGCGAGAAAACCATTTCTGCCTTCATGGGCTTCGTTCACCTCGCCTGCGCCATCATCTGGTTACGATGAATGCAGACAACGCCTAGAGCAGCTTTTCGATATCGGCCGCGATCGTCTCCGGCTTGGTGGCCGGCGCATAGCGTTCCACCGTCCGGCCTTCGCGATCGACCAGGAACTTGGTGAAGTTCCACTTGATCGCCTTCGAGCCGAGCAGGCCCGGCGCATCGGCCTTCAGCCGCTCGAACAGCGGATCGGCATGCGGGCCGTTGACCTCGATCTTGGCGAAGACCGGGAAGGTGACGTCATAGGTCAGCGAACAGAAATTCGCGATCTCCTCCGCATCCCCCGGCTCCTGCGCGCCGAACTGGTTGCAGGGGAAGGCCAGCACCTCGAAGCCCTGCGGGCCATATTTGCGATGCAGCGCCTCCAGCCCCTCATATTGCGGGGTGAAGCCGCATTTCGACGCGGTGTTGACGATCAGCAGCACCTTGCCGCGCCACGTATCGAGCGAGGCCGAGCCTCCATCGGCGGCCTTGACCTCGAAATCGGTGATCGCCTCCATCGCGCCCTCCGTTCACGCCCGATGGCGCGTCAGCAGATGCTCCAGATTGACACGCACGCCGGGCCATTCGCAAGCGATGATCGAATAGACGACGATATCGCGCATCCGGCCGTTCAGCATCTGGTGCGCGCGCAGCACGCCGTCGCGCTTCGCACCCAGCCGCTCGATCGCGCGCTGCGAGTCGCGGTTGAACCAGTCGGTGCGGATCTGCACGACGTTGCAGCCAAGCACGTCGAAGGCATGGGCGAGCAGCAGCTTCTTCGCCTCGGTGTTGACGCCGGTGCGCTGGACGGAGCGGGCGTAGAAGGTGCCGCCGATCTCCACCCGGCGATGCTGCTCGTTCATCCGCAGGAAGCGGGTCGAGCCGACGACGCGGCCGTCCGGCGTCTCCACCACGAACGGCATCGCGCGCCCGTAATCGCGCTCGCGGAACATCGCCGCGATGAACGCATCGGGTTCCCGGAGGGCGGAGACGTTGGTGAAGAACAGGCCGGTGATGTCGCCGTCCGCCGCCGCCGCGACCAGCGCGTCGCGATCGCCCTCCGCCAGCGGGCGGAGGGTGACGTGCTCGCCGCGCAACACCGGCGTGTCGCGCCAGACACTCACCGCAGCAGCCCGTCGTGCAGCCGCACCACGCGGTCCATCTTGAGCGCCAGCCGGACATTGTGCGTGGCGACCAGCGCGGCGGAGCCCTCCTCCCGCACCAGCCGCAGGAACTCCGCCAGCACCACGTCGGCCGTATGCTCGTCGAGGTTGCCGGTCGGCTCGTCCGCCAGCACCAGCGCGGGCCGGTTGGCGAGCGCGCGGGCGACCGCGACGCGCTGCTGCTCGCCGCCGGAAAGCTGGCTCGGCCGATGCGTCAGGCGGTGGCCGAGGCCGAGCGCGGCGAGCAACGTATCCGCCCGCGCCTGCGCTTCCGCCTGCGTCGCGCCGTGGATGAGCTGGGGCAGCACGACATTCTCGCGCGCGTCGAAATCCGGCAGCAGATGGTGGAACTGATAGACGAAGCCGAGGTGATCGCGACGCACGATGGTGCGGCCGTGCGGATCGAGCTTCGCCACTTCCTCGCCGGCGATGCGGATCGACCCCTCGAACCCGCCTTCCAGCAGCCCGACCGCCTGCAGCAGCGTCGACTTGCCCGAGCCGGACGGGCCGAGCAGCGCGACGATCTCGCCCGGCGCGACCGCGAGGTTCACGCCGCGCAGCACCTCGATCGTCTCCCCGCCCTGCGTGAAGCTGCGCGTCAGCTCCCGGGTCTCGAGGACCGAGCCGCCGGACGCGGCGGCGCCGCGCGGATCGCGCGCCGCTTCGCTTGCGTCACTCATAGCGCAACACCTGCACCGGATCGGTGCTCGCCGCCTTGTACGCCGGATAGAGCGTCGCGAGCAGCGTCATCAGCGCGGTGATGAGCACGATGGCGACGATCTCCACCGGGTCCGGCTTTGAGGGAAGCTCGGTGAGATAGCGGATCGACGGGTCCCACAGATTCTGCCCGGTGACGAGCTGAACGAAATTCACCACCGCCTGCCGATAGAACAGGAAGATCGCGCCGAGGATCAGCCCGGCGACGATGCCGAGCGCGCCGATCGTCACGCCGACCGTCATGAAGATGCGCATCATCGCCCCACGCGTCGCGCCCATCGTGCGCATGATCGCGATGTCGCGCGTCTTGGCGCGCACCAGCATGATGAGCGAGCTGGCGATGTTGAACGCCGCGACGAGGATGATGATGCAAAGGACGGTGAACATCGCCACCCGCTCCACCGCCAGCGCGTCGAACAATTGCGCGTTCATCTGCCGCCAGTCGGAGATCACCGCCAGCCGCCCGACCTTCTGCGCGAGCGGCGCGAGGATCTGCGCCACCTTGTCCGGGTTGTCGGTCTGAAGCTCGACCATGCCGACCGTGTCGCCCATCAGGAGGAGCGTCTGCGCATCCTCCATCGGCATGATCACATAGGCCTTGTCATAATCGTACACGCCGATCTCGAAGATCGCGGCGACCGTGTAGCTGACATAACGCGGCACCGTGCCGAACGGCGTGGACTGGCCCGAGGGGTTGATGAGCGTGATCTCCGACCCGACCGTCGCGCCCAGCGCCTCGGCCAGCCGCGCGCCGATCGCGACGCGGTTGGTGCCCGGCTTCAGATCGGCGAGCGAGCCGGCGACGACCTTGTTGCCGATCGTCGCGTTGGCGCGGATGTCGGCCATGCGCATCCCGCGCACCAGCACCCCCTCCACCCGGCCGTTATAGGTGGACATCAGCGGCTGCTCGATCAGCGGCACCGCACTGGTGACGCCCGGCGTCTCCTTCGCCCAGCGCGCGATCTGCTGCCAGTCGGCGAGGCGGCCGTCGATGCCCTGCACCACGGCATGGCCGTTCAGCCCGACGATCTTGTCGAACAGCTCCGCGCGGAAGCCGTTCATCACGCTCATCACGATGACCAGCGCCGCGACGCCGAGCATCACCGCGCCTAGGCTGAAGCCGGCGACGAGGACGATGAACCGCTCACCCTTGCCCGGAAGGAGATAGCGCCGCGCGATCATCCGTTCATAGCGCGACAGCATCATGCCCTGCCGTCTATCCCCCCGCTCCACGGCTGGCAACGGGGCTGTGGCGGAATCATCACAGGGCCGGGACAATCTGTTTAGCTGGCGTTCATTTCCATCGACACCCCTTGTCCCGAACCGTTAGCAATACGGGTACTGGCACACAGGCAAATGGCCGTGGTTCGGGGAATGCCGCCGCCGCGCTTCGCAAGAAGTTCGCTGGCAGCGGCTGGATAAGGGGGCTGACGAGCGATCGTCACGCAGGCGCCCGGGTCGGAATACCGATCCGGGCGTTTGTTTTTTGGGCCGGCGGGTCGGCGCCGGCCGAACCCGTCCGACGTTCAGCCGGCGGCTTCGCCACCGGCCTTCACCTCAATTGATCCCGAACGACACCGTCAACCCGAAGGTGCGCGGATCGCCCGGCTGGCCGACGATCAGCCCGGTGCTGCCCGACTGGGTCGCCAGCAGCTCGTAATAATTCCGGTCGAAGGCGTTGCGCACCCAGGCGAAGACATTGAGCTTGTCGCCCTTGCGATAGCCGAGCCGGAAGTTCGACAGCGAATAGCCGTCGACGTTCATATAGGCCGAGGGCGACGGGTTGGACGAGAAATCCGAACGATAGCTGCCGTCATAGCCGACATAGACCTGCCCCGCGCCCACCGGCCAGTTATATTCAGCGCCATAGCTGAACGCCCATTTCGATACGCCGGGCAGGCGCTGGCCGGAGATATCGCAGAACGGCGGGCTGTTGCTGCCCCCCGACAGCTCGGGCGGGCATGGCGCGTTGGTGAAGCGGATATATTTCGCGTCGGTATAGGCGGCGTTGACGTAGAGGTTCAGTCCCGTGCTGGGGCGGAAGGCCGAATCCAGCTCGATCCCGCGCGTCCGCACCTGCCCGGCGTTGGCGAGATAGCCGCGCAGCACGGCGAGTTGGTAATTGTTCACCGTCGCCTGATAATCGTAGATGTCGGTCCAGAAGCCGGCGAGGTTGATCGTCGCGCGGCGATCGAGAAGCTGGGTCTTGAGGCCGATCTCATAGTGATTGACCGTCTCCGGCTTCACCGTGGCGGTGGACAGGATCGGGTTGTTGTTCGCGTCGAGCGGCAGGCCCGACAGGTTGATCCCGCCCGATTTGTAGCTGCGCGCATAGGTCGCATAGCTGTGGATATCCGGCGAGAATTGATAGGCGACGGTGATGTCGCCGGAGAGGTTCCAGTTGTCGAACTTCGGCGCGTAGCTCTGCGGCGCGAGCACGCCGCGCTGGTCGCTGGTCAGGTTCGTGCTGCCCTGTCCGTTGGTGACGACCGAGACATAGGAGCCTTCCTTCTTGTCGTAGTTGAGCCGCGCGCCGGGCGATATCTGCAACTTGTCCGACACATGCCACGTGAGCTTGCCGAACAGCGCGGCCGAGGTGTTGGTGAAGCCGATCGTGTTGCGCGCGGTGAGGCCGTTGAGCGTCGCCGGATCCTTCGCCGCCGCGCTCGTCGGGTTGAGCAGCCACGCGCTCGCCGCCGGCCCCTGCACCTGGAGGCCCTGCGTGTCGATCGTCTGGTAGAACCAGAACAGGCCGACCGTATAATCGATCGCGTGCTTGCCGTTCGAGCCGAGGCGGATTTCCTGGCTATACTGGTCCTGCTGCGAGGGATTGGCGGAAACCGTGGTGATCGGCAGGCCGATGAAGTCGCGATCGTTCGACGGGTCCCAGTTCCAGAAGCGCCATGCGGTGACGGAGGTCAACGTCGCCGGGCCGAGATCCCAATTCACCACCGCCGATGCGCCGCCCAGCTTCTGCTTCGCGCGCAGCGGCGTGTCGACGTCGGTCACGCGGTCGAAGGCGTCGGTCGAGGGCACGGCATAGCCCGCCGCGGCCGCCAGCGCGGCATATTGGCGGTTGGCCGGGCGCTGCGTCGGCGCGAGGCCGGCGTAATATTGCACGCAGCAGGTCGGCGCCTGCCGGTTATAATCTGCGTAGAGCGTGATATCGAGGTTCGGCGCCGGCTTGAACAGCAACTGGCCGCGCAGGCTGAGATTGTCCTGGCTGTTCTGCCACTGGTCCTGCGTGGTGTTCCAGATCGTGCCGCGCCGCGTGGTGAAGGAGGCGGAGAAGCGCCCCGCCACCACATCGCCGACCAGCGGGCCGGAGACCGATCCCTTCGCCTGGAGGAAATCGTAATTGCCGCCGGTCAGCTCGAAGCGCGCCTCGGGATCGAAGCTCGGCTTGCGCGTGGTGATGTTGATCGCGCCGGCGGTGGTGTTCTTGCCGTAGAGCGTGCCCTGCGGCCCGCGCAGAATCTCGATCCGGTCGGTATCGGTGAAGTCGAACGTCGCGGAGGCGATGCGGCTGTAATAGACCTGATCGACATAGATGCCGACGCCCTGCTCGATCCCGTCGTTGGTCAGGCCGAACGGCGCGCCCAGTCCGCGGATGTTGGCGGCGGAATTGCGCGGGTTGGTCGAGTAGAATTGCAGCGAGGGCTGGAGCTGCGTCAGCTTCCCGACATTATAGGCGCCGGTATCGGCCAGCGCCGTGCCGCCGATCACCGACATGGCGATCGGCACGCTCTGGATCGTCTCGGCGCGGCGGCGCGCGGTGACGACGACATCGCCACCGCTCTGCTGCGCCGGGCCGAGTCGGCCGGGTTCGTCCTGATCGTCGGTTGGCTGGGCGCTCTGCGGCGGCGCGGTGGGCGGCGCCTGTTCGGTGGCGGGAACGGACTGGGCGGCAACCGCCAGCAAGGCAAGCGTGATCGACATGGATTTCCCCTGAACCGAGGTTGATTATCGCCGTCGATGCTAATGCGGGATACAATCCCGACCAAGAAAGTAGGATTTCACCCCACCTGCTTGAAAACTTCACCGCTCATACCATCTTTCCGTTGCACGGCGCTACTGACCGGGCCGTGCGGGACGCCGCGATTTTCGGGCGTTCCATGTCGTCAATTCGCTCAACGGAGGATTTGATATGCGACTGGACCTTACCCCCTACCGCCGCTCGACCATCGGGTTCGACCGGCTGTTCGACCTGCTGGAGACCAATGCGCGCTCGGCGGCCGACAATTACCCCCCCTTCAATCTCGAGCGGCTCGCCGAGGATCGCTATCGCATCACGCTGGCGGTGGCCGGCTTCAGCCGCGAGGAGATCGAGATCACCGCGCAGCAGAACCTGCTGCTCGTCGCCGGCAAGAAGGCCGATACGCAGGATAACGCCAATTTCCTGCACGTCGGCATCGCCAACCGCAGCTTCGAGCGCCGCTTCGAACTCGCCGATTTCGTGTTCGTCGAGGATGCCCGGCTGAACGACGGGCTGCTGGTGATCGATCTGGTCCGCGAGGTGCCCGAGGCGATGAAGCCCAAGAGCATCGCGATCAAGACCGGCGCGCCGCTGGCCGCCGTCGAAACCAAGGCGGACGACGCCAAGGCGGCGTAACGCCGGAGCAGAAGATCGGCGCCTCCTTGCTCCCTTTCCGAGGCGTCGGGGCGTCCGGGCCGAAAGGTCCGGGCGCCTTATCTTTTTCAGGAGTCAGCGCAGGCGCTCAGTGCGCGGCGACATGCCCTTCCCGGCGCAGCAACTGCTCGAAAGCGGCCGGATCGAGCGGCGCATCGAAGCGGCAGCCGGCGGCGAAATCGTCCGCCCACATCACCTCCGCGCCGACCGGCCCGACTTCGGGCAGCGTCAGCCAGATCGACATGCCCTTGCGCAGCGCCGAATAGGTGCTGAGCCGCGCGCCGTGGATCGACAGGTCGATCACCTTGCACAAGGCGCGGGCGAGGCCGCCCGCTCCTATTGCCGACGAATCGAACGAAACCGGCGCGCGCGGGCCGCGGCGCCGGATATCGCTGGGTGCTGGCTCGAATTCCGCTGCGAACATGCCGGGCACGCTAGCCCGACATGCCTAACGCAGCGTTAACGACGTTACTTGCGCAGCGTCAGCCCGCCGCCGAAGCGCTTGTTGAAGCGCGCGACCTGGCCGCCGGTGTCGAGCATCTGGCCGCGGCCGCCGGTCCACGCCGGGTGCGCCAGCGGATCGATGTCGAGCTGCATCGTGTCGCCTTCCTTGCCCCAGGTGGAGCGGGTCTCGAACACGGTGCCGTCGGTCATCTGCACCTTGATGGTGTGATAATCGGGATGGATGTCTTTCTTCACGTCGTCGGTCCTCGAAAGTGGCTGGTTTCCGACCAGCCGGAAAGGAAGCGGGCGCCTAACGCAGGCGCCCGCGAAAGTCAAAAGCGGTGCGAATGGCGATCGGACAAGCGTCGCCGCGCCTCACGCCGCCTTGGGCGGATCGGCGATCATCGCGGTGAAGCTGGCTTCCGCCGCGACCTGCCCGTCGATCCGGGCGACCCCGGCGAACTTGCAGACGCTGCTGCGCTTCTGCACGAATTCCACCTCGAGCCGAAGCAGCACGCCCGGCTCGACCGGTTTGCGGAACTTCGCATTCTCGATCGCCATGAAATAGACGAGCTTGCCGGAGCCGGCGAGACCAAGGCTCTCCACCGCGAGCACGCCCGCCGCCTGCGCCAGCGCCTCGACGATCAGCACGCCGGGCATGATCGGGCGACCGGGGAAATGCCCCTGGAAGAAGCCCTCGTTGAACGTCACCGCCTTGATCGCCGCGATCGACCGGTCGGGGACAAGCTCCTCGACGCGATCGACCAGCAGCATCGGGTAACGATGCGGCAGCGCCGCCATCACCCGAGCGATGTCGAGCGGGCCGATCGACCCGCCCGTCGCTTCCGCTTCGCTCACCGGCCCTGCGGCTGCTTGGTATTGGTCGGGGCGGGAGCGGCCGGCGCGCCGGCCTGGCCCTGCTGGCCCGGCTGCCAGTTGGCCGGCGGCGCGATGCTGACGCTGGGGACGAGGCGGTTAAGCTCCGTCGTCACGTCGGCGGTGAGATCGCCCGCGGGATCGAGGTGCACCACGTCGTTCGGGCCGAGCACGATGCTCGCCCGCTTGCGCGCGGCGGCGGCGTCGATCGCGGCCTTGAGCTGCTGCTGGATCTGCTCGATCGCATAGGCACGGGCGCGGACATAGGGCGCGGTCATGCGCTGAAGCTCGGCGTTGCCGGCCTGCTCCTTCGACTGGATCGTCTGGAGCTGGGTCTGGAGCTGCGCCTGGGCGACATTCGCCTTCTGGTCGTTCTGCAGCTTGGTGACGAGCGGCTGAAGCTCGGTGGAGATCGCCTGACGGCGCGTCTCGGCCTGGTCGAGGGTCGCCTTGTACGTGGTCTGGAGCTGTCCGGCCGCCGTCTTCCAGGCGTTGCTGCCAGCCACCGCGCCGTCGGGATCGACTACCGCCACCCCGTTTACCTGCGCCTGCGAAACACTGGCGACGAGCGCGCCGGGCGCGAGCAGCGCCGCGGCGATCAGCATGGTCTTCTTGCTATTCATCAGAACTGAGTCCCTACGTTGAAAGTTACGAGCTTCTTGTCGTCGCCGGGCTGGGTCAACAGCGCCTTGGCGACGTCGATGCGCAATGGGCCGAACGGCGAGGTCCAGTTCACACCGAAACCGATCGAGAGGCGCGGCTTGGCCGTGCCGCCGTAGAAGGTTTCCTTGAACGGCTGCGAGGCGATCAGAGCCGTATTCGGGACGATGCCGTTGCAGTTCTTGCCGCTGGGGTCCGGAAGGCCGGTGGCGCAGATGGTGGTCGCGACGGTGCCGTCGGCCATCGTATAGCTGTAGAGCGCGTTGCCGTTGGCATCCTTCTGCGGCAGCGGCAGGACGGTGCCGTCGCTCGCGACCGGGAACACCGCCGTCGGCAGCGGACGGGTGATGCTCCACAGGCTGCCCGCCTGCACATAGATCGACGGACGCAGGCCGAGTTCGCGCGCGCCCGAGCCGAGCGGCAGCTCAAGCTCAAGCCGCCCGAGATAATAAGCGTTGCCGCCCAGCGCGTCGTCGACGATCTGGTTCCGATCGGTGACGAGCACCTGCTTGCCGGTCGAATCGGTCGTATAATATTGGCGCAGCACGCGCGGGCCGACGCCGCGGATGTCGAAGCCGCGGAACTGCGGCTCGCCGAGATAGAAGCGATCGGTGATGCGCACCGGATCGATCCCCGGCCCACGGCTGCCCTCGAGCGACTTGATGAAGCCGCCCTCGCCGACCACCGACAGGACGAAGCCCTTGCCGATGCCCCAGTATTTCGCGCCCTCCGCGCGGGTGCGGATATAGCGCACGTCGCCGCCGAGCCCGGCGATATCCTGGCTGAGCGACAGGCGCGAACCGGCCGTCGGGCGCAGGCGGCTGTTCAGGCTGTTGTAGATGAAGGAATAACCGACCGACGAGGTCAGGCGGTTGCCGAGCGAATCGCAGAGATAGCGCCCGGCCTTCAGCGGATCGCATGCGCCGTTGGTGTAGAAGGTCGCCTGATCCAGTCCCACCTCGTCGTAGGACAGGCCGTAACGCGCGGAGAACGACCAATATTCGGTCATCGGCACGCCGGCGCGAACCTGGAAGCCGGTCGACGTCTGGCTGTAGGTCGTCTGGCGATCGGTGCCGAGATAGTTGAACGCGTTGTAATCGCGGCGGAACAGGTCCACGCCGAGCGCGATGTTCTTGTCGAACAGATACGGCTCGGTGAAGCCCAGCTCGACCGACTTGGAATAGGCCGACCAGTTCACGCCCGCGCGCAGTTCCTGCGCCTTGCCGCGGAAGTTCGACTGGGTGATGTTCGCCTGGATGATGAACTGTTCGAGGCTCGAATAGCCGGCCGAAAGCTGGAGCTGGCCGGTCGCCTTCTCCTCGACGTTCGCCTCCAGCACGACGCGGTCCGGCGCGGAGCCGGGGGTCTGCTTGATCTCGAACTTGTCCTGGAAATAGCCCAGGCTGTTGATGCGGTCGGTCGAGCGCTTCACCTGGAAGCTGTTGAAGGCATCACCCTCCGCGAGGCGCACCTCGCGCCGGATCACCTTGTCCTGCGTCTGGGTGTTGCCGGTGATCTCCACCCGCTCGACATAAGTGCGCTGCGCCTGGGCGATGTGGAAGTTGATCGACATCGTCAGCGCGTCGCGGTCGCGCTGGAATTCAGGGTTCACGTCGGCGAAGGCATAGCCGAACAGGCCCGCCGTCTGGCTCAGGCTGTCGACCGTATCCTCGACCTTCTTCGCGTCATACCAGTCGCCCTTCTTGATCGAGAGCGTGCTCGCCATGCGCTTGTTGTCGAAATCGCGGATATCGCTGTCGACCGTCACGTCGCCGAACTTGTAGCGCGGCCCTTCCTCGACGACATAGGTGATGATGAAGTCACGCTTGTCGGGGGTCAGCTCCGCCACCGCGCTGGTGACGCGGAAATCGGCATAGCCGTTGGTCAGATAGAACTGACGCAGCTTCTGCTGGTCATAGGCCAGCCGGTCCTGATCGTAGGACGTGTTCGACGACATGAAGCGGAAGAAACGCGATTGCTTGGTCGCCATCTGCGAGCGCAGCTTCGCGTCCGAGAACACCTCGTTGCCGATGATGTTGATCTGGCGGACCTTGGACTTCGGCCCCTCGCTGATCTCGAACACGACGTCGACGCGATTCTGGTCGAGGTTGACCATCTTCGGATCGACGCTGGCGGCGAAGCGCCCCTGCCGGCGATACAGCTCGATGATCCGCGCCACGTCCGCGCGCACGGCGGAGCGGGTGAAGATCTGGCGCGGCTTGAGCTTGATCTCCTTGGTGATCTTGTCTTCCTTGAGGCGCTTGTTGCCCTCAAGGATCACCCGGTTGATGATCGGGTTCTCGCGCACGCGCAGCACGATGTCGCCCGTCTCCGCGCCCGCCACGGTGACGTCGGCGAACAGGTCGCTGGCGTAGAGATCCTTGATCGCCTGGTCGAGCGTCTCGTTCGTATAGGATTCGCCGACCCGCAGCTTGGTGTAGCTGAGCACCGTCTCCGGCTCGATGCGCTGCGAGCCGTCGACGCGCAGCGAGCGGATCGTGCGGACCACGGGCGGCGCGAGGACGGGCGCGACCGCGGCGGGCGGCTGCGCCTGCTGCGCGGCGGGAGGCGGGGCGGTCTGCGCGGCGGCCGCCAGCGGCACGCCGGCGAGCATCGTCCCGGCAAGCAGCAGCGCTACCGGTTGCGGGCGTAGAGTTGTCGTCAAAGCCTTCACCAATCCACCCCGGAGATACCCATATCGACCGCGTGCCGCGCGCCCTGCCCCAGCTTGCTCAACCGATCAAGCCGGCGAGGCTGCGCCACAGCCCGAAATTGCCGAGATCATTGAACGTCACCAGCAGCATCAGCGCAAGTATCGCCGCCAATCCGCCACGATAGGCCCATTCCTGCGCCTCCGGCCCGACCGGCCTGCGCCGCACCGCCTCGATCGCGTAGAAAAGCAGGTGTCCGCCATCGAGCATCGGGATTGGCAGCAGGTTGATGAACCCCAGATTGATCGACACCAGCGCGATCAGGAAAACGAACGCTTCCGGCCCCAGCGTGATCTGCTCGCCGGAAACCTTCGCGATCGAGAGCGGCCCGCCAAGCTCCTTGACCGAGCGGCGGCCGGACACGACCTGCCCGACCGTCTCCACCATCATCGACACGATCTGCCCGGTCTGCCGCATCGCGACCAGCGGAGCCTCGATCGGGCCGACCTGACGGAAAACCGGCGTCGTCGCGCCGATGCCGAGCTGGCCGATGCGGAATTCGTTGCCGAAGCGGTCACGCTCACGCCGCACGCCGAGCCTCGTCGTCGCGGAATGCGGCGCGCCGTCGCGCAGGTAATCGACGCGGATCGCCTCGTCCGGACGGATCTTGGCGTAGCGCGCCATGTCGTCGAAGGTCGCGACGGAACGCCCGTTCAGCGCGGTGATGCGATCGCCGGGCCGCAGCCCGATCGCCGCCGCCGCCGATTGCGGCACGACCGTGCCCACCGTCGTCGGCGTCACGCTGTCGCCATAGGCCAGCGCGAATCCGGCGAGGATCAGGATCGCGGCGAGGAAATTCACCACGGGCCCGGCCGCGACGATGATCGCGCGCTGCCACACCGGCTTCGCCTGGAAGGTGCGCTGGCGCTCCTCCGCCGGCAGCGCGAGCCACTCGGCCGAAGGCTGGCTCAGCGCGTTCATGTCCCCGGCGAAGCGGACATAGCCGCCCAGCGGGAGCCAGCCAACCTTCCACCGCGTGCCGCGCCGGTCGGTCCATCCCGCCACCTCGCGGCCGAAACCGATCGAGAAGATATCGGATTTCACGCCGAACACGCGCGCGGCGAGATAATGGCCCAGCTCATGCACGAACACGAGCGGGCCGATCACCAGCACGAACGCCAGCAGGGTCAGCAAAAGGCCCGGGGACTGGATCAAGCGACGCGTTCCTCTACACGCTCCGCCGCCAGTCGCCGCGCCTCGCGGTCGATATCCAGCACCGCATCGAGCGTTTGAGGCGCGGGCGGGTCGAAGCGTTCGAGGGTATCGGCGACGATTGCGGCAATTTCGAGGAACCCCACCGCGCCGCCGAGAAATGCAGCCACCGCCACCTCGTTCGCGGCGTTGAGGATCGCGGGGCGCGCCCCGCCCGCCTCCACCGCCGCGCGGGCCAGCGCCAGCGCGGGGAAGCGCACGGGATCGGGCGCCTCGAAATCGAGCCGGCCGATGCGCACGAGATCGAGCGGCTCGCCCGGCGTCGTCATCCGGTCCGGCCACGCCAGCGCGTAGGCGATCGGCGTACGCATATCCGGCGTGCCGAGCTGCGCCAGCGTCGATCCGTCGACATATTCTACCATCGAATGCACCACGGACTGGCGGTGAACGACGATCTCGATCTGCTCATGGCCGAGCGGAAAGAGGTGGAACGCCTCGATCAGTTCCAGCCCCTTGTTCATCATCGTCGCCGAATCGACCGAAATCTTGGCGCCCATCGACCAGTTGGGATGCGCCACCGCCTGCGACGGGGTGATCGCCGCCATTTCCGCGAGCGGGCGATCGCGGAACGGGCCGCCGCTCGCCGTCAGGATGATGCGGCGGGCACGATGGCTGAGCCGCGCGTCGAGGCACTGGAAGATCGCGTTATGCTCGCTGTCGACCGGCAGCAGCGTCGCCTTGTGGCCGTCGATCGCCGCCTTCATCACGTCGCCCGCCGAGACCAGCGATTCCTTGTTGGCGAGCGCGATCGTGCCGCCGGCGCGGATCGCCGCCATTACCGGCTTGAGACCGGCGCAGCCGACGATCGCCGCGACCGTCACGTCCGCGCCCTCTCCGGCCGCCTCCGTCACCGCCTCCACGCCCCCGGCCGCCTTCACGCCGGAACCGGCGAGGGCCTCGCGCAAGGCGGGCAGATGCGTCTCGTCGGCGATCACCGCGCGCTCGGCGCGGGTGCGGATCGCGGCGGCGGCGAGCTTCGCCACGTCGCTGTTGGCGGTCAGCGCGCGGACGCGGAACGCATCGGGCGCGCGCTCGACCAGATCGAGCGTCGATGTGCCGACCGATCCGGTCGCGCCGAGGATGGTGACTGTTCTCATGACGGATAGAAATGCGGGAGGACGATGAGGAAGGCGGCGACCGGCGCGACCGGCACAAGGCCGTCGAGCCGATCCATGACGCCGCCGTGGCCGGGGATCAGCGTGCCCGAATCCTTGACGCCGGCGCGGCGCTTGAGCCAGCTTTCGTAGAGATCGCCGGCTTGCGCCAGCACCGCCAGCGCCGGGGTGGCGACCGTCATCCGCCACGGCAGGCCGAAACGCCAGTGCATGAACAGCCCGAACGCGCCCGCCGCGACGACGCCGCCGGCCAGCCCCGCCCAGGTCTTGTTCGGGCTGACGCGGGGCGCGAGCTTCGGCCCGCCGATCGTGCGCCCGGCGAAATAGGCGCCGATGTCGCATGCCCAGACCAAAGCCAGCGCCCAGAGGGTGAAGACGATCCCTTCATGCTGGCGGCGGATGAACATCAGCGCCAGCACCGGCAGCGCGCAATAGACCACGCCCGCCGCGAGTTGCGGCCGCCGCGTGATGATGACGACGAAGAACGCCGCTCCGCCGATCAGGCCGAGCGAGAAGAAATCATGCGGCACGATCGTCAGCGACGCGGGCGCCATCACCGCCAGCGGCACCGAAAGCGCGAATTGCGCCAGCCGCGTGTCGCGCGGCGACGCGCCGTGCAGGGCACCCCATTCCGCCATCATCACCAGCGCGCCGACCACCGCGAGCAGCCAGAAGGCGATGCCCCCCAGCCACAGCGCCGCGAGCGCGACGCCGATCATCACGATGCCCGCCAGCGCGCGTTTCGGCAGGTCGGAGCGCCTTTCCGTCACAGGCCCCCGAACCGTCGCTGACGACGCCCGAAATCGGCCACCGCCGCCTCCAGCTCCGCCGCGCCGAAATCGGGCCACAGCGTGTCGACGAACAGCAATTCGGCATAGGCCGCCTGCCACAGCAGGAAATTGGACAGGCGATGCTCGCCCGAGGTGCGGATCAACAGGTCGAGCGGCGGCAGATCACGCGTCTCCAGCTCCGCCTCGATCATCGCCGGCTCGATCGACGCGGGATCCAGCTCACCCGCCGCCGCGCGCGCCGCCAGCCGCTGCGCCGCCGTGGTAAGCTCCGCCTGCCCGCCGTAGTTGAGCGCGATCGCCAGCACCGGCCCGGTGTTCGCCGCCGTCCGCGCCAGAGCGTCCTCGATCAGCGCCACCACGTCGCTCGGAAAGCGGCGGAAGTCGCCGATCACGCGCAGCCGAACATTCTCGCGCACCAGCTCGGCGAGATCGGAACGGATGAACAGGCGCAGCAGGCCCATCAGGTCGCCCACTTCCTCCTCCGGCCGCCGCCAGTTCTCGCTGGAGAAGGCATAGAGCGTCAGCGCCTCGATCCCCATCGCGCGCGCCGCGCGGCTGACGGCGCGCACCGCCTCCACGCCCGCGCGATGGCCGGCGACGCGGGGGAGGAAGCGCTTCTTCGCCCAGCGGCCGTTGCCGTCCATGATGATCGCGACATGGCGCGGCAACACGCCGCCGCCGCTCGCGAGAGCCGGGGCGCTGCTCACGAACGCGACCTCACGAAAGCCGGGCGGGCGGGCGCGGTCACTTGCCGAGGATTTCCTTTTCCTTGCCCGCCGCCGCCGCGTCGATCTCGGCGATCGTGCTGTCGGTCAGCTTCTGCACCTCATTCTCGTGGCGCTTGCGCTCGTCCTCGCCGAACACGCCCTTCTTCTCGTCGGTCTTGAGCGCGTCCATCCCGTCACGGCGCACGTTGCGGACGGCGACGCGCGCCTTCTCGGCATATTGACCGGCGAGCTTGGCCAGTTCCTTGCGGCGATCCTCGGTCAGATCGGGGATCGGCAGGCGCAGGTTCTGCCCGTCGTTGATCGGGTTGAGACCGAGGCCCGCCGAGCGGATCGCCTTCTCCACCGGCCCGACGTTCGACTTGTCCCACACCTGCACGGAGAGCATGCGCGGCTCCGGCGCGGAGACGGTCGCGACCTGGTTGAGCGGCATGTGCGCGCCATAGACCTCCACCGTCACCGGATCGAGCAGCGAGACGGAGGCGCGCCCGGTGCGCAGGCCGCCGAGATCGCCCTTCAGCGATTCGACCGCGCCGTGCATCCGGCGCTCCAGATCCGCCTTGTCATAGGCCGCCATCACTTCGTCTCCTGTTCGTTGCGGACGACCGTCGACACCCCCTCACCGCGCAGCACGGCGGCGAAATTGCCATGTTCGCGGATGTTGAAGACGACGATCGGGATATTGCTGTCACGACACAGCGCAACTGCGCTCGCGTCCATGACCTTGAGATTCTTCGAGAGGACTTCACCGTAACCGATTGTCTCGTAACGCTTCGCCGTCGGCACCTTCTTGGGATCGTCATCATAGACGCCATCGACCGAGGTGCCCTTGAACAAGGCGTCGCAGTTCATCTCGGCGGCGCGCAGCGCGGCGCCGCTGTCAGTGGTGAAGAACGGCGAGCCGACGCCCGCCGCGAAGATCACCACCCGGCCCTTTTCCAGATGCCGCGCGGCGCGGCGGCGGATGAACGGCTCGCACACCGACTGCATCGGAATCGCGGACTGGACGCGCGTGTCGACGCCGATCTGCTCCAGCGCATTCTGCACCGCGAGCGCGTTCATCACCGTCGCCAGCATCCCCATGTAGTCGGCGGTGGCGCGCTCGAAGCCCTGCGCGGCGGCGGCGAGGCCACGGAAGATGTTGCCGCCGCCCACCACGACGCACAGCTCATAGCCCTGCGCCTTCACGCCGGCGATCTCCTCGGCCACGCGAGCGGTGACTTCGGGGTCGATCGACTTGCCGCCCTCGCCCATCAGGACTTCGCCCGAGAGTTTCAGGAGGATGCGTTTGTAGCGGGGGCTGGTCATGCGTTCCGAAGCTATTGGGGACAAGGCGCCGGACCTTAGGCGGGGCGGGATAAGGCCGCAACCGTCGAATGGCTTGGGCCGCACAAGCGTCGCCCCGGCGAGGAGCAGGGCCCGGTCATGCGCGTGGCGCGCTGCCGGACTCCGGTCTCGGCCGGGGCGTTGAGAATGAGGGAGGGGCGTGCCCCTCCCCGCTTTCGCGAATTACGCGGCCGGCTCGGCCTGCTTCTGCGGCACGCCGGAAGCGGCGGCCACTTCGGCGGCGAAGTCGGACGCTTCCTTCTCGATACCCTCGCCGAGCTGGAAGCGGACGTAATCCTTCAGCACGATCGACGTGCCGGCGTCCTTGCCGGCCTTGGCGACCACGTCGCTGATCTTGGTCTTGCCGTCCATCACGAAGAGCTGGCTGACCAGCGCATGCTCCTTGCGGTACTTGGCGATCGAGCCTTCGACCATCTTGGCGATGATGTCCGCCGGCTTGCCGCTCTCCGCCGCCTTCTCGGCCGCGATCGCGCGTTCGCGCTCGATCTCCTCCTCGTCGAGGTCCTCCTCGTTCAGCGCCTTGGGGAAGGCCGCCGCGACGTGCATCGCGAGCTGCTTGCCGAGGCTCTGGAGCACGTCGTCCGACGCCTCGCTCTCCAGCGCGACGAGCACGCCGATCTTGCCGAGACCCGGCGCCTGCTGGTTGTGGACATAGCCCACGACCGCGCCCTTCGACACTTCCAGCTTCTTCGCGCGGCGCAGGTTCTGGTTCTCACCGATCGTCGCGATGTTGTTGGTCAGCACCTCCTCGACGGTCTTGCCGCCCAGCGGGGCCGCCTTGATCGTGGCGATATCGTCGCCCAGCTCGAGCGCCACGGAGGTGACGTCGCGCACGAAGGTCTGGAACTGATCGTTCTTCGCGACGAAATCGGTCTCGGAGTTCACCTCGACCGCCGCGCCCTTGTTGCCGGAAACCTCGATGCCGACCAGGCCCTCGGCGGCCGTGCGGCTCGACTTCTTGGCGGCGGCGGCGAGGCCCTTGGTGCGCAGCCAGTCCAGCGCGGCTTCCATGTCGCCGTTGGTCTCGCTGAGCGCCTTCTTGCAGTCCATCATGCCCGCGCCGCTCTTCTCGCGCAGGTCCTTGACCATCGAAGCCGTGATGTCGGCCATGTTCCTAGTCCTTCAATTTGCTATCGGTCGAATATGGGTACGGGCGGGGCAGCGCCAAATTCGCTCTGCCCCGCCCGCATGACATTCCGGCGACGGTCAGGCGTCGATTTGGCGTTCCGCCTCGACAGCCACTTCCGCGACCTCCGGCGCCAGCGCCTCTTCGGCGATCGGCTCGGCCATCGCGCCGAGGTCCGCGCCGCCGCGGCGCTGCTGCTCCTGGTTGCCGCGCGTGGCGGCGATCGCCACCGCCTCGCAATAGAGGCGGATCGCGCGGCTCGCGTCGTCATTCGCCGGCACCGGGAAGGCGATGCCGTCCGGCGACACGTTCGAATCGAGGATCGCGACGACCGGGATGCCGAGCGTGTTGGCTTCCTTGATCGCCAGCTCTTCCTTGTTGGCGTCGATCACGAACATCACGTCCGGAATGCCGCCCATGTCGCGGATGCCGCCGAGCGACAGCTCGAGCTTGTCGCGCTCGCGGGTGAGCTGGAGCACTTCCTTCTTGGTGAGGCCGGCGGTGTTGCCGGAAAGCTGCTCCTCAAGGGCCTTCAGGCGCTTGATCGAATTGGAGATCGTCTTCCAGTTGGTGAGCATACCGCCCAGCCAGCGGTGGTTGACGAAATGCTGGCCCGCGCGGCGCGCGGCGTCGGCGATCGGCTCCTGCGCCTGGCGCTTGGTGCCGACGAACAGCACCTTGCCGCCCGCCGCGACGGTGGACGACACGAACTCCAGCGCGCGCGCGAACAGCGGCACGGTCTGCGACAGGTCGATGATGTGGACGCCGTTGCGGTCACCGAAGATGTAGGGCTTCATCTTCGGGTTCCAGCGATGGGTCTGGTGGCCGAAGTGCGCGCCGGTCTCGATGAGCTGCTGCATGGTGACGACAGGTGCCGCCATAGGTGTTTTCCTTTCCGGTTAAGCCTCTGGGAAGCGAGAATGACGACCGGCTGGAAGCCGGCGCACCGGTGATGATGCTTCCCATGCGGAGTTGAGGGTCGCGCCGTTAGCGCAAGCCGTGGCGAAAAGCAATCGCTTGACGGATGCGAACAAACATGGAACACGTCGATCAGAACAGAGCAAGAACACTGGCTCTGGCACCGGATTCCGACTCGTGCGTTTAGGCGATGCGCGGGTGGCAAGGAGGCGAAGATGATGTTTTTGCTGGCGATCGTGACCTTCGGCGCGGCACTGGGTATCGCGGCTTATGCCATTGCGGCGAGCGTTGCGCCGAACCTTACGAAGATCCGGCTGGCGCTTGCGGGCCGCTCGCCTCTTGCGATGGCGCTGGCTACTGAGCCGCTGCGTGTCGAGCGCCGCGTGGCGGTCAGGCGGCCGGCGGCGGCGCCGGTTCGCCGGCCTGCGCCGCTACGCGCTGCCGCCTGACCCGCGCATAGCTGGCGATGCTGAACGGCAGCGTGAGCAGGTAGATGATGCATAGCGCGCTGGCGCTATGCCAGGGCGCGGAGACGGCGGCGGCGCCGAAGATCACTACCACCGCCAGCGCCTCGAAGCGGATGTTGCGGCGCAGGCGCAGCGAGCCCCAGGAGAAAGTGGCGAGGCTGGAGACCATCAGGAACGCGACCAATGCCGTCCACGGCGCGACGATCCAGGGCGAGCGCAGCAGCGGCTCCCCGGTACAGAACCACAGGAACATCGGCAGCAGCGCCAGCCCCGCGCCGGCCGGCGCGGGCACGCCGGTGAGGAAGCCGGCGGATTTGTGCGGCTGCTCGGTCACGTCGATATTGGCGTTGAAGCGCGCGAGGCGGAGCGCGCAGAACACCGCCAGCATCAGCGCCGCCGTCCAGCCGAAGCGCGGCAGCGCGGAGAGCGACCAGAGATAAAGGATCAGCGCGGGTGACACGCCGAAGGAGATGGCGTCGGCCAGCGAATCGAGCTCCGCGCCGAACCGGCTCTGCCCGCGCAGCATCCGCGCGATGCGGCCGTCCAGCCCGTCGAGCACGCCCGCGAGCAGGATCATCGCCACCGCCAGCTCCCACCAGCCGGCGACGGCGAAGCGCACGCCCGACAGGCCGGAGCATAGCCCCAGCGCGGTCACCGCGTTGGGCAGTACCGCGCGCAGCGGCAGGCCGCCGAGCCGGCGTTGCGGCCGCACGGTCATCCGCGTGCGCCCCGCGCGGCGGAGACGAGGTGGAGGATCACTGCGCCGTTCCGCTCACGGCGGGAAGGCCATAGCGGCCGATCACCGTCTCTCCCGCCACCGATCGCTGGCCGAGCGCCACCTGCGGCGCGCAACCTTCGGGCAGGTAAACGTCGACACGGCTGCCGAAGCGAATCAGCCCGACGCGCTGGCCGACCGCGACGATATCGCCGACCTTGGCGAAGCCGACGATACGCCGCGCGACCAGTCCGGCGATCTGCGTGAAGCCGACGCGGCGGCCGTCATGCCCCTCGACGACGAAATGCTGGCGCTCATTGTCCTCGGACGCTTTATCGAGGTCCGCGTTGAGGAATTTGCCGGAGATATAGACGACCTGCTTGATCGTCCCGGCGATCGGCGCGCGGTTGATGTGCACGTCGAACACCGACATGAAGATCGACACGCGCACCATCGGCTCCGTGCCCAGCTCGCCGGTCAGTTCGCGCGGCACCGGCACGCGCTCGATCATCGTCACCAGCCCGTCGGCGGGGGCGACGACCAGATCGTCGCCGCGCGGCGTGGTACGCACCGGATCGCGGAAGAACGCCGCGACCCACACGGTCAACCCCAGCATCGGCCAGAAGAAGATATTCGAGACGATCGTCAGCAGCAGCGTGAGGCCGAATGCGATCGCGACGAACTTCTGCCCCTCCGGATGGACGGCGGGAAAGCGCCACTTGACGGTGGTGGTGACTGGAAGGCCGCCGGGGCCTTCCGGTTTATCTAATGATGGCATCGGCGCGGTTTAGCCGCGCGTCTCGCCCCGCACAACGCATCCGACGCGCATTTTGCACAAGCCGCAGCCGCGCGCGACGGTTGATCCTCCGCGCCCTTCCCCCTATCGCGCACGCCAAACCTCCCCTGACAAGGATTTGGACATGGCGAAGATCAAGGTGAAGACGCCCGTCGTGGAGATCGACGGCGACGAGATGACGCGGATCATCTGGGAATGGATTCGCGAGCGCCTGATCAAGCCGTATCTCGATATCGAGCTGGATTATTACGATCTCGGCGTCGAGCATCGCGACGCCACTAACGATCAGGTGACGATCGACAGCGCGCACGCGACGCAGAAATACGGCGTCGCGGTGAAGTGCGCCACGATCACCCCGGACGAGGCGCGGGTCGAGGAATTCGGCCTGAAGCAGATGTGGAAGTCGCCCAACGGCACGATCCGCAACATCCTGGGCGGCGTGATCTTCCGCGAGCCGATCGTGATCCGCAACGTGCCGCGCCTGATCCCCGGCTGGACGCATCCGATCGTCGTCGGCCGCCACGCCTTCGGCGACCAGTATCGCGCGACCGACTTCCGCGTGCCCGGCAAGGGCAAGCTGACGATGAAGTTCGAGGGCGAGGACGGCACCGTCATCGAGAAGGACGTCTACGACTTTCCCGGTTCCGGCGTCGCGATGGGGATGTACAACCTCGACGAATCGATCCGCGATTTCGCCCGCGCCAGCATGAACTACTCGCTGGGCCGCGGCTGGCCGCTGTATCTTTCCACCAAGAACACTATCCTCAAGGCCTATGACGGCCGCTTCAAGGATATCTTCGCCGAGGTGTTCGAGGCGGAATTCAAGGACAAGTTCAAGGAAGCGGGCATCGTTTACGAGCACCGCCTGATCGACGACATGGTCGCCTCCGCGTTGAAGTGGAACGGCGAGTTCGTCTGGGCCTGCAAGAACTACGACGGCGACGTGCAGTCGGATCAGGTGGCGCAGGGCTTCGGCAGCCTCGGCCTGATGACCTCCGTGCTGATGACGCCGGACGGCAAGACGATCGAGGCGGAGGCCGCGCACGGCACCGTCACCCGCCACTATCGCCAGCACCAGCAGGGCAAGGCGACCTCGACCAACCCGATCGCCTCGATCTTCGCCTGGACCGGCGGCCTCAAGTATCGCGGCAAGTTCGACGATACGCCGGACGTCACCCGCTTCGCCGAGACTCTGGAGAAGGTCTGCATCGAGACGGTCGAGGCCGGCGACATGACCAAGGACCTCGCGATCCTGATCGGCCCGGACCAGAAGTGGCTGACCACCGAGCAGTTCTTCGAGAAGATCCGCGAGAACCTCGAAAAGAAGATGGCAAGCTGGGCCTGACCCGGCCCCTGATGCCATGATGTAAGGCCGGCGTCCCGATCAGCGGGGCGCCGGCCTTCTCATTCGCTCCACGCCGGCGAGCGGATATGCTCGCGGCGGACGCCCAGCCCCAGCACGCGCGCGGGAATACGGCGAAGCAGCGCAACGCGATCCAATATCCGCAGCACCAGCGGGGCGCGATCGATCTCGCCGGCCAGCGCCTTTTCCAGCACCGCGCGATGCACCGTGCGCTGGATCGCCTGCACGACGCGCACCGGCAGCATCCGCCGCGCCTGCACCTTCTCCAGCAGCGGATCGGGGTCTTGCCCCGCCGCCATCGCGGCCGCGAGGATGTTGGCGGCCGCCACCGCATCCTGAATGGCGAGGTTGATCCCCACTCCGCCGACCGGGGACATGGCATGGGCGGCGTCGCCGATCGCGAGCAGCCCCGGCCGGTGCCAGCGCGTCAGGCGATCGAGCGAGACGGACAGCAGCTTCACGTCGTCCCAATCCTGCACCGCCGCGATGCCGCGCGCGATCGCCGGGGCGGCGCGCGCCATATCCTCGCGGAACGTCGCGATGCCGCGCGCCTGCACCTCCGCCGCGCTGCCCTTGCGGATCACGCGGGCGCACTGGAAATAATCGCCGCGGTCGATCAGCACCACCATCTGCCCCTGCGAGAGATAACCGGCGGTTTCGTTCGTGGCGGTGCGTTGCTTGGGCACGCGGAACCAGAAGACGTCGATCGGCACGCCGAGATCCTGCAACGGCAGCCCGGCCGCCGCCCGCAGCGCGGAGGTGCGGCCATCGGCGAGGATCACCAGCCGCGCCGCGATCTCCTCCCCTTCCCGCGTGCGGACGCCGGCGATCCGCCCGGTGCCCCCGATCAGGCCAACCGCCTCCGTCTCCATCCGCAACCCGAACGTCGGGAAGCGGCGCGCCTGATGCGCGACGAAATCGAGGAAGTGCCATTGGGGCATCATCGCCACGAATCGGCCCCGCCCCGGCAGATGGGTGAAGTCGGCGACGCGATAGCTCCGCCCGCCGATCACCGCGCCGATCTCCGCCACCTTGTCATGCGGCTCGGCCAGCAGCGCGTCGAGCAGGCCGAGTTCGTCGAACAGGTCCAGCGTCGAGGGGTGGACCGTATCGCCCCTGAAATCGCGCAGGAAATCGCCGTGCTTCTCGAGCACCGTCACATCGAGGCCGGCGCGCGCGAACAGCAGCCCGGCCATCATCCCCGCCGGTCCGCCGCCGACAATGACGATATCGTGTTTTTTCATTGCTACGCTCCTGACAGCAGCCGCTGCGTCTGGTTAGGATAATGCGATGGCAATCGGATTGGACAATCAGGGTTTCAGCGACACGCTGGTGATTCTCGGCGCGGCCGGGATGGTTATACCGGCTTTCGCGCGTTTCAAGATCAGCCCGGTGATCGGCTTCATCCTCGTCGGGATGCTTGTCGGACCGGCCGGGCTGGGCGGTCTCGTCGATCAGGCGCCATGGCTTTATTATTTCACGATCACCAATCCCCATGCGATCGAGCCGCTGGCGGAGTTCGGGATCATCCTGCTGCTGTTCTCGATCGGGCTGGAGCTGTCGTTCCGGCGATTGTGGGCGATGCGGCAACTGGTGTTCGGCACCGGCGCGGCGGAACTGATCGGCTCCGCATTGCTGATCGGCGCGGGGCTCCACCTGCTCGGGCAGAACTGGGCCGGCTCGATCGGACTGGGACTGGCGCTGGCGCTGTCCTCGACCGCGCTGGTGCTGCCGCTGGTCGGCACGACGAGCGCGGTGGGACGCGGCGCGTTCGCCATGCTGCTGTTCGAGGATATCGCGCTGGTCCCGATCATCTTCGCGCTGGGCGCGATGGCGCCGACCGCCACCGCGGACGGCTGGCAAGGGCTGGCCGGCGTCGCCTTGCGCGGCGGGCTGACGGTGGTGGCGATGTATGTCGGCGGGCGACTGGTGCTGCCGCGCCTGTTCGCGCAGGCGGCGCGGACCAAGAGTCCCGAGCTGTTCCTCGCCGCCTCGCTGCTGGTGGTGATCGTCGCCAGCGTCGCGACCACCGCCGCCGGCCTCTCCCCGATCGTCGGCGCGCTGCTGGCCGGACTGCTGATCGCGGAGACCGAATATCACACCGAGGTCGAGGTGATGACCGCGCCGTTCAAGGGGCTGGCGCTCGGCGTGTTCCTCATCACCGTCGGGATGAGCGTGAACCTCTCGACGATCGTGGAGAATTGGGTGTCGCTCGCGCTGGCGGTGACGGGCGTGGTCGCGATCAAGGCGATCGTCACCTATCTGCTGCTGCGCGTCGCCAATGCGCGGCACGGCGTGGCGGCGGAGACCGGGTTGCTGATGGGCAGCCCGTCCGAGACCACGCTGATCGTGCTGGCGACGGCGGCGCAGGCGCAGCTCATCCAGCCCTCCACCGCCGCCTTCTGGCAGACGGTGACCGCGATCGGGCTGACCATCACCCCGCTGCTCGCCAAGGCCGGGACGGCGATCTCGCGCCGGATCGAGAACACCGATCATCAGGCGGTGCCCGATACGGGCGACGCGACGCGGACGGTGGTGATCGGCTTCGGCCGCGTCGGGCGGCTCGTCGCGGACATGCTGGCGGTCCACAACCAGCCCTATATCGCGGTGGAGGCGGATATCGACACGGTGAAGACCGCGCGCCACGCCGGCTATCCGGTGATGTTCGGCGACGTAGCGCGCGGGCAGCTCGTCGACCGGCTGGACCTGCCGGCCGCCCGCGCGCTGATCCTGACGATGGACGATCCGGTGCTGACGATCCGCCTCGTCCGCCGCATCCGCGCGCTGGTGCCGGACCTGCCGATCATCGCCCGCGCGCGCGACACGCGACACGCCGCCGAGCTTTACCGCGCCGGCGTGACCGACGCGGTGCCGGAGACGCTGGAGAGCTCGCTCCAGCTTTCGGAGGCGGTGCTGGTCGATCTGGGCGTGGCGATGGGCCCGGTGATCGCCTCGATCCACGAGAAGCGCGACGAGATGCGCGAGACGATCCGGCGCGAGGCCTCCCTCACCCGCGAGCCGCGCATCCGCCGCATCAGGCGCAAGAGCGAGATGGCGGCGGGCGAACGGGCAACCTAGTTTTCGCCACGATCGGCGGTTAACGGCCGCCTCATGCAGCCGTCCGATCTTCGCGTCGCCCTGTTCAGCGGCAATTACAATTACGTGCGCGACGGCGCCAACCAATCGCTCAACCTGCTCGTCGGCTATCTGCTGGAGCGGGGCGTGAAGGTGCGGGTCTATTCGCCGACGGTGGCCGAGCCGGCCTTTCCGGCGGTCGGCGATCTGGTCGACGTGCCCTCGATCCCGATGATCGCGGGGCGCGGGGAATACAAGCTCGCGCGCGGTCTGCCGGCGAAACCGCGCGCCGATCTGGAGGCGTTCGCGCCCAATATCGTCCATGTCTCCGCGCCGGAGTTCCTCGGCCATGCGGCAGCGCGCTGGGCGAAGGCGAACGGCGTACCGGCGGTCGCCTCGTTCCACACGCGGTTCGAGACCTATTGCAGCTATTACGGCCTCGGTTTCCTGGAGCCGCTGGTCAAGAAGCTGATGACCCGCTTCTACAACCGCTTCGATCGCGTGCTGGTGCCGAGCAACAGCATGATGGCGCTGCTCGCCGAATGGGGCGTGACCGCGCCGATGGGCATCTGGTCGCGCGGGATCAACCACGATCGATTCCGCCCGGACCGCCGCGACCTCGCATGGCGCCGCTCGCTCGGCATCGCGGACGACGAGATGGCGGTCGGCTTTCTCGGCCGGCTGGTGAAGGAGAAGGGGCTGGACATCTTCGCCGACGTCTCCAGCGAGCTGAAGCGGCGCGGCGTGGCGCACAAGGTGCTGGTGGTGGGCGAAGGACCGGCGCGCGAATGGTTCGCCGAGCGCGTGCCGGAAGCGGTGTTCACCGGCTTCCAGTCCGGCGACGCGCTGGGCCGCGCGGTCGCGTCGATGGACGTGTTTTTCAACCCGAGCGTCACCGAGACGTTCGGCAACGTCACGACGGAAGCGATGGCGAGCGCGGTGCCGGTCGTCGCGGCGCGCGCAACCGGGGCGGTCGATCTGGTCGAGGACGGCGTGAACGGCTTCCTCGTCCCGCCGCGCGACGTTTCCGCCTATGCCGACGCGATCGCGCGGATCGTGGCCGATCCCGGGCTGCGCCAGTCAATGGGCGAAGCCGGCCACCGCAAGGCAGCCGGCTATCGCTGGGATATTGCCAATCAGGCGGTCCTGGATGCCTATCTGGCGCTGAGCGCCTAGGCTTCCTTCCAGTCGAACGTCAGCGGGGCCTCGCGGAAGGCGAAGCGATCGAGGTGGCTCGCCACCACGCCGCGCATCCGCTCGACATCCTCCCCCTCCGGCACCGTCAGCGCCACGTCGAGCGTCTCGCTGTCGGCGCGCATTTCGAGCCGGCTGCCGTTGGGGAAGTCGATCGTCCCCTCCTCCGGCGAGAAGGTGACGGTCATCTTGTGGCTCCAGTGCTTGGCGAGCTGCTGTAGGTAGCGGCTCGCCGAAGCGGTGGGTACGCGGGCGACGGAGACGCTCACCGCAGCCGCTCGATCTTCTGCGCGACCTCGTCGATCAGCGCGGCGACGTCGTGCAGCGTGTCCTGCGAGAAATCGCCCCGCGTCAGCCGCTGCTCCAGCGCGACGCGCAGATTGCCCATCGCGCGGCGGATCGGCGCGCCATCGGCCCGCTGGCGACGCTCACCGACATGCGCGAGCCGCTCGATCAGCGCCTCGGCCTGCTCGCGATTCTCCTCCAGATGCGCGCGGCCCTCGTCGGTCGCGGCATAACGCTTGCGCTTTTCGTCCGACGCCTGCTCCTCGATGAAGCCCATCTCGTCGAGCAGGGTGAGCGTCGGATAGACCACGCCCGGACTGGGCGCGTATTCGCCGCCGGTCAGTTCCTCGATCGCGCGGATCAGCTCATAGCCATGGCGCGGCTCGTCCGCGATCAGCTTGAGAAGGACGAGGCGAAGCTCACCCCCGTCGAACATGCGCCGGCCGCGACCGCCGCCACGCTGCGACGCGCCGAAATCCCATCCGCCGGCGAACCCGCCACGCCCCCAGCCGCGCGGCCCGCAATGGCCGCCCCGGCGGCCGTGCATACCATGAAACACATCATATCCTTTCTGTATCACGATGCGTCTAAGATATATCTTTATAGAGCGAGCGCAAGCCCCTCCTGTCAAAAAACCACCGAGCCACTATTTTGGCGGCATGGCCGATCTGTTCGCGGGCTTCGAACCCGCCGCCCCGCCCGACGACACCCTCGCCGCCGACGCGCCGCTGGCCGACCGGTTGCGCCCACGCCGGCTGGACGAGGTGGTCGGTCAGGAGCATCTGACCGGGCCGGAAGGCGCGATCGGGCGGATGGTCGCCGCCGGGCGATTGTCCTCGATGATCCTGTGGGGACCGCCGGGCACTGGCAAGACGACGATCGCGCGGCTGCTCGCCGATGCGGTAGGGCTGCGTTTCGCGCCGATCTCGGCGGTGTTCTCGGGCGTGGCGGACCTCAAGAAAGCCTTCGCCGAGGCGCGCGATCATGCGCGCGCGGGCAAGCGCACCCTGTTGTTCGTGGACGAGATCCACCGCTTCAACCGCGCGCAGCAGGATGGCTTCCTGCCCTATGTCGAGAACGGCACCGTCACCCTGGTCGGCGCGACGACCGAGAACCCCTCGTTCGAACTGAACGCCGCGCTGCTCAGCCGCGCGCAGGTGCTGATCCTCCACCGGCTCGACCGCGCGGCGCTGGAGAAACTGCTCGACCGGGCGGAAGCGGAGATGGGGCGCCCCCTCCCCCTCACCCCGGCGGCGCGCGACGCACTGGTGGCGAGCGCGGACGGCGACGGGCGTTTCCTGCTCAACCAGGCGGAGACGCTGTTCTCGGTCGATATCGGGGAACCGCTCGATCCCGCCGGGCTGTCCGCTTTCCTCCAGCGCCGCGTCGCGGTGTACGACAAGGATCGCGAGGGGCATTACAATCTGATCTCCGCGCTCCACAAATCGGTGCGCGGATCGGACCCGCAGGCGGCGCTCTATTATCTCGCGCGGATGCTGACGGCGGGCGAGGAACCGCTCTACGCGTTGCGCCGCCTGACGCGCATGGCGATCGAGGATATCGGCATGGCCGATCCGCAGGCGCTCCCGCAGTGCATCGCCGCCAAGGACGCCTATGAACTGCTCGGCTCGCCGGAGGGCGAACTGGCGATCGTGCAGGCGTGCCTCTACCTCGCCACCGCGCCCAAATCTAACGCCTCCTATATGGCGATGAAGGGCGCGTGGCAGGCGGCGCGCGAGACGGGATCGCTGATGCCGCCGGCCAATATCCTCAACGCGCCGACCAAACTGATGAAAGAGGTCGGCTACGGCAAGGGATATGAATATGACCATGACGCCGCCGAAGCCTTCTCGGGCGCGAATTACTGGCCGGAAGGCATGACGCCGCAGCGCTTCTATGAGCCGACGGCGCGCGGCTACGAAAAAAGGGTTGCCGAGCGGCTTGCGTGGTGGGACGAGCGGCGGCGTGAAAAGAACCCTTAGCCTCGCGCTGCTCGCACTCGCCACGCCGGTCTCCGCACAGCAGATCCGCCCCTCCTCGCCGCAGCCGTACAACCACGCGATCGCCGCCGGCTACAAGGCGCTGACCTTGTGCGAGGGCATTTTCGACGCCGGCCGCAGCGAGGCGCAGATCGCCTCGACCGAATTGCGCGGCATCTACCCCGAATATGACGCGATCGTGCCGACGCTTCCGGCCACGGTCGATCGCGAGACGCGGGTGGTGACGGTGCCGTTCGACGCCCGCCTCGCGCCGCGCCGCGCGATGTGGCGGCCGCGCTACGGCTGCTATCTCTCGCCGATCGGCACGCCGGTCGCGCGCGCCAATCCGGCCGCCGCGACGCCCGTGCCGCTGCCCGCCGATCCGCGCCCGTGGCCGATGGGCGACGCCAACATCGCGCCGCGCCCCTCCGCATCGCTCGCCTCGCTCGTCGCGCGCGCGTTCGACCGGGAGAGCTTCGGCGCGGAGAGTGTCACGACGGGCGTGCTGATCCTGAAGGACGGCCGCGTGATCGCGGAGCAATATGCGCCCGGCTTCGGCCCGATGGTGCCCAACCGCACCTGGTCGGCCGCCAAGAGCATCGCCGGCACGCTGGTCGGGATCGCCTCCCTCAGCGCGAAGATCGACTCGGCGAAACCGGCGAACATCCCGGAATGGCGGCGCCCCGGCGACCCGCGCGCGGCGATCACGCTCGACAACCTGATGCGCATGGCGAGCGGGCTGCACAGCGATACCGCCGGCAACCGCACCGATGCGATCTATTTCGGCGGCACCGCCGTCACCGAGCAGGCGACCGGCTGGCCGCTGGAGGCGGTGCCGGGCACGCGCTTCCGCTACGCCAACAACGATATCATGCTCGTCGCGCGGAGCCTGCGCGCGACGCTCGGCGAGGCGCGCTACGCCAGCCTGCCGCATGATTCGCTGTTCCTGCCGCTCGGCATGGCGCACACCACCACCGGCACCGACTGGCAGGGCAATTACATCATCTCCAGCCAGGTATGGACCACCGCGCGCGATCTCGCCCGGCTCGGACAGTTCTGGCTGCAGGACGGCGTGTGGCAGGGCCGCCGCCTGCTCCCCGCTGGCTGGATGCGCTATCTGACCACGCCGAGCGGCCCGCAACCGGCAGACGGACCCGGCTATGGCGCGACGATGTGGCTGTTCGGGCCGAAGCAAGGCCTGCCCGCCGGCAGCTATTCCGCGCAGGGCAATCGCGGGCAATTCGTGATGGTGATCCCGCAGCACCGGCTGGTGATCGTGCGGCGCGGAGAGGATCCGGGCGCGGCGCGCTTCGACATCGCGCGCTTCTCCGCCGAGGTTATCGGCGCGACGCCATGAAGGACTGGGCGGACGTGGTGAATTTTGCCTGTTCGCTCCCGGACGTGGAGATGGCGCCCTTCTATGGCACGCCCTGCCCCAAGGTGAACGGCAAGGCGTTCGTCTCGCCGGGGCGCGAGGCGGGCAGCTTCCACGTCATGTCACCGCACGAGGAAAAGGCGGTACTGCTCGAGACCGATCCCGACAGCTTCTGGCAGACCCCGCATTACGAGGGCTGGCCGGGATTGCTGGTGCGCTACGGCGCGGCGGACGAGGAGCGGGTCCGCAACGTGATCCGCCGCGCGTGGTGGGATCGCGCGAAGAAAGCGCAGCGTGCCGCGTTCGGCGAGCGCCCCTGAGCGATTCGCGCGCTTCGTCGCGATCGACTGGTCGGGGGCGAAAGGCGCGCGACATCGCGGCATCGCGATGGCGGAATGCGGAACCGGCGACGCCGCGCCCACGCTGGTCGCGCCGCCCGGCGGCATCTGGTCGCGGACCGATGTGCTGCACTGGCTGCTCGATCGTGCAAATGAGCCGATGCTGGTCGGCTTCGATTTCAGCTTCTCCGCCCCGTTCGTCGCGCGCGGCGCGCATCTGCCGGGAGAGACCGACAGCACGGATGCGCGCGCATTGTGGCGCTATGTCGACGACCATAGCGACGACGCCGATCTCGGCGCGGCGAGCTTCCTGGAGGCACGGCGCGGGCGGCATTTCTATCTCGGCGCGGCCGACGGGGCGAAGCGCGATTTTCTCCATTGGCGCGTGTGCGAGACGGGCGAGGACCAGACGACCAAGCCCTCCACCGTCTATGACGCGATCGGCGCGGCACAGGTGGCCAAGGCAAGCTTCGCGGGGATGCGATTGCTCCACCGGCTCGATCGCCGGATCGCGATCTGGCCGTTCGATCCGGTGCCGGCGCGCGACGCGGCGGTGGTGGAGATCTACACCGCCATCGCCGCCCGCGCCGCCGGGCTGCGCAAGGGAGTGAGCAAGCTGCGGACGCCCGAGGCGCTGGACGGCGCGCTCGCCGCCCTCGGCTCGCACGCCCATCATCCGCTGGCCCGGTACGATGACCATTCGACCGACGCGATCCTTGCCGCCGCCTGGCTGCGCGCCAATGCCAGACGCGGTGACCTGTGGCGACCTGCGCGCATGTCCGCCCTGATCGCGCAAAGCGAGGGCTGGACGTTCGGCGTTCCCTGACGCATGGACGCTGGGGTGTCAGCCGGTTTAGCTCAGATGGTAGAGCACCTGATTTGTAATCAGGGGGTCGCGGGTTCGATCCCTGCAACCGGCACCATCCTTTCGTCCCGACTTTGCCCGCGCGGAGGCAACCCGCCCCGCGTCATGGGCGTTGGACAGGATCAATGATCCGCGTCGCCAGCTACAATATGCGCAAGGGCATCGGCACCGACCGGCGCCGCAATCCCGATCGCACGCTGGAGGTGCTGCGCGAGATCGACGCCGACGTGGTCGCCTTGCAGGAGGCGGATCGCCGCTTCGGCACGCGATCGGCGGTGATCCCGCCGCACCTGATCGACGAGCATAGCGCATGGAAGCCGGTCGATTTCGGTACGCGCGCAGCCTCGATGGGTTGGCACGGCAACGCGCTGCTGGTGCCCAAGGCGGCCGAGGTGATCGATTGCGAGGTGATCCACCTCCCGGCGCTGGAGCCGCGCGGCGCGGTGATGGCGGATCTCGCCATCAACGGGCAGACGATCCGCGTCGTCGGTATGCACCTCGACCTTTCCGGCCTGTGGCGGCGGCGGCAGGCCCATGCGATCCTCACCCATGTCGCCGCCAGCCTGCGCCAGCATCCCACCGTGATGATGGGCGATCTCAACGAATGGACGCGCGCGGCGGGCTGCCTCCAGGATTTCGACCGTGAGTTCTCCTTCGCCGACACCGGCCCGAGCTTCCACGCACGGCGCCCGGTCGGGCGGCTCGACCGGATCATGGTGTCTTCGGGGCTGAAGGTGGTCGATTGCGGCGTCCACGCCTCCTATGCGGCGCGCAAGGCGAGCGACCACCTGCCGATCTGGGCGGATATCGCCGCCGCATGAGCGCGCCCCCGCATCCCCACCCGCGCGAGAAGGAATTGCGGCTGGCGCTGGTCTGTTACGGCGGGATCAGCCTCGCGGTCTATATGCACGGCATCACCAAGGAGGTGTGGCACCTCGCCCGCGCCAGCCGTGCGAGTCATGACGGCGAGCGGCCGGGCGGCACCGCCGGCGTCTATGCCGAACTGCTCGACGAGATGGCGCGGGAAGGCGCGCTGCGCGTGCGGGTCCTGCCCGATATTCTTGCCGGGGCGAGCGCCGGGGGCATCAACGGCATCTTCCTGGCGCAGGCGATCTCGTCGGGCCAGTCGCTCGATCCGCTGACCGACATGTGGCTGGAGCGCGGCGACGTGGAGGCGCTGATCGACGCCGCCGCTGCGCCCGCCTCGCGCTTCTCGAAGGCATGGGCGCTGCCGCTGGCGTGGATGGCGGCCGGACGCAGCGCGGACAAGCTGGAGGCGCTGGACGAGAACACGCGCGAGGAGGTGCGCAGCAAGCTCTCCCACTTCGTGCGCTCGCGCTGGTTCGAGCCGCCGTTCAGCGGCGCGGGCTTCACCGGAATGCTGCTCGATGCGTTCGACGCGATGGCAGCCGCCCCGCGCGGCCCGCGTCTGCTTCCGCCGGGCCAGCCGCTGGACCTGTTCGTCACCGTCACCGACTTCACCGGCCACCCCGAACGGCTGCGGCTCCACTCGCCGCCGGAGGTGGTGGAGACCGAGCACCGGCTGGTCTTCCCGTTCAGCGATTACGGCGAGGAGCGCGACACGCTGGCGGCGACGGCCGAACTTGCCTTCGCGGCGCGCGCCACCTCCAGCTTCCCCGGCGCCTTTCCGCCCTTCACCGTCGCCGAGCTTGACGAGGTGCTGAAGGATCGCAAGGTGGACTGGCCGACCCGCGACGCCTTCCTCTATCGCGTGCTGCCGCGTCAGGCGGCGGCCAATGCGGCGGACAAGGCGGTGCTGATCGACGGATCGGTGCTCGCCAACGCGCCGTTCCGCCCCGCGCTCGACGCCTTGCGCAAGCGGCCGGCGCGGCGGCAGATCGACCGGCGCTTCGTCTATATCGACCCCTCGCCCGGCACGAAATTCCGCCTCTCCGGCGAGAGCGAGGGCGTGCCGGGCTTCTTCCAGACGATCCTCGGCGCGATCAGCGAATTGCCGCGCCAGCAGCCGATCCGCGACAATCTGGAGGCGATCAACGGCCGCTCGGCCCGGATCGAGCGGATGCGCGGCATCCTTTCCGCCGTGCGCCCGGAGGTGGAGGCGAAGGTGGAGGCGCTGTTCGGCCGCACCCTGTTCCTCGATCGCCCGACCGACGCGCGCATGGCGACATGGCGGCGGCGCGCGCAGGTGGCCGCGGTGGAGCACGCCGGCTACAGCTATGCCGCCTACGCCCACCTAAAGCTCGTCGGCGTGATCGAGACGATCACCGCGCTGCTCCACAGCATCGGCGGCGAGCCGGGTCCGCAGCGCTGGCAGCGCATCCGGCGCCGGATCGAGGTGGCGCTCGTCGATCGCGGCTATGACGAGGCCGCGCCCAACGTCTCGGGCAGCGCGGTGACGATCGACTTCCTGCGCACCTTCGATCTCGGGTTCCGCATCCGGCGGCTGCGGCTGATGTCGCGGCGGCTGACCGAACTGGAGGCGGGCGTGGACGATGCGATCCTCCAGCCGATCCGCGACGCGATCTACGAATCGCTGTCCGCCTATCTCGATTGCCAGAACCCGCGATCGCACCGTGCACTGCGCGGCGAGGTGCGCGCGCTGAGCGGCGACGCCGGACCGCTGCTCGACCGGCTGGCCGAATCGATGGACCTGAAGCGGCTCGATGCGGAAACCGACGAGCGGCTGGCGGAGGCGCTCGCCGGGCTACCGCGCGATCTGCGCCGCGCGTTGCTGCTGCGTTATCTCGGCTTCCCCTATTTCGACGTCGCCACCCTGCCGCTGCTGCAGGGCGAGGGGATGGACGAATATGATCCGATCCAGGTCGATCGCATCGCGCCGGACGATGCGCGCTCGATCCGCGGCGGCGGGGCGGAGGCGACGCTGAAAGGCATCCAGTTCAACAGCTTCGGCGCGTTCTTCAGCCGCGCCTATCGCGAGAACGACTATCTGTGGGGCCGCCTGCACGGCGCCGAGCGGATGATCGACATCGCCGTTTCGGCCCTGTCCGGCGACGCGCGGCTGCGGCCGGGCCGCATCGCGGAAATCAAGCGCGCCGCCTTCCACGCGATCCTCGACGAGGAAGCCCCCCGCCTCCATACCGCTGTCGCGCTGATCGAGGAGTTGCGCAACGAGATCGGCTGAGGCTGGAAAAACCGCGCGACCGCCGCTAGTCCCCTTTCGCGCGGGAGATCACCGAATGCAGTTCCTGAAAATCCTGTTCTGGTGCCTGATCGCCTTCATCGCGGCGGTATTCACCTTCGGCAATTGGAAGTGGGTGACGATCCAGTTGTTCGGTAACCTTGTCGCGGAGGTGAACCTGCCGTTCCTCCTGCTCGTCACCTTCCTGGTCGGCTTCGTGCCGACCCTGGTCTACCAGCGGGCGATGCGCTGGCGTCTCAAGCAGCGGCTGAACAACGCCGAGCGCGCGCTGGCCGATATGCGCGCCGCGCCGCCGGTCGTGGCGCCGGCGGCCGAGCCCCCCGCCCCCGCAGCCGGAGTAGCCTCGTCGTGAGCAACCGCATCTTCGTCGCCCTCGACACGCCCGACATCGACCGCGCCAAAGCGGTGGCGGAGCGCGTCCGTCATCATGTCGGCGGGATCAAGCTGGGGCTGGAGTTCTTCGCCGCCAACGGGCGCAGCGGGGTGCGCGAGATGGCGGACCTCGGCCTGCCGATCTTCCTCGATCTCAAGCTGCACGACATTCCGAACACCGTCGCCAAGGCGGTGCAGGCATTGCGCGGGCTGGAGCCGGCGATCCTGACGGTCCACGCCTCGGGCGGCCGGGCGATGCTGGAGGACGCCAAGGCCGCCGCGCCGGCGGGAACGAAGGTGGTGGCGGTGACGATGCTCACCAGCCTCGACCAGCGCGACCTCGACGCCACCGGCATCACCGGCACGCCGCACGATCAGGTGCTGCGGCTGACCGAGCTGGCGATGCGGGCGGGGGTCGACGGCATCGTCTGCTCCGGCGAGGAGGTGAAGGCGGCGCACAAGCTCTGGCCGAAGGGTTTCTTCGTCGTCCCCGGCGTGCGCCCGGCGGACGGCGTGGTCGCGGACCAGAAGCGCGTGGTGACGCCGCGCGCGGCGCTGGACAACGGCGCATCGATCCTGGTGATCGGCCGACCGATCACGCAGGCCGAGGACCCAGACGCGGCGGCGCGGGCGATCGGGGCGACGCTGTAGTTAAATCCCTGCCGTTCGGGCGAACGGACTAAAGGCAAGGTCATGCCCATCACCGCCAAGATCTGCGGCCTCACCACGCGCGAGACGCTCGACGCCGCCATCGCGGGCGGTGCGAGCCATGTCGGCTTCGTGTTCTTCCCGCCCTCGCCCCGCAATCTCGACGCCGAGCGCGCAAGGGCGCTGGCGGCGCGCGTGCCGGGCCACGTCCGCCGCGTGGGCGTGTTCGTGGACCCCGACGACGCGCTGATCGACACGGCGGTCGCCGCCGGCCGGCTCGACGCGCTGCAACTCCACAAGACCGCGCCCGGGCGCGTCGCGGAACTTGCCCGTCGCACCGGGCTGGAAAGCTGGGCCGCCGTCGCGGTGAAGACCCGCGCCGACCTCGATCGCGCGCGCGAATACGCCGGCGCGGCGCAACGCATCCTTTATGACGCCAAGACGCCGGACGGCGCCTCGCTTCCCGGCGGCATGGGTTTGCGTTTCGACTGGTCGCTGCTCGACGGTTTCCGCCACCCGCTGCCCTGGGCGCTCTCCGGCGGGCTGGACGCGGGGAATGTGGCAGAGGCGATCGGCCGCACCGGCGCGACATTGGTGGACGTATCCTCCGGCGTGGAAAGCGCGCCCGGCGTGAAGGACGTGGACAAGATCGCCGCTTTCCTTAAGGCGGTCGCGCAATGACCACGCCCAATTCCTTCCGCGCGCAGCCCGACGAACGTGGGCATTTCGGCGCGTTCGGCGGCCGCTATGTCGCCGAGACGCTGATGCCGCTGATCCTCGATCTGGAGCGCGAATATCGCGCGGCCAAGGCCGATCCCGCCTTCCAGGCCGAGTTCGACGACCTGCTGGAACATTATGTCGGCCGCCCCAGCCCACTCTATTTCGCACCCCGGCTGACGGAAGAGCTGGGTGGCGCGCAAATCTGGTTTAAGCGCGAGGAACTGAACCACACCGGCGCGCACAAGATCAACAATTGCATCGGCCAGATCCTGCTCGCGATCCGCATGGGCAAGACGCGGATCATCGCGGAGACGGGCGCGGGCCAGCACGGCGTCGCCACCGCCACCGTCTGCGCGCGCTTCGGCATCCCCTGCGTGATCTACATGGGCGCGAAGGATGTCGAGCGGCAGAAGCCCAACGTGTTCCGCATGAAATTGCTCGGCGCTCAGGTGGTGCCCGTCACCTCCGGCGCGATGACGCTGAAGGATGCGATGAACGAGGCGATGCGCGACTGGGTCGCCAACGTCCACGATACCTTCTACATCATCGGCACCGCCGCCGGCCCGCATCCCTATCCGGAACTGGTGCGCGATTTCCAGAGCGTGATCGGCAAGGAGGCGCGCGCGCAGATGCTCGCCCGCACCGGCCGCCTGCCAGACCTGCTGATCGCGGCGGTGGGCGGCGGATCGAACGCGATCGGGCTGTTCCACCCGTTCCTCGATGACGCCGACGTGGCGATGATCGGCGTGGAGGCGGCGGGCCACGGCATCGAGACCGGGCAGCACGCCGCCAGCCTCAGCGGCGGCGCGCCGGGCATCCTCCACGGCAACAAGACCTATCTGTTGCAGGACGAGGACGGCCAGATCACCGAGGCGCATTCGATCAGCGCCGGGCTCGATTATCCCGGCATCGGCCCGGAGCATAGCTGGCTGCACGAGATCGGCCGCGTCCGCTATCTGCCGATCACCGACAATGAAGCGCTGGAGGCGTTCCAGCTCTGCTGTCGGCTGGAGGGGATCATCCCCGCGCTGGAAAGCGCCCACGCGCTCGCCGCGCTGCCCAAGGTGGCGAAGGACTATGGCAAGGAAGCGATGATCCTCGTCAACGTCTCCGGCCGGGGGGACAAGGACATCTTCACCGTCGCCGAAGCGCTGGGGGTGGAGATATGAGCCGCCTCGCCAACGCCTTCCCGGCCGGCCGCGCTGCGCTGGTCTGCTTCGTCACCGCGGGCGATCCGACTCCGGCCGCGACAGGCGCGATCCTCGACGCCCTGGTCGAAGGCGGCGCGGACGTGATTGAGCTGGGGATGCCCTTCACCGATCCGATGGCGGACGGCCCGGCGATCCAGGCCGCGAACCTGCGCAGCCTCGCGGCGGGCACCACCACGGCGGATATCCTGAACATCGCCCGCCATTTCCGCGCGAGGCATCCTGACGTGCCGCTCGTGCTGATGGGCTATGCCAACCCGATGCTGCGGCGCGGGGCGGACTGGTTCGCGCAGGCGGCGCGCGACGCCGGCGTGGACGGCGTGATCTGCGTCGACGTGCCGCCGGAGGAAGATGACGCGCTCGGCCCGGCATTGCGCGCGGCGGATGTGGAGCTCGTCCGCCTCGCCACCCCGACCACTAATGCCGCGCGGCTCCCGGCGGTGCTCGATGGCGCGGGCGGATTCCTCTATTACGTCTCGGTCGCCGGGATCACCGGGCTGCAACAGGCGGCGCAAGCCTCGATCGAGGAAGCGGTGGCGCGGCTCAAGGCGGCGACCACGCTCCCCGTCGCGGTCGGCTTCGGGGTCCGCACGCCCGAACAGGCCGGCGCGATCGCCCGCGTCGCGGACGGCGTGGTGGTCGGCTCGGCGATCGTCGATCTCGTCGGCCAATACGGCGCGGATGCGCCCGCCGCCGTCACCGCCTATATACGAACCCTGAGCGACGCGATCCGCGCCGCGCGCAAGGAATAGAAATGAGCTGGCTTTCGAGCGTCCGCAACGCCCTGTCCTCCGTCATCCCGAAGAAGGACACCCCCGACACTCTCTGGCACAAGTGCAAGGGATGCGGGCAGATGGTCTTCACCAAGGAGCTGGAGGAGAATCTCAGCGTCTGCCCGAAATGCGATCACCATGAGCGGATTGGCCCGAAGCAGCGTTTCGCGCAACTGCTGGACGAGGGAAGCTGCGTCGAACTGCCCGCGCCGCGCACCCCGGAAGACCCGCTCAGGTTCCGCGATTCGAAGCGGTACACCGAGCGTCTGAAGGCCGCCCGCGCCCAGACCGGCGAGAGCGACGCCTTCATCAACGCGCGCGGCACGATCGAGGGCCATCGCGTCGTGATCGGCGTGCAGGATTTCGCCTTCATGGGCGGCTCGATGGGTCAGGCGGTCGGCGAGGCGTTCATCCAGGGCGTCGAGGCGGCGATCGCGGACAAGGCGCCCTATATCGTCTTCACCGCGTCGGGCGGCGCGCGGATGCAGGAAGGCATCCTCAGCCTGATGCAGATGCCGCGCTCCACCGTCGCGATCCAGATGCTCCACGACGCGGGCCTGCCTTATATCGTCGTGCTGACCGATCCCACCTCAGGCGGGGTGATGGCAGCCTATGCCATGCTCGGCGACATCCACATCGCCGAACCGAAGGCGATGCTCGCCTTCACCGGCCGGCGCGTGATCGAGAATACGATCCGCGAGAAGCTGCCGGACGATTTCCAGACCTCGGAATATCTGCTCGAGCACGGGATGCTCGACATGATCGTCCACCGCAAGGATCTGCGCGCGCAACTGGCGACGGTGATCGCCTACCTCTGCCACCGGCGCGCCGCCGCCTGAGCCGGTCGCGAAGATGGCGGATCACGCGATATCCGCCGACCCGGCGGTGCAGGCGCAACTCGACCGCCTGTGGTCGCTCTCGCCCGGCGCGGACGTGCTGGGGCTGGGGCGGATCACGCGGCTGCTGGAGCGGGTCGGCAACCCGCACCTCAGCCTGCCGCCGGTGTTCCACGTCGCGGGCACCAACGGCAAGGGATCGACCTGCGCCTTCCTGCGCGCGGCGCTGGAGGCGGCGGGGCATCGCGTCCATGCCTATACCAGCCCGCATCTCGTGCGCTTCAACGAGCGCATCCGCGTTGCGGGGAAGCTGATCGAGGACGCCGCGCTCGCCCCGCTGCTGGCAGAGGTGCTCGACGCCAGCGGCGAGATCGGCGCGAGCTTCTTCGAGGTGACGACTGCGGCCGCTTTCCTCGCCTTCGTGCGCACCCCCGCCGACGCCTGCGTGATCGAGGTCGGGCTGGGCGGACGGCTCGACGCCACCAACGTCATTCCGAAGCCGGCGGTGTGCGGCATCGCCGCGCTCGGCATCGACCACGAGGCGTTCCTGCTCGCGGAGGAAGCCGGCACTCCGCCCGAACCGCTCGACCGCATCGGTTTCGAGAAGGCGGGCATCGCCAAGCCCGGTGTCCCGCTGGTCACGCAACATTACCCTGCTTCGGTCGCCGCGAGCATCGCCGCCGTGGCGAGCAAGCGCGGCGCGCCGCTCGTCGTGCGCGGCGCGGAATGGGAGATCGCGCCAGAGGGCGATTCGCTACGCTATCGCGACGCCGCCGGTGAACTCACGCTTCCCTGCCCCGCTCTCGCCGGTCCATATCAGACCGCCAACGCAGGACTGGCCGTCGCCATGCTGCGGCATCAGCAGGCGGTGCGCGTCGATCCTGCCGCGCTGGCGGCGGGCATCCGCGCGGCGAGATGGCCGGCGCGGATGCAGCGGCTCGGCGACGGCCCGCTCGTCCGCCGCCTCCGTCCGGCGCAGCGCCGCTTCGGCGTGTGGCTCGACGGCGCACACAACGAATCCGCCGCCGCCGCGATCGCCGGGTCGTGGGGGGAAGGCGCGCCCACGGCGATCGTCATCGGAATGCTCGCCAACAAGGACGCGAAGGGCGTGCTCCGCCACCTGATCGGCGGCCGCGCGGACTGCCACGTCATCGCCGTACCGGTGCCGCACCACGCTTGCCACCCGCCCGCCGCGCTCACGGAATTGGCGCGGCAGTATGGCGCGTCAACGGCAACGACGGCGGACGATGTGGCGGCGGCGTTCGACCAACTCGCCCACTTCGGCGCCGGCGAATCGGTGCTGGTCGCCGGCTCGCTCTACCTCGCCGGCGAGGTGCTTGCCGCGAACGATGAGCCGCCGGACTGATCTTTTCTAATTGCGATTGACTTGCAATAGCTGAACCGCGAAGGTCGTGGACGAGAGGAATCGTCCGTTATGACCTTGCCTGCCGCTACCACCGCCGCCACCGCGCTCCCCTATCCGTTGCCGTCATGCCCAAACGCGCGCGTGCTGCTGTTCGCGATCCGGCGAATGGGCGCGCACGGCCTCGCCGACGCCCGCGCGGCGCACGCGATGTTCACCCTGTTCCGCGAAGGGTTCCGCCGGCCGCTCACCCTGCTGCGCGCGCTGATGGCCGATCTCGCCGGCAACGCTGCGGTGCCGATCGCGATCGCGCCGTGCTGCTGCGCGCGGATGACGGTGGCCGAGTCGGCGCTGCTGACCACCATCGCGCGCGTCGAGACCGCGCCCGACATCGCCGCATTGCTGCTCGGCGACCTGCTCGGCATCCGCCGGCCGGACGGGGTGCTGGCGAGCATCGCCGCCGTTTCCGCGGCCTTCGCCGACGAAGGACGGCCGATCTTCCGCTAGGCCGCGTCGGGTTCGGACAAGCCGGCCTGCGCGAACAGGCGGAAACCGCTCGGCAGGCGGCGCGGCGCGGCGCCATCCAGCGTCGCCTCGATCGCGCGGATCGCCGCCAGCAGGTCACGCTGGGCGAACGGCTTGACGAGGCAGCCGACCGCGAGCGCCGAAGCCTCGGCCGGGCAATTGGCGGTGACGAACAGCACCGGGATGCCGCGCCCGGCCGCCGCCCGCGCCACGTCCACGCCGCTGCCGTCGGCCAGTTCCACATCGACCAGCACGAGATCGATCGCCCGCCCGTCACCGATAATCGCCACCGCCCGCGCGACGCGATCGACGGTGGCGATCACCTCATAATGTTCCGCGATCAGCAGATGCTCGGCATCGAACGCGACGAGCGGCTCGTCCTCGACCAGCAGGAGGCGCGTGATCCGCCGCTTTTTCCGCTCGAACAACATCGTGTGAATCATGCCGCCTGCCAAACCCCAGCGCCTTAACGCCGCGATTGCACTTTCGACGCAAATTTTTTCGCGCATGCAACGCAAGCAATGTATCAGCCACGTCATGCCGAGCCGCCCGTCAGACCAGCGCCCCATGCAGCGCATCGCCAAGCTCCTCGCCCGCGCCGGAGTCGCCTCGCGCCGCGAGGTGGAGCGGATGATCGAGGAGGGTCGCGTCGCGAAGGACGGCGCGACGATCGAGACGCCCGCGACCTTGCTCGCCTCGCTCCATGGCGTGACGGTCGACGGCCAGCCGGTCGCGGCGGCGGTGCCCGCGCGACTGTTCCTGTTCCACAAGCCGGCCGGCGTGCTCACCACGGAGCGCGATCCGCGCGGCCGGCCGACAATCTACGACCGCTTGCCCAAGGACCTGCCGCGCCTCGTGCCCATCGGCCGACTCGATTATAGTACCGAGGGCCTGCTGCTGATGACCAACGACGGCGAGTTGAAGCGGCAGCTGGAGCTGCCCTCGACCGGCGTGGAGCGCGCCTATCGCGCGCGCGCCTTCGGCCAGGTGTCGCAGCCGCAGCTCGAATCGCTGATCGAGGGCGTGGAGATCGACGGCGTCCGCTACGGCTCGATCGACGCGAATATCGAGCGGCGCACCGGCGCGAACCTGTGGATCGAGATGATCCTGACCGAGGGCAAGAATCGCGAGGTCCGCCGCGTGCTCGAGCATCTCGGGCTGGAGGTTAACCGGCTGATCCGCATCCGCTACGGCCCGTTCGTGCTCGGCGATCTGCCGGCCGGCGGCATCGGCGAGGTACGGCAGCATGATCTGGTCGCCTTCCGCCAGTCGCTCGACCGCAAGGGGCCGAAGCCCGAACCGATCGCGGTCTCAACCGACGCGTCACCGGCACGACGCGCGCCCCGCCGCGCGCCGACCGCACCGCGCAAGCCGGCCGAAACGCGCAAACCGGCCGAAGCGCGCGTCGAAACACCGACCCCGACGGCGGAACGCCCCGCCCGTCCGGCACGTCCGCCGCGCCGCAAGACCGGCTGGGCGAAGCCCAAGCCACGCTCCGGCCCGGCGAGACCGCGCAAATGAGGATCATCGCCGGCCAGTGGCGCGGCCGCCAGCTCGTCGCGCCCAGGGGGGACGCCACCCGCCCCACCACCGATCGCACGCGCGAGGCGCTGTTTTCGATGCTCGCCAGCCGCGTCGGCAGCTTCGAGGGGCTGGCCGTGGCGGACCTGTTCGCCGGCTCCGGCGCGCTCGGGCTGGAGGCGCTGTCGCGCGGCGCCGGGCATTGCCTGTTCGTCGAGCAGGACAAGGCCGCGCTCGACGCGCTGCGCGCCAATATCGCCAAGCTCGGCGCAAGCGGTGCGGAAGTCCGCGCCACCTCCGTCCTGTCGCTTACGCAGGCGTCGCAGCCGCTCGACCTGATCCTGATGGACCCGCCCTATGGCACCGGCGCGGGCAATGTCGCGCTCGATCGGCTGGCGCGGCTCGGCTGGGTCGGCGCGGGGACGTGGGTCAGCATCGAGACCGCACATAACGAGCCGGTCGACGTCGCCGGCTTCACGATCGACGCGGATCGCAAGCACGGCCGCGCGCGGCTTACGCTGCTTCGGTTGAGCTAAGGCCCCTCGACCACCATCGGCGCGACGCCGCGTCGCGGGCGCAGCGCGACCAGCGCGATCAGGCTCAGCAGCGCCGCCACCGCGAGATAGAGGCCGACCGCCGCGACCCCGCCGCCGCGCTGGGACAGCCATTGCGCGGCCACCGGGGTCAGCCCGCCGCCGATGATCCCCGCCATGTTGAAGGCAAGGCTCACGCCCGTGTAGCGCACCCGCGCCGGGAACAGCCCCGGCAACCACGCGCCGAGCGGGCCATAGACGAACCCCATCACCAGCAAGGCGAAGGCCAGCGCGGCGAAGATCGTCGCCAGCGAGCCGGAGCCAAGCCCCGGCACCAGCAGGAACCCGGCGAGGATCGCGCCGATGCAACCCCAGGTCAGCACGTTCGCCGGCGAGCTGCGATCCGCCCAGATGCCCGAAAGCACGATCCCCACCGCCATGAACAGGATCGCGCCGAGCTGGAGCGCAAGGAAGGTCTGCCGGTCGATCCCGAGCGTAGTGGTGGCATAACCGAGCGCGAAGGCGGTCGCGATATAATAGACCGCGAAACAGGCGATCGCGCCGAACGTGCCGCCCAGCGCGGTGCGCCAGTGATCGCGCAGCAACTCGCCCATCGGTACGGCGGGCGGCGGGCCTTCCTGCAGCATCTTCGCGAAGGCCGGCGTCTCGGCGATGCGCAGCCGCACCCACAGCCCCAGCCCGACCAGCACGACCGAGAGCAGGAACGGCACGCGCCAGCCCCATGCCATGAAATCGGCCGGCGTCATCATCAGGCCGATGACGAGGAACAGCCCGTTCGCGGCAATGAAGCCGATCGGCGCGCCGAGCTGCGGCACCATGCCGTAGCGCCCGCGCCATCCCGGCGGCGCATTCTCCACCGCGAGCAGCGCCGCCCCGCCCCACTCGCCGCCAAGGCCGAATCCCTGGCCGAAGCGCAGCACGCACAACAGCAATGGCGCCCACCAGCCGATCGTCGCGTAAACGGGCAGGAAGGCGATCGCGAGGGTCGATCCGCCCATCAGCATCAGCGAGGCGACGAGCGTGGATTTCCGCCCGATCCGGTCGCCATAATGGCCGAACACCCACGCCCCCACCGGCCGCGCGATGAACGCCACCGCGAGGCTGGCATAGGAGGAAAGGAGCTGCACCGAGGCGCTCTCCGCCGGGAAAAACAGCGGGCCGAACACCAATGCGGCGGCGGTGGCATAGATATAGAAATCATAGAATTCGACCGTCGTGCCGACGAGGCTGGCGATCAGGATGCGGCGGGTCGAGGCGGCCGATGTCATGCGCCTTCCATCCCCGCTGATCGCCGATGCGTCAACATTTCGCGGCGGAAACACGATCGTTCTCCGCAGACACATTCCCGCAACATCGCGGGCCTAGCCCTTGATGCGTCGGTGGCGTCCCCTCGCACCGACGGTGGCCGGGTCTCCCTTTTCCCGGTCGTTCCCTGAACTACGGGGCGGCCCTCCCCCTGTCTGGCCGCCCCGGATTTTCCCTTCCATTGCCCGCCGCCTGCTCCCGGACTAAGGCGCCGCGCCATGAAGACCGTCGCCCTGATCGTCGCCGCCGGCAAGGGGGAGCGCACCGGCGCTGCCCTGCCCAAGCAATATGCCGCGATCGGCGGCCGCGCGATGCTGGCGTGGAGCCACGAAGCGCTCAGCCGCCATCCGAAGATCGACACGGTGCTAATCGCGATCGGCGCGGGGCAGGAGGCTCTGTTCGCCGAGGCGTTGCCCGGCGCGGCCAGCATCGCCGGCGGGGCGACGCGCCGCGAGTCCGTCGCCGCCGGGTTGGCCGCGCTGGCCGGCGCCGACCGTATTCTGGTGCACGACGCGGCGCGCCCCTTTCTCCCCGCCGCCGTGATCGACCGGCTGCTCGCCGCGCTCGATTCGCATGACGGCGCGGTGCCGGTGCTGCCGGTGGCCGATACTTTGGTGCGCGACGACGGCGAGACGGTGCCGCGCGAATCGCTCCATCGCGTGCAGACGCCGCAGGCCTTTCGTTACGCATCGCTGGCCGATGCGCATCGCCGCTGGGCCGGCGGCGATGCCACCGACGATGCGCAGATGGTCCGCGCCCTTGGCGGATCGGTCGCGCTGGTGCAGGGCGATGCGATGCTGGAAAAGATCACCTGGCCGGGCGACATCGCCGCTGCCGAGGCGCGACTGGGCATGGAGACCCGCTCGGCGCTGGGCTTCGACGTCCACCGCCTCGCCGACGGGGAGCAATTGTGGCTGGGCGGCATGCTCATCCCGCACCATCAGGGCCTGTCGGGGCATAGCGACGCGGACGTGGCGCTCCACGCCATCACCGATGCGCTGCTCGGCACGATCGCGGCGGGCGATATCGGGATGCATTTTCCGCCGAGCGACCCGCAATGGCGCGGAGCCGAATCGGGGCAATTCCTGCGTCACGCCCTCTCGCTGCTCCGGGCGCGCGGCGGCCGCGTCACCTTCGTCGACCTCACCCTGATCTGCGAGGCGCCGAAGATCGGCCCGCATCGCGAGACGATCCGGGCGCGGATCGCGGAACTTCTTGAGCTTTCGACCGATCGGATCAGCGTGAAGGCCACCACCACCGAGCGCCTCGGTTTCACCGGCCGTGGCGAGGGCATCGCGGCGCAGGCCGTCGTCACCGCGACGCTGCCGGGAAGCGCGCTGTGAAGCGCCTCGCCGCGCTGCTGGCGCTGATCGCCATGCCCGCCGCCGCCAGCGCGCAGGCCCCCTGTCTCACCGCCTCCGATGCGGAGGCGATCGCACTGGTCGCCATGCCGGATATCATCCGCGAGACCGGGCGCGTCTGCACCGCGCTGCCGCCCGCCAGCCTCGTCCGGCGGCCGAGCAGCGCCTTCCTCGCGCGGTATGAGGCCGCCGCCGACTCGGCATGGCCAGCCGCCCGCGCCGCAATCGTCAAATTGAGCGATCCGGCGGTCGATATGCTGCTCCAGTCCGATTACGCGCGGCCGCTGCTCACCTCGATCTTCGCGCCGCAGATCGTCGGCCATGTCCAGCCCGGCGACTGCCCGACGATCGACCGGCTGGTGACGCTGCTGGAGCCGCTGCCCGCGCGTAACACGGCGGGGATCATCGTCGCCACGCTGCAATATCTGAAAGCCAGGAAGTCACGCGGGAAGCAGGTTGCCGCCGTTCCCGATCTTCCGGTATGTCCCACGGTGTCCCAATGACCGATAGCGTCCTCCCTCCCGAACTCACCGCCGCCGCCGCGCGCGTGGTGGAAGCGAATCGCGCCGCCGGGCGCCGCATCGCCATCGCGGAAAGCTGCACCGGCGGGCTGGTCGCGGCCGCGCTCACCGAGATTCCCGGCTCGTCGGACGTGCTGGAGGCGAGCCTCGTCACTTATTCCAACGACGCCAAGCTCGCGCTGCTCAATGTCAGCAACGACGTGATCGAGACGTTCGGCGCCGTATCGATCGCGGTCGCATGGAGCATGGCGCAGGGCGCGCTGGAGGCCACCCATGCCGATGTCGCGGTGGCGATCACCGGCGTCGCCGGGCCGGGCGGCGGATCGGAGAAGAAGCCGGTCGGCACCGTCGTCTTCGCCCGCGCCGAGCGCGGCGGCGATCCTTCGGACGTGGTGGCCGACAAGCACCAGTTCGGCGATCTTGGCCGTGGCGGCATCCGCCTTCAGGCGGCGCTGTGCGCGCTCGACCTGCTGATGCCGCCTTCGCCCGAGGCGCCCACGGCGCCGTAAAGCGCCGCCGCCCGATCCTCGAACGCGCCGATCATCTTGCGTAGCGCGGCGGCGAACACCTGCCCCGCCATCATCTCGAACACGCGATTCTTGAACGCGAAATCGACCGAGAAATCGACGAAGCAGCCATCGCCATCGGCGCGGAAGCCCCAGTCGTTGTGCAGGAACTTCAGCGGCCCGTCGATATAATCGACATGCACGGCCGCCGGCCGTTCCTTCACCACGCGGGAGGTGAAGGTCTCGCGCAGCCCCTTGAAGCCGACGATCATGTCCGCGATCGTCTCCGTCGACGTGTCGCTGCGCACGCGCATCGCCACCACCCACGGCAGGAACTCGGCGTAGCGGCCGACGTCCGCGACCAGATCGAACATCTGTTCCGGCGTATAGGGCAGCCGGCGGGTTTCCTTATGCCTTGGCAAGTTGCGCCTCGCGCGCCGCCCTCATCTTCGCGAAATCGTCGCCCGCGTGATAGCTCGACCGGGTCAGCGGCGAGCTGGCGACCAGCAGGAAGCCCTTGGCCCGCGCGATCGCGGCATAGGCGTCGAACGCCTTGGGCGTAACGAAATCGGCGACCTTTGCATGGCGCGGCGTCGGCTGGAGATATTGCCCCATCGTCAGGAAATCGATGTCGGCGGAGCGCATGTCGTCCATCACCTGATGCACCTCCAGCCGCTCCTCGCCCAGCCCGAGCATCACGCCGGACTTGGTGAAGATCGAAGGATCGTGCCGCTTGACGCTCTCCAGCAACCGCAGCGAGGCATAGTAACGCGCGCCGGGCCGGATCGTCGGATAGAGCCGCGGAACGGTCTCGAGGTTGTGGTTATAGACGTCCGGCCGCGCCGCGACGATCGACTCGACCGCCGCTTGCGCCTTGTTGCGGAAATCGGGGGTGAGGATCTCGATCGTGGTGTTCGGCGTGTTGCGGCGCAGGGCCTCGATCACCTCCACGAACTGCGACGCGCCACCATCGGGCAGGTCATCGCGATCGACCGAGGTGATGACGATATGCTCCAGCCCAAGCTCGGCCGCCGCCACCGCGACATGCTCAGGTTCCAGCGGATCGACCGCGCGCGGCATCCCGGTCTTGACGTTGCAGAAAGCGCAGGCGCGGGTGCAGGTGTCGCCCAGGATCATCACCGTCGCGTGCTTCTTCGTCCAGCACTCGCCGATGTTCGGGCACGCCGCTTCCTCGCACACGGTGGCGAGGTTCAGCCGGCGCATCAGCTGCTTCGTCTCGGCGAAGCCAGTCGAGGTCGGCGCCTTGACGCGAATCCAGTCAGGCTTGCGCTGGCGCGGCGCGGCGACGGGGGACATTTCGTTCATGGAGCGGCAAATAGCGACTGCCCTCGCGCGAAACAACGCGCTAAGAGCCGCGCCATGACCGACTTCACCGATCTCGTCGCCGGCTACCGGCGTTTTCGTGAACATGGTTGGGTCGAGCAGCATGATCGATGGGCGGAACTGTCCGAGGGGCAAAGCCCCAAGGTGATGGTGATCGCCTGCTCCGACAGCCGCACCGATCCCGCCACCGTGTTCGATGTGTCGCCGGGCGAGATCTTCGTCGTGCGCAACGTCTCGAACCTCGTGCCGCCGCTGGAGATCGACGAGGCGCGCCACGGCGTTTCCGCCGCGCTGGAATTCGCCGTGACGCAGTTGAAGGTCGAGGAGATCGTCGTGATGGGCCACGGCATGTGCGGCGGCGTCCACGCCTCGCTCACGCGCCGGTTCCACCATGCGCGGCCGGGTGAAGGCGGATTCATCGCGCGCTGGATCGACATGCTGGACGAAGCGCGCGACCGCATCGTCGCCCAATATGGCGAGAGCGAGGAAGCGGCGCACCAGCTCGAACTGGAGACGGTGCGCGTCAGCCTCAACAACCTGCGCACCTTCCCCTGCGTGCGCACAGCGGAGGCCGAGGGCCGGCTCAGCCTGCGCGGCGCATGGTTCTCGATCCGTGGCGGCGTGCTGTGGGTGATGGGCGAGGACGGGGAGTTCGCGCCGGCGGCGTGATACGGCGGCCCGTTGTCGGGCGACCTATCCGTCCAGCGCCTCGTGCGCCACCCGCGCCAGTTCGGGATCGAGCACCGGCGGGTCCATCGGCACATTGGCGGAAAGCACATCCGCCACCACCGTCAGCGCCGCGATTCGCGCCGCTTTCTTGTTGTTGCCGTCGATAACGTGCCACGGCGCGACGCCGGTATCGGTGCGCTCGAACATCTCGTGCATCGCCTCCAGATAGGCGGCGCGCTTCGCCCGGTTGCGATAATCCTCAAGGCCCGTTTTCCAGCGCTTCCACGGATCGTCGAGACGTTCGCGCAGGCGCTTGTCCTGCTCCTTCTGCCCGACATGGATGAACAGCTTCACCAGCGTCGTGCCCGAATCGATCAGCCGCGTCTCGAAATCGTTGATCTGGCCGTAGCTGCGCTTCCACTCCGCGCGAGTCGCGAAGCCCTCCACCCGCTCGACCAGCACGCGGCCGTACCAGCTTCGGTCGAACACCGTGATGTCGCCCGGCTCGGGCAGATGCCGGCGGAAGCGCCAGAGGAACGGATGGGCCTTTTCCTCCGGTGTCGGCGCGGAGATCGGATAGACCTCGAAATGCCGTGGGTCCCACGTATCGACGAGGCGCTGGATGATCCCGCCCTTGCCGGCGGCGTCCCAGCCCTCCAGCATCACCACCGCCGGCCGCTCATGCACGATATGCGCGACGAGGATGTGGTTCAGCCGCTTCTGGAGCGCTGCCAGATCGCGGCGGTAATGCCCTTTGTAGCGCTTGCCCTTCTCGTAGTCGGCGAGGTCGATCATGGCGCCAGCCTGCCGCGAAAGCGGGCCGGACGCCAGCTGTGATCGATTCGTCGCTCAGCCCGCGTCGGGCGCGACCGCCTTGTCGACGTTCGCGACCTCCGCCGTCGAGCGCAGGTTCAGTTCGCGAAGCTGCTTCGCGGAGACGAAGCTGGGAGCGCCCATCATCAGGTCCTCCGCCTTCTGCGTCATCGGGAAGACGATCACCTCGCGGATGTTCGGCTGATCGGCGAGCAGCATGACGATGCGGTCGATGCCCGGCGCGGAGCCGCCGTGCGGCGGCGCGCCATATTTGAACGCGTTGATCATGCCCGCGAAGTTCGTATCGACGTCCGCGCGCGTATAGCCCGCGATCTCGAACGCCTTGTACATGATCTCCGGGCGGTGATTCCGGATCGCGCCCGACGACAATTCCACGCCGTTGCAGACGATATCATATTGATAGGCGAGGATATCGAGCGGATTCTTCGTCTCCAGCGCTTCCAGCTCACCTTGCGGCATGCTGAACGGGTTGTGGCTGAAGTCGATCTTCTTCGCGTCCTCGTCATATTCGAACATCGGGAAATCGACGATCCAGCAGAATTCGAAGCGATTCTGGTCGATCAGGTCGAGTTGCTCGCCGACGCGCGTGCGGGCGAGGCCGGCGAGCTTGGCCGCCTGCGCTTCCTTGCCGGCGGCGAAGAAGATGCCGTCGTCCGGGCCGAGGCCGAGCGCGGCGGCCAGCGCGTTCATCTTGTCCTCGCCGTGATTCTTGGCGATCGGGCCGCCCCATTCGCCACCCTTGCGCGTGGCATAACCGAGACCGGCGAAGCCTTCCGACTGCGCCCAGGCGTTCATGTCGTCGAAGAATTTGCGCGACTTCTCGGCGGTCTTCGGCGCAGGGATCGCGCGCACCACGTCGCCGGCTTCCACGATCGAGGCGAAACGGCCGAAGCCCGAACCGACGAAATGCCCCGACACATCCGAAATGAGGATCGGGTTGCGCAGGTCCGGCTTGTCGTTGCCGTATTTCAGCATCGATTCGCGATACGGGATGCGGCGGAACGGCAGCGGCGACACGCTGCGGCCCTTACCCTGCCAGTTCGCGAATTCCTCGAACACGCCGTGCAGCACCGGCTCGATCGCGGCGAACACGTCCTCCTGCGTGACATAGCTCATCTCGAAATCGAGCTGGTAGAATTCACCCGGCGAGCGATCCGCGCGCGCGTCCTCGTCGCGGAAACACGGCGCGATCTGGAAATAACGATCGAAGCCGGCGACCATCAGCAGCTGCTTGAACATCTGCGGCGCCTGCGGCAGCGCGTAGAATTTGCCGGGATGGACGCGGCTGGGAACGAGATAGTCGCGCGCGCCTTCCGGGCTGGACGCGGTGAGGATCGGCGTCTGGAACTCGGTGAAGCCCTGGTCGATCATCCGTCGCCGGATCGAGGCGATCACCGACGAGCGCAGCATGATATTGGCGTGCAGCGTCTCGCGGCGCAGGTCGAGGAAGCGGTAGCGCAGCCGGATCTCCTCCGGATATTCCGCCTCGCCCGCCACCGGCATCGGCAGCTCCTGCGCCATCGACTGGACGGTCACGCCGGTCGCGAACACCTCGATCTCGCCGGTCGCGAGGTTCGGGTTGATCGTGGCGTCGGAACGCTTCTTCACGTTGCCGTCGATCGTCACCACTGATTCCGCGCGCAGCGATTCCAGCACCGGTAGCGCGGGCGAATCGCTATCCGCGACGATCTGCGTGATGCCGTAATGATCGCGCAGATCGACGAACAGCACCCCGCCGTGATCGCGCTTGCGGTGGACCCAGCCGGACAGGCGGACGGTCTCCCCGACATTGGCGGCGGAAAGCTGGGCGCAGGTGTGGGAACGATAAGCGTGCATCTGTGTCATAGCGCGGCGCCCTCCCCTTCCATCCCCTCTTTGTCAAGGCGCGCGCGTGGAGCTATGGGCGCGACATATGCACGTTCACCCATTGATCACCGACAGCGCGACGCTCGCCAACCTCTGCGCCCGCCTCGCCGACGCCCCCTTCATCTGCGTCGATACCGAATTCATGCGCGAGAGCACCTATTGGCCGGAGCTGTGCCTGATCCAGATCGCCGATACCGAGGAAGCCGCCGCGATCGATCCCAAGGCGCCGGGGCTGGACATGACGCCCCTGCTCGACCTTCTGGTCGATAACGAGGAGGTGCTGAAGGTATTCCACGCCGGCGGGCAGGATATCGAGATCATCTACAACCTCACCGGCAAGACGCCGCATCCGCTGTTCGATACGCAGATTGCCGCGATGGCGCTGGGGCAAGGTGAGCAGATCGGCTATTCGAATCTGGTCGATAGCTGGCTCGGCATCCAGATCGACAAGGGCGCGCGCTTCACGGACTGGTCGCGGCGGCCGCTCGATCAGCGGCAGGTGGATTATGCCATCGGCGACGTCACGCATCTGTCGAAGATATTTCCCCGGATGCTCGAACGGCTGCGCAAGACCGGGCGGGGCGCGTGGCTCGATCAGGAGATGGAGCGGCTGGCCGATCCGGCCAACTACGCCAACGATCCCGATCTCGCATGGAAGCGCGTCCGCATCTCCGGCCGCAAGCCCGAGGTGCTCGGGCGGCTGAAGGCGATCGCGCGCTGGCGCGAGATGGAGGCGCGGAGCAAGGATCTGCCGCGCGGCCGCATCGTCAAGGACGAGACGCTGGCGGACCTCGCCGGCCACCCACCGAAGAAGCAGGTCGACCTGTCCAGGGTGCGCGGGCTTTCCGCGACATGGGCGTCGAACGACATCGGCAAGCGCCTGATGACCGCCATCGCCGAGGCGCAACCGCTCTCCGCCGCCGAGATGCCGCCCCGCGACGATCGCAAGCCGGGGCTGGGCAAGGAAGGCTCGCTGGTCGCGGACCTGCTCAAGCTGCTGCTCAAGATCCGCGCGCGCGATATCGACGTGGCGCCGCGCCTGCTGGCGCGCAGCGACGAGCTGGAGGCGCTGGCCGCCGGGCAGCGCGAAGGTCTCGCGATTCTCGACGGTTGGCGTTACGATCAGTTCGGGCATGACGCGCTCGATCTGGTCGAGGGCCGACTCGGCTTCGCGGTCCAGGGCGGCAGGCTCAAGATGACCCGAACGGAGGGGACTGCCGCATGAACAAGGCCCTGATCGCCGCGCTGCCGCTGATCGCGCTCGCCGGATGTGTCGATGATCGCCCCGGAATGCCCGGGCCACCGTCGCATCGCCAATGCCGTGCCGAGGCGGCACAGCGCTTCGTCGGGATGCCGTTCACACCGCAGCTCCAGCGCCGCGCGCAGCAGGCGGCGCGCGCGCGGACCGTCCGCGTGCTCTATCCCGGCCAGCCGGCGACGATGGATTACCGCATCGACCGGCTCAACATCATGATCGGCGAGCGCAACATCGTGCGCAGCCTGAGCTGCGGCTGATGTCGCTCAGGCGGTGAGGATCGGCGCGCGGCCCAGCGCCGCCGCCAGCGCATTATGGCGTTTCTCCACCGCCTCGCCGTAGAGGCCGTGGTCGCCGGCATCGAGACCGAGCGTCAAGGCGCGCGCATCGACCGTCAGGCGGGAACGCTGCAACGGGCCGGCGAGGCCGCCCGACAGCCGCTGCCCCAGCCGCATCGCCAGTCCCCAGCCGATGGCGCGGCGCAGGTCCGCGTCGCTCGCCAGCGCGGGCAGCGGCGGTGGACTGGCGGTGGTGCCGCCCAGCCCGGTCCACAGCGCCTGCGCCATCATCGCCCGCCCGCGCGCGTCGACGCCGACCCAATTGCCGTGGAGCGCGATCTCCAGCCCGCGTTCCGCACGGAATTCCGGGTTGGCGCGCCAGCCAACGTCGGCGAGCTGGCAGGCGGCATGACGCAGCCGCGCATCCGCCGGCCCTTCCCCGGCGAACAGCGGCGCGATCCAGTCGTGCAGCAGGTCGCCATGCTCCGGGAAGCGGCCCGCGCGCCGCCCCTCGTCGCGCGTCGCGACCACCAACGGGTCCTGCGCGCGCGTCCGCTCGTCGAGCGCGTCATAGAGCAACCCCTCGCGCAGCCCGTAGGCGGAGACGATCGTGCCCTTGCTCTTCAGATGCTTGAGCAGCGACGCCAGCACCGCCGCCGCGTCGCCGAGCGTCGGGATACGGCCGGAGGACAGGCCCGGAACCGCCTTCAGCCGCCCCTTCGCGACGTGCGAGATCGTCCGCCCCAGCCGCGCGACCGTTTCGGCCGTCATCGCATATTGGTGGATGATCGGCAGCGGATAATGGGTGCGATCCATGTCCAGCCGCGCCAGCGCGCGCCACGATCCACCGACCAGATAGAGCGGCAACCCCTTGCCCGCGCCGCCCCAGCCGGCCTCGCGCAGCAGCCGCCCGACGCGGCGATCCAGCCCGCCCTTCTCGCGCAGCGCCGCAATCCGCAGCACGCCGAGCGGGAAGGAGGCATGTTTGCCGACCTTGCCGTTCTTCACCCGCACCAGCTCAAGGCTGCCCCCGCCGAGATCGCCGACGATGCCGTCCGCCTGCGGGATCGCGGAAAGCACGCCATAGCCCGCGCCGCGTGCTTCCGCCGTGCCGGAAAGAAGCTCCACGGTCAGCCCGGCCGCTTCCGCCACCGCGAGCAGTTCGGTGCCGTTGGCAGCATCGCGCGCGGCGGCGGTGGCGACGGTGCGCACCGTGTCGCAGCGCATCTCGCGTGCCAGCGCGGCGAAGCGGGTGAGCGCGGTCGCGGCGGCGGCCATCGCCTCGGCATCGATCGCGCCGGTTTGGGCGAGGCTGCGCCCCAGCCCGGCCAACACCTTCTCGTTGAACAGGATCGCCGGCAGACGCGCTGGCCCCTGATAGACGACCAGTCGGATCGAGTTCGAGCCGATGTCGATGATCGCCGTGCGCGGCGCCGCCATTCCGTGTCCTTCAGCCTTGCCGACGCAACGAAAGGGTCGGCACCTGCCCGCCCTCCTCCAGCGCCGCGCCACGGCCGGAAAGCGAGGGATTGGTCATGAAATAACGATGCAGGTTGAATGGCTTGTCGCCCGGCTTCAGGCGGACGTAGCTGCCGTCCGGCTCCAGCTCCCAACTCTGCTCGTCGTCGATCAGGTTGGCGACCATCACCTGGTCGAGCACCTGATCATGCACCGTCTCGTTGGTGAGCGGCAGCATATATTCGACGCGGCGATCGAAGTTGCGCGGCATCCAGTCCGCCGAGGAGATCAGCACATGCGCGCCGTCGTTGGGCAGCGCTGCGCCGTTGCCGAAACAGGCGATGCGGCTGTGCTCCAGGAAGCGCCCGACCACCGATTTCACGCGGATATTGTCCGACATGCCGGGCACCTTGGGTCTGAGGCAGCAGATGCCGCGGATAACGAGGTCGATCTCCACCCCCGCGCCGCTCGCCTCATAGAGCTTCTCGATGATCGCCGGATCGACCAGGCTGTTCATCTTCGCCCAGATCGCCGCCGGTCGGCCTGCGCGGGCGAAGGCGATCTCCGCGTCGATCAGTTCGATCAGGCGGTCGCGCAGCCCGCGCGGCGAAATGACGAGCAGTTCCATCCCCTGCGGCTCGACATAGCCGGTGATGTAGTTGAACACCTGCGCCGCATCGCGCCCGATGCGCGGATCGGCGGTGAAGAAGCTGAGATCGGTGTAGATGCGCGCCGTCACCGGGTGGTAATTGCCGGTGCCGAAATGGCAGTAGGTACGGAACTGCCCACCCTCGCGCCGCACCACCATCGAGATCTTGGCGTGGGTCTTCCAGTCGATGAAGCCATAGACCACCTGCACGCCGGCGCGTTCCAGCGCGCTGGCCCACAGCATGTTCTGCTCCTCGTCGAACCGCGCCTTCAGCTCGACCACCGCCGTCACCGACTTGCCCGCCTCCGCCGCCGCGATCAGCGCGTTGATGACGGCGGATTGCTTGCCGGCGCGGTAGAGCGTCTGCTTGATCGCCACCACGTCCGGGTCCGCCGCCGCCTGCTTCAGGAAGGCAAGCACCACGTCGAACGTCTCATAAGGGTGATGGACGATGATGTCCTTGGAGCGGATCGCCGCGAAGCAATCGCCGCCGAACTCGCGGATGCGCTCGGGAAAGCGCGGCGTGAAGGGCGGGAACTTCAGGTCCGGCCGGTCCTCCTCGTAAAGCTGGTCCAACTCGCCGATGCCGAGGAAAGAGCCGCTTTCGGTGACGAGCGCGCCGACCTCGCCAAGCTCGTCGCGCAGCACCGTCTCCAGCGCCTCGGGCATCCCGGTCTCCAGCTCCAGCCGGATCACCCGCCCGCGCCGGCGGCGCTTGATGGCGTTGGCGAAATAGCGGACGAGGTCCTCCGCTTCCTCCTCGATCTCGATATCGCTGTCGCGCAGCACACGGAACTCCGCCGCGCCGAGCACCCGATAGCCGGGGAACAGCACCGGCGAGAAACGCTTCACGATCGATTCGATCGCCACGTAGCGCGCCTTCTCCCCCGGCAGGCGGACGAAGCGGCGCATCGACGCGGGCAGCATCACCAGCTCACGGATCGGCTCGTCGTCGGACAGGCGCATCAGGTCGAACATCACCGCCAGCCCCTTGTTGGGCAGGAACGGGAAGGGATGCGCCGGATCGAGCGCCTGCGGCGTCAGCACCGGTAGCAGTTGCTCGCGGAAATGCGTTTCGAGCCAGCCGATCTCCTCGACCGACAGCACCGCGTCGACCTTGCTGGAACCCAGCACCTGGATGCCGGCATCGGCGAGCGCGTGGCGGATATCGCGCCACACATTCTCCTGATCCATCAGCAGCTTGTCCGCCGCTTCCGTGATCGCGACAAGCTGCTGCGAGGGCGTCAGCCCATCGGCCGAGCGCGCCTCCACCTCCAGCAATTGCTGACCCTTCAGCCCGGCGACGCGGACCATGAAGAACTCGTCGAGGTTCGAGCCGGAGATCGACAGGAAGCGCAGCCGCTCCAGCAGCGGATGCGCCGGGTTGCACGCCTCCTCCAGCACGCGCCGGTTGAACGCCAGCCACGAAAGCTCGCGGTTGAAATAGCGCCCGGCCGTGCTCGGCTCGAACGGGTCGTCGTCTTCCCTTATGCTTGCGGCGATATGGGCTGGGCGGGTCATGCGGGGTCCATCGGCGGTGGCGGGATCAGCGCGGCTTCGGCAAGCGTGGTGCGCGCCAGCGGGATCGAGAGCCGCTTGCGACGTTCCAGCACTTCCTGATCCAGCGCATCGACCGTTCGCATGACAGCAATATGACTACGCTCGATCCGCGCGACGAGCCAGTCGATCAGATCGGGCCGCGCATCCAGCCCGCGCCGGTGGAACTGCCGCTCCAGCAGCGCGCGCATCAGCTCGTCGTCGGGCGCGCCGATCTCCGCCACCGGCGACGCGCCGAGCCGCGAGCGCAGGTCGGGCAGCCTGATCCGCCATTCGGGCGGCGCGGCGTCGGCGACGATCAGCAGCGGCTTGCGCTCCGCCTGCGCCTGGTTCCAGGCGTGGAACAACTCCGCCTCCGGGCGCTTCTCCGCATCGTCGATGATCGTGCCCCCGCTCTTGGAAGCGAAGATGCGCGCCAGCAGGCTGCGGCCGGACTTACGCGGGCCGGTGAGCAGCGCGGTCATCACCGGCCACGCGCCCCAATGCTCGACGAGATGCGCCGCCCGCGCGTTCGAGGGCGTCACCAGAAACTCCTCGTCGCGCGGATCGGCGGGCCACTCCAGCGGCAGCGCGATCTGGCTCATCCGGCGGTCGCGTTGTCCGCCGCCACATCGGGCGGGAGCAACTGGGGCGCGCGGCGGATGCGGATCGTCGTGCCGGTTCCGAAAACCTGCCAGCCGCGCGACTGCAACGCCGCGCGGAAGGCGTCGGGCGTGCCGCCGTAATTCACCGTCATCACCGATATGCCGCCGAGCGCGAGGCTGGAGGTCGCCGCCGAGGCGACGCCGGGCACCGCGCGCATCGCCCCCTCCGTGCTGTTCACCGCCGGCGCGCCCGGCGAATCGAACTGCACGGAGATGATCGTGCCGCCGATCGTCGCGCTTTCCACCGGGAGCGAATCGTCGGGCGTCACCACATCGCTCGCCGCCTCGACCGGCGGGACATAGGACAGGCCCGGATCGCCGCGCAGCAGGCCGCCGCGCAGCGCCGCCTGATACAGATCGTCCAACCGCTTCACGCCTGCATCGAGCAATTGCGGCACGCCCGCCGCTGAGCCGACGCGCAGCGCGACCTGGCCGAACAGCCGGTTGTCCGGCCCGCCCCGCGCCTGGAACACGCCGACCACCGGCCCGCCCGGCCATTGGCGATAGAGCCGGACGGTCGGCATCAGCACGTCGCTGCCGCCATATTGATTGAGCACCGATCGCCACCAGCCGCGTCCCGGCCGCTGCGTCTGGCCGTAGTTGAGCAGCAGCGGATCCGGTCCGCTGCCGACCGGGCGGATATAATCGACCGTGCTGTTGCCGGTGCGATAGCGCGCCCACGCCTCCTGCCACGGCGTCCGCTGTTCGAACACGGTGGCTGTGCCGCCGGACCACATCACCGGAATCACCACCATCGGCGCCGACCGGCTGACATAATCGCTGACGCCGAGCGCCGCGCTGGCCTTGGCGCGATCGAACAGCACGCCGAGCTTCGCGATATAGCGGTTCGGCCCGATCTGCTCGTTCTCGATGACGATGCCGGATACGAGCGAATCGAGCGTCCCGTCCGAAACCAGCCCGCCGCCCGCGCCGAGCCGCTGCGACAATTGCATCCACGCCTTGCGCTGCGCCAGCCGCCAGCCGCCGTAGCGCGCGCTGTCCGCATCCTTCGCCGCCACGTCGACGGAAATGCCGCTCACCTCGTAATCGGATGAGCTGTCGACCGGCGCGACGCCGCGATCGCCGCCCTCAATCTGCGCGATGCCGATGCCGGTGCCGAGCAGCAGCGCGACCGCGGCGGTCGTGAGGAAAAACGGACGAAGACGCATCTTGCCTGCCTTTTGGCGAAGCAGGCGTGGAAATCCAAGCGAGATATGGCTAGTCGCACGCCATATGACCACAGATCGTCGCAACGCGCCCTATACCTACGCCGATGCGGGCGTCTCGATCGCCAGCGGCAACGCGCTGGTCCGCGCCATCGCCCCCCTCGCCCGCGCGACGCGGCGGCCGGGCGCGGATGCGGATCTCGGCGGATTCGGCGGCTTCTTCGATCTGCGCGCGGCGGGGTTCACCGATCCGCTGCTGGTCGCGGCCAACGACGGCGTCGGCACCAAGCTGAAGCTCGCGATCGAGCATGAGCGGCATGAGGGCGTCGGCGTGGATCTGGTCGCGATGTGCGCCAACGATCTGATCGTGCAGGGCGCGGAGCCACTGTTCTTCCTCGATTATTACGCAACCGGCCGGCTCGATAACGGGGTGGCCGAGCAGGTCGTCGCCTCGATCGCGGAAGGGTGCAGGATCGCCGGCTGCGCGCTGATCGGCGGGGAGACGGCCGAGATGCCCGGCATGTATGCCGAGGGCGATTACGACCTCGCCGGCTTCTGCGTCGGCGCGGTGGAGCGGTCGGCGGTGCTGACCGGGGCGGACATCGCGCCCGGCGACGTCATCCTCGGCCTTGCCTCATCCGGCGTCCACTCCAACGGTTTCTCGCTGGTCCGGCGGCTGGCGGCCGACAAGGCGTGGAAGCTCGATCGCCCCGCGCTGTTCGATCGCGACCGGCTGCTGATCGACACACTGATGGCGCCGACCCGTATCTATGTGAAAAGCCTGCTGCCGCTGGTCCGCCAGCGCCGCATCAAGGGGCTGGCGCATATCACGGGCGGCGGCTTGCTGGAGAACATTCCGCGGGTGCTGCCCGCCGGCTGCCACGCGTCGGTCGACGCCGATGCCTGGCCGCAGCCGCGCCTGATGGCGTTCCTGCAGGCGCAGGGCGCGATCGAGCCGGAGGAGATGGCGCGCACCTTCAACTGCGGCATCGGCATGGCGGTGATCGTCGCGGCCGATGCGGCGGATGCCGTGACCACCACGCTGGAGGAAGCGGGCGAGACCGTCTTCCGTATCGGCACGATCGACGCGGGCGAGCGCGGCTGCACCGTGCGCGGCTCGACCGAGACATGGAGCGCGCGCGGCGACTGGACCGCGACGCATAACGCATGAGCGAGCCGGCGAAGATCGCGATCCTCGTTTCCGGGCGCGGATCGAACATGCAGTCGCTGGTGAAGGCGGCCGGCGACGCCTATCAGGTGGTGGTGGTCGCGTCGGACAAGCCGGACGCCGCCGGCCTCGCCTGGGCGCGCGAGCACGGCATCCCCACCTTCGCGCTGTCGCCCAGGGGCATCGGCAAGATCGCCTATGAGGCCGCGCTGGACGGCGCGCTGCGCGCGGCGGGCGCCGAATATATCGCGCTCGCCGGCTATATGCGGCTGTTGTCGGACAAGTTCGTCGCGGACTGGCGCGGGCGGATCGTCAACATCCATCCCTCGCTGCTGCCGAAATACAAGGGCCTCGACACCCACGCCCGCGCGATCGATGCCGGCGACGCGGAAGCCGGCTGCTCGATCCATCTCGTCACCGAGGAACTGGACGGCGGCGAGGTGCTGGGGCAGGCGCGCGTCCCGATCCAGCCGGGTGACGACGCGGAAACGCTCGCCGCGCGCGTGCTCGCGGAGGAACATCGCCTCTATCCGCGCGTCCTTGCGGAATGGGTTGCGCGGTGAGCCCCGATCCTGATCTTGCGCTCGCCCGCGTGCGCGAGATCGCGCTGGCGCTGCCTGCCGCCGCCGAGCGGCTGAGCCACGGCGCGCCCGGATTCCATATCGAAAAGGGCAAGTTCTTCGCCTATTTCTGGCACGATCATCACGGCGACGGGGAGACGGTGGCGATCGTCAAGGCCGGCGACGGCGAGGAACAGGCGATGCTGATCGAGATGGACCCGGATTTCTATTTCCGCCCCGCCTATCTCGGCCCCTACGGCTGGGTGGCGATGCGGCTGAACCGCGACGACACCGATTGGGAGCGAGTGGCGGACAGAATCGCGCGGAGCTGGGAGTTGATCGCCCCCCGCCGCCTGCTGGAGATGGGCGGGCGATGAACGAGACCGCCGACCAGGCCGCGACGCGCCGCCGTTGGATCACGCTGGCCGAACTGGTCGCGGTGGTTGGGATGCTGATCGGGGCCGCGACGCTCTACCTCAACTGGTCCGGCCGCCGCGCGGACGAGGCGGCGCGGGCATCCCAAGCGGCCAGCGCCGAACACGCGCGCGGCGTAGTCACGCTGGTCGGCAAGGTGGCGGACGGCGGCAACACGATCACGCTCAGCGACGGCGATCGCAATTTCAGCGCCGCGACCGTCACTTTCCCGAAGGCTTTGGGCGTCTCGCCGCAGGACGCCATGCCCGGACCGCGCATTGTCGCCGACTGGTTCGCCGACGCGCTGCTGAAGGCGAACGACGACAACGACACCCGCCACGGCCGCCTCCCCGTGCTGATCGCGACAAGCTGGTGGGACGGCGACAGGAGCCACAGCGAAACCGCGCTCTACGACGTGCTGTGGCGCACCGAAGCGCGCTTCCTGCGCGGAAAGAAGCTGGTACTGACCGGGCTGACGCTTACGTCACGCAACGGTTCGCCGGCTGCGCTGGAGGCCGCGTGGGGACGGCGGCAGGGAAAGAAATAACGCCTTTATCGCAATGAGATCATGCCCGATGGGCAGAGATCAGCAACAACATCGGCCGTTCCATCTCCTCGGCCAGCGCAGGCGTTTGCCCGATCTGCTCGGCCGTCGGCGCGAATTCCTCGATCCGGCGCAGCGCGAACCCCGCATCGATCAGCTTATTGAGCGTGGTGGCCAGCGTGCGGTGATATTTCAGCACGCCGGCGACGAACCAGTTCGCGCGCCGTTCCCCTTCGATCGCATAGCCGTTGACCGGCCAGGTCTTGCGACCGCCCGCGTCCCACACCCAACGCGGATCAGCCGCTGCCATGTAGATCGGATGCTCGATGCTGAACACCAGATCGCTCCCCGGCGTCAGCGCCGCGTGGATCATCCGGATCAACCGTCCGAAATCCCGCACATAATGGAAGGTCAGGGCGCTGTAGATCAACTCGAACGCGGCTTCGGGCAACATCAGGTCTTCAAGATCGGCAATGCGATATTCGATCCCCGGATCGTTAGTACTCGCGCGTGCGCGGTCGATCATGTTTTGCGACAGATCGAAGCCGAGGACCGAGGCCGCCCCCTGTTCCCGCAACCATCGGGAAGCCCAGCCGAAGCCGCAGCCGAGATCAGCTACCCGCCGGCCCGCCACATCGGGCAGCATATTCCGGATCGCCGGCCATTCGGGCGCACCGTCCAGTCCACGTATCTGCCGCGGCAGCCGGCTATAGCCCGCGAAGAAATCCGGATCGTCGTAGATATTCTGGGCCACGCCCGGCCTCACCCCATCAAAACCGCCGCCATCTTCGGCACCACCGCATCGAACGCCTTGATCGGCCGGATCATCACCTTGAACCCAGTGATAAGCCCTTCCCCATCCCACGCGATGATATCGACGCCGTTAACGTATTTCCCGTCCACCTCGCATTCGAACTCAAGCACCGCCGACCGTTCCGCGCGCCATTCCCCGACGTAGCGGAAACTCTCCCCGCCCAGCACCTGCGCCGCCGCGAGCAGATATTTCATCGTCAGCGCCTTGCCCTTCTGCGGCGTATGGACCGCCGGACTCTGGAACACGCAATCGTCGTGCAGCAGCGCGGCGAGCCGCTCGGGCGTCGGCGCGTGCATGTAATCGTGCCAGCGCGCGACGGGATCTCCAGACGTCATCAATCCATCCCCGGATAGCTTTCGAATTCGGGCAGCTTATCCATCTCGCGCGTCCAGCCAAGCCGGTGCTTCGTCATGATATGCGCGCCCGGCGGGAAAGCCCCCGGATCGTCCATCGTGCCGGACTGGATATCGACGATCCCCGGCAACGCGGTGGGATTGCGATAGAACAGCCCGGTGCCGCAGGCCGCGCAAAACTCCCGCGTCGCGGTTTCGGAGGAATGATAGGCGCGCGTCTCGCCCGCGATCTCCACCTCACTCTCGTCGAACGCGATCCAGCCGACCAGCGGCGCGCCGGACCAGCGCCGGCAATCGTCGCAATGACATATGGCATGATGCTTCGGCTCGCCCGTCGCGCGCCACCTCACCGCGCCGCAATGGCATCGTCCGCTCGTCGTCATCGACTCTCTCCCACCTATGTTTCCCATTTGTTCTCATAACACTTGCGATCGCGCAAGATGTTTTCCGAGCCTTGCCCCAACCGCGCTTGTTCCCTACCTGTTCGGCGGTGAGCGTTCCCGTGCCTTCTCCCGCCGATCCTCCCTATCTCGCCGGCCTCAACGCGCCGCAGCGAGAGGCAGTGTTGACCACCGACGGGCCGGTGCTCGTCCTCGCCGGCGCGGGCACGGGGAAGACGGCGGCGCTCACCGCGCGACTCGCGCATCTGCTGTGGACCCGGAAAGCCTACCCTTCCGAGATCCTCGCCGTCACCTTCACCAACAAGGCAGCGCGCGAGATGAAGGAGCGCGTCGGCCGGCTGGTCGGCGATGCGGTGGAGGGGATGCCGTGGCTCGGCACGTTCCACGCGATCGGTGCGAAAATGCTGCGCCGCCATGCCGAGTTGGTCGGGCTGCAATCGAATTTCACGATCCTCGACACCGACGACCAGCTCCGGCTGCTCAAGCAGTTGATCGTGGCAGCGAATATCGACGAGAAACGCTTCCCCGCGCGCAGCCTCGCCGGGCTGATCGACGAGTGGAAGAACAAGGGCCTCACCCCCGCCGATATCGACGCGGGCGAAAGCGAACGCTACGGCAACGGGCGCGGCGGCGAGCTTTACCAGCAATATCAGGACCGGCTCAGGTCGGTGAACGCCTGCGACTTCGGCGACCTGCTGCTCCACGTCCTGACGATCCTCAAGACAGAGCGCGACGTGCTGCACCTTTATCAGCAGCGCTTCCGCTACATCATGGTCGACGAATATCAGGACACCAACAGCGTCCAGTATCTCTGGCTGCGGCTCCTGGCGCAGGAGCGGCGCAATATCTGCTGCGTCGGCGACGACGACCAGTCGATCTACTCGTGGCGCGGCGCGCAGGTGGAGAATATCCTGCGCTTCGAGCGCGATTTCCCCGGCGCGAAGGTGATCCGGCTGGAGCAGAACTACCGCTCCACTCCCCATATCCTCGGCGCGGCGGGCGGGGTGATCGCCAACAACAGCGGCCGGCTCGGCAAGACGCTCTGGACCGAGATCGACGCGGGCGAAAAAGTCCGCGTCATCGGCGTATGGGACGGGCCGGAAGAAGCGCGGCGCGTCGGCGAGGAAATCGAGGCATGCCAGCGGAATGGCAAGAGCCTCGACGACATCGCCATCCTCGTCCGCGCACAGCACCAGACGCGCGAGTTCGAGGACCGCTTCATCGCGATCGGCCTGCCCTATCGCATCGTCGGCGGCTTCCGCTTCTACGAGCGCGCGGAAATCCGCGATGCGCTCGCCTATTTGCGCATCGTCAACCAGCCGGCGGATGACCTAGCCTTCGAGCGGATCGTCAACGTGCCGAAACGCGGGCTTGGCGACAAGGCGGTCGCGCGGCTGCACCAGCTTGCCCGCGCGGAGGGGCTGCCACTCAGCATCGCCGCCGCGCGCATCCTGGACACCGACGAGTTGACCCCGCAGGCGCGGCGCGCGCTGGGCAATTTCGTCGGCGATATCGCGCGCTGGCGAGACATGGCGCGCGAGCTTCCGCATCCCGATCTCGCGCGGCAGATCCTCGACGAGAGCGGCTATACCGCGATGTGGCAGGCGGAGAAGTCCGCCGAAGCCGCCGGGCGGCTGGAGAACCTCGGCGAACTCGTCCGCGCGATGGAAGAATATGAGAGCCTCGGCGCGTTCCTCGAGCATGTCAGCCTCGTCATGGACAATGAGGGCGCGCGCGAGGATGCCAAGGTGACGATCATGACGATCCACGCCGCCAAGGGGCTGGAGTTCGACACCGTGTTCCTCGCCGGTTGGGAGGAAGGTATCTTCCCCTCGCAGCGCGCGCTTGACGAGGGCGGCGTGCGCAGCCTGGAGGAAGAGCGCCGGCTCGCTTATGTCGCGATCACGCGCGCACGGCGGCGCGCGGTGATCCTCCATGCCGCCAATCGCCGCATCTATGGGCAATGGACCTCCTCCATTCCCTCACGCTTCGTGGGCGAGTTGCCGGCCGATCATATCGAGGCGGAGACCACCATGTCCGGCGGGGCGAGCCTGTGGCGGGCCAATTGGTCCGAGCGCGCCGATCCCTTCGCCGATGTCGGACGCGGCACAGGGCGCGGCCCCGGCTGGCAGCGCGCAGCCGGGACGCTCGACAGCAAGCCAGGCGGCGAGTGGAGCAGCCGCACCTTCACGCGCGAGCCGACCCGCGTGGTGGAAAGCCGCAGCCCCTCGGTCAGCCTCGGCAACAAGGGGCGTGACGACCTCAAGGTGGGGATGCGCGTGTTCCACCAGAAATTCGGCCACGGCGATATCGTCGGGATCGAGGGCAACAAGCTGGAGATCGAATTCGATCACGCTGGCCTGAAGCGGGTGATGGACAGCTTCGTCTCGCTTCAGGCGTAAAGCGGCTGGCGAAACGCCGCCGGCGCGCCATATTCGCGGGGAAGCAGGACAGGAGAGCATGATGGCAACGCAATTCGGCGCCGAATCGACCACGGACGAAGTGCTGGCGGGCACGGATCTGCACGGCAAATGCATCCTCATCACCGGCGTGTCGGCCGGGCTTGGCGTGGAGACGGCGCGGGCGCTGGTGGCGCGCGGCGCCAATGTGATCGGCGCGGCGCGCGATCTCGCCAAGGCAGAGCGCGCGACCGAAAGCGTCCGCGCGGCGGCGAAGGAGAGCGGCGGCAGCTTCGCGCTGATCGAGCTGGACCTCGCCTCGCTCGCCAGCGTGCGTGCCGCAGCGGACAAATTGATCGCTGACGGGCGGCCGTTCGATATCGTGATCGCCAACGCGGGCGTGATGGCGACGCCGCTCGGCCATACGGCGGACGGTTTCGAGACGCAGTTCGGCACCAACCATCTCGGCCATTTCCTGTTCGTCAACCGAATCGCGAAGCTGATCCGCGACGGCGGGCGCCTGGTGAACCTGTCCTCCTCCGGCCATCGCCTCTCCGATGTCGATCTGGACGATCCCGGCTTCGAACGGACGGCTTACGATCCCTGGGTCGCCTATGGCCGTTCCAAAACCGCCAACGTGCTGTTCGCGGTGGAATTCGATCGCCGCCACCGCGATCGCGGGGTGCGCGCCTGCGCGCTGATGCCCGGCGTGATCCAGACCGAACTTGGCCGGCACATGACGCCCGAGGTGATGGAGGCGCTGCAACAAAGGTTCCGCGCCACCACCGGCCGCTCGATAAGCTACAAGTCGATTCCCCAGGGCGCGGCGACCAGCGTCTGGGCAGCCGCCGTCGCCGGCAGCGACGAGATTGGCGCGCGCTATTGCGAGGATTGTCAGGTTGCATCGGTGAACGACGACACCAGCACCCGGCATGGCGTGCGCAGCTACGCGCTCGATCCTGAACATGCCAGGGCACTATGGGCAAAAAGCGAGGAGATGGTCGGCGAGCGCTTCTGATCCGCCGCCCGGCCGTTTTCATCTGTCGCTCATCATTGCGCCGCGATAGGGTTGCGAAGTGTTTCACGCCCGCGCCTTCGCGGGCAGAGGGGTCTATCGAATGTTCAACCGGATTCTCGCCGTCACCCTTGTCGCCGCGAGCATGGCCGGCGCGATGCCCGCGCTCGCGCAGACTTCCGCCGACGAGGCGCGGTTCCGCGCGGCGCAGGACCGCTTCGGCCGCGAGCTTGACCTGTTCCGGCAGGAATATGATCGCTACACGCAGATCTCGCGCCGCAATCCCGGCGGCTACCCGCCCCCGCCGCCGCCCGCGCGCGGCTATGACGACGGCTATGCCGCCAATGACGGCTGGCGTGACGAGCATGGCTATGACCCCGCGCGGGACTATCGCAGCGGAAACCAGTATCGCGAGCGCTCGATGAGCGCGGACGAGCGCGTCTATACCGGCAACGACGGCCGCTATTATTGCAAGCGCAGCGACGGCACGACCGGGCTGGTGGTCGGCGGCGCGGTCGGCGGCATACTCGGCAACGTCATCGACGGCGGGCGCAGCCGGATCGTCGGCACGCTGCTCGGCGGCGCGGCGGGCGCGCTGGCCGGCAAGTCGATCGACCAGAAGAATTCCTCGCTGCGCTGCCAGTAGGGCAGCGGCGGCCGGAGCCTCAGCGCTCGATCGAGAGCAATGTCACGCCGGCGTAGCGCGCCTCGGACGGATCGAACAGTTCCGACGCCTCGAAGCGGCGCGGCGTTATCCTGAGGCCGCCCAGCCCGGCGATCTTGAACGCGCCCACCTTCTCCTCGCGCGGCGGCTTGCCGTCGCGATCGAGCGTGACGGCGTCGAGGTAAAGCTCGCCGTGCTTGGTATAGACGATGTGCGGCGCGAGGGTGACCGAGCCGCGATTATAGGTGGCGGCAAGCGCCTGCCGCTTGACGATCGCCTCGAACACGATCGGCATACCCGCCGGGGGAACGGAGGCCACGCGATCCTCCTCGCTATTCAGCTTCATGTCGGTCATGATAATTGCTCTGCTGCAACGCAGCAATAACCTTTGTGACGTTATTTTGTCGCCGGCCCGATCAGCCGTTGGGCGAAATAGACCATCTGCAACGCCTGTAGCCGCGCCCCTTGCGCGATATCCGCGTCGCCCGAATGGCCGCCCGCCGTGTCCTCGTAGAACAGATAGGGCAGCCCATATTCCTTCATCCGCGCGGCGAACTTCCGGGCGTGCTGCGGCCCGACGCGATCGTCCTTGGTCGTCGTCCAGATATACGGCTCGGGATAGGCCACGCCGCGCTTGAGGTTGCGATAGGGCGAGATCTTCTCGAGGAATGCCCGCTCCTCCGGCACGCCGACCGAGCCATATTCATCGACCCACGAGGCGCCCGCCGCGATCTTCTCGTAACGCATCATGTCGAGCAGCGGCACCTGGATCGTCACCGCCTGCCACAATTCGGGATGCTGGGTGAGTTCCACGCCCATCAGCAGCCCGCCGTTCGACCCGCCATAGATGCCGAGCTTTTTCGCGCTGGTGATCTTCCGCGCGAACAGGTCGCGCGCCACCGCCGCGAAATCGTCGTAGATCACCTGCCGCTTCGTCTTGCGTCCGGCGTCATGCCATTTCGGGCCGAACTCGCCGCCGCCGCGGATATTGGCGAGAACAAAGGCCCCGCCCCGCTCCGTCCAGATCTTGCCGGTCGCGCCGAGATAGGTCGGCAGCCGCGCCAGTTCGAAGCCGCCGTAAGCGGTCATCAGCGTCGGCATCGTCCCGTCGAGCTTCGCTCCGTTCGGCAGCACAACGAAATAGGGCACTTTCGTCCCGTCGCTCGATGTCGCCTCGAACTGCTCGACCTTCACGCCGGTCGCATCGAACCGCGCGGGCAGCGTCCTCACCGTCACCGGCGCGGCCGGCGACGCCGCGTCCACCGTGGCGAGCATGGTCGGCGTCGCGAAGCCGTTGATCGCGATGAAGGCGCTGTCGCTGCGCTCGGTCGTGCTGACGATGCCGACGCTCATATTCTCCGGCACCGGCAGCGCCGTCTGCCTCCATCCGTCGCCGTCGGCGGCGAAGCTCGCCAGCCGGCCGCGCACATTGTCGATATAGGTGACGAGCACGCGATCCTTCGTCGTCGCCACGCCCTGTACCGATTGGCGTGCGTCCGGCGCGAACAGCACGCGCGGGGCGAGCTTGCCCGCCTCCAATTCGCCGAGCGGCACCCAGGCGATCGCGCCGGCCGGCACGTCGCCCCACGGGTCGCTCGTCTCGAAGATCACGCGGCCGTCGACCATTCCGCTCGGGAAGGTCCGCGCCGGCACGTCGAGCCGGCGCGTCCCCGCCGGCGTCCAGATATATTTCTCGCCGCCGAAGAAGGTGTCGCGCCGCTCGATGACGACCACGCGGTTGCCGGCGGCGTCCGTCATCGCGCCGGCATAGCTGCCGAGTTGATCCCCCGGCTCACCGCGAAACACCTCGGTCGCCCGATCGAGCGGCTCGCCGCGCTTCACCAGCTTCACCACGAAGGGATAGCTGGAGGCAGTCATCGTCCCCGGCCCCCAATCGCGCGAGACGAGCAGAGTGTCCTTGTCCACCCACGTCGCGCCCTGCTTCGAAATGGGCAGGCGGAAGCCGCCCTCGACGAAGCGTCCGGTGGAAAGGTCGAATTCGCGCAGTTCGACCGCATCCTCCCCGCCCTCGGAGAGCTGGACGAGGCACAGCCGCTCCTCCGGCTCGAGGCAGGTCGCGCCCTTCCACACCCATTTCTTCCCCTCCGCCTTCGATAACGCGTCGAGGTCGAGCAGCGTGGTCCATTGCGGCGCAGCGGCGGCGTAATCGGTCTCGCTCGTCCAGCGCCAGATGCCCAGGGGATGATCGGCGTCGCGCCAGAAGTTCAGGATGCGGCCGCCCACCTGCTCCGGCATCGGTATGCGATCCTTGGCCGAGGCGATCGCAAACGCTTCGTCATAATAGGTCCGGTAGCGCGGATCGCGCTCCAGCCGGGGCAGCGTGCGGGCATTTTCCTGCTCCACCCACGCCAGCGGCTTCGCGCCGTCCTTGTCCTCCAGCCAGATATATGGGTCGTTATCGGTCATCGCCGTCGTCTGGGCGAGCGCCGGGCCGGCGGCAAGGGCGGCGAGGCAAAAAGCAGGCGCGAGATGGCGCATCCCGGGACGATCCTCTCAAAAAAAGCGTCATGCCAAGCGATTGCGATGACCGCAATCGGCGCTATCGAGGATCGCGATGAGTGACGGCCTTCCTATCCCCCGGCGTTACGCCGCAATCGCCGCGATGTCCTTCGGGTCCGCGCTCGTCGTCATCGACGGCGGCGTCGCCAATGTCGCGCTGCCCACGATCGCCCACGATCTGCACGTCGCGCAAAGCTCGGTGGTGTCGATCGTCACCATCTATCAGGTCATGCTGGTGATGCTGATGCTGCCGATCGCCGGGCTGGGCGAGCGGATCGGGTTGAAGCGCACCTATCAGGGCGGGCAGCTCATCTTCACCATCGCGACGTTGCTGTGCTTTTTCGCGAAGAGCCTGCCCTTCCTGCTGATCGTGCGCGCGGTGCAGGCGATGGGCGCGGCGGCGGTGCTGAGCGTCGCCTCGGCGCTGATCCGGCAGATCTATCCGTCGAGCCATCTCGGGCGCGGGCTGGCGATCAATTCGGTGGTGGTGACCAGTTCCGCCGCGGCCGCGCCGACCATCGGCGGGCTGGTGCTGGCGGTCGCGCCGTGGCCGTGGGTGTTCGCCAGCGCCATCCCCTTCGCGATCGTCAGCCTCGCGCTGGGCCGGTCGATCCCCGATCCGAAGCCGCGCCACACCAGTTTCGACGTGACCGGCGCGGTGATGTGCGCAGCGATGTTCGGTCTCGTCATCGGCGGGCTGGAGAGCGGCGTCCACGGCGACAGCCCGGTCGTCTCCGCCGCGATCACCCTCGCCGGCTTCGCGGTGGGCTATTATTTCATCCGGCGCGAGCAGCATGAATCGCATCCGATCCTGCCGATCGACCTGCTCGCGCGCCCGGTGATCGGGCTGAGCGCGATCGGCGGGTTCGTCGCCTTCACCGCCTCGATGACGCTGCTGATCTCCACGCCGTTCCGCCTGCAGGCCCTGGGCTTCTCCGCCGCGACGATCGGCGCGGCGATCGCGCCGTGGCCGATGACGAACATGATCGTCGCGCCGCTCGCCGGCTATCTCTCCGATCGCATCCCGGCGGGTATCCTCGGCGGGATCGGCATGGCGGTGTCGATCGTCGCGCTGACGCTGATCGCCTTCATGCCGGCGCATCCCACCTATTTCGATATCGCGTGGCGCATGGCGCTGTGCGGATCGGGCTTCGGGCTATACCTGCCACCGAACGCGCGCCTCATCATCGGCTCGGCCCCGCGCGAACGGTCGGCGGCGGCGGGCAGCCTGGTCTCGACGGTGCGTCTCAGCGGCCAGACCACCGGCGCGACGCTGGTGGCGGCACTGCTGGCGATGGAGATCGGCGCCGGACGCGTGCCACCACTGATCTCCGCCACTCTCGCGCTGGTCGCCGGTCTATGCAGCGTCGCGCGGCTGCGTCCGTCGATCCGCAACCCCTCGCTGGCGGAAACGCGCGCCGAAATCCCGACGCTGCGCCAGACACGTTATTGAAGGCTCAATGCAGCGGGACGATCACTTCGTCCGGGTGCGCGACGTTCAGTTCCTTGCGCACCAGCTCATCGACCATATCGGGGTTGGCGTGGCGCGGATCGAGCAGCGCGACGCGGTTGCGCAGCATCGTGCGCCGCTGATCGAGCATGGCATAGTCACGCTCGCGCTTCACAAGCTGGCGCTTGTAATCGCCCAGCGCGAGCACGCCGTTCGGCCCCGCCACGGCATAGATGCCGAAGAACGCCATCACCGTCAGCGCGGCGGCCGGCAAAGCCGCGCGCTTAAGCGTGACGAGAAAGGTGGACGGCCGGCGACGCATCATCGAATTATCTCGCGCGAAGCCGGCCGCTTATCAAGCGATTTCAGCGGTTCCGCAGCACGTCGCGGCCCGCATAACGCGCCACCGAACCAAGTTCTTCTTCGATCCGAATCAGTTGATTGTATTTCGCCAGCCGGTCCGAGCGCGCGAGGCTGCCCGTCTTGATCTGGCCGCAGTTGGTGGCGACCGCGAGATCGGCGATCGTCGCGTCCTCCGTCTCGCCCGAGCGGTGGCTCATCACGGCGGTATAGCCGGCGCGCTCGGCGACGCGGATCGCCTCCAGCGTCTCGGTCAGCGTGCCGATCTGGTTGACCTTCACCAGCAACGAGTTGGCGAGGCCGCGCGCGATGCCGTCCCTGAGCCGCTTCGGGTTGGTCACGAACAGATCGTCACCGACAAGCTGGACCTTGTCGCGCAGCAGGTCGGTCAGCGCCTTCCAGCCCTCGAAATCGTCCTCGGCCATGCCGTCCTCGATCGACACGATCGGGTAGCGCGCGACGAGATCGGCGAGGTAGTCGGCCATCGCGCCCGGCTCCAGCGTCTTGCCCTCGCCGGCGATGACGTACTTGCCGTCCTTGAAGAACTCGGTCGCGGCGCAATCCAGCGCCAGCATCACGTCGTCGCCCGGCTTGTAGCCGGCGCGCTCGATCGAGGTCATGATGAAGTCCAGCGCGTCGGTCGTGCTGGCGAGGTTCGGGGCGAAGCCGCCCTCGTCGCCCACGGCGGTCGCGAGGCCCTTCTCGTGCAGGCCCTTCTTCAGCGTGTGGAAGATCTCGGAGCCGCAGCGCACCGCCTCCGCGATGCTCTCCGCGCCGACCGGCATGATCATGAATTCCTGGAAGTCGATCGGATTGTCGGCATGTTCTCCGCCGTTGATGATGTTCATCATCGGCACCGGCAGGATATGCGCGTCCGCGCCGCCGACATAGCGATAGAGCGGCAGCCCGCGCGCATCCGCCGCCGCCTTCGCCGCCGCGAGGCTGACGCCGAGGATCGCGTTCGCGCCGAGCCTGCCCTTGTTCTCGGTGCCGTCCAGCTCGATCAGCGCCTGGTCCAGCTCCATCTGGTCCTCGGCGTCGAGGCCGACGATCGCCTCGGCGATCTCGCCGTTGACGTTCTCGACCGCCTGATCGACGCCCTTGCCGAGCCAGCGGGACTTGTCGCCGTCCCGCTTCTCCACCGCCTCGTGCGCGCCGGTCGACGCGCCCGAGGGCACCGCCGCGCGGCCGAAGCTGCCGTCCTCCAGCAACACGTCCACCTCGACGGTGGGGTTGCCTCGGCTGTCGAGGATCTGGCGGCCATGGACGTCGATGATTGCTGTCACGAAACGATCCTTCTACGATGGGGAGGGTGGCAGTTCGCGCTGCCTGTACCCATGTGGTCGCAAGGCTGCAATTCGCGATGGAACCTCCCTGTGCCGGGCGGGGTTGTCATTGCGACCAAGGAAGGATTTCGAACCATGTCCGACACCCCGCTCCAGCCCATGACCGATCAGGACGCGGTGCCCACGGCCGGCGATGCGGCGCAGGCGGCCGATCCGCTGAAGAACGGCGAAGGCAGCCGCTTCTCCGAAGCGAAGCAGGCGCTGACCGACAACACCGTCAAGCTGCGCGAGCAGGCCGGCGACAGGGCGCGCGGGCTGGCGGAGGACGGCAAGGCCCGCGCCTCCAGCGCGCTCGGCCAGCTTTCGCAGCTTCTCAGCGATGCGGCCGGGCAGGTCGATGACAAGCTCGGCGAGCAATACGGCCAATATGCCCGCAACGCCGCCGAGAAGGTGCAGGGCTTTTCCTCGCAGCTCGACGAGAAGAGCGTCGACGACCTGATCGACAGCGCGCGCGATCTGGTGCGCAAGAGCCCCGGCGTGGCGATCGGCGCGGCGGCGGCGGTCGGCTTCGTCGTCGCCCGCCTGCTCACCGCCGGTCTGGACCAGCGCGACCGGACCTGAGGCGTGGCGGAGGGGGATCGCCCGGCGGTCGATGACGGTATCGCCGCACTCGTCGGGCAGCTTGCCGACGACGCGCGCGAGGTGGCGAGCGCCGAGATCGGTCTGGTCAAGGCGCGCGTCACCACCAGCGTCGCGCGTTTTCGCGACGCCGCGATCCTGTTCGCAAGCGCCGTCGTGCTGGCGCTCGCCGCGCTGGTCGCGCTGCTCGTCGGGCTGATCGAGGCGCTTGCCCCGCATGTCGGGGCGGGCATCGCCACCGCGATCGTCTGCGGCGTGGTGCTGCTGATCGCGGCGATTCTCGCCCTTTTCGGCAGGAACAGGCTGGGCCGGCGATGACCGAACCGGACGAACTCGACCGCGCCGAGGCGCGTGCCGCCGCCGCCCGCGAGCGGATGACCGCGACGCTCGGCGCGCTCCAGACGCGGCTTGCTCCGCACAATGTCGCGCAGGAGGCGATGGAGCGGATCAGCGACACCGGCGCGCGGGCGCTCGATGCGAGCGTGAACGCGGCGAAACGCCATCCGGGGAAGATTGTCGGCGGGGTGACGCTCCTTGCCGCCTTCCTCGGGCGTCGCCACATCGGCAAATTGCTAGGCAGCCTTGGCGAGAAAAGGCGGAAGGCGCGCGCGGGCCGCAGGAAACCAGCGCGCGCCGGCCGCGTTCCATCGGGCAAAACCCCGCCGCGCGCGGAAAGGAAAGAGAAATGACCGACGACGTTTCCACCGAAACCTCCCACGGCAAGCTGCGCGACGGGATCGACAATGCCCGCGAGAAAGCGACCTCCACGCTCGACAACGCCCGCGCCCGCGCCGGCGATGCCGTGGAGACCTCGCGCGAACATGTCCGCAGCGCCGCCCAGCGCACCGCCGAGACGATCGAGACCAATCCGCTCGGCGTGATCGTCGGCGGGCTTGCGCTGGGCGCGCTCGTCGCCGCCGTCCTGCCGCGCAGCCAACGCGAGAAGGAACTGCTCGCGCCGGTCGGCAAGCGGGTCGGCAGCACCGCCGCCGCCGCGCTCGCCGCCGCCAAGAGCGCGGGCAAGTCGGAACTGGATTCACTCGGCATCAATCGCGACGCCGCGCGCGATCAGGCGAAATCGCTGCTCGACGGGCTGGTCAAGGCCGTGACCTCCGCCGGCAATGCCGCGGCCAAGGCGGGCAAAGAGGGTTCGGGGTCGAATTGACCCCTTCCCTTGCCCCGCCCACCGGCGCTAGGGCGCGCGCATGAGCAAGCTGCACCTCGTTTTCGGCGGTCGCGTCAGCGATCCGCGCACCCTTGACTTCGAAGACCTGTCGTCGATCGAGATCGTCGGCGTCTTCCCCGATTACGCCAGCGCCGAAAAGGCATGGCGCGCCGCCGCGCAACGCACGGTGGACGATGCCGAGATGAAATATGTGGTGGTCCACCTCCACCGCCTGCTGGAGCCGGACCTGCTCAAGCCGGGCGCGAAGGACTAGGGTCCAAGCCGTTCCCCCGCGAAAGCGGGTCGAGCGCCACGCAGACGGCGCGCGCTACCGGACTCCCGCTTACGCGGGAGAACGGCTCGATCCTCAGATGAACTCGATCTTCGAGACGAGATAATAACGGTCGCCCGCCGGCACCGAAACCTCCACCTCGTCGTCCACGCTGCGCCCGATCAGCGCGCGGCCGAGCGGCGAGTTGTAGCTGATGCGGCCGGTCTTGGCGTCCGCCTCGGTCTGGCCGACGATCTGATAGCGGATCGGCTTTTCATCTTCGTCGAGCAGCGTGACGGTGGCGCCGAACACCACCTTGTCACCTGACAGGTCCTTCGGGTCGATGATCTGCGCGCGGCTCAGCTTGTCCTCGATATCGGCGATCGACGCCTCGATCTGGCCCTGCCGCTCCTTCGCTGCGTGATATTCGGCGTTCTCGGAAAGATCGCCGTGCGCGCGCGCCTCCTCGATCGCATCGACGATCAACGGACGCTCCGCCTTCAGGCGCTTGAGATCAGCCGTCAGCTTCTCATAGCCCTCCTGGAGCATCGGCATCTTTTCGACCGTCGCCATCACGCAATCCTTCCGTCAAAACCCCTTCGCCGGCGGCCTTCCTAACCAACCGCCTCGCACCATCCTGCAATGTGTGGGATCAATTGTGCGACTGCGAATAATAAGACTGCAACGGCCTGACTTCAAGATCGCGCAAGGCGGAACGCGCGATTGCGCGGGCGGCCTCCACCGACGCGGGGGCAGTGGTGAAGTACGGGATCTTCTGCCCCAGCGCGGCGGCGCGGATCGGCTGCGAATCCTTCAGGCTCTGCCAGCCTTCGGTGGTGTTGAAGATCAGGTCGATCCCGCCGTCCTTGATCCGGTCGACGATATGCGGGCGGCCCTGCGCCACCTTGTTCACCCGCTCCACCGGCAGCCCGACAGCGGCGAGGTGATCGGCCGTTCCGCCCGTCGCGACGATGGTGAAGCCCGCCGCGATCAGATCGCGCACCGCGGGCACGATATGCGCCTTGTCGCCGTCCTTGACGCTGACGAATGCCGCTCCCGTCGACGGTAGAACGGTGCCAGAGCCAAGCTGCGACTTGGCAAAGGCGGTGGTGAAATCCTGTGCGATCCCCATTACTTCGCCGGTTGATTTCATCTCCGGCGACAGCACCGGATCGATGCCGGGGAAGCGGTTGAACGGGAACACCGCCTCCTTCACCGCGAAATAGTCGATCGCGCGGTCGATCTTCGGCAGGTTGCGGAGCTTCTCCCCCGCCATCACACGGCTGGCGATCTTGGCGATGGGGGCGCCGATCGCCTTGGCGACGAACGGCACGGTACGACTGGCGCGCGGATTCACCTCGATCAGATAGACCTTGCCGTCCTTCACCGCGAACTGGATGTTCATCAGCCCGCGCACCTCCAGCCCCCGCGCCAGCGCCTCGGCTTGTCGCTCGATTTCGGCGATCACCTCCGCCGACAGCGAATAAGGCGGGATCGAGCACGCGCTGTCGCCCGAATGGACCCCCGCCTCCTCGATATGCTGTAGCACGCCCGCGACCACCACATCGTCGCCGTCGCAGATCGCATCCACGTCCACCTCGATCGCGTCGCGCAGATACTGGTCGATCAAAACAGGTGCGTCACCAGATACTTGCACGGCGGTCTGGATATAGTCCTCAAGCTGCGCCGGCCCGTCGACGATCTCCATCGCGCGGCCACCGAGCACGTAGCTCGGGCGCATCAGTACCGGATAGCCGACGCGCTCGGCGACGATCAGTGCCTCCTCGCGACTCCGCGCGATACCGTTGGCGGGCTGGAGCAGGTTGAGCCTGCTGACCAGTGCGGCAAACCGCTCGCGATCCTCAGCCAGGTCGATCGCATCGGGCGAGGTGCCAAGGATCGGAATCCCCGCCTTCTCCAGTGCACGCGCCAGGTTGAGCGGAGTCTGTCCGCCGAACTGCACGATCACCCCGACCAGCTCACCTGTCGACATTTCGACATGTAGAATCTCGAGCACGTCCTCCGCCGTCAGCGGCTCGAAATAGAGGCGGTCGGAGGTGTCATAGTCGGTGCTCACCGTCTCCGGGTTGCAATTGACCATGATCGTCTCGAACCCGGCGTCGGCGAGTGCGAAACAGGCGTGGCAGCAACAATAGTCGAACTCGATCCCCTGCCCGATCCGGTTCGGACCGCCGCCGAGGATGACGATCTTGCGCCGATCTGACGGCTGCGCCTCATTCTCCGGTTCGCCGAAGCTGGGCGCCTCATAGGTCGAATACATGTACGGCGTTTTCGCATCGAACTCCGCCGCGCAGGTGTCGATCCGCTTGAATACCGGGCGCACGCCGAGCCGGTGGCGCAGCGCACGCACCTCGTCCTCGGTGACGCCGCCGGTCATCGCCACCACCGCGTCATGGACAAGGCCCGAGCCACGCGCGATGCCGCGTTCCATCCCGCGCAGGTTGGCCGATTGCAGCGCCAGCCACGCGAGGCGCTTGTCGGAGAAGCCCATCGCCTTCAGCCGGCGCATCCCCGCCGCGTCGATCGGCAGCCCCTGTCGGCACACCTCCTCCTCGGCCGCGACGATCTCCGCGATCCGCTCGAGGAACCACGGATCGTATTTCGCGATCGCGTGGACCTCGGCCACGGTAAAGCCCTCGCGCAACGCCTGCGCCGCGACCAGCAGCCGATCCGGCGTCGCCACCGCCAGCGCCGCCTCGATCTCCGCGCGCGGCGCGCCGACGAGGCGATCGACCTGGTTGAAGCCGGAAAGCCCGGTCTCCAGTCCGCGCAGCGCCTTCTGCATCGATTCGTGGATGTTGCGCCCGATCGCCATCACCTCGCCCACCGACTTCATCGCGGTGGACAGCACCGGCTCCGCGCCCTTGAACTTCTCGAAGGCGAAGCGCGGGATCTTGGTGACGACATAATCGATCGTCGGCTCGAAGCTGGCGGGCGTCGCGCCGGTGATGTCGTTCTCGATCTCGTCAAGCGTATAGCCCACCGCCAGCTTTGCCGCGACCTTGGCGATCGGGAAGCCGGTGGCCTTGGAGGCGAGCGCCGACGAGCGGCTGACACGCGGATTCATCTCGATCACGACCAGCCGGCCGTCCTTCGGATTGACCGCGAACTGTACGTTCGAACCACCTGTTTCCACGCCGATTTCACGCAGCACCGCGATGCTCGCGTTGCGCATGATCTGATATTCCTTGTCGGTCAGCGTCAGCGCCGGTGCGACGGTGATGGAGTCGCCCGTGTGGACGCCCATCGGATCGACATTCTCGATCGAGCAGATGATGATGCAATTGTCCGCGCGGTCGCGGACCACCTCCATCTCATATTCCTTCCAGCCGAGCAGCGATTCCTCGATCAGCACTTCGGTGGTCGGCGAGGCGTCGAGGCCCTTGCGGACGATCTCGATGAACTCCTCGCGGTTATAGGCGACGCCACCGCCGGTGCCGCCGAGCGTGAAGCTTGGGCGGATGATCGCCGGCAGGCCGACCTTCTCCAGCCCTTCCAGCGCCTCGGCCTCGGTGTGCGCGATCGCCGAGCGCGCGGATTCGAGGCCGATCTTGTCCATTGCATCGCGGAACTTCAGCCGGTCCTCGGCCTTGTCGATCGCATCGGCGTCGGCGCCGATCATCGTGACGCCGTATTTCTCCAGCGTGCCGTCGCGGAACAGCGCGAGCGCGGTGTTGAGCGCGGTCTGCCCGCCCATCGTCGGGAGCACAGCGTCGGGTCGCTCCTTCTCGATGATCCGCGCGACCACCTCCGGCGTGATCGGCTCGACATAGGTGGCGTCGGCCAGCTCGGGATCGGTCATGATCGTCGCCGGGTTCGAATTGACCAGGACGATGCGATAGCCTTCCTCTTTCAGGGCCTTGATCGCCTGCGTGCCCGAATAATCGAACTCGCACGCCTGACCGATGACGATCGGCCCCGCGCCGATCACGAGGATGGAGGAGATGTCGGTGCGTTTGGGCATGGCCTGTCGCTATGAAATAGGGATAGAAACGGTGAGCGGAATATTCGGAAAGCCGGGATAGCGGCCTCGTCCGTCTTGCATCAGCCGTGCAAGCCCGGATCGAAGCGACGCGTCGATTCCGCCCGCCTCTCGAACAAGATTGGTCTTTTCCGGGTCGCGCAGCCGGTTCGCCAGCAGGTCAACCGTGGTTTTCCGAAGCATGGCTGCGACGAACCGCGCTTCATCGCCCCGAATTTTTCCGCGATAAATTCTTTGCTCGATGCGATGATCGATGCACGCTTGTGTCGCGAGCCCGGACTGCCCAGCCGTAATCGCCCACGTCACACGCTTGTCCGATGAAGATGCGACCAGCATGAAATCGGGCGGGACGTGGAGCTTATACGTCTCCCCGATGCAGGGAACCGCATGGGGATCGTCCACACGAGTCCAATGCTGCTCGCTCGGCGCTTCCGCGTCAGCCGCACTGCCGGCCAGCAACAGACCTGCGAGAATGAAGCGCAACCGTCTCTTCATTTCGCGGCCGCTTTCACCTCACCCACGAACCGCTCGAACAGATAGAAACTGTCCTGCGGCCCCGGCGACGCTTCGGGGTGATATTGCACGCTGAACGCCGGTCGGTCGATCAGCTCGATCCCGCAATTGCTGCCATCGAACAGCGACACATGCGTCTCGCGCACGCCTTCGGGCAGCGTGTCGCGATCGACCGCGAAGCCGTGGTTCATGCTGGTGATCTCGACCGCGCCGTCCGACAGGCGCTTCACCGGATGGTTCGCGCCGCGATGGCCCTGGAACATCTTGGTGGTCTTGCCGCCGACCGCCAGCCCAAGAAGCTGGTGGCCGAGGCAGATGCCGAACAGCGGCTTGCCCGTCTCCAGCAACCGCTGGATCACCGGCACCGCATATTCGCCGGTCGCCGCCGGATCGCCGGGGCCGTTCGACAGAAAGATGCCATCAGGGTCGAGCGCCATGATCTCCTCGTAGCTCGCTGTCGCGGGCACCACGGAAACTTTCGCGCCTGCTTTAACAAGGTTACGGAAGATATTGTGCTTGCTGCCGTAATCCACCGCTACGACATGCGGCCGCTCGCCGCCGTCAATCCCGGCATAGCCGAAGCCGAGCCGCCACACGCCGCCCTCGCGCGTCTCGCCCCAGCCGTAATGCGTCTCGGTGGTAACGGCGATGGCGAGATCCATGCCCTCCAGCCCCGGCCAGCCGCGCGCCATCTCCAGCAGCAGCGGGATGTCGAACTTGCCCGATGCGGAATGCGCGATCACACCGTTGGGCGCGCCGCCGGTGCGGATGCGGCGAGTGAGCGCGCGCGTGTCGATCCCGGCGAGACCGACACGGGCGTGGCGCTTCATCCAGCCGTCCAGCCGCTCCACGGCGCGGAAGCTGGAGGGCGCGGTCACGTCCTCGCGCACGATCATGCCGAGCGCGTGCGGCTCATCCGCCTCCACGTCGTCGGGATTCGCGCCGACATTGCCGATATGCGGGAAGGTGAAGGTGATGATCTGACCGGCGAAGCTCGGGTCGGTCATGATCTCCTGATAGCCGGTCATCGCGGTGTGGAAGCACACTTCCCCCACCACTTCGCCCTCGGCGCCGAAACCTCGGCCCCAGGCGATTTCGCCGGAAGCGAGAACAAGGACGCCGGTGGCGCCTTCGGGCACGTCAAAGGGCTTGGCGTCGGCCATGATCGGCGGGCACTCCGTAGGTTTGGGTTCGCGATGTCGCTAAGCCCCGCCCGCTAGGCCCTTGCCCTCCTCGCGTCAACCGCCCCTCGCCTCAAACCTTCATGGGCGCTATTCCCCCTCGCATGATTCGAGACGACATCAAGCAAGCCCAGATCGCCGCTATGAAGGCCGGCGACAAGGATACCCGCGCCGCGGTCGGCCTGATCCAGGCCGCGATCAAGAATCGCGATATCGAGACGCGTACCGGCCCCGCCGTCGCCGACGACGACGCGCTGGTGGTCGAGGTGCTGCAGAAGATGGTGAAGCAGCGCCGCGAATCGATCGAGATGTACCGCAAGGGCGGCCGCGAGGAGCTGGCGCAGGCGGAGGAACGCGAAGTCGCGGTGATCGAGCGCTTCCTGCCGCAGCAGATGAGCGAGGACGAGACCCGCGCCGCGATCGAGGCGATCAAGGCCGAGCTTGGCGCGTCCGGCATGAAGGACATGGGCCGCGTAATGGCCGAGTTGAAGGCGCGCCACGCCAGCGTGCTCGACATGTCGAAGGCGAGCGCGCTGGTGAAGGCGGCGCTGGGCTGATTCCTCACCCCCTCTGCCCGGCATGATGCTGGGTAGCGGGCTGGAGGGGTTGCGAAACACACCTCGTCCGGCGCATAGGGTATAATGCGTGTGTGAGTCTCTCGCCCGCCTTTCTCGACGAGTTGCGTGCCCGCACCTCGTTGTCCGCCTTGGTCGGCAAGACGGTGAAGCTCACCAAGGCGGGGCGCGAGTATAAGGGCTGTTGCCCCTTCCACAACGAAAAGACGCCGAGCTTCTACGTCAACGACGAGAAGGGCTTCTATCACTGCTTCGGCTGCTCGGCGCACGGCGATGCGATTCGCTGGATGACCGACCAGCGCGGCCTGCCCTTTATCGACGCGGTGAAGGAACTCGCCGCCGCCGCCGGCATGGAGATGCCCGCCCCCGATCCGCGCGCCGCGCAGAAGGCGGAGCGGCAGAAAGGCCTGCACGACGCGATGGCCGAGGCGCAGGCTTGGTTCGTCAGCCAGCTTTCCGGCATCTCCGGCGGCGAGGCACGGACGCTGACCGAGCGGCGCGGCCTTTCGTCGCTGACGGTGCGCGATTTCGGCATCGGCTTCGCGCCGGACGCGCGCGGCAAGCTGCGCACGGCGCTCAAGGAATATGGCGACCCGGCGCTGGTCGAGGCGGGCCTCCTCATCAGCGTCGAGGGCAAGGAGCCCTACGACCGTTTCCGTGGCCGACTGATGATCCCGATCCGCGACCAGCGCGGACGGGTGATCGCGTTCGGCGGCCGCGTGATCGGCGATGGCGAGCCGAAATACCTCAACTCCCCCGACACGCCGTTGTTCGACAAGGGGCGCACGCTCTACAATATCGACCGCGCCGCACCCGCCGCGCGCAAGACGAACCGCGTGTTCGTGGTCGAAGGCTATATGGACGTGATCGCGCTGGCGCAGGCAGGGATCGCCGAGTCGGTAGCGCCGCTCGGCACGGCGCTGACCGAGCATCAGCTAGAGCGGCTGTGGCGTATGGTGGACGTACCGACGCTCTGCTTCGACGGCGACAGTGCCGGGCAGAAAGCCGCGATCCGCGCCGCGCATCGCGCGTTGCCGATGCTCGCGCCGGGGCGCAGCCTCGCCTTCGTGACGCTGCCGGACGGGCAGGATCCCGACGATCTGGTCAAGGCCCGCGGAGCGGGCGCGTTCGAGGCGCTGGTGCGCGAAGCCGAACCATTGGTTGATCGGCTGTGGAAGCACGAGTTCGCCGCCGAGCCGCTCGCCACGCCGGAGCAGCGCGCCGGCCTGAAGCGGCGGCTGGGGGAATTGGCACAGGCGATCGCCGATCCGTCGGTCCGCGCCGAATATCAGAACGAGTTCCGCCACCGCTTCGACGAGGCGTTCGCCCGCCCGCGCAACGGGTTTGCGCCGCGCGGCTTCGCGCCCCGCGCCGATCGCCGGCCGGGGCAGCGCTGGACGCCCCCCCCTCCCCCGATCACCGAGGACGCCAAGGCGGTCCGCGCCGCCGGCAGCATCGACCGCGTGCTCGCCAAAGCGGTGCTCGCCGGACTGATCCGCCATCCGGCCGAGATCGCGCGGCACATGGAGGTGCTGGGCAGCCTGCGGCTGGTCGACGGCGCACTCGGGCGGCTGTTCGAGGCGGTCGTCGATGTCGCGCTGGAGGACCGCGCGCTTGATAGCGGGCGACTCGTTACCATATTGGCGCGGTCGGGATTCGAGGCGGTCGCTTCAGACCTGCTGCGGGCCGATACGATGCCATACAGCTTTACGCAGCGAACGGGGGACGAACACCGGGCACGCGCCGACCTCGATGAGGCGATCGCGATCCTGGTGGCCGGGCCTGAGGTGGAGGCGGCGCTCGCGGATGCAACTTCCGCGATGCAGGCGCGCTTTACCGATGAGGCGTTCGAGCGGCAGGTGGCGTTAGTGAAGGAAAAGCAGGCGTTAGAGCTTCGGCTTGCAAATCTCGTGCAGTCGAACGAAGACGCCCGCGCTTTTGGTGCCGAGGACGATTGATGGCGAAGGTGAACGGTAGCGGTGGTGAAGACACGACGGACGTGGCCGATGCCCCGCTGATCGACTTGAACGATGCGAACGTCAAGAAGCTGATCGCCCGCGCGAAGAAGCGCGGCTACATCACCTATGACCAGCTCAACGAGGCGCTGCCGCAGGACCAGATGTCCTCCGACCAGCTTGAGGACATCATGTCCGCGCTCAACGAAATGGGCGTGAACATCGTCGAGAACGAGGAGCAGGGCGAGGACGGCGAGGAGCAGGAGACGGACGACGAGGTCGATGCCGTCGATTCCGATCAGGAAAACGCCCCCGTCATCGAGAAGAAGAAGGAGACGGTCGATCGCACCGACGATCCCGTCCGCATGTACCTGCGCGAGATGGGGGCGGTGGAGCTTCTCTCGCGCGAGGGCGAGATCGCCATCGCCAAGCGCATCGAGGCCGGGCGCGACACGATGATCCTCGGCCTGTGCGAATCGCCGATCACCTTCAACGCGATCATCGACTGGTCGACCGCGCTCAACGAGGGCACGATGCAACTGCGCGAGATCCTCGATCTCGACGCGATGCTGTCCAAGGGGCCGTCGGCCGAGCAGGTCGAGGGCGCCGAGGAGGACGACAACGGCGAGATCAGCGAGAAGACCGCCGGCACCAGCTTCAAGGAAGAAGAGGAGCCGGAGGAGGAAGCGTCGGCCGACGAGGACGACGAACTGACCGAACGCCGCGCGCGTCGCCCGTCCGACGACGACGACGAGGACAATACCCTGTCGCTCGCGCAGATGGAGGAAACGCTCAAGCCGCAGGCGCTGGAGAAGTTCGCCAACATCACCGCGATCTACAAGAAGTTCGGCAAGATGCAGCAGCAGCGGCTGGAGGCGATGGGCGCCGGCGGCGAGCTGTCGGGAACGGATGAGCGCAAGTACCAGAAGCTGCGCGAGGAACTCACCGCCGAGGTGGAGAGCGTCCAGTTCCACAACGCCAAGATCGAATATCTCGTCGACCAGCTCTACAGCTTCAACCGCCGCCTCACCGCGCTGGGCGGGCAGATGCTGCGCCTCGCCGAGCGTCACAAGGTCAACCGCAAGGACTTCCTCGACCGCTACATGGGGCACGAACTGGACGACACGTTCCTCCAGACCGTGAACGGCCTCGACAAGAAATGGACCGCCTTCGCCACCAACGAGGCGACCGCCGTCGAGCGCATCCGCACCGAAATCTCGGAGATCGCGCAGCAGACCGGCATGGCGCTCAGCGAGTTCCGCCGCATCGTCAACATGGTGCAGAAGGGCGAGCGCGAGGCGCGGATCGCGAAGAAGGAGATGGTCGAGGCGAACCTGCGCCTCGTCATCTCGATCGCTAAAAAATATACGAACCGCGGCCTGCAATTCCTTGATCTTATTCAGGAAGGCAACATCGGCCTGATGAAGGCGGTGGACAAGTTCGAATACCGTCGCGGCTACAAGTTCAGCACCTATGCGACGTGGTGGATCAGGCAGGCGATCACCCGCTCGATCGCGGATCAGGCGCGCACGATCCGCATCCCGGTCCATATGATCGAGACGATCAACAAGCTGGTCCGGACCAGCCGTCAGTTCCTTCACGAGCAAGGCCGCGAGCCGACACCGGAGGAAATGGCCGAGCGCCTCTCCATGCCGCTGGAGAAGGTGCGCAAGGTGATGAAGATCGCCAAGGAGCCGATCAGCCTCGAAACGCCGATCGGCGACGAGGAGGATTCGCACCTCGGCGATTTCATCGAGGACAAGAACGCTGTGATCCCGGTGGACGCCGCGATCCAGGCGAACCTCAAGGAGACGGTGACGCGCGTCCTCGCCAGCCTCACCCCGCGCGAGGAGCGTGTGCTGCGCATGCGCTTCGGCATCGGCATGAACACCGATCACACGCTGGAGGAGGTCGGCCAGCAGTTCAGCGTGACGCGCGAGCGCATCCGGCAGATCGAGGCCAAGGCGCTGCGCAAGCTCAAGCACCCGAGCCGCAGCCGCAAGATGCGCTCGTTCCTCGATCAGTGAGAGTGCGAAGGGCGGCCAATCAGCCGCCCTTCCCTTATCCGGAAAGCCCCGGCGGCGAGGGACGAGTTCGCCGCCGGGAGAGATGCACCCTGGAGTGCGACCGGGCGGAGAGCGCCGGGCGAGGGACCGTGCCGCAAACGCTCTCCTACCGGCGGTGAAGGTGGACGGTTCCGCCGCCGGCCCGACCTTTCTAGCCGCGCACCGCTTGCGGCATCGTCTCCGGCATTTGCCATGATCGCTGCGTGAAACACGAAGGTCATGAGCGATCGCAGCGGCGCAAAACAGCGCCGGCTTGCCCGAAGCCGCCTCCATTCCGGTGCCAAGTGGCGACATTTGCCGATCTATAAATCCGGATCGGACCTATACGATTGCCGGACTGCCGCTCGCGGGACCAGATTCGCCGCATGAGCGACGCCGAACCGATCCGCCGTAGCGAGGGGCAATGCGTGACCGCCTCGCAACTCGTCCGCCATTTCGGGCTGTGGCAGGAGCGCGCGGCGCGCGCGCCGGTCTATATCCTGCATCGCGGCCGCCCACGCTTCGCCCTCACCTCGGTCGAGGTGATGGAAGCGCTATGCACGCCGCTCGCCGCGCGCACGGACGACGGCGCCCTGGAAGGCCTGCTCGATGCTGGCGATGCGATCACGCTGATCCTCGACCGCGAGGGCCGCGTGACGCTGGCGAGCAGAGCCGCGCTGCCCCGGTTCGGCGCAGCGGTTCGCGCCGGAAGCAAGCCGGCCGGGCTGGCGCTGGCGGGCGGGGAGTTGCTGGACGATGCGATTCGCCGCGTCGTCGGCAGCGGCATCGCCGAGTCGATCGAGATCATCCCCGAAGCTTTCCCCGCACGGCGCCTGCGCTGCGATCTTTCGCCCTTTCCGGGCGGCTGCCTGCTGCGCGCGACCGATCTCACAACGGAACAGGAACTCGCGGCGGCGCGCGCGCTGCTGCTCGCGGCGAGCATGGCCAGTGCCGCGGCGGGGGCGGTCGCCGTCAGGCTCAGCCTGCGCGGCTATGTCGTCACGCCATCGGCGGAACTGGCGGCGCTGACCGGGATTGCAGCCGAGGCGCTGGCGAGCGCACGCTTCACCTCGCTGCTGACGGTCGGCAGCCGGGTCGCAGCGGGCGAGGCGGTGGATACGGTGGCGAGCGGCGGCGGCCCGCGCCGGATCGCGGCGGAATGCCTTGCCCGCGATGCCGCGCCGACGCCGGTGGTGATCGGGCTGGCCCCGGTGGTGGTCGCCGGGCGGATCGAGGAACTGGCCGCGACCATCATCCGCGATGCGACATAAACGCTGTCTTTACATCATCCTGCTAGAAGACCCCAAGTTCAGCGTTGGTCGCGGGAAAGCCGCGACGAAACGTGCCGCAAGAGGGACGATTGTGCAGACAGTATCGACTTCCACCTCCGCCCTTCCGGGCGAGTCCATCGCGGCGCTGGTCGACGCGGACGGGACGGGTAGTGCGAGCTGGCCAGTCGCGCTCGCCTATCCCGCGACGCCGTTGCGCGATCTCGCCGACGCGGTTCATGCGCTGTGCGCGCTGCACGGCATGGCGCCCAGCCTGATCGAGCAGGCGAGCATCGCGCCAGGCGCGGCCGGCGCGACGCGGCAATGGCTGATCGATACGGCGACCGTCTTCGACGAGGAGCGGGCGATGCTGGCGACGTTGACGGCGGCTGTCGGCCCGCTTCCCTCGACGCCCGGCCAGGCCGAATCCGAAGCCGCCATCGTCGCGCAGCGCCATGCGCTGACGATGCTGGCGGAATCGCGCCGCGTCGGCTGCGCGATTGGCGCGGCGGCGACCTTCCTGCTCGACTGGACCGCGATCCGCCGCATCCTGGCGATCGCCGGCGAGCGCGTCGGCGTCATTCCCGAGCGCAGCCGCCTGCCGACCGATCGCGAAACGATCGCGATGCTCGACGGCCTGGGCGGCGGCGTGACGGTGCGCCGTGCCATCACCTTCGGCGCGCAGCAATTGCTCGCCCAGCATCGCGGCCTGTGGCAATTGCTCGACGCCCGCGCCTCGGCGCGACGCGGGCATTGAGACGAGACCAAATAGAAGCCCCGGCCTCCCCGCCCTATTCCGCCGCCAGCCGGTCCGGCTCATCCTCTCCGGCGTGGCCGGCGAGCAGTTCCACCGGGGCGATCGTCTCGATCTCGCGCGCGCCCGGCTCGATGTTGAGGTCCCGCAGCTTGCGGGCGCTGACCAGCGCGCGCGTCTCGAAGCTGCTGACGAAGGTGTTGTAGTTCTTCACTGCGGTATTGAGCCCGCTGCCCACCACGCGCAGATCGCCGACCGCCTTGGCTAGCCGGTCGTACAACTCCTTGCCGAGCGCGCCGATCTGCCGCGCCTCGCTCGCCAATTTCTCCTGCCGCCATACTGCCGAAACGGTGCGCGCGATCGCGATCAGGTTGGTCGGCGTCGCGAGCAGCACGCGCTTGTCGAACGCCGCGTCCCACAAGGTCGGGTCATGTTCCAGCGCGGCGGAGAGGAAATGCTCGCCCGGCACGAACATGATGACGTAATCGGGTGCGTCGGGGAACTGGCTCCAATAGGCCTTGGCGCTCAGCGTATTGACGTGCGCGCGCATCGCATTGGCGTGCGCGGTGAGACCGATCTGCCGCTCCTTCTCGTCCACCGCCGCGAAGGCGTCCTGATAGGCGTTGAGCGACACCTTGGCGTCGATCACCAGCGACTTGCCGCCCGGCACGCGCACCACTGCGTCAGGGCGCAGCCGCTCGCCATCGTCGCCGGTGATGCTGACCTCCATCGCGAAATCGGCATGTTCGGCGAGGCCGCACGTCTCCAGCACGTTGCGGAGCTGCTGCTCGCCCCAGCGGCCGCGTGCCTTGGGCGCGGCGCGCAATGCGTTGACCAGCTTCTGCGCCTCGGCCCGTACCGATTCCTGCCCGACGCGCATCGCCTCGATCTGGCCGTAGAGCGAGCCGAACGCATCCCGCCGCTCCGCCTCGACCTTGGCGACGCCTTCCTCGTAGCGCTGGAGCCGCTCCGTCACAGGCTGGAGCAAGGCCTTCAGCCCGTGCCCCGCGCTTTCCTCGGACTGGCGGAACCGCTCATCCGCGCGTTCGAGGAACGCCCTCTGCGCCTCGCCGAGCAGCGTGCCGGCGACTTCGCGGAAACGGCCCGCCATATCGTCCTTCGCGGCCTTGAACTCGGCGATCCGCGCCTCGAACGCCGCCGCCTCCGTCTCGCGCCGGGCAAGCTCGGTGCGGGCCGCGTCGCGCTCGCTACGGATCGCCTCCAGTTCGCCGCGCAGCCCGTCGGCGGCCTTTGCCCGCTCGGTCGCGGCGGCGAGATCGACGATCGCCTTCCTGAACTCCTCCGCCCGCTGGTCCCGCTCCGCGCGCAGTCCGGCCACATCGCGCCGCGCGACGAACCAGCCGAGCGCAAGGCCGGCAAGGATGGCGACAAGGGCGATGGCGGCCGTCTCGATCATCGCCGGAACATAATCGGAACGACGGCGCTATGTCTATACCGGCGCGTCGATCGAGGCCGGCGGCGTGCTGAACCAGCGCGGCCCCTGCGCCGTCATGTGGAAGCAATCCTCCAGCCGCACGCCGAATTGACCGGGGATGTAGATGCCCGGCTCATTCGAGAAGCACATGCCCGCCGCCAGCGGCATCGCTTCGCCATGAACGAGGTTGACCGGCTCGTGCCCGTCCATGCCGATGCCATGCCCGGTGCGATGCGACAGGCCGGGCAGTTTGTAGCCCGGACCATAGCCCCATTTCGTGTAAGCCCCGCGCACCGCATCATCGACCGTCCCGGCCGGCGCACCGATCTTCGCCGCCGCCAGCGCGATGCGCTGCCCTTCCGCCACCTGATTCCACAACTTCCGCTGCGCCGCGCTGGCGCTGCCATGAACCCAGGTGCGCGAGATATCGGAATGATAGCCCTGAACCGTGCAGCCGCAGTCCATCAGCACCACCTGCCCGTCCGCGACGCGATGCACCTCGCGGCTGCCATGCGGATAGGCCGACGCCTCGCCGATCAGCACCATCGCGTCGTCGGCCGTGCCGCCGAGCCGGCGCGTCGCGGCGACCATCAGCGCGCTCACCTCCGGCCCGGTCATGCCCTTTTCGACGCGCGGATGGACCCAGCGATAGGCGGCGATCGTCACGTCTGTCGCGGTCTGCATCAGCGCGAGTTCCGCCGGCGTCTTCAACATGCGGCAGCCGCGCACCACCGGATTGGCGGAGACCAGCTTCGCCTCGGGCAATTGCTGCGCCAGCCCGTCGAAGGCGAAGAAGCGCGCCGTCTCCTCGATCCCCACCGGCCGCCCGGCGAGCTTGCGATCACGCAGGAAGCCGGCGACCACCGCGAGCGGGTTCTGATCCTCCTGCCACACGCGCACCTCGGCCGGAACGGCGAGCGTCTCGCGGATCGACGGCTCCTCGAAAAAGGGCGTGACGATACACGGCTCCCCTTCCGCCGGAATGATCGCCGCCGTCAGCCGCTCGCTGCGCCACCAGACGACGCCGGTGAAGTAGATCAGGCTCGATCCCGGCTCGATCACCACCGCGCCGATGCCGTGCCGCCGCATCAGCGCCTGCGCGCGTTGCAGCCGCCCCGCGCGCTCCGCCGCGTCGATCGGCTTCACGCCGGTGGTGATATCCTTCAGCCCGGCAAGATCGGGTTCGGCGGCGCGCAACACCCCCGCGAGATTGGCGAGCGGCAACAAGGCGGCGGCGCCCAGCAGGCCCCGGCGCGTCGGCATAAAGCGGTCGATCAGCATAAGCGAAGACGATAGGGTGCTTGACCGAGCGGCCGCAATCCCCTTTGCGGGCGGACCAATTTTCTCCGGGAGTATCGATGGGCAAGCGGCTCACCACCTATATCATGATCGCGCTGGTGCTCGGCCTCGTCTGCGGGCTGGTGCTCAACACCGCGATCGGCGACGGCGGGGCCACCTCGCAGGCCCGGCTCGAAACGCTGGCGGGCTATTTCTCGATCGTCACCACCGTATTCCTGCGGCTGATCAAGATGATCATCGCGCCGCTCGTCTTCGCGACGCTCGTCTCGGGCATCGCGCAGATGGGGGATACTGCGGCGCTGGGGCGGATCGGCGCGCGGAGCATCGGCTGGTTCATCTGCGCCAGCCTGCTGTCGCTCACCCTCGGGCTGGTGCTGGTCAACATCTTCCAGCCGGGCGTGGGGGTGAACCTGCCGCTGCCGCCCGCGACGGCGGGCACGGGGCTGGAGACATCGGCTTTCAACCTCAAGGACTTCATCTCGCATATCTTCCCGACCTCGATGGTCGACGCGATGGCGAAGAACGAGATCCTCCAGATCGTGATCTTCTCGCTGTTCGTCGGCGTCGCGATCACTGCCGTCGGCGAGAAGGCGAAGCCGCTGGTCGGCGCAATCGACGCGCTGGTGCATGTGATGCTCCAGATCACCGATTATGTGATGCGCTTCGCTCCCTTCGCGGTGTTCGCCGCCGTGGCGGGCACGCTCACCGAGCGCGGACCGAAGGTGATCGGGCAACTCGCCTATTTCATGGGCACTTTCTACCTCTCGATGCTGATCCTGTGGCTGGTGCTGCTCGGCATCGGCTTCATCTTCATCGGCGGGCGGATCAGGGAGCTGGTGCGCTACGTGCGCGAGCCTTTGCTGGTCGCCTTCTCCACCGCCTCGTCGGAGGCCGCCTATCCGCGGATGCTGGAGGCACTGGACCGCTTCGGCGTGCCGCCGCGCGTCGCGAGCTTCGTGCTGCCGCTGGGCTATTCGTTCAACCTCGACGGCTCGATGATCTACATGGGCTTCGCGAGCCTGTTCGTGGCGCAGGCCTATGGCATCCACCTGCCGATCGCGACGCAGATCACGATGCTGCTGGTGCTGATGGTGACGTCCAAGGGCATCGCCGGCGTGCCGCGCGCCAGCCTGGTGGTGATCGCGGCGACCATGCCGATGTTCAATATCCCGGAGGCCGGACTGCTGCTGATCCTCGCGGTGGACCATTTCCTCGACATGGGGCGCAGCGCGACCAACGTGGTCGGCAATGCCGTGGCGAGCGCGGTGGTCGCGAAATGGGAGGGCGGGTTCGATCCGCCGGAGCCGATCGATATCGAGCCGCCCCATGCGCCGCACGGCCATGGCCCGGCGCGGGACGTGGACAGCTTTAAGGAACTCTAGTCAACCCGATCGCAGCAGCGCCACCCCCGCATCGCGCTCGAACAGGTAGAGCGCGGTGCGGGCGGCCTGCCCACGCTCGCCCGACAGCCCGCCGTCGCGATCGATCAGCAGCCGCGCATCGTCGGTGGCGGGCTGGAGCAATTCGCCCAGTTGCTCCGGCGTCGCGAGCCGGAACGCCGCCTCGCCCGATTGCCGCGTTCCGAGCAATTCACCCGCGCCGCGCAGCCGCAAATCCTCCTCCGCGATGCGGAAGCCGTCGTTGGTTTCGCGCATCAGGGCAAGGCGCGCGCGCGAGGTTTCGGACAAGGCATTGCCGCGCAGCAGCAGGCACACCGAATGTCCCCCGCCCCGCCCGACGCGCCCGCGCAACTGGTGGAGCTGCGCGAGGCCGAAGCGGTCGGCGTGCTCGATCACGATCAGCGTGGCGTTGGGCACATCCACGCCCACTTCGATCACCGTGGTCGCGACCAGCACGCCGTGGCGGCCGGCGGCGAAGGCGGCCATTACCGCATCCTTCTCCGGCCCCTTCATCCGCCCGTGGACCAGCCCGACGCGATCGCCGAACCGCCCAGCCAGCGCGGCGGCGCGCGCCTCGGCGGCGGCGAGGTCGGTCTTCTCGCTCTCCTCCACCAGCGGGCAGACCCAATAGGCTTGCTTCCCTTCCGAGAGATGCCGGCCGAGCGCGTTGACCACCTCGTCCAGCCGCTCCTCGCTGATGACGCGCGTCTCGATCGGCTCGCGGCCCGGCGGCATCTCGTCGAGCCGGCTCTGGTCCATCTCGCCATATTGCGCGAGGGTAAGCGTGCGCGGGATCGGCGTGGCGGTCATCGCCAGCAGGTGCGGCGTGACGCGGCCCTTGGCGGTGAGCGCCATCCGCTCGGCGACGCCGAAGCGGTGCTGCTCGTCCACCACCACCAGCCCAAGGTCGCGATAGCCGACCGCCTCCTGGAAGATCGCATGTGTGCCGACGAGGATGTCGATCGAGCCGTCCGCCAGCCCCATCAGCGTCGCCTCGCGCGCGCGACCCTTGTCGCGCCCGGTGAGCACGGCGATCTCCACCGGCAGCCCGGCGAGCGTGCGGCGCAGCGTCTCGTAATGCTGGCGGGCGAGGATCTCGGTCGGTGCGAGCATCGCCCCCTGCGCACCCGCCTCCACCGCGATCAGCAGCGCCATCGCCGCTACGAGCGTCTTGCCCGATCCCACATCGCCTTGCAGCAGGCGGAGCATCGGGGCCTCCTGCGCCAGATCGCCCTCGATCTCGCGCACCGTCCGCGCCTGCGCCCCGGTCAGCGCATAGGGGAGCTTGAGCATGTCGCGCAGCCGCCCGTCGCCGCCCAGCGATCGCCCGCGGCGGCGCCGCGAATCCGCGCGGACCAGCATCAGCGCGAGCTGGTTGGCGAACACCTCGTCATAGCCGAGCCGCGTCCGCGCCACCTGATCGGCGGGATCGGCGTGGATGCGGGCAAGTGCGTCGCGCCAGCCCGGCCAGCCGCGCTTCGCCTTCAGCCCCGGCTCGATCCATTCGGGAAGCTCCGGCGCGCGGGCCAACGCCTGCTCCACCATCCCGGCGATCCGGCGCGAGCTGATGCCTTCGGACAGGGGATAGACCGGCTCGCGCTCGCGGAAGCCTTCCTCCCCCTCGATCTCCGGGTGGATGATCTGAAGCTCCTGCCCGTACGTCTCCAGCTTGCCGGAAACGCGCACCGGCTGCCCGATCGGATAGAGCTTCTTCACCCAGCCGGACGATCCGCCGAAATAGACGAGGCTGACGTGGTTGCCCGCCGCGTCGGTGGCGCTCACCCGTGTCGGCGCGCGGGCGGAGCCGGTGCTGCGGATATCGCGTGGGGTCAGCGTGATCGCGATCGTCCGCCCGGCATCGCTCGCGTCGAGCGTGTCGCGCGGCCAGCGATCGATCCAGCCGGTCGGCAAATGGAACAGCACGTCCACCACCCTCGCGATCCCCAGCCGCTCCAGCGGCTTCGCCAGCGCCGGCCCCACGCCCTTCAGCGCGGTGACTTCGGCGAACAGCGGATTGAGGATATCGGGTCTCATGCCTAGATAGCGCCTTACCCGCACCCGACGCGCGCCGCCAGCGCCCGCCGGGCAATTGACGTTGAGGACCGATGGACCACGAAATCAGACTGAAACGCCTGCGCTTCCGCGCCTGGCACCGCGGCACGCGCGAGGCCGACCTGATGATCGGCGGCTTCTTCGACGCGCACCACGCGAACTGGAGCGCCGAACAGCTCGACTGGTTCGAGACTCTGCTGGAGGAGCAGGACGTGGACATCATGGGCTGGGCGATCGGCTCCCTCCCCTGCCCGCCCGAATGGGACGGCCCGATGATGCAGGCGATGCGCGCGCTGAACTACGTGCAGGTGCCGGAATAGCATTCCCATCCCCTTCCGTTCGGAAGGGCCTTTACAAAGAAGATCATGCCCGAACTCAAACAGATCCTCTCCGCCACCGAGGTGCTGACGCTCGCGGGCGTGCCGGCGGGCTTCCTGCCCTCGCTGCTGGCGGACCTCGCGCGTGCAGCGCCGCGCCGGGCGGTGTTCGTCGCGCCGGACGAGGCCGCCATGCGCGCAATCGCCGCCACCGCGCCCTTCTTCGCGCCGGAGCTGGAGGTGATCGAATTCCCGGCATGGGATTGCCTGCCTTACGACCGCGCCTCCCCGACCCTGCGTGTGATGGCGGAGCGGATCGGCGCGCTCCACCGGCTGCAGCAGAAGCCGCGCGGGCCGCAGCTCGTCCTCACCACCACCAACGCCGCGACGCAGCGCACGCTCACCCCGTTCCGTATCCGGCAATTGGTCGCAAACCTGAAGCCGGGCGAGCGGATCAGCCTCGACCGGCTCGCCGCGCTGCTCCAGGCCAACGGCTACGTCCGCACCGACACCGTGCATGACGCGGGCGAATACGCCATTCGCGGCGGGATCGTGGACCTGTTCCCGAGCGGCGAGGAACAGGCGCTGCGCCTCGACTTCTTCGGCGACGAGATCGAAAGCGTCCGCACCTTCGACCCCGCCGACCAGCGCACCACCGGGCGGATCGACGGCTTCACCCTGCTCCCCGCGTCCGAGGCGCTGCTCGACGAGGACAGCGTGAAGCGCTTCCGCAGCCGCTATCGCGAAACCTTCGGCGCGACGGCCACCGGCGACCCGCTCTATCAGGCGGTGAGCGATGGCCGGCGGCTGGCGGGGATGGAGCATTGGCTCCCGCTGTTCGAGGAGAAGCTCGCCACCATCTTCGATCATCTCGGCGAGGACGCGTTGGTGGTGCGCGACAATGGCGTGACGGCGGCGGCCGAATCGCGCCTCGAATCGATCGCGGACTATTATGAGAACCGCAAGCGCGCGGAGGCCGCCCAGCCCGGCAGCTATCGCGCGCTGCCCGCGAAGACGCTCTACCTCGACGACGGCGAATGGCGCGCAGCGCTGGAGGCGGCGACGGCACATGTCACCACGTCGTTCCACGAGCCCGAATCCGCTCGCGTGGTGGATTTCGGCGTGGACGGCGCGCGTGATTTCGCGCCCGAACGCGCATCGGGCGCGAACGTCTATGAGGCGGTCGTCGCGCATGTCGCGAAGCTGCGCAAGGACGGTCGCAAGCCGGTGCTGGCGAGCTATTCCGGCGGCGCGCGCGACCGGCTCGGCAATCTGCTCAAGGACCACGGCCTGAACGGCGCGAAGCCGGTCGATACGTGGCAGGAGGCGCTCGGCGTCGGCGAGACGCAGGTCGCGCTGATCGTCCTGCCGCTCGATCACGGTTTCACCGCGCCGCGCGTCGCGGTGCTGACCGAGCAGGACATGCTGGGCGACCGGCTCGTCCGCCGGCAGAAGCGCCGCAAGTCCGCCGACGCCTTCCTCGCGGAACTGGCAACGCTCTCGCCGGGCGATCTGGTCGTCCATGTCGATCACGGCATCGGGCGCTACGAGGGACTGACCTCGATCCCCGTCGGCAACGCCCCGCACGATTGCGTCGCGCTGACCTATGCCGGGGGCGACAAGCTCTACGTTCCGGTCGAGAATCTCGAAGTCCTCTCGCGCTACGGCTCCAGCGAGGAAGGCGCGGCGCTCGACAAGCTCGGCGGTGAAGCGTGGCAGCGGCGCAAGTCGCGCATGAAGGAGCGCATCCGCGAGATCGCCGGCGAGTTGATCGCGGTCGCCGCCGAGCGCGCGCTGCGCTCGGGCGAGGTGGCGGAGCCGGATGCGAGCGGCTTCCCGACCTTCGTCGATCGTTTCCCTTATGAGGAAACCGACGATCAGGATCGCGCGATCGAGGATGTGCTGGGCGACCTCTCCGCCGGCAAGCCAATGGACCGGCTGATCGTCGGCGACGTGGGCTTCGGCAAGACGGAGGTCGCGCTGCGCGCCGCCTTCGTCGCGGCGATGGCGGGGATGCAGGTGGCGGTGGTCTGCCCCACCACATTGCTCGCGCGCCAGCATTACCAGAATTTCGTCGCGCGCTTCGAAGGCTTCCCGGTCAACATCGGCCGCCTCTCCCGCCTCGTCTCCGCGACCGAGGCGAAGACGACGCGCGAACGTGTGGCGTCAGGCGATATCGACATCGTGATCGGCACGCACGCGATCCTCGCCAAGAGCGTGGAGTTCAAGCGGCTCGGCCTCGTGATCGTCGATGAGGAGCAGCGTTTCGGCGTCACCCACAAGGAGCGGCTGAAGGCGCTCAAGAGCGACGTGCACGTCCTCACCCTCACCGCCACGCCGATCCCGCGCACGCTCCAGATGGCAATGTCCGGCCTGCGCGAGCTTTCGGTGATCCAGACCCCGCCGGTCGATCGCCTCGCGGTGCGCACCTATGTGATGCCGTGGGATCCGGTGGTGCTGCGCGAGGCGCTGCTGCGCGAACATTATCGCGGCGGGCAAAGCTTCCTCGTCACCCCGCGCATCGCGGACCTGCCGGAGATCGAGGACTATCTGCGCAACGAGGTGCCGGAAATCCGCTACGTCGTCGCCCACGGCCAGATGGCCCCCGGCGAGGTGGAGGAGCGGATGAGCGCCTTCTACGACAGGAAGTTCGAGGTGCTGGTCTCCACCTCGATCATCGAGAGCGGGATCGACATCCCCTCCGCCAACACGATGATCGTCAACCGCGCCGACCGTTTCGGCCTCGCCCAGCTCTACCAGCTTCGCGGCCGCGTCGGGCGTTCCAAGACGCGCGCCTATGCCTATCTGGTGACGCCGCCCGAGCGGCAGATGACCGATACGGCGGAGAAGCGCCTCAAGGTGCTGTCCGATCTGGATTCGCTCGGCGCGGGCTTCCAGCTCGCCAGCCACGATCTCGATATCCGCGGCGCGGGCAATCTGCTCGGCGACGAACAATCGGGGCATATCAAGGAGGTCGGCTACGAACTCTACCAGTCGATGCTGGAGGAGGCGATCCTGGAGGCGAAGGCCGGCGGCCTCACCCAGCGCCCGCGCGATTTCTCGCCGCAGATCACGGTCGATGCGCCGATCCTCATCCCGGAGGAATATGTGCCGGACCTCGACCTGCGCATGGGCCTCTACCGCCGCCTCAACGAGCTGGACGACAAGCAATCGCTGGAAGCCTTCGCTGCCGAGATGATCGACCGTTTCGGCAAGCTGCCCGATGCCACCGAGAACCTGATCCGCGTGATCGAGATCAAGATGAACGCCAAGAAGGCCTGCGTCGCGAAGATGGATATCGGGCCGAAGGGCGCGCTGGTGACGTTCCACGACGACAATCCGCCGAACGTCGAGGGGCTGCTCGCCTATGTCCAGCGGCTCGGCGCGATCGCGAAGCTCCGGCCGGATTCGAAATTCGCGCTCACCCGCTCATGGCCGGACGCGGACGCGCGGCTCAACGGTGCGCTGCAATTGTCGAAGGGATTGGCGAAGGCCGCGGGTTGAGCGTCCAGCCTGTCACCAGCGCGGCCAGCGCCTCGCTGTCGAGCGGGCCGGCGCACAGATAGCCCTGGTAGAGATCGCAACCCTCGCCGGCGAGCAGATCGCGCTCGGCGGCCGTTTCCACCCCCTCGGCGATCGTCGCGAGGCCCAGCGCGTGCGCCATCGCGATCACCCCGCGCACGATCACCCGATCGCGCGCCGCGCCGGCGATGTCGCGCGTCAGGCTGCGATCGATCTTGAGGTAATCGAGCGGCAGCGCCTTCAGATAGGCGAGGCTGGAATAGCCGGTGCCGAAATCGTCGATCGCGACCCGCACGCCCTGCTCGCGCAGCGCGCCCAGCGCCACCGCCGCTACATCGAGATCGCCGATCAGGCCGGTTTCGGTGATCTCCGCCGTCACCCGCCGCCGCGCGACGCCGCTTTCCGCGACATGCTCGACGAAGCGGCGGACGAAATCGGGCCGCGCCACGTCCGCCGCCGTGACGTTGACCGCCACCCGCAGCTCAGACAGCGCCGCCGGCCAGCTCGATACCGCATCGAGCGAGCGGATCAGGATATGCTCCGACAGCGCCGCGCCCAGATCGGCGCGGTCGGCGGCGGCGAACAAGGTCTCCGCGCCGAGCGTGCCGAGCGTCGGGTGGTCCCACCGCGCCAGCGCCTCCACGCCGGTGATCGCGCCGGAGGCCAGCGTCACCTGCGGCTGAAACAGGATCGCGATCTCGTCGCGGTCGATCGCGCGATGCAGGTCCGCCGCAAGCCGCACCAGCGGCGCGGCATAGACGCGCGATGCCTGATACACCTTCGTTCCGTCGCCGCCGCGCGCGTCGTCCAGCGCCTCGCGCACCCGTGCCGGCAGGTCGGCGGCGGCCCCTCCGCGCGCGACGCCGATCCGCGCGCCGAGATTGACCATCGCGTCCCCGGTATCGAACGGCCGCGCCAGCGCGCTCTCCACGCTCGCGACGATCACGCGGAGCGTGTCGGCATCGACGGCAAGCGCCACCTCCACCACCGCGCCGTCGCCGCGCATCACCTGCCGGTCCTCCGGCGGAATGCCGACCAGCGCATCGACCACCCGCGCGAACGCGGCGGCGAGCAGCGCGTCTCCCACCGAGCGGCCGAAGGCGGCATTGACGATATCGAAGCGCGTCAGGGCGATCGCGATCATCGACAGCGTGTCCCCCTGCTCCTCGCGCAGCGCGAGGAAACGCGCCACCTCGCCCGGCGGCGCCTCATCGACGCGCCGCGCGAACGCCAGACGCCGCACGCGCCGCGCATGTCGCGCAGCAAAGCGCAGCATTCGCAGCAAGGCGGCGGGGTCGTCACCCACCACCGCATGGGTCGCCCCGGCGTCGAAAGCGGCGTCCAGCGCCGTTTCCGTCGCGACGATCGCGACCAGCGCGGCCTGTTCCTCGAAGGCGACCGGCGCCAGCGCGGCCAGCGTCGCCAGACCGGCGCGCGCATCGACCAGCCGCACAAGAGGCGCAGCATCGGCGGCGATCCACCCGGCTCCAGCCAGCAACGGCTCCAGCGCGCCGCGCGCGGCATCGGGCGCGATCGCGATCGTGGCTGTCGGCTTCGGAAACGGCGGCTGACCCTGCATTAACGATTTGTTAGCGACACGACGCGCGTTCGCCAATCGTTTCCCAGCCGATACGGGCCAATATTGGCACAGGCTTGCCGCAAGCACCTGCAACGCCTAGCTCTCCCATGCGATGGTGATATCCGATCTCCACGCGCCCGGCGCGCTCGTCGACGGCTTCGGCCGGGCGATCCGCTATCTGCGCGTCTCGGTCACCGATCGCTGCGACCTGCGCTGCCGCTATTGCATGGCCGAGCGGATGACCTTCCTGCCCCGCGCCGAATTGCTCGCGCTGGAGGAAATCGCGGTCATCGCGGAACGCTTCATCGCGCGCGGCGTGCGCAAGATCCGGCTGTCGGGCGGTGAGCCGCTGGTGCGCCGCGACGTGATCGATCTGGTGCGGCGACTCGGCCGGCATGTCGGCGGCGGGCTGGACGAGCTGACGATGACCACCAACGGCACGCGCCTCGCCGATCATGCCGCGGCGCTGCACGACGCCGGCATCCGCCGTATCAACGTCAGCCTCGACAGCCGCAATGCGGATCGCTTCCGTTTCATCACCCGGCACGGCGACGTCGCGCAGGTGCTCGGCGGGATCGCGGCGGCGCGCGGCGCGGGCTTGCGCGTCAAGATCAACATGGTCGCGCTCAAGGGTCTCAACGAAGACGAGATCGCGCCGATGCTGGACTGGTGCGTCGCGGAAGGGCTGGACCTCACGCTGATCGAGACCATGCCGCTCGGCGCGATCGACGAAGACCGCACCGACCGCTTCCTTCCCCTCACCCGCGTGTTCGAGCAGCTTTCCGCGAGCCACGATCTGATCCGCGATCCCCGCAGCACCGGCGGCCCGGCGCGTTACTGGCGAGTCGCGGGCAGCGATACGCGGCTCGGCCTGATCTCGCCGCTCACCGGGAATTTCTGCGACGGCTGCAACCGCGTGCGGCTGACGACCGAGGGGCGGCTCTATTCCTGCCTTGGCCACGACGATCACGCCGATCTGAAGCAGGCGCTGCGTGGCGGCGGAGTCGCCGGGCTGGACGCCGCGATCGATGCCGCGCTCGCCGCCAAGCCGCGCGCGCACGATTTCCACATCGCGCGCGGCGCCGCCCCGGCGGTGTCGCGCCATATGAACGTGACCGGCGGATGACGAGCTACCCCCGGCGGGCGCTGGTCGCCTCGCCCACCGCCCAGGCCCAGGCTGCCCGCGCCGAGCTTTTCGACGCCTGGGACTGGTGCCCGATCGAGGAGGCCGATCTGGTCATCGCGCTCGGCGGCGACGGGTTCCTGCTCCAGACTCTGCACGCCATGCTGGAGGCGCGCCGCCCGCCGCCGCCGGTATTCGGGATGAATCTCGGCACGGTCGGCTTCCTGATGAACGAATGGCGCGGGCTGGGGCTGGACGACCGGCTGGACCGCGCACGCGCGTTCAAGGTCACGCCGCTGATGATGACCGCGACGGGGATCGACGGCCGCATCCACACGTTACCCGCGATCAACGAGGTGTCGCTGCTGCGCGAAACGCGCCAGACCGCGAAGATCGAGGTGGCGGTCAACGACCGCATCGTGCTGGAGGAGCTGGCGTGCGACGGCATCCTTGTCGCCACGCCCGCCGGCTCGACCGCTTACAATCTCTCCGCGCACGGCCCGATCCTCCCGCTCGGCTCCAACCTGCTCGCGCTCACCCCGATCAGCGCCTTCCGCCCGCGGCGCTGGCGCGGGGCGATCCTGCCGGACCGCGCGCGCGTGTCGCTGCGTATCCTCGATCCGGGCAAGCGCCCGGTGTCGGCGGTGGCCGACCAGCGCGAGATCCGCGATGTCGCGCAGGTCGACATCGCGATGGACCGCGCTCGCGAACTGACGCTGCTGTTCGACCCCGAGCACGCGCTGGACGACCGCATCACGATGGAGCAGTTCATCGCCTGAAATTCGTGGCGAAACAGGGGTTGCATCTCTGAATCAGGCGGCTATAGACGCGCCTCCCGCACGGCATTCCCTGATAGCTCAGCGGTAGAGCTCTCGACTGTTAATCGAGCGGCCGTAGGTTCGAATCCTACTCAGGGAGCCATTCTTCTGGTTGCGATGCCGCGCCATCAACTCCGTAACAAACCGGTGCTGACAAAGCCGCACATTGATGCAAGAATGGCATCCGTGTCCGGGGTTCCACAACGCTGTCTCGATTGTCTCGTGCGCGACAAGGCGCTGTGCGCCAGCATGAGCGATTGCGAGCTTGCCGCGCTCAGCGCTCTCGGGCGCCGGCGCGATGTCGCGGCCGGGCAGGTCGTCACCTGGGCGGGCGACCCGAACAGCAGCTGCGCCAACGTCGTGTCCGGCGCGCTCAAGGTTTCCGCCTCGACCGCCGACGGGCGCGAGCAGATCGTCGGATTGCTGTTTCCCGGCGATTTCGTCGGCCAGCTCTTCACCGCCGAGGCGTCGCTGACGGTCACCGCGCTCACCGACACCAATTTGTGCACCTTCCCGCGCACCGGCTTCGAGCGCGCGCTCGAAACCTATCCGCACATGGAACGGCTGCTGCTCGAACGCACCATGGCCTCGCTCGATGAGGCGCGCGAGCGGATGCTCTCGCTGGGGCGCAAGGACGCGCGCGAGCGGGTGGCGGGCTTCCTGCTCGAACTGGCCGAGCGCACCGGCATGCCCGACGCCGCCGGACGCATCCAGGTGCTGATCCCGATCAGCCGCGGCGAGATGGCCGGTTTCCTGGGGCTGACGATCGAGACGGTCAGCCGCCATCTCACCCGCCTGAAGACCGCCGGGGTGGTCGATTTCGCCAAGGGCGAGCGCGACTGCACGATCCTCGACCGCGCCGCGCTGAAAGCGATCGTCAATCCGGCCTGAGACCCGGCCCCGCCCCTGCCCTGCGCGCGGCGGCGATCCAGCTCTCCTTGAGCGCGATCGCGCGGCGGCATCCGTCGAAGAAGCAGCGCAGCATATAGGAGAGCTGGCCGACATGCGCCTCCGGCTCGCGGCCGACATGATCCCATAGCGCCATCACCAGATCGTCGGCGTGCGTCGCATCGAGCGCGTGCATCTCGCGCAGCGTCTCCAGTTCGGCGTCGCTCGGCCCCTGCCCCGCCGGCAACCGCTCGAACACGAGTTCGGCGCGGACGAGATGCGCGCCCGCCACGCGCATCACGCGATCGCACAGGCGGCGCACCTCCGGCAGCGGCGGCAGTTTCGGCAGCCCGTCCGCCAGCGCCTCGATATCGCGGCACAGCGCACGCTGGATGGCGTGATCCTCCTCGAGCGTGTCGAGGGTCGGCTCAGCGGCATCGAGGCGTGAAGGACCGGCAAGCATCGCGAAATATCCCAGAAGCAGGTCCGATCGATGCTTAGCGCATGGTGCCATGCGCGCTTTGACGATGGTCAAAGCCGTCGACCGGGCATAATCTATCGGGAAGCGGGCAAACCACGCGGTCCGGCATCGAAAGGCCACGACATGCAGACGCCTACCACCCGACTCACCACGCGCGCCGGCGTGCGGCTCGACATCCGCCTTGCCGGGCCGGGCGACGAATTCCCGATCGACCAGTTCTTCGACCAGCTATCGCCCGAGGACCGGCGCTTCCGCTTCCTCGCCACGGCGAATCGCATCGGCCGCTCGCTGATCGAGACGATGACCCGCAACGATGGCCGCGACGCCACCTGGCTTGCCGCCGACGCGGACGGCGGCGCGCTGCTCGCGCTGGCGATGCTGTGCTTCGATGCGAGCGGCGAGCGCGCGGAGCTGGCCGTCGCGGTGCGCAGCGATCACAAGGATCACGGCATCGGCTGGGAACTGATGCGCTTCGCGATGGATCAGGCGCAGGAACGCGGCGCGCAATGGGTCGAGGCGATCGAATCGCGCGACAATGTCGCCGCCGTCAACCTGGAGCGCGAGATGGGCCTCACCGTCGAGCCGCTGGAGGGCGACCCGACGCTGGTGAAGGTGAGCCGGAAGCTGGGTTCTCAGCCGGCCTGAAACACCCCGCAGGCGATCCGCGCCCCGCTGTTGCCGGCGGGATCGGTCATCAGGTCGTCGGCATTGGCGTGGATCACCAGCGCCGCGCCGTCGGCGTCTAGCAGCCCGGCCATCGTCGCGCCGGGAATGGTCGCCGCAACCGTGCCGCGGCCGCCGGTGTCGATCACCAGATTGGGCAGGTCGCCCTCATGCGGCCCCTGCGGGTTCATCGAGCCGTGCTTCATGCTCGTGGGGTTCCAGTGGCCCCCGGCGCTGGCGAAATCTGGGGCATCGCAGCGGCCCGTGGTGTGGACATGCGCGCCGTGCGTGCCGGGCGGCAGGCCCTTCGCATCGACCGTCACGCGCAGCCCGCCGGCCACCTCGGTCGCGGTCGCGCGGCCGGCGTCGGCGCCGTTCGCCAGCTTGAGCAGCGCCACCGCATGCGCGCCGCCCGCCACCGGGGCGCCGGTCTGCATGCCGCCCTCGCCACAGGCAGCCAGCGTCAGCGCCCCTGCCATCACCACCATCATGCGCATCATCCGTCTCCCTTGAATCCCGTTCCGGTAACGAACCGTTCCCGGCGCCGCGAAGTTCCGCGCGTCAATCCCTTCCGCGCGCGATCAGCGCCATCAGGCGCGCGCAATTGATGCGTTGCTGCACGATCGCCACCGCCAGCAGGATGTTGAGCAACGTCAGTTCGATCAGGAAGAACCATACCGACGATCCCGCGATCATGCTGAGGCCCAGCAGGATCGTGCGTGGATTGGCGCCGAGCAGGCCGGGCAGCAGCAGCGTTCGGCGGCCCGTTTCCCTCGCCAGCCGCGCGATCCGCTGCCGCTCGGCCGGATCCGGCTCGGCGCTCGCCACCAGCGCGTTGATCGTCTCGGTCGGCCCCGTAACGGCATGGGAGACCTTGAGGTAGAAGCGCGCCAGCGCCCCGCCCATTCCGGTCGATCCAGCCGCACGGTTGTTCTGGATCCACGGCACGCCATAAGCCCACCATTGGTAGCTCCGCCGCGAGCTTTCCGCGAACACCGACTGGACGATGCGCGATACGCCCGCGCCCACCACAACCACCCAGATCAATGGCCCGAACACCTGCTGGAGCGCATAGCCGAGCAGCAGGTAGAGCACGGTATGGCCGCCATAGTCGCACAGGCCGTCCACCACCTCGCCGCGCGGGCTGGCGCGGCCCGTCATCCGCGCGAGATCGCCGTCCGCGCCGTCGACGACATGCCATAGCAGATGCAGCGCGAAGCCGATTCCGATCGCGAGCGGCGTCCCGACCAGCGCGTAAAGCACTCCCGTCGCGCACACCATCGCCGCGCCGAACACCGAAACCATGTTCGGAGTCGCCGGCGTCCGAGCGAGCAAGATCGCGAGTCGCCGGGCCGCGGGATGGTAAGCGATCCGGTTCAGGAAACCCTGCAATTCACGCGGTTTTCCCGTAACAGCTGCCGGCAATTCGTTCGATTCCAAGGCGAAGTCCCCTTTGCCGCCGAATAACAGGTGCTGCCATCGCTTGACAGGCGTCGTGCATCTGTCACGACACTGACGCTAATCAGTCATCCGCCGGCCGCAGCCGGCAAAGCGGGGGTTTAATGTCGAGGATCAAGGTCGCCATCATCGGGGTCGGCAACTGCGCGAGCAGCCTGGTGCAGGGCAAGTATCACTATTCCGCCGGCAACACCGCCCACGGGCTGATCCATGAAGACGTCGGTGGATACAAGGTCAGCGACATCGAATTCGTCGCCGCGTTCGACGTCGATTCTCGCAAGGTCGGGCTGGATCTGGGCGAGGCGATCTTCGCCAAGCCGAACTGCACCAAGGTATTTCACGCCGAGGTGCCGAAAACCGGCACGATCGTGCAGATGGGCGCGAAGCTGGACGGCGTGGCCGACCATATGCTCACCGTCGCCAACGATCGCGGTTTCGAGGTGGACGGAACGCCGGACACCGATCGCGCGTCGATCATTCGCACGCTGAAGGATTCGGGCGCGGAAGTGCTCGTCAATTTCCTGCCGGTCGGCAGCCAGAAGGCGACCGAATTCTACATGGAATGCGCGCTGGAGGCGGGGCTTGCGGTGGTGAACTGCATGCCGGTGTTCATCGCGTCCAACCCGGAATGGGAAGCGCGCTTCGCCCGGGCCGGGCTGCCGATCATCGGCGACGACGTGAAGGCGCAGGTCGGCGCGACGATCGTCCACCGCGTCCTGTCGAACCTGTTCAAGAGCCGCGGCGTGACGATCGACCACACCTATCAGCTCAACACCGGCGGCAACACCGACTTCATGAACATGCTCGACCGCAACCGCCTTTCGAGCAAGAAGGAATCGAAGACGGAGGCCGTGCAGGCCGTGCTCGCCGAGCGGCTGGCGGACGAGAATATCCACGTCGGCCCGTCCGACTACATCCCGTGGCTGCACGACAACAAGCTGTGCTTCCTGCGCCTCGAGGGCAATCTGTTCGGCGACGTGCCGATGAACCTCGAACTGCGCCTGTCGGTGGAGGACAGCCCCAATTCCGCCGCCGTGGTGGTGGACGCGATCCGCTGCTGCAAGCTCGGCCTCGATCGCGGCCTCGCCGGCGCGCTGACCGGCCCGTCGTCCTTCTTCTGCAAGCATCCGCCGGAGCAATATACCGACGATATCGCGGCGCAGATGACCGACGACTTCATCCACGCCGACGCCCGGCTCGCCGCCGAGTGAAGGCGCTCATCGTCGCGGCCGGCTATGGCAGCCGGCTGCGCGCGGTGTCCCCCTCCAAACCGCTGACCCCCGTCGCTGGCGTGCCGCTGATCGCGCGCGTCATCGCGGCGGCGCGTGCCGGCGGCGCGAGCGGCTTCACCGTCGTCACCGGGCATGAGGGTGAGGCGCTGGAGAGCTATCTCCGCGCGCTCGATCCGGCGATCGCCTGCGTCCGCACCGCTGACTGGTCCCTCGCCAACGGCCATTCGGTGCTGACCGGCGCCGATGCGATCGGGCCGGAGCGGCATCTGCTGATGATGGCCGACCATCTGTTCGATCCGGCGATCGTCGCGCGCGCCATCGCCGCGCCGGATGCGCCGCTGACGCTGGCGATCGACCGGCGGCTGGACAATCCGCTGGTCGATCTCGACGACGTGACGCGGGTCCGCACCAACGGCGACCGGATCGTCGCGATCGGCAAGCATCTCCCCGATTACGATGCGTTCGATTGCGGCGTGTTCGCGGTCGACGGTCGCTTCCACGACGCGCTGCGCGCCAGCATCGCGGCGGGCGGCAGCGGATCGATCTCCGCCGGGGTGGAGGCGCTCGCCGCGACGGGCGACGCGCGCGTCACCGATATCGGCGATGCCTGGTGGCTCGACGTGGACGATCCCAAGGCGCTTACGCAGGCCGAGGCGGCGCTGGCCGCCTGACCCGCAATGGCGCTCAGGCGACGCCTACCGCCTGCTTCGCCCGCTCCTCGGCTTCGGCGTGAAGCTGCCAGAAGTCCGGCACCTTCTCCCCGGCAACGCGGCGCTCCAGCACCGCCAGATGCGCGCCCCAGCCGCCACCGAAGCTCGCCGCGTCGCTCGCGCCGCGCAGCCCGTTGTGATGCAGCAACAGCCGCGTCCGGTCGCCTTCCGGCGTCAGGGTGATCGTCACCTCCCCCGCCTCGCCATTGTCCCAGGTAAAGGCAAGCAGATGCGGCGGCTCGACGCGCAGCACGCGCTCGCTCCATTGGTGCCCGCTTTTCCCGGCGAAACGCTCCGGCGTCGCCACCGGCCCGTCCGACAGATTCTCGTGCGCCATCGTGAATCCGATCGTGCCGCCGGGCCGGATATCGCTCGGCCCGGCCATGAACCAGCGCGCGCGCAGTTCGGGGTCGACCAGATATTGCCACACCTTGTCGACCGGCGCGGCCAGCAGGCGTTCGAAGCGCAATTCCCGCGCGGTGATAAGGTCAGCCATGGTCGTTCAGGTTCCTCTCCAGTGATTGCAGGATCATTGCCCAGCCCTCGCGCGTGCGATCGGCATAGGCGGCCCATTGTGGGTCCATCTCGTGCGTCAGCGTCAGACGCGCGCCCGCGCCAAGCGGCGTGATCCCGATCGTCACACGCGTCCATTCGCCCTCCGGCGCGGGATCGGCGCCGAACAGGAACACGAGCCGCCCCGGCCGCTCGATCACCTCGAAGCGCAGGCGGTGACGCGCATCCCCGGCCGGTCGCCGCTCGACGATCAGCGCCGATCCGCCGACACGGGCATCGATCTCGCAGGTGAGCATCTCGCCACCCGACGTCGCGAACAGGAATCGCCGCGCCACGACCGGGTCGAGCCACGCATCGAACACCCGTTCGGGCGAGGCCACGAAATCGCGCGTCACCGTGAGCGTCACCGGCCCGTTCATTCCTGATCCTCCCGCAACGCGGCTTCCAGCGCGTCGAGCTGGTGGTTCCAGAAGCGCGTCCATTCGGCCAGCCACGCCTCCGCTTCGGCGAAACGCTCCGCCTTAAGCCGGCAAAGCTGCTGTCGCCCCACCTTGCGCCGCTCGATCAGCCCGGCGCGCGCGAGGACGCCGACGTGCTTGGCGGCGCCGGCGAAGGTCATCGCATGAGGCGCGGCGAGATCGCCGATCGAGCGCTCCCCGCCGCGCAGCGCCGCCAGCATCGCCCGCCTGGTCGGATCTGCCAGCGCGGCGAAGGTGAGATCGAGCTTTTGTTCAACCATGTGGTTTACATATGTCGCCATCGCGGGACTGTAAACCCATCGGTTGAATTTTTTCCGGTCACCTGGACAGAGATTTGTTGCGGCGGCGTCATAATTCTGCGCATCGGCCAGCCGATGCGCATAATGGCCGCCTGTTGCATGTTCGGCGTGGCGATGGCGGCCTGCCCGACGCGGGTACTCGCCCGCGACGATGCGCAGCTATGGCTGACCGGCGCCGCCACGGTGCGGATCGGCGACCGCTGGCGTTTCTCGCAGGAAGTCATCGTCCGGCTGAGCGACAATCGCGCGGGCCTGTCGGAGATCGAGAGCAATTCGCTTCTGGGCTATCGCCTCGCGCCGCGGCTCACCGTCTGGGCCGGCTATACCCATGATCCGACCTATGACGGCGGCCGTCTCGCCGCGATGGAACGCCGCGCGCGCGAGCAGGTGACGCTGGAGGACATCCGCGTCGGCCCCGCGAGAGCGATGCTGCGGCTACGCACCGAACAACGCTGGCGCGACGGAGTGGACGGCACCGGCTGGCGGGTCCGCCCGTTCGTCCGCATCGCCGTGCCGCTGCACGCACAGGGCGCGACCGGCATTGCGTTCAGCCATGAGAGCTTCATCAACCTCAACCGCAACGCCTTCCAGACGATCGCTGGCGAGGATCGAATGCGTAACGCGCTAGCGCTCTATACGCCGGTCGCGAAGGGCGTGAATGTCGAGCTGGGTTATCTCAACCAGTATCGCTTCGCCACCGGCGCGGCTGGCGGGAGCGATCACGCCGCCACGGCCAGCATCAACCTGTCGTTCCGCTGAGCGGTCAATCACGCTTTGGAACGGTTTCGACATGACGCACGTTCTCTTCTCCATTCCAGATGGAGAGGAAAAACGATGCTCTGGACCATTGTCGTAATTCTGCTGATCCTGTGGCTGCTCGGTTTCAGCCTGCACATCGCGGGCGGGCTGATCCACATCCTGCTGATCGTCGCGCTGGTGGTCGGGCTGGTCCAGCTTTTCACCGGCCGCAGGGTATAGGATCGGCAGGCGCCGGCGGCTCACCCGCGGCCGGCGCCCGGCACGATCAATCCGCGAACAGCAACACCGGGGTTTCGAGCAGCTTCTTGAGCGCCTGGACGTAGTTCGCCGCGTCCCAGCCATCGACGACGCGATGGTCGCAGCTGATCGACAGGTTCATCAGCTTCGCCCGCACGATATCGTCGCCATGGAACACCGGGCGCTCGACGATCTTATTCGGGCCGATGATCGCCACTTCCGGCCGGTTGATGACCGGCGTGGTCGCGATGCCGCCGAGCGGGCCGAGGCTGGTGACGGTGATCGTGCCACCGCCCAGTTCCTCCGGCTTCAGCTTGGAGGCGCGCGCGGCATCGGCCAGCCGGGTTATCTCGGCCGCGAGCTGCCAGACGTTCCTGTCCTGCGCGTCGCGGATCACCGGCACGGTGAGGCCCGCATCGGTCTGCGTCGCCATGCCGAGATGGACGCGGCCCGAGCGCGTCACCACGCCCGCCTCATCGTCGTAACGCGCGTTGAGCATCGGGAATTGCGGCAGGCTGCGACAGATCGCGACGATCAGCAGCGGCAACATCGTCAGCTTCGGCCGGTTCCCACGCGTCGCGTTGAGATCGGCGCGGACTCGCTCCAATTCGGTCACGTCGATCTCGTCGACATAGGTGAAATGCGGGATATGGCGCTTCGACGCGGCCATGTTCTCGGCGATGCGGCGGCGCATCCCGATCACCTTGATCTGCTCGTCCGCCCGCGCGCGGCTGGCGTGAGGTGCCAGATAGCCCTGCCCCGAGGCGTAACGCAGATAGGCGTCGAGATCGGAATGGCGGACGCGATCGCCCTCCGCCGGCTTCACCTGCGCGAGGTCGATGCCGAGATCGCGCGCTCGGGCGCGAACGGCGGGGGATGCGAGGACGTGGGGAGCCGCAGGCGTCTCCTCCTTCGGCGAAGGACGCTCCACGCTGTCGGCGGGCGCCGGAGCGGCCTCGACAGGAGCCGGAGCGGCGAGTTCCGGGTGCGAGACGCTCTCCACCACCGCAACCGGCTCAACCACCGCCACGCCCGGCGTCTCCTCCTCGATCTCGACGGCCGCTTCCTCCTCGCCGTCGATCTCGATCACCACCAAAGTCGAACCGATCGACACCTGATCGCCGACCTCGCCGGCCAGCTCGACGACGGTGCCCGCGACCGGGCTTTCCATCTCGACCGTCGCCTTGTCGGTCATCATGTCGGCGATCTGCTGGTCCTCCTCGACCCGGTCGCCGACCTTGACGTGCCACGCGACGATCTCGGCCTCGGAAATGCCTTCGCCGATATCGGGCAGGCGGAAGTTGAAACGCGCCATCCTCGTCAATCCTTCAGAATCTTCTTGAGCGCCTGGCCGATCCGCACCGGCCCCGGGAAATAGGCCCATTCGAGGCTGTGCGGATAGGGTGTGTCGAACCCGGTGACACGTTCGATCGGCGCTTCCAGATGGTAGAAGCAGCGTTCCTGCACCAGCGCGGAAAGCTCCGCGCCGAAGCCGGAGGTGCGCGTCGCCTCATGGACGATCAGGCAGCGCCCCGTCTTGCGCACCGATTCCTCGATGGTCTCGATATCGAGCGGGACGAGCGTGCGCAGGTCGATCACCTCCGCATCGACCCCCGCCTCCGCCACCACGTTCAGGCAGACGTGGACCATCGTGCCGTAAGCGAGGATCGTCACCGCCTCGCCCTCCCGCACCACGTTCGCCTTGCCCAGCGGGATGCGGTAATAACCCGTCGGCACCGCGCCCGCCGGATGCTTCGACCAATTCTCCGCGGGGCGGTCCCAATGGCCGTTGAACGGGCCGTTGTAAATGCGCTTCGGCTCGAAGAAGATGACCGGATCATTGTCCTCGATCGCGGCGATCAGCAGGCCCTTGGCATCATAGGGCGTCGACGGGATCACCGTCTTGAGCCCGGAGACATGGGTGAAGATGCCTTCCGGCGATTGCGAGTGCGTCTGTCCGCCGAAGATGCCGCCGCCGAACGGCGAGCGTACCGTGAGCGGCGCGATGAACTCGCCATCGGAGCGGTAGCGCAACCGCGCCGCCTCGCTGACAAGCTGATCGAGCGCGGGATAGATATAATCCGCGAACTGGATCTCCGGCACGGGGCGCAGACCATAGGCGCCCATCCCCACCGCGACGCCGATGATGCCGCATTCGGTGATCGGCGTGTCGAACACGCGGGTCTTGCCGTATTTCTTCTGGAGGCCGGCGGTGGCGCGGAACACGCCGCCGAAATAGCCCACGTCCTCGCCCATCACGACGATCGCGTCGTCGCGCGCCATCATCACGTCCAGCGCGGAGTTGATCGCCTGGATCATGTTCATGCGGGCAATGTCACCGGTCCCGGCGCCCGCTTCGCTCTCGATAACCTCTGCCACTCGCATCACCCCTTGCGCGCCCACGGACGGCCGGAGGCTTCCTCCTCGGCCAGCATCTGCTGCTGCTGCTCGCGAAGATGCCAGGGCATCTCCTCGAACACGCCCTCGAACAGGCTGTCGAGCGGCTGGAGCAGGCCGTGGCCGAGGATGCCGTTCTTCTCGGCTTCCTTCTGCGCGGCCTTCACCTCCTCCGCGACCTCGCGATCCATCGTCGCCTGCCGGTCCTCGTCCCATTCGCCGATCGCGATGAGATGATCCTTGAGGCGCCGGATCGGATCGCCCAGCGGCCAGGCGTTCGGCTCGCCGGCGGAGCGATAGGCGCTGGGATCGTCGGACGTGGAATGGCCTTCGGCGCGATAGGTGAAATGCTCGATCAGCGTCGGCCCGGCGTTGGTGCGGGCGCGCTCGGCGGCCCAGGCGGTCGCGGCATAGACCGCGAGCGCGTCATTGCCGTCCACGCGCAAGCCGGCGATGCCGTAACCGATCGCCCGCGCCGCGAAGGTCGTCGCCTCGGCGCCCGCGAAGCCGGAGAAGCTGGAGATCGCCCACTGGTTGTTGACCACGTTGAAGATCACCGGCGCGCGATAGACGGTGGCGAAGGTAAGCGCGGAGTGGAAATCGCCCTCCGCCGTCGATCCCTCGCCGCACCAGGTCGCGGCGATGCGCGTGTCGCCCTTGGAGGCGGAGGCCATCGCCCAGCCCACCGCCTGCGGATATTGCGTCGTGAGATTGCCGGAGATCGAGAAGAAGCCGGCCTCGCGCACCGAATACATGATCGGCAGCTGCTTGCCCTGAAGCCGGTCGGCGCGGTTCGAATAGATCTGGTTCATCATGTCGACCAGCGACCAGTCGCGCGCGATCAACAGGCCCTGCTGGCGATAGGAGGGGAAGCACATGTCGTCATAGTGCAGCGCATGGGCCGCCGCGACCGACACCGCCTCCTCGCCGAGCGACTTCATGTAGAAGCTGGTCTTGCCCTGCCTTTGCGCGCGGAACATCCGCTCGTCGAAGGCGCGGACCAGCGCCATGTGGCGCAGCATCCGGCGCAGTCTGTCGGGCGAGAGGCGCGGGTTCCACGGGCCGACCGCCTGACCGTCATCGTCGAGCACGCGCACCAGCGAATAAGCGAGATCGCTGAACGACGCGGGCACATCATGTGTGTCGGGTCGCGGCGCGGCGCCGGCCGCCGGCACCTCGACCACGGAGAAATCCACCTCGTCGCCAGGGCGGAAACGCGGTTCCGGCACATGGAGCGACAATGGCTTCAGATTGCTGCGATCGGGATCGCCGGACATGCTCTCTCCAGACTCGCGCCACGTCGGCCGGCGCGCACGCCCGTTTCGCGCGATTGAAATATAATTTCAAGCGGTGAAACTGGCGGCAGCGCGCAATTGTATAGCGCAAAACGGCTTCCAGAGCTTCGACAATGATGCCCGCGGCGGTCGCGGGCGGCGCGGAGATCAGCGCGGGCGCGCGTCCGGCGTCGCGGCGAGCAGCAACTCCAGTTCCTCGCTCGACAGCGACGCGAGGAACTCGCAACCGATCTCCCCATCGGTGCTCCAGATGATGCGCGCGTGGCGCTGCACCCCGCCCGGCAACCCCATCTTCAGCGTGGTGCCGACCGGCAGCGGAATCGACAACCGCGCGCGGAGGCCGTTGACCGACGCATCGAGCAGTTCGACCGAGACGGCGACGCGCGCGGTCGCGCGGCACTCGACCGGCGAACGCGGTGCGCGACGGGCATCCTTGGGCTTGGCGCGGGCGGTCATCGATACGGTCCCTGTTGCGAGCCGCCACCCTGACACGACATGGTTAACGATCGGTAGCCGCCGCGCTGCCCCCGTCCCAAAAAGAAGGCCCGGCAGGTTTCCCCGCCGGGCCTGTCTTTCAGCGCTTCGCCGCGATCAGTTGCGGTTGCTGCCCATGAAGGAGAGCAGGAACTGGAACATGTTGACGAAGTCGAGATAGAGCGACAGCGCGCCCATGATGACCATCTTGCCGACCATGTCGGTGCCGGCGACATAGGCGTACATGCTCTTGATCCGCTGCGTGTCATAGGCGGTGAGGCCGGCGAACAGCAGCACGCCGATCGCGCTGATCACCATCGCCATCGCGGGCGACTTGAAGAACAGGTTGAGCAGCGAGGCGACGATGATGCCGACCACGCCCATGATCAGGAACGTGCCGAAGCCGGATAGGTCGCGCTTGGTCGAATAGCCGTAGAGGCTGAGCGACAGGAAGGCGACGGCGGTGGCGAAGAAGGTGATGGCGATCGAGGTGCCGGTATAGACGAGGAAGATCGTCGACATCGACACGCCCATCACGGCGGCGAAGGCCCAGAAGATCATCTGCGCCGCGCCGGTCGACAGGCGGTTCAGCCCGAAGTTCAGCACCATGATGAAGGCGAGCGGCGAGAAGATCACGACATATTTCAGGATGCCGGGCGCCATGAACACCTGCGCGGCCAGGCTGTCGCGTCCGCCGCTGGCGAACAGCAGCGCCACGATCCCGGTCAGCAACACGCCCGATGCCATGTAATTATAGACCGACAGCATGTAAGACCGGAGACCCGCGTCATACGCGGCACCGCGCGTATCGGCGGCGCTCGTCCCGAACGGGGCGGCGGTCGGCCGGGGGTCGGACCAGTTAGCCATTGTCACTTCGCTCCTTTGTCCGGCAATGAATTGCGCCGGAATGTGTGAAATATTGCCCGCGCGGCCGAATTTTTCAAGCGAGCCGCCCCGGAGCAATCTTTCGTTACAAAAAGGTCAGCCCGATGCACCGCCTGTTCGTCGCCCTGCGCCCTCCCCCGGCGATCCGCGCCGCGCTCCTTCAGGTGATGGGGGGCGTGGCCGGCGCGCGCTGGCAGGATGATGCGCAACTCCACCTCACCGTGCGCTTCATCGGCGAGGTCGAGCGGCCGCTGGCGGAGGAGATCGCGCTGGCGCTGTCCGGCGTCGTGGCGCCCGCGCCGGAGGTCGCGCTCGCCGGCGTCGGGCGGTTCGACAAGCGCGGGCGGACCGATGCGCTGTGGGCGGCGGTCGCCCCGCACGAGGCGCTCGCGGCGCTCCACCGCAAGACCGATCACGCGCTGGTGCGGCTGGGGCTGGAGCCGGAACGGCGCGCCTATATGCCGCATATCACCCTCGCCCGCCTGCCGCGCAGCGCGGGCCACGGCGCGATGATCGAACGCTGGCTGGCGGACCACGCAGCCCTCTCCAGCGCGCCGTTCACGATGGAGGAACTGATCCTCTACGAGAGCCGGCTCGGGCATGACGGGGCGAGCTATGCCCCTGTGCTGCGCCATCCGCTCGGCCGGTGATCCTCAGCCGGCGCGCGAGAAGCGCAGCGACCGCCGCACCGGATCGGCCTCGTCGAGCCGCACGGTGATCGTATCGCCCGGCTCGCCCGCGTCGGTCTGCACCCGCGCCACCACCGGCCGGTCGCAGAGCTGGATGCGCGCGCCGCGCTCGTCGCGGTCGAGGATAACCGCCTTGAAAGTCTGTCCCTCCAGCCCGTGGAGCATCACCGCCTCGGCCATGTCGATCACCGCGCGGTCGATCGCACCGGCGATCGAGCCGGAATGCGCCATCACCGGCGGGAGCCTGCCGAAGGCGGCGGAGACGAAATCGGGCACCGGCAGTCCGTTCGCCACCGCCAGCGCCGCCTGCACGACGTAGCGATCCGCGAGCCGCCGCAGCGGGGCGGTGGCATGGGCATAGGTCGCCGCGACCGCCGCATGCCACGGCACCACGTCGGGCTGATAGGGCGCATAGCTCGCACCCTCGCCCGCGCGCCGGATCGCGACCATCATCGCCGCCTGCCGCGCGTCATGCCCGTCCAGCCCGCGCTGGAAGTCGGCGAGCGATGTCGCCGCCGGCCAGTCGATCCCCAGCGCCCGCGCCGCGTTGCGCAGCCGTGCGACGGCACGGTCGTCCGGCCCCGGCATGACGCGGAACAGCCCGGTGTGGTGCGCGAGGAGCGCGTCCGCCACCGCCAGATTGGTCGCGAGCGACATGGCGGCGTTCTGGTCCTCCGATTCCTCGCGCGGCGCGAAGCGGAGTTGCAGCCGCCCGTCGCCGTTGCGCGCCAGTTCCTGCTCCGGCGGGTCGACCCGCGCGGCCCCGCGCCGATCCTCCGCCGCGTCGATCCGGGCGGCAAGCTCGGCGAAGCCGGACGGCAGGTCGGCGGGTTTCACCGTCTCGTAAGCGAGCTTGGCGCGGCTGCGGATCACCGCGCGCTCCACGCCGTCGAGCCGCGCAGCCCCGTCCGGCGCGACACGCACCGCGAAGATCACCGCCGGGCGATCCCCGGTCGGCAGCAGGCTCGCCGCGCCCTCGCCCAGCACCGGCGGATAGAGCGCCGCCTTGCCGTCCGGCAGGTAAAGCGATTCGCCGCGCTTCCATGCCTCGACATCGAGCGCGCCGCCCTCATCGACGAACCAGGCGACGTCCGCGATCGCATAGCGCAGCAACAGGTCGCTCCCCGCCGGCTCGATCGCGAAGGCCTGATCGAGATCGGTCGAGCTTGCCGGATCGAGCGTGACGAACGGGATCGCGGTGCGATCGACATGCGCGGTCGGCACGCGTTTCGCCGCCTCGTCGGCAGCGGCCAGCACCTGCGGCGGGAAATCGGCGGGGACATTATATTGCGTGCGGATCGCGGCGAGGCCCTCGGTCAGCGCGCGATCCGGATCGAGCAAGGTCTTCATCACACACAGGCTATCGGCGTACCGGCGCGCTGTCGATTGCCCGCATTGGCTCCGGTGGCACGGCCGTGCCATGAGCGCGAGATGGCCAACCTTCCTCTCCTGCCGGTCGCCGAGGCACAGGCGCGACTGCTCGCACTCGCGCCGACGCTCTCCGCAGAACGCCTGCCGCTGGTTGATGCCGCCGGGCGTTACCTGCGCGCACCGGCGATCGCCCGACGCACCCAGCCGGTTGCCGACCTCTCGGCGATGGACGGCTATGCGATCCGCTTCGCCGACATGCCCGGCCCGTGGCGGGTGATCGGGGAAAGCGCCGCGGGCCACGGCTTCGGCGGCGCAATGGGCGCGGGCGAGGCGGTGCGGATCTTCACCGGCGCGCCGCTGCCGCCCGGCGCCGACACGGTGCTGGTGCAGGAGGAAGCGGCGCGCGACGGCGATACGTTGCGCCTCGCGGGCGAAGGGCCGGCCTACCGTACCCGCAACGTCCGCGCACGCGGGCTGGATTTCCACGAGGGCGACGTGCTGGGCGCAACGGGCGATTTGCTGACCCCCGCCCGCCTCGCGCTCGCCGCCACCGGGGCGGTGGGCGAGGTGGAGGTGGGCCGCCCGGTCCGCGTGGCGCTCGCCGCGACCGGGGACGAGCTGGTCGAGCCGGGCAGCGACGCGCCCGGCCTCCCCGAATCGAACCGGCTGATGCTGCGTGCGATGCTCCGCGACCTGCCGGCGGAGTTCGTCGATCTCGGCATCCTGCCCGACCGGCTAGACGTGCTGACCCGCGTCTTCACCGATGTCGCGGCGGACGCACTGGTCACCACCGGGGGCGCGTCGGTCGGCGACCATGATCTCGTCCGCCCGGCGCTGGAGGCGGCCGGCGCGAAGATCGACTTCTGGCGCATCGCGCTTCGCCCCGGCAAGCCGATGATGGCCGGGCGGCGCGGCGACTGCGTGGTCGTCGGGCTGCCGGGCAATCCGGTGTCCGCCTTCGTCACCGGGCTGCTGTTCGTGCGGCCGCTGGTCGCCGCGCTGGCCGGCGCACGCGATCCGTTCCCGCACGCGACGCGTGCGACGCTGGGCGAGCCGCTCCCCGCGAACGGCCCGCGCACCGATTACGTCCGCGCGGAATTGCGCGACGGCCTACTCTACGTCGCGACGATCCAGGACAGCTCGATGCTCGCCACCCTGGCGCGCGCGACCTGCTTGGTCGTGCGTGCGCCCCATGCCCCGGCGATGGCGGCTGGCGAATCGGCGGATATCCTCGTCATCGCTTGACCCGGCCACGATTGTTCCATAAAAGTTCCGCGTCTGTTCGCCTGCGGAGGATCGCGATGCTTACCAAGAAACAGCATGAGCTGATCTGTTTCATCCACGATCGTCTCGCCGAAACCGGCGTCTCGCCGTCGTTCGAGGAGATGAAGGACGCGCTGGAGCTGAAGTCCAAGTCGGGCGTGCATCGCCTGATCAGCGCGCTGGAGGAACGCGGCTTCCTGCGCCGCCTGCCCAACCGCGCCCGCGCGCTGGAAGTGGTGAAGATGCCGGAGCGCTCCGAACAGCGCCGCGCGCCCGCCAGCGCCCCCCAGCCGCCACGACGCGCGATGCCGGAGCCGGCGAACGACGTGGTGGAGATCCCGCTCCACGGCCGCATCGCCGCCGGCGTGCCGATCGAGGCGTTCGAGGGATCGACTTCGCTCCCGGTACCGGCTGCATTGCTCGGCAGTGGCGAGCATTTCGCGCTTGAGGTGGCGGGCGACTCGATGGTCGAGGCCGGCATCCTCGACGGCGATTACGCGCTGATTCGCCGCACCGAAACGGCGCGGGACGGCGAGATCGTCGTCGCGCTGATCGACGACAGCGAGGCGACGCTCAAATATTTCCGCCGCGAAGGCGCGATGATCCGGCTCGATCCGGCGAACCGCAGTTACGACCCGCAACGCTACGCCCCCGCGCAAGTGCGGGTGCAGGGCAAGCTGGCGGGGCTGCTGCGCCGCTACGACTGACCGTGATGTCTACCCGCGTCCGCCCGGACCGGAACCGGGGCGGCGTCGGCGGGATAGCCGCCGTCATCCACGGATGGCTGTCGCCGGGCGAGCGCACCGTGGCGATCCTGCCGCTGGCGAGGGTCAGCGCCACCCCGCCGCTTCTCGCCAGCGCCGGACGATCGAGCCGCAGCCAGCGCGGCGCACAGGCGCCGGGCAGGCGGCGGTCGCTGATCACGATATCCGCCGCGCGGCACGCTTCCACCATGTCGCGCCACGGCGGCAGATAGCCGCTGCGCGTCGCGAGGATGCGCCAGCGCCGCCCGCCCGCCTCGCGCGCGATCACACAGGCGTCGCGGCTACATGTCGCATCGGGCTGGTCGGAGAGCAGCAGCGGATCGTCCTCCGTTCCCGCATTCTCGGCGAGCATCCCGCGCACATAATCCCCGGCGCGATCGCGCAGCACGGCAAGGTCGCCCCGCGCGGTACGGATCGCGACATGCCGGCCGTCGCCGGTGACGAGCAGATCCGGCGCAGGCGTCGCCAGCGCCCAGCCGGCGCCGACCGCGAGCGGCACCGCACCAAGCCGCCGCCAGCGCGTTCGCCACAGCGCCAGCCATAAACCGCCCGCCGCCATCAGCGCATAGGCCGCGGCCGGCATCGCGGGCAGCGCCGTCACGGAGCCGGGCGCGGCGGCGGTGGTCCGCGCGATCCACAGCAGCAGCGCCAGCGCCTTGCCGGCCAGCCACCAGAAGGGCATCCCCAGCCCCGCCGCATCGAACAGCAGCGCCAGCGCCTCCAGCGGCATCACGACGAAGGTGGTGAGCGGGATCGCGACGATATTCGCCACCGCCCCGTAAATCCCCGCGCGATGGAAGTGATAGACCGCGATCGGCATCAGCGCGATCTCGATCACCAGCCCGGTGAGCAGCAGCGATCCGCCCTCGCGCAGCAGCTTCGCGCCCCAGCCCTCGTCACGCTTCATGAACCAGCGCCGGACGGCGGGATGCTCGTGGAGCGCGACGATCGTCGTCACCGCCGCGAAGGAAAGCTGGAAGCTCGGCCCGATCAGCGATTCCGGCCACAGCAGCGCCACCACGAACGCCCCCGCCGCGACCAGCCGCAGCGTCACCGCCTCGCGCCCCAGCGCCATCGCGCCGAGCACCAGCAGCGCGGCCACGCAGCTACGGATCGTCGGCACCTCGCTGCCCGTCAGCAGCGTATAGCCAATCGCCGCCGCCGCGCCGACCAGGCCGGCCAGCACCGGCACCCGCCCCGTCAGCGCCAGCCGCGGGCTGAGCGCGAGCAGGCGCGCGGCGAGCAGCATCGCGATCCCCACGGCGGCGGTGATGTGCAGGCCGCTGACCGACAGCAGGTGCGCGAGGCCGGAGCGCCGCATCGCCTCCGCATCCATGTCGGTGATCGCGCCGGTGTCGCCGGTCGCGAGCGCCGCCGCGATCCCGCCCGCGCTGCCTTCAAGCTGCTCATGGATATGGCGCGAGAGGCGGACGCGCAGGCCCTCGCCCTTGTTATCGCCGCCGGACAGGATCGTCACCGGCGCCAGCCCGCGCCCGGTCGCGCCGAGGCCGTCGAACCACGCGACGCGCGCGAAATCATAGGCGCCCGGCACGGCCGGCGGCGCGGGCGGCATCAGGCGTGCGCGCATCGCCACGATCGCGCCCTCGGCGATGCCGGCGGGAGAATCGGCCACGGCGAGGTTGACGCGGATGCGGGTCGGCGCCGGATCGGGCGCATGATCGAGCCAGCGCGTCGGCGCCAGCGTCAGGCGGACCAGCGCGCGCGCCGGCAGCGGCTGCACCCGCTCGACCCGCGCCTCGAACCGCGCCACGGTCGCGCGCGGCAGAACCGGGGCCGCCGCCTGCTCCGCCTTCCACCACACGAGCGCCACGCCCGCCGCCAGCGCCACCCCGGCGATCGCGACGCAGCGCCCCGCGCGCCCTCCGCGCCCCAGCGCCACTGCAAGCGACGCCACGGATAGCGCCAGCAGGATCGCCGCGATCCACGCGCGCGGATCGGGCAGCGCGAACCACAGGATCACGCCCGTGCCGAGGAACACCGGCAGCCACAGCGCAAGTTGATCGCGCTCAGCCTCCAGCCATCGTTCGATGGCGAGGGTTGCTAAGGTTTGAAGCGCCACCGGGCGCGTGCTAGGGGCGCCCCCGGCTATCGTTGCCATGTCATAATTCAGCTTGGGAGCAAGCGCGCTTGAGCGCAACCACCGATCCCGCCGGCGGGAGCGAGCGTGACCCTTCGGTCGTCACCCGTTTCGCCCCCTCCCCCACCGGCTTCCTCCATCTGGGCGGCGCCCGCACCGCGCTGTTCAACCTGCTCTACGCGCGCCACAACGGCGGCAGGTTCCTGCTGCGCATCGAGGATACCGACCGCGCCCGCTCGACCCAGCCGGCGATCGACGCGATCCTTTCCGGCCTCAAGTGGCTGGGCATGGATTGGGACGGTGACGTCGTGTTCCAGTTCGAGCGCGCCGCGCGGCACGTCGAGGTGGCGAAGGCGATGGTCGCCAGCGGCAACGCCTATCGCTGCTATCTGACGCCAGAGGAATTGGCGCAGATGCGCGCCGAGGCGGAGGCGGCGAAGAAGCCGCTGCGCATCCGCTCGCCGTGGCGCGACAGGACGCCGGACGATCCCGACGCGCCGCACGTCATCCGTCTCAAGGCGCCGCTGGAGGGCGCGGTCACGATCCATGACCGCGTGCAGGGCGAGGTGACGGTGCAGAACGCGGAGCTGGACGATCTGGTGCTGGTCCGTTCCGACGGGACACCGACCTATATGCTGGCGGTGGTGGTCGACGATCACGACATGGGCGTGACGCATGTGATCCGCGGTGACGACCATCTCAACAACGCCTTCCGTCAGCTTCCGATCTATCGCGCAATGGGCTGGCCGGAGCCGGTTTATGCCCATATCCCGCTGATCCACGGCGCGGACGGGGCCAAGCTCTCGAAGCGCCATGGCGCGGTGGGGATCGAGGCCTATCGCGACGAGCTGGGCATCCTGCCGGAAGCGCTCGACAATTACCTGCTGCGGCTCGGCTGGGGGCATGGCGACGCGGAGATCATCAGCCGCGAGCAGGCGATCCAATGGTTCGATCTCGCCAGCGTCGGCAAATCGCCCTCGCGCTTCGATCTCAAGAAGCTGGAGCATCTCAACGGCCATTATATCCGCGAGGCGGATGATGCGCGGCTCGCCGGGCTGGTGGCCGGGCGACTCGGGCTGGCCGAGGGCGACCCACGGCGCGAGCTGCTCGCGCGCGCCATGCCTGCGCTGAAGCCGCGCGCCGCGAATCTCAACGAGCTGGCAGACGGCGCCGCATTCCTGTTCGCGGTCCGGCCGCTGTCGATCGACGATGCGGCGCGCCCGCTGCTGGACGGTGATGCGCCCGCGTTGCTATCGCGACTGCACGCCGCTCTTGACGCGCTGCACAACTGGGATACGGAGACGCTCGAAGATGCGGTACGGCGGGTGGCCGAGGCAGCGGGCGTGAAGCTCGGGCAGGTCGCGCAGCCGCTCCGCGCAGCTCTCACCGGTCGCAAGACCTCGCCGGGTATCTTCGACGTGCTTGCCCTGCTGGGCCGCGACGAAAGCCTGGCGCGGATCGCCGACCAGATGCGTTGAGCCGGGAAAAAGGAGATTATATGACCGACAATGCCCAGCTTTCCCTCGCCGGAAAAACCTCCGAATATCCCGTCCTGTCGGGCTCGGTCGGGCCGGACGTGGTCGATATCCGCAAGCTCTACGGCGCGACCGGTGCGTTCACCTACGATCCCGGCTTCACCTCCACCGCCTCGTGCCGCTCGGCGCTGACCTATATCGACGGCGACGAGGGCGTGCTGCTCCATCGCGGCTACGCGATCGGCGAGCTGGCCGAGGAATCGAGCTTCATGGAGGTCGCCTACCTCCTGCTGAACGGCGAGCTGCCGACGGCCGGCGAGCTTTCGAAGTTCGAGAATACGATCACCCGCCATACGATGCTGCACGAGCAGCTCGCGACCTTCTATCGCGGGTTCCGCCGCGATGCGCATCCGATGGCGATCATGTGCGGCGTGGTCGGCGCGCTTTCGGCTTTCTATCACGATTCGACCGACATCCACGATCCCAAGCAGCGCATGATCGCATCGCACCGGCTGATCGCCAAGATGCCGACGATCGCGGCGATGGCCTATAAGTATAGCGTCGGGCAGCCGTTCCTCTATCCGGACAACTCGCTGAGCTACACCGGCAATTTCCTGCGCATGACCTTCGGCGTGCCGGCCGAGCCGTATGAGATCCACCCGGCGGTGGAAAAGGCGATGGACCGGATCTTCATCCTCCACGCCGATCACGAACAGAACGCCTCCACCTCGACCGTGCGGCTCGCCGGCTCGTCGGGCGCGAATCCGTTCGCGTGCATCGCGGCGGGCATCGCCTGCCTGTGGGGCCCGGCGCATGGCGGCGCGAACGAGGCCGCGCTCAACATGCTGCATGAGATCGGCACGCCCGATCGCATCCCGGAGTTCATCGCGCGCGCCAAGGACAAGAACGACCCGTTCCGCCTGATGGGCTTCGGCCACCGCGTCTACAAGAACTATGATCCGCGCGCGACCGTGATGCAGAAGACGGTGCGCGAGGTGTTCGACGCGCTGAAGGTCAACGATCCGGTGTTCGAAACCGCGCTGAAGCTCGAGGAGATCGCGCTCAACGATCCGTATTTCGTCGAGAAGAAGCTGTTCCCGAACGTGGATTTCTATTCGGGCGTGATCCTGTCGGCGATCGGCTTCCCCACCTCGATGTTCACCGCCTTGTTCGCGCTGGCGCGCACCGTGGGCTGGGTGGCGCAGTGGAACGAGATGATCACCGATCCCGACCAGAAGATCGGCCGCCCGCGCCAGCTCTACACCGGGCCGACGCAGCGGCATTACGTGCCGGTCGACAAGCGCTGAACACCGGCCTTCCGGCCCAGATGAAGACGCCCGGCGCCGATCACGCGCCGGGCGTTTTTCTTCAAGCCCCTGCCGCCGGCAGCGACAGCACGAAGCGCGCGCCCTCGCCCGGCGCGCTGTCGACGCTGATATCGCCGCCCATCGCGCGGGCGAGGCGGCGCGAGATATAGAGGCCGAGGCCGCTGCCGCCCGGTTCGCGCGGATCGACGCGGGCGAATTTGGCGAAGATGCGCGCCTGATCCTCCGGCGCGATGCCCTTCCCCTGATCGGCGACGATCGCCACCACCTGCCCGCCATCGCGCTGCACGCGCAGCCAGACGGTGCCGCCGGGCGGCGAATAACGCAGCGCATTGCCGATCAGGTTGACGAGGATCTGGAGCACGCGGCGGAACTCGCCGATCGCAAGCTGCGGCTCATCCGCGCCGCCGATGTCCACCGTCACCCCGGCATCCGCCGCGCGCACCGCGAACAGCCCGGCGGCGCGGCGCAGCACGTCGGAAAGATCGACCGGCTCGAACTCGATGCGGAAATCGTCGCGCTCGATCGCCTCGATATCGGCGAGATCGTCGACCAGCCCCATCAGGTGCCGCCCCGCGCTGGCGATATCGGCGGCATAATCGACATAATGCGCGTCGATCGGCCCGTCGGCGGCGGCATTGATGCTGTCGGCGTTGGCGATGATCCGGCTGAGCGGACCGCGCAGGACACCCTCCAGCCGCGTGTTGAACGCCCGCACCGGCTCGGCGGCATTATTCTCGTCAGGCCTGGGCGACAGGAACACGCCGCCGACGAAACCCGCGAAGACCCCCATCGCATTGCGCCGCGCCGTGCCCGCCAGCATGAACCGCTCGCCGGAACCGCGCACCATCGCGGCCTGCCCGTCGAAGTCGCGCTGCGCCGCCATCGCCTCCAGCAGCGTCATGCCGCCACCGGCATCGGGCAGCAGCGTGAACAGCTCGGTCAGCGGCTTGCCGATCAGCGTCGAGGGGTCCAGTCCGTGCGCAGTGCCGGCATCGGTCGGCAGGTGGACGATGCGCAGCGCCGCATCCACCTCCCACACCCAGTCCGCCCCGGCGGGCGGTGGGGCAAGCTGCGTCGCGACCTGCGCGCTGCGCCACGCCGGCCGCTCGCGCAGCGGCGCGATCGAGAGCGTCACGCCGTCGGCGGTCGGCGTGGCGCGGACCCAGCATTCGAGGTCGCTTTCCGCGTCCGCGATCACCACCGAACGCTGGACGAGGATGCCCAGCCGCCGCGCCAGCCGGACCACGGTCGCGAGCTGCGGCACGCCGAGTAGCTCGCCGATCGCGCCCCCGGCACGATCGTTGAGCGACATGAAACCGGCATCGGCCGACACCAGCCGGTCGGCATGATCGAGCCGCGCGGTCAGCGTCATGCCTTCGCTCATGCCCGGCGCGACCGTTCGAGCGCGCGGATCGCGCGGCGGAAATCGCCGTGGAGCGACAGCGGCGCCAGCGCCTCGCGCGCCGCCAGCACCGGAATCGCCGCGATCGTATCGAGCATGTCGGCGAATGCCTCGATATCGCGGCGCGGATCGGCGTCGGCGAGCAGCAGCGCCACCCGCGCCAGCGCCTCGCGCGCGAAGCCATGCGCGCGCAGCACCAGCCACAGCCGGTCGCCATCGGGATCGAGCAGCAGCGCCCGCGCCTCAGGCAGGTCGATCCGCTGGACATAAGCGATCAGCGCGGCGGCGAACTCTGCGCGCCCGTCGCCCAGCGCCTCGATCAGCAATTCCGGAAGCTCGTCGGCGCGCGCGTCGATCGCCGCCGCCAGCCGCAGCGCGATCGGATCGAGCCGCGCGCCCTCGTCATGCGCGTCGATGCTGCGCACCGCCGCCTCGACCAGCGCCTGATCGGCCTTGCCCGCCCTCGCCTCGCGCAACGCCGCCGCGACCCACCAGACGACGCGGCGATGCAGCGCGGCCGGCAGGCCCAGCCCGCGCCCGGCCATCGCATCACGCCGCCCATCGGCGAGGATATAGTCGCGCGCCGCCGCCGCCCGCACCGCATCCTCGCCCTGCGCGAGCCGGGGGAGCAATGTCGCCGGTGTCCCCGGCTCGCGATTCGCCATCAGCGTGGCGCCGAGCAGCGCAAGCCGCACCTGCCCGATCATCTCGGCCATCAGCTCGGGATCGCGCAGCAGCCCCGCCTCGATCAGCCGGCGCAATGTCTCGGCCGGCTCGGCCGTCACGATCCCGCCGCCGGCGCGCGCCAGCAGGCGGGTGGCGTGAGCGGCGAGCTCGCGCTCGATCGTCTCCAATAGCGTGCCGATCGCGGCGTGGAGCGCGGCGCGGGTGCGGTCGTCGAGCCGGTCGCGCGCGGAAAGGAAGAAATCCTCGATCGCCGCGTCGAGCCGCTGCTCCGCGCGCGCGTCCGCCCGCGCCGCGCGCGCGAAGATCGGCGCGGCGTCGGGAGCGATCGCGTGCAAGGGGTCGTTCTGATCGACCGGCATGAGAATCGAATTAGGCTAATGTCGTTAAGAGGCGACTAAGCCTGACGGCGAAGTAACTCAATTGCCGCCGAAAGCGTGACGAAGGCATAAAGCGCCGCCAGCGCCAGCCCGGCCATCGGCAGCCGCGCGAGCGTCAGCGCGGTCAGCACCAGCAGATAGGCCGGCGGCGTCCCCCACCAGAACGCCCGCGCGCGCCCGCTCGCGGCGCGCTCGCCCAGCGCGGCGACGGCGATCAGTGCGATCGCCAGGATCAGCGCGGACCCGGTCGCCGCCAGCGAATCGATCGAATAGCCGAGCAGCAGCGCCGCCAGCGCCGGCACCGCCAGCGCCGCCCGCCCCAGCCAGCGCGCCAGCGGCATCTCGTCGCGCAGCCACGCGGTGCGTTCTCCTAGCACCGCCGCGATCACGCCGGCGAGCGCGGCGAGCAGCCCCGTCGCCGGCCAGCCGCCCGCGATCAACCCCAGCCCGGCGAGCGCCGCCACGCCCGCCCCCGCCGCCACCGCGACGGTGGAAGCGGCGCGGCGCACCAGCGGCGGCAGGACGAAGCCCGCGATCGGGCGCACCACCCAGCGATCGAACCACGACGGCCGCGTAGCGAGCGTCGCCATCACCACCGCGCGGCTGCGCTCCTCCAGCGCGGCGCCGCGCCGCTCGATGCCATGGCCGGCGCTCTCCCCCCCGGCGGGAAGCAGCACCTGCCGCGCACCGGCCTGCGACGCGGCGTGGAGCAGCGCGGATTGCACGTCATAATCGCTCGGCATCGCCGCCACCTCGGCCAGCCGCCGCGCGTCGATCCGCGCGATCCCGGCCCAGGCGAGCCCGCCGCCGAGCCGCTCGTAATCGGCCGGCGCGCTGCCCGCGTCGATCACCAGCAGGGCGTCGCTCCCCTGCTCCCCGGCGAAGGCGGCGAGCACGCTTTCGGTGGTGATCAGCCCGTCCGCGATCGTGACGACCTGCGCCAGCGGATGCAGCCGGGCATTGGCCTCCGCCGCGCCGCGCACGGTATCGACGCTCATCCCGCGCCGCCCGATCCGCGCGATCGCGCCGAGCAGTTCGGGCGTCAGGCGCGAGACGACGATCACCAGTTGCGAGGCGCCCGCCGCCGCCAGCAGCCGCGCCTGATATTCGATCAGCGTGACGCCGGCGAACGGCAGGGTGGCCGCCAGCCTTCCGGGGCGATCCTCGGCATCCTGAACGGCGAACAGCAGACCCGCGAGCATTCCCGCGCTGTTAGCGTCGAACACCGTGATGGCAAACGGCGTATCGCGGAAAGGCGCGAATCATGCGCGGCAGCCACGCATCAAAGGCGGGTCGGCGGCTCGATGCGGCGAAGCGAACAGCTTCGGATGCGCTAACCGCTTTGTCGACGGTCGATTCGTGTTAAACCGCTCCGATGAGCGGGGGAACCACGATGATCGGGCTGCGCGAGGCCGTCAACACGCCAACGGACCGGGTGGCGGCGAATGAGGAGCAACCGCTGTTCCTCGGCGAATTCGAGATGCCGGAACGCAGCGCGGCGCTAGCCGACGACTGGGTGGACGACATCGCGCCGCCCTCGCGCTGGCGTACGATCGGGCCGGTGGTGCTGGCGCTGCTCTCGCTCGTCTGGATCGGCGCGTTCGTCGCACTGGCGTGGAGCGAGCTTGCCCGGATGTCGCCGGTCGGGATCGCGCAATTCGTCGCCGCGCTGCTCGTCGTGCCGCTGCTCGCGGGGGTGGTGTGGCTGGTCTCGCTGCGTTCGAGCGCGGCCGAGGCGCGCCGCTTCGGCGCGACGGCGCGGGCGATGCGCGCCGAGGCCGCGGCGCTGGAGCAGACCGTCGCCACGCTCAGCGCCGCGATCGAGGCCAATCGCGTGCAGCTCAGCGAGCAGGCGCAGGCGCTCTCCGCGCTGGGCGACACCGCCACCGCGCGGCTCGCCGCGATCGGCAGCGGGCTTTCCGGCGAGGTGGCGCAGGCCAACGGCCACGCCCGCGCGCTGGCCGATACGGCGCAGGCCGCGCAGGACAATCTCAACGTGCTGATGGCCGGCCTGCCCCGCGCGCAGGAGGAGATCGCCAGCCTCGTCATCGACATGGATCGCGCCGGCCTCGCCGCGAGCGAGCACGCCGCCGCGCTCGACGTGCAGGTCAGCGCGCTGGCCGATCGCGGACGCGAGGCGGAGACGGTAGCGGGCGGCGCGGCGCAGAAGCTCGCCGCGCATATCGCGCGGATGGAGGCGACCAGCGAGAATGCCGGCGCGCGGCTGGAGGCGGTGACGGCGGAAATGTCGGCAGCGGTCGATGCGATGCTCGATCGCACCGCCGGCGCGATCGACGAATCGCGCAAGAGCATCTCCGCGCAGGGCGAGGCGATGCTGGCGATGGTCGGCGCCAACCAGGCCGCGCTCGACACTGCCGCGAAGGAGAGCGCCGAATCGCTCGCCGAGCGGATCGGCCTGATCGAGAAGGTGATCGATCGCCTCGGCACGCGGCTCGATACGCAGCGCGGCGTCAGCGACACGCTGCTCACCACGCTGGACCAGAGCATCGCCGATACGGAGCACAAGCTGGCGATGCTGCACCAGCAGGGGGTCGAGCGGACCGGCCAGCTCGCCGCCTCGATCAGCGCGCTCGATGGCTCGGCGCATGCGATGGCGGAGGCGTTGCGGGCCGGCGACGAGATGGCGACGCGCGCGATCACCACCACCGAATCCCTGCTCGCCGCGCTCGATTCCGCCGCGCGCGAGATGGACGAGACGATGCCGGCGGCGGTCGAGCGGCTCGACAGCCGCTTCGCCGCGTCCAAGGCCGTGGTCGTCGCCACCAAGCCGGAACTGCTCGCGCTCGTCACGGCGGCGGAAAGCACGCATGATGCGATCGAGGCGATCGCGCAGGTGATCGCCGATCAACGCCGCAACGTCGACGCGCTCACCGGCACCCTGCTCGAATCGCTCACCAGCGGGCGGGCGAAGGCGGATGCGATCGGGCAGATGGTCGACGAGGCGACCGAGCGCGCCAACCGGCTCGCCGAGGAAGCCGCGCCGCGCCTGCTGGAGGCGCTGCTGCGCGTGCGCGACACCGCGACGCAAGCTGCCGAGCACGCACGCGACACGCTGGCGCGGGTCATCCCGGAAGCGGCCGAGGCGCTGGAGAAATCGGGCGTCGTCGCGCTGAAGCAGGCGGTCGACCAGGGCTTCGAGCGCACCATCGCCGAGCTTTCCAGCGTCGCCGAAAACGCCATCGCCGCCACCTCGCGCGCCGCCGCCGAGCTGGATCAGCATATCCGCAAGATCGACGAACAGGCCGCGCTGGTCGAAACCAAGATCGAGCTGGCCCGCACCGAGCGCGAGGAGCATGAGCGCGAAAGCTTCGCCAAGCGCGCCTCGCTGCTGATCGAGGCGCTGAACTCCGCCTCGATCGACATCACCCGCACCTTCGCGCCGGATATCGCCGACAGCGCCTGGGCCGCCTATCTGAAGGGCGACCGCGGCGTGTTCACGCGGCGCGCGGTTCGGCTGCTGGACACGACGGAGCAGCGCGATATCGCGCGGCTGTATGACGACGATCTGGCGTTCCGCGATCAGGTCAACCGCTACATCCACGATTTCGAGGGGATGCTGCGGACGATCCTGACGCAGCGCGACGGATCGCCGCTGGGCGTGACCCTGCTGTCGTCGGACATGGGCAAGCTCTATGTCGCGCTGGCGCAGGCGATCGAACGGCTGCGGTGACCTGATTACAGGCCGTTCGCGACGTCCAGGAAGTCGATCATGTCGGTGGTGATCCAGCCATATTCGTAATTGGCGAGGAACAGCAGGAACAGGATCGTCGCGACGATCGTCACGCGCAGCGCGGTGCGCCCGACGCGGAACTCATGCGGGGCGCTTTCGGCCTGACCGGGAATCCGCTCCGCGCCCGCCTCCTCGGCGGTGCGGACGCCGAAAGGCAGAACGAGGAAGACCGAAAAGGCCCAGAAAAGCACATAGATCGCCAGCATCGACGTCCAGCGCATCGCTTTATACCTCCACGATCAGCACATCGACGATCGGCTTCTTGCCGGTCCAGCGCGTCGCGACGCGGCGCACCGCCAGCCGCACGTCCTCGCGCAGCCGCTCACGATTGCCGGTGGCATCACGCACCGCCTCCGCCGCGGCTTCCTCCGCCTCGGCGATGAACGGCTCGCGTTCCTCCTCGACCGGCACGCCCTGCGCGCGGACGCGCGGCGGGCCCGCGAGCCGGCCCTTCGCCGTCACCGCGACCGCGACCGACATCTGGCCGTTGATCCCCAGCTTGCGCCGCTCGTTGATCGTCGCGCCGTCGGCCGGCAGGATCACGTCGCCATCGAGCACCAGCCGCCCGACCGGCGCGTGGCCGATCTTCTCCGGCTCGCCCGGCGCCAGTCGCACGATATCGCCGTCGGTCTGCACCAGCGCGCGCGGCACGCCCTGCGACAATCCGAAGCGCGCCTGCTCCATCAGGTGCCGCATCTCGCCATGCACCGGCATCAGCAGGTTCGGCCGGAGCCAGCCGTACATCGCCGCCAGTTCGGGGCGGCCGGGATGGCCGGAGACGTGGACGTGCGCCTGCTTCTCCGTCACCATCTCAACCCCGCGCCCGGCGAGGATGTTCTGGATGCGGCCGATCGCCACCTCGTTGCCGGGAATCTGCTTCGAGGAGAAGACCACCGTGTCGCCCGCGTCGAGCGAGATGGGGTGCGATCCTTCCGCGATGCGGGAAAGCGCGGCGCGCGCCTCGCCCTGCCCGCCGGTCGCGATGATCAGCACGCGGTCGCGCGGCAGGCGCATCGCGGTTTCCGGGTCGACCGTCTCGGGGAAGTCGCGCAGATAGCCGCACGTCCGGGCGACACGGATGATCCGGTCGAGCGAGCGGCCGGCGACGCACAGCTTGCGCCCCGTCTCCTTCGCCACCTCGCCCAGTGTCGCCAGCCGCGATGCGTTGGACGCGAAGGTCGTCACCAGCACGCGGCCCCGCGCCTTGGCCACCGCTTCGGCCAGGCCGCGCCGCACCGAGCTTTCGGAGCCGGACGGGTCGGCGTTGAAAACATTGGTCGAATCACACACCAGCACGTCGATCCCCGCGTCGCCGATCGCGCACAGTTCCTCCTCGCTGGCCGGCTGACCGATCACCGGCTTCGCATCCAGCTTCCAGTCGCCGGTGTGGAAGACGCGCCCGAATGGCGTGCTGATCTCCAGCGCATTCGCCTCCGGGATCGAATGCGCCAGCGGCACGAAGCGGATGTCGAACGGCCCCGCCGAGAAGCGGTCGCGCGGCCGGATCGCGCGCAGATCGACACTGTCGGCGACCCGTTCCTCTTCCAGCTTCCCATGGATCAACCCGGCGGTGAACGGCGTCGCGTAGAGCGGCACGCCCAGATCCTGCGCCAGATACGGCAGCGCGCCGATATGATCCTCATGCCCGTGCGTCAGGACGATGCCGACGAGCTGCTCGCGGCGCTCCTCGATAAAGGAGAGGTCCGGCAGGACCAGATCGATGCCGGGGTAGCTGTGATCGGCGAACGTCACGCCCATGTCCACCATCAGCCATTTGCCCTGGGTGCCGTAGAGGTTGACGTTCATCCCGATTTCGCCCGAGCCGCCGAGCGCGCAGAAAAGAAGTTCGTTACCGGGGGTCATCTTGGTCCTAACTGGGCGCCCCTGAACCGCCGCACGGCTGGCTGGGACATGACACGCCCGATCCGATCCGGGCGCGAGCTTTCACCGGATATGGGCGTTTTCCCACATGATCGCCAGCCCCTGAATGGTCAGGTCCGGCTCGATCGCGTCGAACACATCGGTATGCTGCTCGAACAACGTGGCGAGGCCACCGGTGGCGATCACCTTCACCGGCCGCCCGACCTCTGCCTTCATCCGCGCGACGAGGCCCTCGATCATCGCGATATAGCCCCAGTAGATGCCGATGTTCATCTGTTCGACAGTGTTGCGGCCGATCACGCTCAAATTGCCGCCCGGTGCCTCAATCGCGATGCGCGGCAGCTTGGCGGTGGCGCTGAACAGGGCGTCGAGCGACAGGCTGATGCCGGGCGCGATGATCCCGCCCTTGTATGCGCCGGTATAGTCCGAATGATCGAAGGTGGTGGCGGTGCCGAAATCGATCACGATCAGGTCGCCCTCGTGGAATGCGTGCGCCGCGATCGTGTTGACCGCGCGGTCCGCACCGAGCGACTGCGGCTCGTCGACGTCGATCGCGATGCCCCACTCCACCGGCGCGCGCCCGGCGATCAGCGCCTCATGCCCGAAATATTTGCTCGCCAGCACCTGAAGGTTGTGCAGCGCGCGCGGGACGACGGTGGAGATGATCACCGCCTCGATCATCGCGCGGTCATACCCTTCCAGCATCAATAGCTGGTTGAGCCACACCGCATATTCGTCCGCCGTGCGGCGCGGATCGGTGGCGATGCGCCAGCGCGCCTTTATCAGCCGGTCCTCGACCAGCGCAAAGACGATGTTGGTGTTTCCGGCATCGATCGCCAGCAGCATCCTCTTTTCCCTTTCAGACCAGAAACACGTCGCCCGCGTGGATGACACGGCTGGAGCCGTCCGCCAAGCGCAACACCAGCGCGCCGTCCGCCGCCATCGTTTCGAATTCGCCGTCGAGCGCCGAGCCGTCCGCCAGCCGCGCGTGCAGCGCCGTGCCGACGGGATGCGCCCGCTCGATCCATCGCGCCACGACCGGGCCAAGCCCCTGCCCGCGCCAGATGGCGAGCCATGCCGCGAGCATCTCCGCCAGCCGGTCGAGCAACTCGCCGGGCGTGATCGCCGCGCCCTGCGCAGTGAGGCTGGTCGCGGGACGGTCGGGTAAATCCGGGTGGTGCGCGACGTTCACGCCGATCCCGATCACCACCGCATCGCCCACCCGTTCCAGCAGGATGCCGGAGAGCTTGGCGCCCGCCACGAGCAGGTCGTTCGGCCATTTGAGCATCGTGCCTCGCGGCACCAGCTTCGCGACCACTTCCTCCAGCGCGACCGCCGCGACCAGTGCGAGCGAGGCGGCTGGCGGATCGCCCAGCCGCAGCCGGACGAGCGTGGAGGCGTAGAGATTCCCTTCCGGCGAAGCCCAGGGCCGCCCCTGCCGCCCGCGTCCGGCGAGTTGCCGCTCCGCACGGAGCCACAATCCCTCCCCGGCCCCGCTTGCGGCGAGGTCGAGCAGATCGGCATTAGTCGATCCCGTCTCCGCGACGGTGATGATGCGGGTCAGAACAGCGCCTTTGCCGCCGCCATCGTCCAGCCGCCGAGCAGCGGGATGGCGAGATAGCCGAGCGGCGAGACCATCGCCGCCGTCAGCGCGATCAGCCCGCCCTCGAGTCTGTCGCCCGGCCCGTATTCGCCCGCCGGCTCGTCGAAATACATCGTCTTGACGACGCGGATGTAATAATAGGCGCTCGGCACGCTCAGCACGATGCCGACCACCGCCAGCGGGAACAGCCCGGCCTGCACCGCGGCGTAGAACACCGCGAACTTGGCGTAGAAGCCGAACAGCGGCGGGATGCCGGCGAGGCTGAACATGAAGATCGCCATCCCCAGCGCCATGCCCGGCCGCGTCTTCGACAGGCCGGCGAGCGAGGCGATCGTCTCGATCGGCTCGCCGTCGGCACCGCGCATCTGTAGCACGACGATGAATGCGCCTAGCGTCATGGTGATGTAGATCGCCATATAGGTCATCACCGAGGCGACACCCTCCGCCGTTCCCCCGGCGAGGCCGATCAGCGCGAAGCCCATGTTGTTGATCGACGAATAGGCAAGCATCCGCTTGATGTTCGGCTGCGCGATCGCCCCGACCGCGCCAACGAGGATCGACGCCAGCGCGGCGAAGATCACGATCTGCCGCCACTGGTCGCTCGCCGGCCCCATCGCCTCGATCGCGACGCGCAGCGCGATCCCCATCCCCGCGACCTTCGGCGCGGAGGAGAAGAATGCCGTCACCGGCGTCGGCGCGCCCTCGTACACGTCTGGCGTCCACATATGGAACGGCACGGCCGCGATCTTGAAGGCGATGCCGGCGAAGACGAACACCAGCCCGAACATCAGCCCCAGCGACTTGCCGCTGCCCGAAAGCGGCGCGGCGGCATAGGCGCTCGCGATCTGGTCGAACATCGTGGAGCCGGTGAAGCCGTACACCAGGCTGATGCCGTAGAGCAGGATGCCGCTCGCCAGCGCGCCGAGCACGAAATATTTGAGGCCCGCTTCCGCCGATCGCGCATCGCGCCGCATGAAGCTCGCCAGCACATAGGAGGCGAGGCTCAGCAGCTCCAGCCCGATGTAGAGCATCAGCATGTCGGCCGCCGAGACGAGGATGCTCATGCCGACCGTCGCCAGCAGGATCAGCACCGGATATTCCGGCTTCAGGTCGTCCCCGGCGGTATGCTGGAAGAAATTCGGCGCGAGCAGGATGGAGATAGCGGCGGTGGCGTAGATCATCGCCTTGGCGAGCGCGGCGAAGGCGTCGGCGCGATACATGCCGTCGAACGCGGTGCCCCCGCTCGAAGCCGGGCCGACAAGCGCGATGCAAGCCCCCGCCAGCACCGCCACGGCGGTCCACGAAACGGCGCGGCTCGATTGCGGCCCCGTCCAGGCGGCGACCATCATCAGCGCGAGCGCGCCCAGCGACAGCACCACCTCCGGCAGCGTCATCGCGAGTTGAGCGGCGTAATCCATCAGTGCGCCTCCCCATGCGCTACGGTTTCGGCATGAGCGGCGGGGATCACCCCGGTTCCTTTGGTAGGCAGCGAATCCCCGGCCGGCCGGGCACGATCGATCCGCGCCAGCAGCATCTGCGTGTCCTGACGCATCGGCGCGAGGAAGCTCTCCGGATAGACGCCCATCCACAGCACGACGGCGGCGATCGGCGCGAGCAGCCACAGCTCGCGCGTCGACAGGTCGGGCATGGCGCGCACGTCATCCGACTTGATCTCACCGAACACGACGCGGCGATAGAGATAGAGCATGTACGCCGCGCCAAGGATGATGCCGGTGGTGCAAAGCAGCGTGATCGTGGTGGACACCTGATAGGCGCCCATCAGGCTGAGCAATTCGCCGACGAAGTTGCTCGTCCCCGGCAGGCCGATCGAGGCCATGGTGAACAGCAGGAACAGCACAGCATAGCGCGGCATGTTGATCGCCAACCCGCCATAACGCGCGATCTCGCGGGTGTGCAGCCGGTCGTAGATCACGCCGACGCACAGGAACAGCGCGCCGGAGACGAGGCCGTGACCCAGCATCACCATCATCGCGCCTTCGATGCCCTGCGTGTTGAACGCGAACAGGCCGACCGTGACGATCGCCATATGCGCGACCGACGAATAGGCGATCAGCTTCTTCATGTCCGACTGCACCAGCGCGACGAGGCTGGTGTAGATCACCGCCACCGCCGACAGCGCGAAGATCAGCCACGTCAGTTGCGCCGACGCCTCCGGGAACATCGGCAGCGAGAAGCGCAGGAAGCCGTATCCGCCGAGTTTCAGCAGCACGCCCGCCAGGATGACGGACCCCGCCGTCGGCGCCTGGACGTGCGCGTCGGGAAGCCAGGTGTGGACCGGCCACATCGGCATCTTCACCGCGAAGGAGGCGAAGAAGGCCAGCCACAGCCAGGTCTGCACATGCGCCGGGAAGTCATAGGCCATCAGCGCCGGGATCGAGGTCGTGCCCGCCGTGATGCTCATGTAGAGCATCGCGATGAACATCACGACCGAGCCTAGCAGCGTGTAGAGGAAGAACTTGTACGAGGCGTAGATGCGGTTCGCCCCGCCCCAGATGCCGATGATCAGGTACATCGGGATCAGGCCGGCCTCGAAGAAGATGTAGAACAGGAACAGGTCCTGCGCCGCGAAGGTGCCGATCATCAGCACCTCGGTGAACAGGAACAGGCTCATATATTCGGGGACGCGCTTCTCGATCGCCTCCCAGGATGCTCCGATGCAGATCGGCATCAGGAACACCGACAACTCGATCAGCAGCAGCGAGAAGCCGTCGATGCCGAGCGACCAGCCGAAGCGTCCGAACAGCGGCACATGCTCGACGAACTGCCACTGCGCGCCGCCGATATCGAAGTTGAGCCACAGCAGCGCGCCCAGCGCGAGATCGACCAGCGTCGCCGCCAGCGCCAGCCAGCGCGACTGCGAAGCGGAAAGGAACAGGCAGGCCAGCGCCGCGAGCGCGGGCACCAGCAGCATGACGGAGAGGATCGGAAAGCCGTTCATCTGCCCCACCTCAACCCGCGATGACCCAGGTGACCGCGGCGGTGAGCCCGATCAGCATGACGAACGCATAAGTGTAAACATACCCTGTCTGGACGCGCGATGCGACGCGGCTGCCGAACTGCACCACCCAGGCCGAGCCGTTCGGCCCGAAGCGGTCGATCGTCCCCTCGTCGCCCTTGTGCCACAGCAGGCGGCCGATGGCGAAGGCGGGGCGGACGAACAGCAGGTCGTACAATTCGTCGAAATACCATTTGTTGAGCAGGAACTGGTACAGCACGTCGAACGTCGCCGTGAAGCGCGCCGGGATATCCGTGCGCGCGATATAGGCAACCCACGCCCCGGCGAAGCCGAGCAGCATCACCACCGTCGCGGCGAGCTTCACCCACACCGGCACCCCGTGCATCGAATGCATCAGATGCTCGTTGAAGGCGATCGACCCGCGCCAGAAATTCTCCCCGGCGGTCGGATCGATGAACCAGCCGTGGAACACGAAGCCCGCCGCCACCGCGCCGATCGACAGGGCGATCAGCGGGACCAGCATGTTGAGCGGGCTTTCGTGCGGGTGATAGCCCGCCGTGCCGGTCGGAATCTCGTCCACCCCGCGCGCATGCGCGTCGACCTCGTGGCCCGCATCCTCGGCCGCCGGATCGTCATGCGCGTGGCCATGCCCGTGGCCGTGCGCGTCATGCACCGCATGCTGGATATGCTCCGACGCGGCCCAGCGCGGCTTGCCCCAGAAGGTGAGGAACATCAGCCGCCACGAATAGAAGCTGGTCAACAGCGCGGCGATCACTCCAGCCCAGAACGCCCCCGGCGCGCCCGCCGCCCACGAAGCCTCGATGATACCGTCCTTGGAGTGGAAACCGGCGAACCCAATGCCGAGGAACGGCAAGCCCACGCCCGTGATCGCCAGTGTGCCAAGCAGCATCGCCCAGAAGGTGATGGGGATGTGCTTCCGCAGGCCGCCGTAGAAGCGCATGTCCTGCTCATGGTGCATCGCATGGATCACCGAGCCGGCGCCGAGGAACAGCAACGCTTTGAAGAAGGCGTGCGTGAACAGGTGGAACATCGCCGCGCCATAGGCGCCGACGCCGGCGGCGAAGAACATATAGCCGAGCTGCGAGCAGGTCGAATAGGCGATGACGCGCTTGATGTCGGTCTGCGTCGTGCCGATCGTCGCGGCGAAGAAACAGGTCGCGGCGCCGATGAAAGTGACGAAGTGCAGTGCGGTCGGCGAGGTCTCGAACATCGGCGACAGGCGGCAGACCATGAACACGCCCGCCGTCACCATCGTCGCGGCGTGGATCAGCGCGCTGACCGGGGTCGGGCCCTCCATCGCGTCGGGAAGCCAGGTGTGCAGGCCAAGCTGCGCCGACTTGCCCATCGCGCCGACGAACAGCAGCAGACACAGCACCGTCATCGTGTCGAAGCGGTGGCCGAGGAAGCCGATCGTCGAACCGGCCATCGACGGCGCGGCGTGGAGGATTTCCGGGATCGAGACGGTGTTGAACACCAGATAGGTGCCGAAGATGCCAAGCATGAAGCCGAGATCGCCGACGCGGTTGACGACAAACGCCTTGATCGCGGCGGCATTGGCGCTCGGCTTCCTGAACCAGAAGCCGATCAGCAGATAGCTGGCTAGGCCGACGCCTTCCCAGCCGAAGAACATCTGGATCAGGTTGTCCGCCGTCACCAGCATCAGCATCGCGAAAGTGAACAGCGAGAGATAGGCGAAGAAGCGCGGCTGATCCGGGTCCTCCGCCATATAGCCCCAGCTATAGAGGTGGACGAGCGCCGAGACGCTGGTGATGACGACCAGCATCACCGAGGTCAGCGCATCGACGCGTAGCGCCCAGCGCGCGTCGAACGTGCCGGAAGTCATGAAGTGCAGCACCGGCGTCACGCTCTCGCCCAGGCTGCCGGTCATGAAGCCGATGAAGATCGGCCACGACAGGAAGCACGAGACGAACAGCGCGCCGGTCGTCAGCGACTTGGCGACGGTATTGCCCAACGCGCGATTGCCCAGCCCGGCGATCGCCGCCGCCAGCAGCGGCAGGAAAACGATGAAAAGGATCGAAGTCACGCTTTATCCCTTCATCCGGCTGGGATCGTCGACCGAGATCGAGCCGCGGCCGCGGAAGAAGATGACGAGGATGGCGAGACCGATCGCCGCCTCGCCGGCGGCGACGGTCAGTACGAACATCGCGAACACCTGCCCGACGAGATCGTGCAGCGCCGCCGAGAAGGCGACGAGATTGAGGTTCACCGCGAGCAGGATCAGCTCGATCGCCATCAGGATGACGATGATGTTCTTGCGGTTGAGGAAGATCCCCAGCACGCCCATCGTGAACAGGATCGCCGCCACGACGAGATAGTGGACGAGGCCGATAGAGCCGCTCACAATTGCACCCCCTGCCCCACTTCGGGCCGCATGTTGCGTGTCGCCTCTTCCGGCCGCCGCGCGACCTGCCGCGCGACATTCTGCGCGCGGACGCCCTTGCGATCGCGGTGCGTCAGCACGATCGCGCCGATCATCGCCACCAGCAGCACGAGGCCCGCACCCTCGAACACGAACAGGTAGCGCGTGTAGAGCAGTTCGCCGATCGCCTGGATGTTCGGGATCGTCTCGTTCACCGGCGCGGCGCGGCGGGCAAGGTCGATGCCGCCCGCGCTCCATGCGCCGACGCCGATCAGGATCTCGCACACCAGCGCCACCGCCAGCGCTAGGCCGATCGCCGCATAGCGGACGAACCCGGCGCGCAGCTCCGCGAAATCGATGTCGAGCATCATCACGACGAACAGGAACAGCACCGCGACCGCGCCGACATAGACGATGACGAGCAGCATCGCGATGAACTCCGCCCCCACCAGCACCATCAGGCCGGCGGCGTTGAAGAACGCCAGGATCAGCCACAGCACCGAATGGACCGGGTTGCGCGAGGTGATCGTCATCGCGCCCGAAAGCAGCACGACGATCGCAAAAAGATAGAAGGCGAAGGCCTGTATCACCGGCCGTTCTCCGTCAGCATCATGAAAGCCCCTGAAGTCACGCCAGCGCCTACCGATACGCCGCATCGGCGGCAAGGTTGGCCGCGATCGCGCGCTCCCAACGGTCGCCGTTGTCGAGCAGCTTGGCCTTGTCGTAGATCAGTTCCTCGCGCGTCTCGGTCGCGAACTCGTAGTTCGGCCCCTCGACGATCGCGTCGACCGGACAAGCCTCCTGGCACAGCCCGCAATAAATGCACTTCGTCATGTCGATGTCGTAGCGCGTGGTGCGGCGGCTGCCGTCGTCGCGCGGCTCGGCCTCGATCGTGATCGCCTGCGCGGGGCAGATCGCCTCGCACAATTTGCACGCGATGCAACGCTCCTCGCCGTTCGGATAGCGGCGCAGTGCATGCTCGCCACGGAAGCGCGGGGAGACCGGATTCCGCTCAAACGGATAGTTGATCGTCGCCTTGGGCTTGAAGAAATACTTCAAGGTCAGCCAGTGCGCCTTCACGAACTCCCAGAGCGTGAAGGCCTTGACGGTCGATGCGATACCCATCGTCAGAACCCTACCCGCGCCCACATCAGGACGCCGGAAACGAGGAACACCCAGAACAGCGAGACGGGAAGGAACACCTTCCAGCCCAGCCGCATCAACTGGTCGTAGCGATAGCGCGGGACCGTCGCCTTCACCCAGCTGAACACGAAGAAGAAGAACAGGATCTTGGCGAACAGCCAGATGATCCCCGGCACGACAATGTTCGGAAAGAAGAACAGGAATGGCATGTCTATTGGCGGCAGGTAGCCGCCCCAGAACAGCACCGCGTTCAGCGTGCACATCAGGATGACGTTGGCATATTCGCCGAGCCAGTAGAGCGCGAAGCTCATCGACGAATATTCGGTCTGGTAGCCCGCGACCAGCTCGCTCTCCGCCTCGGTCAGGTCGAACGGCGTGCGCTGCGTCTCGGCCATCGAGGAGATGAAGAACATCACCGCCATCGGGAACAGCAGCGGATTAAGGAAGAAGCCGTTGACCGGCGTCCCCAGCACGCCCCGCTGCGCCTCGACGATGCCGGTGAGGTTGAACGTCCCCGCCCACAGCACGATCGAGATCAGGATGAAGCCGATCGCGACCTCATAGCTCACCATCTGCGCCGCCGAGCGGATCGCGGAGAAGAACGGATATTTCGAATTCGACGACCAGCCGGCGAGGATGATCCCGTACACGCCGAGCGACGAGGCCGCGAGCACGTAGAGCAGCCCGACGTTGATGTCCGCCAGCACCACGCCGAGCTGGAACGGCACCACCGCCCACACGATCAGCGCAACGGTGAAGGTGATGATCGGGGCGAGGATGAACAGGCCACGATTGGCCGCCGCCGGGACGATCGTCTCCTGGAGGAAGACCTTGAGGCCGTCCGCGAACGACTGGAGCAGGCCGAACGGCCCGACCACGTTCGGCCCGCGCCTGAGCGCCATCGCCGCCCAGATCTTGCGATCGGCATAGATGATCATCGCCACCGCCAGCATCAGCGGCAATGCAATGACGAGGATGCCGATCAGCGTGGCGATAAACCAGGCCCAGCCATAGGGCAGGCCGACGGTGTTCTGGAAGAAACTGGTCACTCCGCCGCCTCCGCGAAGGTCTCGCCATGCACAAGCTCGGCCGAGCAGCGCTGCATCGTGGGGGACGCGCGGCAGATGGCGTTGGTGAGGTAGAAATCCTTGATCGGATAGCCGGCCAGCACCCCTTCCGCCTTCGCGTCGAGCGCCGGCGGGTTCCACGGGAATTTGACGAGGCCGAGGGTCGCGAGGTCGGGGCAATCCACCGCCATCGCGGCGCGGAGTTCCTCCAGCGTGTCGAAGGGCAGCGTCTTGCCAAGCTTCTCGGACAGCGCGCGCAGGATCGTCCAGTCCTCGCGCGCGTCGCCCGGCGGGAACACCGCACGCTCGCCGCGCTGGACGCGACCTTCGAGGTTCACCCAGGTGCCCGATTTCTCGGCATAGCTCGCGCCCGGAAGCACGACATCGGCGTGATGCGCGCCGGCGTCGCCGTGGTGGCCGATATAGACCTTGAACCCGGTGAACTTCGCGAAATCGCACTCATCCGCGCCCAGGAAGAACGTGAGCTTCGCGCCGTAAAGGTCAGAAATCCCGTCCTTCCGCGCATAGCCGAGCATCAACCCGCCCATCCGGCTCGCCGAGAAATGGAGGACGTTATAGCCGTTCCATCCGTCCTTGATGAGGCCGAGCTTGTCGACCAGCGCCAGCGTCGCGCCCTGCGCACCCTTCATCGCCGCACCGCCGACGATCATCATCGGCCGCTCCGCCTTGGCGAAGGCGTCCGTCACCGCCGCCGGCAGGTTGCCCAGCACCGCGAGATCGTCGCCCAGCCACTCGACCTTATAGGTGAGATCGACCTCCGGCCCGATCGCGAAGACCTTCGCGCCCTTCTTGATCGCCTTGCGGATGCGCGTGTTCACCAGTGCCGCTTCCCAGCGCACATTGGTGCCGACCAGCAGGATCACGTCCGCCGTCTCGGCGCCCGCGATCGTCGTGTTGAAATTCACCGCCGCGAGGCTGGACGTGTCATAATCCATGCCCGTCTGCCGCCCCTCGAGCAGCAACGAGCCGAACGACTTCGCCAGCGCCTTGGCCGCGAACAGCGTCTCGCAATCGGCCTGATCGCCCGAGACGACCGCAACGCTGTCCCCCACGCCCTTCGCCGCATCGGCGATCGCAGCGAAGGCTTCGTCCCACGTCGCCTCGACCAGCTTGCCGCCGCGCCGCACGAACGGGCGATCGAGCCGCCGCCGCACGAGGCCGTCGACCGCGTGGCGCGTCTTGTCGGTCGCCCACTCCTCGTTCACGTCCTCGTTGATGCGCGGCACGCAGCGCAGCACCTGCCGCCCCCGGCTGTCGAGACGGATATTGGTGCCGACCGCGTCCATCACGTCGATGGTCAGCGTCTTCTTCAACTCCCACGGCCGCGCCTCGAACGCATAGGGCTTGGAGGTCAGCGCACCGACCGGGCAGAGGTCCACCACATTGCCAGAAAGCTCGCTGGTGACCGCTTCCTCCAGATAGGAGGTGATCTGCATGTTCTCGCCGCGATAGATCGCGCCGATCTCCTCCACGCCCGCCACTTCCTCGGCGAAGCGGATGCAGCGCGTGCACTGGATGCAGCGCGTCATCACCGTCTTGACGATCGGCCCCATGTATTTCTCGGTCACCGCACGCTTGTTTTCCTCGAAGCGCGATGAGCCACGGCCATAAGCGACCGACTGGTCCTGAAGATCGCATTCGCCGCCCTGATCGCAGATCGGGCAATCGAGCGGATGGTTGATGAGCAGGAATTCCATCACGCCCTCGCGGGCGTTCTTCACCATCGGCGTGTTGGTGAAAATCTCCTGATTGTCCGCCGCCGGCAGCGCGCACGACGCCTGCGGCTTGGGCGGCCCCGGCTTCACCTCCACGAGGCACATGCGACAATTGCCGGCGATCGAGAGCCGCTCGTGATAGCAGAAGCGCGGGATCTCCTTGCCGGCAAGCTCGCACGCCTGCAGCACGGTGGCGCCCTGCGGCACCTCGATCTCTACGCCGTCGACCTTGACCTTGGGCATTATTCGGCAGCTTCCTGCAAGGGGACGGCTTCGCCGCCCTTACGCTCGTTGATGCGGCGCTCCAGTTCGGGGCGGAAGTGGCGGATGAGACCCTGGATCGGCCACGCCGCGGCATCGCCGAGGGCGCAGATCGTGTGGCCTTCCACCTGCTTCGTCACCTGCTGGAGCATGTCGATCTCGCCGATATCGGCGTCGCCGGTGCGCAGGCGCTCCATCACCCGCCACATCCAGCCGGTGCCTTCACGGCACGGCGTGCACTGGCCGCAGCTTTCATGCTTGTAGAAATAGGAGATGCGGCTGATCGCGCGGACGATGTCGGTGGACTTGTCCATCACGATCACCGCCGCCGTGCCGAGGCCGGAGCCGACCGCCTTGAGGCCATCGAAATCCATCGGGCAGTCCATAATCTGCGCCGCCGGCACCAGCGGCACCGATGAGCCGCCGGGGATCACCGCGAGCAGATTGTCCCACCCGCCGCGAATGCCGCCGCAATGCTTCTCGATCAGTTCGCGGAACGGGATCGACATGGCCTCCTCGACCACGCACGGCGTGTTCACATGGCCGCTGATCTGGAAGAGCTTGGTGCCCTTGTTGTTCTCGTTGCCGAAGCTCGCGAACCATTCGGCGCCGCGCCGCAGGATCGTCGGCGCGACCGCGATCGATTCCACGTTGTTCACCGTCGTCGGGCAGCCGTAGAGGCCCGCGCCGGCCGGGAACGGGGGTTTCAGGCGCGGCTGGCCCTTCTTGCCCTCAAGGCTCTCCAGCATCGCGGTTTCCTCGCCGCAGATGTAGGCGCCCGCACCGCGATGGACGAACACGTCGAAGTCGTAGCCGGAACCGCAGGCGTTCTTGCCGATCAGCCCGGCGTCGTAAGCCTCGCGGACCGCCTCGAACAGCACCTCCGCCTCGCGGATATATTCGCCGCGGATGTAGATATAGGCCGCGCGCGCGCGCATCGCGAAGCCCGCGACCAGCGCGCCCTCGATCAGCTTGTGCGGATCGTGGCGGATGATCTCGCGGTCCTTGCAACTGCCCGGCTCGGATTCGTCGGCGTTGATGACGAGGAAGCTCGGCCGCTCCGGCGTCGGATTCTTCGGCATGAACGACCATTTCATGCCGGTCGGAAAGCCCGCCCCGCCGCGCCCGCGCAGGCCCGACGCCTTCATCAGGTCGATGATCTTGTCCTGCCCAAGCTCCAGCAGCGCCTTGGTATTGTCCCAGTCGCCACGCACCCGTGCGGCATCGAGATGCCACGACTGATAGCCGTAGAGGTTGGTGAAGATGCGGTCCTTGTCCTCAAGCGAGGTGATCGCGCTCATGCCGCATCCCCCCATTCGGGCCGGTAATCGAAATTCTCGTGCACCATCGCCTTCAGCGTGGTCGGCCCGCCGAGCGGCTCGACAGTGTGGCGGCCCGGTTCCTGCGTGCCCGTCTTCGGCTGCTCGCCACGCTCCAGCGCCTCGAGGATCGCGATCGTGCGATCGTAATCGAGGTCTTCGTAATTGTCGTCGTTGATCTGGACCATCGGCGCGGAGGCGCAATTGCCCATGCACTCCACCTCGGTCAGCGTGAACAGGCCGTCCGGCGTGGTCTTGCCCTTGATGAGGCCCTTGTTCCGGCACGCCGCCAGCACGTCGTCGGAGCCACGCAGCATGCACGGCGTCGTGCCGCACACCTGCACATGATAGCGGCCGACCGGCGCGAGGTTGAACATCGTGTAGAAGGTCGCGACCTCGTATACGCGCATATAGGGCACGCCGATCTCGCGCGCGACGAACTCGATCACCGGGATCGGCAGCCAGCCCTGCGTCTGCGTCTCCGCACCGACCTGCCGCTGGGCGAGATCGAGCAGCGGGATCGAGCCGGATTGCTCGCGGCCCTTGGGATAACGCGCGAGGATTTCGTCGCGCTTCTTCGCATTTTCCTCGGTCCAGGCGAACGCGCCCCAGCGCGCGCGGACCTCTGCCTCGTCGGGGATTTCGGGAGCGTCAGCCATTATCGATCACTCGTGAGCCGCGATCACGACGCTTCCAAAGGCCGTAACCGAACCAAACCAAATTCAAAACTGCGACACCGCCCCCAAGCAACGACATCCAATGAGTCAGTCCTATGGTCGGCAGCAGCCATAGCAAAGCAATGAAGGCAATCACTGCGAATGTGACGTTTACGAGCGCTGACAGCGACTCTCGCACATCCTGCCTCACCGATCACACTCCCCGAACACGACATCGATCGCGCCGAGAATGGCGGTCGTGTCGGCGAGCATGTGGCCCTTGCACATCATGTCCATCGCCTGGAGATGGCTGAAGGCGGTCGGGCGGATCTTGCAGCGATAGGGCTTGTTCGAGCCGTCCGCGACGAGGAACACGCCGAACTCGCCCTTGGGGCTTTCGGTCGCGACGTAAACCTCGCCGGCGGGGACGTGATAGCCCTCGGTATAGAGCTTGAAGTGGTGGATGAGCGCTTCCATCGAGCTTTTCATCTCACCGCGCTTGGGCGGCACCACCTTGCGGTCGAGCGAGGCGATCGGGCCGTCCGGCATCTCGTTCAGGCACTGGCGCATGATGCGCGCGGACTGGCGCACTTCCTCGACGCGGACCATGAAGCGGTCGTAGCAATCGCCGCGCGTGCCAACCGGAATCTCGAAATCCATCTTGGCATAGGCGTCATAGGGCTGCGACTTGCGCAGGTCCCACGGAATGCCGGAGCCACGGATCATCGGGCCGGAGAAGCCCCAACGGATCGCGTCCTCGCGGCTCACCAGCGCGATATCGACGTTGCGCTGCTTGAAGATACGATTGTCCGCCACGAGGCTGATCGCATCCTCGAACAGGCGCGGCAGGCGCGTGTCGAGCCAGTCGGCGATGTCGGTCAGCAGCTTCAGCGGCACATCCTGATGGACGCCGCCAGGGCGGAAGTAATTGGAGTGCATCCGCGCGCCGGAGGCACGCTCGAAGAAGTTGAGGCAATCCTCGCGGATCTCGAACAGCCAAAGGTTCGGCGTCATCGCGCCGACGTCCATGACGTGCGACCCGAGGTTCAGCATGTGGTTCGAGATGCGGGTCAGCTCGGCGAAGAAGGTGCGCAGATATTGCGCGCGCGCCGGCACCTCCAGATCGAGCAGCTTCTCGATCGCCAGCACGAAGCTGTGCTCCATGCCGAGCGGCGAGCAATAATCGAGCCGGTCGAAATAGGGGAGAGCCTGCGCGTAGGTCTTGTATTCGATCAGCTTCTCGGTGCCGCGATGGAGCAGCCCGACGTGCGGATCGACGCGCTCGATGATCTCGCCGTCCAGCTCCATCACCAGGCGCAGCACGCCGTGCGCCGCCGGATGCTGCGGCCCGAAGTTGATCGTATAATTCTGGATCGCGACGTCGCCCGCGTCGGGATGATCGGCGTCCGTTTCGTGGAGCAGCTTTTCCAGCGCGGGATCGTCAGTCAGGATATCGGTCACTTGCCCTCTCCCTTGCCCTTCACGACATCGGGATCGGCCGGTTTCGGCTGAGCGTCCGGCTCGGCCTTGCCGATGCCGGTCTGGGCGGGCGAGTCGGTCGTCTTCGGCGTCGTCGCGGCGGCCCTGGCGGTCTGCGCGGCGTCGGCCTTCTGGATTTCGTCGGCCTTGAGCGGCGTCGGCGCGCCCTTCGCCTCGGGCAGCGCGGCCTTCTCGTCGCCGGGAAGCACGTAGGCCGCGCCTTCCCACGGGCTCATGAAGTCGAAGGTGCGGAAGTCCTGCGCGAGTTGCACCGGCTCATAGACGACGCGCTTCGCCTCTTCCGAATAGCGCAACTCGACGAAGCCGGAGAGCGGGAAGTCCTTGCGCTGCGGATGGCCGCGAAAGCCATAGTCGGTGAGGATGCGGCGCAGGTCGCGATTGCCCGCGAACAGCACGCCGTACATGTCGTACACCTCGCGCTCCAGCCAGCCCGCGACCGGCCAGATATCGGTGACGGAGGGGACCGGCGTATCCTCGCTCGCCGCGACATGCACGTGGATGCGGTGGTTGCGCGTCAGCGAGAGCAGGCAATAGACCACCTCGAACCGCTCGGGGCGATCCGGGTAATCCACCCCGGCGATCTCCATGAGCTGCTGATATTCGAGGCCGGGCGTGTCGCGCAGCGCGATCATCGCATCGACCAGCCCTTCGCGCGAGACGAACAGCGAGACCTCGCCCACCGCATCGCGCGTACCGGTCAGCGCGGCGCCGAGCGCAGCGCGCGCCGCCTCGATCGTCGCGCCGTTGAGATCGGCGGCGAAAGCCGGCGCCGGCGCCCTCATCGCTCGATGCTCCCGCTGCGGCGGATTTTCCGCTGAAGCTGCATGATGCCGTAGAGCAGGGCCTCGGCGGTCGGCGGGCAGCCGGGAACGTAGATGTCCACCGGCACGATCCGGTCGCAGCCGCGCACGACGCTGTAGCTGTAGTGATAATAGCCGCCGCCGTTGGCGCAACTGCCCATCGAGATGACGTATTTCGGCTCCGACATCTGGTCATAGACCTTGCGGAGCGCCGGGGCCATCTTGTTGCAGAGCGTGCCGGCGACGATCATCACGTCCGACTGGCGCGGGGAGGCGCGCGGCGCGGCGCCGAACCGCTCCAGGTCGTAGCGCGGCATGTTGACGTGGATCATCTCCACCGCGCAGCAGGCGAGGCCGAAGGTCATCCACCAGAGCGAGCCGGTGCGCGCCCACTGGAACAGCTCCTCCGTCGAGGTGACGAGGAAACCCTTGTCGGTCAGTTCGCCGTTGAGGCTGTCGAAGAAGCCGGCGTCGGGCGGAACGACCGCCTGCCCGCTGGGATCGTGGCGCAGCTCGACGGGGCCGGAGGACATGGAGGACATGTTCATTCCCAATCCAGCGCCCCCTTCTTCCACGCATAGGCGAGGCCCAGCGCGAGTTCGCCGATGAAGATCATCATGCTGATCCACGCCGTCCAGCCGAGCGTGAACACGCTGACCGCCCACGGATAGAGGAACGCGGCCTCCAGATCGAAGATGATGAACAGGATCGCGACGAGGTAGAAACGCACGTCGAATTGCGCGCGCGAATCCTCGAAGGCGGGGAAGCCGCACTCATATTCCGCCAGCTTTTCCGGCGTCGGATTGTGCGCGCCGGTGAAGCGCGCGGCGATCATCGGCAGGAACACGAACGCGCTGGAAAGCACGAGCGCGACGCCGAGGAACATGAGGATCGGCAGATATTGCGACAGGTCGACCACTAGTCTCTCGCAGATGCGAAAATGAATGGGGGCGCTTTAGGCCGATGGGTCCGCACGGGCAAGCGCCGGAGGCGTGAGAATGATTCGCAACAGGGCGGTTTTTCAACGATTTCCGACGACTGATGCGCGCGTGGAACGAGCGGGCGGCATTCGCCTTCCTCCCCGTTAGACGGATGGTTACGGAGCGGACCGATTCTTCGCCCCCTAAGGGCGCGGGCTTACCGCAGTGCCCCGGCCACCAGCTTGTGCAGCCTGGAATGCAACGCGTCGTTGGCGGCGAGATATTCGTTGCGCTCGATCGCGCGGTCACCGCCACGGAAATCGGTGACGAAGCCGCCCGCTTCCTTCACCAGCAGCATGCCGGCGGCGACATCCCAGATGTTGAGATCGCTCTCCCAATAGGCGTCGAACCGTCCCGCCGCGACCCAGGCGAGATCGAGCGCGGCCGAGCCGAGCCGGCGGATGCCCGCCACCTGCGGCGCGATCGCGCCGAAGATGCGGGTCCATTGCACGAAATCGCCATGGCCGAGGAACGGGATGCCGGTCGCGACCAAAGCCTCGGACGGATCGCGCCGCGCGGAGACGCGCAGCCGCTCGGACTGGACCCACGCGCCCCGGCCCTTTTCCGCCCAGAAGCTCTCGTCGGTCAGCGGCTGATAGACGAGCGCCGTCGTCACCTCGCGCTTGCCGTTGGCGAGCGGCTCCTCCACCGCGATCGAGATCGCGAAATGCGGGATACCGTGGAGGAAGTTCGACGTGCCGTCGAGCGGATCGACGATGAAGCGCGGCTTGGCCGGATCGCCGGCGATCTCGCCGCGCTCCTCCATCACGAAGCCCCAGTCGGGCCGCGCCTTGGAGAGTTCTTCGTAAAGCGTCTGCTCGGCGCGCTTGTCCGCCATCGAGACGAAATCGGCCGGCCCCTTGCGGCTCACCTGAAGCTGCTGGACCTCGTTGAAGTCGCGACGCAGCCGCGGCGCGGCCTTGCGCGCGGCGCGCTCGATGACGGTGAACAGGCCGGAATGGGATGGCATTTCGATAACTCCCCCCTCCCTTCAGAGAGGGAGGGGTTTCAAATCAGGTTAGTCGGCGCGACGGACGTAGGTCTGCTCATATACGTCGACCACGATCCGCGTGCCGCTGGCGATGTGCGGCGGCACCATGATGCGCACGCCATTGTCGAGGATCGCCGGCTTGTAGCTGGACGAGGCGGTCTGTCCCTTCACCACCGCGTCCGCCTCGACGATCGTCGCCTCGATCGTGTCGGGCAGCTGCACGCTGATCGGCTCCTCGTCGTACAGTTCCATCACCACGTCCATGCCGTCCTGCAGGAAGGCTGCGGCGTCGCCGAGCAGGTCGCGCGGCAGCGTCACCTGATCGTAGGTGTCCTTGTCCATGAAGACGAGCCCGTCGCCGTCGGCGAAGAGGAACTGGAAGTCCTTGGTGTCGAGCCGCACGCGCTCGACCGTCTCGGCGGAGCGGAAGCGGACGTTGTTCTTGCGCCCGTCGCGCAGGTTCTTCAGCTCCACCTGCATGTACGCGCCGCCCTTGCCGGGCTGGGTGTGCTGAATCTTCACGGCGCGCCAGATGCCGCCTTCATATTCGATGATATTGCCGGGACGGATGTCCACGCCGCTGATCTTCATGGTTCTCGACCTGCTGGAAAGAGCGATCAGAGCCGCAGCCGGCTCCGGTGGCGCGCGTCTAGCGGTACGCGCGCGATCCGGCAAGATGGCGGGGGATCAGCGCGCCAGCACCGCCGCGAAGGCGCGCACCGCCGCCGCCTCGTCCCCGCCCCACACGGCATTGCTCACCGCGAGGAAATCCGCCCCCGCCGCGACGAGCGGCGCGGCATTGTCCGGCGTGATCCCGCCGATCGCGACGCACGGCAACTCGAACAGCGCCGACCACCATGACAGGATCACCGGCTCGGCGCGATGCCGCACCTCCTTGGTGGACGTGGGATAAAAGGCGCCGAACGCGACATAGTCCGCCCCCGCCTCCCCGGCCTCCATCGCGAGGTGGCGGCTGTCGTGGCAGGTCACGCCGATCTGCGCCGAGGGGCCGAGCACGGCGCGCGCCTCGCGCGGGTCGCCGTCCTCCTGCCCAAGATGCACGCCGTCGGCGCCGAGCCGCTTCGCCAGGCTGATCGAATCGTTGACGATGAACGCCACCTCGCGATCCGCGCAGATGCGCTGGAGCGGCTCGGCCAGTTTCGCCGCCTCGTGCTGGTCCATGCCCTTCACGCGGAACTGGAACGCCGCGACCGGCCCGGTGTCGAGCGCGCGGGCGAGCCGGTCGCCGAAACCGCCCGACACGTCGGGTGGCGAAATCAGGTAGAGCTGACATGGCGGCCGCCTGTCGTCGCGCACGAAAGCGGCGGCGAAATCGGGGTCGAGCGGGCCGAGCGGGTCTTCCTGATCCATTGCGTCGCCCTAAGGGCAGCGCCGCGCCGCCGCAACCGGCCGGCGCGTCAGCCGCCGCCGCGCGCCCATGCCCGCGCCGCGTCGAGCTGGTCCGCGCCGAAGGTCTTCAGCTCGATCGGCAGCATCGCCGCCATCACGCGCGCGACCGGGCCGATCCAGCCCGAATCCGTCACCATCGCGCAGCGGCCGAAACGGCCGAGATGGCTGAAGCTCCATGTCAGGTCCCGCCACCAGAGCTGCGGCGCGATGGCGCCGAACTTGCGGACGACCTCCACGACATTGACCTTGCCGTGCTTCGCGAACGCGCCTTCCAGCGTGGACACCACCTTGTCGAAATCCTCGCGGCTGATGGCGCCGTCCACCACCAGCTCGACCAGTCCGTCCTCGGCGACCTCGATTCCCAGCATCGTGCTTCTCCTCAACCGACAGTCTCGGGGCTTTCCGCCGCGATGCGCCGGATCGCCCGTTCATAGGCGGCAGGCTCCTGCGCGCCCTGGATGATGTAACGCCCGTCGACGATGATGGTCGGCACGGAGGTGACGCCGCCGCGCCGCCATTCCTCCTCCGCCGCGCGCACATCGGCGGCATAGGCGCCGCTTTCGATCACGCCGCGCGCCGCCGCCTCGTCCAGCCCGGCCATGCGCGCCGCCGCGATCAGCACCGCGGGATCGCCGGGATCGCGCCCGTCGGTGAAATAGGCGCGGAACAGCGCATGGGCGAGCGGCAGCCCCCGCCCCTCGCGCTGCGCCCAGTCGATCAGGCGGTGCGCGTCGAAGGTATTGTAGATTCGCGCGCCCGGCCGCTGCGCCATCTCGAAGTCCAACGCGGCCGCGAGCGAGCGGATGCGCTCGCGCACCTCGCCGCCGGCACCCGCCTGCGCCCCGTATTTCTCGCGCAGATGCTCGGCGATGTCCTGCCCACCCGGCGGCATGTGCGGGTTCAGCTCGAATGGCTGGAGGCGGATCACCGGCGTCACCACGTCGCCGGTCGCGTCGAGCGCGCGCTCCAGCCCGAGCAGGCCGATCACGCACCATGGGCACACCACGTCCGAGATCACGTCGAAAGTCATGGTGCGGGTCATGGCGTCGCTCCGGGATAAAGGTGGACCACATCGAACTCCTGCCCCTCCGCGCCGAGCAGCAGGGTGCGATGGCAATGGCACGGATCGCGCTCGAAGCAGAGCAGCGCGGACGGCGTTTCCTCGACCAGCGCCCGCATTCGCGCGGCAGCCGCCTGCGCCTCGGGCAATGCCAGTTGCGCATCATATACCGCCCGCAGCGTCGCGACATCGCCCTTCTTCGCGGCGTCGCGCCCGCGCTTCGGGGTGCCGAGCGCCTTAAGGTGGATATAATCGATCCCGGCCACCTTCAGCTCGGCGGCCAGCGGCGTCTTCGAAAAGCCGGGCCGGCGCGACAGCGGCAAGGCGCGCACGTCGATCACCCGGCGGACGCCAGTTCCCTGCAACGCGGCGATGAACTCCGCCATCGTCGCCGCTTCATATCCGATCGTATAGGCCGTGGTCATGCCGCGCCAAGGTCGTGACGACGCCCCATGCGATCAATGCCTGCCCGGCGAAATAGGCCGGCCAGACGAGCAGGTGCGGCTGGATGCTGTGCGCGAGCATTCCCTGCCGCGCGAAGATCAGCAGGTCCGACACCACGAACAGCCACGCTCCCAGCGCGACGACGTGGCGCGGGAAGCGCGATCCGCTCGCGCCGCCAGCCATCGCACCCAGTCCCAGCGCATAGGCCGCGACGCCCGGATCGGGCAGGATCAGCCACGCGGCGAGGGCGACCACGACCGCGCCGCCGATGATCCCTGCCCAGCCCGCGCCGTTACGGCGATAGAGCGCCACCGCGACGAGATGGCCGGCGAGGAAGGCCAGCGCCCCGATCTCCAGCCCAGCCACCTCCAGCAGCACGTCCCCTGCCGCGCCCAGCGCCATCACCGCCGCGATCAGCCGCCCGTCCGTCCCCGTCGCCCGGCGCGCCGCCCATAAAGCGAGCAGGGCGACGCCCGCCCCCTTCCAGACGATGATGCCCGGCCCGCTCCATCCCATGAGCACCGGCAGCATATAGCTGACCCCGGCGACCAGCGCCGCGACGAATCCTCTCCCCATGCGGCTTGTCTTAACGCCGCGCGGCGCTAACGCCACACGCAATGACCCACGATATCCACATCATCGGCGGCGGCCTCGCCGGATCGGAGGCCGCGTGGCAGCTCGCCGAGGCGGGCTTCGCCGTTCGCCTCTCCGAGATGCGCGGCGGCGGCGACATGACGCCCGCGCATCAGGGCGACACCCTGGCCGAGCTGGTATGCTCGAACAGCTTCCGGTCCGACGATGCGGAGAGCAACGCCGTCGGCCTGCTGCATCAGGAGATGCGCGCGCTAGGCTCGCTCATCATGCGTAAGGGCGATGCGCATCGCGTGCCGGCCGGATCGGCGCTGGCGGTCGATCGCGATGGCTTCTCCGCCAGCGTCACCGCCGCACTGGAAACGCATCCCAACATCACCATCGTCCGCGAACGCATCGACACGCTGCCGGATGGGCCAGCGATCATCGCCACCGGCCCGCTAACCGCGCCCTCGCTCGCGGAGGCGATCGGGACGGAGACGGGCAAGGACGCGCTCGCCTTCTTCGACGCCATCGCGCCGATCGTCCATCGCGACACGATCGACATGGAGGTGGCGTGGTTCCAGAGCCGCTGGAACAAGGGCGACGGCAAGGATTACATCAACTGCCCGCTCGACAAGGCGCAGTATGACGCATTCGTCGCCGCCCTGCTCGCCGCCGAGAAGACCGAATATCGCGGCTGGGAGAACGTGCCCTATTTCGAGGGCTGCATGCCGATCGAGGTGATGGCGGAGCGCGGGCTGGACACGTTGCGCTTCGGCCCGATGAAGCCGGTCGGCCTCGACGATCCGCGCACCGGGCGCTGGCCGCACGCGGTGGTGCAGTTGCGGCAGGATAATGCCGGCGGCACCTTGTGGAACATCGTCGGCTTCCAGACCAAACTGAAACATGCCGAGCAGGTGCGTCTGTTCCGCACCATCCCGGGGCTGGAGAAGGCCGAGTTCGCGCGGCTCGGCGGGCTGCACCGCAACACCTTCCTGCGCTCGCCCGAGCTGCTCGACGCCGAACTGCGGCTGAAATCGCGCCCGAACATCCGCTTCGCCGGACAGGTGACGGGATGCGAGGGCTATATCGAGAGCGCCAGCGTCGGGCTGCTCGCCGGGCGCTTCGCGGCGGCGGAACTGGCCGGCCGCGCCCTGCCCCCGCCCCCGGTGGAGACCGCGCTCGGTGCGCTGCTCCACCACATCACCGGCGCGGCGGTGGCGGAAACCTATCAGCCGATGAACGTCAACTTCGGCCTGTTCCCGCCGATCGAGGGCCGCACGAAGAAGGCCGATCGCAAGCGCCTCTACACCGATCGCGCGCGTCAGGCGCTGGCCGGGTGGCTGGCCTAGCGGCCTAGTCCTCCACGGGCGCCGGCGCGGGCGCGCAGACGCATTTCGGCTTCGGCTTGCGCTTCGGTGCGGTGGTGGCGAATTCGGCACGGTCGAGCGACCCCGAACGATCGCGATCGGCGTCGGCGAAGCGCGTCGTCGTCTTCACCGCCCATTCGTCGAACGAGAGCTTGCCGTCGCCATTGGTGTCGAGCTTCGCGAACGCCTTGTGCCGGGGCGTCAGATATTCCTCGCGCGTGATCTTCCCGTCGCGATCCTTGTCGTAGCGGTCGAAGCGTTTCTGCTCGCGCGTGCGCTCGCTCGCTTCGGGCGCGGAGACGGGCGCATCGTCCGCCACGGACGACTGGAGCGCCTGCGGCAACGCGGGCAGCGCCGGCTCGCGCGCGGCATTGCCGTGGAACAGCACCCAGCCCGCCGCCACCATCAACAGCGCGGCAAGGCCGCCCACCGCATATCGCCACATATCGCTCCGCCCTCCCGTGACGCGGATCGTAGAAGCTCGCGCGCGATACGCAACGTCCCCGACGCTTCTCAGCGCCCGGTCAGCCGATGCCACGCCAGCCGCGCGACCCGCCGCGCGCCAGCTTCCCCCGCACCCGCCGCGAGATCGCGCCGCGCGAGATGGACAAGCCCGCCAAGCGCGCGGCCCGCCTCGCTCCACCGCTGCCCCGCCGCGTGTTCGAGCAGCGGAGTGGCGGTCGCGCGCGCGCGCGCCGCCAGTTCCCGATCGGCGGTGATCCCGGCAAGGTCCGCCAGCGCCCAGCCGCGCCCAGCCGCCTCCACCGCATCGGTCGCGCCGATCGCGGCGGCGGCGAGGGCGAACAATTCCCCGCGCCCGCTCGCGAAGGCGGCGAGCGCGTCATCGTCGGGCGTGTCGAGCAATTGCTGCCAGCCGTCGGTCATCGCCGCTGCCCGCGTGCCGTCCACCTCCCGCAGCGCGCGCAGGATCGGATGCGCCGGCGGCTGCGGCGCCTGCAACGCATCGTGCCACCAGGTGAGCCGCATCTGCGCGACCAGCGGCTCGCGCGTGCCCAGCGTGATCCGCGCCAGCGTCACGTCGAGCGCGAACAGCGCGTGGAGCACCTCCTGCCCCGTTTGCGCATAGCCCAGCGCAAGCGCGCGATCCGGCCGATCGGCCGAAGGGTTAACGCCAAAGATTTCCGTCCAGTTTACCATTTCATTTGAGCCGACATTAGCCGCGCCGGTTCCATAGGCGACACCGAGGGACTGCGTAAGGTCGGACGAATGTGTGCTGAAAAAGCAGATCGAGGGACATTTCTCAACCGCTTGCGACGGGACCGGCGCGGCAACACGCTCGCCCTGATGGCGGCGATGCTGGTGCCGATGGCGGGGCTTGCCGGCTCCGCGGTCGATACCGCGCGTCTCTACGTGGTCAAGGTCCGCCTGCAACAGGCTTGCGACGCGGCGGTGCTGGCGGGGCGCAAGGCGATGATCGCCTCGCCTACCAACTCCTATGACGACGGGGCCAAGGCGCAAGCCGCGTCCTTCTTCAACAACAATTTCATCTCGGGCTGGATGAGCACCCGCTCGGTCTCGTTCGCCGCCACGCAGACGGCGGACAACCAGCTCGCCGGAACCGCGCAGGCGACCGTGCCGATGGCGCTGATGGGGATGTTCGGCGTCAAGCCGTCCATGCTGACGGTGACATGCACCGCGCGCTACGACACGGCGGATACCGACGTGATGTTCGTGCTCGACACCACCGGCTCGATGGCGTGCGGGCCGAGCGACCCGGATTCCTGCGGCCAGGCCACCGTCTCCTATACGCGGCCGGACGGGACGACCGGCTATTACGTGCAGGAAAAGAGCAATTCGCGCATCTCCGCACTGCGCAGCGCAGTCCTGTCGTTCTACGACACGGTGGCCTCGACGATGGATTCGTCGAGCCACATCCGGTACGGCTTCGTTCCCTATACCTCGACGGTCAACGCCGGTTATGCGGTCACGGCGCTGTCGCCGAGCTACATGGTGTCGAACTGGACCTACGATACGCGCACGCCAGCGGGCGACGTCAACAACGGCAGCACGACCACCACGACGCAGAATTCGATTACCCAGGCCGATTGCAACGCCAAGGCCGGGCGCACCCCCGCCACGGGCTACAATACCGATGGCTCGGCCGCGGTCATCACGACGAACTGGACTTCCGTCACAACCACTCCCAAGCACGGCACCCCTACGACCACCACCACGTGCACGATCACGTCGCAACCGGTGAAACCGAGTTGGGCCTATGGCTATAAATCACTCGACGTAAGCCAGCTCATCACCGGCGCGACGATCACCGATCCGACGAAGATCACCGGCGCGAAGGTCAAGTGGCAGGGATGCCTGGAGGAGCGCGACACGACCGCGACCTCGACCTTCAGCGCGACCAGCCCGACGCCCGATATCGATCCCGATCTCGCGCCGACCAACGACAGCACGCGCTGGCGGCCGATGTGGCCGGACGTGATCTACGCCCGCAAGAGTGTCAGCACACAGACCGGCAACGGCCCCCCGCTTGGCGACACCGCCGCCAGCGGCAGCACCAGCTCCGGCTATTATGCCTATGCCGATCCGAACCTGACTTACCTCAAGAGCGGATACATGGTCTGCGGCAAGCCCGTTCAGCGGCTTGCCACGATGACGCGCGCGCAAGTCTCCAGTTACGTCAACGCATCGGATTTCGTGCCGTGGGGTGGCACCTATCACGATACGGGCATGATCTGGGGCCTGCGCATGATCTCGCCGACCGGGCTGTTCGCGACGGACACCGCGCCGTGGCCGAATCGCGGCGCGCCCAACCGCTACATCGTGTTCATGACGGACGGGCATATGGCGACCAATTCCAGCATCTACGGGATGTGGGGCTGGGAAAGCTATGACAAGCGCACCACCGGCGGCACGCTGGATGGCGATACCGTGCACAACGCCCGCTTCCAGGCGGTGTGCCAGGCGGCGAAGAACCGCAACATCACGGTGTTCGTCGTCAGCCTCGCCTCGACGCTGGACAGCAGCCTCACCTCCTGCGCTTCGCCGGGGCAGGCCTATTACGCGAGCGACGCCGCGTCGCTGACCACCGCGTTCCAGACGATCGCGCGGCAGGTCGCCATGCTGAGGCTCTCGCAATGATCGCGCTGCTCCACCGCCTCCGCCGCGACCGGCGCGGCGCGACGATCGTCGAATTCGCCATCGTCGCGCCAGTCATGCTGCTGCTGCTCATGGGCCTCGCCGACGTGATCTATCAGGGATACGTCCAGTCGGCGCTCACCGGCGCGGTGCAGAAGGCCGCGCGCGACGCGACGATCGAGGGCAACGGCAACGTCCAGAACACCGACGCGCTCGATGCGAAGGTGCAGGCGATGGTGCGGAAGATCGCTCCCGCCGCCACCTTCAGCTCGACTCGCAAGAGCTACGCCTATTTCGGGGCCGCCGCGCCCGAGCCGTTCGTCGATTCGAACCACAACGGCGTGCGCGATGCCGGCGAGTGTTTCACCGATATCAACGGCAACGGGGTGTGGGATTCGGATCCCGGCGCGAACGGCCAGGGCGGCGCCAGCGACGTGACGATGTACACGATGACCGCCACCTACCCGCGCCTGTTCCCGATCGCGAAGATGGTCGGCTGGTCCTCCAAGCTGACGATCAGCGCGATGACGTTCCTCAAGAACCAGCCCTACGCCACGCAGATACAGAAGACGCAGGCAACGATATGCACCTGACAGCCTTGCCCCCCCGCCGTCCACGCATACCGCTCCGCGCGCTGGCGCGTGACACCAGCGGCCTCGCACTGCTGGAGTTCGCACTCTCGCTGCCGATGCTGCTCGGCATGGGCATGTATGCGATCGAGGCGACGAACCTCGCCCTGACCCATCTCAAGGTCAACCAGATCGCGCTCAACCTCGCGGACAACGCCTCGCGCGTCGGCGCGACCAACAACCTGTCGATCCAGCAGGTGCGCGAATGGGACATGAACGACATCATCCAGGCCGCGCGCCTGCAGGGCGCCGGGATCAAGCTGACCACCAACGGAAGGGTCATCATCTCCAGCCTGGAGAATGTCCAGCAGAGCTATGACACCACGCCCACCCAGCGGATTCACTGGCAGCGTTGCGTTGGCCTGAAAACCGGCGCGGGCTATGATTCGTCGTACGGCACCACCAGCACCACGGCGGGAACGGATGCGACCAGCGGGAACAAGGGCACCAACGCATATACCGGCATGGGCGATCCGACCGCGCGCGTAAGCGCTCCAGCCGGCTCGGGCGTGATGTTCGTCGAACTGAACTATCGCTACCAGCCGCTTGTCAGCCACTATTTCGTCGGCAATCCGCGTCTGCATTATGTCGCGTCGTTCGCGGTGCGCAGCGACAAGCGGGATTACACGCAGATCTATAATCCGACGCCGACGGCAACGCGATCGACCTGCGACAAATACACCAGTTGAGCGTCAATGCGGCCGGAGCCGACGCACCGAGGCGCGCCCGCTCCGGTCTGAGCATCAGGCGCGATAGGTCACTTTCTTCACCGCCGCGATGATCTTGTCGGCGGAGATCAGCGCCAGTTTCTCCAGGTTCGCCGCATAAGGCATCGGCACATCCTCGTTGGTGACGCGGATCACCGGCGCGTCGAGGTCATCGAAGCCTTCCTCCATGCAGATCGCGACGATCTCGCTGGCGATCGAGCAGGTCGCCCAGCCCTCCTCCGCGACCACCAGCCGGTTGGTCTTGGCGAGCGACTTGAGCACCGCCTGCCTGTCGAGCGGGCGCAAGGTCCGCAGGTCGATCACCTCCGCGTCGATCCCTTCCTCGGCCAGCCGGTCGGCGGCTTCGAGCGCGAGGCCGACGCCGATCGAATAGCTGACGATCGTCACGTCCTTGCCCTCGCGCATGATGCGCGCCTTGCCGATCGGCAGCACCCAGTCATCGAGCTTGGGCACTTCGAAGCTGCGGCCGTAGAGCAGTTCGTTCTCCAGGAACACCACCGGGTCCTGCGAGCGGATGGCGGCCTTGAGCAGCCCCTTCGCATCCGCCGCGTCATAGGGCGCGATGACGATCAGGCCGGGAACGGCAGCATACCACGGCCCGTAATTCTGGCTGTGCTGCGCCGCGACGCGGCTCGCCGCGCCGTTGGGGCCACGGAACACGATCGGGCAGCGCATCTGGCCGCCGGACATGTAATTGGTCTTGGCCGCCGAATTGACGATATGGTCGATCGCCTGCATCGCGAAGTTGAACGTCATGAACTCGACGATCGGCTTCAGCCCCCCCATCGCCGCGCCCGTGCCGACGCCGGCGAAGCCATATTCTGTGATCGGCGTGTCGATCACGCGGCGGTCGCCAAACTCGTCCAGCAAGCCCTGCGTGACCTTGTACGCGCCCTGATATTGCGCGACCTCCTCGCCCATCACGAACACGCGGTCGTCGGCGCGCATCTCCTCCGCCATCGCGTCGCGCAGCGCCTCGCGAACGGTCTGCTTCACCATCTCCGTGCCGGCGGGCACTTCGGGATCGCGGACCTCGGCGTCATGCTTCGCCGCCTCGAACATCTGGCGCGCGCCGGTTTCCACCTTATGCGGGACGGGCGCCTCGCTCTCGGCAGCCTGCTCCCGCACTTCCGGCTTTTCCGCCTTGGTGACCGGCTCCGGCTTCGGCGAGGACGACGCATCCTCGCCCTCGCCGGCGATCTGCATGATGACCTCGCCGACCTTCACGCCGTCGGTGCCTTCCGGTACGAGTATCTTCGCGACGGTGCCTTCATCGACCGCCTCGAACTCCATCGTCGCCTTGTCGGTCTCGATCTCGGCGAGGATATCGCCGGACTTCACGGCATCGCCTTCCTTGACCAGCCATTTGGCGAGCGTGCCCTCTTCCATCGTGGGCGACAGCGCCGGCATCTTGATGTCGATCGCCATCTCAATATTTCTCCACCAGCACGTCGGTATAAAGCTCGTCGGGTTCGGGTTCGGGCGTGTTCTCCGCGAAATCGGCCGCCTCGTTCACCCGCCGGCGGATCTCCGCCTCGACCGCCTTCAACTCCTCCTCCTTCACGCCCTCCGCCTCGAGCAGCTTCTTGGCGTGCTCGATCGGGTCGGACTTGTCGCGCACCGACTGCACTTCTTCGCGGCTGCGGTATTTCGCCGGATCGGACATGGAGTGGCCGCGATAGCGATAGGTCTTCATCTCCAGGATGATCGGCCCCTTGCCCGCGCGCACCCACGCCAGCGCTTCCTCCGCCGCGCCGCGCGCCGCCAGCACGTCCATGCCGTCGACCTGCAGGCCGGGGATGCGGAAGCTCTCGCCGCGGCGATAGAGCTGGTCTTCCGAAGATGCGCGATTGACCGAGGTGCCCATGGCGTACTGGTTGTTCTCGATCACGAAGATGACCGGCAGCTTCCACAGCTCGGCCATGTTGAACGCTTCGTACACCTGTCCCTGATTGGCCGCGCCGTCGCCGAAATAGGCGAGGCACACGCCGCCATCGCCCGAATATTTGTGCGCGAAGCCGAGGCCGGCGCCCAGCGACACCTGCGCCCCGACGATGCCGTGGCCGCCGTAGAACTTATGCTCGACGCTGAACATGTGCATCGAGCCGCCCTTACCCTTGGAGATGCCGGCGGCACGCCCGGTAAGCTCCGCCATCACGTCCTTGGGCGGGATGCCGCACAGCAGCATGTGGCCGTGGTCGCGATAGCCGGTGATCACGCTGTCCTTCCCGGTCAGCGCCGATTGCAGGCCGACCGCGACCGCTTCCTGGCCGATATAGAGATGGCAGAAGCCGCCGATCAGCCCGAGGCCGTAGAGCTGCCCCGCCTTCTCCTCGAAACGGCGGATGAGCAGCATGTCATGATAGAATTTCAGCAGCTCGTCCTTCGTCGCCTTGTACGGCGTCGGTTCGTCCGGGCGCTCGCGATTGGGCGTTGCCGGGGGCGTGCTGGGGGATCGTGTGTTCCGTGCGGGGGCTTTTGCCACGTCTGGGAAGACCTCGTTACCTTGGGGAGACCTTCGCCTATAGTCCGCCATCCGCTGCAGGCGCAATCCGCCCGTGGCGACAAGCGGCGCTATTCCCCACCCATCGACAAGCGACGTTGCGATCCGGGATGACGCCCCCTAATCGACAGGCGATGGACCGCTCGATCCACCCCTTGCGCATTCCCGATTTCCGCGCCTTCTGGTGCTCGCGGCTGGCCGGAACCGTCGGCACAAGCGCGCAGGCGATCATCATCGGCTGGCAGGTCTATGGCATCGCGCGGCAGACGATGGACATCAGGCAGGCCGCGTTCCTGCTGGGCATGATGGGCCTTGCCCAGTTCCTGCCGCTGTTCCTGCTCACCCCGCTCGTCGGGCTGGCCGCCGACACGGTCGACCGGCGCTGGATCGTGCGGTTCACCACCCTGCTGCTGGTGCTGGTGTCGGCGATGCTCGGCACGCTGACATGGGCCGGCGCGCTGACGCTGCCGGCGCTGTTCGGCGCGGCGGTGCTGCTCGGCGTGGCGCGCGCTTTTGCCGGCCCGGCCTATTCCGCGCTCGCGCCCAATCTCGTCCCGCGCGAAAGCCTGCCGACCGCGATCGCCATCTCCTCGATCGCGTGGCAGGTGGGGACGATCGCCGGGCCGAGCCTCGGCGGCCTGCTCTACGCGATCCACCCGGATATCGCCTATGCCTGCGTCTCCGGGCTGTACCTGATCGCGCTGGCCGGCATCTTCCTGATCGGCAAGGTGCCGCAGCCCCCGGTCGAGACCGACCGTCACCCGATGGCGCGCATCCTCGACGGCTTCGGCTATGTGAAGCGCAACCGGCTGGTGCAGGCGACGATCACGCTGGACCTGTTCGTCGTGCTGCTCGCGGGGGCGACCGCGCTGCTGCCGATCTACGCGCGCGACATCCTGCATGTCGGCGCGACCGGGCTGGGCGTGCTCGCCGCCGGCATGGGGATCGGCGCGGCGACCACCGCCCTGTGGTTCTCCTTCCGCCCGATGCGCCACGACGTCGGGCGCAAGATGCTGGCGGCGGTGATCGTGTTCGCGCTGGCGATCCTGACCTTCGGCGTGTCGCGCAACTTCCTGCTCAGCCTCGCCGCGCTGATCCTCGCCGGCGGGGCGGACATGGTCTCGGTCTATGTCCGCTCGTCGCTGATCCAGCTCCATACGCCGGACGCGATGCGCGGCCGCGTCAACGCGGTGAGCCAGCTCACCATCTCCGCCTCGAACGAGCTGGGCGAGGCCGAGAGCGGGCTGATGGCCTCGCTGCTCGGCCCGGTCGGCGCGGTGATGTTCGGCGGGGTCGCCGCGATCGTCATCACTCTGTTATGGTCCCGGCTCTATCCGGAACTGAAGCTGGCCAAGACGTTTGATCCACCTGAAGCTCCGGGGTTCGAAACCACCACGCCCCGGCAACACGGAGTAGCGCAGCCATGAAGGCGAATACGGTCCTGGAGACGATCGGCAACACCCCGCACATCCGCGTCCAGCGGCTGTTTCCGGGCGCCGAGGTGTGGATCAAGTCCGAGCGATCGAACCCCGGCGGCTCGATCAAGGACCGCATCGCGCTCGCGATGATCGAGGCGGCGGAGCGCGACGGGCTGCTCAAGCCCGGCGGCACGATCATCGAGCCGACCAGCGGCAACACCGGCATCGGCCTCGCGATGGTCGCGGCGGTGAAGGGCTACAAGCTGATTCTCGTCATGCCCGACAGCATGAGCATCGAGCGCCGCCGCCTGATGCTCGCTTATGGCGCGACCTTCGACCTCACGCCGCGTGAGAAGGGTATGAAGGGCGCGATCGAGCGCGCGCTGGAGCTGGTGCGCGAGACGCCCGGCGCATGGATGCCGCAGCAGTTCGACAATCCCGCCAACGTCGAGGTCCACGCCCGCACCACCGCGCAGGAGATCCTGAACGACTTCGCCGACGCGCCGATCGGCGCCATCATCACCGGCGTCGGCACCGGCGGCCACATCACCGGCGTCGCGGAGACGCTGAAGAAGAGCTGGTCTAACCTGAAGGTTTTCGCGGTCGAGCCGACCGCCTCGCCGGTGATCGGCGGCGGGCAGCCGGGGCCGCACCCGATCCAGGGGCTGGGCGCGGGCTTCATCCCCGCCAACCTCCACACGCAGGCGCTAGACGGCGTGATCGCGGTGGAGGCGGAGGCGGCGAAGGACATGGCGCGCCGCGCCGCGCGCGAGGAAGGGCTGCTGGTCGGCATCTCGTCCGGCGCGACGCTCGCCGCGATCGCGCAGAAGCTGCCCGAACTGCCCGCGGGATCGCGCGTGCTCGGTTTCAATTACGACACCGGCGAGCGTTACCTGTCGGTGCCGGATTTCCTGCCGGAAGCCTGACGCTCGCCGCGCATGGCCAGCCGCGCTCCGCTGCTTCACGCGATCCTCGCGCTGATCGCGGCGGGTGCGCTCGCCCTGCCGCTGGCGGTGGTGCGCGTCGCGCCCACCGCCCCACACGCGAGGGTGAAAGCGCCGCGGCGCATCGCCGCCTCGACCGAGCTGCCGCCGGTCGAGCCGGTCGAACTGCAGGATCTTTCGCCCGATGATGCCCGCGCCTGGAACGATTCGATCCCCTTCGTGAAGGGGCCGAAGCCGGCCGCGCGGCCCTTCGGCTTCGTCGGCGGCGCGGCCGATCTCGCCCGCGCGACCGACTGCCTCGCGGCGGCCGGCTATTATGAGGCGGGCGACGATAGTGTCGGGGAGCGGGCGGTGGTGCAGGTGGTGCTCAACCGGCTGCGCCATCCGGCCTTTCCCAAGACGATCTGCGGCGTCGTCTTCCAGGGCGCCGAACGCGCGTCCGGCTGTCAGTTCACCTTCACCTGCGACGGCGCGATGGCGCGCACGCCGTCCGAGGCGGCATGGCGCCGCGCGCGGCAGGTGGCGACGGCTGCGCTGCACGGCGCGGTCTATCGCCCGGTCGGTTACGCCACGCATTACCACACCGATTGGGTGGTGCCTTATTGGAGCGCGAGCCTCGACAAGATCGCCGAGGTGCACACCCATCTGTTCTTCCGCTGGACCGGCTGGTGGGGCACGCCCCCCGCCTTCAATCGCGGCTGGAGCGGCGCGGAACCGGCGATCGCGAAGCTCGCGGCGCTTTCCGACGCGCACCGTGCCGGTTCGGCCGCTGGCGAGGACACCACGGTGGAAGCAGGTGCCGCGCATTATGCCGGCCGCATCCCGCCGCCGCTGGCCGACGATCCCGACACCTTCCTCGCCCGCTTCGCGCCGGAGCAGGCTGCGCAATTCCCCCTCATCGCCCACGCCACCTGCGGCGATCGGGCGAAGTGCCGGGTGATGCTTTGGACCGACGCGGCGAAGATGGGCTACGTCCTGCCGCTGACCCCGGACGAGATGGGCGCGATGTCGTTCAGCTACATTCGCGACAAGAGCGCCGGTCTCGACCGCCTCTTGTGGAATTGCGACGAATTCAAGGGCCGCGCGCCGTGCATGAAGCGCCAGATGCTGCGCCTTCCGGTGGTAGCCGCACCGGCCGAGGCGGCGGTGCCCGCCGGGGGGCCGCCCGAATTGAGCGGGGTCAGACGCAAGCCGCCGGCCCTCGATCCGGCCCCGCTCGCCAACCAGAATTGAATCGCTCCTGCACGCATCGCGCGATGAATTGTCGGCCCCGGCATCATCTCGACCCTACAGCGAGAACGAGGCTATGAGCAGGCGATGACATCCCCGCACCCGCTCGATTGCCCTGCCTGGTCCGCCCTCAACGAACGTCAGTCCGGGTTCGCCCTCGCGCATGGCGGCGCGCGCCGATACGATCCGGCCTACGGGGTGTTCGCGGCGGTCGGCGACCGCTCCGCCGCGAGCCTTGCCGGGCTCGGCGCGCTGGTCGCCGAGCATGGCGACGTTGCGCTCCTGGAGGTTTCACCGCCAACCGATGCGCCCGGCGTGACGGTCGCGTCGCAGGACCTCGGCGTCCAGATGGTAGCAACGCGGCTGACCGCCGGGCCGGCGCCGGACTTCGAGATCATCCCCCTGGGCGACGCCGACGCGCCGGAGATGCTGGCGCTCGCGACACTTACCCGGCCCGGCCCGTTCTTCGACCGCACCCACCAGCTCGGCGACTTCCTCGGCGTTCGGATCGAAGGGCAACTCGTCGCCATGGCCGGCGAGCGGATGAAGCCCTTGGGCTTCACGGAAGTGAGCGGCGTCTGCACCCACCCCGACCATCGCGGCCGCGGCTATGCCGGAGCGCTCATGCGGCTGGTCGCGGCACGAATTCTCGATCACGGCGAGACGCCCTTCCTGCACGCCTACGCCAGCAATCGCGGCGCGATCGCCTTGTACGAGACGCGCGGGTGAGATTTCGCGTGTCTGCGGTAGCTTCACGGGAAGTCGACCGATCCGATCGAACGGAAATGCCGGGCTTCCGGTCGCTTCCGATCAATGACGGATAGCGTCAACTGCGCCCCTCATCCGCCCGCGCCGTCCAGATCCACGCGGAGGCTGGAAATTCCACCACACCGTCGCGCGCATGCTCGGCGAGAAGAGCGGCGAGCCGCTGCAAGATCGCCGGCCGCGCATCCGGTTCGATCGTCGCGAGCATTCGCGCGGCCGGGCCGATGCGCTGGAAGAAGTGCAACGCCTGCGCCGCGGCATCCGGCCCCTCGCCGGCGCGATAGGCGTAATCGATGAGTTGCGGCGCTCCGGGAATGAAACCGGCCTGGCTCAGCACGTCGCGGACCAGCGCAGGGTCGGCGAAGGCGAACGGGCCGGGGACGTAAGCCGCGTCCGCCTGCGCTGGCGACGCATTGGCTGACTCCTCGCCGGTCGCGATGCTGGTGATGCGCGTGACCCACGGATTGCGGGCCGGATCGGCGAAGCAGGAAAAGACCAGCGCCGCCCCCGGACGCAGCAGGCGGCGGATATTCCGGAACCCGGCGACGGGATCGGCGAAGAACATCACGCCATGCCGCGAAAAGGCGAAATCGAAACGCCCCGTCTGGCCCGGCTCGTCGGCAAGCCGCGCCACGTCGACGGCGCGGAAGGCGACATGTTCCTTCCCCTCACCGCGTTCGGTAGCGACCGCCACCAGCCGCTCGGACAGGTCGACGCCGAGAATGTCGAGATACGGCCGCGCCCCGGCGAGCGCGAAGGTCGTAACGCCGGCGCCGCAGCCGATATCGAGCGCCTGCCCGCGCTCCGGCGCCGCCGCTGCGATCGCCGCATCGAGCGATTTCGCGAGCGCGGCGAAGCTCATGTCGGTCAGCCGCCATTCTTCGGCCCAGACATTGCCGACACGGCCCTGCCACTCGATTGCCTCGGTCATTTCCTGCCCTCTTCCGTCATTTCATCCGCCGCGCCACGATATAGGAACCGCAAGAACACGAAAGGCCCGCTCCTCTCACGGAGCGGGCCTTCCCTTATTGTCGCGACGCCTATTCCGCCGCGTGGTGTGATATTCGGCAAGCGACCGATCAGAGATCGTCCTCGTCGGACTGGCCGACCATCAGTTCCTCGCCCAACCCCTCGGTACGGGCGCGGATCGCGCGCTCCAGCCGTTCGGACATTTCGGGATTCTCGCGCAGGAACTGCTTGGCGTTCTCGCGACCCTGCCCGATGCGCACGCTGTCGTAGCTGAACCACGACCCCGATTTCTCGACCAGCCCTGCCTTGACGCCGAGATCGAGAATCTCGCCCATCTTCGACACGCCCTCGCCGAACATGATGTCGAACTCGACCTGCTTGAACGGCGGCGCGACCTTGTTCTTGACGACCTTGACGCGCACCGTGTTGCCGACCGCCTCGTCGCGATCCTTGATCGAACCGGTGCGGCGGATGTCGAGACGCACCGAGGCGTAGAATTTCAACGCGTTGCCGCCGGTCGTCGTTTCGGGCGAGCCGTACATCACGCCGATCTTCATGCGGATCTGGTTGATGAAGATGACGAGGCAGCGCGAGCGGCTGATCGTGCCGGTCAGCTTGCGCAGCGCCTGGCTCATCAACCGCGCCTGGAGGCCGACATGACTGTCGCCCATCTCGCCCTCGATCTCGGCGCGGGGAACCAGCGCGGCGACCGAATCGACCACCAGCACGTCGATCGCGTTCGAGCGGACGAGCGTGTCGACGATCTCCAGCGCCTGCTCACCGGTATCCGGCTGCGAGATGATCAGTTCGTTGATGTCGACGCCGAGCTTCTTCGCATAGACCGGATCGAGCGCGTGTTCGGCATCGACGAAGGCGGCCGTGCCGCCCATCTTCTGCGCCTCGGCGATGGCGTGGAGCGCGAGCGTGGTCTTGCCCGAGCTTTCCGGCCCGTAGATCTCGACGATGCGCCCGCGCGGCAGGCCGCCGACGCCGAGCGCGATATCCAGCCCGAGACTGCCGGTGGAAACGGTTTCCACCTTCATCGTCTCGCGCTGCCCAAGCTTCATCGCCGAGCCTTTGCCGAAGGCCCGGTCGATCTGCGCCAATGCGGCGTCCAGCGCCTTCTGACGGTCTGCGTTCGCGATTGCCATGCCGTTGTCGATCACCTTGAGATTGGCGGCCATTGTGGAACCCTCGTCGCTAGACCATGCGCGCGAACCGTTCAACGCGTCGGATCGCATGTATCCTGTTTGTTCCAATCGAACAAGAGGGGAACGAAAATTTCCTTCAGCGCAATTCGGTCGCCAGCATCCACCAGCCCGGATAGCGCGCGCCGATCGTCGCGGCGGCGGCTTTCGCGTCGTCGACCAGCGCAAAACAGGTCGCGCCGGAGCCGGACATGCGCGCCAACCGGGCACCCGCCAGCGCTTCCAACGCGGCCAGCACCTCCGCGATCACCGGCGCGGCGGTGATGGCGGCGGCGGTAAGGTCGTTGCGGCCGACCGCAGGATCACCGCCGATCGGCCCGCGATCCACCCCGTCCCAACCGGCGAAGACGCGCGCGGTAGAGACCGCGACGCCGGGATTGACCAACACCACGGGCGTTCCGGCATATCCCTCGACAGGACGGAGATCATCGCCCCTGCCGTAACCGATCGCACTTCGCCCCAGCAGGCAGGCGGGCACGTCCGCCCCCAGCCCGGCGGCAATGTCGAACAGCCGCCGATCGTCGGGCGTGACGCCATGCAGCCGCGCCAGCGCCCGCAACGTCGCCGCCGCATCGGCCGAACCGCCGCCGATGCCCGAGGCGACCGGCAGGTTCTTCTCCAGCACGATCGCGCACGGATCGGACACGCCGAACGCCGCGCGGAAAGCATCGCGTGCGCGGGTGACGAGATTATCCCCCTCCCCCGCAAGCGCCGCGCCGAACGGCCCGGTGATCGCGAAGGAATCCGCCGGCGCGGGCGCAAGCGAGATCACGTCACCGTCGCGGCAGAAAGCGAACAGCGTCTCCAGATCATGATAACCGTCCGGCCGCCGCCGCCGGACATGCAGCGCAAGGTTGAGCTTGGCCGGCGCGGCCTCGACGATCGTGTCGCCGCCGTTCATGCCGATCACAGGCCGTCGGCGATCTTGGTCGCGAGGCGATCCCGGTCCTTGGCGTCGTCCGCCACCACCTGCGCCGCCCGCCACGCATAGCGCGCCTCGAAACGCCGGCCGGCGCGCCAGTAGGCGTCGCCGAGATGCTCGCCGATCTCGGCATTCTCGGGCGAGGCCTGCGCGGCGCGCTCGAGCAAGGGCAGCGCGTGGGCGAGGTCGCCGGTGCGGAAATAGGCCCAGCCGAGCGAGTCGGTGATCGCCGAATCGTCCGGGCGCAGCGCGGAGGCTCGCTGCAGCATCGCCAGCGCCTTGGGCACGTCGCCGCCGTGGGTGATGTCGCCATAGCCGAGATAGTTGAGCACCGCCGGCTCGTTCGGGGCGAGCGTCTGCGCGTGGAGCAGCGCCGCGCGTGCGCCGGGCCAGTCGCCCGACTGGTCGAGCGCAGCGGCATATTGCAGCCACGGCTCCCACCGCCCGGCGGCGGACGGGCGATCGAGCAGGCGGCGATAGACCGGCGCCGCCTCGCTCACGCGGTTGGCGGCGAGCAGCAGATCGGCCAGCGTCGCCAGCGCGACATCGGGCGCGTCCTCCGGCTGAGCCAGCGGCGTGGCGATGCGGATCGCCTCGTCATAGCGCTCGGCCCCGGCGAGCACGGCGATCCGCGCGCTATCCGCCGCCCTCGCCCAAGGCCCTTTCCGGTCGATTCCGTCGAGCACCGCGAGCGCGCGATCGGTACGGTCGATCCGCGCGAGCGTGCTGGCGAGCAGCAGCCGCGCGCGATCGTTGTCCGGCTCGGCGCGCAGCGCGGCGCGGGTCAGCGTGATCGAGAGCGGGCCGGGATCGCCGGCGGCGAGATCGTCGGCCAGCCGCACGAACAGCCGCGCCGCGCCGAACGCCAGCGATGGCTTCACCCCGCGCGGCTGCTCGCGCAGCGCGACGATCGCGGTGAGGTCGCCGCCGAGCAGTTCGCGCGCGCGCACGTCCTGCCCCGCGCCGATCAACAGTTGCGCGGCGGCGATGCGCAGATCGACCGAGGCCTGATCGTTGCCGAGCAATGCGCGCAGCCCCGCCATCCCCTCGTCATACTGGCCGCGCGCGATCTGGATCAGCGCGCGATTCTCGTCGGCGAGCCGCCGCGCGACCGAATCACGCGGGCGCTGCGCGAGGATCGCGAAGGGATCGCCGCCGCGCTCCTGCACCGCCCACGCCTTGAGCGGCGCGCCGAGCACCGCCAGCTTGTCTCCGGCGAGCCGCGCGATGGCGGCATCGGCGGCGGCGAGATCGTGCTTGCGCGCGGCGGCGGCGATCGCGACCAGGGCGGTATCGGCCGGCGCGACGCCGGTCGCGGCGAGCGCGGCGGCGGCGCGATCGACCAGCGCGTCGTCCCCCACGATCAGCGCCTCGCGATACGCCCGGAGCGCGACATCGACATTGCCCGGCGCATCGGCGAGCGCTGCGGCATAGCGGCGGACCGATTCCGCCCCGTCGCCGTCCGCATCGTCCGCGCGCGCCGCCATATAGGCGAGCAGCCCGGAGGCGACCGGCTGGTTCGCTGCGGCGGCCGGCGTGATCGCGAGGATGCTCGCAACGCCTGCGAGCAACGCGCGCTTACATATTGGGATAATTAGGTCCACCGCCACCTTCCGGGACGACCCAGGTGATGTTCTGGGTCGGATCCTTGATGTCGCAGGTCTTGCAGTGGACGCAATTCTGCGCGTTGATGACGAAGCGCGGATTGCCTTCCTCCTGACCCACGATCTCGTAAACGCCCGCCGGGCAATAACGCTGCGCCGGCTCGTCGAACATCGGCAGATCGTAATCGACCGGAATCGACGGGTCCTTGAGCGTCAGGTGAACGGGCTGGTCCTCCTCATGGTTGGTGTTCGACAGGAACACCGAGGAAAGCCGGTCGAAGGTCAGCACGCCGTCGGGCTTGGGATAGTCGATCTTCGCGACGAGATCCTTGCGCCACAGGGTCTCGTTGTCGGGATGGTGATGCATCGTGAAGGGCACCTTGATGCCGAGATGCTCCAGCCACATGGTGATGCCGGCGAGGCCGGAGCCCATGAAATCCCCGAACTTCTTGACCAGCGGCACGACGTTGCGGACGACCGACAGTTCCTTCTTCACCCAACTCTGCTCGAACGCCGCCGGATAGGCGGTCAGCTCGTCCAGTTCGCGCTGCGACAGGATCGCATCGACCGCGGCCTCCGCCGCCATCATGCCGGACTTCATCGCGGTATGCGTGCCCTTGATGCGCGGCACGTTGAGGAAGCCCGCCGTGTCGCCGATCAGCGCGCCGCCGGGGAACACCAGCTTCGGGATCGACTGAAGCCCGCCGTCGCTGATCGCGCGCGCGCCATTCCTGGAACGGCGAGAGATGCGGGTTGGTGTAGTTGAGCCAGGTGACGAAGCCGATGCTGAGCTGGCCGTTCGCCTGGTGATAGATCCAGCCGCCGCCGTTCGACCCATCGGTCTCGCTGAGCGGCCAGCCCTGCGTATGGATCACCGTGCCGGGAACGTGCAGTTCGGGATCGATGTCCCACAATTCCTTGATGCCGATGCCATAGACCTGCGGATCGCTATCCGCGTCCAAGCCGAACTGGCGGATGAGCTGCTTCGTGAGGTGTCCACGACAACCTTCTGAGAAGAAGGTGTATTTGGCGTGCAGCTCCAGCCCCGGCTGATAGTCCGGCTTGTGCTCGCCGTCGCGTGCGACGCCCATGTCGCCGGTCGCGACGCCCTTCACCCGACCCTGCTCGTCGTAGAGGATCTCTGCCGCCGCGAAGCCGGGGAAGATCTCCACGCCGAGCTCGCCCGCCTTCTCCGCCAGCCAGCGGCAGAGGTTGCCGAGCGAGCCGGTGTAGGTGCCCTTGTTGTGCATGAAGGGCGGCGTGACGAAATGCGGCATGTTGAACTTGTGCCGGCGCGTCAGCACCCAGTGCAGGTTCTCGCGCACCGGCACCTCGGCCAGCGGGCAGCCCTCGTCGCGCCAGTCGGGCAGCAGTTCGTCGAGGCTGCGAGGGTCGATCACCGCGCCCGAAAGGATATGCGCGCCGACCTCCGAACCCTTTTCGAGCACGCAGACCGAAATCTCCGCCTGCTTCTCGGCGGCGAGCTGCTTCAGACGGATCGCCGCGCTGAGGCCCGCTGGCCCCGCGCCGACGATCACCACGTCGTAAGGCATCGATTCGCGTTCGGTCATTCTTCTCTCCCGTGCCATCCGCATCCGGGCGCGATCCGGCAACGTCCTGTCCGTGGACGGCTCTCAAGGGAATTGACCCGCGCGTCAACGCCAATCCTTATGCGCGCGATGGGGGACGCGCAGATTTTCGATTGGGCAAAGGCCTCGGCAAGCACGCTGGAATGGTGGGCCGCAGCGGGCGTCAACGTGCTGGTCGGCGACGATCCGTTCGACTGGCTCGCCGCACCCGAGCCGGAAGCGCCTGCCCGTCCCGTCGACCGCCGCGCGCCCGATCGCGAAGGCCGCGCCGCGCCCTCTCCCGCGGCGGCGCAACCGCTCGCCCTGCCGCCCACGCTGGAGGGCTTCCTTGCATGGCGCACCGGGGTGGAGGCGCCGGAGGCGGCGTGGGGCGGCGCGCTGCTCCCGGCGACCGGGCCGGGCACCGCCGACCTGATGATCCTGATCGACTGCCCCGACCGCGACGACGGCGAGGGGCTGCTCACCGGCGCGACCGCGCGTTTGTTCGACCGGATGCTCGCCGCGATCGGCCGCAGCCGCGCCGACGTGCATCTCGCCGCCGTCGCCGCCGCCCGCCCGATCGCGGGCCGGCTGCCGCCCGAGCAAGCGGACGCGCTGTTCGCGATCGCGCGCCACCATGTCGCGCTGGTCGGCCCCAAACGGCTGCTGACGCTAGGAAATGCGGCGAGTCGTGCGCTCCTTTCGATGGATGTCGCCGAAGCCCGTGGGCGTTTGCATGTTGTTGAACATAAGGGTGGAAGATCAACCGAGGTCGTGGCGAGCTATCACCCGCGCCTGTTGCGCGAGCGGCCCGCCGCCAAGGCCGAGGCGTGGAGGGACCTTCAGTTGCTGGTGGGGGGAATAAAGGCGTGATCGCGAAGTTCGTGGCGGCGGCGGGACTGGCCGCGCTGACGGCGGGGGTCGCACATGGCGATCCGCTGCCGCCGGCGGCGAGCGCCGCGTCGGTCGGCACGATCGCCGCTTCCGCCAGGGCGTCCGTTCCCGCGCAGCTCACGCCGGAACAGAACGCCGCCTATCGCTCGGTGTTCGCCGCGATCCGCGAGCAGCGCTGGCAGGATGCGCAGATCGGGCTGACCGCGATGGCGCCCGGCCCGCTCCATTCCTATGCGCTTGCCGAGCTTTACACCGCCAAGGGCTCACCGCGCGTCGAGCTGGAGCCGCTCGTCAAGCTGCTGACCGAGGCGCCCGAGCTGCCGCAGGCGGAGGCGCTGGCGCGGCTGGCGCGGGCGCGTGGCGCGACCGACCTGCCCCCCCTGCCCGAGGCGCAGCGGCTGATCTGGCAGGACGGCGCCCCCAACCGCATCCGCGTCAAGGCGACGCGCAGCGACATGGTAGCAGCCGATCTCGCGGCGCGGATGCAGCCCTATGTGAAGGGCGACATGGGCAGCGAGGCCGAGGCGCTGCTCAATTCCACCAGCGGCCTTTCCCCCGAGGCGCAGACCGAATGGACCGCGCGGGTGGCGTGGATCTATTTCCTTCAGGGCCTCGACGCCGACGCGCGCCGGCTGGGCGACGTCGGCGCGAACGGCGTCGGCGACTGGGCGGTGCAGGCACGCTGGACCTCGGCGCTGGCGGCATGGCGGTCGAACGATTGCGCCGCCGCCTCGCGCGGGTTCGAGGGCGTCTCCACCCGCGCCGGCGACACCGATATGCGTGCCGCGGGTCTCTACTGGGCCGCCCGCGCCGACATGCGCTGCGGCCGCCCCGATCGCGTCGAGGCGCGGCTGAAGAACGCCGCGCAATATGGCGAGGCCTTCTACGGCCAGCTCGCGCGGCAGGCGCTGGGCATTTCCAAGCACATCATTCAGCCGCAGCATGTCACCGCCGACTGGGCGCTGCTGGAACGCCGCCCCAACGTGCGCGTCGCCGCCGCGCTGGTCGAGATCGGCGAGAATGACGCCGCCGATCAAGTGATCCGCCAGCAGGCGCGGATCGGCGCACCCAACGAATTCGCCGCGCTGATCCGCCTCACCGAGCAGATGGACCTGCCGGCCAGCGTGGTGTGGCTGGCGCACAATTGCCCGCAGGGCGTCACCGCCACCGCCGAGGCGCGCTATCCCACGCCGAACTGGACTCCGGACACCGGCTGGCGCGTCGACAAGGCGCTGGTGTGGGCGCACACGCTGCAGGAATCGGGCTTCCGCAACAAGGTGGTCAGCCCGGCCGGCGCCTATGGCCTGATGCAGATCATGCCGGCGGCGGCGAGCGATTACATGCGCGAGCGCGGCATTGCCGTGGATCGTGCCGCGCTCACCCGCCCCTCCACCAACATGGACATCGGCCAGCGGCACCTCGAAAAGCTGCGCGACATGGCGATGACGCAGGGCCTGCTGCCCAAGGTGATCGCGGCCTATAATGCCGGGCCGAAGCCGGTGCAGGACTGGAACGCGATCGTCCACGACGGCGGCGATCCCCTGCTCTATATCGAGAGCATCCCTTATTGGGAGACGCGCGGCTATGTGACGATCGTGCTGCGCAATTACTGGATGTACGAGGCGCAGACCGGCCGCGCCGCCTCGCCGAGCCGCGCGGCGCTGGCGCAGGGCCTGTGGCCGCGCTTCCCCGGTCTCCCCGGCCCGAGTGCGGTGCGGATCAGGACGCCGCTCCTCCAGCAGACCGCGATCGCGGTGGACGGGCGCGTCGGCGCCGCCTCGACCACGGTGAGCGGCGGCGATCACGAGTGAGCGGCGGGGATGCTTCCCCCGCCGAATTGATCGACCGGCGCATCGCCGAGCTTGGCGACTGGCGCGGCGAGACGCTCGCCCGCATCCGCACGCTGATCCACGAGGCGCTTCCCGACGTTATCGAGGAATGGAAGTGGCGCGGCGTCCCCACCTGGTATCGCGACGGGATGATCTGCACCGGCGAGACCTACAAGAACGCGGTGAAGATGACCTTCGCCAAAGGCGCGTCGCTCGACGATCCTGCCGGGCTGTTCAACGCCAGCCTCGACGGCAACGTCCGCCGCGCGATCGACTTCCACGAGGGCGACGCGATAGACGCGGCGGCGCTCAAGGCGCTGGTGCGGGCGGCCGCCGCCGCGAATGGGAAGCCGAAGGGCTAGGATCCATCAACCCGCCAGCGTCTCGATCCTGATCGTCCCGGTGAGCGTCCTGTCAACCGGGCAGCGGCCCGCGATCTCGATCAGCTTCGCCTTCTGCTCCCCGGTCAGCGCCGGCCCGGTGACGGTCACCGTCTTGCGGAACGCATCCACCGCCTCGACGCCGCCGGCCTCGATTCTCTTGCCGTGCTCCACCTCGACCGCGACGTGCTCCAGCGGCCAGCCGTGCTGCCCGGCATACCAGCGCACCGTCATCGCCGTGCATTGCGCGAGCGCGGCGGTGAGCAGGTCATAGGGCGTCGGGCCGAGATTGGCGCCGCCCCGCCCGACCGGCTCATCGCCGAACAGGTGATGACCGGAAACCTCGATAGCCACGGCCAGCGGGCTGCCCTGCGCATCGCGGACCCTCGCCACGGTCCGTTCCGCCATCGCCTAACCCTTCATCCGCGCGACCATGGCGGCGAAGCCGGCCATGAACGCCTGCAATTGCTCGCGCACCCTGGGGTCGGCGATCGCGCCCTCGCCGTCGAACACACTGCCGGCGCGCGACACCATCAGCCGCCCCTCGGTCCACAGGTTCGCGCCGAGCGTGCGGAGCACCGGCAGCCAGTGGTTCTGCGCGAGCAATGTGCCGAACCCGCCCGGCGAGGCGCCGATGATCGCGAACGGGCGGCAGCCAAAAATCCGCGCGCTGTCGGCCGGCGGGCGCGACGCCCAGTCGATCGCATTCTTGAATACGCCGGGAATGCCGTTGTTATATTCGGGCGTCACCAGCAGCACGCCATCGGCGGCGGCGATCGCCTCCTTGAGCGCGGCCACCGGCTCCGGGACGCCTTCCGCCTCCACGTCGCCGTCATAGAGCGGGATGCCGTGCAGCGTGCGCGCCTCCAGCGTCACGCCATCCGGTACCAGCTCCGCCGCCGCGCGCAGCAGCGCGGTGTTGTACGAGCCGTGCCGCAGGCTGCCCGAGATGCCGAGCATTCGGATCATGCCGCGCCTCCCATCGCGATGCGCGGCATCTCGCCCGGCCCGACCGTCATCACGTCCCGCCAGTCGGGATGCTTCTCGTATCGCGCGCGGACATAGGGGCAGAGCGGGATGATGCGAAAGCCGGACGCGCGCGCATCGGCGACCAGATAGTCGACCAGCGCGGCGGCCGCTCCCGTCCCGCGCAGCGCCTCCGGCGCGCCGGTATGGTCGGCGCTGATCAGACCGGAGCCGCGATGGGTATAGGTCAGCTCCGCCTCCGCATCGATGCCGGCGGCGCGGGCGACGTAGCGGCCGTGGCGCTCGCTGTCCTCCCTGGTGATCGTGATCTCGCTCATCGTTCCGCTCCTCAGGCCCGCCGCTCAGGCATCGGGATGAACTCGCGGTCGTCGCCGACCGGCAGCTTCATCCGATGCTGCCGCCAGTCCTCGGCCGCCTGCTCCAGCCGCTCCTTCGAGGAGGAGACGAAATTCCACAGCAGGAAGCGCTCGCCGATCGGCTCGCCGGCCAGCACCATCACCGTCGCCGGCTGGCGCGCGACCACGTCGACCGCCTCGCCGCCTTCCAGCACCGCCATCTGCCCGGTCGCCAGCATTGTGCCGCCGACCTCCACCTCGCCACTGGCGCAATAGACCGCGCGTTCCGGATAGGCGGTCGTCACCGAACGCCGCGCGCCGGCGGCCATGTCCCAATGCTGATAGGCGAGCGGCGAATGCACCCGCACCGCCGCCTTCATCCCGTCGATCGCGCCGGCGATGAGGCGGCCATGCACCCCGTCTTCCTGCCATTCGGGCAGGTCCGCGCCTTCGTGGTGGCCGAAGGTGGGGTCGCTCTCCTCATCGGCCACCGGCAGCGCGACCCACGCCTGGATACCGTGCATGTTGGCGCCGTGGGTACGGGCATATTCCAGCCGCTCGCTATGGGTGATGCCGCTGCCGGCGACCATCCAGTTGACCTCGCCGGGGCGGATCTCCTGCTCGTAACCCAGGCTGTCGCGATGCGTGATCCGCCCCGAATAGAGATAGGTGACGGTCGCGAGGCCGATATGCGGATGCGGGCGCACGTCCAGATCGCGCGGGATGCCCGGTGCCAGCTCCAGCGGGCCGAGGTGGTCGAAGAAGATGAACGGCCCGACCATCCGCCGCGCGTGGAACGGCAGCACCCGCCCGACCACGAAGCCACCGCCCAGATCGTGCGTGCGCCGGTCGATGATCCGCTCGATCGCCATGGCTGCCTTTCCTTCCTCAACTCGTCCGCGAGACGCGCCGATCATCCCGACATCGCCGGGCATTGCAAGGAGGTGAGATGCCGCCGCGTCAAAGCGCGATCGGCCACGGCCGGAAATAACCGGACGATCCCGGCGCATCGAGCCCGCGCCGCTGGATCTCGCGCAGGAGCGCCGCCGTCAGAACCTCGTCGCCGTCGCAATCGCTGCGCTGGAAAGCGTGGAGCAGATCGCGATCGGACAACACCTCCACCGCCGCTTCGGACATGGCATACCTCATCGGATACTCGGGCGCGAACGGCGGATACTGGCCGGGCGCCGTTGATGATCGCGTGGAACCCATGACCGGAATCCGCGCCCGAAAATACTGTGCTGACGCTGCTCCTGCGACGAAACGGCCATTTTCATCGGCAAGCGCTTTGCGGCCGGTCGCGCGGCGTACGTTTTCCGGTTCCGGTGTTGATTTGCCGCCGCAGACTTCGCAGAAGCGCCCACGCCGCCGGCCGCGAGCGCGCCGCCGCCTGGACACGCCTGGACACGAGGGAGCCTGAGTTGAAGACAGCCGATTTTCTGATCGTGGGGGGCGGCATCGCCGGCGTCTCGGCCGCCGCGCGGCTCGCCCCGCATGGCCGGACCATCCTGCTCGAGGCGGAAAGCGCGTTCGGCTATCACTCCAGCGGCCGCAGCGCGACCTTCTACCATTTCGGCATCGGCAAGTCGGTGGTGCGCGGCATGACCGCCTTCAGCCGCGCCCATTTCGAAAGCCCGACCGCGAGCGGCATCGACCTGTCGCGCCCCTCCCCCGCGCTGTTCATCGCTACGCCGGGGATGCTGGGCGTGCTCGATGCGCTGGAACAGGAGATGGCAGCCTATAGCGACCAGCTCGAACGGCTCGACGCCGACGGGGTCCGCGCGATCGTGCCGGCGCTCAACTGCGGCGGCGAGGGGATCGTCGCGGGCGTGATCGACCGCAGCGCGCGGCGACTGGACAGCGAGGCGCTGCAACAGGATTATCGCGCGGCGCTGAAGAAGCAGGGCGGCGAGGCGATCACCGACGCACGCATCGCCGCGATCGCGCGCGATGGCGGCAACTGGACGGTCACCACCGCCGCCGGTGAGAAGTTCGCCGCGCCGGTCCTCATCAACGCGGCGGGCGCGTGGGCTGACGACATCGCCCGTCTCGCCGGGGTCGCGCCGCTCGGGCTGCGGCCGCTGCGCCGCACGATCATCGTGTTCGATCCGCCGGAGGGCTGCGACGTCCGCGACTGGCCGTTCACCAAGACGGCGGTCGACGATTTCTACATGCTGCCCGAATCCGGCCGCCTGCTCGCCTGCCCGGTCGACGAGGTGCCGGACGAGCCGGGCGACGCGCAGCCGGAGGAATATGACATCGCGCTCGCCGCGTCGAAGGTGGAGCATTACACCTCGATCCCGATCCGGCGGATCAGCCATAGCTGGGCGGGGCTGCGCACCTTCACCGGGGACCGCGTGCCGGTCGCCGGCTTCGCGGCGGATGCGGACGGGTTCTTCTGGCTCGCCGGACAGGGCGGCTACGGCCTGCAGACATCCCCGGCGATGAGCGTCATCACCGAATCGCTGATCGCGGGCACGCCATGGCCCAACGAGCTGACCGATTGGGGCATCACCCCGGCGGCGATGTCACCCGAGCGGCCCGGTGCTCGGCAGGGATAAGCCTCACCAGCTCTCCACGCACGGCCGCTTGCGGCCGGCGCGCGGCTGACTTGGGGCGACGGAACGCAGCCCGGCGGCGATCCATGCGCGCGTCTCGGCCGGGTCGATCACCTCGTCGATCTCCAGCACCGAGGCGACCGACACCGCCTTGCCGTTGGCATAGAGCTGGGCGAGCTTGTCGCGGAAGAATTGCTCGCGCTCGGCCGGGTCGGCGATCGCTTCCATCTCCTTGCGGAAGCCGAGCCGGACATAACCCTCCAGCCCCATGCCGCCGAACTCGCCGGTCGGCCATGCCACGGTGAAGTCGGAGGCGTGGAAGCTGCCGCCCAGCATCGCCTGCGCGCCGAGGCCGTAACCCTTGCGCAGCACCACGCCGAACAGCGGCACGGTGATGCTTGCGCCGACCACGAACAGCCGCGCGGCGCGGCGCACCATCGCCGTCCGCTCCGCATCCGGCCCGACCATGAAGCCCGGCGTGTCGCACAGCGAAATCACCGGCAGGTCATGCGCGTCGCAAAGCTGGAGGAAGCGCGCGGCCTTGTCGCACGCCTCGCCATCGAGCGCGCCGCCGATATGCTTCGGATTATTGGCGATCAGCCCGAACGGCTTGCCCTCGATCCGCGCCAGCGCGGTGATCATGCCCAGGCCGAAATCGCGGCGCAGCTCCAGCACCGATCCCTCGTCCGCGAGCAGGTCGATCACCGCGCGGATATCATAGACGCGCAGCCGGTTCTCCGGGATCGCGGCGCGGAGCAGTCTCTGGTCCGGCGCGCGCCAGTCCGCCACCGGTCCCTGGAAATAGGAGAGATATTGCCGTGCAACGCACGTCGCCTCCGCCTCGTCCTCCACCAGCACGTCGATCACGCCGTTGGGGGCCTGCATCGAGACCGGGCCGACCTCGGCGGGGTGATAGACGCCCAGCCCACCACCCTCGATCATCACCGGCCCGCCCATGCCGATCGAGGCGTTGCGCGTGGCGATGATCGCGTCGCAGCAGCCGAGCAGGGCGGCGTTGCCGGCAAAGCAATAGCCGGAGACGATGCCGACCGTCGGCACCAGCCCGGACAACCGCGCGAAGGTGGCGAAGGACGGCACGTCCAGCCCGGTCAGCGCGATGCCATCGGTATCGCCCGGCCGCCCGCCGCCGCCCTCGGCATAGAGCACCAGCGGGATGCGCCATTTATTCGCGAGATCGAACATGCGGTCGATCTTCTTGTGGTTGATCGTGCCCTGCGTGCCGGCCAGCACGGTATAATCATAGGACAGCACCATGCAGCGCGCCTTGTCTTCCCCGACGCGCGCGGCGTTGACGGTGGCGGTCCCGGCGATCAGCCCGTCGGCGGGGGTGCCGGCGATCAGGTCGTCGAGCTTGCGGCGGCGGCGCTGGGCGGCGACGGCGAGCGAGCCATATTCGTGGAACGAGCCGGCATCGACCAGATCGGCGATATTCTCCCGCGCCGTCCGTTGGCCCGACTTGCGCCGCCGCGCCACCGCCTCCGGTCGGTTCTCGTCCAGCCCGAAGGCGCGGCGGGCGTGGAGTTCGGCGAGATCGGGGCGGATATGGTCGGGATCGGGCGCTTCCTCGCGCGCCGCCCCGTCGCCGTCGACCTCGGCCGGTTCGAGATACAGCACCGGATCGCCCGCCGTCAGCGTCGTCCCCGGCGCGGCGGCGAGCGCGACCACCCGGCCGCCGGCCTCGGCCAGCAGCGGATGCTCCATCTTCATCGCCTCCATCACCGCGAGCTGCCGGCCGGGAAAGACCAGATCGCCCTCGGCCACGTCGATCGTCACCAGAGCGCCGTGGAGCGGCGCGGCGACGGCCACCGTGCCCGGCGGGGCCGCCTCCCGACGCGACGCGCGCGCCTCGCCCGCGTCCGGCAGCGCGGCGAAATGCAGCGGCGACGGGCCGGCGGCGACGGCAAGCTCGGCCGCGTGAGTATCGATGAAGCCCGTGTCGATCCGGTTGGCACGGAAGTCGCCGTGCGCCAGCACCGCCTGAAGGAACGGGATATTGGTCTCGACGCCCGCGACGCGGAACTCGCGCAGCGCCCGCGACGCTTTCTCGACCACTTCCGTCCAGCGCGACGCGGGCGTGTGGACGATCACCTTGGCGAGCAGTGAATCGAATGCCGCGCTGGTACGATAGCCGCAATAGCCGAAGCTATCGACGCGCACGCCGGGGCCGGACGGCGGATCGAAGGCGGTGATCTCCCCGCCGCCCGGTTTCACCGCGCCGGTGGCGTCCATGGTCTCCATGTTGACGCGCAATTGCAACGCGTAGCCGCGCGGCGCGGGCACGCTCGCCTGATCCAGCCCGAGCGCGGCGAGCGTCGCCCCGCCGGCGACCGCGATCTGCGCGCGGACGAGATCGACCCCCAGCACCTCCTCGGTGACGGTATGCTCCACCTGGAGGCGCGGATTGGCCTCGATAAAGGCGAAGCGGGCGTCGTCGTCGCCTGCGCCGCCCTCGACGAGGAACTCGAACGTGCCGAGGCCGTCATAGCCGATCGTGCCGGCGATCCGCGTGGCGGCCTCGACGATGCGCGCACGCGCCTCCGTGCTCAGCGACGGGCTGGGCGCGATCTCGATCAGCTTCTGGTGGCGGCGCTGGATCGAACATTCGCGCTCCCACAAATGGCTGAGGCCGCCGTGCCGGTCGCCGATGACCTGCACCTCGACATGGCGAGCGTCGCGGATCAGTCGCTCGACATAGACGCCGTCGTCGCCGAACGCCGCTCGCGCCTCCGATCGGCAGCGGGCATAGGCCTCGGCGAGCTGCGCGGCGTCCTCCACGATGCGCATCCCCCGCCCGCCACCGCCGGCGATGGCCTTGACCATCACCGCCGCCGACGGGCCGAGCGATGCGAGGAAGGCGTGCGCTTCCTCAAGGCTGGTCTCGCCCCCGGTCGATTCGATCACCGGCACGCCGCACTTGCGGGCGAGTGCCTTGGCCTTCGGCTTGTCCCCGAACAGTTCCAGCACCTCGGGCGCCGGCCCGATGAACGCCACGCCCTCCGCCGCGCCGCGCCGCGCCAGTGCGGCATTCTCGCTCAGGAAGCCGTAGCCGGGATGGAGCGCGTCGCACCCCGCGCGCTTCGCCGCGTCGACGATCGCGTCGATATCGAGATAGGCTTGCGCCCCGCGCCCCGGAAGCTCGATCGCTTCGTCGGCGGCACGGACATGCAGCGACAGCGCGTCATCCGCCGGATAGACCGCGACGCTGGCGATCCCTTCGGCGGCGGCGGCCCTCGCGATGCGGATCGCTATCTCTCCCCGGTTCGCGATCAGCAATTTCTGGAACGTCATCGAGTTTCGCCCGCCGGTAATGTTGCGGTTCAGGGATAGTCGCTGCGCCAATCGCCGCAACCGCTTACCGGCGAACGGCAATCGCCGCTTCGCGACGAAAATATTTTCGTTCCCCTTTTGCCCCCTTGCCTTCGCGGAAAGGCGCGGAAGTCCGCGCGTCGCGGCACCTTCAGTGCGACGAAACGAATCTCCACGGCGACGAACCGTTACCCGCAAGGCGCAATTACGCTCTTGCGGCCAGCGCGCGATTGCCACAATCTGTTGGGGTTGGCTTAGGGGGCAAACCCAATCGCTGGTAGGGACGAACCCGCATCACTATATTGCGGGGACGGCTTCGTGCGCGCTTGCGAGCGGCGCCGGGTCAATTCCTTCCTGCCACGATCGGGCGGCCGGGTGTAACATGAATGTTCGTTCGCGATTCGAACGGACCGGGAACGAGGGAATGGCGGCGATGGATTTCAGGGACTCGAGCGAGGCAGGCATGGCGAGCGAGACACTGGAAACGGCAACCGGCGACAACGCCACCGGCGAGAAGGCGGCGCGGCGTCCGGCCTTCGACGTGGAGATCGATCGCGCACGCGACGCGCTGCTCACCGATTTCGGCAAGGACACGCTGACCGACCGTTATCTGCTGCCGGGCGAATCCTATCAGGACCTGTTCGTCCGCGTCGCCTCCGCTTATGCCGACGACGCCGCGCACGCGCAGCGGCTCTACGATTATATCTCGAAACTGTGGTTCATGCCGGCGACGCCGGTGCTGTCGAACGGCGGCACGGGGCGCGGGCTGCCGATCTCCTGCTACCTCAATTCGGTGCCGGACAGCCTGAACGGCATCGTCGACACGTGGAACGAGAACGTCTGGCTCGCCTCGCGCGGCGGCGGGATCGGCACCTATTGGGGCAGTGTGCGCGGCATCGGCGAGCCGGTCGGCCTCAACGGCAAGACCAGCGGCATTATCCCGTTCGTGCGCGTGATGGACAGCCTGACGCTGGCGATCAGCCAGGGTTCGCTGCGACGCGGTTCGGCCGCCTGCTACCTCGACATCTCGCATCCGGAGATCGAGGAGTTCCTCGAAATCCGCAAGCCTTCCGGCGACTTCAACCGCAAGGCGCTCAACCTGCACCATGGCGTGCTTATCCCCGACGCTTTCATGGAAGCGGTGCGCGACGGCGCGGAATGGGAGCTGAAGTCGCCCAAGGATGGCTCGATGCGCGGCAAGGTCGATGCGCGCGCATTGTTCCAGAAGCTGGTCGAGACGCGGCTGGCGACCGGCGAGCCGTACATCGTCTTCGCCGATCACGTGAACAGGAACATGCCCAGGCATCATCGCGAGCTGGGCCTCAAGGTCTCCACCTCGAACCTGTGCAGCGAGATCACGCTGCCGACCGGGCGCGACCATCTCGGCAACGACCGCACCGCCGTCTGCTGCCTGTCCTCGCTCAATCTCGAGACGTGGGACGAGTGGAAGGACGACAAGACCTTCATCGAGGACGTGATGCGCTTCCTCGACAATGTGCTGCAGGATTATATCGAGCGGCACGAGCCGGGGATGGAGCGCGCCGCCTACTCCGCCGGGCGCGAGCGTTCGGTCGGGCTGGGCGTGATGGGCTTCCACTCGTTCCTGCAGGCGCGCGGCCTGCCGTTCGAGGGCGCGATGGCGAAATCGTGGAACCTGCGCATCTTCAAGCACATCAAGGCGCAGGTCGACGAGGCGTCGATGCAGCTCGCGGTGGAGCGCGGCCCCTGCCCCGACGCCGCCGACATGGGCGTGATGGAGCGTTTCTCGTGCAAGATGGCGATCGCGCCGACCGCGTCGATCTCGATCATCTGCGGCGGCACCAGCGCCTGCATCGAGCCGATCCCGGCCAACATCTACACGCACAAGACGCTGTCGGGCAGCTTCGTGGTCAAGAACCCGTATCTGGAGAAGCTGCTGGTCGAGAAGGCGAAGAACACCGACGCCGTGTGGAACTCGATCCTGGAGCAGGGCGGATCGGTGCAGCACCTCGATTTCCTGACGCAGGACGAGAAGGATTGCTTCAAGACCTCGTTCGAGATCGACCAGCGCTGGCTGCTGGAACTGGCCGGCGATCGCTCGCCGTACATCGATCAGGCGCAGTCATTGAACCTGTTCATCCCGGCGGACGTGGAGAAGTGGGACCTGCTGATGCTCCATTATCGCGCGTGGGAGCTGGGGATCAAATCGCTTTACTACCTCCGCTCCAAGTCGGTGCAGCGCGCCGGCTTCGCGGGCGGGGTCGAGGCGGACAACACGATCGAGAAGCCGAAGTTCGACCTAGGCGAATCGACCGATTACGACGAGTGCCTCGCCTGCCAGTGAGAAACGTGTCCCCCGGCGCCGCGCCGGGGTGACACGCGGCGGCGGGCGCTCACTTCCGCCCGAACAATTTCTCGATATCGCCATGCGCGAGCTTCACCCAGGTCGGGCGGCCGTGGTTGCACTGGCCGGAGTGCGGCGTCACCTCCATCTCGCGGAGCAGCGCGTTCATCTCCGCGACCGACAGCACCCGCCCCGCGCGAACCGAGCCGTGGCAGGCCATCGTCCCCGCCACCGCGTCCAGCCGCTCACGCAGCGACAGCGCCTGATCGAACGCCGCCAGTTCATCTGCCAGATCGGTGACCAGCCCGGCCGGATCGCCGCTTCCCAGCAGCGCGGGCGTCGCGCGGACGAGGATCGCGCGCGGGCCGAAACGCTCCAGTTCCAGCCCCAGTTCGGCCAGCTCCGCGATCCGTGCCTCCAGCCGGTCACAGGCCGGCTCATCGAGCTCGACCACCTCGGGGATCAGTAGCGCCTGCGAGGCGACCTGCCCGCCGGCCAGCGCGCGGCGCATCCGCTCCAGCACCAGCCGCTCGTGCGCGGCATGCTGGTCGACGATGACGAGGCCGTCCTCCGCCTCCGCGACGATATAGGTCTTGGCGACCTGCCCGCGCGCGACGCCGAGCGGGTGATCGGCCCGCTCGGGCGGCGGCGCCCATGCCGGCTCGGCGCGCGCCTGCGGCGGAGGGGCGTTAAAGCTCGGGCGACGATCCGCCACCGATATAGTCGGCAGGGGCGCGGCGGCCCATATCATCTCCTGCCGCTCGACCGCCGCGACCGGCTCGCTGCGCCACATCGCCAGCGCGTCCTCCGCCGGGCGGTGCGCCACGCGATGCCCCGCCCCGTCGAGCGCGCGGCGGATGCCGCTGACGATCATCCCCCGGATCATCGCCGGATCGCGGAAGCGCACCTCGGTCTTGGCCGGGTGGACGTTCACGTCGACCTGGTCGGGCGGCACGTCGAGGAACAAGGCCACCACTGCGTGCCGATCGCGCGGCATCATCTCGGCATAGGCGCCGCGAATCGCGCCGATCAGCAGCCGGTCCTTCACCGGCCGCCCGTTCACGAACAGATATTGATGATCCGCCACGCCGCGATGGAAGGTCGGCAGCCCGGCGACGCCGCCCAGCACCACGCCCTCGCGTTCCAGATCGACCGCGACCGAATTTTCCGCCAGCGCGCGATCGGTTAGCAGTGCGACGCGCCCCGGCCGGCCCTCCGCCTGCGTCGCGGCGAGCGCGCGGCGGCCGTCATGTTCCAGCGTGAAGGCCACGTCCGGCCGCGCCATCGCCAGTCGGCGCACCACGTCGAGGCAGGCGGCATATTCGCTGCGGGTGGAGCGCAGGAACTTGCGCCGCGCCGGGACGCGCGCGAACAGTCCGTCCACCACGACGCGCGTGCCGGGCGGCAGCGCCGCCGGCCCCTCGCGCGCCAGCACGCCATTGTCGATCGTCCGGACCCAGCCGTCGCTCCCGCGCGGGCGGCTTTCCAGCGTCACCCGCGCGACGCTGGCGATCGACGGGATCGCCTCGCCCCGGAAGCCCAAAGTGGCGACCGAATCGATATCGTCGTCGGGCAATTTGGAGGTCGCGTGGCGTTCGCACGCCAGCGCCATCTCCTCCGGCGTCATGCCGCAGCCGTCGTCGGAAACCTCGATCCGTTCGACCCCGCCGGCGACCAGCGAAACGGCGATCCGGGTCGCGCCGGCGTCGATGGAATTCTCCACCAGCTCCTTCAACGCGCTGGCCGGTCTTTCCACCACTTCACCGGCGGCGATGCGGTTGATCAGGTGCTCGGGCAATCGTCGTATTGACACGGCAAGTCCCCTAGCCCAAGCGGCGCCATCCCGCGACCCCGTGATGCGTTAGAATATACGTGCAGATTGCGCCTTGCGGCGGCAGGCGCGGGATGGTTGGCGTATCATGCCACGCATCAGGCGCGGCGACTCGGGGACGGAAACTAGCGCATCATGGCCTTCTCGCGTTTCTTCAAGTTCATGTCGCACGACATGGCGATCGATCTCGGCACGGCGAACACGGTCGTCTATCTGCGCGGCCGCGGCATCGTGCTCAACGAGCCGTCGGTGGTGGCGGTCGAGACGATCAACGGCGTCAAACGGGTGAAGGCGGTCGGCGACGACGCCAAGCTGATGATGGGCAAGACGCCCGGCAATATCGAGGCGATCCGCCCGCTTCGCGACGGTGTGATCGCGGACATCGACGTCGCCGAGCAGATGATCAAGAGCTTCATCTACAAGGTCCACGGACAGCGCCGCTTCATGCGCTGGCCGGAGATCGTGATCTGCGTCCCCTCCGGCTCGACCAAGGTGGAGCGCCGCGCGATCCGCGACGCCGCCTCCAACGCGGGCGCCAGCCAGGTGTGGCTGATCGAGGAGCCGATGGCCGCCGCGATCGGCGCGGACATGCCCGTCACCGAACCGATCGGCAGCATGGTGGTGGATATCGGCGGCGGCACGACCGAGGTGGCGGTGCTGTCGCTGCGCGGCCTCGCCTACACCACCAGCGTCCGCGTCGGCGGCGACAAGATGGACGAGGCGATCGTCAGCTACGTCCGCCGCAACCATAACCTCCTGATCGGCGAGGCGACCGCCGAGCGGATCAAGCAGGAGGTCGGCATCGCCAAGCCGCCGGCTGACGGCATCGGCGCGACGATCCACATCAAGGGCCGCGATCTCGTCAACGGCGTGCCGAAGGAGATCCAGATCAACCAGGGCCAGATCGCCGAGGCGCTGAGCGAGCCGGTCGCGACGATCGTCGAGGGTGTGCGCGTCGCGCTGGAGAACACCGCGCCCGAGCTGGCGGCCGATATCGTCGATCAGGGCATCGTGCTGACCGGCGGCGGCGCGCTGCTGCAGGGGCTGGACGAGGTGCTGCGCGACGAGACCGGCCTGCCGGTGACGGTGGCGGAAGACCCGCTCACCTGCGTCGCGCTGGGCACCGGACGCGCGCTGGAGGACCCGATGTATCGCGGCGTCCTGCAAAGCGGTTGAACGGCGAGGCATTTCTCAAGAGGCATAGGTGATGGCGCCGACGCGGGACCGGCGCCCGGGTTTCTCGCGGCGGGCGCAATATTCGCTGTTCCTGACATATATACTGGCCATCGCCGGCGCGGTGGTCGGTGCGGTGCTGCTCGCCCTGTCGGCATTCAACCCCACCGCCTTCGCCACGCTGCGCGCTACGGTGCGCGAGGTGACGACGCCGGTGTCGTCGGGGCTGTCGGCGGCGTTCGGCACCGTGGCGGGCCTACCTGACGCGATCGGCAGCTATTTTCGCGTCCACGGCGAGAATGAGGAGCTGCGCGCCGAGGTGCAGCGCACTCGCGCGGCGCTGCTCCAGGCGCAGATCATCGTGCGCGACAATCGCCGGCTGCGCGGGCTGCTCAGGCTGCGCGACGGCACGCCCAGCCCGATCGTCACCGCGCGCATCGTCAGTTCCACCGCGTCGAGCACGCGGCGCTTCGGCGTGCTCAACGCCGGCATCTGGCAGGGCGTGCGCGAGGGGCAGCCGGTGCGCGGGCCGGACGGGCTGCTCGGCCGCGTCGTGGAGACCGGGCCGAACACCGCGCGCGTGCTGCTCCTCACCGACCCCAACAGCATCGTGCCGGTCCGCCGCATCGGCGACGGGATGCCGGCGCTGGCCGCCGGGCGCGGCGACGGGATGGTCGATATCCGTTCGGTCGATACCGCCGACGCGAAACTCAGGCCCGGCGACCGTTTCGTCACCTCCGGCACCGGCGGCATCTACACGCCGGGCGTGCTGGTCGCGCGGGTCGTCCGCGCCGGCAGCGACACCGCCCCGGCGCAGCCCTATGCCCGCCCGGACACATTCGATTTCGCGCTGGTGAGCGAGGCGTTCGTCCCCCCGCCTCCGCCGCCACGCCCCTTGCCCGACAAGAGCAAGGGCAGGAAATGAGCCTCGCGCCGCGCAAGCCGTTCGATCCGCTGCTGCCCGCCGGCCGCGCGCGCGCGATCCCGTGGATCACGGTGATGGCCGGCTCGCTCGTCACCGTCGCCCCGTTCGGCGCTACGCTGGGCCTGCTGCCGCCGTGCGGCCTCTTGATGCTGCTGGCGTGGCGATTGCTCGCCCCGCTCGCGCTACGCCGCTGGACGCCGCCGCTGCTCGGGCTGTTCGACGACCTGCTGAGCGGCCAGCCGCTCGGTAGCGCGATGGTGTTGTGGACGCTTGCCTTCTTCCTGATCGACCTGTTCGACCAGCGCACCATGTTCCGCGATTTCTGGCAGGACTGGCTGATCGCCGCCGCCGCGATCGTCCTGTGCCTCGCCGGGGGCAGGCTCGTCGCGACACCGCTTACCGCGCACGTCGATGGCGTGCTAGTGATCCAGATCGTCGTGTCGATCCTCGTCTTCCCTCTCGCTGCGCGCATCGTCGCCTGGATCGACCGCAAACGGGCGGTCGAATGAGCCGCCCCTCCCGGATCGCCACCGAGGCGCAGCAGGGCTATACCTTCTCCCGCCGCGCCTGGCTGCTCGGCACCGCGCAGATCGGGGTCGGCGCGCTGCTCATCACACGGATGGGCTGGCTCGCGATCGCAGAGAACGAACGCTACAGCAGCCTGTCCGAGAGCAATCGCGTCAACAACACGATGATCCCGCCGCGCCGCGGCTGGATGGTGGACCGCAACGGCCACCCGATCGCCGACAACCGCACCGATTTCCGCGTCGACATCATCCCCGATCGCGTCGAGGATCTCGATCGCACGCTGGCGCTGCTCCAGAAGTTGCTCGACCTGACCCCGGAGGACCTGCTGCGCGTCCGCGCCGACCTCAAGAAAGCGGCGGGTTTCCAGCCGGTGCAGGTGATCGACAATATCTCGTGGGAACGCTTCGCCGCCGTGCAGGTGCGCCAGCCGGAGTTGCCCGGCGTCGCGCCGACGCGCGGCTTCGCGCGCAACTATCCGGCCGGCGCGGCGGTCGCGCATCTCACCGGCTATGTCGGCACCGCCACCGCCGAGCAATTCAAGGCGACGCACGACCAGTTGCTCGTCACCCCCGGCTTCAAGCTCGGCAAGGACGGGCTGGAAAAGGCGCTGGAAAAGGAATTGCGCGGCGTCCCCGGCGCGAAGCGCGTCGAGGTGACGGCGCGCGGCAAGCTCGTCGCGGAGCTTGCCACCCGTCCCGACATCCCCGGCAAGACGCAGAAGCTGACGATCGACGCCGGGCTTCAGGAATATGCCGCGCGACGGCTCGGCACCAATTCCGGCTCGGCGGTGGTGTTCGATTGCCTCACCGGCGAGATGCTGGCGATGGTCTCGATGCCGGCCTACGACCCCAACAGCTTCTCGGCCGGGATCAGCCATCTCGAATGGGAGATGCTGAGCGCCAACGATCACGTGCCGCTGATGAACAAGGTGACGCAGGGGCTTTACCCCCCCGGCTCCACCGTCAAGCCGATGAACGCGCTGGCGCTGCTGGAAGCGGGGGTCGGGCCGGACGAGCGCATCTTCTGCTCCGGGTCGCTGCGCGTCGGCACCGGCGTATTCCACTGCCACAAGCGGCGCGGCCACGGCCCGCTCGATATGCGCAGCGCGATCGCGCAAAGCTGCGACATCTATTTCTACGAGATGGTACGGCGGCTGGGCTATGATCACGTCGCGCCGATCGCGCGGATGGTCGGGCTGGGGCAGAAATACGATCTGCCGCTCACCACCCAGCGTTACGGCACCGTGCCGGACAGCACGTGGAAGCGCCGCAAGTACAAGAGCGACTGGACCGTCGCGGATTCGCTCAACGCCTCGATCGGCCAGGGCTATGTGCTCGCCAATCCGATGCAGCTCGCGGTGATGGCGGCGCGGATCGCCTCGGGGCGATCGATCCAGCCGAGCCTGCTCGCCGATCATGTCCACCGCGGCGCGGCCGCACTGGCGGTCAACCCCGATCACCTGCGCATCGTGCGCGAGGGGATGTGGAAGGTGGTGAATGGCGGCGGCACCGGCGGCGCCTCGCGCATGTACGTCCCCGGCGTGCAATTGGCCGCCAAGACCGGCACCGCGCAAGTGCGCCGCATCACGATGGCGGAGCGGCGCTCCGGCGTGCTCAACAACGCCAGCCTGCCCTTCCGGCTGCGCGATCACGCGCTGTTCATCTGCTTCGCGCCGGCGGACAATCCGCGCTATGCCGCTGCCGTCGTGCTCGAACATGGCGGCCATACCGTGCGCAACCTCGATTCCCCGATGATCGGCCGCGACATCATGACTTATTTGTTCGATCGCGATCTCGCCCTGAAATCGCTCGCCGAGGTCGAGCCGACCTGGGGCGGCGACATCCGCACGCGCATGGCCGCCGAGGCCGACGCCTATCGCAAGGCGGCCAACGCCGCCGAGAACGAGGCCGGCCTCGCCACCGAAACCGACGCCCCCGCCCCCACCGACGCGCCGGCCGTGGAGGCCGTCACCCGCGCGCGCAACGCCAATGCCGACGAGACGCCCGGCGACATCGCCAATACCGGCGGCGTCGCCGGCACCACCGGCTCCCCCGAATCGAACACGCCCGAGCGATGATCCGCAATTCCATCATCCCAGCGCCGCTCGCCCGCCTGCCGTGGCGGGTGCTGCTGACGGTCACCGCAATCGGTTGCTTCGGGCTGGTAGTGCTGTTCTCCGCCGCCGGGGGCAGCCTGCGCCCGTGGGCCTTGCCGCAAGGGGTGCGCTTCTTCGTCTTCCTCGTCGCGGCGATGGCGATCAGCGGCGTGCGCGAGGACGTGTGGCGACGCGCGGCCTTCCCGGCCTATGTCGTGCTGGTCGCGCTGCTGTTCGCGGTCGAGCTGCTCGGCGCAGTGCGTGGGGGAAGCCAGCGCTGGCTCGATCTCGGCTTCATCCGGTTGCAGCCATCGGAACTGATGAAGCCCGCGATCGTCATGGCCTGCGCGCGCTTCTACGACATGCTGCCGCCATCCGAGACGCGGCGCTTCGGCGCGATCTGGCCGCCATGCGTGCTGATCGGCGTGCCAGCGGCGCTGGTGATGCTCCAGCCCGATCTCGGCACCGCGCTGATGATCTGCGCCGGCGGCGTGACGGTGATGTTCCTCGCCGGCATACCGCTCAGGTTATTCGTCGGCGGCGCCCTCGCGCTCGCCATCGCCGCCCCCCTCGCCTTCAATTTCGTGCTGCACGATTACCAGCGCAATCGCGTGCTGATCTTCATGGAACCGGAAAGCGACCCGCTGCGCACCGGCTATCACATCACCCAGTCGAAGATCGCGATCGGCTCCGGCGGGGTGTTCGGCAAGGGCTTCCTCAACGGCACGCAGAGCCATCTCGACTATCTGCCGGAGGGGCAGACCGACTTCGTCTTCGCGACGATGGCCGAGGAATGGGGGCTGGCCGGTGGCGTCTTCATCATCCTCGCCTATCTGATGGTGATCCGTTGGGGCGTGAACGTCGGCGTCCGCGCGAAATCCCGTTTCTCCAAGCTGACGGCGGCGGGGCTGGCCACGACGATCTTCTTCTACGTCGCCATCAACCTGATGATGGTGATGGGCCTCGCGCCCGTAGTCGGCATCCCGCTGCCGCTGGTGAGCTTCGGCGGCTCGGCGCAGATGACGGTGCTGCTGTGCCTGGGCATCCTGATGTCGATCGACCGTGAAAGCCGCCGAAAAACGGGCTGGTGAAGCAAAAAGGTGTTTGCAAACCGGATTATGCCTGCTAACCGCGCGCTTCCGATCGCAAGGCCGCTTGCAAAGCCGCCCTCGCCGCCGGAATGGACGCATAGCTCAGTTGGTAGAGCAGCTGACTCTTAATCAGCGGGTCCTAGGTTCGAGCCCTAGTGCGTCCACCATATTTCCCAGCTAAAACAGCAACTTATTCCCATCGGTGATCGTTCTCACATGCGGTAGCGAGGGCCGTGTAAGAACAGTGTAAGAGTGCGCCCCGCGCACCCGCCCCCCTGCACTGACGAAGGGTGCGCCGGTGGGGGTATGCAGGGATTTCGCAAGCGTCAGCCCCGAACGCCCGACAGAAATTACCCCGCGCGATCTTATTCCGAAATGCTGGCCGGCATTGCTATCAAGGTAGTGTGCTGCTAACCATGTTCTTGTTTTGATCGCATAGGGAACTGATGCTCAAATTGCCCCATCCCATTCCGTATCAGGGCAGCAAACGCCGCCTTGCCGAAGCCATTGGGTCCATCGTTCCGAAGCGTATCGACACTTGGTATGAGCCGTTCGCGGGCTCGGCGGCGATGAGCATCTGGGCTGCTCGTTATCGCGATCCCGCGAAGATCGTGCTGGGTGATTCACTAGTCTGCCTGACCACGCTATGGGAGATTATCATCGACGACCCCAGAGGGGCCGCCGACTGCTACGAGGCTGTCTGGACCGGGCAGCAGAACGCCAGCCACGGATACTTCAACGGAAGTGCGCGCTCGCTACAATGAGCAGAGGGACCCTATAGATCTTCTCTATCTCATGGCTCGCTGCGTGAAGAACGCAATTCGGTTCAATCGAAAGGGACAGTTCACGCAATCGGTCGATAAGCGGCGTCTGGGGATGCGCCCTGAGAAAATGCGGAATGGGATGATCGGAGCGTCCGAACTTCTCAAGGGCCGCACTGTGGTCAAGGCAGGCGATTGGGTCGATACCGTTTCCGATGCTCGAGAGGGCGACTTCATATATCTCGACCCACCATACATGGGCACGAGCATCGGCCGCGACCTTCGCTATGCGGGACAGATGACCCAGGAGCGACTTGTCGAAGGCTTGGAGGGGGTGCTTGCTCGTCACCTGTCAGTGGCACTCAGCTATGACGGTAGCACGGGTGAGAAAGTTTATGGCCCGCCGCTGCCTTCGCATTTAGGCATGACGCGAACGCACATTCACACCGGCCGCTCGTCTCAATGCACCCTCTCAGGGAAGGCGGACGAGACGATTGAGAGCCTATACCTCAGCAGTGATCTAGAAGCCGAGTTTGAGATGGTTCGGGTCGGCAAGGAAGCCGCGCCCCGCCAGCATGAATTACTTGTCTAGCGTCAGCAGGAGCGCCTTCGCCGCTTCCTCGATGGTCCGCCCCTCCGCTGCAAGCTTCGCTTTGATGCGGTCGAAAGCGTCCGCTTCCTCGTCCTGCCATACCAATTCGAGCTGGCGCACTTTCCGCATAGCGATGTGGTCGTAGGCCTCAGGGAAGGCCCAGTAGCAGGTGCCACAGACGCTCGGCTCCCGGAACTTAAGAAAGTTGCGGCATCGTTCGCATGAAAATGATTTCTTGCGCTGCGAGCTTTCAAAGAGAAGCATAAACTTTTTGATGTCTTCTGCCCATAGTCCATCGTCACCGCTAACCTGATAGGGAACACGGTGATCAACTTGGAGCGCGCGAGGATAAACTTCCATACCAATGATGCGGTCGAACGGGCCGTATTCCTTAACGAGCTTGTCCTTGAATACCTTTGGAATGATCGCGCGCCCGTTCAGGATGGCCCGAATCTCAGTCTCCGTGAGCAGAATGTATTTGGCGATCCGCTTGCCGTCCGAGTCCCGCACGGACACGGTCTCCATAGGAAAGCCGAATCCACGGCGTCCTGCCGAGCACGAGGCGCGTGCTTGTAGCCGAGGATATTCGCGTCGCGTCCCGCCTGATAGGCAACGCAGGTGCGCGTGCCCGGCACCGGACAGCGGCCTCCAGCCGCAACCCGGTTATGTTCCCGATCAGGGCTATCCGCGCCCGCCTTACAGACCCGCTGGCGATCGTCCGAGCGCCCTTCCGGGCGGGGACCGGCCTGCCGTTGGCGGTCGGCCGGTTAACCTCGGCCTCGTATGCTTCGGTGATGGGTCGCGCGACGGGATCGCCAGCGGGACGTGGAATAGCGAACGCGATCGCTATGAATACGGCCGCTACAATGAAACCGGGGCAGACGTGTTCGACGCTTCGCTGATGATACAGACTTGGGCCGGCGGCGGCCGTATCCGCTTGCCACGTTCGCTGATCCCGCCAATAAATTCGCGGGGGAACAATGGATGGTGGGATCTCCACAATGTCTCGGTCAGCCCTGACATGATCCGGGCGACCTATCGATTGAACGGGCTCAACAAACCGCGTGTCATGATCGATCGGCGAACCGGTCGCATCACGGTGCAGGGCCTGTCGAACTATGGCTTCCGCGGCACCTGTGATCTTATCGGCAACGGGCCGCACAGATTTTAGACAAGCGGGTTGGAACACCGTCTATCCAGCATGTCGACAGGCGCTGTCTGCCACGCTCCAGACTCCCGACCTGTGTAGGCGTGAGCGATCCGGACAAGGTGGCGACGTTGCTGAGGTCCGATGCTAAACGCCAAGACACGCGGATCGCCTGCACAGTGGACCGAGCCTATCGCGAAGTCGCGAATATCAACAGTGGGGATAGTTCGCCGCCCGCGCCCGATCCGACGATGATGAAATCGTAGCGCGCCTCCGCGTTCAGACCCGGATCGTCCACGCCTGTTCTTGCTCCTTGCGCACCATTTCCTCCGCGCTCGTCGGACGTACCGTGCGATAGGGAGGATGGTCGGCTTCGATCACGTCGATCATCGCCGCTATCATTTCGGCCGGATCATGTTGCTTGTCGAGCGCGCGGACCGGCCAATGGGCGACGACACGCTCGCCCTGATCCCACCATTGATCCATGCTTTCCATGCCGGTGTCGTTGAACCCGGTGCGATAGGCGCCGGGATTCACCGTCACCACCTCCACGCCATAAGGCTTGAGTTCGTCATGCATCGCCGAACAGATGCCTTCCACGGCATGTTTCGACGCGGCATAGGCGCCGTCGAATGCTACCTTGACCAGCCCCGCAACCGACGATGTCCACACGATCCGGCCGGATTTGCGCTGCACCATCTTCCGCGCAAACCCCTGTGCCAGCGCGAGGGCAGCGAACACATTGGTTTCAAAGACGGCGCGGAACACCTCCATCGGTATTTCCGCCATCGGCCCCGATTCCATGATGCCCGCGTTGTTGAACAGCACGTCGATGTCGCGCGCCAGTATCTTACCGCGGTCTATCTCATTAAGGACATCGAGCTTGACCACTTCGATCGTCAGCCCCTGCGCGTCCGCAGCATGGCGCATTTCCCATACCTGCGGCCAGATCTGGCATCCCGCGATCACCTTGTGACCCTTGGCAGCCAGGCCGAAAGCAACGCCGCGCCCGAACCCCGATGCCGCGCCGGTGACCAGAACCGTCTTGATCATTCGTCATCCTCTCTCGTTCGTCCCGCCTCGCCCGAGCCGGCCTCGTTCAGATGCCCAGTTCCCCCGCCTTTACCGACGCCAGGATCGCCTGCGCCGTGCTCGTCACGCCGAGCCGCAGGCGGATACGGCGCAGATGGTTTTCGATGGTCCGCTCCGACAGCCCGAGCAGCAGAGCGATATCCGATTGCTTACGGCCCGATGCGACCCAACGCAGAATTTCACGCTCGCGCGGGGTGATGCGCGGTTCGGCCACTGATGTTCCCATGTCGATCAGCCGTCGCGCGGTACGCAGCGCCGCCATGCCGATCAGCGTCAGCGACAGGCGGGCGCCGACCGAACTGTCGATCCGCCTGCCGCCAAAGCTCATCGCACCGGTCAGCCCGCCGGGACCGAAGATCGGTACCTGCAGCCCGTGGATGCCGCTACCGCGAGGGGCGCGCACCACGCGATATGTTTCACGTCCCGCGCCACCGCTTTTCGACCAGAAGAATGGCTCATCGGATTCGAGGATGTGCCGCGTGATCGGGCATCGCGCGAGATAGGTCTTTTCGTCGACCCCACGCCCTTCGCCGAACCAGTCGCCCTCGATCCAGTGAAGACGGTCGACCACCGCGCTCGCGTCGGCGGTCGCCGAATAAAGGACGAACCGATCGTAACCGAGCCGCCCTGCATAGCCGCGCACGGCGTGCCTGACCGTATCCATGTCGTCAGCGCATTCGATCTCCGCGACGACGATAACGGCCTCGTTCAGGAGCACTTCCGCGCCCTCACCTGCCAGCCACTTCGTCGAGGAGCGCGCGCGCGGCAAGCTTGCCCAGCGCGTTGGCCGCGAACGGGCTGTCGCCGGTCAACACCTTGCGGTCACGATGCGTCGCGCCCGTCACTCCTTCGTTGACGATGGTGACGCCAAGCGCCTTGAGTTTCTCGCCGAAGAACCAGCGCAGTCCGCCCGGCATGTAGCCGATCGTCGGCGTTTGCCGGTCGACCGCATCGGGAAAGGCGCAGATCGAATAGCCCCGGAACGGATAGTCGGCGTCCTTTTCGTTGGCGAGGAACGCCGCCGGCCCGTGGCACAGCGAGACGATGTAGCGATCGTTGCCGAACGCCCAGCGGATCGCCGCCGCCACGTCCGCGCTCTCCGGCAAGCCGATCAGCGCGCCGTGGCCGCCGGGAATGAATAGCCCGACGTAATCCGAATCCGGGCCGAATTCCGCGACCAGGTCCGCCAGCTTCTCGGGTTTGTGGAACCGGTCGAGATAATCGCGATGCAGGCCGGTGATCGCCTCGTCCTCATGCGGCATCGCCCACAGCTCGAACTTGACCGGGTTGCCCGACACCGTGGCGACGTCGAACTCGAACCCTGCCTTGTGCATGTGATACATGGGCAGCAACGTTTCGACCGGGTGATTGCCGGTCGAGAACATCGTGCCGTTGTCGGTCAGCAGATACCGCTCGTCCGCCGCGATCATCAGCAGCTTGCGGCCGCCCTTGTACGGATTGGGGTAATCAGCGCCGTCGAGGTCCGACCGGGGCTTGGTATATTGGGACAGCGAATAAGGCGAAGGGAAGAACGCGTTATACTCGGCAGTATCGACGGTCGGTTCCTTGCTCAACGATGCGCTGCTCATCTTCGGTTTCCCTATCGCTTAATGGTGTCCCTCAATTAGAATTCGGCCCGGCAGGTTCAAATGAGGGATATCCCTCAATTCGCGACCTGGGCATCCCGGAGATGGCTCACTCTACCCTTGTGCATGCCGGCAGAAAGGAAAGCCCGCCACCGCTCGCGCACCTCGCGCTGGTCGCTCGACAGCATCGCCCTTTTGTAATTCCCAGCGCCCGCCCCGCAACTTTTCCTTCGTTCAGCGCGGCGCTCGCACCGAATGACCTGGTCTGAATCGATCGGGGTAACGCGCACGCAATTTCTTCGGCGAGGCGCCAAAAGACTGGGTGTGCCAGCGGGTGAAGGCACCGATCGATCCGTAGCCGAGCAGATCGGCCACATCGGTCACCCGCACGCATGGATTGGCGAGATATTGCGTTGCGAGTTGCATCCGCACCCGGTTGAGCAATTCATTGAAGCCGACGCCCTCCGCGTCGAGCTTGCGCTGCAAGGTACGGATGGTGACTCCCAGCGACTCCGCGCAGGTGCGGATCGTCGCGCGACCGGTCGGGAGCAGCAACACGATCAATTGCTCGATCCTCTGCTGCGTCGTCTGCAGGTCGGCGTAGCGCACCGCTTCGATCAGCTTGCGCGCATGGCTCGCCAGATCGGAATCGGCACGCGAATTGGCACGGTCGAGGTCCCTCGCATCGATCACGATCCCGTCGAACTGACTGTCGAATTCAGGGCGACATCGGAACAGGCGCGGGAAGATCGACATTTCGCGTACCGGAGGCGCTTCGTGCGAAAAGCATACCGCCAGCGGCGCCCAGTTCTCGCCCAGCACGTCGGCGCACAGCCGCACGAGCACGCCTAGCGCGAGATCAGATCCCTGACGCAGCGGCTCCGGCGTGCTGAACACGAAATTCTCGCGCACGACGACAACGCCGTCACCCTCTTCGATCTGGAGCATCAACGTCGAATTGACGCGATTGCGGAATTCGGTGAGCGCCGCGAGCGCAAGCCGCAACGACGACGCATGGGTAACCATCAGGCTGATCGCGCCGAGGCTCGCGAGCGAACGCTTTTCCGCCATGCGCAAGCCCAAAGTGACGCAGCCGGTGGCCGCGGCGCTCCTTTCGAGCAGGCGCATCGCCGCCACGCCGGAGATCAGTTGCTCGGAGTTGGCCAGCACTTGCGGCGAAAGCCCCGCCTCGCGCAACAGCGGCGCGGGATCGACGCCAAGCTCCCACATGGTCGCGACATAGCCGGTCAGCGATGCGGCGCGCACAAGCTCCATCGGTCCCGCTCCCCTCATTCGCGCAATGTGGCGTGAATTGGGAAAAGAATGTCATCAAATGTGAAAAATGCAAGCCATGGCCGCGTTAATCCGATGCCAGGAGGAGAGGATCATGGCGAAGGCAGTTCGCTTCCACGAAACCGGCGGGCCGGACGTGCTGCGGGTAGAGGATCTCGCGGTCGGAGACCCCGGCCCCGGCGAGGTCCGCATTCGCCACGCGGCGGTCGGTTGCAACTTCGCCGACACCTATTTTCGCTCGGGCTATTATCCCGCGCAGCTTCCCGCCGGGATCGGTGTCGAGGGCGCCGGGACGATCGAGGCGGTCGGCGCGGGCGTGACCGGCTTCGCGCCGGGCGACCGCGTCGCCTATAACGGCAGTCCGCTCGGCGCCTATAGCACGGCGCGCGTCATGCCTGCCGCCCCCCTGTTCAAGCTGCCCGACGCGATCTCGTTCGAGGATGCCGCGGCGTCGACGATGCGCGGTCTCTCCGCGACCTATTGGCTGGTGAAGACCAACCCGCGGATGAAGGCGGGCGACACGATCCTGCTCCACGCGGCGGCGGGGGGCGTCGGCCTGCTCGCGGTGCAGCTTGCCAGGCTGCTCGGGCTGCGCGTGATCGGCACCGTCTCGACCGAGGAAAAGGCCGAGAGAGCACGCGCGATGGGCTGCGACGAGATCATCTTCTATCGCCGCGAGGATGTCGCCGCGCGAGTCAGGGAATTGACCGATGGCGAAGGCGTCACGACGGTGTTCGACAGCGTCGGCAAGGATACGTTCGAGGGATCGCTGAAATCGCTCAAGCGGCGCGGCCTGCTGGTCGGTTGCGGCACCGCCTCCGGTCCATTTCCGCCGATCGACGCCTTCCAGCTGATGATGCAGGGCTCGGTCTATTTCACCCGCCCCGGCTTCGCGGATTATTACGCCGACCCCGCCGAACGCGCCGAATTGTCGGCCTTGTGGTTCGGCCATCTCGCCGCCGGCCGCATCAAGGTCGAGATCGGCCAGCGTTACGCGCTCGACGACTGCGTCGCCGCGCACCGCGCGCTCGAAACCGGCCAGACGATCGGCTCATCCATCTTCGTGCTGTGAGGGAAAAAGGGCGATGAGGATCGAGAAACTCACCTGCCACATCGGCGCCGAGATCAGCGGCGTCGATCTCGGCGAAGCCGCGCGCAGCGACGATCTGTTCGCGGAGATCCGCGCCGCGCTGATCGAGCATAAGGTGCTGTTCCTGCGCGATCAGGATATCGCGCGCGCCGATCATGTCGCCTTCGCCAGCCGCTTCGGCGCGCTGGAGGATCATCCGGTGGTCGGCAGCGATCCGGATCATCCCGGGCTCGTCCAGATCTACAAGGACGAAACCTCCCCGCCCGATTATTTCGAGAACAGCTGGCATTGCGACGCGACGTGGCGGGAGGCGCCGCCGATGGGCTGCGTGCTGCGCTGCATCGCCTGTCCGCCGGTCGGCGGCGATACGATGTGGGCCAATATGGCGAAAGCCTATGCCGACCTGCCCGATCATGTGAAGGAGGCCATCGCGCCGCTGCGCGCGCGCCATTCGATCGAGGCGAGCTTCGGCGCGCGGATGCCGGAGGAGAAGCGGCTGGCGCTGAAGGCGCAATATCCCGATGCCGAGCACCCGGTCGTGCGCACCCATCCCGAAACCGGCGAAAAGATATTGTTCGTCAACGGCTTCACCACCCATTTCACCAATTTCCACACCGCCGCCAATGTTCGCTACGGGCAGGATTATGCACCGGGCGCGGCGCAATTGCTGCACTATCTGATCGGCCGCGCCACGATCCCCGAATATCAGGTGCGCTGGCGCTGGCGGCCGAACAGCATGGCGATCTGGGACAACCGCGCGACCCAGCATTACGCGGTCATGGACTATCCCCCGACGGTGCGCCGCATGGAGCGCGCAGGGATCGTCGGCGACCGCCCCTTCTGACCCATCAAAGGAGACCCGCGATGCAATTCCTCGATGATTCCCTGCTTCCCGAAACGCAGGACAAACTGGTCATCACCGTGGCGCCCTATGGCCCCGAATGGCACCCGGAGGACTTCCCCGAGGACATCGAGGTGACGATGGAGGGGCAGATCCAGAAGGCGGTCGACTGCTACAATGCCGGCGCCACCGTGCTGCACCTGCATTGCCGCGAGGAGGACGGCACCGGCTCCAAGCACCTGTCGAAGTTCAACGAGCTGATCGCCGGGGTGCGCGATCGCGTGCCGGAGATGATCATCCAGGTCGGCGGCTCGATCTCCTTCTCGCCCGAAAGCGAGGAGGACGGCGCCGAGGCCAAGTGGCTGTCGGACGAGGTGCGCCATATGCTGGCGGAACTCACCCCGAAGCCGGATCAGGTCACGATCGCGGTCAACACCACCCAGATGAACATCATGGACCTGATGAGCGACGCCGAATATGGCGAGACCTCGCTCGCCAATCCCGCGCTCTACCACGCCTATCGTGAGATGGTCGTGCCCGCCGGCCCGCAATGGGTCGAGGAGCATCTGCGCCGCCTCACCGCCGCCGGCATCCAGCCGCACTTCCAGCTCACCTGCATGCCCGACATGGAGACGGTCGAGCGGCTGGTGCGGCGCGGGCTCTACAAGGGGCCGCTCAACCTCACCTGGGTCGGCATCGGCGGCGGTTTCGACGGGCCGAACCCTGGCAACTTCATGGAATTCATCCGGCGCGCGCCGGACGGATCGACCGTCACGCTGGAATCGGTGATGCGCAACGTGCTGCCGGTGAACGTGATGGCGATGTGCCTCGGCCAGCACGTCCGCTGCGGGATCGAGGACACGCTCTACGACCAGCACGGCAACAAGATGACCTCCGTGCAGGGGATCGAGCAGATCGTGCGGATCGCGAAGGAACTGGGCCGCGAGGTCGCCACCGCCGCCGAGGCGCGCAAAATCTACAAGATCGGCGTGCAGTATAACAGCGTCGAGGAAACGCTCGCCCAGCTCGGGATGCCGCCCAACCGCGCACCCGGCCAGCGCGCGATCCCCAATCGCTACGCGGCCTGAGCCGGCCATGCCTTTCGGCGGCGCCACGATAGTGTTCGTCCCTGGCCTCAGGGACCATGTCGAGGACCATTGGCAGACGCATGCGGCGCGCGGCATCCCCGGCTCGATCACGGTCGAGCCGCTGCGCGCCGACAGGCTCAGCCGGGCCGCGCGGGTGGCCGCGCTCGATGCGGCGCTGAACGCGATCGCGGGCGAGGTCGTGATCGCCGCGCACAGCGCGGGCTGCCTGATGGTCGCGCATTGGGCGGCGACGCCGACCCGTAAGATACGCGGCGCGCTGCTCGTCACGCCGGCCGATGTCGAGCATCCCTTGCCCACGGGCTATCCGGCTTATGGCGAGCTGGAGGCCAATGGCTGGCTGCCGATCCCGCGCCGGCGGCTGCCCTTTCCCGCGATCGTCGTGGCGAGCCGCAACGATCCGCTGGCCGGTTTCGACCGGGTCGCCGGATTTGCGCGAGAGTGGGGGGCGCGGCTCCACGATGCGGGCGATGTCGGCCATCTCAATCCCGCCGCCGGCTTCGGCCCGTGGCCGGAAGCCGGCGCGCTGCTGCGCGATCTGGCGTCGTCGGCGGACATGGCATCGGCGCAGGAGATCGATCGATGAGCGAGACACCGATCTGTGATGCGGCGCGCGCCGGCGGGCAGTGGAACGCGGCCTGGGATGAGGCGGCCGCGCTCGATCCCGAATGGATGGAGCGCTTCCTCGCGATGGGCACGCTACCGCTACGGCGCGGCGTGCTCGATCCCAAGATCTACGAGTTCCTGGCGATCGCCGTCGATGCCTCCTGCACGCATCTGTACGCGCCCGGCACCCGCCGGCACATCGCCGGCGCGCTCGACAAGGGCGCGACGCCGGAGGAAGTGCTGGCGGTGCTTCAGGCGGTGGCGGCGCTCGGCATCCATTCGGTCGCGCTCGGCGCGCCGATGCTGGTCGAGGAAATAGAGAAGCGCGGCCTGTCCGTCGCCGATGCGCGGCGGGAATTTCCCTCCGTCTAGCGCCGCAAAACGCCGGCCACCGCGTCGCGGCGGCGGGAGCACAACGCGGAACGGCCGGACAAAACGGCCGTCCGGAATTGAGGAGAGGCAAGGCAATGGCAGCGCTGGTTCCTGCCGCCGATCCGTCGGCGCTGTCGCGCGGCCCGGCGCGGGTGACGCTTTATAGCTGGATCGTCTTCGCGCTCAGCTTCGGGCTGCTGATCTCCGATTATATGGCGCGTCAGGTGCTGAACGCGGTTTTCCCGCTGCTCAAGGCGGAATGGGCGCTTAGCGATACGCAGCTCGGCTGGCTGTCCGGCGTGGTCGCGCTGATGGTGGGGCTGCTGACCTTCCCGCTGTCGCTCGCCGCCGACCGCTGGGGCCGGGTGCGCAGCCTGGCGGTGATGGCGGCGCTGTGGAGCCTCGCCACCCTGTTGTGCGCGGCGGCGGCGAATTACGGCCAGATGCTCGCCGGGCGGCTCATGGTCGGGGTCGGCGAGGCGGCTTATGGCAGCGTCGGCATCGCGGTCGTCATCAGCGTGTTTCCGCGACGGCTGCGCGCCACCTTGTCCGCCGCGTTCATGGCCGGCGGCCTGTTCGGGCAGGTGCTGGGCGTTGCGCTCGGCGGAGAGATTTCGGCGAGCCACGGCTGGCGCACCGCGTTTCTGGTGATCGGCCTTTCCGGGCTGGCGCTGGCGCTCGCCTATGCGCTGATCGTCCGCGAACGCCTGATCGCGGACATCGCCGGCCCGGCCGCCCGCCCGGCCGGGGGCGGATCACTGCCGCTCCGGGCGTTGTTCGCCGGGCGCTGCGTCAGGCAGGTCTATACCGCCAGCGGCATCCAGCTGTTCGCCGCGGGCGCCTTGCCGGCGTGGCTGCCGAGCTATTTCAATCGCTATTACGACCTGCCGGTCAACACCGCTTCGCGGCTGGCGGCGTTACTGCTGCTGGCCTGCGGCTGCGGTATGATCCTGTGCGGCATGGCCAGCGACCGGCTGGCCGTGGCGCATCCGGATCGCAAGTTCCAGCTCGCGATCGGCTACAGCCTGGGTTCGGCGATCACCCTTACCCTCGCGCTGCTGCTGCCGGCCGGCCCCGCGCAGATCGCGCTGCTGGCCATCGCGATGTTCCTGGTCGCCGGCACCACCGGGCCGGCCGGCGCGATGGTCGCGAACCTCACGCCGCTGGCCATCCACGGCACCGCCTTCGCGACGCTGACGCTGGCGCACAACCTGCTCGGTCTCGCCCCCGGACCGATCGCCACCGGCTGGCTCGCGGATGCGATCGGCCTGCACGAGGCGTTCAGGTTCCTGCCGTTCGCCAGCCTGCTTGCGGCGTGGTTGTTCTTCCGCGCGCGCGGGAGCTACGCCGCCGATCTCGCGGCGCTCGAAGCCGCCCGCACGCACCGCGCCGTTGGCGGACGCGATCAGCGCCGCGTTGACCTGACGTAAATTGGCAAAATCTTGTCGCGAATTGTGAAACTTCGTGTCCGCGACGCGATAAATTCCAGTCAAACAAAAAGTGGGGAGGAAATCGAAATGATCGAGTTGCGACTTGGCGCCAGTTCGCTGGCGCTGATGACCATGCTGGCGCTGACGCCGGCCGCCTATGGTCAGACACAGACAGCCGACAACGCGCCCGCGACCGCAGGCACCGGCGAGATCGTCGTCACCGCGCAAAAACGCGCTGAGAGCGTGCAGAACGTACCCATCTCGATCGCCGCGTTCGAGGGTGCGACGCTGGAGAAGGCCAATGTCGCGACCGTCTTGGACCTTGGCCAGGTCGCGCCGAATTTCCAGACCATCCGATCCTCCAATACCGGATCGACCCGGATCGGCATCCGTGGTGTCGGATCGCTCGCCAATACGCTGATCGAGCCGAGCGTCGCGGTGTTCGTCGATGGCGTTTATGTGCCGCGCTCGGGCAGCATCCTCGGGACCTTCCTCGACGTGGGGAGCGTCGAGGTGCTGCGCGGGCCGCAGGGCACGCTGTTCGGGCGCAACGCCAGCGTCGGCGCGCTCTCGATCAGCAGCGCGCTGCCGCGCAACGAATTTTCCGGCGAGGTGTCGGGCGAGATCGGGTCGTTCGATCGTTACAAGCTGTCGGGCTTCGTCAACATTCCGCTGACCGAAAACGTCTCGGCGCGGCTCGCCGGCATGGGGCAATGGTATAAGGGGCCGTGGAAGAACCGCCTCGACGGCAAGAGCTATGGCGGGTCGGACGACATGTCGTTCCGCGGCACGGTCAAGGCGGATTTCGGCAATCTCGAATGGATCGTGCGGGGCGACTACACGCGGCTCGACGGCGACGGCGTGTCGAACTTCGATTTCGACGCAAGCTCGGTCAGCCCCGCCCGGCTGGCCTTCATCCAGGCCGCCTTCAACGGTGGCCCCGACACCAACCTCAACGATCGCGAGATGAACCAGTTCGTCGATTCCGGGCTGATCGACGAGAATTGGGGCATATCGAGCACCGCGTCACTGCATGTCGGCGAATCGACCTTCAAGCTCATCAACAGTTATCGCCAATGGAAGAACAACCAGCTCGACGGCGATATCGTGTTCCTTCCGGTTTCCTTGCTGTCCCGCCGTTCGCTCTTCGATTCGAAGAGCCAGAACCACGAACTGCAATTCATCTCGCCGGAAAAGCAGTGGCTGGGCGGCCGCTTCGACATGGTCGCCGGACTCTATTATTTCGATGAGGATTTCGCGCTCGGGGAAGACCTCAACCTCGGCTCGCAATTCTGCGGCGTGCTGGTGCCGGCGGGGCCGGGACGGACGGCATGCGGCGCCTATTACGCGGCGACCGGCGGCAATCGGGCGGCGGTGCAGAGCGTGTTCCAGAACGTCAGGAGCGTCGCGGCTTATGGCCAGGGGAATATCTACCTGACCGACCGGCTGACGCTGACGCTCGGCGGCCGCTGGACCAACGATCGCAAGCGCGGGGATTACGATCAGGTCTCCAGCCCGTTCACCCAGACGATCCGCGCGCCGGAAGCGCTGACCTTTCCGGGCATCGACCAGAGCCGCTTCACCTATCGCGTCAGCCTCAACTACAAGCCGGCGAACGATATCCTGCTGTTCGTCAACAATTCGACCGGATACAAATCGTCGGGGTACAATTCCGGCCCCGGCAGCCCCTCGCTCTCGACGTTCGACGGGGCTGGCAACCTGATCTCGACCAAGCGCCTGTTCAAGCAGGAGACGGTCAAGAACTATGAGGCCGGCGTCAAGGCGAAGTGGCTCGGGCGGACGCTGACCACCAACATCACCTTCTATCGCATGGACATCGCCGGCTTCCAGGACCGCGCATTCGATGGCGTCAGCTTCGTCGTCCGCAACGCCGGCAGCCTGCGGCAACAGGGCTTCGAGCTGGATCTCGGGATGGCGCCGACCCGCAATTTCTCGGTTTCGGCATCGATGGCCTATCTCGATTCCAAGTTCACTTCCTATGTCAACGCCGCGAACCTGCCGGGGCTGGGCGGGACGCAGGACCTGACCGGCAAGCCCAACACCTTCTCGCCCAAATGGAGCGGGAACGTCGCGGTCGACTGGCGCGGCGATATCGGCTCGAGCGGGATGAGCTGGGCGGCGAACGCGAACCTGTCGTTCGTTTCCGATCAGTATAACGGCACCGTGCTCGACGCCAATCCGCAGACCCTGGCGGACGGCTATGCGCTGCTCGGCGCGCGCCTCACCCTCAACGGCCCCGACAACCGCTGGTCGGTCTCGATATTCGGCCGCAATCTCACGGGCGAACATTATGAGCCGCTTTCGGTCTATCAGCCGTTGGGCGCGGCGCTGGGGCTGAACAACTCGATCTTCCCCGGCAGCACGGCCAATCGCATCCAGGCTTCGGAGCCGCGCACCTTCGGGGCTTCAGCGACGTTCCGCTTCTAGCGAGCGATATTTATTCGCGCGGATGAGCCTGCGTCCAATGACCGGGTGAATCATCGCTCTGCGCAACCAGCCGGCAATAGTTCCGCCAGCCGCGTTCGCTTCCGGTCTGCGCCTCGACGATCGATTTCACGAAGGCAGCATTCACATATTCCAAGGGTGGCGGCGCCTCGGCCGCGGTCGTGGCTGCACCGCCGCCGCCAGATCAAACCGCCTGTATTGCCGCATCTCCCCTCTTACGCGCGGGAGCCCGGCGGCGCTGCCCATCCCCTTGGCGCGCATTGCCCGGCGACGCGGTGGATCGCTCCACCGCCACCCGCAACGCCTCGTAGCTATCACGCAGCGCCTGGGCATAGGCTTGCGGATCCGACATCATGTCGCGGTCGCTGGTGAAGCTGATCGCGATCGTGTCGCCGTAGCTATAGACGGGGTTGATCAGCCCCATGCCGTCGAACACCGGGCCGCTGCCGTACATGCCGACCATCTTCGCGCCGCAGAAATAGAGCGGCACGCGACTGCCCGGTACGTTGGTGACGACGCAATTATACGCCGGCGCATGGGCGTTCGCCGCCCCCAGCCGCGTGTAAAGCCGCGCGCCCAGCCCGGCCAGTGCGCTGGGCATGAGCTGCGAATAATCCGACAGGGTCTTGGCGCCGACGGCATTGGTCATCGCCTTCGAATTGACCGCTTCGTCATGCACGTAGCGCAGCCGCTCCAGCGCATCCTCGATCTGCGTGCCGAGGCCGATCGTCATGGCGGAGACGAGATTGCCCAAAGCGGCCTTCTCCCCCTCCTGCCGGATCGAGATCGGCGCCATCGCGGTCAGCGTATCCTTCGGCAGTTCGCCCTTCGCCTGGAGATAGCGGCGCAGCCCCCCGCCGACGATCGACAGCACCACGTCGTTGACCGTCGCGTCGGGCACCGCCTCCTTCATGGCGCGGATTTCCTTGAGCGGGAACGACACCGCATCCCACACGCGATGCGCGCCGACCTTGCCGTTGAAGCGCGTCCTCGGCGCGGGCCGGGTGTTGCGCAGCGAGACGTCGCCCTTCCCCACCTGCGCCGCGAGCCGCCCCATGCCGGGCAGCGAGCGGCCGATCGTCTCCATCACCCGCATCGGCTGGACGAGGCTGTTGAAATAGCTCCGCGCGAGCAGATCCGCGACGTGCGGCATGTTCTCCGCTTCCCACGGATCGTCGCCGGGCGGCGGCGCGACGTCCGCCGAGATCGAATGAACGGCGGCCGACATCTCGACGCCGGACATGCCGTCGATCGCCGCGTGATGCACCTTGCAGACCAGCGCGAAGCATCCCGGCGGCAGGCCGGCGATATTGTCCAGCCCCTCGATCACGGTGAATTCCCACAGCGGCTTGGTCAAATCCATCGGCCGCGAGTGCAGCCGTGCCGCCTGGATGCAGAGCTGGCGCCAGTCCCCCGGCTTGGGCAGGGCGATGTGGCGGACGTGGAATTCCAGATCGAATTCCGGGTCCTCGATCCAATAGGGATGGTCGAGATCGAACGGCACGCGCACCAGCCGCTGCCGGAACGATCGCGCGCCGCGCAATCGCGCCTCGATGAAGGCGAGGATATCCTTGAACCGCACGAACCCGCCGGGCGCGGTGGACGGATCATAGATCGCGACCGAACCAATGTGCATCGGCGTGTGCGGGGTTTCCAGATATACGAACGAGGCGTCCATCGCGGATAGTTGCTGCATCCGTCCCTCTCCCTCGGGCGACGGGCGCTGCGTCGCCTCCCCTTGATGCTGGACCGCTCGCCCCGGCGGCGCAAGCGATAAAGCGGGGCGGTGCGACGGGCCCGGACATGCGGCTTCATCGCCGCCAGTGCGAAAATTTTCGCACCGGCATGTCACATATCGGTTCGCTGTCTCGTCAAGTTTCCCGGAACCCTGACGAAAGGAATGCGACCATGACTGCCCGCATCAATCCCTATACCGCCGCACCCGCACTGCTGAAGGCATGGCTGGACTTTTCCAATCAGGTCACCGCGAGCGGCCTGGAAAAGCCATTGCTCGAACTGGTGAAAATCCGCGCGTCGCAGATCAACGGCTGCGCCAATTGCCTCAACATGCACACTTACGAAGCCCGCCAGGCGGGCGAGACCGAGCAGCGCATCGCGGTGCTCGCCGCATGGCACGAGGCACCCTGCTATACCGACCGCGAGCGCGCCGCCCTCGCCTGGACCGATCATCTCACGCTGGTTGCCGACAAGCGCGCGCCGCAGCATGTCTATGACGTGCTGGATGCGCAGTTCAGCAAGGAGGAGCAGGTGCAACTGACCATGATGATCAACGTCATCAACGGCTGGAACCGGCTGGCGGTCGGCTTCGACCTGTACGCGCCGGAGCTTGGCTGGAAGCAATGAGCGACGCCGCCGCCGCCTTCGACGCGCTGCGGCTGCCGCTGCTGCGCATCGCCTATCGCATGCTCGGGTCGATGGCCGATGCGGAGGACGTGGTACAGGACGCATGGCTGCGCTGGGCGGACGCCGACCGGCAGGCGGTGCGCGTGCCCGAGGCGTTCCTCCGCCGCGTCGTCACCCGGTTGTGCCTCGATCAGCTAAAATCCGCGCGGGTGCGGCGCGAGGAATATGTCGGCCCGTGGCTGCCCGATCCGGTGGTGGAGCCGGATGCGGTGGAGGACGTCACCTTGCCGCTGATGCTGGCGCTGGAGCGGCTCTCCCCGCTCGAGCGCGGGGCGTTCCTGCTCCATGACGTGTTCGGCGAGAGCTTCGACGATGTCGCGGAGAGCCTCGGGCGAGATTCCGCCGCGTGCCGCCAGCTCGCGGCCCGCGCCCGCGAACATGTCCGCGCCGGCAAGCCGCGCTTCCCGGTCGAGCGCGCGCACGGGCTGGAGATCGCGCAGGTCTTCTTCGCCGCCTCGCGCAGCGGGGAGATCGGCCGGCTGGGCGCGATGCTGGCGGAGGATGTAAGCCTCTATTCGGACGGCGGCGGCAAGCGCCCGGCGGCGGCCCGCGTCATGCTCGGCTGGGGCGAGGTCACGCGCACCTTCGCCGCGATCGCCCGCCTGACGCACGGTCGGACGGGCGAGTTGATCCGCTACGCCTATGTCAACGGCCTGCCCGGCTTCGTCACGCGCGAGCCGGACGGCATCCTCCAGACCACTGCCCTGCTGATCGAGAACGACCGGGTCAGGGCGATCTATGTGATGCGCAACCCCGACAAATTGCGCCATCTGGAAGGGCGGCTGAATTAGATGCAAGCCATGCCGATGACGACCCGCCAATGCGACTATCCCCGGTGAGCGCGGCAAGGCTTTTGCCGGCCGCGCGGCGCGTGGCGACGCCGTGGAAGAACGGCGGCGGCAGCACGTCGGAGGTGATCGCCTGGCCACCGGGCGCCGACATGGAGTCATTCCTGTGGCGACTCAGCATCGCCGAGGTCGGGACGACCGGCCCTTTCTCGCACTTCGCGGGAATCGATCGCACGCTCGCGATCGTGTCGGGCGAGCTGGAACTGGCGATCGAGGGAAATCCCGCACCGGTCCGGCTGGACGCCCGCTCGCAGCCGTTCCCCTTTTCCGGCGAGGCCCCTGTCGTCGGGACACCGGCGGCGGGGCCGGTCATGGACCTGAACGCGATGGTGCGGCGCGGCCGATTCCGGGCGGAAATGACGCCCCTGTCCGGCGGCGAATCGCTGGAAAGCGATGGCGGGACGATCGTGATCGTCGCCCTCGCCCCGATGGAATTGTCGCATGACGGGCGGGCATGGCGGCTCGACCGGCTCGACGCGTTCTGCTGCCCGACCGGAACGATCCGGGCCGGCCGGGCCGACGGATCGGATCGCCTCGGTTATGCGGTCCGCTTCATCTCCATCGATTGAGCCGAAACCGGCGCGCCCCACGCGCGTTCCTCGACGCATCGAACCGGGCTGCCGACGTGCGTCAGCCATCACGCGAGAGGAATGCGGATGAGTCTGACGGATCGTCTCAAACGGCTCGGCCCCGGTCTGGTCACTGGCGCCGCCGACGACGATCCCAGCGGCATCGCCACCTATTCGCAGGCCGGCGCGCAATTCGGCACCGGGCTGATGTGGACCATGACACTGGCCTATCCGCTGATGGTCGCGGTCCAGCTCGCCAGCGCGCGGGTCGGGCGCGTCACCGGCGACGGGCTGGCGCGGGGCCTGAAGCAGGTGATGCCGCGCTGGCTGGTGATCCTGCTGATCGCATTGCTGTTCGTCGCGAACACAATCAACATCGGCGCCGATCTCGCGGCGATGGGCGAGGCTTCCGCGCTGGTCGTCGGCGGAGGCTCGCACGTCTTCACGATCGGCTTCGCGCTGCTCTCGCTGCTCCTGCAACTTTACGTGCCCTATCATCGCTATTCATCGTGGCTGAAATGGCTCACGCTGGTGCTGCTCGCCTATGTCGCGCTGCTGCTGATCGTGAAGGTGGACTGGGCCGCTGCAGCGCGCGGGCTGGTCGTCCCCTCGATCGCCGGGCGCGGCGCGGTCACCACGATCGTCGCGATCTTCGGCACCACGATCAGCCCGTACCTGTTCTTCTGGCAGGCCGCGCAGGAGGTGGAGGAGCTGGATCAGGTCGAGGAGCGCGAGCCGCTGACCGAGCAGCGGGCGCAGGCGGACGACGCGCTCCGGCGCATTCGCTGGGATACGCTCGCCGGGATGGCGGTGTCGAACATCGTCGCGCTCGCCATCATCCTCGGCACCGCGACGACGCTGCACGCCGCCGGCAAGACCGACATCCAGAGCGCGTCGGATGCGGCGCAGGCGCTGAAACCGCTCGCCGGCAGCCTCGCCTTCATCACCTTCAGCCTGGGAATCATCGGCACCGGGCTGCTCGCCGTGCCGGTGCTGGCGGGCGCATCCGGCTATGCGGTGTGCGAGATCGGCGGGTGGCGCGCCAGCCTGGAGCACAAGCCGCGCCGGGCGATCGTCTTCTATTCGGTGATCGCGCTCGGCATGGCGCTGGGCGTCGCGATCGACTGGTCGCCGATCAACCCGATGAAGGCGCTGTTCTGGAGCGCGGTCATCAACGGGGTGGCAGCGGTGCCGATCATGGTCGGCCTGATGCTCGTCGTCTCCCGGCGCGACATCATGAAGGAGTTCGTCGCGCCACCTTCGCTGCGCTTCTTCGGCTGGCTGGCGACGCTGGTGATGGGCGTGGCGGCGATCGCGATGATCGCGCTGCCGGACTGACGGAGGGCGCAGCGGCATGACCTGGCTGCACCAGATCATCGGCCCGGACGACGGCACCGCCTCGATCGCGCAATTCTGCGCCCGCGCCGCGATCCTGTTCGTCTATGGCCTGCTGTGCATCAGGATCGCCGGGCGGCGCACCTTCTCGGATCTCAGCCCGCTCGACATCATCGTGTCGATCGTCGTGGGATCGAACATCAGCCGCACGATGACCGGGCGGGCACCGTTCGAGCCGACGCTCGCGGCCACGCTGGTGCTGGTGCTGCTGCACCGGCTGGTGGCGATGACGACGGTGCGGTCGAACCTCCTGTCGCTGTTCGCCAAGGGCCGGCCGGCGGTGCTGATCCGCGACGGCAAGGTCTTCCGCAAGGCCATGCTGCGGCACGGGATCAGCGAGCAGGATCTGATGGAGGGGCTGCGCATGGAGCAGGTGGAGAAGATCAGCGACGTCGCGCTCGCCACGATGGAGCGCGGCGGGAAGATCAGCGTCGTCCCGAAGGAGAGTTGAACGCTACACTCCGTAGCCCGCGCCGCGCGCCGCGGTGCGCAAATCCTCCCGGAAGCGCGCCTCCTCCTCGTCGCGCCGGTCGTGCAGGCGGAGCAGGTAGCTGGGATGGATCGTGGCGAGCAGCTTCCGCCCGTTCCACGACAACAAGGCGCCGCGATCGTTCTTCAGCGAAACGCCGTCGAGCGCGCGCAGCGCCGTGCGGCCCAGCGCGACCACGACGCTCGGCTTCACCAGCCGCACCTCCTCCTTCAGCCACCAGCGATAGCGGGCGATGTCGCCGGCGTTGGGCGTCTGGTGGAGGCGGCGCTTGCCGCGCAGGGTGAACTTGAACCTCTTGACCGCATTGGTCACAAAGGTCGTCATCCGGTCGACCCCGATCGCGGCGAGATTCTCGTCCAGCAGGTGCCCGGCCGGGCCGACGAAGGGATGGCCCGTCAGGTCCTCCTGATTGCCGGGTTGCTCGCCGATCAGCATCAGCCGCGCGCCCACCTCCCCCTCGCCGGGAACGAACGTGTCGCTGAAGCCGGGCGCGCGCAGTTCATCTTCTGCCGCCTCGCTGCGATAAAGTTCGGGCAGCGTAGAGAAATGTCGTTCGGCCACGCTATCATCCCCGATCGCTGAAACCTCGCCTGGCGGCAGAACGATCGGCGAGGACGGAAGCTCCCTTCAGGCCGCCGCGAGGCGCGGACCGGCCTTCACCGCCATGAGCCAGCGCACCGCGACGATCGCGACCACCGCCACCACGGCGCCCAGGATCATGTCGATCAGATAGTGCGTCCCCTCCACCGGCGTCGACAGCAGCATCGCCGCGTTCACCGCGACCAGCGGCGCGCGCAACTCGCGATGCGGCCAGGCGGCACGGATGTAGAGCACCGCCGCGACCGTGTGGAAGCTCGGCGCGGACACCAGCCCGCGAAGCTGCGCGAGATCGACATAATGCACCTGATGCGCGCGCAGCGCCGGGATCAGCGCCGCCTGCCACTCCTCGCTCTCGGGCAGATAGGGCAGCGGGCCGTGCCACAGATACGAAAGCGGCCCCACCGCCGTCATCAGCGGATAGAGCGCCAGCGTCAGCGCCGCCGCCAGCCAGAAGGTCATCAGGAAGCGGTGCGCCGCGGCCTTGTCGCCCTTCCACGCATACCAGCCGAGCAGGATCGCCGGGGTAAGGTAGATGGTGCGATAGGCCGCCAGCCCAAGCCATTGCAGCGCGCGATGATCCGCGACGAGGCGATACCAGGCGAGCCAGTCGAACCCCAGCGCCTCGTCGATGCGTTGCAGCGCCGCGTCGTGCATCCCGCCGGTGAGCGCGGCGATCGGATAGCTGGCGGTCGCGCCGAGCAGCGAGATCACCGTGAACAGCCCGAAGAACTCCGCGCAATCGGCCAGCGCCCGCCCGTGGCGCGGCATCAGGCGCGGCGCCCAACGCCCCAGCGCCAGCACCAGCGCCGCCGCGAAATAATAGGGCACCGCGCCGCGCGACAGCGGGTCGATGCGCAGCCCCGCCATGTGCATCAGCACCGCGAGCGTAGCGATGCTGGCGAGCAGCCCGGCGAAGATCGTCCAGCCGTAGCCGCGCGAACGCGGCGCGGCTGGCGCGGCGACCGCGCCTCCTTCGGTCTGGACGACGGCGATTGCTGCTGCGGCGGAACGGGATGACGTCAAGAGCGCGACCTTCAAAGAGGCCATTCGCCTCGCTTGTTTTTCCTTACGCGCGCCTGACTGACGCGTCGCGCGCGCGTTGTCATCCACCAAAATCACGACGAAATGAAATTGCGCGCGGAGTGTGTGAATCGTGCATTACCGGCAATCCCGTGCGACCGGAGCGATTGGCGCGGCCAGCCAGCCACTTACCATGCAATCTCACGACGGCGTGGCAGGTGGGCGATGCGATCGTCCCGGTTGACTCTGCCGCGCGGTCGTCGCAGGGGCGGCGCGGTTCCGGCGTATTCCCGCCGGGCGATCGGGAAACAACAGACGAAATGCCGAGCGACAGTAGTCGATTGAACGCGCCATCGGGGGCGCCCGGCCGGGCCTGATCGCATCAGTCTCGCCCACGGGTGCCGCCGGTGGCGCCCGAACGAGGTGAGACATGGACTTCGTACCACAGACCGCGCGCGGCCTGCTGAGCCTGTCGCGCCAATGGCGCGGCCGCGTCGCGCCCAGCTGGGCCGATGCGGTGGCCTTCCTGCTGCTGGCCGGCGCCGCCGTGCTGGTGATCCAGGGCGCGGAGGGCATGGCCGCGCCGCTCGCCCGGCTCAACATCGCGCCGGTCACGCTCGATCCGGCCAATCTGCCCGGCTATGCGCTACGCACCACGTTGCGCATGTTCGCCGCACTGGCGGCGAGCCTCGTCTTCACCTTCGTCGTCGCGACGCTCGCCGCCAAGAGCCGGCGGGCGGAGATGGTGATCGTCCCCGCGCTCGATATCCTGCAATCGGTGCCGATTCTGGGCTTCCTCACCTTCACCGTCACCTTCTTCATGGGGCTGTTCCCGGCGCGGCAGTTCGGCGTGGAACTGGCGGCGATCTTCGCCATCTTCACCAGCCAGGCGTGGAACATGGCGTTCAGCTTCTACCAGTCGCTGCGCGCGGTGCCGGGCGATCTGGAGGAGGTGGCGCAGGGCTTCGCGCTGTCGCCGTGGCGGCGGTTCATCCGGCTGGAGCTGCCCTTCGCGACGCCCGCCTTGGTGTGGAACGCGATGATGTCGATGTCGGGCGGCTGGTTCTTCGTCGTCGCGTCGGAGGCGATCAGCGTCGGCAACACGCAGATCATGCTGCCGGGCGTCGGCTCATATCTCGCGCTGGCGATCGAGCATCAGGATTTCCGCCACGTCGGCTGGGCGGTGGCGGCGATGGCGGTGGTGATCCTGCTCTACGACCAGCTCGTGTTCCGCCCGGTGGTGGTGTGGGCGGACCGCTTCCGCTTCGAGCAGACCGCCAGCGCGCACCGCCCGCGCTCATGGGCCTATGACCTGTTCCGCCGCACCCGCCTGCTGCCGGTGATCTTCTCGCCGCTCACCGGCCTCGGCCGTGCGCTGATGGCGCTCGACCGCCGCCCCGCCCCGCGCGCGCGGAAGGAACCGCGCGCCAGCGGCGGCGGCTGGCTGTGGACCGCGCTGGTCGCGGCGGCGGTCGGCTGGGCGGTATGGCTGATCGCCGCCTATGTCTCGCGCCATCTCGCGTTGGGCGACGTGCTGAGCGCCTTCGGCCTCGGCCTCGTCACGATGCTGCGGGTGCTGGTGCTGATCGCGCTCGCCAGCCTGATCTGGGTGCCGGTCGGCGTGTGGATCGGCCTGCGCCCGCAATGGGCGGAGCGGCTCCAACCGGTCGCGCAATTCCTCGCCGCCTTCCCGGCCAACGTTCTGTTCCCCTTCGCCGTGATCGCGATCGTCCACTGGCGGCTCGACCCCGACATCTGGCTCTCGCCGCTGATGGTGCTGGGGACGCAATGGTACATATTGTTCAACGTCATCGCCGGGGCGAGCGCGATCCCCAACGACCTGCGCGAGGCGGCCGGGATGTTCGGCGTGAAGGGCTGGCAATGGTGGCGCAGCCTCGCGATCCCCGGCATCTTCCCTTATTACGTCACCGGCGCGCTCACCGCCTCCGGCGGCTCATGGAACGCCAGCATCGTCGCGGAGCTGGTGACATGGGGCGACCGCAAGCTGGAGGCGACCGGTCTCGGCGCCTATATCGCGCAGGCGACCGCCGACGGCGATTTCCCGCGCGTGACGCTGGGCATCGCCGTGATGTCGATCTTCGTCATCGGTTTCAACCGGCTGCTGTGGCGGCCGCTCTACGCCTATGCCGACCGCCGCCTGCGGCTCGGCTGACCTGAGGAGACGCGTTCATGGCCACCCTCGCCCACCTCCCCGCCGCCGCCCCGCTCGTCACGGTCGCGGGCGTGCGGCATCATTACGGCAAGGGCGCCGGCGACCTGCTGGTGCTCGACAATGTGGACCTGACACTCAACGAGGGCGAGGTGGTCGGGCTGCTCGGCCGCTCCGGCTCGGGCAAGTCGACGCTGCTGCGCTCGATCGCCGGCCTGATCGCGCCGAGCGAGGGCGAGATCCGCTTCGAGCCGCAGCCGGACGGCGGCGAGCCGAGCGTCGCCATGGTGTTCCAGACCTTCGCGCTGTTCCCGTGGCTCACCGTGCTCCAGAACGTCGAGCTTGGGCTGGAGGCGCAGCGCGTCCCCGCCGAGGAGCGTCGCACCCGCGCGCTGGCAGCGATCGACCTGATCGGCCTCGACGGCTTCGAGAACGCCTTCCCCAAGGAATTGTCCGGCGGGATGCGCCAGCGCGTCGGCCTCGCCCGCGCAATCGTGGTCAATCCCTCGCTGCTGCTGATGGACGAGCCCTTCTCCGCGCTCGACGTGCTGACCGCCGAGACATTACGCACCGACCTGCTCGATCTGTGGTCGGAGGGGCGGATGCCGATCAAGTCGATCCTGATCGTCACCCACAATATCGAGGAGGCGGTGCTGATGTGCGACCGCATCCTCGTCTTCGCCTCCAACCCCGGCCGCATCGCCGCCGAGATCAGAGTGGATCTGCCGCAGCCGCGCGACCGGCTCGACCCTGCGTTCCGTGCCCTGGTGGAGGATATCTACGCCCGCATGACCGCCCGCCCCGCCCCCGCGCGCGACGGCCTGTTCCCCGGCACGGGCATCTCGATGGCGCTGCCGGTCGTCTCCACCAACGCGCTCGCCGGGCTGATCGAGGAGGTGGACGCCGCCCCGTTCGACGGCCGCGCGGCGATGGCCGACCTCGCGGACCAGCTCCAGTTCGAGGTCGACGACCTGTTCCCGATGGCCGAAACACTGCAACTGATGCGCTTCGCCGATCTTTCGGGCGGCGACCTTTTGCTCACCCCCGCCGCGCGGCGCTATGCGCAGGCCGATACGGACGAACGCAAGGCGATCTTCGCGCAGGCGCTCGTCCAGCATGTCCCGCTCGCCCAGCATATCCGCCGCGTGCTCGACGAGCGGCCGAGCCACACCGCCCCGGCGCGTCGTTTCCGCGACGAACTGGAGGATCATATGTCCCCCGATTATGCCGACGAGACGCTGCGTTCGGTGACGCACTGGTGCCGCTATGCCGAACTGTTCGCCTATGACGAAGACGCCGATGAATTCAGTCTCGACAACCCGAGCTGACGTTTCGCGCGATTGACTCCGAATCGGCTATATCGTGGCGAAGTCACGCCTTTAGCCACCAGTTATGGTGTTCCCTCTGGAAAAATACGGCGAGCCGAACCATTTTCCCATTGGACCCGGAAGCCGGCCGGGTTAAGCTCCGTTCCGGCCGGCAGAGTCAGGGGAATGGCCTCTGCCGATCGGGGGACAGGTCATTGGCGAGACGATACAACCGATGACATGGCATGTCGCCATCATGTACGCGGTCGCGGCAGTATTCGCGCTGGTCGGTGGCGGCCTGTTGCTCGCGCTGACGCGGCCGAGCGGACCGGCGAAGGTCTATGTCTTCCGCATGGCCGGCATCATGGCGCTCGCGGCAAGCGCGGTTCTGGCGATGAGCGCGACCGCGATATGGCGCGGGGGGCTGGAGGGGTGAGCGTTCCAGCCATCCTATTTCTTGTTTTCGCCGGTCCGGGTTTGCTGTCACTTGGCATTTGGACATTATGCAAGCGCACATGGTACGACGGCATACCTGCAGCCGAACTCCTGATCGATCGCGCGACTGGTTTAGAACCGGCACCCCGCACCGGGAATGATCGCCGCTTCGCACGCGTTGGAGCATGGCTGAACATCGGCTTCGGAATCTTTTTCACATTCTGCCTAGCGGCAGTCATTATCTCGCTTCTCTGGGAGTAAATTCGATGCCCCTCCTCCAAGCCTCCAAGCAATACAAGCCGTTCGAATATCCGTGGGCGTTCGAATATTGGAAGCGTCAGCAGCAGCTTCACTGGCTGCCGGAAGAAGTGCCGCTGGGCGAGGATTGCCGTGACTGGGCGCAGAAGCTCACCGATCACGAGCGCAACCTGCTGACCCAGATCTTCCGCTTCTTCACGCAGGCGGACGTCGAGGTGCAGGATTGCTATCACGAGAAATACGGCCGCGTGTTCAAGCCGACCGAGATCAAGATGATGCTGACCGCGTTCAGCAACATGGAGACGGTGCACATCGCCGCCTACAGCCATCTGCTCGACACGATCGGCATGCCGGAAAGCGAATATGGCGCCTTCCTCCAATATGCGGAGATGAAGGACAAGCACGACTATCTCCAGCGGTTCGGGGTCGATAACGACGAGGATATCGCCCGCACGCTGGCGATGTTCGGCGGCTTCACCGAGGGCGTGCAGCTTTTCGCCAGCTTCGCGATGCTGATGAACTTCCCGCGCTTCAACAAGATGAAGGGCATGGGACAGATCATCACCTGGTCGATCCGTGACGAGAGCCTGCATTGCGAAGGCATCATCAAGCTGTTCCACACCTTCGTGAAGGAGCGCGGCTGCCTCACCAAGGCGGTGAAGGACGATATCGCCGATCAGTGCCAGACGACGATCCGGCTGGAGGACAATTTCATCGACCTCGCCTTCGAGATGGGGCCGGTCAACGGGATGACGGCGAAGGAGATCAAGAAGTATATCCGCTACATCGCCGACTGGCGGCTGGGTCAGCTTGGGATGAAGCCGATCTACATGATCGACGAGCATCCGCTGCCGTGGCTCACCCCGCTGCTGAACGGCGTGGAGCACGCCAATTTCTTCGAGACGCGCGCGACGGAATATTCGAAGGCGGCGACGCGCGGCCAATGGTCCGATGTGTGGGATTCGTTCGACAAGCGCCAGAAGGCGCGGGCCGGCGCGGCGGCGAACGAGGATGCCGGCGAGAGCGAGGGCGACATGTTCTCGGCCGCCGGCGTCGCGGCGGAATAAGCCACGCCGATGCGGCCGGTCCTGCCCGGCCGCATCGGCATCCGCCCGCTACAATTCCTTGAACGCGGCGTTCCCCTCGAACCCCAGCCGCGTGATCCCGGCGCGTTTCACCACCGCCAGCACCTCGACGAACGGGCCGTATCTGGAGTCCGCATCACTGCGGATCACGAGCGAGGCTTGCGGATCGGCTCGCACCGCCGTCAGCCGCGACGCCAGCGCCTTCGCGTCAACCGCCGCGCCATCGAGCAATGTCGTCCCATCGCGCAGCAATTCGAGCCGGTGAACCGTCACCGGCCTGTCGCGATCCGGCGCGGGCTGCGGCAATTCCATCGGCACCTGATTCATCATCGGCGGAATGGTGATGACGAACATGATCAGCAGCACCAGCATCACGTCGATCAGCGGGGTGGTGTTGATGCCGCTGATCGGCGCGTCGTCGGCAAAGGCGGAGGCAGCAGGACGAAACCGGCGCATGGCTCACTCTCCCATTATGTGATGTAATACCATCACGCACCGGGCATTGCGTCAAGGCGTCTGTCGAAACCGCCCGATAACCGATATTCGCCACACGCCCTTAATCATGCCGCGCCTAATGTGCCGTCATGCTTCCGTCCCCGCGCATCTTTCGCAGCCGGTGGTTCGCGCTTCTGTGGGCGGCGGGGATCATCTGGTTCGCGATCGACGTCGCCAGTTCGGCGCCGAACGATACACCCGCCAACAACACGGCATCGTCAGCCAACCTGACCGACGCGACCGGTACGCCCATCGATCAGCACGATCTGGCCGTGCTCGCGAACGTGCTGAGGAACTGACGGGAAAGGAGGAGCGAAGCATTGCGGCCCCGCTCCTCCACCATGCCCGCGCGTTACGCTACGTACGCGGAAACCCGCATGACCTTACGAGCCTCCCCAACGCGCACGCGCACTTTTTGTTGCATTGCAAAATAATGAATCCGACAATCTCCTGTCCCCGATGCGGTTCAGCCGCGCGTGCGGGTCGGCGCGTGGAAATCCGGTGGCCGCCGTGCGATCCAGCGAAGAAAGGTCGCCAGTTTCGGCGCCTCACGCAGCGCCGCCATTCCCTCGAACCGGGCCAATTCGGTATTGCTCCAGCGCGCATGGATCGCGCGATGGCAGATCGGATGGAGCGCGGCGACCTCGCGGCCGCCTTCGCTGCGCGGCACAATATGATGCCATTCGACACGGAGGCCGAGCCGACGCCCGCGTAGCGCGCAGATGGCCGGCGCCACAGGCGTCGCCGCGATCGCCGTGGCGAGCATCGCCTTGCGCTTCACCCGTCCGGTCATGGCCGCATAATAGCCCGGTCCGCTCCGGCTTACACCCTTGGGCCCCAGCGGCGGGCGGCGGGCGGCGGGCCGCGGCCTAGCCCGAGACGAACGGTCGCAGCGGCGCCGGCTCGTAGCGCCCGCACGCAACGAAGCCGGTGTTGCGGAACCCCGGCTTGCCGTATCGAAACGGGCGATTGTCGGGATCGAGCGTGATGCCGCCGGCGGCGCGCAGCACCGCGTCACCGGCGGCCGTATCCCATTCCATCGTGGGGCCGGTGCGCGGATAGACGTCCGCCTCTCCACTCGCCACCAGCACGAACTTCAGGCTGGAGCCGACCGACACGCAATCGCAAATGCCGCCCGCGTCGAGCCACGCGGCGGTCGCCGGATCAGCGTGGCTTCGCGAGGCGACCGCGCAAGGCGGAACATGCACCGCGCGCACCGCGATCGGCTTCACGTCGCCGCGATCCGCGCCCGGCGCGCGATCGGCGCGATATGCCTGCCCTGCCACCGCATCGCCCCAATAGAGCGCCTTGCGCGCGGGCGCATAGACCACACCCATCGTCGGCGCGCCCTGCTCGATCAGACCGATGTTGACGGTGAAATCGTCGCCGCGCCGGATGAACTCCTTGGTACCGTCCAGCGGATCGACGAGAAAGAACGCCCCGTCCACATCGGGCACGCGGCCAGCGGCGGCCTCCTCCTCGGCGACGATCGGAATATGCGGGGCGATCTCGTGCAGGCCGGCGAGAATCGCCGCCTCTGCCGCCTGATCGGCGGCGGTGACCGGCGACTCGTCGGGCTTGATCGTGACGGCAGCGCCCTCCACGAAATACCGCCACACGATATCGCCGCCCGCCTCGGCCAGCGCGACCAGGGCGTCCATTAGCGTCGCGCGGTCCAACCCGTCGACGGTCGGCTTGTGGATCATGCTCATCCCCTGCCGCTAGCGCCCGGAAGGGCCCCGACGCGAGCAAGGCTTTCCTGTGCCCCGCCAAGCCGCGCTAGGCAATGATCGAAGCTCTTGCCGTTCCCCGCCGCGCGCTTATGCCGATGGCGGGGTCGCACGACACGACTCAACGGAATCGAAGGAGAGGCAGCCATGTACAGCCATATGATGATCGGCTCGAACGACCTGGATCGTTCGCGCAAATTCTACGACGCCCTGTTCGGTGCGATCGGCGGAAAAGCCGGGATTCAGGACGAAAAGGGCCGTCTGATCTATCTCCACAACGGCGGGATCTTCATGGTCACCAGGCCGATCGACGGCCAGCCGGCGACCCATGCCAACGGCGCGACGATCGGCTTCGCGATGGACGGCCCGGCGCAAGCCGACGCGTGGCACAAGGCTGGCGTGGAGAATGGCGGAACGGCGATCGAGGATGCTCCCGGCGTGCGCTCCGGGAACGGGATGAGCCTGTATCTCGCCTATCTGCGCGACCCGGACGGCAACAAGCTGTGCGCCCTGCACCGGATGCCGGCCTGATCCGGTCGAAGCCCCTTCCCGCCGGCCGGGAAGGGGCTTCGCTCATGCCGCGCGTACCGCGCGTTCCGGCGTGAACTCCACCTCCAGCCGGCGCACGGCGTGGACGAAATTGTTCGGCGCGATATCCATCTCGCCGGTCCAGCGGATATCGGGGAAGCGCGCGAAGAGCTGGCGATAGGCTTCCTCGAGTTGAAGCTGCGCGGTCATCCGCCCGATGCAGATGTGCGGGCCGTAGCCGAAGGCGATGTTCTTCTCGGCATTGGCGCGCGCGATATCGAAGCGCTCCGGGTCAGGGAACATCGCCGCGTCACGGTTAGCCGCGCCGTAATACATGATGACCTTCTCGCCCTCGGCGATGCGCTGCCCACCGACCTCCGTGTCGCGCGTCGCGGTGCGGCGCATGTAGATGACGGGCGAGACGACGCGGGTTATCTCATGCACCGCATTGGTCAGCAGGCTGTTGTCAGCCTGCAACCGCGCCTTCTGATCCGGATTCTCGGTGAACAATTTCATCGCGCCGGAGAGCGAATTGCGTGTCGTGTCGTTGCCGGCGAACACGATCAGCAGCCACGCGCCGTCGAGGTACGGATCGGGCAACGGCTCGCCATCCACCATCGCATTGGCGATCGCGCTCATCAGGTCAGGCTGCGGATCGGCACGACGCCTGGCGAGCATGTAGCGACCATAGTCGAACATCTCGGCGACGTTCTTGTTGAACAGCTCGATGAAGGCGGCGATCTCTGGGCTTGGTTCGGAAAGGCCGTCGAGTTGGTCGATCTGCTCGATCGCCACCTGCTGCGCCATCTCGAGGAAATGTATCCACGCCATGAAGCGTTCGCGGTCCGCGACCGGCACGCCGAGCATCTCGCACAGGGTGAAGATCGGCAGCCGCTGGCTGAACTTCTCCACCATGTCGCACTTGCCCAGCGGCGCCATCGCATCGAGCAACCGCGTCACCTCCGCCGAGACGCGATCGCGCAGGCCCTTGATATAAGTGGCGGTGAAATAGGGCATGTGCTCCTTGCGGAGCTGGCGATGCGGCAGGGCATCGAGGTTTATCATCGAGTTGGTCGAGGCGGAAAACAGCGTCGGATGCCGCGTCTCCTCCGGGCCAAGCGCCATCAGGATGCCGCCCTTTTCGGAACTGAACGTCTCCGGATCGCCGTTGACGCGCTTCACGTCCTCGAAGCGGGTGACCGCCCAGAAGCCCACGCCGTCGCGGCGCATCGGGTGCCACATCACCGGCGCCTCGGCGCGCATCCGGGCGTAGTCGCCCCACGGCTGCCCCTTGGTGAAGGCCTGGATGTCGCCCAGGTCCACCCCCTCCAGCGTGGGATAGACCGGCGGGAAGGTCGGTCCCGGCCGCCCCTCGATGATATGATCGCTGACCAACCGCATCGTCATGCTCCTTCCTGCGCGAAGCGGCGCGCGACCCAATCGAGGATCACGCGACTCACTTCGTCGGGGCTCTCCTGCTGCGTCCAGTGGCCCGAGCCGGCGATCATATGCCGTTCGAGATCGGGGACGTATCTTTCCATCCCCTCCGCCATCGACGGCGGGAGGACGTGATCGCACTCGGCGGTGATCATCAGCGCGGGACAGGTCACGCGGTCGACATTGCCGGCGGAACGCTCCCAGTTGCGCGTGAAGTTGCGATACCAGTTGATCCCACCGGTGAAGCCGGTGCGGGCGAAGGTCTCGACGAAGGCGCGGCGCTCCTCGTCGTTCAGCAACTGATGCTCGTCGCCCGCCGGATCGTAAGCCTCCAGCATCAGGCCCAGCGGGAAATTCTTCTGATCTGGTGGCAGCGCCGCGAACTCGGCCGGCGTCATCGTCGGGCGGCGCATGAAGAAGCGGAAGGTCTTGTCCACGTCCCTGGCCAGCGCGCCGTCCGCCTCGCCGGGCTTCTGGAACCAGACGATATACATGTCCTCGCCCAGCGCCATGCGCATCAGCGCGATCGGATCGGCCGGCGCGCGCGGAAGGAATGGCGTGTTAAGGCCGATCACCCCCGCGACGCGATCCGGGTGCCGCAGCGCCATCTGCCACACGACGAGGCCACCCCAATCGTGCCCGCAGAAGATCGCCCGCTCGATTCCCTTGGCGTCGAGTAGGCCCGCAAGGTCGGCGCAAAGCTGCTCCATGTCATAGCTCTCGACCGCTTCAGGCCGGTCGGTGAGGCCATAGCCGCGCTGGTCCGGCGCTAGCGCGCGACGCCCGGCCTTCGCGAAGGCGGCAAGCTGGTGCCGCCACGAATAGGCAAGCTCCGGGAAACCGTGGCAGAACACCACCGGCATCCCCTCCCCGGCCACGTCATAGCAGGCCATGCGAATGCCGTTGGTATCGACCCAGGTGAGCGGGGGCATCCCCGGCAGCGCCTCGTTGCTCATGGCCGCACCACCACCTTGCATTGCGCCTCCGGGTCGCCAAGCGCGCGGAAGGCGTCAGCCACACCGCCCAGCCCGACCTCCGAGGTGATCGCCGGCAGCACGTCGATCGTCCCTTCGGCGATATGGTGGAGCGTGGCGGCGAACTCCTCCGGCGTGTAGCCGAGTACGAATTTCAGCTCGAGACTCTTGTTGATGCACAGGAACGGCTCGATCGCGTCGGTCTGCATGCAGACGCCGACGACGAGGATCTGCGCGCCGACCGGCACCGCCTCGATCAGCGACTGGATCACGCCCGGCACGCCGACGCATTCGAACACGATCGCGCGTTTGCCCTGCCTGCCGGTCATCGCCAGCACCGATCGCTCGGTGCGCGAATGCGGCACGCCGAGCGCACTCCAGCGGGCATGGGGATTTTCCGCCGCCGGATCGATCACGATATCCGCGCCGAACGCTTCCGCCACCTTGCGGCGGGCGGGCGAATAGTCCGACGCGATCACCGGTCCCAGCCCGCGCGCCTTGAGCGCCGCGATCACCGCAAGGCCGACGGGGCCGCAGCCGACGACGAGGTTCACCGTATCCGGCCCCGCGTCGCTTTCCGCCACGGCATGTTCGCCGACCGCGAACGGCTCGGTCATCGCCGCCTGAACGTCGCTCAGCCCGTTGGGCACCGGCAGCAGCATCTGCTCGGTCAGCACCATCGCTTCGGCGAAACCGCCGGGGAAGAGATTGGAATAGCCAACCGTCTCGAATCCCGCCGGGGAGGCGATCACCGGCACGGTCAAGACGCGGGTGCCGGGCTTCAGCCGCCGATCGGTGCCCGGCCCGTGATCGATTATCTCGGCGCAGAATTCATGGCCGAAGACGATATCCTTCGCCGGATCGATCAGCGCCGGCTCCCCGGTGCGGCGGCCAAGCTCGACCATCTTCTCCATCGAATGCACCGCGTGCAGGTCGGAACCGCAGATGCCGCAGCACAGGGTGCGCGCCAGCACCTGCCCGGCGCCGGGCGTCGGCTCCGGCATATGGTCCAGCACCAGCGCCGGGCCGCGGCGAACGACCGCCCTCATTCCGCCGCGTCCGTCTTCTTGTCGAGGCCCATCGCCGCGAGGATTTCGGGGCGGATATTCTCCGTCCCCTTCTGCTGGATATGCTGCGCGACGCGCGCGCCGACCGCCGCCTGCGCCTCGCCGATGAAGCGCGGGCGGTTGTCGCGCGCCCAGGCCAGCGAGGCGTCGCGATTCCCGTTCGCGTCCTGGAACTTCGGCATCACGTAGCGGGCGATCAGCTCATAGGATTTTTTCTTGGCGTCCCATTCCGCCCAGTTGGTGTCGAGCGTCAGGAACGCGCCGAACCCGCCCGATTGCTGCCGGAGCCGCTCGATCTGCGCGATCGCGTCCTCCGGGGTGCCGACCACCGCCATGCCGTTGTTGACCAAAGCGTCGATCGGATCGCCCTCGGTCGGCGCGAGTGGCAGCGCGGCGACCTCGCGGAAGTAATAGAGCCAGTCCTCGATCCCGAAGCGCACCTGCGCCCGCGCCTCCTCGCGCGTCGCGGCAACATGCATCGGACCGACCAGCCGCCAGCCGTCGCGATTCATGATGCGGCCGCTCTCCTTCGCCACCTCCTCCGCGATCGCCCAGTTGGAAGCGAGCGCGTTGAACCCGCCGGTCTGCGTCGCGCCGATCGAAAGGATGCCGACGCCATGCCGCCCCGCCGCCTGTGCGCCGGTGGGCGACACCTGGCTCGCCACCGCGATCTCCACCGACGGCTTGGTATAGGGTGTCATCTGGAGCCGCGCCTCGGCCAGCTCGAACCAGTCGGTCTTCTTCGTCACCGTCTCGCCGCGCAGCAAGGGCACGAGCACGTCGAGCGCCTCGTCCATCCGGTCGCGTTGCTTCGCCACCGGGATACCCATCATGAAGGCGTCGGAGGGAAGCGCGCCCGGCCCGACGCCGAACATCACCCGCCCGCGCGTCATGTGATCGAGCTGGTTGATGCGGTCCGCCAGCATCAGCGGATGGTGATAGGGCAGCGAGGAGACGCCGGTGCCGAGCCGGATGCGCTTCGTGCGCTCCGCAGCGAAGGCGATGAACAATTCCGGGCTGGCGATCAGCTCATAGCCGGCGGAATGATGCTCGCCGATCCATGCTTCGTCATAGCCGAGCTTGTCGAGGTGGACGACCAGATCGAGATCGCGCTCCAGCGCCTGCGTGGGATTTTCGCGCAACGGATGGAACGGCGCGATGAACGTGCCGAATCGAAGCTTCTGGCCCATAAGCCCGTCTCTCCTTGCTACGTAACTTTTGTTTTGCAGCGCAGGCTATGGGAGAGTGGCGGGAGAATCCAGCCTTATTCGGAGCGGCGCTTGCGGCGGCGGAAACTGCCCCGCGCCACCCATGCGCCCAGCACGAGCAGCAGGATCGGCGCGAGCCACAATGGCAAGGTCGCGCCGGAGAGCGGAGGATCGTAAGTGATATAGTCGCCGTAGCGCGCGATCAGCCATTTGCGGATCGCCTGCGGCTTTTCCCCGGCGGCGATGCGCTGGCGGATCAGCGCGCGCATGTCTCCCGCCATGTCGGCGTCGCTGTCGGCGACCGACTGTCCCTGACAGACGACGCAGCGGATCGTTTCCATCAGCGCCTTGGCCTCCGCCTCCTGCGCCGGATCGCGAAGCTGCGTATAGGCGAGCGCCGCTGGAGGCAGCCCCGAATCCGCCGCTACCGGCGCGGCGGCGGCGAGCAGCGCGAGGATCGCCGCGCGTCTCATCGCGCGTTCCGCCACGCCTGATAGATGACGTCCACGTCATCGGCGCGGATGTCGCCGACGTGCTGTTTCACGATCTTCCCCGCGCCATCGATGACGAACGTCTCCGGCACGCCAGACGAGCCGAGCGAGAGCTGCACCTGACTGATCTTGTCGTCACCGATCGCACGATAAGGATCGCCGTAACGCGCGAGGAAGCCGCCGACCGCCGGGCCGGTGTCGCGGATCGCGATGGCGTCGATCGGCACGCCCATCGCCTTCAGCCGCATCAGTTGCGGCGCTTCGGCGATGCACGGGATGCACCAGCTCGCGAAGACATTGAGCAGGCGCGGCTGGCCGGAGCGCAAGGCAGCGGCGGACAGCCCCGGCTTGCCCGGCACGAGCGAGGGGAGATCGAAATCCGGCACCGGCTGCCCGACCATCGCCGAATAGACGGTGCGGTCGGACGGCTTCATCAACTCGCGCGCGGCGAAGGCCAGCACCACCAGCAGCAGGGCGAGCGGCAGCCAGAGCAGCCAGCGCCTCACTCGCCAGCGCTCCATTGGAACGCCGCCTCATGCGCGCGCCGCGCCGCGCGCCGTTCGCGCAGGATATGCCCCAGCATCGACAGCGCCCCGCCCAGCGCAACCAGCGCGCCGCCGAACCAGATCAGCGTCACCAGCGGTTTCCACCACAGGCGAAGCTGCCATCGCCCCGCATCGTCCGGCTGGCCGAGCACGGTGTAGAGCTGGCCGTCGAGCACCGTCTGGATCGCGCTCTCGCTGGTGGTGGTCGGCGGGTTGGAGAAGAAGCGCGATTGCGGGCGAAGGTAGAAGGTCTCGCCATCCTCGCCGCGCTTTACCGCCAGCCGCGCCTCCAGCGCCGACCAGTTCGGGCCGATCAGCGGGTTCACGCCCTCGAAGGTAACGCTGTACGGCCCGACACTGACCGGCTCGCCGACGCGCGCGGCGACCAGCCGCTCCTGCGTCCAGGCGGTCGAGGCGGCCATGCCGGCGAGGCTCACGGCGATGCCGAGATGCGCGATGACCATGCCATAGAGGAACAAGGGCGCGCGGCGCAGGTCGCGCTTCCACAAGGGCGCGACGCTCGCCACCGCCAGTCCCGCCGCCAGCGACAGGCCGGCAAGCTGCATCCAGCCGATCCCGCCGGACAGCACCACCACGGCGGCGGCGGTGAACAGGGTCGCGGCGATCGGCCACATCAGCCGCTCCAGCACCGCCTGCGCCTCGTCGCGACGCCAGCGCAGCAGCGGGCCGGCCGTCATCAGCGCCACCAGCACCAGCGCGATCGGCCCCGCGGTCCTGTCGAAGAACGGTGCGCCGACCGAAAGCTGCGTCCCCATCGCCGCCGCGACGATCGGGTAGAAGGTGCCGATCAGCACGATGCCGAGAATCACGGAGAGCAGGAGGTTGTTGGCCACCAGCCCGCCTTCGCGGCTCAACAGCTCGAAGGTGTTCCCCGCGCGCACCGTGCCGACGCGCGTCGCGAACAGGGTGAGCGCGCCGCCGATATAGATCGCCAGCAGCGCGAGGATGAACGCCCCACGCTCCGGGTCGACGGCGAAGGCGTGGACGCTGGTAAGGATGCCCGAGCGGACGAGGAAGGTGCCGATCATCGACATGGAGAAGGCGACCACCGCCAGCATCACCGTCCACGCGCGCAGCCCGTCGCGCGTCGCCAGCACCGTCACCGAATGGAGCAAGGCGGTCGCGGCGAGCCACGGCATCAGCGACGCGTTTTCCACCGGGTCCCAGAACCACCACCCGCCCCAGCCGAGTTCGTAATAGGCCCAGTAGCTGCCCGCCGTGATGCCGATCGTCAGGAAGATCCACGCGCCCAGCACCCACGGTCGCATCGCCCGCGCGAAGGCCGGGCCGACGTCGCGCGTCACCAGCGCGCCGATCGCGAAGGAGAAGGCCACCGACAGGCCGACATAGCCGATGTAGAGCGTCGGCGGGTGGAAGGCGAGGCCCGGGTCCTGCAACAACGGGTTCAGCCCCTGCCCGTCCGCCGGCGCCGGATCGAGCCGCGCAAACGGATTGGAGGCGAACAGCAGGAAGGCGTAGAAGCCCAGCGCGATCGCCGCCTGCCCGCCCAGGGTCGCGGTCAGCGTCCGTTCGTCCAGCCGCCGCTCGAGCAGCGCCACCGCGCCACCTGCCAGCCCGAGGATCGTCACCCACAGCAGCATCGAGCCTTCGTGGTTCCCCCACGCGCCCGCGAACTTGTAGAGCATCGGCTTGGCCGAATGGCTGTTTTCGGCGACCAGCGCGACCGACATGTCGGAGACGCAGAACACCGTGATCAGCGCCGCCATCGCCAGCGCCGCCATCACTCCCTGCACCAACGCGACGGGGCGGACGGCGGCGAGCAAGGCCGCATCCTTCCGACGCACCGCAAGCCCCGCCAGCGCCAGTTGCAGCGCGGCGAGCGCGGCGGCGAACCACAAGGCGGCGAGCCCTGCCTCGGCGGTCATGCGGCCGGCCTCCTCGCGGTCGTGTCGAGCGTCACCTGATCTCACTCATCCCGTGGCGGGCGCGCCCGCTTGTCCGCGCCGCTCTTGCGACACGAACCGGCGCGACACAAGGCGGGAACGGGATCGCCCGCGATCAATCCTGCGGCTGCGGGCTGGCGCCCTCCTGCTGGGCGCGCTTGATCGCCTGACGCTCCAGATACCATTGCCGCGCGTTCATCTGCGCGCAGCCGGTCTGCCCGCCGCTGCCGACCGCCGAACAGGTATCGGGCAAGCCTCCGGCCGTGCGACCGACCTCGTCCACCGTTTGCGCGCGATTGACCCAGCTCTGGTTCTTCGCCGGCACTTCCGGCGGACGACGCAATTCCTTCGGCACGCGGAACTGCTCGTTGGGATCGAGATGGTTGCACACCACCACCTCGTCGGAGGTGGACGGCGGGCATTTCTCGTTCCCCGTCAGAGTCACGCTGCGGATACGGTGCGGCGGCTTGCCGGTTTCGGCCTGCGTCTCCTGATGCACGGTTTCGGCCGGCGGCGGGGAAGCCTGTTGCGTCGCCTGCGCCGCCAGCGCAGCCGCCGGCAGGACGGCAAGCGCGACCGTTATCAGGGGGCGGAACATGGCCTTGTCTCCTCGGTGTCTGGTCAACGTCATCCACGCCGCTTGTATCCCGGCTGAACGCGCAAACCGATTACTTCATGTTTCCGCAGCGCAACAGTCGTTGCGATGCGGACGGAATGGAGTAAGGCGGCCGCGATGATCCTTGTCGTCGACAATTATGACAGCTTCACCTGGAATCTGGTCCATTATCTGATGGAGCTGGGCGCCAGCGTGGAAGTGGTGCGCAATGATGCGTTGACGGCGGTGGAGGCGCTGGCGACGGGCGCGGACGGTTTCCTGATCTCGCCTGGCCCGTGCACGCCCAACGAGGCGGGGATCAGCCTCGATCTGGTCGCCGCCTGCGCGGAAGCGGGGCGGCCGCTGCTCGGCGTATGCCTCGGCCATCAGTCGATCGGCCAGCATTTCGGCGGGCGCGTGGTGCGCGGCGGGCTGATGCACGGCAAGACCTCGCCGGTGACGCATGACGGGACGGGCGTGTTCTCCGGCCTCCCCTCGCCCTTCACCGCGACACGCTATCATTCGCTGATCGTCGAGGACGTGCCGGAAGCGCTGGCGGTCAACGCCACCGCGCCGGACGGGTCGGTGATGGGCCTGCGACACCGCGAATTGCCGATCCATGGCGTGCAATTTCACCCGGAAAGCATCGCCACCGAGCACGGCCACGCACTGCTCGCCAATTTCCTGAAGCTGACGGGCGCGGCGTGACGGCTTTCTCGCCGCTGCCTGATCCGTCGGCGCCGCTCGGCCGCGTGGATGCTGCGCGGGCCTTCGCCGATATCCTCGACGGCCGCGCCAGCGACGAGGCGATCGCGCACTTCCTGATCGCGCTCAGCGACCGCGGCGAGACCGCCACCGAGATCGCCGAGGCCGCCCGCGCGATGCGTGATCGCATGATCCCGATCCACGCCCCCGCCGATGCGATCGACGTATGCGGCACGGGGGGCGACGGGCACCATACGCTCAACGTCTCCACCGCCGTCAGCCTCGTTGTGGCGGCATGCGGGGTGCCGGTCGCCAAGCACGGCAACCGCGCCGCCTCGTCCAAGGCCGGCGCCGCCGACACGCTGGAGGCGCTCGGCCTCGATATGGAGCGGGCCGGCGCGATGGCGGAGGAGACGCTGGGCGAGCTTGGCATCTGCTTCCTGTTCGCCGCGACCCACCATCCCGCGATGAAACGGATCACCCCGATCCGTCGCCACATCGGCAAGCGCACGATCTTCAACCTGATGGGGCCGCTCGCCAACCCGGCGCGGGTCTCGCGGCAGCTCATCGGCATTGCGCGACCCGACTATGCGCCGGTCTATGCCGCCGCGCTGGCCGAGTTGGGCGCGGAGGCGGCGCTGGTCGTCTCCGGCGAGGAAGGGCTGGACGAGGTTTCCGGGGCCGGCCCGACGATCACGGTATCCGTGGGGAGCGTCGCGCTGCCTGACCGGATCGCGCCGGAGGATGCCGGGCTGCCGCGCCACCCGATAGCGACGATCCACGGCGGCGATCCGGCGTATAATGCCGCCGCGTTGCGCCGCCTGCTGAGCGGAGAGCACGGCGCCTATCGCGACGCGGTGCTGCTCAACGCCGCCGCTGCGCTGGCGCTGGGCGGAAGCACACTGACAGCCGGCGCTGCGCGCGCCGCAGAGGCAATCGATTCGGGCGCCGCCGGCGCCTTGCTCGATCGCTGGATCACGTGGAAATGACCAACATCCTCGACCGGATCCTCGCCACCAAGCGCGAGGAAGTGCGCGAACGGAGCGCCCGCGCCTCGCTCGCCGATCTCGATGCGTGCGCGAGGGAACAGACTCCGCCCCGCAGTTTCCGCGCCGCGCTGGATCGCGCGCCGGGCTATGGCCTTGTCGCGGAGATCAAGAAGGCCAGCCCGTCCAAGGGCCTGATCCGCGCCGATTTCGATCCGCCGGCGCATGCCCGGGCCTATCAGGCGGGCGGCGCATCGTGTCTGTCGGTTCTCACCGACGCGCAATATTTCCAGGGGTCGGAGGATTATCTGATCGCCGCGCGCGCCGCCTGCGACCTGCCGGTGCTGCGCAAGGACTTCATGGTCGACCCATGGCAGGCGGCGGAGGCGCGGGCGATCGGCGCGGATGCCATCCTGCTTATCATGGCGGCGCTCGACGACGTGGCGCTGGCCGAGATCGAGGCGGCGGCGATCGAGCGCGGCATGGACGTGCTGGTCGAGGTCCACGACGCCGACGAACTGGAGCGCGCGCTGAAGCTCAAGTCGCGGCTGATCGGGGTGAACAACCGCGATCTCAGGGACTTCACGGTCGATTTTGCGCGCACCTATGAACTGGTCGGTCGCGCGCCGGCGGGCTGCACCTTCGTTGCCGAGAGCGGCCTCGAAAGCCGCGCAGATCTCGACGAGATGGCAGCGCGCGGCGTGCGCTGCTTCCTGATCGGCGAGTCGCTGATGCGGCAGGCCGATGTGGAGGCGGCGACGCGGGCGCTGGTCGGATGACGCGCCTTACCCATATCGACGAAGCGGGCGCGGCGCGCATGGTCGATGTGGGCGACAAGACGGTGACGCGGCGCGAGGCTGTCGCGACCGGGCGGATCATGATGTTGCCCAAGACGGCAGCAGCGATCCACGAAGGCGCGGTGGCGAAGGGCGACGTGCTGGCGGTGGCGCGCATCGCCGGGATCATGGCGGCGAAGCGGACGAGCGAGTTGATCCCGCTCTGCCACCCCTTGCCCCTTACCCGCGTCACGCTCGACCTTTCGGTCGGCGAGGATCATGTCGAGGCGACCGCGACCGTCGCAACAGACGGCAAGACCGGCGTGGAAATGGAGGCGCTGACCGCCGTTTCGGTGGCATTGCTGACGATCTACGACATGGCGAAGGCACTCGATCGCGCGATGCGGATCGAGGGGGTACGTTTGCTGGAGAAGCGCGGAGGCCGATCCGGGGATTGGCAGGCCGATCGCAGCGCGGATTCCTGAGCGCTTCTCCGTCACCATCCTTCCGGCAAAAGCCGGAGTCTCATTCCTCCGGCGAGAAGGCGGGCATGTCGCACTCCGATAGCGATATCAGCTTTCGCTGACCTGACGGTTGCAGGCGAACCTGGCCCTTCAAACTTCCCGCGCCGCCTCCAGCACCGCCGCCGCATGGCCCGGCACTTTCACCTTGCGCCATACTTGGATCAGCTTCCCGTCCTTTCCGAACAGGAAGGTCGCGCGCTCGATGCCCATATATTTGCGGCCGTAGAGCGATTTCTCCACCCACGCGCCGAACGCCTCGCAGGCCGCACCGTCCTCATCGCTCGCCAGCGGCACCTTCAGGTCGTATTTGGCGATGAAGTTGGCGTGGCGCTTGGGGCTGTCCTTCGACACGCCCAGCACCGTCACGCCGGCTTTGGCGAAATCGCCGGCGAGCGCGGAGAAATCCTGCGCCTCGCGTGTGCATCCCGTCGTGTCGTCCTTGGGATAGAAATAGACCACCAGCGGGCGGGGAAGCGCGGTAAGCTTCACCGGCGCGCCGTTCGGGTCAACCAGCGTCAGGTCGGGAATCGTGTCCATCTATCACTCCTAGCCACGCGGCGCGCACCTCCTGCCGCGCCGCATCCAGCCCGGCAAGCACCGCCGCCCAATCCTTCACGCCAAGCGCCCGCGCCACTAGCGCGCGCGTCGCCGCTGCCTCCGGTTCCTGCGCATCGGGCGCGACCAGCCGCAGCGTGACGAGCAGGCGGGTCAGCAACTCATATGCCGCGCCCGTCCCCGCCGGCAGCAGCGGCCCGAGCAAGGCGATGGCGCGCGCCAGCCCCGGATCGAAGCCGGTGCGATGCTCAAGCTGGAGCGTATGCACCGCAAACTCCAGATCGACGAGGCCGCCCGGCAGCAGCTTCGCATCGAGCGGACCGGCGGGTTGCTTGTGCGCCGCCATCTCGGCGCGCATCTTCGCGGCATCGACCACGATATCATGCAGCTTGCGCGCGCCGGCGAGCACCGCCTCGATCTCAGCGGCGAGCGCGGCGCGGGCGGCGGGGGAGCCGAACACCCGCCGCGCGCGGGTCAGCGCCATATGCTCCCATGTCCAGGCATCCTCGCGCTGATAACGGGCGAAGGAATCCATGCTCACCACCAGCGGCCCTTGCGCGCCGGACGGCCGCAACCGGGTATCGACCGAATAGAGTGGCCCGGCGGCGGTGGCGACCGACAGCGCCGCCGTCACCCGCTGCGCCAGCCGGTTATAGTAGAGCGTCGCGCCGAGCGGCTTCGACCCGTCCGATTCCGCCGCGAAATCGCCGGTGAACAGATAGATCAGGTCGAGGTCCGAGGCGTGGGTCAGCGCCCCGCCGCCGAGCCGCCCGAGCGCGAGGATGACGAACTCGCTGTCCGGCACGCGGCCATGCGCGCGGACGAACTCGTCGATCGTGGCATGGGTGAGCGCCTCGATCGCCGCCTCCGCGACAAGGGCGTAGCCAGCGGAAACATCAAGCGGATCGGCGGAGCCAGCGACGATCTGCGTGCCGAGCGCGAACCGCTTGTCGCCGACCACGCGACGGACGTGGTCGAGCTGCGCCTGATAGTCCGCGCCGCGCTCCCATGCCTCCATCTCCGTGACCAGTTCGGCGAGATCGCCGACCGGCGCGAGCGCGGTGGCGTCGATCAATCCGTCAAGCAGGTCGGGACGGCGTGCCAATTCGTCGGCGAGCGTCGGCGCGTGGCTCAGCACCGCCGCGAGCAGGCCGGCAAGCGCGGGCCGCGCCTCTAGCAGACGGAAGATGTTGATCGCGCTCGGCAGCCGTTCGAGCAACGAATCGAGCCGTTGCAGCGCGGCCTGCGGCACCGGCGCGTCGGCGAAGGCGGCGACGATACCGGGCAGAACCGCCTCAAGTGCCGCTTTCGCCGCCGGACTACGCAACGCCGGATAACGGCCGGAGCGCCACAATGCGATCCGCGTCGCCGCGCCCTCCGCATCGGTGAAACCGGCGGCAGCGAGTTGCTCGACCAGCCGTTCATGATCGGTGGACAGCGCGGTGTCTGGCGGCGCGGCGAGCCGGTCGAACACCGCCGCCACGCGCTCGACATGCGGACGCAGGTGATCGAGCAGCGCCGCACCGTCCGCCCGTCCGTCGAGCCGCGCGACGCGATCGAGCGCTTCGCCCGCCGGGAGATGATGCGTCTGGCGGTCGTCGATCATCTGCACGCGATGCTCGATCGTCCGCAGCGCGACATAGGCTTCCGTCAGCGCGTGTGCGTCGTCCGGGTCGATGCGCCCCGCCGCGGCGAGTGCGGCGAGCGCCGCACGGGTATCGCCGACGCGCAGTGCCGGATCGCGGCCGCCGTGGATAAGCTGATGGATCTGCGCGAAGAACTCTACTTCGCGGATGCCGCCGCGCCCACGCTTCAGATCATAGCCGGGGCCGAACGCCTGACCTTGTGAATGGTGATCGCGGATGCGCCGGGTGATGTCGACGATCTCCCCGATCGCGCCGAAATCGAGGCTGCGTCGCCATACGAATGGCCGGATCGCCTCCAGGAAGCGCGCGCCGAGCGCCATATCGCCCGCACAGGCGCGCGCGCGGATGAAGGCAGCGCGCTCCCATGGCAGTGCCTGCGATTCGTAATAGCCGATCGCCGCCTCGACCGGAATGACGATCGGGGTCACTTCCGGCGAGGGGCGCAGCCGCAGGTCGATGCGCAAGACATAGCCATCGCCGTCAAGCGCCTGAAGCAGCTCGACCACCCGGCGCCCGATCCGTACCGCCGCATCGGCCGGGTCCTCGCGCGGCCTGGTCGGCAGGGTGAGCGGGTCGAACAGCAGGATCGGATCGATGTCCGACGAATAGTTCAGTTCGCGACTGCCCTGCTTGCCGAGAGCGATCGCGGTGAAGCCGATCGGCGCCGCGCCGGGGGTGCGTTCCTCGATCGCAGCGCGGATCGCGCGGTCGAGCGCGGCATCGGCGAAGTCGGATAGCGCGTGGGTGACGCCGGTCAGGTCCAGCGCGCCGGAAAGGTCACCGATCGCCGCCACCAGCGCCAGCCGCCGCCGCGCCAGCCGCAATTCGCGTGCCGCCGGCCCGTCGCCGATCGCGGCCTCCTCCGCCAACGGCAGCGCGCCGCTCTCCAGCGCGGCGGCGAGGCCCGGCTCGCGATCGAGCAGCATCGACAGGAACGGCGCGTTGACACGCGCGCGTGCGACGGCGTCATGCGCGATGGCTTGTGAGGCGTTTGCGTCGAAGCGGGCGAGGTCAGTCATAGCGGCGCCTACCTGCCGAGAAACTTCATCCGCATTCAACCGTTTTCGCCACTATGGAATACCCAGGCCCGTTTCGCGATGATGACAATCCCGCCATCCAGATGGTGGCGAGACCGCGTGCGAGCGATCCGGTGGGGGAGTCCCTGCGCGAGGCGTTCCGCGTCGTGGGCAGGGATGACGCAATGCGCGACCTGCTCATGCAACTGGAGCGAATCGCCTGACCGCGATCAGCGGTCGCGGCTCAGTTCGTCCACTTCGTGCATGATCGCATCCAGCGTCGATCCGCCGCTTTCGCCCTTATGCCCGGTGCGCGAGGTCATCTCGCTGCCGCTCATCAGCGCCTCCAGCGCGACCCGGCCGCGCGCGACGCGGCTCTTGATCGTGCCCACCGCCACGCCGCAGATCTCGGCCGCTTCCTCATAGGCGAAGCCGCCCGCACCGACGAGGATCAGCGCCTCGCGTTGCGGTTGCGGCAGGTGCATCAGCGCGCGCTGCATATCGGCCAACTCGACATGCTTGTCCTGCCCAGCGGGCGCGGCGAGCAGGCGGTCGGCGACGAGATCATCCCACTCGCCCTTGAAGCGCGCGCGACGCATCTGGGAGAGATAGAGGTTGCGCAGGATGATGAAGGTCCATGCGCGCATGTTCGTCCCCGCCTGGAACCGCTTGCGCGCGGCCCACGCCTTGAGCAGCGTTTCCTGCACCAGATCGTCGGCGAGGTCACGATTGCCGGAAAGCGAGCGCCCGAAGGCGCGCAGATGCGGGATCACCTGCGCAAGCTGCGCCTTGAACTCGGGATCGGGGAGCGCCGTGTGCCCGGCCGGCAATTCGGCGCCCGCACCATCCTTACGCGATGGATCATGCGTCATGCTGTCGCGATCATTCCCCGCCTCGGCCGGATAGCAGCCCGGCCAGTTTCAACAAGATATGGCTTATGAACGGGTTTTTCCACCCGCGTCGAAGCTGCGCTTCCGGTGCCGCCTAGAGCCGCGCAAGCACGAGGATCGCGAAGATCGCCACCACGAGGAGGAGCGAAAAACCAAGGATATACCGCGTCATATGCGGCGTGGCCCCGGCCCTTGCCTCCTCCGTGCTGCGATGAATCTGTTCATGTTCGTCTGTCATTCAACCCAAACGAACAAGAACCGTTTTGGCTCCGTATCAACCGTTCAGCTCGCCGGCACGGTCGCCTGATCGAAGAACAGCGCCTGGCTGATCGCCGCCTTTACCGTCGAACGCTGGAAAGGCTTGGTGATAAGAAAGGTCGGCTCCGGCCGCTCGCCGGTGAGCAGCCGTTCCGGGAAGGCGGTGATAAAGATCACCGGCACGCGGAACTCGGCAAGGATATCCTTCACTGCGTCGATGCCGGAACTGTCGTCGGCAAGCTGGATATCCGCCAGCACCAGTCCAGGTCGGTCCTCCATCGCCAGCGCCACCGCTTCGTCGCGCGTCACCGCCACTCCGGTCACGTCATGGCCGAGGTCGCGAACGATCGTCTCGACGTCCATCGCGATGATCGGCTCGTCCTCGATTATCAGCACGCGCGCGCGCGTTTGCTTCTCGATCTCGGTCATCGCCTCGTCGACCAGTTCCTCCACCTTGTCGGCGGAAACCCCGATCAGATAGGCGGTGTCCTCCGGCGTGAAGCCCTCCATCGCGGTCAGCAATAGCGCCTGTCGCGACAGCGGCGTCATCCGCGCCAGCCGTGCGCGCGCCACCATCTCCTGCTCGTTGGCGTCGCCCGCATCTCGCGGATCCTCGATGTTCGACGACGACCAGATCGCCTGGAATGTGCGGTAAAGCCCGAGTCGCGGATCGACGTCGCGCGGGAATTCCTCCGGCGCCGCGACGATCGCCTCCAGCGTGGCGCGCACATATTTGTCGCCCTGCGATTGGCTGCCGGTCAGCGCGCGACCATAGCGCCGGAGAAAGGGGAGATGCGGCGCGAGCTGTTGACCGAGCGACATGGACAATGAATTCTCCGTACCAGACAGGGAAGGTTCAGGCGCCCTCCCCCAACGATTTCAAACGCTTTAACCCGGCGACGCATTTCCGGCACGGCAACTTTGCACCCGCCCGACGATTTTGTCGCCGGTGGTGGAACCAACGAGCGTCTCTTTGGTTTCATCAATCTCCCCGGTTGCTGTGGGCGACGGGGGCCTTGCGGTTTTTGCCAACCGCGTCTTTTAGGTATCCCGTGCGGTCGGGCGTTTCCGGGGGGCAGGTGTTGAGTTCGGGCGATCAGGCAAGGAAACCGGATCGGAAGAAAGGCGCGACGAGGCCGGCGAAGGATCGCGACATGGGATCTGCGTTGCGTTCGATCTATCAGAAGACGATAGAGGAAGACATTCCCGACGAGATGCTGACGCTGCTCGGAAAGCTGGATTAGGCGCGCCTGGCGAGATGGCTGGGAAAGTCGAACGTCCCGGCTCCGCATCCGCGCTGGCGGCGAGCTTCATCGTGCGCTGGCCGACCGGAGCCAAGCTGCTCCTGATTCTCAGCATCGCGCTGTTGCCGCTGGCGATCATCGCTGTCTTCGCGACGCTGCAGACGACCCGCAACGCCGATACCGAGGCGCGCGCAGACCTGCGCCTTGCCTCCACCGAGAGCAGTCGGGCGATGGCGATCGAGCTGATCGGCGACATGACGGCGCTGCGCAGCACCGTCAACGCGCTGGCGGGCGACGCGCAGGATGCGCCGAGTTGCGCGCGCGCGCAGGGCGTTTTCGCCCAGCAATCGGCCAGCGGCACGCGTTTCGTGATCTTCAATCGACAGGGCAAGGTGTTGTGTGGTACGCCGTTTCCCGGCGCCCGGCGCGTCGCGATGCTGGCGGAGGGTGCGACGGTGAACGCCCGCATCCAGCCGGCGCACGGATTGTCGCTCGGCGTGGCGACGGATCGGCGCGGAATGTTTGGCGCCGCTTTCTTCCCCACGGGCTTCCTTGCCGGCGTCAGCCACCCCAGCGCCTTCGCGCATCGCTATGAATTGACGCTGATCCAGGGCAAACGGCGGCTGACCATTGACGATCTGCCACGCGAATCGGCGCTGGAGCGACGCACCACCAACCGGACCGATCTTGGCATCGCCGATCTCGCGCTGGAAATGCAGGTGCGCAGCACGCCGATCACCTCGTCGCTGGTGATCGCGCTGCTGCTGCCGCTGCTGATGTGGGCGGCGGCGGCGATCGTGTCGTGGTTCGTCGTCGACCGGCTGCTGGTGCGGCCGTTGCGGGAGCTGCGCGCCAACATGGCCGCGCTGACGCCGGGCGAGGAACCGGACCCGGCGTTGCTCCGCGCGCTGCCGGCGCAGGAGATCCGCGAGTTAGGCGACACTTTCCGGGCGCTCACCCGTACCGTCGCGCTGCACGAGGCGGGTCTGGCCGAAGGGCTGGTGCGCCAGACGCGGCTGACGCGCGAGGTGCACCACCGCGTAAAGAACAACCTTCAGGTCATCTCCAGCCTGATCAACCTGCACGCGCGCAGCGCGCGGACGCCCGACGCGTCGCAGGCCTATGCCTCGATCCAGCGCCGTGTCGATGCGCTGGCGGTGGTCCACCGCAACCATTTCGCGGAGATGGAGGAAAACCGCGGCCTGGGTCTGCGCCCGGTCATCAGCGAGCTTGCCACCAACATCCGCGCGACCGCGCCGGAGGGCAGCAAGCTCGGCATCGCGCTGGACCTCGATCCTTTCTTCGTCAGCCAGGATATCGCCGTTCCTGTCGCCTTTCTGGTGACGGAACTGGTGGAACTGGCCTTGTCCTGCGATCCGCAAGCGCAGCTCCGCATCTCGCTCAAGCAGGCGCCCGGGCAGGAAAATCGCGCGATCCTGCGCGTCACGTCTTCCGCACTGGCCGAGAGCGAGGCGCTCGGCACGCGGCTCCGCGAGCGTTATGGGCGGGTAATCGAGGGCCTGTCCCGTCAGCTCCGCGCGCCGATGGACTATGATGCGGTCGAGGGCAGCTATACGATCTCGATCGCGGTGGTCGGCCGGGAATGAAAAAGCGCGTTCCGGCACCGGACGCATTTTTTTAGCGACGAACGGAACCCGGCTTGTGGCGGATCGTTCAAAAGCTCGGATAGCGAATTTTTGCCCCCCCGCTCTCGCTATCCAAGTCACAGGCCCGAAAGTGTCGTCCCCTCCCCCCCGGTGACGCTTTCGGGCCTTAATCTTTTTCGGGCGCCGGCGGGTTTGCACTTCTCGATGAAATCGACCATTCCGGCCACAGGAGGCCGCATCATGCGCAAGATTCTTGGACTTACGACAATCGCCGCCGCACTGCTGGTCGCGGGATGCAACACGATCTCCGGGATGGGCCGGGACGTGTCGTCGGTCGGCAAGACCGTTTCGAAGACGGCCGACGGCGCGAAATAACCGGCGCGGCGATCACTCGCCGGCCACCGCCTCCGTATCGGCTTCCCGCGCGCGGGCGCGCTCGGTGAACCAGATGCCGATCAGCGCCAGTTCGTAGAGCAGGCACAAGGGGATCGCGAGCAATAGCTGCGAGCCGACGTCGGGCGGCGTCAGCACGGCGGCGATGGCGAAGGCCGCGACGATCGCATAGCGGCGCGCGCCCTTGAGTTGCTGGCGCGTCACGATTCCGGCGCGTTCGAGCAGCATCAGCAGCACCGGCAGCAGGAAGGCGATACCGAAGCCGAACAGGAACTGCATGACAAACGACAGGTAATTGCCGATCGCCGGCAAAGCTTCCTGTGTCACACCGCCGATATTTCCCTGGAAGCTCAGCAGGAAGTGAAGCGCCATCGGCACGGCAATGAAATAGGCCATCGACGCACCGATCGCGAACAGCACCGGCGTTGCCAGCAGGAACGGCAGCAGCGCACGCTTCTCCTTGCGATACAGCCCCGGCGCGATGAACTGCCACAATTGGTTTGCGATCACCGGGAAAGAAACCATCGCCGCCGCGAAGAAGGCGACCTTCACCTTGACGAAGAACGCCTCGAATATCTGGGTATAGATCAGCCGGGTCTGCCCTGCCTGCAGCAGCGGACGGACGAGGACCGCGAAAATGTCCTCCGCAAAATAATAGCAGATGAAGAAGGCGAAGATCAGCGCCGCGATGCAGTAGAGCAACCGCCGGCGCAGCTCGAGCAGGTGTTCGAGCAACGGGGCCTTGGTGTCGTCGATATCCCTCATGGCGCCGGCTTTTCCACGGTCGCCGCATCAGCATCGGTGGACGAAGCTTCAGGCGCCGGCGCGACGGCCGGCTTCTCGACCATCACCGGCGGGCCATCCTCGTCATCGGCGGATGCAGGCACATGCTCGATCGCTTCCGGAGGCGTCGGCGGGTGCATGCGCATGATCCGCTCGTTTTCCTCCTTCCACTTCTTTTCCATTTCGGCGAGTTCCGCCTCGCGGATCATCTCGTCGAAGCCAGCGCGGAACTGGCGCGCGACCGAGCGCGCACGGCCGACCCAATAGCCGAGCACGCGCATGGCCTTGGGCAAGTCCTTCGGCCCGATGACGACCAGCGCCACCAGGGCCACAACCGCCCATTCGGAGAAGTTGAAATCAAGCATGATCGGGCCGGCGGCGCGGGCGAGTCAGCGAGCGCGGCAGGCGATCAGTGCGCCTTCTCGTCCTGGACGATCGTCTCGGCCGGGCGCACCGGCTGCTGCGCCTCGATGCGCGGCGCCGGCTTGGCGGGAACGTCGTCGTCCTCCTCCGCCATGCCCTTCTTGAAATTCTTCACGCCCTTGGCGACGTCTCCCATCAGGTTAGAGAAGCGCCCGCCTCCCAACAGAAGGATGGCGATGATGGCGACGACGATCCAATGCAGCGGGCCAAACGTGCCCATGACAACTCTCCTGAGAAGCGAACCGCCTATCTAGTCGTCCTCGTCGTCCTTTTCCACCGCGAGTTGATCTAAGGCGAGATCGATCGGATCGAGCAGCCCGGCAGCCTTCAGATCGTCGATGCCAGGCAGGTCGCGGCGGCTCTCCAGGCCAAAATGATCGAGGAAGCCCGGCGTGGTCGCGAACATCAGCGGTCGCCCCGGCACCTCGCGCCGCCCGGCGGGGCGCACCCACCCCGCCTCCATCAGCACGTCGAGCGTGCCCCTGGATATCTGCACCCCGCGGATCGCCTCGATCTCGGCGCGCGTCACCGGTTCGTGATAGGCGATGATCGCCAGCGTCTCGATCCCCGCGCGGGAGAGCTTGCGCGCTTCCTCGCGATCGCGCCGCAAGAGGTGAGCGAGATCCGGCGCGGTCTCGAAATGCCAGCGGTCGGCGCGCTGGACGAGATTGATCCCGCGCCCCGCATAATCTTCCGCCAGCACTGCGAGCGCGCCCTTTACGTCGCCGTCGCCGACGTGCGCGCGGATCGCCTCCGCCGTCATCGGCTCGGTCGCGGCGAACAACACCGCCTCCACCGCGCGAATGAGATCGTCGGGCGCGTTCATGCCGGCGCCCGCAGGTATAGCGGCGCGAACGGCGATTTCTGCGCCAGTTCCACACGCCCCTGCCGCGCCAGCTCCAGCGCGGCGAGGAAGCTCGACGCCAGCGCCGACTTGCGGAACGTGCCCGACGCGCCCTCCGGCAGGAAACGCTCGATCGCGGCCCATTCGATCGTCGCACCGATCAGCGCCGAGACGCGCTCGATCGCGGATTCGAGCGTCATCACCTGCCGGTCATGGACGACGTGCATCACCGGGCGGGTGCGCGCGGAGATGCGGCCGTAAGCGGCGATCAGGTCGTAGATCTCGGCGGTCCAGCGCGCCTTGCGCACCGTGCGCAGCCCCTCGGGCGTGGCACGGAGGAACACGTCGCGGCCAAGCCGGTCGCGCGCCATCAGCCGCGCGCCCGCCTCACGCATCGCATTGAGCCGTTCGAGGCGGAGTTGCAGCCGCAGCGCCAGTTCCTCCGGGCTGGGTTCAACCTCCGGGTCGCGCGGCAGCAGCAGGCCGGATTTGAGATAGGCGAGCCACGCCGCCATCACGAGATAATCCGCCGCCAGTTCGAGCCGCAGCGAGCGCGCCTGCTCGATGAAGGCGAGATATTGCTCGACCAGCGCGAGGATCGAAATCTGCTTGAGGTCGACCTTCTGCGACCGCGCGAGGGCGAGCAGCAGGTCGAGCGGCCCCTCCCATCCATCGAGATCGAGCGTCAGCGTGTCGGCGTCGTCAGTCAACGCGCGGCTTCGGAGCGAAGGGGCAAGGCCATCGCTTATGCTGGCAGAATTATGGGGCGTTAGACAAGCACGGCCCGGCAGAAAGCGGGGCGGCGGGTAGAACCGGCCGCCCGATGCAGTCAGCGGACCCAGCGACACACCTTCTTTACGTGGCCGTGGTGACGCTCGACCTTGCAGATCTTGTGCGGCCGCGGATGATGCGGGCGCGCCATCGCGGTCGAAGCGCCGAGCGTGGCGATTCCGGCGACCGACAGCGCGGCGATTTTCAGAACGTGCATAACCATCTCCTTCGTTGAGGACGCCATCATTTCGCTTTCGAGATGAACGGATCATGGTGTTGCTGTTCAACGATGCGACAGCCGGTGATTATTTTAGCCTCCGGCTATCGCCAGCAAGGCATCACGTTTTGCAGTCAGCGCGGCGAAATCGCTTTCCATCGGAGCGACGCTGGTCATCGCGCGATCGAGCCGCGCGCGCGAGACGGCGGAAATCTCGCCCAGCCGCCCCGCGATCTCGGCCATCTCGTCCATCCGCGCCCAGCAATCGAGCACCAGATCGCATCCGGCCGCGATCGCACCAGCCGCTTTCTCGCCCGCAGTGCCCGAGAGAGCTTTCATGTCGATGTCGTCGGTGAGCAACAGACCGCCGAAGCCGATGCGGCGGCGGATCACATCCTCGATCACGATCGGCGAGAGCGTCGCGGGGCGCTCGCGGTCCCATGCCTCGAACACGATATGGCTGGTCATCCCCATCGGCGCGCCGGCCAGCGCGCGGAACGGCGCGAGATCATCCTCCAGTTCGGCATCGGAGGCAGTAACGGTGGGGAGATGATGATGAGAATCGACAATCGCGCGGCCGTGCCCCGGCATATGCTTGACCACGCCGACAACCCCGGCCGCCGCCAACCCCTCCAGCGTCGCGCGGCCCATCGCCGCGACCCGTTTCGGCTCGTGGCCATAGGCGCGGGAGGCGATCGCCTCGGTCGTCCCCTCGCGCGCGACGTCGAGCAGCGGGAGGCAATCGACCGTGATCCCGACCTCCGCCAGCATCAGCCCGATCGCCTGCGCATTGGCGCGCGCCGCCTCGATCGCGGACATCGGCGCGCGCTCATACAGCGCATCGAACGCGGGGCCGGCGGGAAAGGCGGGCCATTCCGGCGGCCCGAGCCGCGCGACCTTTCCGCCCTCCTGATCGACGAGGATCGCGACATCGTCACGCCCCTCCAGATCGCGCAGCGAATCGGTCAAGGCGCGAAGCTGCGCACGATCGACCACATTGCGCCTGAACAGGATGTAGCCGGCCGGGCGCGCCTCGCGGAAGAAGGCGCGCTCATCGTCGGTGAGGACCGGGCCAGAAAGGCCGAAGATCACTGGCTTCATGGCCGGTGCGATACCGCCCCCGCCCGCGCCGGGGAAGCGCCGATCAGCCGCCGGTGACGAAGCAGCGCTCGCCCGCCACCTTGAGCCGGCCGCAGATATCGGCGGCGGCATCCGCGCTGCCGGCATTGACGCGCAGGCGATAGACCTTCTTGCCGTTGACGTCAGCGGCCTGCACCGATTTGCCGAGCGTGGCGAGATAACCGAATCTCTTGGCGAATGCGCTCCACGCGGCATTCGCCACCGCCTCGCTCGGGAAGGCGCCAAGCTGGACGAGCGCCCCGCCAGATCCGGCGCCGGGCACGGGCGCGCGCGGCGCGGAGACCGGCTCGGCCGCCTTCAGCTTCGGCGCGGAACGAGGCACTTCGGAGACCGCGCGCGCGTCGCCGGTCGGCACGGCGGCCGGCTTGCCGACGGCGCGGCGGCCGTCGATCGGCGCTTCGGGCACGGCCGAGAGGTCTATCGCGGCGGAGGAATTGGCTCCGGCGCTGGCGGCAATGGCCGAATCGCCCTCCCCGCTCACCTTCAGCCCGCCCGGCTCCTCCGGCTTGACCTTATAATCGCCGGCCGGCGCCTTGATCAGCGCGCCGTTGCCGTCGGTGGAAGCCGGGCGGTGCTGCATCTTGTAAACGCCGAAGATCACCCCCGCGAGCAGCAGCAGCCCGAGGATCACCCAGGCGACGGTGCGCAGCAGGCCCGGTTCGCCCTCATCTTCAGGCTCCGCCGATTCCAACCAGGGCAGTCGATCCAGGTTACTCAGATCGATCTTGTCCACGCCCGTCATGGCTCACATCTCCGCGACCGCCTCCACCCCCATGATGGATAGCCCATTCCGGATAATTTGCGCACACCCGTCCGCCAAGAGCAGACGCGCCGCGCTCGATGCCGAATCCTCGGGGACGAGGAAGCGGCGATCCGGCCGATCGTTGCCGACATTCCATAGCGAGTGAAAAGCCGCTGCCAAATCATAAAGATAGAAGGCGATACGATGCGGCTCGCGCGCGGCCGCGGCGGTTTCCACCACACGCGGGAATTGCGCGGCGAGCTTCACCAGCGCCAGCTCTTCCGTATCAAGACGGGACAGATCGGGCGCGCTGGCGTCGATCCCCGCCTCCGCCGCGCGGCGATGCAGCGACGCGGTGCGGGCATGGGCGTACTGGACGTAGAAGACCGGGTTGTCTTTCGACGCCTCGACCACCTTGGCGAAATCGAAATCCATCTGCGCGTCGGCGCGGCGGGTGAGCATGGTGAAACGCACCACGTCCTTGCCCACCTCGCGCACCACGTCCGCCAGCGTCACGAAATTGCCGGCGCGTTTCGACATCTTCACCGGCTCGCCGCCACGCAGCAGGCGCACCATCTGGACGAGCTTCACGTCGAAGCGGGTCCGGCCCTCGGTCAACGCGGCCACGGCGGCGGTGATGCGCTTCACCGTGCCGGCATGGTCCGCGCCCCAGATGTCGATCAGTTCGTCGGCGCTTTCCGCCTTCTGGAAATGATAGGCGAGATCGGCGCCGAAATAGGTCCAGCTTCCGTTCGACTTCCTGATCGGGCGATCCTGATCGTCGCCGAACTTCGTGGAGCGGAACAGCGGCAGCTCCACCGGCTCCCAATCCTCCGGCACCTCGCCCTTGGGCGCGTCGAGCACGCCGTCATAGACGAGATCGCGCGCGCGCAGCCATTTCTCGGCCGCCTCGGGCTTGCCAGCCGCCTGCAATTCCGCCTCGGAGGCGAACACCGCATGGTGGATGCCGAGCAACGCGAGATCGGCCCTGATGAGCGCCATCATCGCCGCGACGGCGCGAGTGCGGAACAGCGCCAGCCATTCGCTTTCCGGCGCCTTCGCGTAACGATCGCCGAACTCGTCCGCCAGCGAGCGGCCCACGGGAACGAGATAGTCGCCGGGGTAGAGGCCCTCGGGAATCTCGCCCACGTCCTCGCCCAGCGCTTCGCGATAACGCAGATGCGCCGAGCGGGCGAGCACGTCGACCTGCCCGCCGGCGTCGTTGACATAATATTCGCGCGTCACGTCATAGCCGGCGAATTCCAACAACGCGGCAAGCGCATCGCCCACCACGGCGCCACGGCAATGCCCCATGTGCATCGGCCCGGTCGGATTGGCGGAGACGTATTCGACGTTGACGCGCACGCCATGCCCGCGGCTCGACCGGCCATAGTCGCCGCCGGCATCGCGGATCGCGGAAAGCTCGGCGCGCCACGTATCATCGGTGAGGCGCATGTTGATGAAGCCCGGGCCGGCGATCTCGACCGCCGCCACCTCGTCCAGCTTGCGCAGTTCCTCGGCGATCTGCTCGGCGAGCGCGCGCGGGTTGGCCCTGGCGGCCTTGGCGAGCACCATCGCCGCATTGGTGGCGAGATCGCCATGGCTCGCGTCGCGCGGCGGCTCGACCGTCACGTTGCGGCGATCGAGATCGGCCGGCAGCGAGCCGGCGACGACCAAGGCATCAAGCGCCGCGTCGACATGCGCGGCAAAGCGGGAATAAAGCGTCATGGTTTCCGTTCAGGTGCCGGGAATGCGCGCGCGATAGACCAAGGCGGCGCGCGCTTCAAATCCGGTGCGGATGGGAAGGGCTTGAACCCGCCTCACGCCGTCAGCGCGTCGACCAGCGCCTGCACCTTCTTCTGCCGCCATTGCGGCAGCGGGGCGACCAGCCAATAGCCGAGCCGCGAGAGCCTCGCCTCGCCGACGCGCACGACGCGCCCCGCCGACAGATCGCGCGCGGCAAGCAATTCCGGCACGGTCGCGCGGCCCAGCCCCTCGGCGGCGGCGTCGATCGCGAGGCCGGCGTCGGCCACGCGGACCGGCGACGTGGCGTCCTCCGCGCCGCAGCCGGGCCAGCCGATCCGCACGTCGCTCGCCGTGCCGCCGGGGCGCTCGACGGTGATCATCCCGTCGCTTTCCAGCGCCTCGCCCTCGTGCGCGCCCGGCCCTTCGCCCCAGCGGATCGCGAGATCGAGGTTGGCCTCGGTGAAGTCGACCACATCGTCCGCCGCGACGAGGATGAAGCGCATCTCGCCGTCCGCCCGCGCGATCTCCGCGAGGCGCGGCATCAGCCACTTCTGCGTCACGTCGCGCGGCGCGGCGATGGTGAGCGACTTGGAGGATTGGCCCGCCTGCATCGCGCGCACCGATTCCTCGAAATGGAGGAAGCCGTCGCGCAACGCCGCCAGCCCGGCCTCGCCCTCCGGCGTCAGCTCCAGCCCCTTGGTGGTGCGGCGGAACAGCACGACGCCGAGCGTATCCTCCAGCGCGCGGATCTGCTGGCCGACCGCCGCCGGCGTCACCGCCAGTTCGTCCGCCGCGCGCGTGAAGGAGAGGTGCCGCGCCGCCGCGTCCAGCACGCGCAGACCGTTGAGCGGCAGATGCGTGCGCTTCATGCCCCCACCGCCGGCGCGAGCAGCGCGAATTTCGGGATCGTGACCTCGAACATCGCGCCGCCCTCACCCACCATGCGGTAGCTCCCCTGCATCGAGCCGGACGAGGTGGCGAGCGGGCACCCGGATACGTAGTCGTAGCTGCCGCCCGGCGCGATCACCGGCTTCTCGCCGACCACGCCCTCGCCCTCCACCGAATGTTGCGCGCCGCGCGCATCGGTGATGATCCAGTGGCGCGTGAGGAGCTGGACGGTCTGCTCGCCGGCATTCTCGATGCGGATGTGATAGGCCCAGAACCAGCGCCCGCGCGCCGGCTCCGACTGCTCCGGCAGATAGCTGACGGCGACGCGCACCGTCACGTCGCGCGTGGTTTCGTCGTAGGGGAAAAGCGCCTTCACAAACCCGCCACGCGAAGCGCCTGATCGAGATCCTCGATCAGGTCGTCCGGGTCCTCCAGCCCGACGTTGAAGCGCAGCATCCCGTCGGTGACGCCCATCTCCAGCCGTTTGTCCTCGGTGACCGAATGGTGCGTCGTGGTGGCGGGATGGGTCATCAGCGATCGCGAGTCGCCGATATTGTTCGAGATGTCGATCAGTTGCAGCGCGTCGAGCAGCGCATGGGCCTGCTTGCGCCCGCCATCCACCTCGAACGCGAAGATCGGGCCGGCGGCGTCCATCTGCGACATGGCGAGTTCATGCTGCGGATGGCTCGGCAGGCCGGGGTGCAGCACCTGCGGCACGCGGCCTTCCATGAAGCGCGCGACCTTCAGCGCATTCTCCGACTGCTGGCGCGCGCGCAGGTCGAGCGTCTCCAAGCCCTTCAACACCACCCAGGCGTTGAATGGCGAGAGCGTCGGGCCGGTGTTCCGCGTGAAGGCAAGCAAGGTGTTCTCGATAAAATCCTTCGTCCCGCACACCGCGCCGGCGAGGACGCGACCCTGCCCGTCCATCAGCTTGGTCGCGGAATAGGCCGTCACGTCCGCGCCGAACTCCAGCGGGCGCTGAAGCGCGGGGGTGGCGAAGGCATTGTCGACCACCGAGGTGATCCCCCGCTCCCGCGCGATGCCGCATACCGCGCGCAGATCGACGATATCCATCGTCGGATTGGCCGGCGTCTCGAAGAAGAACACCTTGGTTTCCGGCCGCGCCGCATCGGCGAAGGCCTGCGGATCGCGCGCGTCGACCACGGTGGTGGTGATGCCGAACTTCGGCAGCAGCGTATCGACCAGCCAGCGGCACGAGCCGAACGCCGCCCGCCCGGCGACGACGTGATCGCCCGCCTGAAGCTGGCACAACAGCACCGCCGTCATCGCCGCCATGCCGGAGGCCATGGTGCGGCATGCCTCCGCGCCCTCCAGCAACGCGATGCGCTCCTCCAGCATCTGCACCGTGGGGTTCTGGAGGCGGGAATAGGTCATCCCCTGCTGCTCGCCGCTGAAGCGCGCGGCAGCGTCTCCGGCGCAGTCGTAGGCGTAGCCGGAGGTGAGGAACAGAGCCTCCGAGGTCTCGCCGAATTCCGAACGCATCGTGCCGCCACGGATCGCGCGGGTGGCGGGGCGCCAGTTGGCGGTGATCGAGCGGTCTTGTCCGGTGTGGCGTTTCATGGCTTGCCCTTTGCCCGCAAACCGCCACCCACCGCAAGCGCCGTGGGCTTGTCGCCGCGACACGCGCGGCGCTACAGCGCAGGGGATGAGCGAAACCATCCGGCGGACGGTCAACCCGTGGCTTCCCCGCAAGCCGCTGCCGGTGGCGATCCTGCTCGGCGCGGTGGCGGAGGCGCTGTTCCTCGTGCGCGTCGGCATGCCGCACAAGATGATGTTCGACGAAATCTATTACGTTCCGGCAGCGCGCACCTTCCTCGCGCAATCGCGCCTGCTCAACGTCGAGCATCCGCCGCTCGCCAAGGAACTGATCGCGCTGGGCATCCGCCTGCTGGGCGATTCGCCGCTCGGCTGGCGCTTCATGTCGACGCTGGCGGGCACGGCGACGGTGGTCGCGGTGTTCGCGATCGTCCAGTTGATGACCGGGCGGCTGCGCGCCGCGCTGATCGCGGGCGTGCTGGCGATCCTCAACTTCACCATCTTCGTACAGGCGCGGATCGCCACGCTCGACGTGTTCATGGCCGCGTTCCTCACGGTCGCGATCGCGGTGATCGCCTGGACGATGAAAAGCGGCGGATGGGGGAAGTGGATCGCGGCGAGCGTGCTGCTCGGCGCGGCGACGGCGTGTAAATGGGCGGCGGCGCCCTATGTCGCCTTCGCCGCGTTGGCGTTCTTGCTGCTGAAGCGCGGCGATCCGCGCCGCTGGCCGGGACTGCATCCGCTGCCGGCGCTGGCGCTGCTCGGCGCGGTCTCGATCGCGACCTATTTCGCGACCTTCCTGCCGATCTTCCATTTCTCCGCCGACCCGCTGACGTGGCAAGGGCTGCTGCCGCTCCAGAAATACATGTACGAGCAGCAGGTGCAGGTGCTGCCCTCGCACATCTATCAATCGAGCTGGTGGTCGTGGCCCCTGCTGATCCGGCCGATCTGGTATCTCTACGAGCCGATCGAGGGCGCGCAGCGCGGCGTCCTGATGATAGGCAACCCGCTGATCATGTGGGGCGGGCTGATCGCAGTGGCGGCGTGCCTGTGGGGTTGGCTGAAATCGCGCAGCCCGCGCCTGCTCGCCGCCTTCGCCCTGTGGACGGCGAGCGTGGCGATCTTCGCGATCATCCCCAAGTCGCTGGGATTCTATTATTATTACTACCCGTCCAGCATCTTCCTGGTGATCGCCATCGCCGCCGTCTTCGATCACTGGCGCGATCGGCTCGGGCGGTGGGACGAGGGCTTCACGCTCGCCGCGCTGGTGCTGGCGCTCTATTTCTTCCCCGCGCTATCGGCCATGCCGCTCGACGGGCCGAAGGCGTTCCATCACTGGACCTGGCTGCCGTCGTGGGTGTGAGGCAGGTTCAGAGCGCCGCCAGCACCGCCTCGCCCATCTCGCGCGTCGAGCAGGCGCCGCCGAGATCGCCGGTGCGCTTGCCGGCGGCGAGCGCCGCCGCCACCGCCGCTTCGACCCGATCGGCCGCGCCCGCCTGCCCGAGCGAGTGACGCAGCATCATCGCGGCGGAGAGGATCGCGGCGCACGGATTGGCCTTGCCCTGCCCGGCGATATCGGGCGCGGAGCCGTGGATCGGCTCGTACAACCCCTTGCCCGCCGCATCGAGCGAGGCCGACGGCAGCAGCCCGATCGAGCCGACGCACATGCTCGCCTGATCGGACAGGATGTCCCCGAACAGGTTGCCGGTGACGATCACGTCGAACTGCCCCGGCGAACGCACGAGCTGCATCGCGGCATTGTCGACATACATGTGGGTCAGCTCGACATCGGCATATTCCGCCGCCGTCTCGATCACCACGTCGCGCCATAGCTGCGAGGTTTCCAGCACATTGGCCTTGTCGACCGAGCACAATTTGCCGCGCCGCCGCCGCGCCGCCTCGAAACCGGCGACGGCGATGCGGCGCACCTCCGCCTCGTCATAGCTCATCACGTCATAGCCCTGGCGCAGCCCGGCGGGGGTGGTGCGCATCCCCTTCTCGCCGAAATAGACGTCGCCGTTCAGCTCGCGGACGATCAGCAGGTCGATCGCGCGCGCCACTTCCGGCCGCAGCGCGGAGGCGTCCTCCAGCCCGGCGAACAATTTGGCCGGGCGCAGGTTGGCGAACAAGGTGAGTTCCTTGCGCAGCCCGAGGATCGCCTGTTCCGGGCGCAGGTGCCGCTCCAGCGAGTCGCAGGTCGGATCGCCGACCGCGCCGAACAGGATCGCATCCGCACGCCGCGCCACGTCGAGCGTCTCCGGCGGCAGCGGATGGCCGGTCGCGTGATAGGCAGCGCCGCCGACCAGCGCCTCCTCGAACGACAGGTCCAGCCCGAGCGCCTCCAGCACGCGCCGCGCTTCGGCGGTCACTTCGGGGCCGATGCCGTCGCCGGCGAGGATCGCGATCGTTGCCATGAGAGTCCCTTTCGTTCGGGGGCGCTCTTACGGCGTAATCGGGGTCACGCAACCGCCCTTTTCAACCGGTCGAGCAGCCGCGCGCGGGCGACCAGCGGCTCGGCGCGGCGCTCGGTCAGCACGTCGCGCGCGAGGAAGTGGCCGGTGAGGTCGAGCGCGGCGAGCACATCGTCCCACCCCGCCTCGCCACCTTCGCGCAGAAAGGCAGGCAGCGCGAACAGTCGCGATTCATACCCCATCGCTGCCGCGCGACTCACCGCCGCGCCGCTTTTCGGGCTGACGAAGGCGAGATCGTCCGCCCCGCCCGTCGCCACGCAGCGATCGAGATCGAGACCGAAGCCGAGTTCGGCGAGCAGCAGCAGTTCATAGCGCGCGATGCTCCCCGCCCAGCCGCGCGCCGCCGGCGCCGCCTCGATCGCGTCGAGCACCCCGGCCAGCGCGGCATGGAGGCGCGGAAACGGCTGCGCCTCCGGCAGGGCGACGGCGGTCAGCGCGGCCAGCCACTCGATCGCGACGGCGGGCAGCGGGGCGGCGAACAAGGCGGCGCGGCTGTGAAGCAGCTCGACCGTCAGCGCGGGAAGCTGCTCGTCGCTGCGCGCGCGCCACTCGCCACGGATCAGGTTCGCCGGCTGGAGGATCGGCCCGATCCGGCGCGAGCGGCCGCCGCGCACATAGCCCGCCTGCACCCCGTCCGCAGGGGTCAGCGCGCGCGCCACCGCGCCATGTTCGCCATGCGTGCGAACCGCGAGGACGATGGCGTCGGCGATCAGGTGCATGACGGAGAATGTAGGCGTGCGCGGCGGCGTGCGCTATCGCCGTATGCGCCGGGCGAGGCCCGCCAGCGCGGGTGCTCGCGCCACGCGCGCGGCGATCCGCATCGCCGCATCGAACCCGCCGACCGCCATCACCGCCGCGCGATTGGCGAGCGTCGGGCGGAGCAGCAGCAGGTCGCGGCACGCTATCCCCCCGCTCGCCAGCGAGCGCTTGTGCTGCCCCTCGCCCTCGGTGAAGTCGAAGCGGTGGAAGCGATCGCCGAACAGGTCGTCCAGCGCCTCGCCGAGCAGCACGCTCCCCGGCGACAGCGCGTTATGCGCCGGATCATGGCCGACATGCTCATAACGCAAGGTGTCGCCGTCCGCGCGGCACCACAGATAGGCGATCGGGCGCTCGTGGAGGAACAGCAGCCAAGCGCGCACCTCGTCCCGCGCCGCCGCTTCGCCGCCATGCGCGGGATCGGCGGGCAGCCCCGCCCCCATCAGCCGTTCCTGATAGGTGGTGGCGGAAACGGCGCGAGCGAGCGGGTGAAACGCCGCCAGCTCCACCGGGGTGCGATAGCGGCGCACGTCGAGCAGCCCGCCGTTCGCCGTCGCCAGCTTCCGCGCCTTGCGCTTCAGCGTCGCGCGCGCCTGCCCCGTCAGCCCGGCGCGCCATGCATCCACGCCCGCCGCGAGATCGACATGATAGCGGACGTAACGCTGGCGGACGAAGGAGATGCCCGGCCATCGCAGCGACACCGACTCCGGCAGCGAGGTGACAAGGAAGCCGTCCTCTTGCCCATCGAGCGGCGGCAGCGCGGGCACCTCGCCGGCCAGCGCCTGATCGAGCGACAGCGCCACACGGACGAGCCGGCGCGGTATCTCGCCGAGGGTGCGCGCGCCGATCTGGAACCTGAGCGCGCTGGCGCTCACACCACGCGTTCCTCGACGATGTTCGACCACGCCTGCTCCACCTGCCGCAAGCGACGGCGGCTGTAATGCGGCGGCAGCGGCAGATCGTCGCGGTCGAGCGGCATCGCCGGACGATCGATGAAATGCGCGGTCGGCGCCTCGGCGCGGCGCTCGTCGAGTAGCGCGCACAATTGCGCGAAACGGCGCGCGTGGACCATGTTCGGGCGCGTTCCGCCACGCACTGCCAGCTCGAAGCTATGCCCGACGATGGTGGTCGCGACATGGCCGGCGGCGACCGCATGATCGAGCGCGGCGGCCTGTTCCCGGATCGACAGCGCGCAGATCTGGAACGGGCGGCGCTGATCCGGCTGGTCCTCGATCACCGTCACCGGCACCTCGACCACGCCGTGCCGCGCGACCGGCGCGATCCGCGCCGGGGACAGGCCGATCGCGCTGGGCCACGGATGTTCCGCGCCATTGTGGCTGCTGTCATAGGCGAAGCCGAGCGACGCCAGCACAAGGAGGGTATCATCGTTCGCGGCATAGCTGCCGCCGCGGAAGGCGATCGGCAGCGGTGCTCCGGCTTCGGCCAGCAATTCCATGCCGCGCATGATCAGATCACGTTGATCGTCGCGCGGAAAGGCGCTCAGTTCGAACGCATCGTGCAGGCCGCGATCCTCCAGCGAGGCGCCGCGCCAGTTGGGATGGAGATGAAGCTGCACCTCCTGCCCCGCCGCCAGGACCGCCGAGACGACCGCGCGAAGCTGCGCGACGCCATAGACCAGCGCCGGCATCGGATCGACGAAGAAGGTCGCCTTCAGCCGATGCCGGGCAAGCAGATCGAGCTGATGCGCGATCCCCACCCCCGCCGGTTCCAGCGACCTCGCGATCACCTCCTCCGGCGGCAGGCCGGCGGCATGATGCCGCCAGCTCAGCTCGGTGTCGATCGTCAGAAAAACCTGCATCCCGCCAAGCGTATATGATGCGGGGATGAACAAACCGGAAAGGCGGGACGGCCCGGAATCCAGTGAATTGCGACGATCAGGGCACGATCCCGTAGCGGCTGTAGTCCCGATCGATCCGTGGCGAGAGGAGCCGCGCCGCCGCGAGATCGGCGTCGCCTTCCTTCGTCTTTCCGGCGCGCCGCCGGATCACCCCGCGCATGTAGAGGCTGGCCACCAGATCGGGATCGATCGCCAGCGCCGCGTCGAGATCGGCGAGCGCGTCATCCAGCCGCCCCATGCGGAAATAGACCATCGCCCGGCTGTCCAGCGCCTGGGACGCGCCGTCGGCCAGTTCGATCGCGCGCGTGCAGTCCTTGAGCGCGCTGTCCATCCCGACATTGCCGACGCCCTTCAGCCAGCACCGGCTGTTGAGCAGATCGGCATCGCCCGGTTTCAGCGCGATCGCGCTGTCCATCGTCTCGATCGCGCCATCCTTGTCGCCGAGGCGCATCTGGAGGTCGGCCTTCGCCGCCATATAGGCGGCACGGTTCTTGCCGCCCTGGTCGATCCGCTCCTGGACCAGATCGTACGCCGCATCCTTTTCGCCGCGCTCGGCCCGGCCATAGGCAAGCCGCATGAGCGCGCCGTCGTCGGACGGATCGAGCTTGTTCGCCTCCACGGCGTCGGCCAGCGCCTTGTCGTCGTCGCCGAGGGCGGCATGGAGGCTGCCGCGCTTCAGATAGGTTTCGGCATCCGGCTCGAGCGCCAGCGCCTTGTCGAGATCGGCGATCGCCGCCTTGCGGTCGTAGATTTTCGCGAGGAACCAGGCGCGATTGATATAGCCTTCCCGCTCGTCCGGCCGCGCCGCGATATCGCGCGCATAGATCGCGAGGATCGGCTCCAGCCGCCGCTCGCGACGCGCGGCGGCGATCTCCTCCCACGAACTGGGATAGTCGGCCGGCGCCACGGCGCGCGGCAGGTTCGCCTTGGCCGCGCTCAGCCGGCGCTTCTCGGCCGGAATATCGGCGGCGGCGATCTCCGCGCCCGTGTTGATCGCCACGTCGTTGACGGTGATCCAGTCGCCGTCCTGGCCGACCGAGCGGTCGATCGCGTTGCCGCCCAGCGTCGCCTTGTCCGCCTTCGTCCCGTCGATGACGAAGCCCGCCGCCCCGCGCGGCAACCGCAGCCGCGCGCTGATGGCGATATAGGATGGCCCGTCGGTCCTGACCGGAATGTCCTTCCACGCGGTGCGCGCGCGATCGGGGCTGAAGTCTATCGCCCCCACCACGCGATCGAGCGAGAGGCGCCAGCGTTCGTTCTCGCGTTCCCAGTTCGGATAGGCCACGCCGGTGATCGCGACGCGCGCGGTGCCCGCGGCATCGTCGAAGGAGATATCCTGCGACACGACCTTCACGTTCTTTTCGTACGAGCCGATCAGGGAGCGTGCGAGCTTGTCGAGATCGTCCTTGCTGCCCTGCGCCTTGGCCAGCCGCGTCATCTCCGCCAGCGGTCCCTTCAACGTCACCGTCGCATCGAACGCCGCCGGCAAGCCGATGCCGGCGCTCTGGTCGTAGTTCATGGCGACCGCGATATCGGGGCGGGCGGGCGCGCGCAGATCGATCCGCATCGGCTCGGCGCCGCTGGCCCGCACGGGAAGGACATAGCCGAGGCCCGGCGTGTCATGGATATCGGCCAGCCGCGCGCCCGCACCGGTGCCGTCGAGCCACAACGTCTCGCCGTTCACCGTCGCGCGGACGAACACATGGTCGAACGCCGCCGCGCCGGGCAACCGCGTCGGCACCATATCGCCAAGTTTGGAATTGGCGAGCACCGGCTCCGCCTCGATCCCCAGCTCGTGGAGCACGGCGAGCAACAGCAGCGTCTTCGCCTTGCAGTCGCCGTAGCGCGCTTCCCACGTCTTGGTCGGAGACTGAGGCACGTAATTGCCGGTATCCATGCCCATCAGCAGGTAGCGGACCTTTTCCTGCACCAGTTGCAGCGCGAGCGCGGCACGCCTCAGCGGGTCGCTCTCGGCCGCCCTGATCCGCGCCACCTCCGCCGCGAGCGGACTGCCGGGGGTGATCAGCCCCGCGGTCGCGTAGAGCGGCGCCATTACCTTCGACACCGCCGCCCAGTCGGCGAAGCTGCTCGCTTCGACGATCGGCAGCTTGGCGAAGCGGGTCGGCGCGTCGGCCGGCATGTCCGGCTGTTTGGGCAGCGGGAGCGCCACGTCGAGCGTGTTGTAGCCATTCTCCACCACCGGCCGCGCGGTGAGTCCGTCGACATAGGATTTCCACCGCAGGTCGCTTTTCGCCGGCCACGACAGACGGACTCGCGCGAACCCCACCCGCGCCGGGGCGAACATCAGCGGCGCGAACGCCTGCATATCGCCCTTCAGCGTCGGATCGCGGCGCGTGACGGAAAAGGCGATATGCAGCACGTCGCCGACGCGCAGGCCCTCCACCGGCATGGTCGCGGTCAAGCGGCCGTCGAGGATGCGCTGCTCCATGCCCTGCTCGCGGCGCAGCACGGTCAACGGGTTACCGCCCTTGATGAGGTCGATGTGCTCGGCGCCGCGGATGATTTCGGCACGATGGACGATGAGGTCGCCCTGCGACGGCTGCCATTGAAGCTGGATCGTCCCGATGCTGCCCAGCGCCTCGGTCGAGGCGGCGCGGGCGGCGGATTCGACATAGGACCAGACGCGCCCGTCCTCCAGCCGCTGCTGATTGTCGAACAATAGCAGCACCGGCGCGTCGCCGGTCAGCTTCGCGGCGTCGACGGCTGGCGCGGGCTTCACCCATGCCGGCGCCGGCTGATACAACGGCTTTTCCCCCGCCTGTGCCATCGCGCTGGTGGCAAGCAAGGCAACGAACAACGGCAATCGCCGCATATATCCCCTATCCCCCGGTTCTTACACGCGGATGCTAGGCGGCGGGGCAGGCCGCCCGCAACTCATTTCGCGTGGTAGAAATCATACACCTGCCGCGCCACCGCCGCTGAGACGCCGGGCGCTTTCTGGAGATCGGCGAGGCTGGCGTTGCGCACCGCGCGCGCGGTGCCGAAATGCATCAGCAGCGCCTTCTTGCGCGCCGGGCCGATGCCGGGCACCTCGTCTAGCGGGCTGGCCCCGATCGCCTTGGCGCGTTTCTCACGATGCGCGCCGATCGCGAAGCGGTGGACCTCGTCGCGCAGCCGCTGGAGATAGAACAATACCGGCGCATTGACCGGCAGCGTGAACTCGCGCCCGTCCATCAGGTGAAACACCTCGCGTCCCTCGCGGCCATGATGCGGCCCCTTGGCGATGCCGACCATGCAGACGTCCTCGATGCCGAGGTCCTCCAGCACCGCCCTCGCCGCGTTGAGTTGCCCGCGCCCGCCGTCGAGCAGCACCAGATCGGGCCAGCTATCGGAATCGCGATCGGGGTCTTCTTCCAGCGCGCGGGCGAAGCGGCGGGTGAGCACCTCGCGCATCATCGCGAAATCGTCACCGGGGACGGTATCCTTGTTGCGGATGTTGAACTTGCGATACTGGCCCTTGCGGAACCCCTCCGGCCCGGCGACGACCATCGCGCCGAGCGCATTCGTCCCCTGGATGTGGCTGTTGTCGTAGATTTCGATCCGCTGCGGCGGCTCGGCCAGCCCGAACAGGTCGGCGACCTCGCGGTTGAGCTTCGCCTGCGTCGTGCTTTCGGCGAGGCGGCGCTCCAGCGCCTCCTCCGCGTTGCGGCGCGCCTGCTCCATCAGCCTGCGCCGCGTGCCGCGCTGCGGCACCTCGATCGCCACCTTGCGCCCGGCGGTGCCGGTCAGCGCCTCCGCGACCAGCGCGGGCTCAGGCAGCGAACGATCGACCAGCACGCAGCGCGCCGGCGGCACCTCCTCATAGAATTGCATCAGGAATTGCTGGAACACCTCCTCCTCCGGCACGTCGGCGGTGTGCGCGGGGAAGAAGCTGCGGTGGCCCCAGTTCTGTCCGCCACGGATGAAGAACGCCTGAATGCCGATCACGCCCTCATGGCTGGCGAGCGCGAAGATGTCTGCGTCCCCCACCCCTTCGGCGTTGATGAACTGGCTGCCCTGGATGAAGGTGAGCGCCTTCAGCCGGTCGCGCAGCACGGCGGCCAGCTCGAAGTCCATTGCCTCCGCCGCCGCCGTCATCTGCGCGCCGAGCTTGGCCTGCACGTCGGTCGCCTTGCCGGAGAGGAATTTCTTCGCGTCCGCCACCAGCTCGGCATAGCCCGCCGGGTCGATCCGCCCGACGCACGGCGCCGAGCAGCGCCTGATCTGGTAGAGCAGGCACGGCCGGTCGCGCGTCTTGAAGAAGCCGTCGGTACAGCTCCTCAGCAGGAACAATTTCTGTAGCGCGTTCAATGTGTTGTTGACGCTGCCGGCGCTGGCGAAGGGGCCATAGTAATCCCCTTTCGCCCGCCGCGCGCCGCGATGCTTCTGGATGCGCGGGAAGTCGTGATCGGCGCGCAGCAGGATGAACGGGAAGGATTTATCGTCGCGCAGCAGCACGTTGTACGCGGGGCGGTAACGCTTGATGAGCTGCGCCTCGAGCAGCAGAGCCTCCGCCTCGTTATTCGTGGTGACGATGGTCATCGATCGCGTCAGCGCGACCATCCGCTGAAGCCGGCGCGGCAGCCGCTCGACCTGCGTATAGTTGGTCACGCGGTTCTTCAGCGCGCGCGCCTTGCCGACATAGAGCACGTCGCCGCGCGCATCGTGCATGCGATAGACGCCGGGCTTCAGCGGCAGCGTCTGCACCACGTTGCGGATCGCGGCGACGCCACCCTCCAGATCCGGCGCGTCGGCGCCGCGCACGGCGTAGGTCGCCTTTTCCTCGTTGAAGCGATCGGGGGGGCCGTAACCAGACATCCGGTTGAATCTAGGGGCGCTCGCCGGGGGCGGCAATGTGGTAGAGCAGCCTCATATACTAAGGGAGGATGACCAATGCGATTCGCAGCCATCACCGCCGCCGCGCTCTCCGCGCTGACGCTCGCCGCCGCGCCGGCGGGCGCGCAGCAGCAGCCGATGCACGACATGAAGAGCATGGGCGCGACCGAACATGCGATCCACATGGCGCTCGCCGATCCCGCGCGGCCGGAGGCGGACAAGGCGCGCGACGCCGCGCGCCACCCGGCCGAACTGCTCACCTTCATGGGGGTGAAGCCGGGGGACAAGGTGGCCGATTTCTTCATGGGTGGCGGTTACTGGACGCGCATCCTGGCCCCGCTCGTCGGCCCTAAGGGCAAGGTCTATGCCTATCAGCCCGGCGAATCGATCGCGCGCAATCCCGATGGCGCGGCGAAGCAGGATGCGGTGGTCAAGCCCTATGCCAATGCCGTCGCCGTCCGCGATCCGCTGGCCAGCTTCAGCTTCCCCGAGAAGCTCGACGCGATCATCACGGTGGAGAACTGGCACGACCTGCACCTCGCCCGCGATCCGGCGGGGACGGGCTCAGCGGTCGCCAGGCGGCTGTACGACGCGCTGAAGCCGGGCGGCGTGCTGCTGGTGGTCGATCACGCCGGGCCGGCGGGCGAGGCGCCGTTCGCCTCCGCCGACACGCTCCATCGCGGCGACGCGGACGCGACGAAGAAGGAGATCGAGGCGGCCGGGTTCAGGCTGGCAGCCACCAGCCCGATCTATGCCAATCCGGCCGATCCGCACACCAACAAGGTGTTCGATCCCGCGATCCGGGGGAAGACCGACCAGTTCACCCTCAAGTTCGTGAAGCCCTGAGGGTCAGTCCAACATCAGTCGTTCATAGAAACCGCCGAATGCCCCGTCCGGCTCGACCAGATGGATTTCGAGAATCCAGAAGCGCTCCTCGCCATTCGCATCGGGATCGCGCAGCCGGTCGGGGTTTTCGGGGCTGATGTGGTTGACCTGCTTCGGCCCCGGCAGGCGGGCGTGGGGAAATTCCGCGACGATATGTCCCGCGATCTTTCCGCCGAAACGCCAGCCCGCCGCCTCGGCCGATTCGACGGCGAAGGCGTAAATCGCCGCGCCCGTGATATCGGGATCGCCGAGGAAACGCTCGCGCACGCGATCGAACTGCACGGCGAGCTCGCGGCATAAAGCGTGCTTTCGCGGGTCCGGCCCCAGCGCATAGCTGCGCCCGACGTCGGCCTCCCACTCGCCCAGCACCGGGCCAAGATCGAGGAAGACGATATCGTCCGCCTCGATCATGCGCACCGGCGGATTGTCCGACGCCGTAGCAAGCGTGTTCGCGCCGGCGCGGACGATGCGCTTGTGCCAATGCTTCTCCACGCCGAACTCGCGCCCGGCCAGCGCGAGGATATCCTGCTCCACCTCGCGCTCGGTGCGGCCGGGGGCGATCAGGCCGAGCGTCTCGATCCGGTCGAGCAGCGCCAGCGCGCGTTGCTCCGCCGCGACCAGCGCCGCGCGGCGGCTGGTCATCCCGCCCATTCGGTCAACAAGGTATGGGCAATCGCATAGCGCGGAGGCGCACCGAACGGCGCGGACGGGTCTCCGGCCAGCGCCGCGCGCACCTCGTCGCGCGTGAACCAGCCGGCGGTCTCCAACTCGTTGGTGTCGATCGTCAGCGCATCGCCGTCCGCCATGCCGATGCAGGCGACCATAAGCTGCGACGGGAACGGCCACGGCTGGCTCGCGACGTAGCGCACCGCGCCGACCGTCACCCCCGCTTCCTCGTCGATCTCGCGGCGCACCGCTTCCTCCAGCGATTCGCCCGGCTCGACGAACCCGGCCAGCGCCGAATAGCGACCGGCGGGCCAGCTCGGCTGGCGGCCGAGCAGCGCCCGCCCGTCATGTTCGGCGATCATGATGACCACCGGGTCGACACGCGGGAAATGCTCGGTGCTGCACGCGCCGCACCTGCGACCCCAGCCGGCGCGGAACATCGTGGTCGGCGCGCCGCAATTGGCGCAGAATCGGTGCCGCGCATGCCAGTCGAGCACCGAGCGCGCGGCGGCGAAGGTCGCGGCCTCGCCCTCGCGCAACTGGTCGAGCATCCCGAACAGGTTGGGCGAGCGGAACGGCGGCGCCGCGCCATGCGACGGCTCGAAGGCGGCGAAGCGCGGGCGGCCCTGATCCAGCCCGAGGAACACGAACTCCGCCTCGTCCGACGCCTCGGTCAGCATCGTCCAGCCGAGCTGGCCGTCGTCGGTCACCTCCGGCTCCCACGCATGGAGCTTGAGCAGCCGCGCCTGCCAGTTGCCCATCGCGGCGGCCAATGCCTCCTCGTCGTGGCGCAGCAGGTCGGAACGATCGAGCGTGCCGCCGGTGAAGCCGGGCGCGTTCATCGGCGGAACCTTGCGACGTCCTTCACCAGCGCGGCAACGACTTCCTGCCGCAGCGGCCATTTCTCGGACGGGAAATATTGCACCATCACCGTGCCGCGCACTTTCTTCGCCGGATCGACCCAGGCGATCGTGCCGGCCGCGCCGCCCCAGCCATAGGTGCCCTTCGACGGCAAGCCGCCCGGCCCGTCCTCCAGATAGACCGAGCCGCCCGCGCCGAACCCCATCTTCGCGGACATGGTGCCGCCGGTGCCGTCGCCCAGCCCGCCGAAGGTGACGCCGGGCGGCATCAGGTTCGACATGGCGAGCGCCGCCGTCTCCGGCTTCATCACCCGCACCCCGTCGAGCGTGCCGCCGTCCTGCAGCATGTGGAGGAACCGGTCGTAGTCGCGTGCCGATGAGACCAGCCCCGCGCCGCCATAAGGGAAGCTCGGCGGCCGGAGCCAGGCGGAGGTGGCGCCCGGATCGATCGGCACGCGCTTGTCGCCGACGAACATGTAATTGGTCGACAGCCGCCCTGCCTCACCGGCCGGGACGGTCCAGAAGGTCGAGGTCATCTTCAGGGGATCGAGCAGCTTCACCTGCACGAAGCGGTCGAACGGCATTCCGCTGGCCTTTTCGATCACCGCGCCCATCACGTCGAGGCCGATCGAATAGCTCCATTTCGTCCCCGGCTCGGCGATCAGCGGGGCCTGGGCGACGCGGTTGGCGAACTCGGCCAGCGTGGCGGGGCGGGCCTTGCGTGCCTGCACCTCCATCTGCGCGTTCACCGCGCCGGGCAGGATGCCGAGCCGCTCATATTCCTTGAGCAGCGGCCCCTTGGCCATGATGTTGTAGCTGAGGCCAGCGGTGTGGGTCAGCAGCTCGCGGATCGTGATCTGGTTCTTCGCCGGCACGCTGTCCAGCGAGGTGTCGGGGCTGGTCAGCACGCGCATCTTCGCGAAGGCGGGGAAATATTTGCTGAGCGGGTCGTCGAGGCCGATCTTGCCCTCCTCGACCAGGATCATCGCCGCCATGCCGGTGATCGGCTTGGTCATCGAATAGACGCGCCACAGGCTGTCCGGCCCGGCCTGCGCGGCATTGGCGTCGTCGCTGATCCTGCCGGCGGAGACGAACAGGGTCGGGCGGTCGCCGAAGCCGAACGCGCCGACCACGCCCGGCATCTTGCCGTCCGCGACATAGCCGTCGAACAGCGCCTGCATGTTGGGCAGCAGCGAGTTGGCGCGCGCGGCGACCGTCGGCAGCGCCGGAACCGGCGCGGGCGCGGGCTCGGCCTGCCGCGCGAGACTCGCCCCCGCCGCGATCGCCGCCAGCGCGCCGCCGATACCGGCCAGATGGATCAACCGCATAGCTCTCCCCTTATCGCCCCCGCGGCCTTGGCGAAGACGGTCGGCAGGCCCGCCGAATCGATCTCCGTCACGGGCCAATATTCTCCCGATGCGGGCCGTGTGTGCGCGTCCGCGTCGGCCACGGCAAGCGCCAGTTCGAGCGCGAAGTGCGTGAAAACATGGGACACGGTGGCGTCGAGCAGCCGCCATCCCACCGCGACGGGCGCATCCTCCAGCCCCGGTCGTTCCTCCCGCCACGGCCCGGTCGGCAGCGCGCGCATCCCGCCGAGCAGCCCCCGCGCCGGGCGGCGGACGAGCAGCACCTCGCCGCCGCGCTCCAGCCAGAAGATCGTGCCGTAGCGTTGCGGCCGCGCCTTCCTCGCCGGCTTGACCGGATAGGTCTCCTGTACGCCCTCTTTCCGCGCGGCGCAGTCCGCCGCCAGCGGGCAGAGCATGCAGCGCGGATTGCGCGGGGTGCATACCGTCGCGCCGAGGTCCATCATCGCCTGCGCGAAATCGCCGGCGCGCTCGTCGGGCGTGATCGTCTCCGCCGCAGCGCGGACGGCGGGCTTGCCGGCGGCCATGAACAGTCGCGCGACAACCCGCTCGACATTGGCGTCCACCACCACCGCGCGCCGCCCGAAGGCGATCGCCGCGACCGCCGCCGCCGTATAGTCGCCAAGGCCGGGCAGCGTGCGCAGTGCCGCCTCCGTATCGGGCAGGCGGCCACCGTGCTCGTCCACCACCGCGCGCGCCGCCTTCACCAGATTGCGCGCGCGGGCGTAGTAACCAAGGCCGGCCCAGGCCGCCATCACCTCCGCCTCGTCGGCGGCGGCGAGGCCGGCGATATCGGGCCAGCGCGCCACCCATGCGGCGAAGCGCGGGCCGACCGTCGCCACCGTCGTCTGCTGGAGCATCACCTCGGACAGCCAGACGCGATACGGGTCCGCCCGCTCGCCCGGCCGCGCGCGCCACGGCAGGTCACGGGCATGCGCGTCATACCAGCGGAGCAGATCGGCGGCGATCGAATGCTTGGCGTCCACGCCCCGGCTATGGCATGAGCCGCCGAATGAGCAAGCGCCCGCGCGCCCCTTCCCCCGAACCCGTGCGCCAGAACCGGGCGCGCCAGGTCGCCGAGCTGCTGCCCGCGGTCGGCGGCGCGGCGTTCCGCAAGTTCGGCTTCGTCCAGTCCGCCGTGGTGACGCGCTGGCCGGAGATCGTCGGCGAGAAGCTGGCGCGCGCCAGCACCCCCGAATCGATCCGCTTCCCGCAGGGCAAGAAGCAGGACGGCGTGCTCACCCTCACCGTGCGCGGCGCCCATGCCGCGATGATGAGCCATATCACGCCGGAGATCATCGAGCGGGTGAACCGCTTCTTCGGCTATGCCGCCGTCGCGCGCGTCACGATCCGGCAGGGCGACATCGCGCCCCGCGCCGTCCCCCGCCCGCGCGCCGAGCCGCGCCCCGTGCCGGTCGAACTGGGCAACAGCCTGCGCGCGATCGGCGATCCCGAACTCAAGGCGGTGCTGGAGGCGCTCGCCGTCGGCGTCGCGACACCGAGGCTGCCGACCGTCCGATGATGAAACGCCTGCTCCCGATCCTCGCGCTCGCCTTCGCCGCCCCGCTCGTCGCGGCGCCCCGGCCGTGGACCAGCGTCGCCGCGCCGGCCGCGCAGGGCAGCTATGTCATCGGCAACCCCGCCGCGAAGGTGAAGCTGGTCGAATATGCCAGCTACACCTGCCCGCATTGCGGCCATTTCGCGCGCGATTCGGCCCCCGTGCTGAAGGGGAAGATGATCGCCTCCGGATCGCTGAGCCTGGAAATCCGCAGCTCGATCCACGATCGCTACGATCTGGTCGCGGCGATGCTGGCGCGCTGTTCCGGCGCGGCGGTGTTCCCGAAGCTGCACGAGGCGCTGTTCGCGCGGCAGGAGCAATGGCTGCAACGCGCGGTGGACTATGATGCCGCGAACAACGAGCGACTCGGCCTCTACAGCGCCGCCGCGCAATATCGCGCGATGGCGGAGGGCGCGGGGCTGGACGCGATCGCGCGCGACGCGGGCATGACGCAGGGGGCGATCGACCAGTGCCTCGCCGATCCCAAGGTGGCGGAAACCGTGATCCAGCGCGCCGAGGCGATCGGCGGGAAGATTCGCGGCACCCCCGCGTTCGAGATCAACGGCAAGTTGATCGAGGGCGTCGACTGGGCGAAGCTGGAGCCGATGCTGCGCGCCGCCGGGGCCAGATGATCCTCTTTCGGAGTAACCACCAATGACGCTTCGTTTCGCCGTTTCCGTCGCCGCGATCGCGCTGCTTTCCGCCTGCGGAAGCAAGGGGAGCGATTCGTCGGCCCCCGCCGCGCCGGTCGCCGCCGTCGCCGCGCCCGCCGGGCAGGACTGGACGCAGGTCGTCTCGAAGACGCCGGACGGCGGCTATGTGATGGGTAACCCGAATGCCGCGATCAAGCTGATCGAATATGGCTCGCGCACCTGCCCCACCTGCGGCGCGTTCGGCCAGACGGGGATGAAGCCGCTGGAGGAGAAATACGTCAAATCCGGCAAGGTTTCGTATGAGTTCCGCGACTTCCTCGTCCACGCGCCGGACCTTGGCGTCGCCGCGCTGGGCGAATGCGTCGGCGAGGCGCCCTTCTTCCCGCTGCTCGAACAGATGTACATGGAGCAGCCCGCCTTCCTCGAGAAGCTGGAGAAGGTGCCGGCGGACTTCCAGCAGAAGCTTCAGGCGATGACCCCGGCGCAGCAGGCGACCGCGTGGGTCGAGTTCCTCGGCTATATCGATTTCGTCAAGCAGCGCGGCGTCACCGAGCAGCAGGCGCGCGCCTGCCTCGCCGACGGCAAGAAGCTGGAGGCGATCGCCAAGATCACCGAGGCCGGGATGCAGCAGCACAACGTCACTGGCACGCCGACCTTCATCCTCAACGGCAAGCAGCTCGAGGGATCGGTGACGTGGCCGCAGATCGAGGCCGCGCTGAAGAACGCCGGAGCCTGACGGCGGCGCGGCGGCGTCCATAGGGGGAGACGCGCGCGATGCAGATCAAGCGGCTGAGGCTGTCCGGCTTCAAGAGCTTCGTCGACCCGGCCGATCTGCGCATCGAGCCGGGGCTGACGGGCGTGGTCGGGCCGAACGGCTGCGGCAAGTCCAATCTACTGGAGGCGCTGCGCTGGACGATGGGCGAGAACTCGCCAAAGTCGATGCGCGGCGCGGGCATGGAGGACGTGATCTTCGCCGGCACCGCGACCCGCCCGGCGCGCGACTTCGCCGAAGTGTCGATCCTCGCCGAACTTGACGGCGAAGAGAAGGAAGTCGTCCGCCGCATCGAGCGCGGTGCCGGCTCCGCCTATCGCATCGACGGGCGCGACGTGCGGGCGAAGGACGTGGCGCTGCTGTTCGCCGACGCGGCGACGGGCGCACATTCTCCCGCCCTGGTCAGCCAGGGGCGGATCAGCGCGGTGATCGCCGCCAAGCCGGCCGAGCGCCGCGCGATGCTGGAGGAAGCGGCGGGGATCGCCGGCCTCCATGTCCGTCGCAAGGACGCCGAGCAGAAATTGCGCGCGACCGAAGCGAATCTTCAGCGGCTCGACGAGGTGATCGCCGATCAGGAAGCGCGCGCGGCGGCGCTCCGGCGGCAGGCGCGGCAGGCGGAACGCTATCGCACGCTCTCGGACCAGATCCGCGTCGCCGAGGCGCGACTGATCTTCAGCCGCTGGCGCGATGCGGCGCAGGCCGCCGACGCCGCCAAGGCGGAAGCGGCGGAAGCCGAAACCCGCGTCGCCACGGCGGCGGAGACGCAGCGGGCCGCCGCCGCTTATCAGACGCAGGCGACGGAGACGCTGGCCGAAGCGCGCGCCGCCGCACTCGCCGCCCGCGACCGCGCGACCGATGCCGCGCACCGGCTCGCCGCGCTCAATGCCGAGAAGGCCGGGGTCGAGCGCCGCCTCGCCGAACTGAGCGACGCGGCGACCCGCATCCTCGCCGACCGCGAGCGCGAGGGACAGCTCGCCAATGACGCGGCGGAGGCGCTGGCGCGGCTCGGGGCGGAGGGCAAGGCGCTGGAGACCGAGGTCACCGCCGTCGCCGCCGATCTTCCCGCGCTCGATCAGGCGCAGGCCGAAGCGGAACGCGAGGTGCGCGATGCCGAGGTGGCGCTGGCGCAAGCGCTCGCACGGCAGGCGAGCGAGGCGGCCGAAACGCGCGTCGCCCATGCCGCACTCGCCGCCGCCCGCGCGCGCGCCGATCGCGCCGATCGCGAGGCGCGAACCGCTGCCGATACGCTCGCCGCCTTGCCCGACGCGGCGCCGCTCGAAGCCGGCCGTGTCGAGGCGGAACAGGCGCTGGCCGCCGCGCATGGTGAGGCGACACGGGCGCGCGACGATCTCACCCGCGCCGATGAGGAGGAGAAAACCGCGCTCGCCGCGCGCGACGAGGCGCAGGGCCGCCGCGCCGCCGCTCGCGCCGAACTCGCCGCGCTGGAGAGCGAGGCAACGACGCTCACCCGCGCGACGCAGCGATCCGGGGGCGACCGGCTGCTCGATCACGTCCGCGCCGCGCCGGGCTATGAGCGCGCGCTGGCGGCGGCGCTGGGCGACGATCTGGAGATCGGCCTGGATGCCAGCGCGGAGGCGCATTGGGCGGGGGCGGAGGTACTGGCGGGCGATCCGGTCCTTGCGGAGACGCTCGCCGCGCACGTCACCGCCCCGCCCCAGCTGGCGCGTCGGCTCGCGCAGGTCATCGCTACCCCGACGGATGACGCTCGCCCGCTCGCGGTTGGCCAGCGGCTCGTCACACTTTCCGGCCAGCTTCGCCGCTGGGACGGTTTCGTCGCGCGCAGCGGCGGTGCGGCGGCGGCGGAACGGCTGGAACGGCTCAACCGGCTCGCCACGATCGAGGCAGCGCTGCCCGAGGCGCGCGCGGCGACCGACGCCGCCGACGCCGCGCTCGCCGCGATCGAACAGCGCATCGCCGCCGCACGCGCCGCCGCCGGCAACGCCCGCACTTCCCTGTCGCACGCCGAAACCGCAGCCCGCGACGCCCAGCAGCGCATCGATCGCGCCGTCACGCAGATCGAGCGGCTCGCCGGGCAGCGTACCGACCTCACCGCACGCGCCGCGCAGACCGCCGCCGAACGCGACGCAGCCACCGCCGAGGTGACACAGGCCGAGGCGGCAATCGTCGCGCTGCCCGATACCAGCGCCACCGCCGGCGAGGTCGCATCGCTTCAGCGCGAGGCCGAAGCGCGCCGCGCCGCCGTTGCGCAGAGTCGCGCCGATCGTGCCGCGCGCGAACGTGCCGGCGCGGTGGCGCGCGAACGGCTCGCCGCATCGCAGACCGAGACGAAAAGTTGGAAGAACCGCGCCGGCGACGCCGCCCGCCGCATCGCCGACATGGCGAAGCGCGAGGCGGAGATCGCGCAGGACCGCGAGACGCTCGCCCCGCGCCCGGCCGCGCTCGCGGAGGAGATCGCCACCGTCGCCGCCGAGCATGACGCCGCCCGCGCCTCCGCCGAAACCCTCGCCGCCGCCGAGCGCGAGGCCGAAAGCGCGCTGCGCCGCTGCGAGGAAGCCGGGCGCATCGCCGGGGAGGCGCTCGGCGCAATGCGCGAGGCGCGTGCAGGCGCGCAGGCGCGTGCCGAGAATCAGGAATTGCGCCGCATCGAACTGGGGCGGCTGTCCGGCGAGCGTTTCGAATGCCCTGCCCCCGTCCTTCCCACCAAGGCCGGATTCGACAGCGCGACGGTACGCGCGCCGCAGGAGGAATCGGCCGCCCACGACAAGCTGACGCTCGATCGCGAGCGGATCGGCCCGGTCAACCTCGTCGCCGAGCAGGAACTGGCCGAGCTGGAGGCCGGCGCGATCGGCAATGCGGCGGAGCGCGAGGAACTGGGGCTGGCGGTCAACCAGCTACGCGGCTCGATCGGCACGCTCAATCGCGAGGGGCGGCAGCGGCTGCTCGCCGCGTTCGAGGCGGTCAACGGGCATTTCAAGCGGCTGTTCACCACCCTGTTCAACGGCGGGCAGGCGCATCTGGAACTGATCGATTCGGACGATCCGCTGGAGGCCGGGCTGGAGATCATGGCCCAGCCGCCCGGCAAAAGGCTCCAGTCGCTCACCCTGCTCTCCGGCGGGGAGCAGGCGCTGACGGCGGTGGCGCTGATCTTCGGCCTGTTCCTCACCAACCCCGCGCCGATCTGCGTGCTGGACGAGGTCGACGCGCCGCTGGACGATGCGAATATCGAGCGTTTCTGCGACCTGCTCGACCGGATGACGCAGGAGACTCGGACCCGCTATCTGATCGTCACCCACAATGCCGTGACGATGAGCCGGATGCACCGGCTGTTCGGCGTGACGATGATCGAGCGCGGGGTCAGCCGGCTCGTCTCGGTCGATCTTCAGGCCGCGGAGACCCTGCTCGCGGCGGAATGAACCAGCATCGGGCCGATCGATTCCGCACCGACCGTCCGGGCAGTGTGGCTGATGCGGTTCCTGCCGCCGTGCTTCGCGCCGTACATCGCGAAATCGGCCCTGCGCAGGCTCTCCTTGATCGAGACGCCGCGCCCGGCCTCCGCCAGCCCGATGCTGACCGTCAGCGCGATGCCCAGAGCCGCGAATTCGGCCGCCGTCTCGATGGTGCCGCGCATCCGCTCCGCGATCTGCGTGGCGGTGTCGGAACCCGCACCCGGCAGATAGACGCCGAACTCCTCGCCGCCGAGCCGGCCGACGACATCGCCCGAACGAAGCGATTCCCGCAGCACGCGCGCGACATGCTGCAACGCGCGATCGCCGATGTCATGACCGAAGCGATCGTTGATCGCCTTGAAATGATCGATGTCCAGCAGCAGCATCCAGCCGCCCATGTCGAGGTTATGCGCCTCCGCCCGCTTCAGGAACGCGGTGCGGTTGAGTACGTTGGTAAGCTGATCGGATTCGGCGGCGTGGCGCAGCCGCACCTGCGCCGCCTGCAATTCCTTGTTGACGCGGCGAAGCTGCTCGCTCTGCGCCACCAGCCGCCATGCGACGAGGAACGATACCCCGCCCGACGTGAGCACCGCGAAAAGCCAGTAGGGCAGCGGCACCTCCAGCCCCGGAATATACGACAACGCGTACATCGGGCCCAAAGTCACCGCGAGCGACAATGCCGCCCAGAACAACGCCTTGCGAACAGCCCCCATGGCTTCCCCGCTCACTTCGACAGGATCGTCAACCGCCTATAACGAACAATCGCATCTTCGGTCGCATCGGTTTGATGCACCATCGTCAAAATTCCGCGACCAACCACTCAATTCGGGACAAACGGTCCACAAATGACGATATACCGAGCCGCAATCCGCCCGTTGCGCTCACATTTTCGTTTGTAACCGCTGGTTTCCGGGCCCGGCCGGCGATTGACCGCCACGCGCCCTTCGCCCATGCACCCGGCCCATGATCGAAAAGCTGCTGGCCGCGCTCGCGACCTTTGCCGTCACCGTCATTTCCGCCGGGGGTTATTGGGGGATCGCTCTCCTGATGGCGATCGAGAGCGCCTGCATCCCGCTGCCGTCGGAGATCATCATGCCGTTCGCGGGCTATCTCGTCTCGACCGGGCGGTTCGATCTGGTCCTTGCCGCGACGGCGGGGGCGATCGGCTGCAACCTGGGATCGATCGTCGCCTATGAGATCGGCAAGCGCGGCGGGCGGCCGATGGTGGAGAAATTCGGCAGATACGTGCTGATCGGGCCGGGCGAGCTCGACCTCGCCGACCGTTTCTTCAACCGCTGGGGCGGCGCTGCGATCCTGGTGGGGCGGATGCTGCCGATCATCCGCACCTTCATCGCCTTCCCCGCCGGGGTGGCGCGGATGAAGCTGATCCCGTTCCACCTCTACACCTTCATCGGCTCGTGGCCGTTCTGCTTCCTGCTCGCCTGGGTGGGGATGAAGCTGGGCACGGCATGGAACAGCGATCCGCGGCTGAAGGCGTTCTTCCACCAGGCCGACCTCGCGATCGGGCTGGTGATCGTCGCGGCGGGCGGCTTCTACCTGTGGCATCGCCTGCACGGGCTGAAGAAGCGCCGTCAGGAATAACCACGCAGCGCCGCCAGCCGGCGCAATTCCTCGTCCCTCCCCGGCGCCAGCGCTGCGACGCGACGTTCATAGGCGGTGACGAGCGCCGCATCGGCACGATCGGGCGAGCCGGAATCGAACGGCGGATCGGGATCATATTCCAGGCCGAGTTGCACGAAGCGCGCGTGCGCCTCGCCCCGGATCAGCGCCGTCAGGCGAAAGGCGAAATCGATGCCGGCGGTGACGCCGCCGCCGGTCACGCGGTTGCGGTCGATCACCACGCGTGCATCCACCGGCGTCGCGCCGAACAACGGAAGCATGTGGCGCTGCCCCCAATGGCAGGTCGCGCGATAGCCCTCGAGCAACCCCGCCGCGCCGAGCACGAGCGATCCCGTGCACACGCTCGTCACCCATTGCGCCTGGCCGCCAATGGCGCGCACCCAGCCGATCGTCCGGTCGTCGGCGATCGCGCCGTTGGTGCCGAAGCCGCCCGGCACGCACAATATGTCCGCCGCTGTCATCTCGTCGAAGGTGGCGGTGGGCAGGATCGCGAAGCCGGCATCGGTCGGCACCGGATCGGGCGTCGCGGCGACAAGGTCGAGCCGCGTCCCCTCCCCCAGCCGCGACAGCACCTGCGCGGGGCCGGTCAGATCGAGCTGGGTGACATTGGGGAACAGCAGGAAGGCGATGCGCATGGCGTGAGGCTCCTCTCGTCTCGCGAAGGGTGCCCAGGCGCGCGGCGTCGAACCTGTCGCGCTTCCCCGTGGTGCTCCACCGTTGCGCCAGTCACGCGACGGCGCGCAGCCTAACGCAAGCCGCCGCGCGGCGCCAGCCGGTCAATATTTCGGCAGGTCGGGATTGGCTTCCTTCTCGCGCGCCTTCGCCTCGGCCTTGGCGCGCGTGGCCTGCTGAACGAAGCAGCCGGTCGCGCCGGCCGCGCCGACGGTCGAACAGCTCCCGACGCCGACCGCGCCGACATCGGCATTGCCCTTCTCGCGCACCGCCCAGGCGGCATTCTCGGGCGTCACCTCGAAATTGCGCAACTCCTTGGGGATGCGGAACTGCTCCTCCGCCGAGCGGCGAACGCACACCACCACTTCTTCGCCCTCCTTGTTGGTCGGGCAGCGCTCATTGCCGTAGAGCGTCAGCACGCCGTTCACCGGCGCGTTGCGCGAGACCGCCGTGGAGACGCTCTGACGACTGAGGTGCGGCGCGCCGGGCAGCGCCACTTCCTTCGCGGAGGGCGGCGGGATGATCAGCGGCGGCGGCGCTTCCTTGGCGGAGGCGGCGGGAGCCGGCGCGGTCTGCGCGGCGAGCGCCGTGGGGGCCAGCGCGAGCGCGGCGATGATGAGGGTACGCACAGGCATCTTTCTCTCCCGTCAGATGCGTTTCGCGGTAGCGATGGCGACGCGGCAGCCAAGCCGGATCGCGGCCGACAGCAGGGGATAGGCCGGCGCATCCTCCGCCCCGCTGGCGAGCGCGGTTTCCCTGTGCTCGACCTCCTCCGCCTGAAACTCGCGGACGGCGTCGGCCAGTTCGGGATCGTCCTCGCCGAGCGCGGCGAGCTGCTCGTCATAATGCCGGTCGATCTCGGTTTCGACCGCCGCCGTGCAGGCCATCGCGGCTTCGGGTCCGATCGCCGCCGTCACCGCCCCCAGCGCGAAGCCGGCGACGTTCCAGAACGGCTGGAGCAGCGTCGGGCGCACGCCGCGCTCCGCGATCAGCCGATCGAAGAAGGCGCGGTGTCTCTCCTCTTGCATCGCCATGCCGCTGATCTTGCGCGCGGCGGGCGAGCGATGCCCCATGATCGCGAGCTGCCCGGCATAGATGCGCGTCGCGCCATATTCGCCCGCCTGGTCGACGCGGATCATCGACTCCACCGCCTTGCGGCGATCGCCCGGCTTCCAGCTCATCCGCGCCCCCGCAGCAGCCATGCGATCACGCCGGCCCCGCCGAGCGAGAAGATCGCGTTGAAGCCGGCGAGCGAGATGCCGAACAGCCTCCATTGCGCCGCGTCGCAGCGCACCACCGGCGCGGCGAGGATGCGGCGCAGCATCTCGTCGGTGCTGATTCCTTCGCCGGTCACGCTGGTCGAGCAGGCGGTGATCCCCTGCCACCAATGATATTCGACGCCGGCGTGGAATATCCCGATCATGCCGGAAACCGCGATCAGCGCCGCCGCGCCTGCGATCAGCGTCAGCCGCACCGACCGCCCCGGCACGACGAAGGCGAGCGCCGCCGCGACCACCGCCGCATAATGCGGCCAGCGTTGCCAGTGGCACATCTCGCACGGATGGAGGCCGCCGATCAGTTGCGATCCCCATGCCCCCGCCAGCAACGCGGCGGGCAGCAGCAGCGCGATGACGCGCGCGAGCCTTTGCGAACGGTTCACTTGGGCACCACGTCCTTGTTGTCCTTCGCGTCCTTCTGCATCGCGGCGGAGACGGCGGCGACCTGCACCGGGCCGCCGAGCCGCGCGACCGTCTTCAACGCATACCAGAGCTGGAAGTCGTCGATGCCTTCCTTCTTGAGCTGGTCCGGCGTGGCGGAGAAGCGCGGGTCTTCCTTGGTGTCCTCCTCCAGCACCTTGTTGTCGGACTTCACCTCGTTGATGAGGTGGCGGCGCAGGTCGGCCTCGCGGAACACCGGGCGCGCCTTGTAATCGGGGTCGGAAAGCTGCGGCACGGCGATGTCCGGCTCGATCCCGCCTTCCTGCACCGAGCGGCCCGACGGCGTGAAGTAACGCGCGGTGGTGAGGCGCAGCGCGGTGGTCGGGCCGAGCGGCAGCAGCGTCTGCACCGATCCCTTGCCGAAGGTGCGCTCGCCCATGATGAGCGCGCGGTGGTGATCCTGGAGCGCGCCGGCGACGATCTCGCTCGCGCTGGCCGTGCCCGAATCGGTGAGGACGATGACCGGCAGGCCATGCGCGTCGTCGCCCGGCTTGGCGAAATAGCGCTGGTTCTCGCGCGGGTCGCGGCCACGCTGCGAGACGATCTCGCCATGGTCGAGGAATGCGTCCGAAACCTCGATCGCCTGCGTCAGCAGCCCGCCGCCGTTCGAGCGCAGGTCGATGACATAGCCGAGCGGCCGATGCCCCAGCGACTTGTCGATCGCCAGCAGCGCGGCGCGCGTATCGGCGCCGGTCGTCTCGGAGAAGGTGTTGATGTCGATATAGCCGACGTCGCCCTTCACCTGCCACTTCACCGGGCGGGTGACGATCACCTCGCGGGTCAGCGCCACGTCGAGCGGCTTGTCGCGGCCGGGGCGGACAATCGTCAGCGTCAGCTTGGTGCCCGGCTTGCCGCGCATCTGCGCCACCGCCTCGTCCAGCGTGCTGCCGTAGAGCAATTTGCCGTCGATATGGGTGATATAGTCGCCCGGCTTGATTCCTGCCTTCTGCGCCGGCGTATCCTCCTGCGGCGCGATCACCTTGACCGCGCCGTCCTCCATCGTGACGGAAAGGCCGAGGCCGCCGTAATTGCCTTCGGTCTGGATCTTCAGATTGTCGAAATCGCGGCCGTCGACATAAGAGGAATGCGGATCGAGCGAGGCCAGCATCCCGTCGATCGCGCCGCGGATGAGCTGCGCGTCGGTTACCTTGTCGACGTAGTCCGCCTTCACGCGGTTATAGACGTCGAGGAACTTGTCCATCTGCCGATAGGTGTCGGTATCCACCGCCGCCATCGCGCCGGTCGCGACGGGCACGAGCGCGATCGTCGCGACAAGGGCAGTGGCCTGGAGCAGCTTGAACTTCATCTGGACGTCCTGACGAGAGGGGCGTTTCGGTCTTAGCCCCATATCGCCGCGCCAGCAAAGCGCCAGCACGACTGAACGGAGGCTGAGCGACACCGGATCAACCGATCAGCGCCGTGATATCGACCGGCTGGTCGCGGCGGCGCAGTTCGATCGTGATGCGCGGCTCATCGGCGCCGGGCGCGCTGCCGAGCAACTGGCCGGCCGCGACCGCCTGTCCGCGCTTCACCGATATCGCGCCAAGGCCGGTGACGAGCGTGCTCCATCCCGCGCCATGATCGATGATCACCGTGCCGCCCCACACGCGGAACGGCCGCGCGAAAACCACCGTTCCGCCCGCCGGGGCCGCGATCGCCGTGCCCGGCGCGACCGCCAGCGTCAGGCCACGCGCGCGCACGCCGTTGTCGGATACCTCGCCCAGCCCCGTAACCAGCCGACCCGCGACCGGCAGGCGATAGACGGCCGGTGCTCCGGCGGCAGCGGGATCGATGGCCGGCGGACCAGGAAGCCGTGCAAGCGCGGCGAGCGTCTGCCGCTCGTCGCCGATCGCCGCCATCCGGTCGACCAGATCGCGCGCCTCCTCGCCCATCGCGATCGCACGGTCGGTGGCGGTGCGCGCATCGCGGTCGAGGCGCGCGGCGGCGATGTCGTGGCGGTCGCGGAGCGCGGCCAGCCGCCCGCGCTCCGCGACGAGATTGGCGCGGCCGTCGCGCAATTCCTTCGCCGCCTGTGCCGAAGCCCCCGCCAGCCGCCGCGATTCGGCCAGTTCAGCGCGGACATCAGCGGTGCGCGCGTCGATCGCAGGGCGCGTGGCGGCAAGCGCGGCGCGGAGGTGCACCATGTCGGTGATCGACCCCGGCTGCGCTACCGCGACGATCGCCGGACGCCCGGCGAGCGAGGCCAGCCCGGCGAGCAGCCGCGCGACCGGCTCCTGTCGCCGGGCAAGCTCCTCGCGCTGGCGCTCCCGCAATCCGGCGACGATCGCGACGCGCGCCTCGGCGGCGGCGAGATCGGCCTCGGCGCGGCGGATGCGCGCGGCGAGCGCCTGCTCCTCGACGCGGAAGCGGGCGGAGGCGTCGCGCTCCGCTCCCGCTTGCCGCTCCAGTTCGGCGGCATTGCGCGATGCCTCGTCGGCGGCGGCGCGGGCATGCTTCAGGCGAACGCGCGCCGCCGCCAGCGGATCGACCTCCGCCGGCGCCGGCGCGGCGAGCAGCATCGCCGCCAGCCCGACCAGCATCGCCCCCTTGCCCCTCATCGGCTCAACCTTCGCGATGATAGGGGTGGTTGGCAAGGATAGAGGTGGCGCGGAACAATTGCTCCGCCAGCATCGCGCGCGCCAGAAGATGCGGCCAGGTCGCGCGACCGAAGGAGAACAGCAGGTCCGCCTCCGCCCGCGCGGCATCGTCGAAGCCGTCCGCCGCGCCGATCATGAACCGCGCCTCGCGCACGCCGTCGTCGCGCCAGCGGCCGATGAGTTGCGCGAAGGCAAGCGAGCCCATCACCTCGCCGCGCTCGTCGAGCAACACGCGGCGGGTCTGCGGCGGCGCATCGGGGATGCGGCCGCCGGTATCGGGCAGTTCGGTGACCTTCGTCGGCCAGACGATCCGCTTCAGATAGCGGTCGACCAGTTCGGCTTCCGGCGAGCGGCCGATCCGGCCGCGCGCGACGACGTGTAGCAGCAGCTCAGGCGTTCCCGGCCGGCGGCGCATCCCCGAACGACCACATCCGCTCGAGATTGTAGAAGGTGCGCACCTCCGGGCGGAACAGATGGACGATCACGTCGCCCGCGTCGATCAGCACCCAGTCGGCGGTGGGCAGGCCCTCGATCCGGGGCGTCTGCCCGGTCTTCCCCTTGATCTTCTCGGCGAGCTTCGACGCCATCGAGGCGACCTGCCGGGTCGACCGACCCGACGCGATCACCATGTGATCGGCGATCGAGGATTTCCCGGCGAGCGGGATCGAGATCATATCGACGGCCTGATCGTCGTCGAGGCTGTCGAGCACGAGCTTATGGAGCGCCGCGACGCTGTCTGCGTCGGGCGATCGATAGGCGTTGGCGGATGCGGGCAAGGTTACTCCTGGGCAAAAGGTTTGGCGGCGGCGCCTGAACTTCGGTTTCCCGAAAATCGGCGATACCAGGACGGGTCGGCGGCGCGAAGCCGCGTCGCGGAAGTAGAATCGGGTCGGAAACGCAACAGCACCAGTGCCGGCACACTCCACTCGGTCCAGTTCCTCGCCTGGCGCGCGGGCCTCTGGAAGCGCCGCAGCCAGCCCATCGCGGGTGCCGCGTGGGCGGCGCCATCATATCCCGGCCGGGCGATCACCGCAATCGGAACCGTGCGCGCGATCCTCCGCCAGTCGCGCCAGCGGTGGAACTGGGCGAGATTGTCCGCCCCCATCACCCAGATGAAGCGCCGTTGCGGATAGCGCCGGGTGAGCGCGGCGAGCGTGTCGACGGTATAGCGCGTGCCGAGCCGAGCCTCGACATCGGTCGGCCGGATCGGCGCATGGCGCGCCATCGCCCGCGCCGAGGCGAGCCGGGCCGGCAGGGGCGCCATGCCCTCCTCCGGCTTCAACGGATTGCCCGGCGAGACGAGCCACCACATCTCGTCCAGCCCCAGCGCGCGAATCGCGGCGAGACTGATCCCGCGATGCCCGCGATGCGCCGGGTTGAACGACCCGCCGAGAAGGCCGGTGCGGATCAGTTGCCGCACCGCGACGGGTCGTTCTTCATATCAGAGCGGTTCGCCGACGATCGGCGGCGCGGGCGGCGGATCGCCGGCGAGCAGGCGATAGCCGAATCCGGCCAGCACCCCGCCGAGGATCGGCGCGACCCAGAACAGCCAGAGCTGCTGCAAGGCCAGCCCGCCCACGATCAGCGCCGGGCCGGTGCTGCGCGCCGGGTTCACCGAGGTATTGGTGACGGGGATGCTGATCAGGTGGATCAGCGTCAGCCCCAGCCCGATCGCGATCGGCGCGAAGCCGCTCGGCGCGCGCGTGTCGGTCGCGCCCATGATGATGGTGAGGAAGCCGAAGGTCATCACCACTTCCATGATGAACCCGGCGTAGAGGCTGTAGCCGCCCGGCGACTGCTCGCCATAGCCGTTCACCGCCAGCCCGTTCGGCGCGAGCGTGAAGCCCGCCTTGCCGCTGGCGATGCAATAGAGCAGCGCCGCCGCGAAGATCGCGCCGGCAAGCTGCGCGACGATATAGGGGATGATGTCCTTCGCCGGGAAGCGCTTGCCCGCCCAAAGGCCGATGGTGATCGCCGGGTTGAGGTGGCAGCCGGAGATGTGGCCGATCGAATAGGCCATGGTGAGGACGGTCAGGCCGAAAGCGAGCGCGACGCCCGCCAGCCCGATGCCGACTTCGGGGAATTTGGCGGCGAGGACGGCGCTGCCGCACCCCCCGAACACCAGCCAGAAGGTTCCGAATGCTTCCGCGACGCAACGCTTGTGAATTGGCACCATATCCCCGTTCCTCCGTGCGATAGCAAAATCCCGTATTTCTATTTCTATGGCGTAACGGAAGATAATGCGGGAACGCGCCGGCTGGCAAGCGGATGTTAACGCTGCTTTATCGGGTCTGTCGGGGCGACAGGGACCATCGTCTCAGCCGCGCACTTGCCCCGTGCCGAGCCCAATCCACTTGTAGGTGGTCAGCCCCTCCAGCGCGACCGGGCCGCGCGCGTGGAGCCGGCCGGTGGCGATGCCGATCTCCGCGCCCAAGCCGAACTCGCCGCCGTCGGCGAACTGGGTGGAGGCGTTCCAAAGCACGATCGCCGAATCGACCTCAGCGAGGAAGCGCCGCGCGGCATCCTCGTCGGCCGCGACGATCGCATCGGTATGGTGCGATCCGTGGCGCGCAATATGCGCCAGCGCGCCGTCCAGCCCATCGACCATCGCCACCGAGGCGACCGCGTCGAGATATTCGGTGTCCCAGTCCTCATCGCCCGCCGCCGCGATTCCCGGCGCGATGGAGCACGCGCGCCCGTCGCCGCGCACCTCGCATCCCGTCGCGGCCAGCGCCGCGATCAGCGCGGGCGCGGCGGGATAGGCAGTGTCGATCAGCAAGGTCTCCATCGCGCCGCAGATGCCCGTACGCCGCATCTTGGCGTCGAGCACGATCCGCTCGGCCATCGCCGGATCGGCGGAGGCGTGGACGAAGACATGGTTGATCCCGTCGAGATGCGCGAGCACCGGCACCCGCGCCTCCGCCTGCACGCGCGCGACGAGGCTCTTGCCGCCGCGCGGCACGATCAGGTCGATCAGGCCGTCCGCCGCCAGCATCGCGCCGACCGCCGCGCGATCGGTGATCGCGACGCGCTGCACCGCGCCCGCCGGCAGCCCGGCCTCGGCCAGCCCGGCGACGAAGGCGCGATGGATCGCGGCGTTGCTCTCCACCGCCTCCGATCCGCCGCGCAGCACCACCGCATTGCCCGACATGACGCACAGCGCCGCCGCATCCGCCGTCACGTTGGGGCGGCTTTCGTAGATGATGCCGATCACACCGATCGGCACCCGCACCCGGCGCAGCACGAGGCCGTTGGGCCGCGTCGCCTCGTCGATCAACGCGCCGAGCGGATCGGTCAGCGTCGCCACCGTCGCCACGCCGTCCGCCATCGCCGCGACGCGCGCCTCGTCCAGCCGCAGCCGGTCGAGCATCGCCGGAGTCAGCCCGCCCGCCGCGCCGCGCGCCGTGTCGATCGCATTGGCGGCAAGGATTTCCGGCGTCGCCGCGCGCAACGCCTCGGCGGCGGCGGCAAGACCCGCACGGCGCCGCCCGGTGGGAAGCAGCGCCAGCGTACGGGCGGCGGTGCGCGCTTCGGCCGCCATGGTCGCGATCATCGCGGAGGGGGATTGGCTGTCCAGCATGATGAAGGCGCCTATCACGCCCGCGCAGTCCTGCCGAGTCGGTTCCCCCCATTCGCTTCCCATTGCCGATCGCCGCCCCGCCACGTAAAGGCCGCTTCATGTCCGACAAGCCCGTGCTCGACCTGCTGATCGCCGCCCCGCGCGGCTTCTGCGCCGGCGTGGATCGCGCGATCCGCATCGTTGAGCTCGCGATCGAGAAACACGGCGCCCCGGTCTATGTCCGCCACGAGATCGTCCACAACAAATTCGTCGTGGATCGCCTGAAGGCGCGCGGCGCGATCTTCGTCGAGGAGCTGGACGAGGTGCCGGACGGCGCGCCGGTGGTGTTCTCCGCGCATGGCGTGCCCAAGTCGGTGCCCGCCAACGCGGTGGAGCGCGGCCTCGACTATCTCGACGCCACCTGCCCGCTGGTCAGCAAGGTCCACCGGCAGGCGGAGCGGCTGGTCGAGGCGGGCCGCCACATCGTCTTCATCGGCCACGCCGGCCACCCCGAGGTGATCGGCACGTTCGGGCAGGTGCCGGAAGGCGCGATGACGCTGGTCGAGAACGTGCAGGATGTCGAGGCGCTGGAGCCAGCCGATCCCGCCAACCTTGCCTTCCTCACCCAGACCACCTTGTCGGTGGACGACACGGCGGAGATGGTGCGCGCGCTCCAGCGCCGCTTCCCGGCGATCCAGGGTCCGCGCGGCGAGGATATCTGCTACGCCACCTCGAACCGTCAGGCGGCGGTAAAGGCGATCGCGGCGGCGTGCGACGCGATGCTGGTGATCGGCGCGCCCAATTCGTCCAATTCGATGCGGCTGGTCGAGGTGGCCGAGCGCGAAGGCGTCCGCGCCGCGCTGGTGCAGCGCGCCGCCGATCTCGACTGGGCGTTCCTTGACGGGGTGCGGACGCTGGGCATCACCGCCGGCGCCTCCGCGCCGGAGCTGCTGGTGCGCGAGCTGGTCGATCGCCTCGCCACGCGCTTCACGATCAACGAGCGCGAGGAGGAGACGACGCGCGAATCGATCGCCTTCAAGCTGCCGCGCGGGCTGGAAGCGGCCTGAGGCGCGGGCGATGGCGGTTTACACGCAGGTGTCGGCCGAGGTGCTGGCGGCGTTCCTGACGCGTTACGACGTCGGCGATCTCGTCTCCGCCAAGGGCATCGCCGAGGGGGTGGAGAATTCCAATTTCCTCGTCGAGACGACGCGCGACCGCTTCATCCTGACGCTCTATGAAAAGCGCGTCGCGGCGGCGGACCTGCCATTCTTCATGGCGCTGCTCGATCATCTCGACGCGAAAGGCCTGCCGGTGCCGCCCGCGATCAAGGACCGCGCGGGCGTCGAGATCCAGGAGCTGGAGGGCCGCCCCGCCTGCCTGATCCGCTTCATGCCCGGCGTGTCGCTGTCGCATCCCACGCCCGCACAGGCGCTCGCTGCCGGCGACGCGATGGGCGAGATGCACCGCGCAGTCGCCGATTTCGCCCCGACGCGCGACAATTCGATGGGGATCTATACGTGGCGTCCGCTGTTCGAGCGCTGCGGCCGCAGCCTGGACGGGATCGCCGCCGGCCTGCACGACGATCTCGCCGAGGCGCTCGACAAGGTGGAGGCGGCATGGCCGCGCGAGGGGTTCGATCGCATCGCGATCCATGCGGACCTGTTCCCCGACAATGTGCTGATGCTGGGCGACAAGGTCACCAGCCTGATCGACTTCTATTTCGCCTGCACCGACATTCGCGTCTATGATCTGGCGGTCATGCACAGCGCCTGGTCGTTCGACGGCGCGGGTCGCGATTATGACGCGGCGGTGGGCGATGCGCTGATCGCCGGCTATGAACGGCATTTCCCGCTCTCCGGGGTGGAGCGCGCGCAATTCACCACGCTCGCCAGCGGCGCGTGCATCCGCTTCGTCCTGTCGCGCGCGTGGGACTGGCTCAATACGCCGCCCGACGCGCTGGTGATGCGCAAGGACCCGCTCGCCTATATGCGCCGCCTTCGCCACTACGACCCGGCGCTGGCGGCGCGCGTCGCGGCATGAGCGAATTGCCGAGCGTCGAGGCGTTCACCGACGGCGCATGCAAGGGCAATCCCGGCCCCGGCGGCTGGGGCGTGGTGCTACGCATGGGCGCGCGCGAGAAGGAATTATCGGGCGGCGACCCCGCCACCACCAACAACCGCATGGAGCTGACCGCAGCGATCGAGGCGCTCAACGCGCTCACACGGCCGTGCCATGTCCGGCTTTCGACCGACAGCCGCTACGTGATGGATGGCCTCACCAAATGGATTCACGGCTGGCTACGCAACGGCTGGCGCACCGCCGACAAGAAGCCGGTGAAGAACGCGGAGCTATGGCAGGCGCTGCTCGCGGCGACGAAGCGCCACCGCATCGAATGGGAGTGGGTGAAGGGCCACGCCGGCCACCCGGAGAACGAGCGCGCCGACAAGCTGGCGAGCGACGCCGCGCTGGCCGCCGGCCGGGCGCGCCGGACCGGCGGCCAGGGATCGGTCCAGCCCTGAACGCCCTCCTTCACCGGGACGACCGGCGCGCGGGCTCCGCTCAGCCCCGCCCGATCAGCCGCTGCGCGATGCGATCGGCGACAGCTGAGACGGGGTCGCCGCTCGCTTCGCTCTCGTTCCACACCTGATCGAGCCGCTCCGGGATGCGGGCGATGCGCGCGCGCACCTCCGCCTCGTCGCCCTGCCCGAGATATTCCAGCCCGACGTTGATGATACCGCCGGCGTTGGCGACATAATCGGGCGTGTAGAGGATGCCGCGCTCGTGGATGCGGCGGCCGTCCTCGCCGGTCGCAAGCTGGTTGTTCGCGCCGCCCGCGACCACCTTCGCCTTCAGCGCGGCGATCGAGCGCTCGTTCAGCACCGCTCCCAGCGCGTTGGGGCTCACCAGATCGACATCGAGCGACAGGATGTCCTCGGTCGCGGCCACGTTCGCGCCGATCTCCGCCGCCAGCGCCTCCGCGCGGCTGCGATCGACGTCGGCGAGCGTCAGCACTGCGCCGTCCCTCGCCAGCAGCCGCGCGACGCCGCCGCCGACCGAGCCGACGCCCTGCACCGCGATTCGCACGCCCTTCATGTCGCCCGCGCCCAGCCCGCGCTTTGCCGCAGCCTTGACGCTGAGATAGACGCCCAGCGCGGTGAACGGCCCCGGATCGCCCCCGGCCGCGCCGCTCGCGACCGGCAGCCCGGAGACGTAGCGCGTCTCGCCCGCGATCACCTTCATCCGCTCCACGGACATGCCGACATCCTCGGCGGTGACGTAGCGCCCGCCGAGCGATTCGACAGCGCGGCCGAACGCCTTGAGCTGCGCTTCGCCGATCGTCGCGCCGGGCGCGGGGGCGAGCACCACGCCCTTGCCTCCGCCCAATGCCAGCCCGGCCATCGCGTTCTTGTAGCTCATGCCGCGCGACAGGCGCAGCGCATCGGTGATCGCGTCGCGGCCGTCGGCATAATGCCAGAAGCGCGCCCCGCCCATCGCCGGGCCGAGCACCGTGGAGTGAATCGCGATGACCGCGTGCAGCCCCGACACCTGATCGGTGAACAGATGAACGCCCTCATGGGCGTCGAAATCGGGGAAACCCCAGTCCATCGTCATCGCTGCTCCGCCTCTTGCGTAATAAAAACACTCAGAGACGTAATAAAGTTATAGCCGGCCGAATGCCAGCCTATTTGCTGATGATGGAGGAAATGGGGCGATCGACGGGACTTGAACCCGCGACCCTCGGTACCACAAACCGATGCTCTAACCAACTGAGCTACGATCGCCGCATGGGATGCGCGCCCCTAGCGGGGGTGCGGGCATCTGGTCAAGCTATCAGTCCGTTCGGAAGCGGCCGGCACCGCAGAAAGCTCAGAAACGCCCCTCGATCGCCAGCTGCATCCCCTGCTGCGTCTGGACGAAGCCGAATCCCTGCAAACGCGCCGCCTGCGCCGGATCGGCGGCGGCCAGCGTAAGGTCAGCGCGATAGCGCCCGTCCGGCCAGATACGGATCGTCGATCCCTCGCCCGCCGGGCTGGTCAGCGGCAGCAGCAGCGCGCCGGAATCGCAACGCGGCGTGCCGCTCATCGAAGTGGGGATCGCCTGCCCCGCGACGTCCCCGGTCAGCACCGCGCGCACATGGCCCTCCGCGCGGTCGCAATGATCGTCGGCGAAGCGGACGTCGACGCCCTCCAGTTCCAGCGTCGTCACCGGCACGGGGTTGAAGGCGCTGCCGACCGGCAGGCTGGCGGTGACGCCGCGCAGACCGACCGTATGCCGCGTCACCTCCACCGCGCCGGCAAGGCGAGGCCCCGTCGCCCCTTCGGGCGCGGCGAGCGCGACGCGCGCGCGGCCAAGCAGCAATTGCAGCGGCGAGACGCGCGCCGAAAGGTCGCCCAGCGCGATATCGCCGAACCGCGCCTCCGCCAGCGAGCCGGACCAGATGCTGCCGCGCACCTCGCGCGCGGTCATCCCCGCCTCTGCCAGCCCGAACCACGCCAGCGCCAACCGCATCGGCAGGAACAGGATCAGCGCGGCGACCAGCATCGCCACGAACAAGGTGCCGCGCCCGGTCGCGAGGCGGATCACGGGCGCCGCGCCTTCAACGTCAGTTGCGCGGCGACCGTGCCGTCGCCGTTGCGGGTGATCGTGCCGGCATCGACCAATATGCCGTCGCCCTCCAGCCCGGCGATCCAGCCGAGCAGCGGCGTGGCCTTGGCGCTGCCGATCGAGACGCGCACGCCGTCGCCATCGGGATCGAGGCTGGCGAGCGTGAAGCCGGCGGCATCGGCGCGCTCGCGCACCGCGTCGGGCAGCGGCGCCTCCAGCGGCGCGGGACGTCCGCGCAGGATCGCGTGGACGGCATTGGCGCGCACCTGCGTCTCGCCGAGCCGGACCACCGCGTCATTGTAACGCTCGCGGGTGGCGGACAGCCCGTCGCGCACCGGGCGGATCACCCCGGCCCACACCAGCGTCACCGCCAGCAGCGCGAGCATCACGAGGATCAGCCGCCGCTCCCGCAGCGAGCGCGAATCGAACCATGTGCGGAGCGCGCTCATCGCGAACTCACCGTAAGCTGCCCCTTCAATCGCCCGCCGGTCGATTCGAACGCGCCGCCCGTCACCGCGAAGCCGGCGTCGCGCAGGCGGGCCTGGAGCGCATTGGCCTGAGCGTCGCCGTCCACCGTCACGGTGATGCCGAGATCGCCGTTAGGCTGGAAATCGAGCGCCTCGACCTCCGCGCCCTGCACCGGGCGGATCGCGGACAGCGCGGCGGCGGCCGTCCGCGTGAAGCCCTGCCCCGGCCCGCGCAGCCGCGCGAGCCGCTCGTCGAGCGCGCGGCTCGGATCCGCCACCGCGCCGGCGTCGCGCGGCAGCGCCCGGCGCGCGATCGTATCGGCCTGCGCCTCCAGGTGATCGGCGGCGAGCGCATAGCGCGCGATCGTGGCCAGATCGATCGCCAGCGTCGCGAGCAGCACCAGCGCGAGCAGCAGCGCCAGCCGCCGCACCAGCGCCCAGTCGATCGCACGGCGGCGACGGCGCAGGAACGCCCCTTGCCGCAGGTTGAGCGGCGGCGCGGCGACGGCACTCGCCAGCGCCTGTTCCAGCGCCGCGCGCGCCAGGGTCTGGGGCGCGACGCCGCCGGTGATGAGTTCGGTGAGGCCGTGTTCGTCGGCGAACCCGCTGGCTTGCCCGCGCACCACCGCCTGTCCGCCGAGATCGGCGCGGACGAAGCCTTCCGTCGCCGGTAGCAGCAGCGGGGCGGGAATCACCGTCGCGGGGTCAAGCCCGATCGCCAGCAGCGAATCGAGCCACTCACGCATCCGAACGGCGGAGACCACGCCGATCGGGCGATCCTCTCCCTCCACCTCGCCGACCGCGACGTGGAGTTGCTCCTGCGGCGTCGCGCTGGCGTCGCTCACCACGATGCGGGCGGCGGCGGCGGCCTGCGCGGTCGATCGCGCGGGCAGGGCCGCCCAGTGCAGCGTCACCGCGTCGGCGGGCGCCACCGCCACGACCGGCGCGCCGTCCGCCTCCGGCACGCCCTCGCCGCGCGCGGCGACGGCATCGCCCTCGATCCGCAGCCAACGCCACGGATCGCCGATACGGGGCGGGAGAAAGAGCAACGTCGCGGTCGTCACAATTCCCCCCATTGCCGCGAGACGAGCCTCGCGGGAAGTGCGCTCGCGTCGATCAGCCCGCGTTCCTGCATCGTCGTGCCGCGCACTGTAACCTCGACGCGCAGCGCGAACCAGCGCGAGGTTACGTCCGCCTGATCGGCCGCGAGCGGATCGGCGCTGATCCCGGCCTGGGCCGCCGGCTTCCAGATGGCGTCGCGATTCGCATAGCCGCCGGGCGGGCGGCGCATCAGGATCGCGCGCGCGCCGGCCATCCCGCTCCCGTCCGGCAGCAGCATCGCGAGCAGCGGGGCCTGTTCGGGCGTGAGCGTGTTGACGTTGATCCGCGATCGCTCGGCGCGCGGCAGGGCGCAGATCCACGGCCGCAGCTTCGCATAGCTTTCGGCCGTCACCCCGGCGACCGCGCGCAACTCGCTGGGATCGGCCATCAGCGTGCCGGCCGTGCGATAGCCGGGCTGGCCGCCGAGATAGGCCGCATCCTCCGCGCCGCCCGGCAACGGCGTGTCGTCGCTGTCGATCCAGTCGGCGGCCGCCGCCGCGATGCTCTCGCCGTTGCTGACCCCGATCAGCCGCATCAGCCGCGCGAACTGGTCGACCGCCGGCGTGTAAGCGGTATAGCGACCGTCCGGCCCATGCGTGACGAGACTGTTGAGATTGAAGCAATTCCCGCCATCGGTGACGCGCGCGACCGCCGTTCCCTCCGGCAGCGGCAGCGCGATCGGGCGGCCGCTCCATCCGCCGGCCAGCGTGACGCGGCTCGCGTCCTGCCGCAGCAGCGCGGTGATGTGGGTCGTCGCCAGCGTCTCCGCCGCCTGCGCATAGGCGCGCGCCTGTTCGAGCGCGACGGCATTGCCGCCGAGCCGCGTCGCGAGCCGCAATTTCTCCAGCCCGGCCGCTGCCATCACCGCGATCACCGCGACGAGCAGCAGCACGGTGAGCAGCGCCGCGCCGCGCTCGCGCTCAGAGGACATTGTTCCTGCCCGTCCCGAGCGGCGCATAGCCGGTGCCGACGAGGAACATCTCGCGCAGCGTCGTGCCGTCCCGCCGCGTGATCGTCAGTTCGACCACTGCTGGCAGCGGCGCGCCCTGCGTTCCGTCCCAATGATCGCTCCACGCGCCCTGGAAGCGGTAACGCAGCTTGATCGCCCTCACCCCGTCCAGCATCGCGCCGGGCGGATAAGGCTCGGCGCCATCGAGCATCGGATAGCCGATGCGCTCGATCGCCTCCTCGCCGAGCCGGTATTCGACCTTCTGCAACGAGGCGCGCGGCGCATCGTCGATATTGCCCCAGCCGCCGCGCACCAGCCGCAGCGTGGTGGCGGTGCCGACGAAGGCCGGGAGCAGCGTGCCGCGCTCGTCACGCGCCGGCCGGTCGACCGCCTGCGCCAGATCGGCGCCGAGGATCGACGCGAGCCGCTGCACCGCGCCGATATCGTCGAGCCGCGCGCCTGTCGCGCTCTGCGCCCTGATGCTGAACGACAGCATCGCCACGCCCGCCGCCGCGATCATGCCGAAGATCAGCAGCGCGATCATCACCTCGACCAGCGTGAAGCCGTGTTCGGCGGAACGCTCACGGGGCGTGAAACCGTGCTCGGCGGAACGCGCCAAAGGACTGAAACCGTGTTCGGCGGAACGGTGCGCGCTCATTGCGCCTGTTCCGCCTGGGGGCGGACCATCGTCATCCGCCCGAGTTCGCGGCCGTCCGGCCCGGCGACGGTGACGTCGATCCGCATGACCTGCCCGTCGCCGATCGCGCGCGCCTCGCGCGTCCAATGCCAATCGCGGCCGCCGTTGCGCTCATTGCCCTCTGTACGGCCGGCGGCGGGCGGGCGGGCGTCGGTGATCGCCTCGATCGCGACGTTGCGCGCAACGGTCTGCGCGAGAAGTGTCGAATCCAGCGCACCGGTCGAGCGGATCGTTGCGCCTTCCAGCCGGATCAGCGCCAGCGCGGCAAGGCTGAACACCGCGAGCGCGACCATGATCTCGATCAACGTGAAGCCGTGTTCGGCGGAACGCTGATGGGGCGTGAAGCCGGGTCCGGCGGCGCGCCAAAGAGGATCGAGGCCGCGCCCGTCAGCCATCGACGCGCACCGCGCCGGTCGGGTCGATCGTCACCGTCGCCCGCGCCCGCTCCCGCAGCAGCGGGACCGCCGCCGGGCGATCCGCCATGCCGGTCGCGTCGAAGGTGACGCGCAACCGGTCGCCGATCGTCGCGGTGGTGCCCCGTCCCCATTGCGCGACCGTCAGCGGCTTCTCGTCCATCGCCACCCAGCGCCCGCTCTCCCAGCGATCGAAGCCATAGCCGCCGGGCGTCACCCACACGCTCACCGGCCGCGCATCGACGATCGCGCCGTCACGCGCGGCGCGGACGCGCAGGGCGAAGCGCGCCGCCTCGTCGATCACGCGCCCGTGCGGATCGGGCATCGCCAGCACCGCCGCCGTCGCCGCCAGCGCGATCACCAGCATGACGACCATCAACTCGATCAGCGTGAAGCCGTGTTCGGCGGAACGCCCAAAAGAATCGAAGCCGCGTTCGGTGAGCGGCACCGGCTCGCGAAACGCACTTTCGGGTGCATTTCCAATCAGCCGCCTATTGCCAGGAGCCGATATCGCCATCGACGCCCTCGCCGCCTTCCTTGCCGTCCGCGCCGAGGCTCCATACGTCGGCGGCGGAGTGCTTCCCCGGCGCGGCATAGAGATACGGCCGCCCCCACGGATCGTCCGGCAGTTTCTTGAGATAGCCGCCCGCCTGATAGCGCGCCGCATCCACGCCCTGCGGCGCCGTCACCAGCGCGCCCAGCCCCTGCGTCGTCGTCGGATAGCTGCCGATCTGGAGCTTGTAGAGTTCCAGCGCCTGTTCGATGTTGGCGATATCGGCCTTCGCCTTCTGGATGCGCGCGGTGTCGCCGGACGGCAGCACGTTCAGCGCTACGATCGTGGCGAGCAGGCCGATGATGACGATCACCACCATCAGTTCGACAAGGGTGAACCCCTCCTCGTGGCGACGCCGGCGGACTCCGGGGCGGCGCTTCTGTTCCTCGGTACGCATCATCATCCTCATTGGCCGGCAAGCGTGTTGAGCTGGAGAATCGGGAGCAGGATCGACAGCACGATCGTCGCCACCACGCCGCCCATCACGACGATGATCGCCGGCTCCAGCAGCGACAGGACGGTGGCGGTGAAGCGATCGAACTCGCGCTCCAGATAATCGGCGGCGCGCTCCAGCATCTCGTCGAGCCGCCCCGCCGCCTCGCCCGACGCGGCGAGATAGGTGAGCAGGGGCGGGAACACCCCCGTCCGCCGCATCGCGCCGGACAGGCTGCCACCGCCACGGATCGATTCGGTGATCTCGTCTGAGGCGAGGCGCAGGCGGCGGTTGTGGATCGTGCCTGCGGTCAGCGCCAGCCCCTCCAGCAGCGGCAGGCGGCTCGCCACCATCGTCGCCAGCGTCCGCGCCATCCGCGCCGCATGCAGGTCGCGCAGCAGCCGGCCGAGGAACGGCACGCGCAGCAGCCAGGTGTCGAAGCGCAGGCGGATCGGCGGCTGGCGCAGCGCCAGCCACGCCGCGCCCACGCAGGCGGCGAGCAGCAGCAGGATCGCCCACCACCAATGGACCAGCAGGTGCGACAGGCCGATCACGACGCGCGTCAGCAGCGGCAGTTGCTGCCCGACCGTATCGAACTGCTCCACCACCTGCGGCACGACGAAGGCCATCAGCGCCAGCACCACGCCCATCGCCACGACGGCGAGGATCGCGGGATAGGTGAGCGCGGTCAGCATCTTGCCGCGAATCTCCGCCTGCCGCTCGAGCAGCACGGCAAGCCGGTCGAGGATCGTCGGCAAGGTGCCGGAGCTTTCGCCGGCCGACACCATCGCGCGATAGAGCGTCGGGAAGCTGCGCGGCTCCCGCCCCATCGCGTCGGCCAGCCGCCGCCCCTCGACCACGCCGGCGTGGACGGTGGCGACGATCGCGCGCGTGCCCTCCTGCTCGGTCTGCCGCGTGATCGTGCGCAGCGATTCCTCCAGCGGCGAGACCCGGTTGAGCGTCGCGAGCTGCCGGGTGAACAGGGTAAGCTGTTTCGCCGACATGCGCCCGGCAAGCAATTGCAGCCCGAACAGCGGCTTGCCCCGCGCCGGCCGCGCCGCGCCCGGCTCGATCTTCACGACATAGAGCCGCCGCCGGTCAAGCGCCGCCCGCGCCGCATCCGCGTCGGCGGCCGCGACATGGCCGCGCGTCTCGTTGCCGCGCGTGTCGATCGCGAGATAGTCGAAGTCAGCCACGGCGGCCGGCGGCGTCACGCATCGACCGCCACCTCCTCGTCGACCGCGTCACGGCGGGAGACGCGCACCGCTTCCTCGGGCGTGGTCACGCCCTGCTCCACCAGCCGGCGCGCGGCGGTGGCGAGCGTGTCGCCGGAGGCGAAGGCGTGGCGGGCGATCGCCGCCTCGTCGCCGCCCTCGTTGATCAGGCGGCGGACCGTCTCGTCGACGCGCACCGCCTCGAACACGCCGACGCGGCCCTTGTAGCCGGTATGCGAGCACGTGGCGCAGCCGCCCGGCTCATAGACGATCGCATCGGGCGCGATGCCGAGCAGGGTGGCGACCGTCTCGCCCGCCTTCACCGGCCGCCGGCACGACGGGCACAGCCGCCGCACCAGCCGCTGCGCCACCACCGCGCGCAGCGTGGAGGCGAGCAGGAACGGCTCCACCTTCATGTCGCGCATCCGGGTGATCGCGCCCACCGCGTCGTTGGTGTGAACGGTGGACAGCACGAGATGGCCGGTCAGCGACGCCTGCACCGCGATCTCCGCCGTCTCGCGGTCGCGGATTTCGCCGACCATCACCACGTCCGGGTCCTGCCGCAGGATCGCGCGCAGCCCGGCGGCGAAGGTCAGGCCGACCTTCGGATTGACCTGCGTCTGTCCCACCCCGTCGACGGCATATTCGACCGGGTCCTCCACCGTCAGGATATTGCGGCTGCCGTCATTGAGCAGGCGCAGCGCGGCGTAGAGCGTGGTCGTCTTGCCGCTGCCGGTCGGCCCGGTGACGAGGACGATCCCGTTCGGCTCGTGGATCGCCGAATCGATCAGCGCGTGCATCCGCCGCGTCATGCCGAGCGCGTCGAGGTCGATCCCGGCATTGTCCTTGTCGAGGATGCGCAGCACCACGCGCTCGCCCGCGCGGCTCGGCAGGGTGGAGACGCGCACGTCGAGCAGCTTCCCGCCGAGCGTCAGCCCCATGCGCCCGTCCTGCGGCACGCGCCGCTCGGCGATGTCGAGCCGCGCCATCACCTTGATGCGGCTCACCACCACCGGCGCGACATGCGGCGGCATCCTCAGCGTCTCGCGCAGCACGCCGTCGATCCGCATCCTGACGACGAGACCAGTCTCATACGGCTCGATATGGATGTCGCTGACGCCGTGCCGCGCCGCATCGGCGATCACGCCGTTGATCAGCCGGATCGCGGGGGCATCGTCGGCGGTGTCGAGCAGGTCCTCGGCGGTGGGGATGCCGTCCGCCAGCAGATCGAGTTCGTCGCCCATGCCGACCGCCGCCAGCGCGGTAGCCTGCCCGTCCATCGCGTAATTGTCGCTCAGCAGCCGGTCGAACGCCGCCGGCTCGACCAGTTCGACCGGGAACGGATGGCCGACGACGCGGCGCACCTCGATCAGCGCCCTGGGATCGGCCCCGGCGCGCAACGCGACCCGCTCGCCGTCGAAGATCACGCCGAAGCGCCGCGCGAAGGCATAGGGAAGCTGCACCGCCGCCGCGATGGCGGCCGCGCCCTCCCCGTCCTCCGCCGGCGCGTTCACTTCGTCTTCCCGCGCTTGATCGTCACCGTCGAATTGCGCTGCACCGGCACGCTGATGCGCGGGTCCTCGATATTGCCGGGCACCGGCGCGGAGGGGATCGGCGGCGCGGCGCCCATATAGTCGCGCACCAGCTCGTCGATCGACGGCTCGCGCGTCGGGTCCTGCGTCCCCTGCTGGAGCCGCAGGTAGCCGTAGCGCTGCTCGGTGACGCGGCGATTGTCTTCCGGCGAGCGCAGGATGGTCGGGCGGATGAACACCATCAGGTTGGTCTTGGTCCGCGTCTTGGCCTTCGACCGGAAAAGCTGGCCCAGCGCCGGAATGTCGCCGAGCAGCGGGATCTTCTCGATCGTGCGCCGCTCATTGTCGTCGAGCAGGCCGCCGATGATTGCGATCTGCCCGTCGTCGACGGTCAGCGTCGTCTCCACTTCGCGCTTGTTGAGGATCAGGTCCGAATTGTCGCTGGAGACCGGCCCGGCGATCGAGCTGACCTGCTGGTGCAGGAACAATTTGATCGAGCCGGAGGAATTGACCTGCGGCCTGACCTCAAGCTGGATGCCGACATTCTCGCGCTGCACGGTGCGGAAGGCGTTGTCGAAATTCTGGCTCAGCGCCTGGCCGGTGGTGATCGGGATTTCCTGCCCGACGAGGATGCGCGCCTCCTGATTGTCGAGCGTGATGAGGCTGGGCGCCTGCAACAGGTTCGACGTGGTGTCGGATTTCACCGCGTTGATGATCGAGCCGAAGATCGTGTCGCCGATCTGGCCGCCATAGCCCGCCAGCGCGCCGCTCGATCCCAGGATCGAGTTCACCGCCTGCTGCGCCAGCGCGTCGCTGATGCTGCTGTCGGTGCTGGTGACGGTGGTGGTGCCGTTGACCGTGGTGGTCGTCGTCGCCAGCTTCCGCGCGCCGATCGCGCCCGCGATGGTCAGCAAATTCGGCGCGGAACTGGCGAAGCTGGTCGCGCCGAACGCCCCGCCCTTCAAGCTGCCGAGCAGGAACTGGAAGCCGAGCTTGTTGGCGGTCGCATCAGAAACCTCGGCGACGATCGCCTCCACCAGCACCTGCTCGCGCCGCGTGTCGAGCTGGCGGACGACCTCCGAAAGCTGCCGCTGGATATCGGCGGGCGCGGCGATGACGATCGCGTTCGCGCCGACGAAGCGCGTCACCACCGCAGGCGCGCGGCCGCCCTGCGCGGTGATCGCCGCCTGCCCGGCATTGCCGCTGCCGGGCGCGGCCTGCGCCTGCGTCTGGGAAGCGACCATCGCCGACAGCGAGTTGCCGCCGGTGCGTCCCGTGCTCCCCCCGGGCGAGGAAGAAGCGCCGAAGTTCGACTGCGTCAGCGTGTTCTGCGGAATCTGGTCCGGCGTCTGCCCGACGAGTTGCTGCAGCACCGGCAGCAATTGCGCGGCATCGGCGTGTTCGAGGAAGATGACGCGGATTTCGGTGCCACTCTTGGCCTTCTGGTCCAGGTCGAGCGCGATCTGCGCCAGCCGCGCCACCGTCGTCGGGTCGCCGCGCAGCGCGACCGAATTGGCGCCCTCCACCGCGACCACACTTGTCGTCTGCCCGCCGCCCTGCGTCGGCGTGCCGATCAGCCCCTGCAGCGCGGTGGCGATGTCGCGCGCGCCGGCATTCTTCAGGGCGATCACGCGGGTCGAGGCGCTGTCGGTGTCGATCCGTTGCAACACCTCGCGCACGCGGCGGATATTGTCGGCGAAATCCGCGACGACGATCGAATTGCCGCCGCGATTCGCCGTCACCGATCCTTGCGGGCTGACCAGCGGGCGCACCGTATCGACCGCGCTTTGCGCGTCGATCGAGCGCAGGCGGACGATCTCCGTCACGAACTGGTTGCGCGCCGCCCCCGCCAGCCCGACGCGGCCCGGCTGGGCGGCGGCGTTGTCCATCGGCTGGACGCGCAGCGCGCCGTTGCTCGTCGGCACCGCGACAAGGCCGTTGGCGCGCAGCGTGGAGAGGAACACCTCGAAATATTCGGACTTGCTGAGCGGCCGGTCGGTGACGACGGTCACCTTCCCCTGCACCCGCCCGTCGATGATGAAGACGCGCCCCGTCACCTTCGCCGCGTCGGCGATGAAGGCGCGGATATCGGCGTCGCGCACGTTGAGCGTCGTCTGCGCGAATGCCGGCGCGGCCAGCGCCAGCGCGATTCCGGTCGCGAGCGGAAGCAGCCTCATCGCGGCGCCACTGGCACGGACAGCGGCACGGATTGCCCGCCACGCAGCACCGTCAGCGACAGGGTGCCGCCGTTCTTCAATCCCCCGAGGATAGCGTCGAAATCGGCCGGGCTGTTCACTGGCCGGCCTCCAATTGCGGTAACGATGTCACCCTCCATCAGCCCGGCGGCGCGGAATGCCGCCGCCGAGCCCTGCGGCCGCACGACGAGGCCGATGATCCGCCCGCCGTCGATTCGCGGCACGAAGCCGATATCGGCCTGAAACCTGTTGAGCGCTATCGGCTCGCCGGCGGCGAGCGCTTGCGGCGCTGTCGCGGCAGCCGGAGCGGATACCGGCACCGCGCCCGCGCCGGCGCCGCCGCCGTTCGACTGATCGAGGAAAAGATCCTCGCGCGCGCCGCCGCGATCGAGCGTCACATGATCGAACGCCACTTCCTTCAGCACCACGCCGGGCGCGACCTCCTCGCCCACCGCGACGCTTTTCTGCACGCCGTCCGGCCCGGCGAGGATCGCCGAGCCACGCCCGGTCGCCTCATTGATCCGCGTTCCGTACAAGGTGAGATGCAACGAAGTGACCACCGCCGGAGCGCCGTCCGGGTCGCCGCCGCGATAGAAGGGATCGGCGCCGCGCAGCACATCGGCCGGCGCCATCGGGATCGTCGGGCCGGCCGGCCGCCATTCGCCCAGCGGCGCGACGGGCGTCACCACCACCCAGGCGAGCCGCGCCACCTGCACCGCCAGGCCGGCGAGCAACATGATTTCCAGCACCGAATAGGCGTTCACGGCCGGCAGCCGTTTCAGGATCGCCCGCGCGCGAGCGTCGAACGTCAGTTTCATGTAGCGTAACCATACCCCGCGACCGGCGCGGAGCGACCCTAACCCGAGATCGCGCGCTTGTGTAATTTTTCTCGCGCTCTTGCGCCGCATCCGGCGACGGCGCGCCACCGTTCACCGCCATCGGGCGCAGCGCGACAAAAAAAGCCCGCCGACCGCATGGGTCGACGGGCCCGAAAAGGTTGGGTCTTGCCGATCAGCAACCGTTGCGGCGATTTTGCGCGGCGTCATGCTTCTTGTCGAGGTGACGCCCCAGCAACGCGCCGCCGACGCCGCCCGCGACGGTCCCGAGCACGCCGCCGCCCACCGCATGGCCGACAAGCGCGCCGCCCGCCCCGCCCGCCAGAAGGCCGGTCGTGCCGCTGCTGCGTTTGCACCGGTGATGATAATGACGATGTGTACCCCGGTTATAGCTGCTCTGGGCATCCGCCGCCGAAGGGACGGCGACCGGCGCCATCAGCGATGCCATTACCGTGGACATGATCAGGGTCTTGCGCATGAATCGAGCCTCCTGTGATGATCGGGGATAGTGACCGCTCTACAGATGACGGATGCTGAACACGCCATGCAGCCCTTGTTCAGGAATTTCCGCGATGCGATCGCTGCAAACCACGGATCGATAATAACGCATGCGTACGCTGATGAATAGCTGCGCCCGGCTCAGGACAGCCGGCCACCAGTTGATCGTTCCGGTCGAACAGGTTGCGGACACCCGTTCCCAATTCCAGGCGATTTAGCGGCTGGTAAGTGAGCCGGAGCGCGGCGTTATCTTGATCTTGGGACCGGTGCTGAGCGGCGCGCCATATTCCTCGACCTTGATCGGGTTGCGCCAGTCACGCCAATCGGCCCATGCCGCGATCCTGCAGTGAACCAGATTGGCGTTCACGCGCGAAATATCGGGCAGAATTGGCCACCCGTTCCCCTTCAGGCAGGCCGCGCAAGCTCGTGATCAGCACCCGTGAGACCTCAACGCGCGCATTTCATCGCTTTCCTGAAAAGCGACCATGCTCCAACGCAGGCCGTTGAAAACATGGTGGGCGCGACAGGGATTGAACCTGTGACCCCACCCGTGTGAAGGGTGTGCTCTACCGCTGAGCTACGCGCCCGATTGCCCCTTGGGCAAAACCGGAAGCGGGCCTTTAGGCGCGCGAATCGCGCCTGTCCAGCCCGCTATTCACTTCAGTTGAGCGAATCCTTGAGGACCTTGCCCGCCTTGAACTTGGGCTGGCTGGAGGCCTTGATCGTCATCGGCTCGCCGGTGCGCGGGTTGCGCCCGGTCGACGCCTTGCGCTTCGACACCGCGAAGGTGCCGAAACCGACCAGACGCACCTCGTCGCCCTTTTTCAGGCTGGCCGAGATGGTGTCGAACACCGCTTCGACGGCCCGGCTGGCATCGCCCTTGCCGAGACCGGAGGCATTCGCCACCGCCGCGATCAGTTCCTGCTTGTTCATGTCCAGTGACCCCCAAATGCTGGATAGTGGGATAAAAGAATGGATTCGCGGCTTTCCAGCCGATCACGACAGTAAGGCGCGTGGCGTCGCGGCTGTCAAACGAATCCGCCACGAACACGACAAAGCGTATCCGTGGCGGACCATCACGGTTCGCCGCGACTGATTCGAATCAATGATGCAACTCGCCGCCGGCCGGCGCAATAGGCGCCGGCGGCAAGGCCGCCAGTTCGTCCGCGTCGGTCCAGTCGATCGCCTCCAGCGGCTCGGTCAGCGCGAGCCGCAGCACCTCGTCGACATGCGCGACCGGCACGATCTTCAGCCCCTCGCGGATGTTCTGCGGGATTTCGGCGAGATCCTTCTCATTCTCCTGCGGGATCAGCACCGTCTCGATCCCGCCGCGCAGCGCGGCGAGCAGCTTCTCCTTCAGCCCGCCGATCGGCAGCACGCGCCCGCGCAGCGTGACCTCGCCGGTCATCGCCACCTCGCGCCGCACCGGCACGCCGGTCAGCGTCGAGACGATCGAGGTGACGATGCCGATGCCGGCCGATGGGCCGTCCTTGGGCACCGCGCCCTCGGGCAAATGGATGTGGATATCCTTGCGGTTGAACAGGCTCGGCTTGATCCCGAACGACGGCGCGCGCGCCTGCACGAAGCTGAAGGCGGCCTGCACCGATTCCTTCATCACGTCGCCGAGCTTTCCGGTGGTCTTGACCGCGCCCTTGCCCGGCACCGTCACGCTCTCGATCGTCAGCAGCTCGCCGCCCACCTCGGTCCAGGCGAGGCCGGTGACGGCGCCGATCTGGTTCTCCTGCTCCGACAGGCCGTGGCGGAACTTCTGCACGCCGGCGAACTCGTGGAGGTTCTCCGGCGTGATCGTCACCGATTCGGCCTTCCCCTCAAGGATGCGGCGCAGCGCCTTGCGGACCAGCTTGGCGATCTCGCGTTCCAGCGTGCGCACGCCCGCCTCGCGGGTGTAACGCTGGATCAGCGCGCGCAGCCCCTCGTTGGTGAGCGTGAACTCGCCTTCCTTGAGGCCGTGCGCCTCGACCTGCTTGGCGATCAGGTGCCGCTCGGCGATCTCGACCTTCTCGTCCTCGGTATAGCCTTCCAGACGGATGATCTCCATGCGGTCCAGCAGCGGCTGCGGCAGGTTCAGCGTGTTCGCCGTGGTGACGAACATCACGTCCGACAGATCGATGTCGATCTCCAGATAGTGATCGTTGAACTTGTTGTTCTGCTCCGGATCGAGCACCTCGAGCAGCGCCGACGCCGGATCGCCCCGGAAATCCTGACCCAGCTTGTCGATCTCATCGAGCAGGAACAGCGGGTTCGACGTGCCGGCCTTGCGCAGGTTGGTCACGATCTTGCCCGGCAACGAGCCGATATAGGTGCGCCGGTGGCCGCGAATCTCCGCCTCGTCACGCACGCCGCCAAGCGACTGGCGGATGAATTCGCGCCCGGTCGCCTTGGCGATCGACTTGCCCAACGAGGTCTTGCCCACGCCCGGCGGGCCGACGAGGCACAGGATCGGGCCTTTCAATTTGTTGGTCCGCGCCTGCACCGCGAGATATTCGACGATGCGGTCCTTCACCTTCTCCAGCGCGTAATGATCCTCGTCGAGGATCGCCTGCGCGGCGGCGATGTCCTTCTTGAGCTTGGACTTCTTGCCCCACGGCAGGCCCAGCAGCACGTCGAGGTAATTGCGCACCACCGTCGCCTCGGCGGACATCGGCGCCATCGTCTTGAGCTTCTTCAGCTCGGCGGTCGCCTTGGTGCGCGCCTCCTTGGAGAGCTTGAGCGTGGCGATCTTCTGGGTCAGCTCGGCGATCTCGTCGCCCTCGCCGTCCTCGCCCTCATTGCCCAGTTCGCGCTGGATCGCCTTGAGCTGCTCGTTGAGATAATATTCGCGCTGCGTCTTCTCCATCTGGCGCTTGACGCGGCTCTTGATCTTGCGCTCGACCTGAAGGACGCCAAGCTCGCCCTCCATGAAGGCATAGACCATCTCAAGCCGCTTGGTCGGATCGGTCTCCACCAGCAGCGACTGCTTGTCGGCCACCTTGATCGCGATATTGCCGGCCACCGCGTCGGCAAGCCGCGCGGCCTCCTCGATCTCCGCGAGCTGGACGGAGGTTTCCGCCGGCAGCTTGCGGTTGAGCTTGGCGTAATTCTCGAACTGCTCGACCACCGAACGCATCAACGCGCTGGTTTCCGGGCCGTCGGCAGCCTGCTCCTCGACCGGGGTCGGCTGGGTCGACAGATAGCCGTCGGCCTCAATCAGCCCGCCGAGCCGGCCGCGCGCCTTGCCCTCCACCAGCACGCGCACGGTGCCGTCCGGCAGCTTAAGCAATTGCAGCACGGTGGCGGTGACGCCGATGTCGTAGAGGTCGTCTTCCTTCGGGTCGTCCTGCGCCGGATCGAGCTGGGCAACGAGGAAAATCTCCTTGTCGCCGGCCATCGCGGCTTCCAGCGCCGCGACCGACTTGTCGCGGCCGACGAACAGCGGCACGATCATTTGCGGAAATACGACGATGTCACGCAGCGGAAGAACGGGAAAGGTCTGGGTCATGGATACTCCACAGCCGCCCGGACAGAGCGGCGAACGCGGCTTATATGGTGAGGCGGCCCGCCGCATCAATCACCGCTTTGGGTCAACGCCGCGGTGACGATGTTGCTGGCGCTGGCGCTGGCCGCCGATCTTCCTGCCAAGGGGATGCCGCCGCTGACCGCGCAGACCCAGCGCTCGGGCGGGCCGATCGACCCCGATCAGGCGAAGCTCGGCTTCGATCACGCCGATCTGTCGTTCGAGATCTATCCCGAAAGGCACACGCTGGGCGGCATCGCGGTGCTGGACTTCACCGCCCGCGCGCCGCTGGAGCGGATCGTGCTGGACCTCGACCGCAACCTGCCCGTCTCGGCGATCGCGGTGGATGGCGCGCCGCTGGCGAAGGAGGGGTGGCGCAACCCGGAGGGGCGGCTGACGATCGCCCTGCCCCATATCGTCGCGACCGGCGGGAAGGTCCGCGTGGCGATCACTTATGGCGGCACCCCGCATGTCGCCGCCAATGCGCCGTGGGATGACGGCATGGTCTGGTCGCAGACGCCCGATAAGCGCCCGTGGATCGCTTCCACCGACGAGGGCTATGGCTGCGACCTGCTCTGGCCATGCCTCGATTTCCCCACCGGCGAGCCGGCGCTGGTCGATCTGCATATCACCGTGCCCAGGGGGTTGAAGGCCCCTGCCAACGGCGTGCTGCTCGGGGTCGACACGCTTTCCGACGGCCGCACCCGCTGGAACTGGCGCGCGCGCCAGCCGAACACCTATGCGATCGCGCTCAACATCGCCCCTTATGAGGAGATTTCCGGCAGCTACCACAGCCGCTTCGGCAACACGATCGCGCTGCATTACTGGTATCTGCCCGGCGAGGAGCAGCAGGCCCGCGCACTGTTCGCCGAATTCGCGCCGACGCTGGATTTCCTCGAAAGCACGATCGGCCCCTACCCATTCGGCGACGAGAAAGTCGGCGTGGTCGAGACGCCGCACAAGGGCATGGAGCACCAGACGATCAACGCCTACGGCAACGGCTATGCCAAGGCGCCCGAGGGGTTCGACTGGCTGTTCCACCACGAATTCTCGCACGAATGGTTCGGCAACCAGATGACCGCCGCCGACTGGGACGATTACTGGCTGCACGAGGGATTCGCGAGCTACATGCAGCCGCTCTACGGCCGCTGGCGCGAGGGCGAGGCGCGCTACATCGTCATGCTCGATCAGCAGCGTAACCTGATCCTCAACCGCGCCCCGGTCGTGTCCGGCCAGTCGCGCACCGAGGAGGAGGTCTATGAGCCGGCCAAAGGCGGCCCGGCGACCGACATCTATTACAAGGCGTCGTGGATGCTCCACACCCTGCGCTGGCTGATCGGGGACAACGCCTTCTTCGACACGACGCGGCGGCTGGTCTATGGCCGGCCCGATCCGAAGCCGGGCAATTTCGCCCCCCGCTACGGCTCGACCGCCGATTTCGAGCGCGACGTGAAGCTGGCGAGCGGGCGCGATCTCGGCTGGTTCTTCGACGCCTATCTGCGCCGCGCCGCGCTGCCCGAACTGGTCGAGACCCGCACCGGCGACACGCTGACGCTGGAGTGGAAGGCCGGCGGCCCCTTCCCGATGCCGATCGAATTGTCGGTGGACGGCGCGGTGCGGCGCGTCGATCTGCCGGACGGGCACGCCACGCTGGCCGTTCCCGCCGCCGCGCATGTCGTGATCGACCCGATGGCGCGCGTGCTGCGGCGCTCGATCGCGGTGGAGCAATATCAGGCGTGGCGCTATCGCCAGCCGCAGCCGTGACGCGCGCCCTTCCAGGGAAGCGCCTTCACTCGCGAGCCGCCGGCCGCATCATCGACCAGAAGCGCGGGCCGCCCTTCGGCACATGCCACTCGTCCACCACCTTGAATCCCAGCCCGCGATAGAAGCCGAGGTTCCGCTCGGTCGCCGTCTCCAGATAGGCGGGGAAGCGCGGCGGGATATGCGCAAGGCCGGCGCGCACCGCCGCGCCACCCAGCCCCCTGCCCTGCGCCGCCGGATCGCAGCCGGCGATGTGCAGATACCAATATTCGCCCGCCGGATGATGCGCGGCGATCGCATCCGACACACGCAGCGCGCGCCCGACACCACCGCCGAGCGCATGGAGCAGCGCCGGCGCGCGCCGGACGATCTCCCATGTCGAGACATGCGCGTTCCCCGGCGCGCGCCACAGCGTCGCCGCCTCGCCGCCCGGCGTCACCAGCCGCATTCCCCCGCCGTCGCTCTCGTAGAGCAGCCGGAATAATCTTGGCAGTCGCCGCGCCCGGTCGGCGGGGTCGGGAAGGATATAGGAGGTCGCCGGATCGTCCTGGAACGCGCGCGCCAGCATCGTCGCCACGGCGTCGCGATCCGCCTCCGTCGCCCGCCGCGCCGTCACGGCACGACAGTCACGAACAGATAGACCGCGAAGATCACCAGATGCACCACGCCGCCCAGGATCGTCGTCCGCCCGGTGCCGAGCGACAGCGTGATCGAGAACAGCGACAGGATCAGCAGCGTCAGGCTCTTGGCACCTATCCCCAGCGCGAGCGGCAGGCCGAGTAGCAGCGAGACCACCGCGACGCTCGGGATCGTCAGCCCGATCGAGGCCAGCGCCGATCCCAGCGCGAGGTTGAGGCTCGTCTGCAACCGGTCGCGACGCGCCGCGCGGAACGCCGCGACGCTCTCAGGCGCCAGCACCAGCGCGGCGATCACCACGCCCACCACCGCGAGCGGCAGCCCGGCGCCGAGCACCGCGCGCTCGACCGTCGCCGCCAGCCCCTTGGCGAGCAGCACCACGCCGATCAGCGCGACGAGCAGGATCGCCAGCGCCACCCATGTCGTGCGCGCGGTCGGCGCGTCGGCATGCTCGTCCTCCCCGCCGTCCTCCGGCAGGAAATAGCTGCGATGCCGCACCGTCTGCACCAGCACGAACGTGCCGTAGAGGATCAGCGAGACGATCGCGACGAACACCAGTTGCGACGGCGCATAGACCGGGCCGGGCGCGCTCTCGACGAAATTGGGCAGCACCAGCGTCAGCACCGACATCGCCACCAGCACGTTGAGCGCGGCCGACACCCCGGTCTGCGTGAAGCTCTGCTCGCGGAATTCCACCCCGCCCGCCAGCAGACAGATGCCGACGATGCCGTTGAGGATGATCATGATCGCCGCGAACACCGTGTCGCGCGCCAGCGTCGATGCGTCCCCGGCGTCGGACAGCATCAGGCTGACGATCAGCGACACCTCGATCACCGTCACCGCGACGGCGAGGACGAGCGTGCCGAACGGCTCGCCCACCTTGTGCGCCACCACCTCCGCATGATGCACCGCAGCCAGCACGCTGCCGACCAGCATCACCGCCGCAGCGATCACCCCGATCGTGCCCATCTTCGCCAGCCCGACCAGCACCGCGGCCAGCGCCAGCAGCGGGAAGGCGATCGACCACCACGGCAGGCCGATGCCCTCGGCCGATGCGGCGCCCGGCGGCCCGGCGGTGTCGTCTGCGGCCATCGTTCCTCCCGTTTCGTTCAAGGAACGGAATGCACGAAGCGGCAGTTTCTTTCCATCTTTTTGGGAAGGATGCCGGCCTTATTCCACCAGCCCGGTCATCCGCTCCAGCGCCTCCGCGAACTCCATCTTGAAATCCTGCACCACCTGCCCCGCGCCACGCACCTGATCGATGAGGCCGACGCCCTGCCCGACGAAATAGGTCACCATCTCGCGCGCCGCCGCATCGCCCTTTTCGGCGGCGCGGTCGGCGGCGCGGATCGCCGGCTCGCTGATCAGCGACTGGAACGGCATCGGCAGCGCGCCGGGCGAATCCGGCCCCTCCCACGCATCGGTCCAGGCCGAACGGAGCTGGCGCGAGGGCTTGCCGGTGCGCCCCTTCGACCGAACCGTGTCGCGCGAGGTGGCGGCGACCATCTTCTCGCGGAACACGTCGGAACATTCGCTCTCCGGCGTCGCCAGCCACACCGATCCGGTCCACGCGCCCGCCGCGCCCATCGCCATCGCCGCCGCCATCTGCGCGCCGGTCATGATCCCGCCCGCCGCGAGCACCGGGACGTGGCCGTAGCCGGCGCGGTCGAGCGCACGCACCACCTCGGGGATCAGCACCATCGTCGAGACCTCGCCGCAATGGCCGCCCGCCTCGCCGCCCTGCGCGACGACGATATCGACCCCGGCCTCCACCTGCCGCAGCGCATGTTCCTTCGCGCCGACCAGCGCGGCGACCGGCACGCCGTGCGCCCGCCCCAGTTCGATCATCGCCTTGGGCGGCACGCCGAGCGCATTGGCGATCAGGCGGATCGGGTGGCGGAAGGCGACCTCCAGCATCTCCAGCGCGACATTGGGGTCGAACGGCGCGGGCGCGTTATCGTCGCGCCGCTCCTCCGGCAGCGCGACATGATGGCGCTCCGCCAGATCGCGGACGAACGCGCGATGCCGCTCCGGCACCTTCTCGGCGAGCGAAGCGCGGGTGATGCCCTTCGCCCCGCCGGTGACGAGGTTTTCCGGGATCAGCACGTCGAGGCCATAAGGCTTGCCATCGACATGCGCGTCGATCCACGCCAGTTCAGCCTCCAGGCTCTCCAGCGTATGCGCGGTCGCGCCCAGCACGCCGAACCCGCCCGCGCGGCTGACGGCGGCCACCACGTCACGGCAATGGCTGAAGGCGAGCAGCGGAAATTCGATCCCCAGCATCGCGCAGATCGGTGAGCGCATCGCGATTCCTCTCCTGTGATTTGCCGCCACTCTCGCGGCGGCGGTCGTAAAAGGAAAGGACTTCGCGCCCCTCGTTCGCGCGACGGATCAAGCAAATAACGGGCCAGATCGTGCACGCGGATGATGAAATCGCAACACGGCCGCCCTATAATCCGTGAAAGCGGGTATGGGGTATGACCGACCGATGAGCGTTATCGACCGCGCGGCGCGGACGCGTCGCGGATTGCTGAAAGCCGGCGGCCTGATGGTTGTCGGCACCATGTTGCCCAGGGCTCTCACCGCCGCGACGGTGCCGGCGACGCCGGCCACCTCGCCGCGCGTCGTGCGGCCGGAGTTGCTGCGCCGCGCGCTCGCCGCGCTGGAGCGTCACGGCGGCCGCCTGCAACGCGACCGGATGGCGATCGTGGATTTCGCCGCGCCCTCCGCGCAGCCGCGCTTCCATTTCATCGATCTCGCCAACGGAGCCAGCAGCGCCAAGCTCGTCGCGCATGGCAGCGGATCGGACCCGGCGCATACCGGCTTCCTGCACCGCTTCTCGAACGCGGGCGGCTCGAACGCCTCGTCGGAGGGCGCCTTCCTCGCGGCGGATTATTATGTCGGCAAGCACGGCCGGTCGCAGCGGCTGATCGGGCTGGACCCCACCAACGACAATGCCCTCGCCCGCGCGATCGTCGTCCATGGCGCGTGGTATGCCAATGCCGACATGATCCGCACGCGCGGGATGCTCGGGCGCAGCCAGGGCTGTTTCGCGGTCGGCGAGCATGAACTGGCCGAGGTGTTCGAGCGGCTCGGGCCGGGGCGGATGATCTACGCCGCGAAGGTCTGACGCAGCTTCCGCGCCCCGCCGACGAGGCGCGAGACGATCAGTTCCTCGAACCCGGCATAGCCCAGCCCCATGTGCGGCGGGCGGACGGCGAGCGCGTCGCCCAGCGTGAGCGTCCCCGCGCGCAACCCCGCGCGCGCCACGCCGGCCCAGCGCCGGGCCGTCTCCCAGCGGATCAGCCGCACGTCGGACGCGCCGCATTCGTGCCGCGCGAGATAATCCTGTTGCAGCGCGGCCAGCACCTCGCCCAATCGGCGCAGCGTCGCGCGGTCGGGCGGCGCGACGCGGCCCATCAGGTTGCGCACCACCAGCGCGGCGGCGTCCTCCGCGTCGCCTCCGAACACGCCGGCATAGGCGCCGGCCAGCACCTGCGTCGCGCTCGCCTGCATCGTCTCGACGAACCGCTGCGAGGCGCCCCCGCCGTGCTGGCGGTAGATCAGCAGGTCCGCATCGACCCGCGCGACGCGCCCGAGCCGGGCGATGCGGTGATAGAGATCGAAATCCTCCGCGTAGAGCAATTCGGGCCGGGTGAACGGCTCCAGTCGCCGTGCCACCTCCGCGCGGATCATCACCGACGACCAGACCAGGGGATTCTCGATCCTCAGCAGCCATTCGGTGAGGCGCGGCGTGGTGTTGGCGGGGTGGCGCGGCGGCCGGATCGCGCCATCCGCCAGCACCGCCGTATCGCTGCCGACCAGCGCGACATCGGGATTGGCCTCAAGATACGCGACCTGCCGCGCGAACCGCTCGGGGCGACACAGATCATCCTGGTCCAGCCCGGCGACGTAGCGTCCGCGCGCCTCCGCGAAGGCGCGGTTGCGCGCGCGGACCGGCCCTCCGTTCTCCTCCAGCGCGATGACGCGGACGCGCGCGTCGGGCCAGCCGCGCAGCACCGCCAGCGTATCGTCGGTCGAGCGGTCATCGACCACAATCGCCTCGAAATCGCCGAGGGTCTGCGTGGCGAGGCTCTCCAGCGTCTCGCCGATCAGCGCGGCGCCATTATAGGCGGCCATGATGACGCTGACGGCGGGTGCGTTCACGCCGCGCGCCGCCCGCGACCGGCGAGGAGCTGATCGACGATCATCATGCCGACGTCGTTCTGCCATAGCCACAGGCCGTTGGCCTGGCCGACGAAGCTCGCCTCCCCGCCCAGCTTGCCCCACGGCACGAAGCCAGCCGCCAGTCCGATGCCGTAGAGGCCGGGAACCGCCGCGCCGCCGGCATCGAGGACGCGGCAGTGGCGATCGACCATCGCCCGCCCCTCGTCCGCCGCCAGCGCCAGCGGCGTGCCGTCGAACCGCTCGACCGGCAGCGCGCGCGGGCGATAGCCGAGCGCGGCGATCGCGAGGTCCGCGCCGGCGACAATCTCCCGCGCGCGCGCCTCGTCGTCGCCGATGCGGTGGAGCGTGACGCGCGGGTCCGGCTCGCGCCCGTCCACGCCCAGCATCCGCAGCACCAGGTCGCGCGCCTCCAGCCGGAAGCCGCCGAGACGATAGACGAAGCCGGAGACGGGGCAGATGTCGTTCGGCCCGAAATCGGTGAAATTCTCCGCCGCCGCCGCCTCGACCGAATGATAGAAGGGGCGCAGCGGCCGCCGGTGCAGCAAGGTGATCGCGCCGGCGCCGAGTGGCAGCGCCGGTTGCTTCTTGAGCAGCAGCGCGACCGTGGCGAGCGCGCTGGTCGATCCGCCGATCACCGCGATGCGCGGCGCGCGGACGTTGCCGATGAGATCCGCGACCTTCTCGAACCCGCCGGTCGACAGCACGTCGTCGGACTGGACGAGGCGGTGCCGCGCCAGCTCCGGCAATGGTGCGCCGGCGACGCGCTGCGCCACCAGCCGGTCGAGCGGCTGATGCCCGCCGGTGGCAATCACGACGTTGCGCGCGACCCGCTCATGCTCCGCGCCGCTTGCCATGTCGCGAACGCGCGCGCGCCACAGCCCGTCGCCGTCGCGCCGGATCGCGATCACCTCATGCCCGGTCAGCACCTTCCCGCCATTCTCGGTGAGAAGCCGGTGCAACCGGTCCCCCGTCGCGCGGAGCAGCGGGCCGACCTCCGCCAGCGGCACGCCGAGCGCGTCGCGATAGCTGTCCACGGTGCGCGCCGCCGGATGGCCGGCGAGCGCGGCGATCTCGGGATAGGGATTGTCGACCACCGCGCTGAGGAAGGTCTGCGCGGTCGAATCCGAGGTGATGGCATAACGGCCGAGCTGGCCGCCGCCGATCGCCCGGTCGCGCTCGATCAGCACCAGCCCGGGCGCAAGCGCGGCGAGCAGGCCCTGCTTGCTGGCGGCGGTGAGCAGGGCGGTGCCGGCCGGTCCGCCGCCGACCACCAGAGTCTCGGCGATGCGCGGTGGCTCGGAGACGGAAACGACATGCGGCGCGGCGCAGGCGCGATCGAGCGCCGCGATCACCCGCTCCGCATCCGCAGCCGTCATCGCATCGTGGAGCGGCAGCGAGAGGATGCGTCCCGCGACATCGTCGGCGACGGGGGTCGGCTCGATCGTCGCCACCTGCCGCACCCACGGCTGCTGCCCGATATGCGGGCTGAAATATTGCCCGGTGCCGATCCCCTCCGCCTCCAGCGCCGCCGCGACGCGCGCGCGATCCGCGCCGCGCGGCAACAGGAGCTGGAAGAAGCCCAGCGCCTGCCGCCCGGCCGGCGCTGGCTGGGTCGCATAGCGCCCGCCGATCGCGGCGCGATAGGCGGCCGTGACCCGCTCGCGCGCGGCGCAGGTCGCCCCGAACGTCTCCAGCTTGGCGTTGGCGATCGCGGCGAGCACTTCGGGCAGCTTGGCATTGAGGCCGGGAACGCTTGCGCTGCGCGCGCCGGCGAAGCCGAAATTGGCCATCGCGCGCAGTCGCTCGATCGTGTCACGGTCGCCGCAATGGATCAGCCCGCCCTCGGCCACCGCGAAGGGCTTGGTGGCGTGCATCGAAAATACCACCGGGAAGGGAGCGCCCGCGCCGAACGACCGCCCCTGCGCGTCGCTCGTGCCGAGCGAGGCGGCGGCGTCGATCACCACCTTCACCTCATGCCGCTTCGCCAGCCAGGCATAGCGATCGAGGTCTATCGCATGGCCGAACGCGGCATAGGGCACCAGCGCCGCGATCCGATCGCCATGCTGGTGGAGCAGCCGCTCCTCCGCCGCCGGGCAGGCGGTCCAGTCATCCGGGTCGATATCGCATACCAGCGGCGTCAGTCCCGCCCACCACGCCGCCTGCGCGGTGGCGGCGAAGGTGAGCGCGGGCATCACCGCATAGCGGCCATCCGCCTCCCCCACCGCGTCCTTGAGCGCCAGCATCAGCCCCAACGTCGCGTTGGCGACGGTGAGGCATGCGCCCTCCCCGCCGAACAGCCGCGCCGCCGCTTCCTGCTCGAAACGGCGCGCCTCGGGGCCGAAATTGCTATAGATGCCCGAAACCTCGATCCGCTCGAGCGCGGTCTTGTAGTCCGCGAGGCGCGGCGGATTGGGCACGATCAGGGGTAGGCGCTGCATCGGTCGGGCGAATCCTTTCGCCCCGCTGATGCAACGATCCGTCCTAAGGAGCGGTTAGCGGAAGTTCATTTCGCGATCATTCGCATCCGCGCCGGAGCTTTTCACCGCCGGTCGAACGCCTCCAGTTCATAGGCGATCGACGCCTCGACCAGTGCATCCCACAACGCCGCGATCGCGTCGCCCGGCATCCCGGCGGCCACGGCGGCGGCGCGGGCGTTGGCGATCACCTGCGCCTTGCGCGGCTCGTCGCGCACCGCGCCGCGCGCCGGCTTTATTCGCGCGGCGGCGTCCATATAGTCGAAACGGCGACGCAGCAGCGCGACAAGTTCGCGATCGACCTGATCGACACCCGCGCGCACTTCGGCCATCGTCTTGCATTGCTGTCCGGGAAGGATCGTCATGGCGCGCGCTGTGGCGGGGACGGACGCTCCTGTCCAGCCGCCGTGTCTTGACGGCCATATACCAAAGCAACACACTGGCGACCATAGAGAGATCGAGGGGGAAACTATGATCTTCACCATGCTGCTACTGCTGCAAGCCACTCCGGCTCCGCCTCCTGCATCCGAGAAGCCGGAGCGGGAGAAGGTCGTCTGCCGTAGCTATCAGGTAACAGGGAGTCTCATCGCCTCCAGGCGGGTATGCCTGACCGGTGCGCAATGGAAGGAACAGGAGCGCGATACCCAGCAGATGATAGACAAGATCCAGCAGACCAGCGCCCAGCCAGCCGGCAAATAGCCCACATCTTGACTCTCCATGCGTCGCCCGCTAGGCGCGCGCCTTCGCAATCGGCCCCGTATCCCCGGTGAAGCGGTGGCCCTGCGTTTCCATGAGCGAAGCGTCAGAGCGATACCGGGATGAACGTCGTTCGCAGATTGAAGGAAAGATCATGTCGAAGCGCAGCAGCGCCAAGTACAAACTCGACCGCCGGATGGGCGAGAACATCTGGGGTCGCCCGAAGAGCCCGGTCAACAAGCGCGAATACGGCCCCGGCCAGCACGGCCAGCGCCGCAAGGGGAAGATGTCCGACTACGGCATCCAGCTCCGCGCCAAGCAGAAGCTTAAGGGCTATTACGGCGACGTGACGGAAAAGCAGTTCCGCCACGCCTATGACGAGGCCGCCCGCATGAAGGGCGACACCTCGCAGAACCTGATCGGCCTGCTCGAGCGCCGGCTGGACATGATCGTCTATCGCGCCAAGTTCGCGCCGACGATCTTCGCCGCGCGCCAGCTCGTCAGCCACGGTCACATCTACGTCAACGGCGTGAAGTGCAACATCGCGTCGCGCCGCGTGTCGCTCAACGACGAGATCACCCTGGGCAAGAAGGCGCAGGAAATGGCGCTGGTGATGGAGGCGCAGGGCCTCGCCGAGCGCGAGGTGCCCGATTACGTCGCGCAGGACGGCAACGCCAAGGTGACCTTCATTCGCGTGCCGACGCTGGACGAGGTGCCCTATCCGGTGAAGATGGAGCCGAACCTGGTCGTCGAGTTCTACTCGCGCTGACCGATCGGCCCACGGGCAAGCGAAAGGGCGGCTCCGGCGACGGGCCGCCCTTTTCGTATCTACATGCCGAGCGATCGGATAAGCCGGCGCGATGGACAGCATCGTCATCCTCACCGGCGCGGGCATTTCGGCGGAGAGCGGGCTTGCCACCTTTCGCGGGCCGGGCGGATTGTGGGAGGGCCATCGGGTGCGCAGCCGATAATCGTTTATCGCCGCATCATTGCCGCGTAAGCCACCGCCAAACTATGTTTCTGGCATGACAGCAATCAACTCCATCGCCGCAGCCGCGCTTAGCCTCTGGGGTTTGCTCGTCATTGCCGGGGTGGAAGCCTACCGCAGCATAGCGTCGCAACATGTTGCGGGATATCCAAACGCTGGGCAGATTAAGCTCTATCTCGTGATGCCGATAAGTATCTTCTTGCTGCTGCTCCTCACCATCGTGGTAGCTAATAAGTTTCGGCGAGCAGCACCCGCTTTGCTCCTTCTGTCTGCTGCATCTCTGTTTGGACTCATGCCATATTTGATGGTGTGGGGCGGCGGCGTCTGACCCGATGGTCGACACCCGAAACATCGTGATCCTCACCGGCGCGGGTATTTCCGCCGAGTCCGGTGTGCCAACCTTCCGCACAAAAAGCGGTACAACCTATTGGGAAGTCTACGAAGACGACCTTGTTCCGAAATATCATCGCGTCGAGGATGTCTGCACGCCCGAGGCGCTGGCGCGCGATGCGGCGCTGGTGCACCGTTTCTACGACGGGCGCCGGGCCGCGCTGGGGCGGGTAGCGCCCAACCCGGCGCACGCGGCACTGGCCCGTCTCGATCGCGAATGGCGGGGCGAGTTGCTGATCGTCACCCAGAATGTCGACGACCTGCATGAGCGCGCCGGCGCGCGGCGGATGCTGCACATGCACGGCGCGCTGAACTCGGCGCTATGCGCCTCATGCGGCGCGCGGCGGGCATGGGAAGGCAGCCTGCCGCCGGGGACGGCATGCGCGGATTGCGCCGCGCCCGCGCTGCGGCCGGACATCGTATTCTTCGGCGAGATGCCCTATCACATGGGCGCGATCGAACGCGCGCTGGCGACATGCGACCTGTTCGTCTCGATCGGCACCTCCGGCGCGGTCTATCCGGCGGCGGGGTTCGTGCAGACCGCGCGCTATCACGGCGCGGCGACGCTGGAGCTTAACCTCGAACGCTCCGCCGGCAGCGCGTGGTTCGGCGAAACGCGGCTCGGGCCGGCTTCAGAACTGGTGCCGGCGTGGGTGGACGAGGCGCTTGCTCAATCCACCCAGTCCAGCCCGATATCGCGATAGACGCCGCGATCCTCGTCCCAGCCCGGCTTCACCTTCACATGCAGGTAGAGGTGCACCGGCCGGTCGAGCAGCGCCGCCAGTTCCAGCCGCGCCCTCGCGCCGATCTCGCGGATGCGGCTGCCGCCCTTGCCCAGCACGATCGCGCGCTGGCTGGCGCGCTCGACGAGGATCTGCTGGTGGATCTCGGCCGAGCCGTCCTCGCGATCGACGAACTTCTCCGTCTCGATCGTGCTCGCATAGGGCAATTCGGCGTGGAGCTGGAGATAGAGCTGCTCGCGCGTCACCTCCGCCGCCAGCGCGCGCTCGGTCGCGTCGGAGACCTGATCCTCGGGATAATGCCAAGGCCCCTTCGGCATCGCGCGGGCGAGCGCGCGCTTCAGCTCGGGCACGCCGTCGCCGGTGGTGGCGCTGACGAAGAAGGTCTCCGCGAAGGGGGCGAGCGCGTTGAGCTTTTCCGCATGGGCGAGCAGGCGCGGCTTGTCCGCCAGATCGACCTTGTTGAGGATCAGGAACTTCGGCTCGCGCCGCTCGGCGAGCCGCTCCGCGATCTCGACCACCTTGGGCGCGAGGCCGCCCTTGGCGTCCACCACGAAGGCGAGCACGTCCGCCCCCTCCGCCCCGCCCCATGCGGCCGCGACCATCGCGCGGTCGAGCCGGCGCTTGGGATCGAAGATGCCGGGGGTGTCGACCAGCAGAAGCTGCGTATCGCCTTCGATCGCGACGCCCATCAGCCGCGTGCGCGTGGTCTGCGCCTTGGGGCTGACGATCGCCACCTTCTGCCCGACCAGCGCGTTGACGAGCGTCGACTTACCCGCATTGGGCGCGCCGACCACGGCGATCAGGCCGCAGGATTGGGTCATCGTGATCTCACCATTTGCAGCAACGCCCGCGCCGCCGCCGTTTCCGCTTCCTGCTTGCTCCCCCCCTCGGCCAGCGCCTCCGCCAGCTTGGGGATCGTCGCCTTCACCGTGAAGCGCGGCGCGTGGCCGGGGCCGGAGCGGTCGACGATCTCATAGAGCGGCGGTTTGCGCTGATGCGCGGCGGCCCATTCCTGCAACGCCGATTTGGGATGCTGCGGCGCGGAGGCGTCGGCGGTGAGGCGCGCGGCCCACAGCCGACGGATCGCGGCGCGCGCCGCCTCCAGCCCGGCGTCGCGATAGAGCGCGCCGAGCAACGCCTCCATCACGTCGCCCAGCACATTGTCGCTGTCGCTCGCGCCGTCGTCGCGCGCCTGCTTGCCGAGGCGGAGCCGCGCCGGCACGCCCAGCCCGCGCGCCACATCCGCGCAGACCGCCCCGGTGACCAGCGCGTTATAGCGTTTCGACAGCGCCCCTTCCGGCTCGCCCGGAAAGCGCTCGTAGAGCCATTCCGCCATCACCAGGCCCAGCACGCGGTCGCCGAGGAACTCCAGCCGCTCGTAATTGGCGTCGGAGCGGCTGCCGTGGGTCAGCGCGCGCTCGTAATCGGCAAGGTCGGCGGGACGATGGCCGAGCGTCTCGGCGATCCAGCCGGCGAGATCGTCAGAACCGCTCAGAAGCCGCCCCCGATCCGGCTCCAGCGCGCCGCCGTCACCCATGTCCACGGCAGGAACCAGTTGGCCGATCCGTCGGTCGACCAGAAGATCACCACCGCCTTGCCCTCGATATTCTCCATCGGGACATAGCCGAAGCCGCCCGACGCCTGGCTGAAGCGGCTGTCCTCCGAATTGTCGCGATTGTCGCCCATCAGGAAGACATGGCCGGCGGGCACGGTGAACAACTCGGTATCGTCCGCGATCGTCTGCCCCATGTCGAGCACCTCATAGGAGCGCCCGCCCGGCAGCGTCTCGCGGAAGCGCGGGTAGCGGCACACCTGCTGGCCGTTCACCGCGTCCTGGAACTGCGCCATGCACTTGTCCGCGCCGTAATTGGGGGTGAGCGGCACGACGAAATCGGCGATGCGCTGCTTGGGCACCGCCCGGCCGTTGAGGATCAGCACGCCGCCCTTCATCTGGATCGTGTCGCCGGGCAGGCCGATCACGCGCTTGATGACGTCATGATCGTTGGCCGGCGGGCCGCGGAACACCACCGTGTCGCCGCGCGTCGGCGTGCCGCCGAACACCCGGCCCGGAATCGGCGGGAAGCCGAACGGGAAGGACCAGCGCGAATAACCGTAATTCCATTTCGAGACGAACAGATAGTCGCCAATCAGCAGACGCGGCAGCATCGATTCCGACGGGATCGAATAAGGCGCGAACAGGAAGCTGCGGAACAGCCACACGACGATCGCCAGCTTGACGAGGAAGCGGAGCGTGTCGCCCGTCTCCGATTTCTTCGTCGGCGGGGCGGTTGACGCCTTGCCGATCGGCTGCGGGATATCGTCGGGCGGGGTGTCCTGTTCGGCCATGAAGCGCGGCGTCGCCCAAGCCCGCCTCCACGTCAAGCCGCTGGCGCGCGGAACACGGGGGCGGTAACGGCTGTTCGCTTCTTTTCGGAACGCTCACACAGGAAACGGAACATGGCGGACTGGTCGACGATCGAGGCATTGCCGCAGACGAAGCTCATGCAGTTGTTCGCCGACGACGCCGGGCGGCTGAAGCGCTTCTCGCTCGACGTGGCGGGCATCCATTTCGATTTCTCCAAGACGCACCTGACGGCCGGGATGGTGAAAGCGTTCGAGGCGCTGGCGAAGGCGAGCGACCTCGCCGGCAAGCGCGAGGCGATGTTCGGCGGCGCCAACATCAACGTCACCGAGGATCGCCCTGTCGAGCATACCGCCGAGCGCGGCGAGGGCACGCCGGATAGCGTCAACCGCGCACGCGGCTATCACGCGCGGATGCGGGCGCTGATCGACGCGATCGAGGCCGACGCCTTCGGCCCGATCCGGCATATCCTGCACGTCGGCATCGGCGGATCGGCGCTCGGGCCGCATCTGCTGGTCGATGCCCTGGGGCGCGATTCGGACCGCTACGACGTGGCGATCGTCTCCAATGTCGACGGCATGGCGCTGGAGGACGTGTTCAACCGCTTCGATCCCGGCGCGACCCTGCTGGTGGTCGCCTCCAAGACCTTCACCACCACCGAGACGATGATGAACGCCGACAGCGTGATCGGCTGGATGACCGAGCACGGCGTGGAAGACCCCTATGGCCGCGTCGTCGCGCTGACCGCCAGCCCCGACAAGGCGATCGAATGGGGCGTGGACGAGACGCGCGTGCTGCCGTTCAGCGAGGGCGTCGGCGGGCGCTACTCGCTGTGGTCGTCGATCGGCTTTCCGGCGGCGATCAAGCTCGGCTGGGACCAGTTCGAGGAGTTGCTGGAGGGCGCGGCGGAGATGGACCGCCACTTCCGCCTTTCCGCGCTGCACGAAAACGCCCCCGCCCTCGCCGCCTTCGCCGATCTTTACTACACGCAGGTCCGCCGCGCCGAGACGCGCGCGCCCTTCGCCTATGACGAGCGGCTGCGGCTGCTGCCGAGCTACCTCCAGCAGCTCGAGATGGAATCGAACGGCAAGGGCGTGACGATCCAGGGCAAGCCGGTGACATATCCCACCGCCGCGATCACCTGGGGCGGGGTCGGCACCGACGCGCAACATGCGGTATTCCAGCTATTGCATCAGGGCACGCATCTCGTCCCGGTTGAGTTCCTTTGCGTGATCGAGCAGGGCGACACCCTGCCGGAGGATCACCACCGGATGCTGCTGCTCAACGCCTTCGCGCAGGGCGCGGCGCTGATGAAGGGCAAGGAGAACCCGGACGATCCGGCGCGCGCCTATCCCGGCGACCGGCCGTCCTCCACCCTGCTGCTCGATCAGCTCGACGCGCGGACGCTCGGCGCGCTGATCGCCTTCTACGAGCATCGCGTGTTCGTGAACGGCGTGCTGCTCGACATCAATTCCTTCGACCAGTTCGGCGTCGAGCTGGGCAAGGAAATGGCGAAGGCGGCGGCCAAGGGCGGCGGGGAGTTCGATCCCTCCACCGACGACCTGATCCGCCGCGCCGGGCTGGACTGAACGGCCGGGCGCTTACTGTAATCGGCATTTCCGCACTTCCGCGCGGCGCCTCGCCCCCATATTGCGGCGGCAGGCATCGCGCGGAGTGAGATACATGGCCGATTACGACTACGACCTCATCACCATCGGCGCCGGCAGCGGCGGCACGCGCGCCAGCCGGGTCGCGGCGGCGTATGGCGCGCGGGTGATGGTGGCGGAGGAATATCGCGTCGGCGGCACCTGCGTCATCCGCGGCTGCGTGCCGAAGAAGCTGCTCGTCTACGGCGCGCATTTCGCCGAGGACCTGAAGGATGCGCGCCGCTTCGGCTGGCAGGTGCCCGGCGACTGCGCGTTCGACTGGCAGACGTTGCAGGCCAACGTCCTCGCCGAGGTCGACAGGATCAACGGCGCCTATACCGACACGCTCGAAAACAACGGCGTGGAGATCGTCCACCAGCGCGTCACCGTCACCGGCCCCACTGAGGTGACGCTGGCCGACGGCACGAAGAAGACCGCCGGAACGATCCTGATCGCCAGCGGCGCGCGGCCGCATGTGCCGGACTGTCCCGGCCATGAGCATGGCATCACCTCCAACGAGGCGTTCCATCTGGAGGCGATCCCGAAGCGCGTGCTGATCGCCGGCGCGGGCTATATCGCCAACGAGTTCGCCGGCATCTTCCACCAGTTCGGCGCGCATGTGATCGTGATGAACCGCAGCAAGGATATCCTGCGCGGCTACGATCAGCAGATCCGCGACCGGCTGCTCCAGATCAGCCTGATGAAGGGGATGGAATTCCGCTTCGACGCGAAATTCGAGAAGATCGTGAAGAATGACGACGGCTCGCTGACCGTCCACATGTCCGGCCATGAGCCGGCTACGGTGGATTGCGTGATGTTCGCCACCGGCCGCCTGCCCAACACCGAAGGGCTGGGGCTGGAGAATGCCGGCGTCGAGCTGGACGACAAGGGCGCGGTGAAGGTCGATGCTGACAACCGTACCACCTGCCCGTCGATCTACGCGGTGGGCGACGTCACCAACCGCATCCAGCTCACGCCGGTCGCGATCCGCGAGGGGCAGGCGTTCGCCGACAATCTGTTCGGCGGCGGCCGCGTGACGGTCGAATACGATAACGTCCCCAACGCCTGCTTCAGCCACCCGCCGATCGCCGGCGTCGGCATGACCGAGGCGGAGGCGCGGCAGAAGCTGGGCTCGGTGAAGGTCTATTCCTCCGATTTCCGCCCGATGAAGAACGTCCTCGCCGGCCGCGACGAGCGCGCGCTCTACAAGATGGTGTGCGAGGCGGAGACGGACCGCGTCGTCGGCATCCACATGATCGGGCCGGACGTGGCGGAGATCATCCAGACGGCGGCGGTGGCGGTGAAGGCCGGGCTGACCAAGGCGCAGTTCGACGCGACCGTCGCGCTCCACCCGACGATGGCGGAGGAGCTGGTGCTGCTGAAATAGGCCCGGTGCTGGGGCTTGCCTCCGTGCCCCCAGGGTCTATGTCGCGCTGCAACCCCGACGATTGCGAGAAGCGAGCGAGCAATGGCTGACGAATTCGACTTTGACGTGCTGGTGATCGGCGCCGGCCCCGGCGGCTATGTCGCGGCGATCCGCGCTGCGCAGCTCGGGCTGAAGACCGCCTGCGCCGAATCGCGCGAGACGCTCGGCGGCACCTGCCTCAATGTCGGCTGCATCCCGTCCAAGGCGATGCTCCATGCGTCGGAATATTATGACGCGGCGGCCAATGGCGCTTTCGCCAAGCTCGGCATCAAGGTGAAGCCCGAGCTGGACCTCGACACGATGCACGGCCAGCGCAAGGACGCCGTGAAGCAGCTCACCGGCGGCATCGAATTCCTGTTCAAGAAGAACAAGGTGACGTGGCTCAAGGGTCGCGCGAGCTTTGAGGACGCGCATCGCGTCAAGGTCGGCGACCAGACCGTCACCGCGAAGAACGTCGTCATCGCCACCGGCTCGTCGGTCACGCCGCTGCCGGGCGTTGAGATCGACCAGAAGGTCGTCGTCGATTCGACCGGCGCGCTGGAGCTGCCGAAGGTGCCGGAGCATATGGTCGTCATCGGCGGCGGCGTGATCGGGCTGGAGCTTGGCTCGGTCTGGCGGCGGCTCGGCGCGAAGGTGACCTGTGTCGAGTTCCTCGATCAGATCCTGCCGGGCTTCGACGGCGAAGTGCGCAAGGAAGCCAACAAGATCTTCAAGAAGCAGGGCATCGAATTCCGCCTCGGCACCAAGGTGACCGGCGTGAAGGTCGACGGCGGCAAGGCGACGCTGACGCTGGAGCCGGCCGCGGGCGGCGCGGCGACGACGCTGGAGGCGGATTGCGTGCTGGTGTCGATCGGCCGCAAGCCGAACACCGATGGCCTCGGGCTGGACAGGATCGGCCTCGCCACCAACCAGCGCGGCCAGATCGAGACCGATCACGATTTCCGCACTTCCGTCGCCGGCGTGTGGGCGATCGGCGACGTCATCCCCGGCCCGATGCTGGCGCACAAGGCGGAGGACGAAGGCATTGCGGTCGCGGAGAATATCGCGGGCCAGCACGGCATCGTGAACCACGACGTGATCCCGTCGGTCGTCTATACTTGGCCGGAGATCGCTGGCGTCGGCCTCACCGAGGAAGCGGCGAAGGAGCGCGGCGAGGTGAAGGTCGGCAAGTTCCCGATGCTCGCCAACAGCCGCGCCAAGACCAACCACGAGCCGGACGGTTTCGTGAAGGTGATCGCCGACGCGAAGTCCGATCGCGTGCTCGGCGTGTGGATCATCGCCAGCGTCGCCGGCACGATGATCGCGCAGGCCGCGCAGGCGATGGAATTCGGCGCGACCAGCGAAGATATCGCCTACACCTGCCACGCCCATCCCACCCACAGCGAGGCGATCAAGGAAGCCGCGATGGCGGTGACTGGCAAGCCCATCCACATCTGACCGCGCCAGGCCGCAGCCTCCGGCTGCGGCGCGGCTTCGCTGCGGTCGGATCGCCCGGCGGCGCCAAAGCGCCGTCCGACGGCGCGGCTTCGCCGTGACGGACTGAAGTCGCATCCGCTTCACATCACGACTACCTGCCACGGCCCGCTAGGGCCGGAATGACAGGTGGGCCGAGTTCGCCACCCTCCCGCCGTTCGCCCCGAGGAAAAAGGTGCGCCGATTCAGCGCGGCGGCCCCGCATAGCCGCCCTGTCCACACTCCGGCGCGTCCGGGTGCTTGCGGCAATATTCCTCCCGCTTGCGCATCTTGCGCGCATATTTCCGGTCCGCCTCGGACGGGCTGGTGGTGCTCCAGTCGACCACCTTGCCGGCGGCCTTCACCGGGGCGGTGGCGACCGTGGTGACGGTGCGCACGCAGCCCGCCGCCGCCATCAGCGCGGCCGCCGCCAGCGCCATCCCCGCGACACGCCGCATCATTTCTTGCTCCGCTCCGCCCGCACGCGATTGCGCGCCGCGACGCCGATCGCGGGGAAATCGGTGAAGAAGCCGTCCAGCCCGCGATAGAGCGCGTCGGAAATCTCCCCGTCCAGATCGCCATGCCCGCGCGGGTTCAGCCCGTCGCGATAGCCGGACGGCAGGAAATAATTCTCCGCGCGATAGGTCCATGGATGGACGCGCAGCCCCGCCGCATGGGCGGCGCGGATCAGCCCGGTCGGCACTTTCCCGTCCCACAACATCGCCTTGTTCGGCCCGATGCCGAAGGCATAGGTCGCGATCTCGCGCATCCCGTCCGGCGTCAGCATCTCGGCATAGCTCGGCGCGGCGCCGTCGGCCGGGCCGCCTTCCTTGTCGACGAGTTGGATCAGCCGGATGGCGGTCAGCTTGTGGATGCGCTTCAGGTTGTTCACCTCGAACGACTGGATGAACACCGGCGCGTCCGGCGTATTCCATCCCGCCGCCTGCAACTGGCGCACCAGCAATTCGTCGGTGGGGTGGCCGATCGAGGCGAAATAGGTCGGATGCTTGGTCTCGGGATAGATGCCGACATGATGCCGCTTGGCCAGCGCGATGATCTCCGCCAGCGTCGGGATCTCGAACCTGCCGTCATATTGCCGGTTGTCGGGGCGTAGGATCGGCAGGCGCTCCTTCGCGCGCAGCGTCTTCAGCTCGGCCAGCGTGAAATCCTCGACGAACCAGCCGCTCACCTTCTGCCTGTCGATCGTCCTGGTCGTCCGCCGCGCGGCGAATTCCGGATGGTCGGCGACGTCGGTCGTCCCCGAAATCTCGTTCTCGTGCCGCGCGACGAGCACATCGTCCTTCGTCGGCACCAGATCCGGCTCGATGAAGTCCGCCCCTTCCGCGATGGCCAGTTCATAGGCGGCGAGCGTATGTTCCGGCCGCTCCCCGCTGGCGCCGCGATGGGCGATGACGATAGGGTCGGATAGCGGCGCGATCGACTCGGGCATCCGCCGATCCTGCCCGGTTCCACACGCCGACGCCAGCAAGGCCAGCGGGATTGCTATGGTTCGCATGGACACCAACATGACAAGCCGCGTTACCCTGTCGGCAGACGGAGAGCGAGCCATGTATTTTACGATCAACGGGGCGCGATACGGGGCGAACGGCCCGTCGCCCCATGTCAGACGGAGCCATCGATGATCCCGGTTGAGAAGACCGTCCTCGTGCTGCTCGCCGCCGGGAAATCCAGGCGGTTCGGCGACGTCGGCAGCAAGCTGGACGAGATGTTCCTGTCCCGCCCGCTCGGCCTGCATGTCGCCGTCACGCTGGAGGACATGCCGTTCATGGAGCGGATCGCGATCGTCGACGGGCTGAAGATCGATTACGCGCGGCATCACTTCACGATCATTCGCGACGAAAACCCGGAACGCGACATGGCCTCCGCTGTCCGGCTCGGCGTGGAAGCCGCCAGGGCGCACGGCGCGGCGGCGGTGATCGTCGCGCTCGCGGACATGCCGCGCGTGACGGCGACGCACATCTATCGTATGCTCGACGCGGCGGACGGACCGACGGCGGTGGTCGCGTCCAGCAACGGGCGCCACCCCTCCCCGCCCGTGCTGTTCGGCGCGGCGCGGTTCGATGAGGTGCTGGCGATCCGCGACGACGGCGACGCGCGCGACATGATCCGCGCGGGCGTCCATGTCGTGACGAACGAGCACGAACTGATCGACGTCGACACGCGCGAGGAGCTGGAGCAACTCCGCGCGCTGGTCCACGCGCCGGAAGCGCGCGGGCGCTGACCTCGCTTATTCCAGCTCCAGGATCACCTGATCGACCGCGAGGCTTTCGCCGGTCGCGGCGTTGACGGCCTTCACCACCGCGGACTTTTCGGCGCGCAGGATGTTCTCCATCTTCATTGCCTCGACCACCGCGAGCGGCTGGCCCGCCTCGACCCTGTCGCCGGCCTTCACGTCGAGCCGGACGAGCAGGCCCGGCATCGGCGCGATCAGGAACTTCGACAGGTCCGGCGGCACCTTTTCGAGCAGGTGCCTCGCATAAGGCGCGATCCGCGCCGGCAACACGCGCGCCTTGTGGCTCGCGCCGCGCGCGTTGAGCGTGAAGCCGGTGCGGGTGCGCGCGATCTTCACGGTCAGCGGCTCGTCGCCGTCGACGATCGCGGTGCGGTCGCCCGGCGCATAGTCGATCGCGCCGTCGAGCGGCTTGCCGTCGACCGTCACATCGTCGCCGTCGATCGTCACCGCGTGATCGCGCTTGCCGATCCGCACCGCCCAGTCCACCGGCGCGTCGAGCGCCGCGCCGAGCTGGCCGTCGACCTGCCGCGCGCGCTCCGCCCACATCACAGCGGCATAGGCCGCGACGCCCGCCAGCGTGCGCACCAGCGCCTCCGAAGCCGGCGCGCCGTGGAAGCCTTCGGGATATTCCTCCGCGATGAACCCGGTGGTGATATTGCCGGAGCGGAAGCGCGGATGCTGCATCAGCGCGGAGACGAAATCGAGGTTCGTCCCCGGCCCGTCGATCTCGAATGCGTCGAGCGCGGCGATCTGGCGGTCGATCGCCTCCTCGCGCGTCTTGCCGTGGGTGATGAGCTTGGCGATCATCGGATCGTAGAACATGCTCACCTCGCCGCCCTCGCGCACGCCGTCATCGACCCGCACGCCATCGCCCTCGGCCGGCGGATTGTAGCGCACGAGGCGGCCGATCGAGGGCAGGAAGCCGCGATACGGATCTTCGGCATAGACGCGGTTCTCGACCGACCAGCCGTTGATCTTCACGTCCTTCTGGCCGAACGACAATTTCTCGCCCGCCGCGACGCGGATCATCTGCTCGACCAGATCGAGCCCGGTGATCTCCTCCGTCACCGGATGCTCGACCTGGAGCCGCGTGTTCATCTCGAGGAAGTAGAAGCTCTCGCCGGTCTTGTCCGCGCCGGAGACGATCAGTTCCACCGTGCCCGCGCTGTAATAGCCGACCGCGCGGGCCAGCGCGACCGCCTGCTCGCCCATCGCCTTGCGCATCTTCGGCGTGACGAACGGCGACGGCGCTTCCTCCACCACCTTCTGGTGGCGGCGCTGCACCGAGCATTCGCGCTCGTTCAGATAGACGATATTGCCGTGCTGGTCGCCCAGCACCTGGATCTCGATATGGCGCGGGCTTTCGATGAACTTCTCGATGAACACGCGATCGTCGCCGAAGCTGGCGAGACCCTCGCGCTTGGTCGCCTCGAAGCCTTCGCGCACGTCCTGCTCGCTCCACGCGAGTCGCATCCCCTTGCCGCCGCCGCCGGCCGAGGCCTTCATCATCACCGGGAAGCCGATGTCCTTCGCGATCTTCACCGCCTCCTCGGTGTCCGCGATCTCGCCGAGATAGCCGGGGACGACGTTGACGCCGGCCGCCTTGGCGAGCTTCTTCGATTCGATCTTGTCGCCCATCGCGGCGATGGCGTTGGGCGGCGGGCCGACGAAGGCGATCCCCGCCTCCGCGCACGCCTTGGCGAAGCTCTCGCGCTCGGAGAGGAAGCCATAGCCGGGGTGGATGCAGTCCGCGCCGGTCGCCTTCGCGGCCGCGAGGATCAGGTCGGCCTTGAGATAGCTCTCCGCCGCCGGCGCCGGCCCGAGCCGCACCGCCTCGTCCGCCATCAGCACATGCGGCGCGCGGGCATCGGCGTCGGAATAGACCGCAACGGTGGCGATCCCCATCTTCTTCGCCGTGCGAAACACCCGGCAAGCGATCTCGCCACGATTGGCGACAAGGATTTTCTTGAACATTTAAGACCTTTTCCGCCGAAATATCATCCAAGCGCCAGCCGCCCAAACAAACGCGCCAGCAAGAAAAATTGCGGGATCAAGCCAAGATGCTCGTGTGCAAGTCATCCCAGCCGGGCAATCGCCCATTGTGCTGAAAGTCCACGCGCCACCTGCAATCAGCAGAATGAACAACGTCAGCCAGCACATCGCGATGGCCTTTCCACCACTCACTCCGCCGCCTCGCACACCGCTTGCCGCATCGGCTCCTCCGCCTCCATCGGCCGCATGCCCAGCTTCGCGAACAGCGCCGCGTCCGCGCTGTCGCCGCGATTGCCGGTGGTGAGCAGCTTGTCGCCGGTGAAGATCGAGTTCGCGCCCGCCATGAAGCACAGCGCCTGCGTCGCCTCCGACATGCTCTCGCGCCCCGCCGAGAGGCGCACCATGCTCATCGGCATGGTGACGCGCGCCGCCGCCACCGTCCGCACGAACTCGATATCGTCGATCTTGGCGAGCGGCGTGTCGGCGAGCATGTCGCCCAGCACCGTGCCCTTCACCGGCACCAGCGCGTTGACCGGCACGCTCTCCGGGTGGCGCGGCAAGGTGGCGAGCGCGTGGATGAAGCCGACGCGATCCTCGCGCGTCTCGCCCATGCCGACGATCCCGCCGCAGCACACGTTGATTCCCGCCTCCCGCACATGCTCCAGCGTGTCGAGCCGCTCGGCGAAGGTGCGCGTGGTGATGACCTCACCGTAGCGCTCCGGCGAGGTGTCGATATTGTGGTTGTAGTAATCGAGCCCGGCGTCGGCGAGCGCGCGTGCCTGATCGGGGGTGAGCATCCCCAGAGTCATGCAGGTTTCCATGCCCATCTCGCGCACGCCCTTCACCATCTCGACGATGGCGGGCATGTCGCGCTCCTTGGGATTGCGCCACGCCGCGCCCATGCAGAAGCGCTGCGAGCCCGAATCCTTCGCCTGCGCCGCCATCTGGAGCACGGCGCGCACGTCCATCAGCTTGGTCGCCTTCACGCCGGTTTCGGCATGGGCGGATTGCGAGCAATAGCCGCAATCCTCCGGGCAGCCGCCCGTCTTGATCGACAGCAATGTGCACATCTGCACCTCGTTCGCGGCGTGATGCGCGCGATGGACGGTCTGCGCCTGATACATCAGTTCGCCGAACGGCAGGTCGAACAAGGCCGCGATCTCGGCGCGGGTCCAGTCGTTGCGGGAAGTCATGCCAGTGCCTGCTCCAGATCAGCGATGATGTCGGCGATATTCTCGATCCCGACCGACACGCGCACCACGTCCGGCCCCGCGCCCGCCGCTGCGCGCTCGGCGTCCGGCAACTGGCGGTGGGTGGTCGAGGCGGGGTGGATGATGAGCGAGCGCGTATCGCCGAGGTTGGCGAGGTGGCTGAACAATTTCACCCGCGAGACGAGCGCGATCCCAGCGTCATATCCGCCCTTCAGCCCGAAGGTGAACACCGCCCCGCCCTTGCCGCCGAGATAGCGCTGCGCCAGCGCGTGATACTTGTCCCCCGGTAGCCCGGCATAGGACACCCATGCCACCTTGGGATGGTTCGACAGCCACTCCGCCAGCTTCAGCGCATTGTCGCAATGCCGCTCCATGCGCAGCGCCAGCGTCTCCATGCCGGTCAGCGCGAGGAAGGCATTCATCGGCGCCAGCGCCGGCCCGAGATCGCGCAGGCCCAGCGTGCGCGCGGCGAGGATGAAGGCGAGGTTGCCGAACGCCTCGGTGAACACCTTGCCGTGATAGGAATCGTTCGGCTGGCTGAGATAGGGATATTTCCCGCCCTTCGCCCAGTCGAAGCTGCCCGCGTCCACGATCACGCCGCCGATCGAATTGCCGTGCCCGTTGAGGAACTTGGTGAGCGAGTGGACGACGATATCCGCGCCATGCTCGATCGGCCGGCACAGGATCGGCGTCGCCATCGTATTGTCGACGATCAGCGGCACGCCCGCGTCATGCGCGACCTTCGCGATCGCCTCGATATCCTGCACCACGCCGCCGGGGTTGGCGAGGCTCTCGATGAACACCGCGCGCGTGTCTTCGGTGATCGCGGCGGCGACATTGGCGGGATCGTCGGCGTCGACGAAAGTCGAATCCCACGCCATCTTCCTGAAGCTCGACCCGATCTGGTTGAGCGACCCGCCGTAAAGCCGCTTCGACGCGACGATATGCTTGCCCGGCTCCATCAGCGTGTGGAAGGTCAGGAACTGCGCGGCATGGCCCGATGCCACCGCGAGCGCCGCCGCGCCGCCCTCCAGCGCCGCCACCTTCCCCTCGACCGCCCCGTTGGTGGGGTTCATGATGCGGGTGTAGATATTGCCGAACGCATCGAGGTTGAACAGGCTCGCCGCGTGATCGACGTCGTCGAACACATAGGAAGCGGTCTGGTAGATCGGCGTGATCCGCGCCTTGGTGGTGGGGTCCGGCGCCGTCCCGGCGTGGACGGTGAGCGTCTCGATCGATTGAGTCATTCGGCTGCCTCCTGTTCGGGGGGCATATTATGGCCGAGCAATCGCAGCACGTCTTCCGCCGCCTTGATGAGGTTGGTGCCGGGGCCGAAGATTGCCTGCACCCCGGCATCGTAGAGCGTCTGATAGTCCTGCGCCGGGATCACCCCGCCGGCGACGACCTTGATATCGGCGCGCCCGGCATCCTTCAGATGGCCGATCAGTTCGGGGATCAGCGTCTTGTGCCCCGCCGCGAGGCTGGAGGCGCCCACGACATCGACGTCCTTCTCCAGCGCCAGCGCGGCGGCCTCCTGCGGCGTCTGGAACAGCGGGCCGGCCACCACCTCGAACCCGAGATCGCCGAACATCGAGGAGACGAGGTTCGCGCCGCGATCGTGCCCGTCCTGCCCCATCTTGGCGACGAAGATGCGGGGCTTGCGGCCGAGGCGACGCCCGGTCGCATCGACGCCGCCGAGCAGCCGCTCCCAGCGCCCGTCGTCCTTGTACGCGCCGCCGTAGATGCCCTTCACCGGCGTCGGGAAGGTGCCGAAGCGGCCGAACACATCCTCCATCGCGGAGGAAATCTCGCCCAGCGTCGCCCGCGCGCGGGCGGCCTCGACGGCGAGTTCGAGCAGATTGCCCTTGCCCTTCGCGCCCTCGCGCAGCGCATCGAGCGCGACCCGGCACTTCGCCTCGTCGCGTTCCGCCTTCACCTTGTTGATGCGGCGGATCTGCGCCTCGCGCACGGCGTGGTTGTCCACGTCGAGGATCTCGATCTCGTCCTCGTTGGCGAGGCGGTATTTGTTGACGCCGACGATCACGTCCTCGCCGCGATCGACCCGCGCGGCGCGCGCGGCGGAGGCTTCCTCGATCATCGCCTTGGGCCATCCGGCGGCGACCGCCTTGGCCATGCCGCCCTCGCGCTCGACGCGCTCGATGATCTCCCACGCGCCGTCGACGAGTTGCTGGGTCAGGCTTTCGATATAATAGGAGCCGCCGAGGGGATCGACCACTTTGGTCATCCCCGTCTCCTCCTGGATCACGATCTGCGTGTTGCGCGCGATCCGGGCGGAGAAATCGGTCGGCAGCGCGATCGCCTCGTCCAGCGCGTTGGTGTGCAGCGACTGGGTGCCGCCCAGCATCGCCGCCATCGCTTCGATCGTGGTGCGGATGACGTTGTTATACGGGTCCTGCTCGGTGAGCGAGACGCCGCTGGTCTGGCAGTGCGTGCGCAGCATCTTGCTGCGCTCGTCCTTCGCGCCGAGCTTGGTCATCACGCGATGCCACAGCACGCGCGCCGCGCGCAGCTTCGCCACCTCCATGAAGAAGTTCATGCCGATTGCGAAGAAGAACGACAGCCGCCCGGCGAACTTGTCGATATCGAGGCCGGAGGCGACGCCGTATTTCACATATTCCATGCCGTCGGCGATGGTGAACGCCAGCTCCTGGAGCTGCGTCGCGCCCGCTTCCTGCATGTGATAGCCGGAGATCGAGATAGAGTTGAACTTCGGCATCTCGCGGCTGGTATAGGCGAAGATATCCGAGATGATCCGCATCGAGGGCTCGGGCGGGTAGATATAGGTGTTGCGGACCATGAACTCCTTGAGGATGTCGTTCTGGATGGTCCCGTCGAGCAATTTGCGCTCGACGCCCTGCTCCTCGCCCGCGACGATGAAGAAGGCGAGGATGGGGATCACCGCGCCGTTCATCGTCATCGAGACGCTCATCTGATCGAGCGGGATGCCGTCGAACAGGATCTTCATATCCTCGACGCTGTCGATCGCCACGCCCGCCTTGCCGACGTCGCCCACCACGCGCGGATGGTCGCTGTCATAGCCGCGATGCGTCGCGAGGTCGAAGGCGACCGACAGGCCCTTCTGCCCCGCCGCCAGGTTGCGGCGGTAGAAAGCGTTCGATTCCTCCGCCGTGGAGAAGCCCGCATATTGCCGGATCGTCCACGGGCGGCCGGCATACATCGACGCGCGCACGCCGCGCGTGAACGGCGCGAAGCCGGGCAGGCCGGGGTCCACCGCCACGTCATCGGCGGTATAGAGCGGCTTGACCGCGATCCCCTCCGGCGTGTGCCAGGTGAGATCCTTGCCCTTCACCTCCTTCGCGGCGGCGGCGGACCAGTTGTCGAGCGTCGGTTTGCTATCGGTCATGTCACTCTACTCCGAAGGCTTCACGCCCCCTTGAATGCCGGCTTGCGCTTTTCGAGGAAGGCAAGCCCGCCCTCGCGCGCGTCCTGCGTGCCGCCGGCGAGCCGCTGACCCTCGGCCTCGGCGCGCAGCACCTGCTCGAACGAGCCGTCGAGCGCGGTCAGGATATTGCGGCGCATCGCCGACAGCGCGACGGTCGGCCCGGCGGCGAGCCGCGTCGCGAGCGCCAGCGCCTCGTCCATCAGCGCGGCATCCTCCACCGCCTTGTAGATCAGGCCCCAGTCCGCCGCCTGTTCCGCGCCGATCCGCTCGCCGAGCATCATCATCTGCGTCGCGCGCGGCCGGCCGATCGCCTTGGCGAGCAGCCAGGTCGAACCGCCGTCCGGCACCAGCCCGATGTTGACGAACGCCTGGAGGAAATAGGCCGACTTGCCCGCGAACACGAAATCGCCCGCCAGCCCGATCGAGCAGCCGACGCCCGCCGCCGCGCCGTTGACCGCCGTCACCACCGGCACGTCGAGCCGGATGATCTGGCTGAGCGCGGGATTGTAATGGTTCATCAGCGCGCGATGGCTGGCGTCCCCGCCGCTCACCGCGCTGCGCTCGCCGCGCGCCTGAAGGTCGGCCCCCGAGCAGAACGCCCGCCCCGCGCCGGTGATCAGCACCGCGCGCGCGCCTTGCAGGTCATAAAGCGCGGCGGAAAGGTCCTCCGCCATCTGGATCGAGGCGGCGTTGAGCCGATCCGGCCGGTTGAGCGTGATGACGAGGACGTCGCCCTTCTTCTCGGTCAGGATCGTTTCGTAATCGGCCATCATTCCCTCCTCAATGATCGCCCTTCGGCGTTTCCATCAGTTCCACCAGCATCCCGCCGAAATCCTTCGGGTGGACGAAGACGATCGGCGTGCCATGCGCGCCGATGCGCGGCTCCCCCAGCACGGTGGCGCCGCTCGCTTTCATATGCGCGACCGCCGCGTGGATTTCGGGCACCTCGAAGCAGACGTGATGCTGCCCGCCGGCCGGGTTCTTCCTGAGAAAGCCGGCGATCGGCGAGCTTTCGTCATACGGCTCGATCAGCTCGATCTGCGTGTTGGGCGCATCGATGAAGCACACTTTCACTCCCTGCGCCGGCAGGTCGAACGGTTCCCCGATCTTCTCCGCGCCGAGCAGCAGCCGATAGGTCTCGACCGATTTCGCGATCGACGGCGTCGCGACGCCGACGTGGTTGAGACGACCCAGTTTCATTGGCCAGAACCCTTTCCACTCACTTCAAAAGCCCTTCCACACGAGCCAGAGCAAGGGGTTTATAGCCCACGATCATTGCAACCGGCGCGCCAGCGCGATCGAACACATAAGTGCGAGGGATAAGATTCCGCGTGTCATTGGTGAGCTTTGCCAACGATGCATCATCCAGAATGGCATATCCGTCCGCCGCCATACCGAGGTTCCTTACAAACGCACTCAAGTCCTGTCTCGAAGCAAGCGACTCACGCCCATTAAGATAAAGAAAATTAAGCTTTTCTGGCCCATAACGCCGCCTGAGGTCGTTAAGAACAGGCGCTTCTCTCCGACAAGGCCCACACCAACTCGCCCAAACACTTATGACGGTCGGAACGCCCGGCCTGACAAGCTCTCCCAAAGATGAGCGTCGCCCGTCAGCAAGCGTCACCGGCAGCTTGGCAAGAGTCGGCAAGGAAGGTGGAAGCGGGCCTTTGTCGAACGAACGCACGACAAGCACGCGCCACCCAACAAGCACCGTAATCAGCGCAAAGACGCCGATAATCGTCCACACCGCCGCCCGCCGCCGCCCTGACGACCGCACGATATCAGCCTCACAACGGAATATTGTCATGCTTCTTCCACGGATTCTCCAGCGTCTTGCTCCGGAGCTTCCGCAAACCCAAAGCGATCCGCCGCCGCGTGGAATGCGGCTGGATCACCTCGTCGATGAAGCCCTTGCTCGCCGCCACGAACGGGTTGGCGAAGCGCGCCTCATATTCGCGGGTCTTTTCCGCGATGCCTTCCTCGTTCAGCCCGCGGAAGATGATCTCCACCGCGCCCTTCGCGCCCATCACCGCGATCTCGGCGGTCGGCCAGGCATAATTGAGGTCGCCGCGCAGATGCTTCGAGGCCATCACGTCATAGGCCCCGCCATAGGCCTTGCGCGTGATGACGGTGATCTTCGGCACGGTCGCCTCGGCATAAGCGAACAGCAGCTTGGCGCCATGCTTGATGATGCCGTTATGCTCCTGCGCGGTGCCGGGGAGGAAGCCCGGCACGTCCACGAACGTCACGATCGGGATGTCGAACGCGTCGCAGAAGCGCACGAAGCGCGCCGCCTTCTTCGATGAATTGATATCCAGCACGCCCGCCAGCACCATCGGCTGGTTGGCGACGAAGCCGACCGTCCTGCCCTCGATCCGCCCGAAGCCGCAGATGATGTTCCCGGCATGGCCGGGCTGGATCTCGAAGAAATCGCCCTCGTCCACCGTCTTACGGATCAGCTCGTGCATGTCGTAAGGCTGGTTGGCGCTGGGCGGGATCAGCGTGTCGAGGCTCGCCTCCAGCCGGTCCCACGGATCGTCCGTCGGGCGCTCCGGCACCGCCGCACGGTTCGATTCGGGGAGATAGTCGACGAAATCGCGCACCGCGAGCAGCGCCTCGATATCGTCCTCGAAGGCATTGTCGGCCACGCTCGTCTTGGTGGTGTGGGTGACGGCGCCGCCCAGCGCCTCCTGCGTCACCACCTCGTTCGTCACCGTCTTCACCACGTCCGGCCCGGTGACGAACATGTAGCTGGAATCCTTCACCATGAAGATGAAGTCGGTCATCGCCGGGGAATAGACCGCGCCGCCCGCGCATGGCCCCATGATGACGCTGATCTGCGGCACCACGCCCGACGCGAGCACGTTGCGCTGGAACACCTCCGCATAGCCGCCGAGCGAGGCCACGCCCTCCTGGATGCGCGCGCCGCCCGAATCGTTGAGGCCGATGACCGGCGCGCCGACCTTCATCGCCATGTCCATCACCTTGCAGATCTTCTGCGCGTGGCGTTCGGAGAGCGAGCCGCCGAAGACGGTGAAGTCCTGGCTGAACACGAACACGAGGCGGCCGTTGATCGTGCCCGATCCCGTCACCACGCCGTCGCCGGGATAGATCTGATCCTGCATCCCGAAATCGACGCAATTATGCTCGACGAACATGTCGAGTTCCTCGAACGAGCCTTCGTCGAGCAGCACGTCGATGCGCTCGCGCGCGGTCAGCTTGCCCTTGGCGTGCTGTGCGTCGATGCGCTTCTGCCCGCCGCCAAGCCGCGCGGCGGCGCGCTTGCGTTCCAGTTCCTCGATCGTCGACGACATGCGTTTCTCCGGAATACGAAGTTTCTCCCTGACGCGCGCGGCGACGAAGCGCAAATGTGAACTTGCGAAATTGCGAAAGCAGGATTTGCGAACTAGGATCGGTGCATCATGGCGAGACTCTATGCCGGCCAGCAATTGCGCGCCTTGCGCCTCTCGGCGGGGCTGAACCAGC
>MKSU01000004.1:88837-89573 GCA_001897375.1 Sphingomonas sp. 67-36 | reverse complement strand
CCACCGCGCTCGCCCGCCATTATCCGCAGGCATTGGCGGCGATCGAGGGCGAGGCGCCCGCGCGCCGGCTGGCGGCGCTGGGCGAGGCGCTGGCGGACCCGGCGGTAGCCCCGCTCGACGCGGACGAGGCGGCGCGGCTGGCGGAGGAGCGGCCCGAGATCGCCGACCGCCTCATCGCGCTCCACGCCGCCAAGCGCGCCGCCGAGGAACGGCTCGCCATCGCCGAGGAATCGATGACCGCCGGCACCGGCGCGCGCCTCCCCTGGGAAGCGGTGCGCGACTGGTTTCACGAAGCAGGCAATTACGTCGATCCGCTCGACCGCGCGGCGGAGGAACTCGCGGAACTCGCCGCCGCCGATTGGGGCGCCGCGCTCGCCGGCCACGGCATCGCCCTCGCCGTCGACGCCGACGAGGATGCCCCGCTCGCCCGCTTCGACGGCGCGACGCTCACGCTCAAGGCCGCGCTGCCGCCGGAGAGCCGCCGGTTCCTGATCGCGCACCGCCTCGCCGCCACCGCCTTCGCGCGGGAGATCGAGTCGATCGTCGCGGGGGCGGACGTGCCCGGCGCGGAGGCGCGGCGGCTGCTCGCGGTGGGTCTCGCCAATTATGCCGCCGGCGCGCTGGTGATGCCCTATGCCGCGTTCCGCGCGGAGGCGCGGCGGCTGCGCCACGATATCGACCGGCTCTCGCGCCGCTTCGCGGTGAGCTTCGAGCAGGCGTGCCACCGGCTCTCCAC
>MKSU01000004.1:0-88824 GCA_001897375.1 Sphingomonas sp. 67-36 | reverse complement strand
CGCCACTCCGCCACCCGCCTGCAATTCGCGCGCTTCGGCGGGGCCTGCCCGCTGTGGCATGTTCACGAGGCGGTCGCGATCCCCGACCGCATCCTCGTCCAGCACGCCGAGACGCCGGACGGCGTGCGCTATATCTCGATGGCGAAGGGGCTGGTGAAACCCTCCGGCAGCTTCGCGCGCGCGCCCCGGCGCTATGCCGTGGTGCTCGGCTGCGAGGCGACGCACGCCGCCGATTTCGTCTATGCCGACGCGGTGGACCGCACCCGCGCGCCCACACCGATCGGCATCTCCTGCCGCCTGTGCCCGCGCGACGATTGCGACCAGCGCGCCTTCCCGCCGACCGACCGCGCGATCGCGGTGGAACCTTCGGTGCGCAGGGTGGTGCCTTATCGGGTGGTGTGAGGGGGTGAGGAATTCAGCCGATAGCCGCGTTCGCTGCCGGCCGTTCCGCCACCCATAGCAATCCGGTCCAGTCACCTCTGGGATAACGCGCGGTGAAATCGCGCGCGGCATCCCGCCTGAGGTCGAGCCGCTCCATGACCTTCCGGGATCGCCGGTTATCTGCACCAGTGTATGAAAAGATCTCCGGCGCATCCAGAACCGTCCACGCGTGATCGAGCGCCCGACGCGCACTTTCGGTTGCCAGACCCCGCCCCCATGCGTCGCGGCGAAATCGCCATCCGATCTCGTAATGCGAACCCAGCGGATGATCGGGATCGCCGCGCTTCATCACGCCGGCATAACCAAGGAAATGATCGGCGCTATCGACGACGGCCCATCGCGAAATGCCGTCGATAGCCCAGGCGTCACGATATCGATCAAACTTTTCGTTGCTGGCGGCCCGGTCGTATGGCCCTCCCAGATCGGCCATGACCTCAGGATCGCCTTGCATGTCCGCAAAGGCATCTCTGTAGTTTTCCGACCATCGCCGCATGTCGAACGTCATGAACCTTCTCCTAGCAGATGGACACCTCTTTAAACCTTCACGATCCCTCGCTCGATCAGGCTCTCCGCCGTATCCACGATCGAATCCCCCTCATCGCGCGTCTTCCAGCCGAGCACGCGCTCCGCATGGCCCGCATCGGTCGCCCGCACGCGGCCCAGTTCGCCGACGATCTGCCCGACGGCGCCGTCGAACAGGCCGATCAGCCGCACGACGAAATCGGGGATGCGGCGCTTCGGCACCTTGCGCGCCTTCTCGCCCAGCCGCGCGCGCAGGATCGCGCCGCCCTCCTCCATCATCATGAAGCGCCCGGAGCCGATGAACCGCTCGCCGTCCAGCCCCGGCGTCTCAAGCGCGCGCAGGTGAAGCTCGGCGAGATCGCGCACGTCGACCACGCCGAAGCCGATGCGCGGAAAGCCGGGCAGCGATCCGTCGAGCATCCGCTGCACGAGCTGGATCGAGGTGGAGAAATCCGCGCTCATCACCGGACCCAGCACCGCCGCCGGGTTGACCGAGCAGAATTCCATCCCCGCGCCGTTCTCCGCCATCCAGTCCCGCGCGGCGCGCTCCGCGATCGTCTTGGATTTGACATAGGCCGAGGTGCCCGGCGCAGTGACGTCGGTCCAGTCCGCCTCGGTGTAGAGGTCGCCGTTGAGCGGTTCGTGACCGTAGGCCACCGCCGCCACCGACGAGGTGAGGACGAACCTTTCCACGCCCGCTTCCTTCGCGAAGCGCAATGCGCGCAGCGCCCCGTCACGCGCGGGCCGGATCAGCGCCTCGTCCGGCATCTTCTCCGCCGGGAAAGGTGAGGCGACGTGCGCGACATGGCTGCATCCGGCCATCGCCTCCGCCCAGCCGTCGTCACGCTCCAGATCGGCTGCGAAGAAGCGCAGCCGCTCGGCCGGCACGCCCAGCGCGGCGCGCACCTCCGGCTCCCTGGCGAGGTTGCGGATCGTGGTGTTGACGGTCCAGCCGCGCTCGATGAGCAGGCGGATCAGGAAGCCGGCGATATAGCCGCTGCCTCCTGTCACGAGCACGGTGCCGGCCATCGCCAATCCCCTCCGGAAATGTCGCATCGGGTTTTATAGCGAAACCGATGCACTGCCAAGTTGTCCGGCGGCGGCGGCGGAGCTACGGGAACCGCGAAGGAGAGTTCGATGGCCGAGCAGGAGCTGTACCCCGTCCCCGCCGAATGGAGCGCCGCCGCCAAGGTCGATCGCGCGCGCTACGACACGATGTATCAGGCGAGCATCGGCGACCCGGACGGCTTCTGGCTGGAGCAGGCGAAACGGCTCGACTGGGTGACGGCGCCGACCCGGGCCGGCGACTGGTCGTTCGACGAGGACGATTTCCGCATCGAATGGTTCAGGGACGGCGTGCTCAACGTCGCCGCCAATTGCATCGACCGCCACCTCGCGGAGCGCGGCGATCAGGTCGCGATCATCTGGGAGCCGGACGATCCGAAGGAGGAACCGCGCCGCTACACCTATCGCCAGCTCCACGAGGAAGTGTGCCGCTTCGCCAACGTGCTGAAGGCGCAGGGCGTGCGGAAGGGGGATCGCGTCACCGTCTATCTGCCGATGATCCCGGAGGCGGCCTTCGCGGTACTGGCCTGCGCGCGGATCGGGGCGATCCATTCGGTCGTGTTCGGCGGCTTTTCCCCCGACGCGCTGGCGGGGCGCATCCAGGATTGCGATTCGAAGATCGTCGTCACCGCCGACGAAGGCCGGCGCGGCGGCAGGCGCGTGCCGCTCAAGGCCAATGTCGACGAGGCGGCCACGCGCGCGCCGAGCCTGGAGAAAGTGATCGTCATCAAGGCGACCGGCGGCGATGTCGCGATGGGCGCGCGCGACGTCTGGTATCATGAGGCGGCTGCCGGCGCTTCGACCGACTGCCCCGTCGAGCCGATGGCGGCGGAGGACCCGCTGTTCATCCTCTACACCTCCGGCTCGACCGGCAAGCCCAAGGGCGTGCTGCACACCACCGGCGGCTATCTGCTATGGGCCGCCTTCACCCACGATCTCGTGTTCGATTACCGGCCGGGCAACATCTTCTGGTGCGCGGCCGATATCGGCTGGGTCACGGGGCACACCTATATCCTCTACGGCCCGCTGGCGAACGGCGCGACGACGCTGATGTACGAGGGACTGCCCAACTGGCCCGATGCCAGCCGCATCTGGCAGGTGGTGGACCGGCATCAGGTCCATACCGTGTTCACCGCCCCCACCGCGCTGCGCGCGCTGATGAAGGACGGGGACGATTTCGTCCATCGCACCAGCCGCGCCTCGCTGAAGCTGCTCGGCACGGTCGGCGAGCCGATCAACCCTGAGGCGTGGCGCTGGTATCACGAGGTCGTCGGCGAGGGCCGCTCGCCGATCGTCGACACCTGGTGGCAGACCGAGACGGGCGGCGCGCTGATCGCCCCGCTTCCCGGCGCGACCGGCCTCAAGCCCGGCTCGGCCACGCTGCCGCTCCCCGGCGTCCAGCCGCAACTGGTGGACGAGGCCGGCAATGTGCTGGAGGGCGCGGCGAGCGGCAATCTGTGCATCGTCGCGAGCTGGCCCGGACAGATGCGCACGGTGTGGAACGATCATGCGCGTTTCTTCCAGACCTATTTCACCACCTATCGCGGCAAATATTTCACCGGCGACGGCTGCCGCCGCGACGAGGATGGCTATTACTGGATCACCGGCCGGGTGGACGACGTGATCAACGTCTCCGGCCACCGCATGGGCACCGCCGAGGTGGAAAGCGCGCTGGTGCTCCACCCGCAGGTCGCCGAGGCGGCGGTGGTCGGGATGCCGCACGAGGTTAAGGGACAGGGCATCTATGCCTATGTCACGCTCAACGCGGGCGAGACGGCGTCAACCGATCTTAACGCCGCGTTGAAGCAATGGGTGCGCAAGGAGATCGGCCCGATCGCCACGCCCGACGCGATCCAGTTCGCGCCCGGCCTGCCCAAGACGCGCTCGGGCAAGATCATGCGCCGCATCCTGCGCAAGATCGCGGAGGGCGACACCTCGAACCTCGGCGACATCTCGACGCTCGCCGATCCTTCCGTGGTGGAGGATTTGGTCGCTAACAGAATCGGTTAATCCCCCGAATCCCCCGATTCACCTTTCCGTAACGGGATTCATCCAGCGTGACGCTTGACGAATCGATTCGAATCGGACCGGAATGGCTGCGATCCATTCATAATCGCAGCTATTCCCGTGGGTCGGGGGGTCGCATGGCAAAGCACGGGTCCGGCACGCCATTACCGCCGGAGGAGATTGAACGCATCCTGTGGTCGGCGCGGCGCGCGGGCACGATCCTGATTCTCCCGCGCGAACAGCCCCAGCGAACGATCGAGGCATTGACCGACCAGGGGCTGATCCGCCGCCAGCTCGGCCATCTCGTGCTGACGCTGCAGGGACAGGAGCGCCGCCGCAAGTGCGCGCATTACATGGCCGCGCTCGCCTGAGGCGAAGCGCGCCGCGATAGATCAACCGATTTCGCGACAACCGCCATTTCTCCGGCCTTTCGTGCATCGCGGCCGGATTGCCGCATCGGCTCCTTTCCCCATCCATCATACCCGCCAACATAATGTTGCGTGGCACCCAAGGCTTCGCTCTGATAGCTGATGACCATGCCGCTGTCCGCCGCCGCCTCCGCCCGCGAGATCCTCGTCCGCCTCCACGATGTCATGGCCGCGCGATCGAATGCGCAGGCCAAGCTCAATCAGGTGGTGGAGATCATCGGCGAGGCGCTGGATAGCGAGGTCTGCTCGATCTACCTGCTGCGCGAGGGGGTGCTGGAGCTGTTCGCGACGCGCGGCCTCGATCCCGCCGCGGTGCACGTCACCAAGCTCGCGCTCGGCGAGGGGCTGGTCGGCACGATCGCGGCGGACGTGGAGGTGCTCAACCTCGACGAGGCGGCCAGCCACCCGCATTTCGCCTATCGCCCCGAAACCGGCGAGGATCGTTTCCAGAGCTTCGCCGGCGTCCCGATCATCCGCCGCGAGCGCGCGGTCGGCGTCCTCGCCGTCCAGCATCACGAAGCGCGCAAATATGCCGATGTCGAGATCGAGGCGTTGCAAACCGTGGCGATGGTGCTGTCGGAGCTGATCGCCAATGCCGGGCTGATCGACGGGCCCAGCGGCGCGGCCGGCGGCGCCCGCCCGCAATCCACCGCCAGCGTGCGCATCTCCGGCCAGAAGCTGGTCGACGGCATGGCGGCCGGCTATGCCGTGTTCCACCAGCCGCGCATCACGATCGAGCATACCGTCGCGGAGGATACCGAGGCGGAGCGGCACCGCGTCTATGCCGCGTTCGACAAGATGCGCGAGCAGATCGACCGCATGACGCGCGAGGCGGAGTTCGGCGTCGGCGGCGAGCATGAGGAGGTGCTCGCCACCTACAAGATGTTCGCCTATGACGAGGGCTGGGGCCGGCGGATCAACGAGGCGATCGACAGCGGCCTCACCGCCGAGGCGGCGATCGAGCGGGTCCAGCAGCGCACCCGCCAGCGGATGCGCCAGATCGACGATCCGCTGCTGGCGGACCGGATGCACGATCTGGAGGATCTCTCCAACCGCCTGCTGCGCATCGTCTCCGGCCAGATGGGCACCGCCGCGCAGCTTGGGCTGAGACAGGATACGATCCTGATCGCGCGCAACCTCGGCCCGGCGGAATTGCTCGAATATGATCGCCGCCGGCTGAAGGGCGTGATCCTCGAGGAAGGCTCGCTCACCGCGCACGTCACGATCGTCGCGCGGGCGATGGGCGTGCCGGTGCTGGGCCGCGTGCGCGACGTGCGCCGGCTGATCGCGGACGGCGACCTGCTGCTGCTCGACGTGAGCGAAGGCTCGGTCGTCGTGCGTCCCTCCGCCGGGATGGAGGAGGCGTTCGACGCCAAGCTCGCGCTGCGCCAGAAGCGCCGCGCCGCTTATGCCGCGCTGCGCGAGGTCGCGCCCGAGACGAAGGACGGGCACCGCCTGACGGTGATGGTCAACGCCGGCCTGCGCGACGACGTGGCTGCGCTGGACCTGACCGGGGCGGACGGGATCGGGCTGTTCCGCACCGAATTCCAGTTCCTCGTCTCCGCCACCCTGCCCTCGCGCGAGCGGCAGCAGCGGCTCTATCGCGAGGTGCTGGACGCCGCCGGCGACCGCCCGGTGGTGTTCCGCACGATCGACATCGGCGGCGACAAGGCGCTGCCCTATCTCAAGGACGATCCCGCCGGGGAGGAGAATCCCGCGATGGGCTGGCGCGCGCTGCGGCTCGGGCTGGAGCGCGACGGGCTGATGAAGGTGCAGGCCCGCGCGCTGCTGGAGGCCGCCGCCGGGCGCACGCTCAACGTGATGTTCCCGATGGTGTCGGAGGCATGGGAGTTCGACGAGGCGCGCGAACTGTTCGAGGCGCAGCGCGACTGGCTCGCGGCGCGCGGGCGGCGGCTGCCGAACGAGATCCGCTACGGCGCGATGCTGGAGGTGCCGAGCCTCGCCTATCAGCTGGACCTGCTGCTGCCCAAGCTCCAGTTCCTGTCGATCGGCACCAACGACCTGACGCAGTTCCTGTTCGCCGCCGACCGCGCCAATCCCAAGCTGGCCGAGCGTTACGACTGGCTCTCCGCCGCGATCCTGCGCTTCGTGGCGAGCGTGGTGGAGCCGGCGCGCGCGGCGGGCGTGACGCTCACCGTGTGCGGCGAGATGGGCGGGCGTCCGCTGGAGGCGATGGCGCTGATCGGCCTGGGCATCGAGCGGCTCTCGATCACCCCGGCGGCGGTCGGCCCGATCAAGGCGATGATCCGCTCGCTCGATCGTGGCGCGGCGATGGCGGAGATGCAGCGGCTGCTCGCCGCCCCGCCGCGCGATTTCCGCGGCGCGATCGCCGCTTTCGCCGCCGCACGGGGCGTCGAATTGGGCTAGATGGTGGACCAGCGCCCGGCACGCGCGATTGACAGGCAAGTCCGGCTTTGGGACACGTCGCTGGAACAGCGGGCCGAGCAATATTCGAAGGTCGTGGTCCGCAGCCGGAGATTTCGATGACCGACGCCGCCCCCGGCGAACAGACGACGCTTTTCCCCCGCCCGGTCGGGGAGCGATTGCGTAGCGCGCGCGAGGCGCAGGGCATGTCGCTGGCGGAGATCGCCGCGCGCACCCGCGTGCCGCAGCGCCATCTGGAGGCGATCGAGAACGGCAGCTACGATTCCCTCCCCTCGCCCACCTATGCGGTCGGTTTCGTGCGCGCCTATGCCCGCACGGTCGGCGAGGACGAGGTGGAACTGGCCCGCGCGACGCGCGAGGAAGTGGCGCGCATCGGCCGTCCGGTCGCGCAATATCAGCCCTATGAGATTGCCGATCCCTCGCGCGTGCCCTCGCGCGGGCTGGTGATCGTCGCCGCCGGCGTCGCGCTGGCGGTGGTGGTGCTCGCGGTGCTGTGGTTCGCGGTCGGGATGTGGCGAGGAGGCGGCACCGGCGCCGCGCCGGCCCCGGCGGTGAGCGTCCCGGTTCCCGCAAGCCATCCCTCCACCGCGCCGCAAGCTGGCCCCGGCCATGTCACGCTGACCGCCAGCGACAGCGTGTGGCTGCGCGTCTATGACGCCGACGACAAGACGCTGTTCCTCGGCACGATGAAGGCGGGCGACCGCTATGACGTGCCGCCCGACGCGAAAGACCCGAAGATCAACGTCGGCCGCCCGGACAAGCTGACCGTGACGCTGAACGGCTCGGCGCTGCCGCCGCTCGGCGACGGATCGCATCCGATCAAGGACGTGCCGGTCGGCGCCGCCGCGCTCGCCGCGCGCGTCTCGGCCGGCGGCAATGCGTCGGCGGTGGTCCCTGCGGCCAAGCCCTCCGCCACGCCGTCGCCGCGCGCCACGGCCACGCCCGCCGCCGCGCGTCCGCCCGCTTTCGCCGATCCGGCTCCCGCCGCGCCGGCGGATGGCGGCAATGCAGCGGCGGCGGACGCGCGGGATTGATCACGGTCACGGAATGATGTCTTGGTTTGCAGGGGCGCGTTCCGCGCTTCGAGGGATGACGGCGATGCGCAAGTTGGTGTTGTTGGCAGGTGCGGCGATGTGCTGGGCGGTTCCCGCCGTCGCGCAATCGGGGCTGGATGGCCGCGTCGGCAAGCTGGAGAGCGAGATGCGCGCGGTGCAGCGCAAGGTGTTCCCCGGCGGCGCGCCCTCGATCGAGCCGCAGATCACCGGCGCGCCCGCGCCGGAGCGCGAGATCGGCGCCCCAGCCACGCCGGTGATCGCCGACCTCACCCAGCGCGTCGGCTCGCTGGAGCAGCAGATGGCGTCGATGACCGGGCAGATCGAGCAGGCGCAATATCGCATGCGTCAGCTTGAGGAGCAGTTCGCCGCCTATCGCAAGGAAGTCGACGCACGCTTCAACAGCGTCGGTCCCGCGCCCGGCACCGGCGGCCCGATCGAGGGTGCGGCGACCCCCGCCTCGCCGCCGCCCGCGCCCGGCCGCAAGCCCGAAGCATCCGCCCCCGCGCCCGCCGCCGGCAAGGATCCGGCGCGCGCGAAGCTGGTCGCCGCTGTCGAGAAGCCGAACACCGCGCAGCCCGACGAGGACGATTATATCTACGGCTACCGGCTATGGGCCGCGAAGCTCTATCCGGAGGCCGAAGCACAGTTCAAGAAGGTGGTCGCCGACTATCCGCGCTCACGCCGCGCCAGCTTTGCGCAGAACCTGCTCGGCCGTTCCTATCTCGACGACGGCAAGCCGAGCCTCGCCTCGATCGCTTTCTACGACAATTACAAGAAGATGCCGGACGGCGAACGCGCGCCCGAGAGCCTCTATTATCTCGGCCAGTCGCTGATGAAGCTCAACAAGCCGGCCGACGCCTGCAAGGTCTATGGCGAGCTGTCCGACGTCTATGGCGCGAAGATCGACGCCGCGATGCAGGCCAACATCACCCGCGCCCGCGCGGCGGCGAAGTGCAAGTGAAGCAGGCCGGCTGAGACGGGCTGCCGCTTTGTATGGGCGGATCGAAGAGGATGCCCTCCCCCGCCGCCATCGACCGTTTCCGCGCCGATCTCGCCCGTGTCGCGCCGGGCAAGGGCAGGCTCGCGCTCGCCGTGTCGGGCGGGCCGGACAGCATGGCGCTGCTTGCGCTCGCTCACGCGGCGCTGCCGGCCGGCACGGTGATCGCCGCGACCGTCGATCACCGCCTCCGCCCCGCCGCCGCCGATGAGGCCGCGATGGTCGCGCGACATTGCGCGGCGTTCGGTATTCCCCACGCCATCCTCGCGCCATCAGAGCCGATCGCCGGCGCGAGCATCCAGGCGCGGGCGCGGGAGGCGCGCTATGCGCTGTTGTCGGATTGGGCGCGCGAGCATGGCGCCGATGCGCTCGCCACCGCGCACCATGCCGACGATCAGGCGGAGACCTTCGTGATGCGCGCCGCGCGCGGCTCGGGCGTCGCGGGGCTTTCCGGGGTGCGCGGGCGCGCGGTGATCGCCGGCTTCCCGGTGGTCCGGCCGCTGCTCGGCTGGCGGCGGGCGGAACTGCGCGCGATCGCGGCGGCTGCCGGCGCGCCCTTCGTCGACGATCCCAGCAATGCCGATCCGCGCCATGACCGCACGCGGTTCCGCGAATTGCTCGCCGCGACGCCCGCGCTCGACCCGCTCGCCCTCGCCCAATCCGCCGCCGCGCTGGCGGAGGCGGAGGAGGCGCTGGCGTGGAACGTCGAGCGGCTATGGGCGGAACGCGCGCGCGGCGATTCCCCGCTCATCCTCGACGTCACCGGCCTGCCGCGCGAATTGCGCCGCCGCCTCGCCCGCCGTGCGATCGCGGAGACGCGCACGCGTCACGCCATCACCGCCCCGGCGTGGAACGAGGCCGCCAATATCGAGCCGTTGCTCGATTCGCTCGAAGCCGAAACGCGGGCGACCCAGGCCGGCGTGATGCTCACCCCGCGCGGCGACCGGTGGACGATCGCGAAGGCGCCGTCGCGTCGATCACACTGAACGCCGTTGTTCCATTGGCATTAACTTGTCGTCGCCTATATTGGGGCGTGAAAGGTAGCGCATGATCGACAAGGACAAGCAGCCCGGCTCCGACAATAACGGCGGCGGACCGAACCCGTGGATGAAAAGCCTGCTCATCTGGGTGGGCATTTTGCTGGCGCTCGCGCTGGTCGTCACGATGTTCGACAGCAAGACGCCGGCCGCGCAGGGCAACACGATCGCCTATTCGACCTTCCTCGACAAGGTCGACCAGGGCACGGTGAAGGACGTCAACGTCAGCCGTGACATGATCACCGGCACGTTCAAGTCGGGCGACAAGTTCAAGACCTATCCGGTCACCGATCCGCAGCTCACCGACCGGCTGCGCAAGGCGAGCGTCGCGATTTCCGGCAAGCCGGAGGACGGGCCGTCGATCTGGCAATATGTGCTGGTGCAGGCGCTGCCGTTCATGCTGTTCCTCGGCATCGCCTTCCTCGTGATGCGCCAGATGCAGAAGGGCGGCGGATCGGGCGCGATGGGCTTCGGCAAGAGCCGCGCGCGCATGCTGACGCAGAAGGAGGGCAAGGTCACCTTCGACGACGTCGCGGGCATCGACGAGGCGCGCGAGGAGTTGCAGGAGATCGTCGAGTTCCTGAAGGACCCGTCGAAATTCGCCCGCCTCGGCGGCAAGATTCCGAAGGGCGCGCTGCTGGTCGGCTCGCCCGGCACCGGCAAGACGCTGCTCGCCCGCGCCATCGCGGGTGAGGCGGGCGTGCCGTTCTTCACCATCTCCGGCTCTGACTTCGTGGAGATGTTCGTCGGCGTCGGCGCGTCCCGTGTCAGGGACATGTTCGAGCAGGCCAAGAAATCCGCGCCCTGCATCGTGTTCATCGACGAGATCGACGCGGTGGGCCGCCATCGCGGCGCGGGCCTCGGCAACGGCAACGACGAGCGCGAGCAGACGCTGAACCAGCTCCTCGTCGAAATGGACGGGTTCGAGGCGAACGAGGGCATCATCATCATCGCCGCGACCAACCGGCCCGACGTGCTCGATCCGGCGCTGCTGCGGCCGGGCCGCTTCGACCGGCAGGTGGTCGTGCCGCGCCCGGATATCGAGGGCCGCGTGAAGATCCTCGAAGTCCATATGAAGAAGGTGCCGCTGGCGCCCGACGTCGACAGCCGCACCATCGCGCGCGGCACGCCGGGCTTCTCGGGCGCGGACCTCGCCAACCTCGTCAACGAGGCGGCGCTGACGGCCGCGCGCAAGGGCAAGCGGCTCGTCGCGATGGCCGAGTTCGAGGAGGCCAAGGACAAGGTGATGATGGGCGCCGAGCGCCGCTCGATGGTGATGACCGAAGACGAGAAGCGGATGACCGCCTATCACGAGGCAGGCCATGCGATCGTCGCGCTGCACGAGCCGGCGTCGGACCCGATCCACAAGGCGACGATCATCCCGCGCGGCCGCGCTTTGGGCATGGTGATGCGCCTGCCGGAGCGCGATTCGTACAGCTATCACCGCGACAAGATGTACGCGAACCTCGCCGTCTCGATGGGCGGGCGCGTCGCGGAGGAGATCATCTTCGGGTACGACAAGGTATCGTCCGGCGCATCGGGCGACATCCAGTACGCCACCGGCCTCGCACGCGACATGGTCACCAAGTGGGGCATGTCGGACAAGGTCGGCCCGGTCGAATATTCGCAGCCGGAGGGCGAGAGCTTTCTCGGCTATTCTTCCTCCCAGCCCGTCCGCATGTCGAACCAGACGCAGCAGCTCATCGACGACGAGATCCGCTCGATCGTCGAAGGCGGCCTCGCCCGCGCCAAGGAGGTGCTCGGCGAGCATATCGACCAGCTTCACTCGCTGGCCGGCGCGCTGCTCGAATATGAGACGTTGACCGGCGACGAGATCAAGAAGCTGATCGCCGGCGAGGAGATCGGCCGCGCCGACCATGGCCCCAAGGCAGCGGCGGTCCGCGCCGCCGGCACCTCGATCCCCAAGACGCGGCGGCCGACCGGCCCATTCGGGAATCCGTCGCCTGCGGGGGCGTGACGCGGGCGGGTTTATCGCTCGGTTTTTGAGGGAAGCCCCGGCCGTTGCGCCGGGGTTTTTCTTTTATGGGGTGGTTCGTGGCAGTCCGCGCACGCGGTTGGCTGTTGTTGGGTCGGAAGCGAATATTGCACGCTGTCACACTTCCCGCTAGCTTGTTGCTATGCTCTCCACCCCTCACCTCGATCGGGTGCGACAACTCTTCGCAGATCAGTTCTCGGGCGACTCCCGTGGGTACGTTTATCGCAGGGGGCAGAAAGGCGCCCCAATTCGCGTGAGCGAGATGGAGCGCAATCAGTTCATAGCAACATTCAACCGGCGCATCCGTTACGCTATGTGGTCCATCCTTCCGGCCACGGTTGGCCTGATAATTCTATTGGTCTGGCTGTTCCCAGATTCTGATAGTCCTATGGCGCAAACGGCCATGTGGACCGGAATCGCGGCAATCTTGGTACCTTTCATCGCGATCTTTTACTGGGCTTGGAATGCGCCAGCCCGCGACTTGGAACGTCGAACCCCGGAAGGCGCTGCAATGACGAAGGAAGAAGCGCGTACGCTTGCCTTCTCCAAAATTACCTACGGGAACCTGTCGCTTGCTGCGCTTATTGGGATAGGGCTGATTTGGAAGATGTCCACTAGAACCGATGTTCTTCATGGATGGGGAGTAGTTTGGCTGGTTTCTGGGGTAGCACTGATCGCGCTTGCCGGTGTTCAGGCGCTCCGAAAGTGGCGCTTCAGTCAAAAATGAGCGCAAGCTCCACGAATGTCCGAAACTGGGGCGAAGACAACCGCACTCTCACCGCCAACCACAGCGACCGACCGGAGGCGGGTTTTCCCGCCTCCGGGGCGCCCCCTTATCAATAGCGGCTCAATTCCACCGGCAGCTTGCGATAGCCGTGGACGAAGCACGCCGACACGCGCTCCGGCGCGCCGGTGACGTTCACGCGCATCCGGCGCTTGGCCATTTCCTCCAGCAGGATGCCGACCTGCAATTCCGCCAGCCGCGCGCCGACGCAGCGGTGGATGCCGTGGCCGAACGCCAGATGCCGCCGCGCATTGGCGCGATCGACCACGATGTCGTTCGCATCGTCGCCGAACACCGTCTCGTCGCGGTTGGCGGAGATATACCATAGCGCCAGCTTGTCGCCGGCCTTGATCTGCTGCCCCATCAACTCGGTATCCGCCGTCGCGGTGCGGCGCATGTGCGCGAGCGGGGTCTGCCAGCGGATCACCTCGCTCACCGCATTGGGGATCAGCGACGGATCGCCCTCCAGCTTCGCGCGCTGATCGGGGAATTTGTCGAGGCCATAGGCGATGGCAGACATGGTGTTGCGCGTCGTGTCGTTGCCGCCGACGATCAGCAGGATCAGGTTCCCGAGGAACTCGAAATGATCCATGTGGCTCATCGCGTCGGAATGGATCATCATGCTGATGAGGTCCGGCGTCTGCGGCTTGCCGACCTTCTGGTTCCACAGGTTCTGGAAGTAGGCGCCGCACTCATACATATATTCCAGCCGCTGCTGGCGCAGTTCCTCGTTCTTGACGATCTCGATATCGCCGGCCCAGTCGGACCAGAAGGTCAGCTTGCGCCGATCCTCCCACGGGAAATCGAACAGGATCGCCAGCATCTGCGTGGTCAGTTCGATCGAGACCTTGTCGACCCAATCGAAGCCCTCGCCATAGGGCAGGCTGTCCAGCACTTCCTCCGTGCGGCGGCGGATGTCGCCGGACATGCGCGTCATCTCGGACGGGGTGAAGGCCGGGGCGACGGTGCGGCGCTGGCCGGTATGCACCGGGCGGTCGCGCGCGATGAACATCGGCATCCGCACGTCCGACGATTCCTCGATGAAGTCGGCGAGCGTGATGCCGCCGGCTTCGGAGGAATAGAGATCGGGCAGCGATTCGACCTCGACGATCGGCTTGTAGGTGGAGACCGACCAATACGGCCCATATTCCGAATGCTCGACCCGATGCACCGGCGCGGTGGCGCGCAGCGTCGCGAACGGCGCCTGCCAGGTATCGTCGCGGTAAAGCTCCGGTCGGCTGACGTCGAGCGGATCGACGGCACCGAATTCGCTCGCATCCTTCGCCAGCGTGGCCATGGCTATCTCCTCATCCCTGGCATGAGGAAAGCGCTAGCTGACACGAATGTCAATAGCCGACGCGATCGCCCGCCTGCTCGGTGCGGTTGAACAGCTTGCGCCATGCGCCCGCCGGGCTGCCGGACTGGAGCACGCCGCGCCGGAACAGCCGCGCGCCGATCATGACGAACACCCCGACCCACAAGGCCTGCCAGCCGAGCGCCAGCAAATGCGGCCACAGTTCCGGCGCATTCACCGTGCGGGCGACCATCGCGAACGGCGACGACAGCGGAAAGACCTCGGCGAAGGTCGCCATCCAGCTTCCCGGATGCGCCGCGGCGGCGGAGGACAAGGCGAACATGCCGACCTGCGTCACGGTGATCGGCAGCGAGAGCATCTGGATCTCGCGCATCGTCGATGCCTGCGCGCCGACGCCGAGGAACACCGAGCCGAGCAGCAGATAAGCCATCGCGAAATAGGCCACGAACAGCAAGGCGAACGGCGCTGCCCCCACGGCGGGCGCCGCCATGCCGGCCAGCCCGCCGCCCGGCAGCAGCGCGCCGATCTGGCTCACCACCACGCCCCAGAAGGCGACGAACAGCGCCGCCACGCCGAACATGCCGATCAGCTTGCCGAGGAACACGCTTTCCAGCGGCACGGCGGCGGCGAGCACCTCGATCACCTTGTTGTTGCGCTCCTCCGCCATCGTGCCGACCACTTGGCCGGAGAGGAACAGGGTGAGGAAGAACACGCCGAACACCGCGAAGAAGGCGGAGGCGCCGCGCGTGCGGGCGCTCGGCCGCTCGCGATCCACCACCTCGACCTGCGGGACGGAGCGCGCCGCCGGATCGCGCGCGACGCGGGTCGCGCGGTCGGCGAGCGCGGCGAGATAGGCGCCCGCGCGCCGGGCGTCGGCCGCGCGCAGGATGTGCGGCCGGTCGAGCGGCCCGGCGAGCGTCGCGGCAACGTCGACACCGGGCGTCGCGAGCGCGGCGCGCGCCTGCGCGGACGCATCGCTCGCCGGCGCGCGGATCTCCAGCGCGGGCGGGCTGGCATCGCGTGGGAAGATCGGGCGTAGCGCGGCATCCGCCTCGCGCAGCAGCGCACCCTCGCGCGCGGGCACGATCGCCACCACGCGCGCCTTCTCGGCGGCACCGTCGGAGACGCTCTGCGCCCCCAGCCCGCCGATCGCGCCGAACGCCCCCATGACGACGGGCGCGAGCAGGAACAGCAGGAAGATCGGCGTGAACACCGTCGCGACGAAATCGCGCCGCGCGATGGTCAGCGTCTGGCGGACGGCGCGGGGAAGCCGGCTCATGCCGCTTCCTCCCGGTCCGCCTCGCCGACGATGCGGACGAACGCCTCGTGCAGCCCCGGCCGCTCGATCGACAGACCGGAAATGCCGTGGCCCGCGTCGATCAGCCGCTTCAGCAGCCCCTCGATCCCCTCGCGCGGCAGCTCGAAGCGCCACCCCTCCCCCGCCGGCACCGCATCGGGCGGCAGCAGCGCGCGGATCGCGCCATCGGGGAAATGCGGCGTGTAGAGCACCTGCTGCGGCAGCAGCGCGCGCGCCTGCTCCACCGTGCCCTCGAAGCGGCGCTTGCCGCGCGCGATGATCGCCAGCCGGTCGCACAGCCGCTGGGCGTGGGCCATCACATGCGTGGAAAACAGGATCGTCGCGCCGCGATCGCGCTCGGCGAGCACCAGCGCCTCCAGCCGCTCCTGATTGACCGGATCGAGGCCGGAAAAAGGCTCGTCGAGCACCAGCAGTTCCGGTCGATGCACCACCGAGCCGAGCAACTGGACGAGCTGCGCCATGCCCTTGGACAATTTGCGGATCTTCTGGTCGGCGGCATGGCCGAGGCCGTTCTGCTCAAGCAGCGCGACCGCGCGCTCGCGCCCCTCCGCCCACGGCAGGCCGCGCAGCGCGCCCATGAAGGCGATCGCCTCGCGCGCCTTCATCGCCGGGTAGAGACCGCGCTCCTCGGGAAGGTAGCCGACCAGATCGCTCGCATCGCGGGGATGGCTGAAGCCGAGCAGGGTGCGGCTGCCCTCGTCCGGCTCGATGATGCCGAGCAGCGTGCGCAGCGTGGTCGTCTTGCCCGCGCCGTTCGGGCCGAGCACGCCATAGACCGTGCCGCGCGGCACGATCAGATCGAGCCCGTCCACCACGCGCCGCCCGCCGAAACGCTTGACGAGGCCGCTGGCGGTGATCGCTGGATTATCGCTCATGGTCTCCGGCATGTGCTAGCGGATAGCCGGTGGAAGTAAACATGCCCTTCGAATCCCGTCTCAAGGCGAAGGCGGCCGACCTCGGCTTCACGGCCTGCGGCATCGCGCGCGCCGATGCGACACCGCACGCGGCCGAGCGGCTGCGCGCGTGGCTGGCGGAGGGCGCGCACGGCGACATGCTGTGGATGGAATCGCGCGCGCATCACCGCGAAAGCCCCGCCGGGCTGTGGCCCGAGGCGCGGAGCGTGATCGCGCTCGGCATGAGCTATGCCCCGCGCGAGGATCCGATGCGGCTCGCGGCCGAATCCACGCGCGGGCGTATCTCGGTCTATGCGCAGGGGCAGGATTACCACGATATCGTCAAGAAGGCGCTGAAGGCGCTCGCCCGCTGGATGGTGGCGGAGGCGGGCGGCGACCTCAAGGTGTTCGTCGATACCGCGCCGGTCATGGAGAAGCCGCTGGCGGAGGCGGCGGGGCTCGGCTGGCAGGGCAAGCACACCAACCTCGTCAGCCGGTCGGACGGAAGCTGGCTGTTCCTCGGCGCGATCTACACCACGCTGGCGCTTGAGCCGGACGAGGCCGGGCGGGACACATGCGGCTCGTGCGACGCCTGCCAGCGCGCCTGCCCGACCGGCGCCTTCCCCGCGCCCTATCGGCTCGATGCGCGGCGCTGCATCTCCTATCTGACGATCGAGCACGCCGGGCCGATCCCGGAGGAATTCTGCGAGGCGATCGGCAACCGCATCTACGGCTGTGACGATTGCCTCGCCGCCTGCCCATGGAACAAGTTCGCGCAGGCCGCGCGCGCCAACATGGCCTTCGCGCCGCGCGCGGAACTGGTCGCGCCGCATCTCGACGAATTGCTCGGGCTGGACGACGCCGGCTTTCGGCAGGTGTTCGCCGGCTCCCCGATCAAGCGCATCGGCCGCGACCGGATGGTGCGCAACTGCCTGATCGCGGCCGGCAACAGCGGGGACACGGGTCTGGTGGAAGCGGTGCGTCCGCTGCTGGACGATGCGAACGCGGTGGTGCGGGAGATGGCCGTCTGGGCGATGGGGCGGCTCACCAAGCCATAACACCCTGAACTTGCATTATTTCCGCGATCGGCAGAACATTCCATAGAACCTGTCGCCTCGGGAGGGAGGGCATAGTCATGGCGCGTGATCGTCTGGTTCTTTTGATCGCATGTCTCCTGCCGCAGCTTTCCGGCTGTCAGCAAAGCGGCATGGCGCCTCAAAAGGAATCCGAGAGGAAAGAGGCGCGCGCTATCATGCCGAACCGTGCCGCCCACATGCTGTCCTGCGCCAGAGCCATCCGCGGCCTGAATGTTCAGGAAGCGGTGAAAAGGGACATCGCGCAGGGCGAAACGCGCTTCTTTTTCTGGAATGCCCAGGAAGGCATGATGTGGGTCGCACCCGGCATCAAACGTTGCGCGACGTTCGAATGGGACAAGATCCGCCTCGATGAAATCGGCGGCTTCGAACGGCCCGAACTATCAGCCTCGCCGGAAGAATCTCTGTGCGCAGCGTTACTATCCAACTTTGAAATCGATTATAATCGCGCGATGGCCGCTGCCATCCCAGCTTCGTTGCAGACAAATTGCGAAGGAAGGAGAGCGCGCATCGATGCTTCCTATCCGAAAGAGGATATAGACGCCTACGAAGCGCGCATCTCGGGAAAATGACGAAGGAGGAGGGAGCCACGCCCCTCTCCCGATGGCGATGGCCGTTCCAGCCTGCGCAGGAATGACGGTGAATGCCCTCAGGCCGCCTTCCTGATCTCCAGCCGGTCCCAGATTTCGGCCAGCGCGTCGGTCAGCTCGCGCATCATCATTTCATTATGCGTCGGGCCGGGGGTGAAGCGCAGCCGCTCGGTGCCGCGCGGCACGGTGGGATAGTTGATCGGCTGGACGTAGATGCCGTATTCCGCCAGCAGGATATCGCTGATCTTCTTCGCCTTCACCGGATCGCCGACCATCAGCGGCACGATGTGCGTCTCGCCCATCATCACCGGCAGCCCGGCCTCGGCGAACATCGCCTTCAGCTTCGCCGCCGACGCCTGCTGCCCCTCGCGCTCGACGCTGCTCGCCTTGAGGTGGCGGACGCTCGCCAGCACACCGGCGACCAGCACCGGCGACAGCGAGGTGGTGAAGATGAACCCCGGCGCATAGGAGCGGATCACGTCGATGACGACCTTGTCGGCCGCGATATAGCCGCCCATCACGCCGAACGCCTTGCCCAGCGTGCCCTCGATGATCGTCAGCCGTTCCGCCACCGCGTCGCGCTCGGAGATGCCGCCGCCGCGCGGGCCGTACATGCCGACCGCGTGCACCTCGTCGAGATAGGTCAGCGCGTTATATTTGTCGGCGAGGTCGCAGATCGCCGCGATCGGCGCGACGTCGCCCTCCATCGAATAGACGCTCTCGAACGCGATCAGCTTCGGCAGCGAGGGATCGGCCGCCGCCAGCAATTCCTCCAGATGCGCGAGGTCGTTGTGGCGGAAGACGTATTTCTCGCAGCCCGAATTGCGGATGCCCGCGATCATGCTGGCGTGGTTCAGCTCGTCGGAGAAGATGATGCAGCCCGGCAGCACCTTCGCCACCGTCGCCAGCGTCGCCTCGTTCGAGACATAGCCGGAGGTGAACAGCAAGGCGCCTTCCTTGCCGTGCAGATCGGCAAGCTCGGCCTCAAGGTCGATGTGGTAATGGGTGTTGCCGCCGATGTTGCGCGTGCCGCCGGAGCCGGCGCCGACATCGTGCAGCGCCTCCTCCATCGCCGCGATCACCTTCGGATGCTGGCCCATCGAGAGATAGTCGTTCGAGCACCACACGGTGATCGGCTTCGGCCCGTTATGCCCGGCGAAGCACCGCGCATTGGGGAACATGCCCTTGTTGCGCAGGATGTCGATGAACACGCGATAACGGCCCTCGGCGTGGAGCCGGTCGATCGCCTGATTGAAGACCCGTCCGTAATCCACCGGACGCGCCTCGTGATGCTCGATGCTCATGTCCGGGCCGCTTACCGCGATGTCAGCAACTTCGCCAGCGGAAAACTATGGCGCCGCCATCGACCATGGCTGCCGTTCGCGCACGTCGAGCCGGCAGAGGCCATGAAGATCGTGGATGCGGGCGTAGAAGGCCACGCGCCGCTCGTAATCCTGATCGAGCGGACGGGCGAAGCTCCAGTCCGGCGGGGTGAAGGTCGCCCAGCCGTTGATCGTCGGCACCCGCCAAAGCTCAGCGAGCAGCATCGCATCGACATTGTGCGCGAACTGCGCGTGCTCCGCCGGCGTGCGGAAGACCGGTTCGCGCACGCGCGCTGCGACGACGTAGAAGCTGCGGCAGGCGGGCGGCGGCGCGGGGATCGACCACAAGGCGGCGCGCTGCTCGCGCGCGTCGAGCGCGGCGGCGGCGGGGTCGAGGTTGATCTGCTCGGCGAGCAGCAGGAACACGATCGCGGCCGCGCGCCATGGCCGGGCGCGCGCCAGCGCCGCCAGCCGCTCGCGCCACACCGCCGCCGTCAGCAGCAGCAGCGGCAGGATCAGGAAAAGCTGGAAGCGCAGCACGACTCGCAACCCCGACGCGCCGGGCACGAGCCGAAGCACCAGTCCCCATGGCGAAAACAGCCACAATTGCAGCGTCAGCGCCCAGCCGACGACGATCGCCAGCGCATAGGTCCGCAGTACCGGCGGGAACGATTCGCCGTGCCGCAGGACACGCCACGCCGCCGCGACCGCCAGCGCGAACAGCAGCGGCGGGAAGCCGCTGACATGTTCGTCGCCCGGCACGGCCGGCCCGTTCCACAGCCAGCCCCACAGCAGATTGCCCGGCCCCACGTCGATCATGTCGACCAGCGGCGTGACGAGATAGGCTGCCATCGCCGCATAGCCGTGCTCCCCGGTCTCATGTGCCTTGGGCAGATAGACGGTTAGAAACGGGATTGCCGCGATCGCGAACACCGCCGCTGCCGTCGCTAGCGGCACGGCATGGCGGCGCAGCGATGCGAGACCGGTGCCCGGCAACGTGCGTCGCTCGCACCATGCCCGGCAAGCAACGAACAGGCAGCCGAACCAGATGGTGAACCACGCCATGTAGTAAGCGGTGAGCAGCCACGCCGCCATCAGCAGCGCCAGCGCTGCCGCCAGCACGGCGGCGCGGATCGCCTCGCCCCGCGCCGAGGCACGCGCCGCCGTGATCGCCAGCGCGAAGGCGAGCGGCACCAGCGCCACCGTCTGAAGCTGCGCATGGACCGCCTGCACCGCCATGCCGTTGGCGATGGTGAGCATCACCGCGACGAGGATCGCGGTCCCCCGACCCCAGCGCAGCACCTTCGCGACGAGCACGTAGCTCGCGAAGAAGCCGATCGTCTTCCACGTCGCGGCGGTCAGCGTGTCGGCCAGGAACGGGTCGGCCACCGTCCGCCAACCGGAATAGAACAGCCCCGACAGCAGATAGCCGTCGTTATAGCCGAGCACGATCGGATGCGGATGGAAATAGAACGGCGCGTTCCACGCCGCCGCGCCGCTCAGCACGTTGCGCCAATGTTCGAGCAGGCTGATCTCGATCAGCGCATCGACGCGATCGCCGAAGCCGAGCGCGAAGCCGCTGGCGATCGGTTGCGCGAAGGCGATGCCCATCGCCAGCAGCCAGGCCGCGATGACGAGCAGCCGGCCGCGCACGATCAGAGGCGTTCGATCCGGGGAAAGCCGTAGCGCGCCAGCGCGGGCGCCAGCGCCTCCCCGCCCGCGCCGGTGAACACCGCGACATCCTCCGCCTCGCGCGCGAAATCCTGCCCATCGGTGAGATGGGCGATGCGCCGCGCGATCCCCGCGCCGCCATCGACGAAGCGCACGCGATGCGATCCGGCGGCGGCGGCCAGTTCCGCCTCGACCAGCGGGAAGTGAGTGCAGGCGTTGACGATCACGTCGATCGCCTCGCCCCCCGGCTGGTCGAACAGCCCGGCCAGCACGGCGGCATAGCGCGCGGGATCTGCCGGCTCGCCGCGCAATTTGGCTTCGGCGAGCTGGACCAGTTCGGCCGAGCCGTGGCGGATCACCCGACAATCCCCGGCGAAGCGCGCGGCGAGATCGTCGACATAGGCTTGCCGCACCGTCGCCTCGGTGCCGAGCACGCCGATCGCGCGGGTTTCGCTCATCGCCGCCGCCGGCTTGATCGCGGGCACCGTCCCGACGATCGGCAGGTCAAGTGCCTGCCGGACGGCGGCGAGCGCGATGGTGGAGGCGGTGTTGCACGCGATCACGATCAGGCGCGGCCGGTAACGCTCCGCCAGCCGCCCGAGCAGCGCGGGAACGCGCGCCGCGATCTCCGCCTCGCTCTTGGTGCCATAGGGGAAGCCCGCCGAATCCGCGACGTAGATGAACCGCGCCTCGGGCAGCGCCGCGCGCGCCGGCGCGACGATCGACAGGCCGCCCACCCCCGAATCGAAGAACAGGATCGGCCGGGCGTCGCTCATGCTCCCGACCTAAGGGCCAAAGCCGGTCAGAACAACGTCGCGATCGGATCGGATATTTGATCGGGATTGATGTAGGTCAGTGGCACAGACCGATTCTATCAGCTAAATATGTGCTAAGCTAAAACAGGGGGCAGGTCTGGAAACCGGAATTATCTGGCTTGCGCCGTGCGCGGCGTTGCTGATCGGCTATCTTCTCGGCTCGATCCCCTTCGGCGTGATCCTTACGCGCATGTTCGGCGCGGGGGATTTACGCGCGATCGGCTCCGGCAATATCGGCGCCACCAACGTGCTGCGCACCGGGCGCAAGGGGCTGGCCGCCGCCACCCTGCTGCTCGACATGGCCAAGGGTTTCGCCGCCGTCACGATCGTCGAGCGGATGTTCCCCGGCAATGCCGCGCTCGCCGCTGCGGGCGCGTTCTTCGGCCATTGCTATCCGGTATGGCTCGCCTTCCGCGGCGGCAAGGGCGTCGCGACGCTGATGGGCGTCGTGCTGGCGCTGCACTGGGAGCTTGGCCTTGTCTATGCGGTCGTCTGGCTCGGGCTGCTTGCGGTGCTGCGCGTCTCGTCGCTCGCCGGGATGGCGGCGGCGATCGCCGCGCCGGTCGCGGCGGCGGCGTTCGGCTGGTTCGACATCGTGCCGCTGCTGATCGCGCTGACGCTGGTCGTGCTGTGGAAGCATCGCGCCAACATCGCCCGGCTGGTCGAGGGAACGGAACCGAGGGTCGGCAGCCAGCGTGAGTGATATCGACCGGCTGCGGCTGATCCGCACGCCCGGCATCGGCCCGATCACCTGGCGGCAGCTCATCGCGCGCTTCGGCGACGCGGCGCGGGCGCTGGAGGCGCTGCCCGACCTCGCCCGGCGCGGCGGCGGCAAGGCCCCAACTCCGCCCGACCCGCGCACGATCGAGCGCGAGATGAAGCAGGTCGCCGGCCTCGGCGCGCGCTATCTGTTCCTCGGCGACCCCGATTACCCGCCGCTGCTCGCCGAGCTGGAGAATGCCCCGCCCGCGATCATCGTTCGCGGCGACGGCGCGCTCGCGCGCCGCCCGACGATCGCCATCGTCGGCGCGCGCAACGCTTCCGCCGCCGCCTGCCGCTTCGCCCGCGAGCTGGCGCACGATCTGGCGCGCGAGGGCGCGGCGGTCGTCTCCGGCCTCGCGCGCGGGATCGACACCGCCGCGCATATGGGCGCGGGGCCCGCCACCATCGCGGTGATCGCGGGCGGGATCGACGTCGCCTATCCGCCCGAGAATGCCGCGCTTCAGGAGCGGATCGCGACCGAGGCGCTGCTGATCGCGGAGATGCCGCCCGGCACCGAGCCGCGCGCGCGGCATTTCCCGCATCGCAACCGCATCATCGCCGGTATCGCGGCGGGGACGGTGGTGGTGGAGGCCGCACCGAAATCCGGCTCGCTCATCACCGCGCGGCTCGCCGGCGAGGCGGGGCGTGAGGTGATGGCGGTGCCCGGCAGCCCGCTCGATCCGCGCGCGCAGGGCTGCAACCTCCTGATCCGCGAGGGCGCGATCCTGGTGCAGAACGCCGCCGACGTGCTGGAACAGGTCCGCCCGATCGATCCTCGATCCGTCCGCGCGCCCGGCGTCTCGTTCGGCAGCGCGCCGCCGGCCGATGCGGACGATGCCGCCCGGTGCGCGGTCAGCGGATTGCTCGGCCCGGTGCCGGTGGCGGTGGACGAGCTGGTCCGCCAGTCCGGCCTCGTCCCGGCGGTGGTGCAGATCGTGCTGCTGGAGCTGGAACTGGCCGGGCGGCTGGAGCGTCATGCCGGGGCACGGGTGAGCCTGATATGACGGGAATCGGAATGACGGCACCGAAATGGATATCGCGCTGGTTCCGCGGCGCGGCGATCTACGGCCTGATCGTCCTCCTCCCGCAATATCTGCAAACGCCGCCCGTCGGCGCGGAGGCGGTCGCCTATGGCTTCATCGGCACGGCCAGCGCGTTCCAGCTCATCTTCTGGATCATCGGCGGCGATCCACCGCGCTATCGCGCGCTGATGCCGGTGTGCGTGGTGGAAAAGCTGGTGTTCGGCGTGCCGGTCGCGATCCTTTACGTACAAGGCCGCGCGCCGGCCTTCCTGCTGCCGTTCGGGCTGATCGATCTGGCGCTCGGCGTCGGATTCCTGCTTGCGTGGCGCGCCACGCCGCGCTCTTGACGGCCACCGCGACACCTCTCCACCCTCGCGCGTACACGTAAGGGACAGCGTTCAGACCACAATGCAGCTCGTCATCGTCGAATCGCCGGCCAAGGCGAAAACCATCGAGAAATATCTCGGCGCCGATTATCGCGTCCTCGCGAGCTACGGCCATGTCCGCGATCTGCCGCCGAAGGACGGATCGGTCGATCCCGACGACGGCTTCGCGATGGAATGGGAGAATTACGCCGACAAGGCCAGGCAGCTGAAGGCAATCGCCGACGAGGCGAAGAAGGCCGATCGCCTGATCCTCGCCACCGACCCCGATCGCGAGGGCGAGGCGATCTCGTGGCACGTCCGCGAGGTGCTGCGCAGCCGCAAGGCGCTGCCCGACAAGGTGGAGCGCGTCACCTTCAACGCGATCACCAAGCCCGCCGTGACGGCGGCGATGGCCGCCCCGCGCGACCTCGATACCGACCTGATCGACGCCTATAAGGCGCGGCGCGCGCTCGATTATCTGGTCGGCTTCACGCTCTCGCCCGTGCTGTGGCGCAAGCTGCCGGGGGCGAAATCGGCGGGGCGCGTGCAATCGGTCGCACTGCGCCTGATCGTCGATCGCGAGCGCGAGATCGAGGCGTTCAAGTCGCAGGAATATTGGTCGGTCACCGCGACGATGGAGCAGGACGGCACGCAATTCGCCGCCCGCCTCGTCCAGTGGGAAGGCAAAAAGCTCGATCGCCTGTCGATCGGCGACGAGGGCACCGCGAGCCGCGCCAAAGCCGATGTCGAGGCCGGGCGCTTCACCGTCCAGTCGGTCGAGACCAAGCCCGCGACGCGCAACCCGCCGCCGCCCTTCACCACCTCGACGCTCCAGCAGGAGGCGGCGCGCAAGCTCGGTTTCTCCGCCAGCCACACGATGCGGATCGCACAGGCGCTCTACGAAGACGGCGCGATCACCTATATGCGGACGGACGGCGTGCAGATGGACGGTTCCGCCATCGCGGCGGCGCGTAAGGCGGTCGCCGATCGCTATGACGCGAGCTACGTACCGGACAAGCCGCGCCAGTATCAGACCAAGGCGAAGAACGCGCAGGAAGCGCACGAGGCGATCCGCCCGACCGATTTCGGCCGCGACCGCGCCGGCTCCGGCGACCATGGCCGCCTCTACGAGCTGATCTGGAAGCGCGCGCTGGCGAGCCAGATGGCGTCGGCGCGGATGGAGCGCACCACGGTGGAGCTGGCGGACGGCACCGGCCGCCACATCCTGCGCGCGACCGGGCAGGTCGTCCTGTTCACCGGCTATCTCGCGCTCTACGAGGAAGGCGTGGACGATGCCGAGGGCGATGACGCCCGCCGCCTCCCCCGGATGCGCGAGGGCGATGCGCCCGCAAAGAAAGCGGTCGAAGCCGAGCAGCATTTCACCCAGCCGCCGCCGCGCTTCTCGGAAGCCTCGCTGGTGAAGCGCATGGAGGAACTGGGGATCGGCCGCCCCTCCACTTATGCCTCTATTATCCAGACGCTTAAGGATCGTTCTTACGTCCGCATCGAGAAGAACCGCTTCTTCGCGGAGGAGAGCGGGCGGCTGGTGACGGCCTTCCTCGAACGCTTCTTCGAGCGTTACGTGGGCTATGATTACACCGCCGAGCTGGAAGAGGAGCTGGACGACGTGTCCGGTGGCCGCGCGCAGTGGCAGGCGGTGCTGGAAGCCTTCTGGCGCGATTTCAAGCCGCGCACGACCGAGGTGATGGAGCAGAAGCCCTCGGACATCACCGCCGCGCTCGACCAGTTCCTCGCGCCCTTCCTGTTCCCGGAACGGGCGGACGGCGGCGATCCGCGCGCCTGCCCGAATTGCGGCGACGGCAAGCTCGCCCTGCGCGGGGGCCGGTTCGGCGCGTTCATCGCCTGCTCCAATTACCCGGAATGCAAATATACCCGCCGCTTCGCCCAGCCGGGCGGCGAGAACGGGGAGAGCGCCGGCCCGGAATCGCTCGGCCGCGATCCCGAGACCGGGCTGGAGGTGGAGCGCAAGTCCGGGCGGTTCGGCCCCTATATCCAGCTCGGCGAGGGCAAGGAGGCGAAGCGCGCCTCGATCCCGAAGGATATCGGCGAGCTGGATCTGGAATGGGCGCTCAAGCTGCTCAGCCTGCCGCGCACGATCGGCGACCACCCGGAAACGGGCAAGCCGATCACTGCTTCCATAGGACGTTACGGGCCGTACCTCGCACATGACGGCAAATATGCCCGGCTCCAGTCCACCACCGAGGTGTTCGAGACGGGGATGAACGCCGCCGTGGTGAAGCTGGCGGAGGCGGCGGCCGGCGGCGGTCGTCCGCAGCGCGGCGCGAGCAGGGAACCGCTCAGGGTGCTCGGCCCGCATCCGCGCACCGAGGCGGAGATCAAGCTGATGGAGGGGCGCTACGGCCCCTATGTCACCGACGGCACCACCAACGCCACATTGCCCAAGACGATCGCGCCGGACCAGCTCACGCTGGAGGAAGCCGCGCAACTGATCGACGCCCGCGCGGCGGCGGCTCCGGCGAAGGGCAAGAAGAAGTCCGCGCCGAAGAAGAAGACGACCGCGAAGAAACCGGCGGTCAAGAAATAGCGCCTGCCGCTCCCCACACAAGGGAGGGGCGGCGGGAGGACTAGGCCGCCCGCGCCCGGTGCGCGCCCATCCAGTCGCGCGCGGCGCGCTGGGCGGTGGCGATTTCGCGTGCGGTCATGTCGCCGGCGATCTCGGCGCGGGCGGCCTGCGCCGCCTCGTCGCCCGCGATCGCGGCGAGGTTGAACCATTTGTGCGCCTCGATCAGGTCGAAGACCACGCCGGACGTGCCGGTCGAATAGGCCACGCCAAGATCGTAGCACGCCATCGAATCCCCGCGCGCGGCGTCGCGCAGCCGGCTTTCGATCAGGAAATTCGCGCTCTTGAGACTATTCCCCATCCCTTTGCCCCCGGTTTCATGATGAACCGATCGCAAGGTCTGCGGCAGATGGTCTTCAAAAATGGTTAACGGCGTTAAGCCTATCTATTGCCCATCGTCGACCGCGATGTTGTCGATGAGCCGCGTCGCCCCCATCCGCGCCGCGGCGAGCAGCCGCCGGGGGCGACCTGCCTCCGGCTCGGTGCCGAGCGTCTCGGCATCGACCAGCGCGACATAGTCCACCGCGAAGCCGGCGGCCTCCAGACTCGCCTCCGCCTCCGCCAGCGCGGCGGCGGGATCGTCGCCGCGCCCGATCGCGCGCGCCGCGATACCCAGCACACGGGGCAAAGCCACCGCCTTCTGCCGCTCGGTCTCGTCGAGGTAGATGTTGCGCGAGGACAGCGCGAGGCCGTCGTCGTCACGCTGCGTCGGCACGCCGACGATCTCGATATCGAAATCCATGTCCGCCACCATGCGGCGGATCACCTGAAGCTGCTGGTAGTCCTTCTCGCCGAAATAGGCAGCATCAGGCGTCACCTGATTGAAAAGCTTGGAAACCACCGTCGCCACGCCGTCGAAATGGCCGGGGCGCGACGCGCCGTCCAACCCCTCGGTGACGCCGGACACGTGCACGCCGGTCGAAAAGCCCTCCGGGTACATCGTCTCCACCGCCGGCAGCCATGCGACGTCGCAGCCGCCCTCCTCCAGCATCTTGAGGTCCGCCATCTCGCGGCGGGGATAGCGGGACAGATCCTCGTTCGGCCCGAACTGCTTCGGATTGACGAAGATCGACGCGACCACCTTCGTGCCCGGCCGCCTGGCCGCCTCGACCAGCGCGATATGCCCGGCATGCAGCGCACCCATCGTCGGCACCAGCGCGACGCGCATGCCCTCAGCACGAAACTCCCTCACCGCATCACGCAATGCGGCAAGGTCACGAACGATCAACACGCGATCTTACCCCCTCGTCCTCGACGGACCGGGCTTCTATGGATGCCTATCCAGGGGATCAACAAGGGATTCGACGAATTGCCCAGCGGTAACGGACAGACCCACGTCATCGTCTTCGCGAATGAGAAGGGCGGGACGGGAAAATCGACCACGGCGGTGCACGTCGCGATCGCGCTGGCGGCGCAGGGGACGCGAGTCGCCTGCCTCGATCTCGATCATCGCCAGCGCACCATGGGCCGCTATCTGGACAATCGCGCCGAGACGGTGCGGCGGACCGGGGCGGAGCTGGCGGTGCCGCGCCACGCCACCGGCGACGGCAAGGAGGGCGGCAATTTCGAGGCGCTGTTCGCCGACCTCGCTGACGGCAGCGACTATCTGGTGGTCGACACGCCGGGCCGCGACGACCCGCTGGCGCGACTCGCCGCCGCCCGCGCCGACACGTTGGTCACGCCGATGAACGACAGCTTCGTCGATTTCGACCTGATCGGGCAGGTCCACCCCGAAACCTTCAAGGTGACGCGCCCCAGCTTCTATTCGGAGCTGATCTGGGACGCGCGCAAGGCCCGCGCCAAGGCGGACGGCACGACGATCGACTGGGTGGTGCTGAGGAACCGCCTCCAGCATATCGAGGCGCGCAACATGCGCCGCGTGTCTGAGGCGCTGGACCAGCTCTCCAAGCGCGTCGGCTTCCGCATCATCCCCGGCCTTGGCGAGCGCGTGATCTATCGCGAATTGTTCCCCGCCGGCCTCACCATGCTGGACGCGAAGGAATTCGGCGCGATGGGGCTGAGCCATGTCGCGGCACGGCAGGAATTGCGCGAGATGATGGCGGGGCTGGCGCTTCCGGAACCGGCGCTGCCGCTGTTCGCCTGATGGCGAAGTTCGTCCTCGCGCTGCTCGTCGCCTATGCCGGCTGGCGGCTGTGGAAGGATGCGCTGGGCGCGAAGCCGAAGCGCCCGGAGCCGGCGGAGCGGAAGGCGGCGCGCGCGCTGCTCGGCGTCGGGCCGCGTGCGGATGCGGAGGCGATCCGCGCCGCGCACCGCCGGCTGATGGCCGAGGCGCATCCAGACCACGGCGGCTCCGACAACCGCGCGCGCGAATTGAACGCCGCGCGCGACCTGCTGCTGGGCCGCGCGGCGTAACCGGAGAGTTGATGACGCATCGTTTCGCCCCCTCGATCCTGCGCGATTACGATATCCGCGGCGTGGTCGGACGGACGCTGCACGAGGCGGATGCGGCCGCGCTGGGCCGGAGCTTCGGCACGCTGGTTCGGCGGACGGGCGGCTCGGCGGTCGCGGTCGGCTATGACGGGCGGCTGACCTCCCCCGCGCTGGAGTCGGCGCTGGTCGAGGGGCTGACCGCCAGCGGCGTGGACGTGGTGCGGATCGGCCTCGGCCCGTCGCCGATGCTCTATCACGCCGCCGCGACCCTAGCCGTGGATGGCGGGATACAGGTAACAGGCAGCCACAATCCCGGCGATCACAACGGCTTCAAGATGCTCCACCAGTGTCGCCCGGTGTTCGGCGCGGCGATCCGCGATCTCGCGCGGATGGCGGAGACGGGGGATTGGGAAGCGGGCGCCGGGCGCGTTTCCACCGTCGACGTGCTCGATTCCTATGTCCGCCGCGTCGCGGAAGGCTGCACCGGCGCGTTGCGCATCGGCTGGGACGCGGGGAACGGCGCCGCTGGCCCGGCGATCGAGCAGCTCGTCAAGCTGCTGCCGGGTGAGCATCACCTGCTGTTCACCGACGTCGACGGCAATTTCCCGCATCATCATCCCGATCCCACCGACGACGCCAACCTTGCCGACCTCAGCGCGCTGGTCGCGGCGAAGAAGCTCCATTTCGGCGTGGCCTTCGACGGCGACGGGGACCGGATCGGCGCGATCGACGGCGAGGGCCGCGTGCTGCGCGGCGACCAGATCCTGTCCATTCTGGTCGAGCCTGTGCTGCGTGCATTCCCCGGCGCGGCGATCGTCGCCGACGTCAAGTCGAGCAGCGCGCTGTTCGATCGCATCGCCGCGCTCGGCGGACGGCCGGTGATGTGGAAATCGGGCCACAGCAACATCAAGGCGATGATGCGCGAGCTGGACGCGCCGATCGCCGGCGAGATGAGCGGCCATATCTTCTTCGGTGGCGACTGGCTGGGGTTCGACGACGCGCTCCACGCGGCGGTGCGGCTGATCGACGCGGTCGATGCCTCGGGCCGGACGCTGGCGGCGCTGCGCGACGCGATGCCGCCGCTGGTCAGCACGCCGGAACTGCGCTTCGCGGTCGATCCGGCGCGCAAGGAGGCGGTGGTGGCGGAGGTCGTCGCACGGCTGCGCGACGCGGGCGCGGTGGTCGACACCGTCGACGGCGCGAGGGTCACCACGCGCGACGGCTGGTGGCTCCTCAGGGTTTCCCACACCGAGGACATGCTGACCGCCCGCGCCGAAGCGCCGGACGCCGATTCCCTCGCCCGCACCCTCGCCGCGATCGACGCGCAGCTCGCGCTCAGCGGCGTCGCTCGACATGGCGCGCCCGAGGCCCCACATTAAGGCGATGCGTCCCACGCCAAGCATCATCCGCGTCGTCGATCTCGAAACCACCGGCCCCGCCCCGCCCCAGCACGGGGTGTGCGAGATCGGCTGGCAGGACGTGGCGCTCGGCGCCGACGGCCGGTGGGAGCTGTCGGGCGACGGCGGCAACCGCATGGTCAATCCCGGCCGCCCGATGCCGCCGATCACGCAGGCGATCCACCATATCCGCGACGAGGATGTCGCCGATGCGCCGTGGTGGCATGACGTCGCGCGGCAGGTGCTCGATCCGTGGCCGCGCCGCGTCGCGCTCGCCGCGCATCGGGCGGATTTCGAGCAGGTGTTCTGCACCCCGGCGCTTACCCACGGCGCGGAATGGATCTGCACGTGGAAATGCGCGCTCCGGCTATGGCCGGATTCGCCGAGCTTCTCCAATCAGGTGCTGCGCTACTGGCGCAAGCCGGAGGGGCTGGTACACGAGCGCGGGCTGCCCGCGCATCGCGCCTTTCCCGACGCCTATGTCACCGCCTTCCACCTGCGCGACATGCTCAACGAGGCGAGCCTCGCCCAGCTCCTCGAATGGTCGCGCCTGCCGGGGCTGCTGCCGCGCGTCCGCTACGGCCCCGATCGCGGCAAGGACTGGCGCGAGATCGACGAGGACAGCCTGATCGGATTCCTCACCGATCGCGATCCCGACATCCGCTTCACCGCCGAGACGGAGATGGCGCGGCGGCGCGGCGGCGGCAATGTCGGGCGGCCCAGCCCGCAGGATCTGCTGCTATAAACCCGGCGCCGCTGCGCCGCGCGACACTTCCGCGATGCGTGTCGCAATTCTGTCATCGAACGCCCCTATTGGCCCGCCGCACGGGAGAAAGCCAATGGTGAAAGGGCGGTATAGTGAAACGGGCCTTCTTCCTAGGCGTGTCGGCGATGGCGCTGGCATGCAGCACAAGCGCATGGGCTGATCCGGCGGGGGCGCATCGCTGCGCCGCGCATGGCGCGAAAAGCCGGCAGCACAATTGTTCCCGTCCGCGCCGCGCCGCCGCGAGCGATGGCGTGCACGAGGAGATCGCGCAGCTTCGCGCCGAGATCGCCGACCTGCGCCAGCAGCTTGCCGAGCAGTCGGCGGCCACCACCCGTCTCGCCGCCGCGCCGCCGCCCGCCGCTCCCGTCCCGGCGCCGGCGGTCGATACCGCCAGCGCCAGCGCCACCGCGATCGCCTCGCTGACGCAGCAGAACGAGGAACTGACGCGCCGGATCGACAAGATGGAGAAGCCCGATCACCTGCCCTTCAAGGGCATCAGGATCACGCCGGGCGGCTTCGTCGAGATGACCTCGATCTACCGCAGCAACAACACCGGCGCGGATATCGCGTCGAGTTTCAACAACATCCCCTTCCCGCAGAGCCGTGTGGCCAACACCCACGAATATCGCATGACGGCGCGCCAGAGCCGCCTGTCGCTGCTGGTCGAGGGCGATCCCGGCAAGCAGACGCATCTCGCGATGTACGGCGAGTTCGACTTCCAGGCCGCCGGCGTCACCGCCAATTCGAACCAGACCAATTCATACAGCCCGCGCATCCGCCACCTCTACGGCACGGTCGACGAGAAGCTGAACGACGACGTCACCGCGCATCTGCTGTTCGGCCAGAACTGGTCGCTCGCCACGCTGAACGGCAAGGGCATCACGCCGCGCAACGAGGTCACCCCGCCGGTGGTCGAGGCGCAATACGTTCCCGGCTTCGTCTTCACCCGCCAGCCGCAGCTTCGCCTGACGGTGGACGTGGACAGGAAATGGTGGTTCGCGCTCTCGCTCGAAAATCCGCAGACCACCTTCGGCGGCACCGTCCCGGCGATCGCGAGCCTCGTCACCACGGTGCCGGCGGGCAGCGGCTTCGGCGGCAACGGCATCAGCGAGAACGCGCTGTCGATCAACCACTATCCCGACGTGATCGGCAAGGTCGCCTATGAAGGCGCCTATGCCGGCGGCCGCACGCTGCATGTCGAGGCGTTCGGCATGGTGCGCGACTTCTACGAGCGGCTGGACGGCGCGAACCGCAACTTCCGCGGCTGGGGCGTCGGCGGCGGCATCGCGACCCAGATCGTGCCCGGCCTGCTGGATGTGCAATTCAGCGGGATCGTCGGCCGGGGCATCGGGCGCTACGGCGCGAGCGCGCTGCCGGACGTGACGTTCAACCCGGACGGCACGCTGGCGCCGGTGCGCGAATACATGCTGCTCGGCGGCCTCACCGCGCATCCGACCAAGACGCTCGACATCTACGTGTTCGGCGGCGAGGAAAGCGAGGACGCGCATTACGCCACGGTCGGCGGAGTCAATTACGGCCTCGGCAACCCGAACTTCATCGGCACCGGCTGCCTGATCGAAGGCTCATCGCTGCCCTGCACCGTGCAGACCAGGGCGGTGAAGCAGCTCACCGCCGGCTTCTGGCAGCGGATGATGCAGGGGCCGTGGGGCCGCGTGCAGGCCGGCATCCAGTACAGCCACACCCTGCGCGACACGTTCGAGGTCACGCAGGGCGGCGCGCCGACAGCCAAGGAGGACATCGGCTTCTTCAGCCTCCGTTACTACCCGTTCTGAATTGTCACACACCTGTCATCGAACGCGCGCAGAGCACCCGAAGCAACGTGGGACATCCTGCGCGAATCGGGCTGCGCGCGTTCGGATCTGAGGAGCATCCAATGTTCAAGAAGTTCGTGATTGGCGCGGCGGCGGTTGCCGTTGGGGGCGCCGCCATCGCTGCTGACATTTCCGGCGCGGGGGCGACCTTCCCCGCCCCGATCTATGCCCGCTGGGCGGAGATCTACAGCAAGCAGGCCAGCCAGCGCATGAATTACCAGGCGATCGGCTCCGGCGGCGGCATCAAGCAGATCAAGGCCGGCACCGTCGATTTCGGCGCAAGCGACAAGCCGCTGAAGCCGCAGGAACTGAGCGAGGCCGGGCTTTACCAGTTCCCGACCGTCGTGGGCGGCGTCGTGCCGGTGGTGAATTTCAACGGCCTGCGCGCCGGCCGCCTGCATCTGACCGGGCAGGTGCTCGGCGACATCTTCCTCGGCAAGATCCGCCGCTGGAACGATCCGGCGATCACCAGGCTGAACCCGGAACTGCGCATCCCGCCGGCGGCGATCACCGTCGTCCACCGTTCGGACGGCTCGGGCACCTCGTTCCTGTTCACCTCCTATCTGTCGATGAAGAACGCCGAATGGGCGAAGAAGGTCGGCGCGAGCGACGCGGTCGAATGGCCGACCGGCCTCGGCGGCAAGGGCAATGACGGCGTGACCGCCTTCGTCAAGCAGACCGCCGGCTCGATCGGTTACGTCGAATATGCCTATGCCAGGCAGAACAACCTCCCCTACGTGGCGGTGCAGAACAAGGCGGGCAAGTTCGTTCCGGCCAATGCAGCGAACTTCGCGGCGGCCGCCGCCGGGGCGCGCTGGGCGAGCGCGCCGGGCAATTATCTGCTGCTGCTCGACCAGCCGGGCGCGGCGGCGTGGCCGATCACCGGCGCGACCTTCATCCTGATGCGCCGCAACCAGACCAACGCCGCCAACGGGCAGGCGGTGCTGAAGTTCTTCGATTGGGCATACAAGAACGGCGATGCCGAGGCGGCGAAGCTGGACTTCGTGCCGCTGCCGGCGCCGGTGAAGGCCGCGATCCGCAAGCAATGGGCGACGAACGTCACCTCGGGCGGCAAGCCGGTTTACGTCTCCCGCTGATCCTTTGCCCCCCGGGGCGGCGCGCCGGCATCGCGGGCGCGCCCCCCTCCCCCATTCAAGGAACCGGGATGAACGATCCCACCGCAGCCGGCCGCAGCCCGCTCGGCGAAGATATCTTCCGCTACCTGTGCCTGTCGGCGGCGACCCTGCTGCTCGTGATCCTCGCGGGCGTGGTGGTCAGCCTCGCGGTCGGCGGCTGGCCGGCGTTCGCCAAGTTCGGCTTCGGCTTCCTGACGAGCGAGCGCTGGAACCCGGTGGACGATATCTACGGCGCGGCGGGGCCGATCGTCGGCACGCTCGTCACTTCCTTCCTGTCGCTCGCCATCGCGCTGCCGCTGGCGATCGGCGTGGCGGTGTTCCTCACCGAGTTCGCGCCGGAGCGGCTCGCGCGGCCGATCGCGGTGGCGGTGGAGCTGCTCGCCGGCATCCCCTCGATCGTCTATGGCATGTGGGGCCTGTTCGTGTTCGCGCCGTGGTTCGCGCGGGCCGTGCAGCAACCGCTGGCGATGGCGGTCACGCCCGGATCGTGGCTCGACACGCTGACGCAGGGCGTGCCCAACGGCGCCAATATCTTCACCGCCTCGATCATCCTCGCCATCATGATCCTGCCTTATATGGCGGCGGTGTTCCGCGAGCTGCTGCTCACCGTCCCGGCGCAGGTGCGCGAGGCGGGGTTCGGCATCGGCTGCACCTCGTTCGAGGTGACGTGGCGGATCTGCATCCCCTATGTCCGCACCGGCGTGCTGGGCGTCATCATGCTCGGGCTGGGGCGCGCGCTGGGCGAGACGATGGCGGTGACCTTCATCATCGGCAACTCGCACGGCTTCCCCAAGAGCCTGTTCGATTCGGGCTCCACCATCGCCTCGACGATCGCCAACGAATTCGCCGAGGCCAGCACCGACATGCACAGCGCCGCGCTGGTCGCGCTCGGGCTGGTGCTGTTCCTCATCACCTTCGGCGTGCTGGCGCTCGCCCGCCTGCTGCTCGCGAGGACGACGCGATGACCCGGATGACCGCCCGCGCGCGCCGCCGCTCGATCGTCAACCTGATCTTCGTTGCCGCCTGCGGGCTGACGGCGGTGATCGCGCTCGGCGCACTGGCGCTGATCGGCTGGTCGCTGCTGTCGAAGGGCATCGGCGGGATCAACGGCGACTTGTTCACCATGTCCCAGCCCGCGCCGGGATCGCGCGGCGGGCTGCTCAACGCGATCGTCGGCTCGGTGATCCTGTGCGGGCTGGCGATGGTGTTCGCCGTGGCGGTCGGCGTGCTCGCGGGGACATGGCTCTCCGAATATGGCGGGCGGACGAAGCTGGGCCATGCGGTGCGCTTCCTCAACGACGTCCTGCTCTCCGCGCCGTCGATCCTGATCGGCCTGTTCGTGTCGGAGCTGCTGGTCCGCAACGTGATCGGTCATTTCTCCGCGCTCGCCGGCTCGATCGCGCTCGCCATCCTCGCGGTGCCGATCGTCACGCGGACGACGGAGGATATCCTGCTGCTGCAACCGACCGCCTTGCGCGAGGCGGGCATGGCGCTGGGCGCGACGCGCGCCTTCGTCGTGCGCAAGATCGTGTGGCGATCGGCGGCGACCGGCCTGCTCACCGCCGGCCTGCTCGGCTTCGCGCGCATCTCCGGCGAGACGGCGCCGCTGTTGTTCACCTCGCTCGGCAACCAGTTCTTCAGCATGAACCTGCTGCAACCGATCGCCAGCCTGCCCACCACCATCTTCCAGTTCGCGCTCAGCGCCTATGACGACTGGCAGCGCCTCGCCTGGGCCGGCGCGCTGCTGATCGCGGCGTCGGTGCTGGCCATCAACATCGCGGGACGCGCGATCATCCACAGGAAAGCATCATGAGCCTCATCGACAACGAGGCGGGCGAGGCGGTCGAAAGCTCGATCACCGCGCCCCCGGCGGAAAACCTCGTCCTGGAGGCGCGCAATCTCGACTTCTTCTACGGCAAGAAGCAGACGCTGTTCGGCGTCGACCTGCCGGTCGAGCGCAACAGGATCACCGCGCTGATCGGCCCGTCCGGCTGCGGCAAGTCGACGCTGCTGCGCACGCTGAACCGCATCTACGAGCTTTATTCGGGCCAGCATGCGGTGGGCCGTATCCTGCTCGACGGACAGGACGTGCTGGGCGACAAGGCCAATGTCGCCCGTCTGCGCGCGCGCGACGGCGACGCGGCGGAGATTACGCCGAACCGCATGGATCTCGCGACTCTGCGCGCGCGCGTCGGCATGGTGTTCCAGAAGCCGACGCCCTTCCCCATGTCGATCTACGAGAACATCGCGTTCGGCGTTCGCCTCTACAAGAAGGTGCGGGGCGCGGAGATGGACGAGATCGTCGAACGCGCGCTGCGCCGCGCCGCCTTGTGGGACGAGGTGAAGGACAAGCTCAGGGAATCCGGCCTCGGCCTGTCGGGCGGGCAGCAGCAGCGGCTGTGCGTCGCGCGCGGGCTGGCGATCGACCCGGAGGTGCTGCTGCTCGACGAGCCGGCCTCCGCGCTGGACCCGATCTCCACCGCGAAGCTGGAGGACACGCTCAACGAGCTGACCGACAATGTGACGATCGTGATCGTCACCCACAATCTGCACCAGGCCGCGCGGCTGGCGCAGCATACCGGCTTCATGTTCCTCGGCCGGATGATCGAGTTCGGGCCGACGGAAGAATTCTTCGCCGCGCCGAAGCTGAAGCGCACGCGCGACTATGTCACCGGCCGATTTGGGTGAGGCAAGAGATGAACGACAATACCGGCAGCGGCGATCGCCATACCGTCGCGGCATTCGATGCGGAACTGGGCGGATTGCGCGCCGCCGTGATGGAGATGGGCGGGCTGGCCGAATATGCGCTGGCCAACGCGCTCTCCGCCCTGGCAGACGCCGATGACGAGCGCGCGCGCAAGGTGGTGGAGGGCGACGCGGCGATCGACGCGATCGAGCGCCGGATCGACCAGCAGGTGATCCAGACGCTGATGCGCCGCTCCCCCTTCGCGGACGATCTGCGCGAGGTGCTGATGGCGCATCGCGTCTCCGGCTATCTGGAGCGCGTCGGGGATTATGCCAAGGGCGTCGCGCGCCGGGTGCCGTCGATGCGCTCGCCGACCGAGCGCCGCGCGGCCAGGGTGCTGAGCGAGCTTGGCTCCCGCGCCTATGACATGCTGGTCGGCGTGCTCAACGCCTATGCCGCGCGTGATCCGGAAAAAGCCAAGGCGGTCTATGAGGGCGATGCGCGCATCGACGAGGAATATCAGCGCGTGTTCCTGGCGCTGCTCGCCCAGATGGCGAACGACGCCTCGACCATTCCGGCGGTCGGCCAGCTCCTGCTCGCGGCCAAGAGCCTGGAGCGGACCGGCGATCAGGCGACCAACATCGCCGAACTGATCTATTCGACCTACACCTCCTCGAAACTGTCCTCGCGCGCGGAGCAGGGCATCGACGAAGGCGGAGCCAACGAACCGGGGTGAGCCCGGCGAACGGGGAGTGTCGGCAACCTTACGATATCGTAACAGGACATGTGGACGGGCAGACGGCAGATCAGGATCGATTCCGTTTCCGAAGGAAGTCTTCTTGACCAACCGGCGTCCTCTCCTCCCTCACTCCATCCTGCTCGCCGGCGCGCTGCTCTCCGCCCCGGCGCTGGCACAGGATGCCGCGCCGGACACGGGGAGCGCGGATTGGGCGGTCCATGCGCAGGCGACGCTGGTGACGCAGGGGGTGTTCGGCTTCCGCTCGCCCTATTCCGGGCCGAACAGCCTGGCGCCCCGGCAGGTGCGGGAGACGTTCGACGCCACGCTCTACGCAGGTGTGCGGCCGTGGGACGGGGCGGAGGCGTGGATCAACCCGGAGGTCGATCAGGGCTTCGGGCTGTCCGATACGCTGGGCGTCGCGGGCTTTCCCAGCGCGGAGGCCTATAAGGTCGGCAGGAGCACGCCCTATGTCCGGCTGCAACGCCTGTTCTTCCGCCAGACGATCGGGCTGGGCGGAGACAGCGAGGCGGTCGAGGCCGCCGCCAACCAGTTCGCGGGGCGCCGGCGCGCCGACCGGCTGGTGCTGACGATCGGCAAGTTCGGCGTTGGCGACGTGTTCGACACCAATCGCTACGCCCATGATCCGCGCGGCGATTTCCTCAACTGGGCGATCGTCGACGCGGGCACGTTCGATTATGCGGCAGATGCCTGGGGCTACAGCACCGGCGTCGCGGCCGAATGGTATCAGGGTGCATGGACGCTGCGGCTCGGCGCGTTCAACCTGTCGAAAGTGCCGAACGGGGAGACGCTGGAGCAGGATTTCAGCCAGAACCAGCTCGATCTGGAAATCGAGCATCGCCATTCGATCGCCGGCCACCCCGGCGCGGTACGGGTGACATTGTTCCGCAACCACGGCCGCTTCGGCCGCTTCGACGACGCGCTCGCGCTGGCGGCGAGCAACGGCGCCGTCCCCGACACGGCGCTGGTGCGGCGGGTGATGAACCGGCCCGGCATGGACGTGAACCTGGAGCAGGAACTGACCGACACGCTCGGCCTGTTCGCGCGCGCGGGCGTGGCCGACGGCGCGATCGAACCCTACGACTTCACCGACGTCGATCGCAGCGCCGCGATCGGCGGAGCGCTGAAGGGCGCGCATTGGGGCCGGGCGGACGACACGGTCGGGCTGGCGATGGTGGTCAACGGCATCACGGCGGAGCACCGGCGGTATCTCGACGCTGGCGGGATCGGCGTGCTGATCGGCGACGGCCGCCTGCCCCATCTCGGCGCGGAGGCGATCGCGGAAGCTTATTACGACTGGCAGCCGCGCAAAGGCATCGACGTGACGATCGACTATCAGTTCATCGCCAACCCCGGCTACAACCGCGATCGCGGCCCCGCCAACGTTATCGCGCTACGCCTGCACGGCGGGTTTTGAGCGACAAGCCCTCCTTCCCCGGAATGCGCGGACATGACCCGGACCAGTCCGATCCCCTGCCCCCGCCACATCATCCCGCCGGCCCGGCGATCCGCGCCGTGCCGTAGTCCGCCCCGATCCGGCCGTTGCGGATGAAATCGACCATCATGCGGAAATAACCGTCCGGCTGGCGCGTCGAGAGACGCTTGCCGTCGGGGCCAGTCTCATATTCGTAGATGCCGTGTTCGGTGCGCGGGAACATGACGGTGGTGATCGGACGTCCGTTCGCCGCCAGCGCCTTCAATCGGCGCGCGGTCTCCGCGCTCGGCGCGTCAATGTCGTTCTCGGCCAATATCCAGAGCTGCGGGACGGCGAGGTTGCGCAACACCGGCATCGGATCATATTGCCAGGGGGCGCCGGCCAGCAGCACCGGCCCCAGATCCCGCAATTCCGCCGCGTCCTTCTCCAGCAGGACGTAGCTCACGTCACCACGGACATCGCGAAACCACGGCTCTTGCCCGTATTTCCGCCGCACCGCCGCGATCCCGTCATAGCCTTCGCGGAAATCGCTGAGCATCACCGCGGCGGTCGCATCCGCGACCTCCATCGCCTTGGCCATGACGTCCGGGCCATAGCCGCGATCACGCATATTGAGCGCGATCGCCTCGCGATCCTCCTCCAGCGGCGACACTGCCAGCCCGAAGCCGACGATGACGAAATCAACCGGCTCGATCCGCGCGGCGAGCGGCGCGACCCAGCCTCCCTGGCTGCCCGCCTGATAGCCCACCTTGCCCGCTCGCGTGCCGGCCAGCCGCTTCGCCTCATGCATCGCCGCGATCGCATCGTCGGCGAGCAGCAGATAGTCCTGCGTATATCGGCCGCCCGACGCCCCGGTGCCGCGCTTGTCATAGACGAAGACGCCGATGCCGCGCGCGGCGAATTGCCGCTGCAGGGCGAAGTTGGCGATGCCGGAATCATGCTCCGATCCGTGGATCAGGATGACGATCGGCACCTTGCCAGCGCCTCTCGGCAAGATGAGCCGACCGGCGAGGTCGACGCCGGCGCCCCTGAACCTCGTCTCGGTGACGTCGAACGGAATGCGCTTGCCGCTAACCTGCGCGAAGCGGATCGTCCCCCGGTCGCAATCGAAGGTGACGGTCTTGCCATCCGGGCGATCGGTCCAGCCGAGCGTGCTGATCCATCGCCCCGATCCGGCGGGCGTGAGCTTGCCGGTGGTGCCATCCTCCAGCCGCCAGCGCAGCGCGGTTCCTTCGGACGGGCCGATATCGAGGTTGCGGCCGTCGCCGAGAGCATAGGAACCGATCCGGCAATCCGTCCCCGCCGCGAATGACGGCGTGGCGAGCACGGCCGCCAGCAGGGCGAGGAAGCCGCGCTTCACGCCAGCATCCCGAGCCGGGCGGCGCAGTGGCGCAACGGCTGGCCGTTCTGCTCGACCTTGGCGAGCGACATCGCTCCGGTGAACAGCGCGACCACCGTCACCGCAAAGCCTTCGGGATCGGCCATGTCCGATCCGTCCGCGCGAAGCTTCTCGACGATCGCCGTCCGCCATTTGCGATATTCGGCGTCGATCAGCGCGCGCAATTCCTGATCGGAAGCGGAGAGCTCGAGCGCGATATTGCCCAACGGGCAGCCCGAGACGCTCCCTTGCGCATCGAGCGCATCCGCCACGGCTTCGAATACCGAAAAGATGCCCGTCAGCGCATCCGGTGCGTCGCGCACCGCCCGCGCCCACGTTCCGTTCACCTCCACCGCAACCCGCTCCCGCAGCACCGCTTCGATCAGGTGTTTCTTGGTCGGAAAGTGATGATGCAGCGCGCCGCCGCTCACGCCCGAGGCCTTCAGGATGTCGTTCACGCTGGTCGCATTGTAACCGCTCGTCTGGAACGCAGCCGACGCCACGTCGATCACGCGGTTACGCATTCCGGTGGGATCATTGGTGCGGGTTCGCCCTGCCATGCCTTTCCAATAGCTGGGATTGACAAAACAGGTCAACCCGTCTGTTATTGGCCTGACTCGACGTCAGGGGAGGACGGATGGGCGGCGGACACGAAACGATGCGCGATTTCGATTTTCTGATCGGCAACTGGGACGTGCGCCATCGCAAGCTGCGTAGGCGGCTGGCGAGGGATACTCGATGGGACGAATTCGGCGGCACGATGCGCGCGCGCCCGATCCTCGCCGGCCATGGCAATTTCGATGAGAATGTCATCGATCTGCCCGACGGAAGCTATCAGGCCTGCACCCTGCGCCTTCACGATCAGACGACAGACCGATGGACGATCCACTGGATCGACGGGCGCGATCCGAAGCTCGATCCACCGATGACCGGCAGCTTCGCGGGCGGCACCGGCACTTTCCACGGCGACGACAATTTCGAAGGGCGGCCGATCCGGGTGCGTTTCCTCTGGACCCCGCCGGGCGATGCCGGGCCGCGCTGGGAGCAGGCCTTTTCGGATGACGGCGGCGCCAATTGGGAAACCAACTGGATCATGGATTTCGTGAAGACATGAAGCCCGCGTTCGCCATGGCGCTGGCGCTGGTCGCGGGAACGAGCGTGGCACAGCAATCGCCGGTCGCCGACGACCATCCGGTAATCGAGCTGCGGCAATACAAGATCGCGCCCGGAAAGCGTGATGCGATGATCGCCCTGTTCGAACGCGCGTTCGTCGACAGTCAAGAAGAGGTTGGCGCGCGGCTCGTCGGCCAGTTCCGCGACATGGACGACGTGGATCGCTTCACCTGGATCCGCGCTTTTCCGAACATGGCGACGCGCCAGCGATCGCTCAACGACTTCTATTTCGGCCCGACTTGGCACGCGCATCGCGGCGAGGCCAATGCGATGCTTGTCGACAACGACAATGTGCTGCTGCTCCGCCCGGCGTGGCGCGGTTCCGGCTTTGCCGCTCCTGCGAGTGGCCGGACGGCGGTCGGTGCTCCGGCACCGGCGGCGGGCGTGGTGGTCGCGACCATCCATTATCTCTGGAAAGCGCCGGATGAAGGCCTCGCGACCTTCTTCCGCGATCGCGTCGCGCCACGGTTGCATAGCGCGGGGCTGCCGGTGATCGGCGCCTATGTGCCGGAGGAGCAGGCCAATAATTTCCCGCCTCTGCCGGTGCGTCAAGGCGAAAAGCTATTCGTCTGGTTCTCCCGCGCCAATGACCACGCAGCATTCGATCGCGCGATGCGGCAGCTCGTTCGGAGCAAGGCCTGGAAGGATGACGTCGCGGGCGGCCTGAGGGACGCGGAGGAGCGGAGGCCGCAGGTCCTGTATCTGGCCCCCACCCCTCGTTCGACCCTACGGTAAAACCAAATCGCCGATCGCCCGCCGCGAGCGGCGACGGCAACCGGTCGGCCTTCTGCGAGAGCATCTACGGCCGCGATAGCTGACGTTCGGTCCGCAAGTCCCGCGCTTCCAGCTCCGCTTCCATGACGCGGCGCATCTCGAACTTCTGCGCCTTGCCGGTGACGGTCATCGCGAACGCCTCGACGATGCGGATGTAGCGCGGCACCTTGTAGTGGGCGATGCGGCCCTTGCAGTGCGCCAGCACTTCCTCGGCGGACAGCGTCGCATCGGGGCGCGGGATGATCCAGGCGCAGACCTCCTCGCCATAGGTCTCGTCCGCCACGCCGAATACCTGCGCGTCGGCGACCGCATCATGGCCGAGCAGGAACTCCTCGATCTCGCGCGGATAGATGTTCTCGCCGCCACGAATGATCATGTCCTTGATACGGCCGGTGATACGGACGTAGCCGCGCTCGTCCATCGTTGCGAGGTCGCCGGAATGCATCCAGCCGTCGGCATCGATCGCCTCGGCGGTCTTTTCGGGATCGTCCCAATAGCCGCGCATCACCGCATAGCCGCGCGAGCAATATTCACCCTGCTCGCCATAAGGCAGGGTCGCGCCGTTCGGACCGACGATCTTCGCCTGCGCATGGGGATGCACGCGGCCGACCGAGCCGACGCGCTCCTCGATCGGATCGTCGGTGGCGGTCTGGGTGGTGAGCGGGCTGGTCTCGGTCATGCCGTAACCGATCGTCACCTCGCGCATGTTGAGGCGCTCCATCACCTCGAGCATCGTGGCGAGCGGGCACGGCGAGCCGGCAAGGATGCCTGTGCGCAGCGACGAGGTGTCGGTGACCGCCAGAATGGAGTGGTTGAGGATGGTGATGAACATCGTCGGCACGCCGTAGAGCGCGGTGCAGCGCTCCGCCGCCACCGCCTCCAGCACGCGGACGGGATCGAAGCTTTCCGCCGGATAGACCAGCGCCGCGCCGCTCGTCACCGCCGCCAGATTGCCCAGCACCATGCCGAAGCAATGATACAGCGGCACCGGCACGCAGATGCGGTCCGCGGGCGTCAGGTGCAGGGTGCGCGCGGTGAAATAGCCGTTGTTGAGGATGTTGCGATGGGTGAGCGTCGCGCCCTTCGGCAGGCCGGTGGTGCCGCTTGTGAACTGGATGTTGATCGCGTCATTCGGATCGAGCGCGGTCTCCGCCGCCGTCAGCGCAGGCGCATCGGGCGCGACGCGAAGCTCGCCCCACGGCAAGAAGCCGTCGTGCGCGTCGCTGCCGAGCGTAACGATCAGCCGCAGCCCCGGCACCTTCGCCGGCCAGATCTCGCGTAGCATGGCGAGATAGTCGCTGCTCTTGAAACGGGCCGCCGTCACCAGCATCGCGCAGCCGACCTTGTTCAGCGCATATTCGACCTCCGTCACGCGATAGGCCGGGTTGATGTTGACGAGGATCGCGCCGATCCGCGCGGTGGCGAACTGGATCACCGCCCATTCGGCGCAATTCGGCGCCCAGATGCCGACCCGGTCGCCCTTCCCCACGCCGCGCGCCAGCAGGCCGGTGGCGACACGATCGACCTCTGCGTCGAACTCGCGCCATGTCCAGCGGATCGCCTGATGACGCGAGACGAGCGCCAGATCGTCGCCCCACCGCTCCGCAGCATGGCGCAACGCCTCGCCGATGGTGATCTCCAGCAGCGGGGTATCGGTCGGCCCGCTGGCGATGGAAAGTCCGTTCATCGTTTGACGTTCACCACCTTGAGCTGCGTATATTCGGCCAGTCCCTCGACCGACTGCTCCGCGCCGAGGCCGGATTGCTTGAAGCCGGCCATCGGGATGTGCGGGCCGATCGCGACATGCTGGTTGACCCATACCTGCCCGGCGTCGATCCGCCCGGCGATATCGGTGGCGCGGTCGATATCCTTGCTCCACACCGATCCGCCAAGGCCGTAATCGGAGGCGTTGGCGCGCGCGATCACATCCTCCACGTCATCGAAGCGGATCACCGGCAGGATCGGGCCGAACTGCTCCTCGTCGACGATCTTCGCGCCGTCGGTCACGTCGCGGACGATGGTCGGCTCGATGAAATAGCCGGCGCGCTCCATCGCCTTGCCGCCGGCGATGATATTGCCCTCCGCACGCGCGGCGTCGAGGAAGCCCTTCACCTTCTCGAACTGCATCCGGTTCTGGATCGGGCCGATCCGCGCGCCCTGCTCCAGCCCGTCGCCGACCACCGCTTCCTCCGCCAGCCGCGCCAGTTCGGCGCACATCGCGTCGTAGATGTCGGCGTGGACATAGGCGCGCTTCACCGCGAGGCACACCTGCCCGCAGTTGAGGAAGGCGCTGTCGAAGATCGCACGCGCCGTCTCGCGCACGTCCACGTCGTTCAGCACGATCGCGGCGTCATTGCCGCCCAGTTCCAGCGTGATGCGCTTGAGCGTATCGGCGCTGCTGGCAGCGATCCTCTTGCCGGTGGCGGTGGAGCCGGTGAAGCCGACCTTGGCGACATCGGGATGCGCCGTCAGGTGCGGCCCGAGATCGTTGGCGTCGGTGATGATGTTGACCACACCCGCCGGGAAGATGTCCTTCGCCAGTTCGCCCAGGCGAAGCGCGGTGACCGGCGTCGTAGGCGCGGGCTTGAGCACGATCGCATTGCCCGCGAGCACAGCCGGCCCGATCTTCCAGCAGGCGACCAGCAGCGGGAAGTTCCAAGCGATGATCCCCACCACCACGCCGAGCGGCTGGTGGCGCACCGCGATGTAGCCGTTCTCGTCATCCTGAATGATGCGATCCGGCAGTTCCAGCGTGGCATAGTGGCGCAGATAGCCCTCGGTCCACGCGATCTCGCCCTTCGCCTCGGCGAGCGGCTTGCCCTGCTCCATCGTCAGCAGGCGGGCGAGTTCGTCGCCGTTCGCCGCGATCGCGTCCGCCAGCGCGACGATCGCCGCGCGGCGCTCCGCGATCGGCCGCGCGGCCCATGCCGGCTGCGCGGCGCGGGCGGCGACGATCGCGGCATCCGCATCGGCGGCGCTGGCGCGGGGCACGGCGGCGAAGGCCTCCCCCGTCGCCGGGTTGACGACCTCCATATGCTCGCCCGCGTCGACGAGCTTGCCACCGATCAGCATCCGATAGTCGGTCATTATCCTCTCCAGCGCGTTCGTCAGATCTTGTAGCCCAGCGTGATGCCATAGGTACGCGGGTTGCCGATATGGTTGTAGATGAAGCCGAAGCCGGCGAGCAGATCGACCCGTGAGGTGAAGTAGAATTGCTGCGCAGCATTCTTCACCCAGGCCGATGCGGTGACGTGCCCATCCGCGCTTTCATAATCGAGATGCGCGTCGAGCAGCGCATAGCCCTTCTGCTGCAGGATCGGCTCGTTGATCACCTCGAAATACTGGCTGGACTGATAGGACAGCGCTGGATGCAGGCTGATCGTGCCGAAGCTGCCGCGCGCCAGCGTGATGTCCGGCCCGATGTTGAAGGTGAAGGACGGCGCGTTGGCCAGCTTGTGCCCGGCGACGTCCGCGCCGCTGACTGTGCCCTCGATGATCTTGGTCGACAGCAGGCCCAGTCCGCCATGTAGCTGGAAGCCGTCCACGATGCGCGCGGTCAGCTCGGCCTCGCCGCCGAAGATGCGCGACTTGGGGATGTTGAGCAATGTCTGCGCTGCGGTGGCCGGATCGACGTTGATGAACTGCTGGTTGCGGTAATCGTAGTAGAAGGCGGCGAGATTCAGCGTGACGCGCCGGTCGAACATGCGGGTCTTGGCGCCGATCTCATAGGAAGTGACCTTCTCCGCCCGCGCGACGGAAACTTCGTCCGGCTGGAAGAACGCCTGCGCGTTGAAGCTCGGCGCGCGATAGCCCCGGCTGATGCTGGCATAGAGCAGGTTGCCGTCGGCCAGCTTGTAGTCCAGCCCGATCTTGCCGGAGAGATTGTCCGTCTTGAACGAGGCGGAGGTGAGCGGGATCAAATTCGCCACCAGCACATCGTCCACCCCGAACGCGTCGGACCGGAAGCCGGTCTGCCGCCCGATATCGTGGGTGTAGCGCAGGCCGCCGCGCAAGGTGATCGCGTCGCTCACCCTGAACTTGAGGTCGGTATAGGCCGCGAAGCTCTTTTTCACCTGATCGAAGCGGTTCTTCACCTTGCAGGCGACGAAGGTGCCGTCCTCCACCCCCGCGGCGCAATCGGCGGCGTCGATCCGGCCGTCCTCATTGAGATCGACATCATTGAATATCTGGAAGGAGGTGGTGTTGAACACCTTCTCGCGATTGAAATAGAGGCCGAAGATGAAGTCGAACGGCCCGGACAGGTTGCTGGTCAGGCGCAGGTCCTGCGCGAACTGGCTGGCGCGGTCGCCATAGGGGATTTCCAGCGTCTTGTTCGCCTGGCCGTCCGTGTCCTCGGTGAAGAACAGGGTGCCGTGGTCATAGGAAGTGATGCTGGTCAGCGTCAGCGCATCGGTCAGTTCGTAGTTGGCGGTCAACGCCACCGATTGCGTGCGGGCGATACGGCGCGTCGCGATGTCGGAGGCGATGTGATAGCGGTCGAGGCCGTCGACGCGCGTCTGATCCGCGTTCTGCGCATAGATGCCGTAATTGTGCGGCGTCTGCTCGCTGACCGAGCCGCGCAGCACCAGCTTCAACCGGTCGGTCGGCTCCCAGTGCAGCGTGGCGCGGAAGGCGAACTCGCGCGTTTCGGCGAGATCGGGCATGCCGGGCAGGACGTTCCTGAACCACCGTCGGCATGGCTGTAGGTGCCCGCGACGCGCAGCGCGGCCTTGTCGCCCAGCGCCAGGTTGATCGCGCCGTTCACGTCGACGCGGTTGTAATTGCCATAGCCCGCGTTGATGTAGCCGCCGGTCTCGCCGAGCGCGGCGTCACGGCTGATGATGTTGACCGCGCCGCCGGTGGTGTTCTTGCCATAGAGCGTGCCCTGCGGCCCGCGCAGCACCTCCACCCGCTCCAGATCGTACATGGCCACGCCGAGGAAGGCGAAATTGCCCTTGTAGACCTCGTCATAATAGGTCGCGACCGGGCTGGACTGGTTGAGGCTGTAGTCCGACATCGACACGCCGCGCAGGCTGAAGATCGGCGTGTTGTCGCCGACGATGCCGGTCATCTGGAGGTTGGCGACCTTGCTGGTCAGATCGTCGACGCTGGTGGTGCGCGATTTGGAAAGATCGTCCCCGCCGATTGCCGAGACCGAGATCGGCACCGACTGGAGGCTTTCCGAACGCTTGGTCGCCGTGACGATGATTTCGCCCGGCGCATTGGCTTCCGGCGTGTCCGCCGCCTGCGCCAGAACCGGCGGCGCCACGAGGGCGACGGCGACGGCCAGTGCCGCCCCGCTCGCCCGCAACAACAAAAGATCCTTCATTGCCCGAGACCTCCCCTAATTTTTGATGTGCTGATCTTTTCCTGCCTGCATGAAGCCCGCCACCAGACGCGCTCTCGTTTCGACGCGTTCAAGGCGGAGGGGGTTTTGTCGCAGCGCGCCGATCTCCGCCGCCGTATAGGGGCGGAAGCTGGCCGGCACGTGCTGCGGATCGAAAGTGTAGAGCGTCCAGTTGACGAGATTGGCGAGGCGCGCGTCGTCCAGATCGGCTGTCGCCACGCCCGGCACTCGCCCGATGAACTCGCGACCGCCCGGTACCGTCAGGAAAAGCGCGAGCGTCCCCCGCATCGGCGGGTTGCTGAAATCGTCGCCGCTGCCGTCGATGCGGTGGCATCCCTGGCATTTCAGCTTGTAATCGACATGCGCCTGCGCCGGATTGCTAACGCCGGGCATCGCACCGGGCTGTTGCGCCACGCCGCCCGCCGCGATCAGGCCCGCAATAAGGCCGGAGAGCAGCAGGACAAGCGCCGGTTTCATTTGCCGTCCGCCGCGCCGTGCAGCCTGGCGACATCCGCGCCGGTCATCGATCCGGCGCCTGCCTTGTAACCGGCGACCTCCGCCGGGGTGAACGGCTTGAACGCCGGCCCCGTCCTGGCGATCGCCGTGCCGACGTGGTTGAGCACCGCCGCAACGGCCGCCTCGTCCAGCCCGCCCTGCGCCGGCATGACGTTGCGATAGGTCTTGCCCTCCACCGTCAAGGGGCCGGACAGGCCCTTCAGCACCGCCAGCGCGAGATAACGCCGCCCGTCCGGCTTCGTCGCAAGCGCGCGGAAATCGGCGCCGAGCGGCGGATAGGCGCCCGGCACGCCGGCGCCGGTTTTGGTGTGACAGGCGGCGCAGCGGGTGAAGATCGCCGCCCCGTCCGGTCCCGCCGCCAGCGCCGTCGCGGGCGTCAGCAGCGCAAGGATCGCCAGCGCCTTCACTGCGGCTGGTCCAGCGCGACGCCGACGATCACCGCCGTCGAGCAATTGTAGATGCTGCTCTCGGTGCCGAGGCACCAATTATAATCGTTGTTCGATTGCGTGCGGACCTGCGGCCGGTCGCCCTCGTTGCGGTTGCACAGGCACTGGCCACACGACGAGACGCCGCAGCAATCGTTGTAGCTGATGATATAGGCGCGCTTGTCGGCCGGGTTCGTGCAGGTGCCGATCCAGGTGATCGGCGACATCTCCGTCCCTGGCGGGCAGGTGTTCACCGTGCCGCCGCAGCAGGTGCACAGGAAGCCGTCGATCGCGCAATAACGCCAGTAATCGCAGGTCGTGCGGTCGCCCGGATCCTGCGCGATGCCAGAAGTGACCGGCGGATGCGCCGCGCCGCCCGGATGGGTGGAGGCGCGCGCCACCGGCAGCACCGGGAAGACGGCTGCGCCGGTCATCCCCATCCCCAGCGTCGCCAGCAGGCTGCGCCGCGAGGTGCCGCGCGCGATCGAGCGCGTGAAGCGTTCGGCTATCTTGTCAAAACCGGCCATGGCTCACGCTTCCTTCTGACGACGGGCAAGGAAGTCCTGGATCGAGGCGACCCCATGCTCCTTGGCAGCGAACAGGCTTTCGAGATGCTCGCGGCTGTTGACGAGGCCGAGCGAGGCGACCCGCCCCTCTTCGTCCAGCAGTACCGCATAGGGCAGCTTAGAGACGCCGAACGCGCGGCCCAGTGCCTCGGACAGCACCAGCGGCAGGCCGCCCAATCCGTGTTCGCTCGCGAGCTTGCGATAGGCCGGCTGCGCACCGTCTCCGGCGATCACCACGTCCAGCCAGTTCCCCTCCGCCTTCGTGGCCGAGCGCACCACCGGCAGCAGTGATTTGCACACCGGGCAATCGGGCGAGGCGAAGAACAGGAGCTGGCTGCGCCCGTCACGCCTGCCGCCCACCTCCAGCCGGGCGCCGTCGATCGTCACGACCGTCATCGGCGTCGCCACCTCGCCCACCGTCACCTTCTGGTGCAGCGTCAGTGCGCCGGCCGGGGCGATGCGCTCGTGCAGGATGCCGATCTGGCGCGCGAGCGCGGCGATCAGCAGGCCCTCGACGATCACCGCCGTCCACAACAGCAATTGCGATACCAGCATCAGGATTTCCTCCAGGCGGGGCGGGGAATGGCGAGAATTTCCGACGCCCCGAGGTAGAGTGCGAAAAGGCCAAGCGCGGCGAGCAACGCTTCCGCCGAGAAGGTCGAAGCGGCGGCGGGCAGCAACGCGAGCGCAAGCGCGAGGCTGGCGAGCAGCGCCGCGCGCAATATCTGTCCCGGCCCGATCGGGCGCGGCCGGTCGACGAGATCGCAGCCGCAATCGAGCACCTCGCCTCGGCGGCGCCACAGCGCCAGCGCATAAGCGGTCCACAAAGCGGCGGCGGTCGTCGCGCCCGCCGTCGTGGCAACGGGGAGGACGAGGCACAGTGCGGCGACCGCCTCCGCAGCGCCGGTCAACACCAGCAGCAACTGCCCGGCCGGCAAGGATACTCCCGCCAGTCGCGCCGCAGCGGCGCCGAGGCGCGTCGGGGAATGCGCCTTGTGCGCGGCGGACACGCCGAGCACCAGCGCAAGGAACAGGGCCAATGGCGTCATCATTGCACCGGGGTGATGACGATCGGGTTGAACGCCACGGTCGCCCCCAGCGTGCGCACGAAGGCGCCGCTGGCGGCGTCATAGACGTCGATCACGCCGTCGGCGCGCGCCAGCACCATATGCGGCCTATCCTCGCGCGTGACGGCTACGGCGACCGACTGGGCCTTGAGCGGATAGCGCGCGACACGGGCCTTCTTCGCGGGATCGATCACCCACACTTCGGTGCCGCCGTCCTTGTGACTGCCTTCCTTACCGGCCGGATTCATCAGCACGTAGAGCCGGCCGGCCGCATCGGCGTTGATCACTTGCCACCCGCTCGGCCGCCATTCCGGCGCGGCGCCCTCGGCCGTGCCGACGCTGAACGCGCCGGGGATCGGCCGCGCGACATCGCCGGACAGGTCGAAACCCTGCAACATGCCGTGCTGGCTGACGAACCATGCGGTGCGGCCGACCATCGCGGGCGCGCTGAACAGCGGCTGCCTGTCGATGTCCTGCACCGCCTTGATCGTCCTGGACGTCGCCACCTTGCCCTGATCGTCGAGCGTCGCGCTGAAGATCGAGCCGTCGGCGCACAGGCTGGAGAAACCGCGCTGGCCGGTGGGATAGATTTGCGCGCAGCCCGGCAGGTCGATCTCGTTGAGCACCTTGCGCCCGTCCAGATCGACCACGGTGACCGACTGGGCGGGGGTGAAATTGGCGACCAGCGCCCATTTCTCGCCATTGGTGAACTGGAACAGGTTCGGATAGGTGACGGAGAGCTGCCGCTTGCCGCCGGGCAGCACGATCTCGCCCTTGGGTTTCAGGTCGGCCATGTCCCAGATGGTGATCGCGTCGGTGCGCTCACCGCGCGTCAGGCGGGAGTAGAAGGTCTCGCTGGTCAGTATCTCGCCGCGCTTCGTCGAGACGAGCGAGTTGGCGAATTGCGCCGCCCGGACGATCCCCTTCAGCGGCTGATTGGCCGAGGAGGTGTCGACGACCACCACCCGCCCGTCGACGATCGCGTTGAAGTGGAAATCGTTGATGAGCACCCAGCTTTTCGGCCATTGCCCCGGCAGCGCCGAGACGCTCGGGATCGCTTCCTCCGGCAGCGGCTTGGCATAGGGCTCGGCCGGCGTGGCGGCATGAGCAGGCAGCACCGCGAGGCCGAGCGCGGTCGACAACAGCCGGACGAACAACCTCATCCGTTTCCCTCTCCTGACAATGCCGATCCGAAGCGGCTTGCCCCGAATCATGATGGATGAGGGGTAAACATGTCAATCGACCTAAATTTGTCTCGTGACCTATTTTTGATTATTTGTTATAGGAAATGGCACAGACAGAGAGGATAATTACGGTGAATCAATCTGATAATATCCCCGGCCTCATTACCGACCTGATCGTGCCCGAGCGCGACGGCGGCTATTCGAAGGGCCGGGAGACGCGCGAAATGATCCTGCTCGCCGCGCTTTCGATCCTGATCGACGAGGGTTACCGCGCCATGTCGATGCGCCGAGTCGCGGCGGCCTGCGGGATGAAATTCGGCAACCTCACCTATCACTATCGCACGCGGGAGGACCTGGTGCGCGAGTTGCTCGACGCGGTGATCCGCAGCTACGAGCAGGAGTTCGACGCGATCGTCCACAGCCCCGGCCACAGCCCGGAGCAGCGGCTGGAACGCTATTGCCTGCTGGTGCTCAACGACATCACCACCAGGAAGACGACGCGGCTGTTCCCCGAGCTCTGGGCTTTGTCGAACCACGACCCCTTCGTTTACGACCGGATGCACGAGCTATACGCTCGCGCCCGGCGACCGTTGCTGGAAGTGGTGGCGGAGATGCGCCCCGATCTGACCGAAGAAGAGCGGGAGATGCTGACCCTGTTCATCTCCTATTCGATGGAAGGTTCCACGATCTTCGCCGGCCACGACAAGCCATTCACGCCGCAAATGGGCTGCCTGATGGAAGTCTCGATAGAGGCATTCAAAGCCCTGGTGCGCGATTTCAAGAGGCAGTGACCGGCCGTATCAAACGGGGGCGGCGCGCTCGATGATCGCGTGCGTGTCGATTGCGGCGTCATGAGCGCCATACGCGGAGCCGCGCTGTCCGAACCGCAGCGCGCAGAATGCCTCCGCGATCGGGCTGTCCCAGTCGATCAGCACCGCCGCCTGCGCCGCGAGCGCCAGCCGCTCGACCAGCAACCGCGCGTTGGACTCGTTCGCGGACCTGAGGTCGATCGCGTCGAGCCACGCGTCATAGGCGCCGATCCGCCCCCGCGCGCCGGCGAGGAAGTCTCGTAATGCCTCGACGCCCTCCGGCTCGCGGGCCAGCGCGCGCAGCAGATCCAGCGCGATGACATTGCCCGATCCCTCCCAGATCGCATTGAGCGGCGACTGGCGGAACAGGCGCGGCATCGGGCCGGTCTCGATATAGCCGGCGCCGCCGTGGCACTCCATCGCCTCGTTGACCACGCCGGGCGTACGCTTGCACACCCAGTATTTGGCGAGCGGGGTGAGCAGCCGGGCGACCGGATCATCCTCGTCGAACGCCTGCGCCAGCCGGAAGCCGAGCATCGCCGCCGCCTCGCTTTCCACCGCGAGATCGGCGAGCACGGCGGCCATCGCTGGCTGGTCGATCAACCGGCGCTGAAAGGCGGAGCGGTGCGCGGTATGCCACAGCGCCTGCGCCACCGCCCCGCGCATCTGCTGCGCGGAGCCGATCACGCAATCGAGCCGGGTGTGCTGCACCATCTGGATGATCGTCGCGACACCGCGCCCCTCCGGCCCGAGCCGCTCGGCGAGCGCACCGTGATATTCGATTTCGGACGAGGCATTGGAGCGGTCGCCCATCTTGTCCTTGAGCCGCATCACGCGGAAACCGGCATTGCGCTCCCCGTCCGGCAGCCAGCGCGGGACGAGGAAGCAGGTCAGCCCGCCTTCGGCATAAGCGAGCGTGAGGAAGGCGTCGCACATCGGCGCGGAGCAGAACCATTTGTGGCCGGTCAGGCGATACCAATGGCCCTCGCCTGTCGGCTCGGCGCGGGTGGTGTTGGCGCGCACGTCCGATCCGCCCTGCTTCTCGGTCATCGCCATGCCGATCGTGACGCCGGCCTTCTCCGCCGCGGGCCGCGCCGCCGAGTCGTAGCGCCCGGCGGTGATACGCGGCACCCATGTCGCGGCGACCTCCGGCGTGGCGGCGAGCGCGGGCACCGCCGCATAGGTCATCGTCATCGGGCAGCTCGTGCCCGAATCCGCCTGTCCCGTGAGATAGAGGATCGCCGCATGGGCGACGTGCCCGGTATCCGTACCGTCCCACGCGACCGAGGCGAAGCCGCTCTCCAGCCCCAGCCGCATCAGCTCGTGATAGGCGGGGTGGAAGCGCACCTCGTCGACGCGCCGGCCGTAGCGGTCGAACGTATCGAGCACCGGCACGTTGCGATTGGCCTCGACGCCCCAGTCGATCACCTCCGCCGATCCGCAACGCGCGCCGAGTTCGGCGAGTCGCCCCGCATGAGCCGCGCCGCCTGCCTTCGCCACCGCCTCGCCCAGCGCGCGATCGCCGGTGAACAGGTTCACATCCTCGAGCGGCGGCGGCTGGTTGAACACCTCATGCGTGTCGAGCCGGTCGATCGGGCGGATCGCGGTCATCATGTCGCTCCGTGATTGTCGGCCGCCAGCATAGGACGGCCCTCGCCGTCGCGCCATGCTTCGGAACCGTGGCCGCGCGGCGGTGTTCCATCATCGAGCCGGCTTCCGCCGGGCGGAGGGAACCCGATGCGCAACGTCACGCCAGCCGATCTTCATCATCTGGTCATCCTCGGCCATCCCGCGAGCGACAGCTTCAATCATGCCGTCGCCGCCGCTTATGCCGATGCGGTGCGCGAATGCGGCCAGGCCGCGACGATCCACGATCTCTACGCGCGGAACTTCGATCCGCTGCTGCGCGCGGAGGAACGCCCGGAGGCGAGCGATTTCCGCCTCTCCCCCGATGTAGAGCGCGAACTTGGGCTGGTGCATGACGCAAGCGTCATCGTGCTGGTCTATCCGATCTGGTTCGGGATGCCGCCGGCGATCATCACCGGCTATATCGATCGCGTACTTGGCGCGGGGCTGACCGCCAGCGCGATCCGCCACAACAAGCAGCATACGATCCTCCACGACAAGCGGTTCGTGCTGCTGACGACCTCCGGCTCGACGCTCCCGTGGCTGGCCGAGCGCGGGCAATGGGAGGGGATGCGGGAGGCGTTCGATTCCTATCTCGAAACGATCTTCTCCTTCGCCAGCGTCGAGCATGAGCATCTCGATTCGATCGTGACGCCGCTCACGCCCGATTATGCCGCGCAATGCCTGGAGCGCGTCACCGAGCGCGCGCGGCTGGTGTGCAGCGCGGTGCTCAGCACGGCCCACGAGCGGCAGAAGGTCGACAAGCTCGCGCAATGAGGCGCGCGACATAGCGCAGGCGTCTTCCATCCCCGTGGCCGGTGCGGCAGACAGGCGCACCGGCCTGCTTCGAGGATGGATCGCGTGAACCCTGTCTATGCCACGATGGCGACCACCATCTTCGAGGAGATGTCCGGGCTGGCGCGCGAGACGGGGGCGATCAATCTCGGACAGGGTTTTCCCGATACGGTCGGGCCGGAGGAACTGCTCCGCGCGGCGGCAGATGCAGTGCTGGCCGGGCCGAACCAATATCCGCCCTCCGCCGGTCTGCCGGTGCTGCGCGAGGCCGTGGCAGGCTGGTACGAGCGGTTCCAGTCGCTCGACATCGCGGCAAGCGACGTGCTCGTCACCTCCGGCGCGACCGAGGCGATCGCCGCCTCCCTGCTCGCGATCGTCTCCGCCGGCGACGAGGTGATCCTGCTGGAGCCGATGTACGACGCCTATCGCCCGCTGGTGGAACGTGCCGGCGGCATGGCGCGGGCGGTGACGATGCGGCCGCCCGACTGGCGCCTGCCGATCGGGGAGGTGGCAGCGGCGATCGGCCCGCGCACGCGCGCGATCGTACTCAACAATCCGAACAACCCCACCGGGCGCTTGTTCTCGCGCGCAGAACTGGCTGAACTCGCCGAGCTATGCGTCGCGCACGATCTGGTCGCGATCTGCGACGAGGTGTGGGAGCATGTGGTGTTCGACGGCGCGCGCCATGTGCCGATGATCGCGCTGCCCGGCATGGCGGAACGGGCGGTGAAGATCGGCTCGGCGGGCAAGATCTTCGGCCTGACGGGGTGGAAGGTCGGCTTCGTCGTCGCGGCGCCCCGACTGCTGCAGCCTATCACCCGCGCGCATCAGTTCCTCACCTTCACCACGCCACCCTGCTTGCAAATCGCGGTGGCGCGCGGCCTTGGCCTGGACGACGATTTCTTCGCCCGCTCGCGTACTGAACTCGAGCGTTCGCGCAATTATCTGAGCGCGCTGCTGACGGCGGCCGGCTTCGCCGTCCTGCCAAGCGAGGGAACCTATTTCCTCACCGTGGATCTCGCCGCGTCGGGCGTGCGCGGGGATGACGCCGCCCTGGCCCGGCGGCTCGTGCATGAGGCCGGCGTAGCAAGCATTCCGCTGTCGCCTTTCTATATGAGCGATGCCGCGCCGCGCGGCCTCCTCCGCCTGTGCTTCGCCAAGCCGGACGATATTCTTGCCGAAGCCGCCGGGCGGCTCGGGCAATGGCTGGCCGGTCGATCAGGCTGACCGGAAAAGCGGGAAGGTCAGATGCGGCGGTGCTTCCCGCCGTAGCGACTCCCGATATATTGGCCCAGCTTCTTCATCTCGTTCGCGGCAGCCGCCGCTTCCTCGACGCAGCAGGGCAACGGGTCTTGCGTGTGATCGCTGGCGCGGGCCTCGACCTTCTCGCACAATTCCTCGATATCCGCGCGCGTCAGCAGATTCTTCTCGCGCAGCAGACAAAGCAGGCTCTGCAAGATCACGAAGCTCTTGTCGCCGGCCTGATTCGCAACAAGCTCGATTCGATCCATCACTCCTCTCCTTTCGTTAAGGAGAGGATATGTACGTTACGCAAAAAGGCAAGCTATCGAAGGAAGATTTCAATCCAGCCCGCCGCCAAGCGCGCGATACAACTCGACCAGGTTGCTCAAACGGGCGAGCCGCGTCGTCTGGAGCTGCTGCTGCGCCGCATAAGCGGTGCGCTCCGCGTCGAGCGCGGTGAGGAAGGAATCGACCCCGGCGCGATAGCGCGCGTCGGACAGGCGCGCCGCCACCCGCGCCGCCTCTACCCGCGCGCCCTGCGCGGCGATCTGCTCGCCGATCGTGCCGCGCAGCGCCAGCGCGTCGGCCACCTCGCGGAACGCCGACTGGATCGACTTTTCATAGGTCGCCACCGCCGCGTCCCGCGACGCCTTGGCGTAAGCCAGGTTGCCAGCGTTGCGCCCGCCGTCGAACAGCGGCAGCGCCGCGGTCGGCGTGGCGGTGTAGGTGAAGCTGCCGCTGGAGAACAGGCCGCCGAGCGCGGTGGAGATCGTCCCGAGCGTCGCGGTGAGCGAGATCGTCGGGAAGAAGGCCGCGCGCGCCGCGCCGATATTGGCGTTCTCCGCGATGAGCTGATGCTCCGCCTGCAACACGTCCGGGCGGCGCAGCAGCACCCGCGAGGAAAGGTCGCCCGGCAGGGCATCCAGCGTCACCTGCCCCTCGCCCAGCGCGGACGGCAGCAGATCGGCGGCCACAGGCGCGCCGGCCAGCAGGTTCAGCGCATTCTGGTCCTGCGCGATCCGCGTGCGCAGCGCGGCGATATCGTTGCGCGCGCCCTGATAGTTCGTCTCCGCCTGCCGCGCCTCCAGTTCCGATGCGACGCCGATGCGGAATTGCGCGCGCGTCAACTCCAGCGTCTGCTCGAACGTCCTGAGCGTCTGCTCGGACAGCGCGAGCTGATCGCGGTCGGACGCCAGCGTCAGCCAGGCGGTCGCGATCTCCGCGATCAGGCTGATACGCGCCGATCGCTGCGCTTCCTCACTGGCGAAATAGCGTTCCAGCGCGGCGCGGCTGAGGTTGCGAGTGCGGCCGAACAGGTCGAGTTCGAACGAGGAGAAGCCGGCGTTGACCGAATAGATGTCCAAATTAGTCGACGTCGCCCCGCCCGCCGCTGCCCCGCCGCCGGCGCTCGCCGCGCTGTTGGTGTAGGTCGCGCCGGCGCTCACATTGGTCGAGGGCACCAGATCGGCGCGCTGCACGCGATATTGCGCGCGCGCCTGAAGCACGTTCGCGGCGGCGACGCGCAGGTCGCGGTTGTTCGCCAGCCCGGTCTCGATCACCTGCCGCAGCCGCGCGTCGAGGAAGAAATCGCGCCAGCCGACCTTGGTGACGTCCGGCGCGTCGGTTGCGGCGGACGGATAGGGGCCGCCCTGCGGCAATTCCGCCGGGACGGCGCCGACCGGGCGGACGTATTTCGGGGCGAGGTTGCACGCCGTCAGCGCGGTCGCGCCGGCGAGCATGGCAAGGGTACGGAAACGACTGGTCACGCGGAAACTCCCTGCGCGTCCTCATGGCCGGGCGCATCTTCGCGATGGCCGAACAGCCGCAGCACGAGGACGAAGAACATCGGCACGAAGAAGATCGCCAGCACGGTGGCGGAGAGCATACCGCCGACCACCGACCGGCCGATCGCATTCTGCCCACCGGCTCCCGCGCCGGTGGTGATCGCCAGCGGCAACACGCCGAACACGAAGGCGAAGCTGGTCATCAGGATCGGGCGCAGGCGCAGCCGGGCGGCCTCGACCGCGGCGTCGAACGGCCGCATCCCCTCCGCGATCCGCTCCTCGGCGAATTCCACGATGAGGATCGCGTTCTTGGCCGAGACGCCGATCGTCGTGATGAGGCCGACCTGAAGATAGATGTCGTTGTTCAGCCCCGTCAGCGTCGCGGCGAGCAGCGCGCCGACGATACCGAGCGGCACCACCAGGATCACCGAAACCGGCACCGACCAGCTTTCGTACAGCGCGGCAAGGCACAGGAAGACGATCAGCAGCGACAACGCATAGAGCGCCGGCGCCTGCCCGCTCGACAGGCGCTCCTCATAGGAGAGGCCGGTCCATTCCAGCCCGGTGCCAGGCGGCAGCTTGGCCTGAATCTCCTCCATCGCCTTCATCGCGTCGCCGGTGCTGACGCCCGGCGCTGCGCCGCCCTGAATTTCGGTCGCCGGGAGGCCGTTGTAACGGGTGAGTTGCACCGGCCCCTTGCTCCATTCGAGCGTGGAGAAGGCGCTGAACGGCACCATCTGCCCGCTCGCGCCGCGAACGTAGAAGCTGCCCAGATCCTCCGGGCGCAGCCGGTATGGCTCGTCGGCCTGGACATAGACGCGCTTCACCCGCCCGCGATCGATGAAATCGTTGACATAGGCGCCGCCCCACGCGGTCGAGATGGTCGAATTGATCGCGTCCAGATCGAGGCCCAGCGCGCGCGCCTTGTCCTGATCGACATTGATCTTGAGCTGCGGCGCATCGTCGAGACTCATCGGGCGGACCTGCGCGAGGTGCTTGTCCTGCCCGGCCATGCCGAGCAGCATGTTGCGCGCCTGCGTCAGTCGCTCATGCCCGATATTGCCGGTATCGACGAGCTGGAGGTCGAAGCCGGTGGCATTGCCCAGTTCCGACACCGCCGGCGGCACCAGCGCGAAGATCATGCCGTCCTTATATTGCGCGAAGGCCCCCATCGCGCGGCCGGCGACCGCCTGCGCCTTGTTCTTCGCGCCCGGCCGATCCCCCCACGGCTTCAGATGGATGAAGGCGAGGCCGGCGTTCTGCCCCTGCCCCGCGAAGCTGAAGCCGTTGATCGTGAACACCGCCTCCACCGCCGGATCGCTCAGGAAGTGGCGGCGCACCAGTTCCAGCCCCTTCTCGGTGCGCGCGGTGGTTGCGCCCGACGGCCCCTGCACCATCGCCATCACCGCGCCCTGATCCTCATCGGGCAGGAAGGCGGTGGGCATCCGCCAGAACAGCAGCCCCATGCCGAGCACGATCACCAGATAGATGACGACCGAACGCTTCCAGTGGCGCGTCGTGCCGCGCACGCCCTGCTCATATTTCTCGCGGCCGCGATCGAACCTGTCGTTGAACCAGCGGAAGAAGCGCTCCAGCGGGCCATCGCCGTCGTGCTTCGTCGGGTCATGCGGCCGCAGCAATGTGGAGCAGAGCGCGGGCGTCAGGATCAGCGCGACCAGCACCGACAGCACCATCGCGGAAACGATGGTGATCGAGAACTGGCGATAGATCACGCCCGTCGAGCCGCCGAAGAACGCCATCGGCAGGAACACCGCCGACAGCACCATGCCGATGCCGATCAGCGCGCCGCTGATCTCGTCCATCGACTTGCGCGCGGCGGCCTTCGGACTCAGCCCTTCGGTGACGATCAGGCGCTCGACATTCTCGACCACCACGATCGCATCGTCCACCAGCAGGCCGATCGCCAGCACCATGCCGAACAGCGTGAGCGTGTTGATCGTGAAGCCGGCCACCGCCATCACCGCGAAGGTGCCGAGCAGCACGACCGGCACCGCGATCGTCGGCACCAGCGTCGCCCGCCAGTTCTGCAGGAACAGGAACATCACGAGGAAGACGAGCACCACCGCCTCGAACAGCGTCTCGACCACCTGCTTCACCGACAGGCGCACGAACGGCGTGGTATCGTAAGGATAGACCACCGCGACATCCGACGGCAGCCCCTTGGCGATCTCCGCCACGCGCGCCTTCACCGCATCGACGGTGGCGAGCGCGTTCGCACCTGACGCCAGCTTCACGCCGAAGCCGGATGCCGGCTGTCCGTTGTAACGCGTGTCGAAGCCGTAATTCTCCGCGCCCAGTTCGGTACGCGCGACGTCGGACAGGCGCACGACCGAGCCGTCCGTCCCGTTCTTCAGGCGGATCGCGCCGAACTGCTCCGGCGTCTGGAGGCGCGACTGGACGGAGACGGTGGCGTTGAGCATCTGCTCCTTCGGCGCCGGCTGCGCGCCGATCTGGCCGGCGGCAACCTGCGCGTTCTGCGCCTGGATCGCCGCCGTCACGTCCGCGATCGTGAGCTGATAGGCGTTGAGCTTCAGCGGATCGACCCAGATACGCATCGCATATTGGCCGCCGAACACCTGCACCTCGCCCACGCCGTTCACCCGGCTGACCGGGTCCTGGAAGCGCGAGACGACCATGTCCGCCAGATCGGTGGCGCTGTGCGATCCGTCCTTCGAATAGAGGCCGGTGATGACAAGGAAATTGGCCGCCGACTTCTGCACCTGCAGGCCCTGCTGCTGCACCTCGCGGGGGAGCAGCGGCGTGGCGGCCTGAAGCTTGTTCTGCACCTGCACCTGGGCGATGTCCGGATTGGTGCCCTGCTCGAACGTCAGCGTGATCGTCACCGACCCCGCCGACGAGGACGAGGACGAGAAATAGCGCAGATGGTCGATGCCCTTGAGCTGCTGCTCGATGATCTGCGTCGTGGTGCGTTCCAGCGTCTCGGCGTCGGCGCCGGGATACATGGCGGAGATCGACACCGTCGGCGGCGCGATCTCCGGGAATTGCGCAACCGGCAGCGAGCGGATCGCCAGCCCGCCCGCGAGCATCAGGATGATCGCGATGACCCATGCGAAGATGGGCCGATCGATGAAATAGCGTGACATACGGGCTTACTTCGCCTGCGCCTGCGCCGCCGGCTTCGCGGCGGCATCGTTCTTCGGCGACCAGGGCGCGGGCTTCACCGGCATCCCCGGCTGGATCATCATCCCGCCCTCGACGATCACGCGCTCGCCGTCCTTCAGGCCGCCGGTGACCAGCCACGAATCGCCGACCGTGCGGGCCGCCTGGATCACGCGCTGCTCGACCTTGTCGCCCTTGCCGACGATCATGACGGTCGCCTGCCCGCGCTCGTCGCGGCTGACGGCGCGCTGGGGAACGAGCAGGCCCTGCGCCTGCGTGCCCTCGACCAGTTGCGCGCGGACATACATGCCCGGCAGCAGCAGGCCGCGCGGGTTGGCGAAGCGGATGCGGATCGCCTGGCTCCCGGTCGTCGGATCGACCGAGACGTCGGTGAACTTCATCTCGCCCTCGATCGGATAGGTCGATCCGTCCTCCAGCCTCAGCCGGACGCGGGCCGCCCCGCCATCGCGGGAGAGCCGGCCGGCGAGAATCTGCTGGCGCAGCTTGAGCACCTCGGCGCTCGACTGCTGGACATCGACATAGATCGGATCGAGCCGCTGGATCGTGGTCAGCGCGTTCGCCTGCGACGCCGTCACCAGCGCGCCGGTGGTGAAATCGGAACGGCCGATCCGCCCCGAGATCGGCGCGCGGATCGTGGTGCGCGCGAGGTCGATCCGCGCCGAGCGCAGCGCCGCCTCCTGCGCGGCGACATCGGCGCGCGCCTGCTCCGCCTGCGTCTGCGCATTCTCGTAATCCTGTCGCGCGATCGCATTGATCCTGACCAGTTCGCCAGAGCGCCGCGCCAGCGCGCCGGTGGAGGCGATCGCCGCGCGGGCGCGCGTCAGCGCGGCCGCCGCGCTTGCCTCGCTCGCCTTATAGGGCTGCGGATCGATGCGGTAGAGCGGCTGCCCTTGCCGGACCGAATCCCCTTCCTCGAACAGGCGCGCGAGGATCAGGCCGTTCACCTGCGGGCGAACCTCCGACGTTTCATAGGCGACCGTCCGGCCGGGAAGCTCCGTCGTCAGCGTCACCGGCTGCGAGCGCACGGTGACGACACCGACCTGCGCCGGGCCGCGCTGCTGGTCCGGCGCACCCTGCCCGCAGGCCGGGAGGAGCAGCGCAAGCGCGAGCGCGGGTGCGAATTTTCTCATGAACGTTCCCGACTTTTATGCTAGTACGTGAGTGATCGTTCACTCACGTTTTGCGCGAATTACGCCCGAGCCGGAGCCAAGACAAGACAGAAGATGATGGAGAGAACCGATTTTTTGCATCGCAGCAAGGAAGACCGCGCATCACGCGCCGCCCGCCGCCGTGAGCATATCCTCGAAACTTCCCGCCGCCTGTTCATCGAAAACGGCTTCCACGGAACCGGCGTCGCGCAGATCGCCGGCGCGAGCGGGGTCAAGGTCGGCCAGATCTACCGGGACTTCGCCTCGAAGGAGGATATCATCGTCGCCATCGCGCGCCGCGATTTCTCGCAATTCCTCGACGAAGCGGCGCTGAACGAGGCGATCCTCACCGGCAACCGGGCCGCGGTGCACGAGTGGATATTGACCTTCACCAGCTATGACGAGGATGTCGACGGCTATCGCCTGATGCCGGAGATCATGGCCGAATCCGCGCGCAATCCCCGCATCGCGAAGCTGCAGGAGGAGATGCGCGACCGCGTCCGCGCCGCGCTGATCGCCGCGCTCACCGCTTATGCGCCGGGCGAGCGCAGGGCGGAGGCGCGCTGCGACCTTGCCGATCTGATCGCCACGCTGGGCAGCGGATTGTGCCAATGGGTCATCATGGCCGAGCAGGGCGGACGCGGCCACCGCACCTTGTGCGCGCAGCTACGTTCGATCGTCGAGCGGGAACTCGATGCGCTCGAACGATGCGAGACCTGCGACACGCCGCTGTCGAGGCGGCGGGTGTTCCAGGTGACCGTCCCGACCTGCGGCTGCGGCATCATCGCTGATCGCGAGCTTCACGGATAAACCCATCGGATCGCACGCGGGACGAGCGGAAATCAATCACTTGCCGCTGGCTCCGGGAAGTATTATAGTTAGGCAACTAACAAAAATATCTTCCGGGAGAGGATCGAATGGCGAAAATAGCCGACCTGCGGCGGTTGGTCATCGTGTCGAGCGCGCTCACGCCGGCGCTTGCCATGCCGGCGACGGCATGGGCGCAGGAAGCTCCCGCCCCCGCATCGCAGGATTCGCAGGCAGCGCAGGCCGCCGGCGACATCATCGTCACCGCGCAGCGCCGCGAGCAGCGGCTTCAGGACGTGCCGGTCGCGGTGTCGGCGTTCAATTCCGAGCAGCTCAAGAGCAACAATATCGAATCCGTGCAGGATATCGCCGCCCGCACCCCCGGCCTCAGCATCGGCCAGGTCGATCCGATCAACCAGAATTTCTCGATGCGCGGCATCGGCAGCGCCTCGGGGATCAGCCAGAATGCCGGCGGCGACGCCTCGGTGGTGGTATTCGTCGACGGCGTCTATGCCGGGCGCGGCGGCATCCCCGATCTCGACGCCATGGATCTGGAGCGCGTCGAGGTGCTGCGCGGACCGCAGGGCACATTGTTCGGCAAGAATGCGATCGGCGGCATCGTCCAGTTCATCAGCCGCAAGCCTTCTGCCGATCCCTCGTTCCATATGGAGGGCACCTACGGCAATTATAACCGCTACAGCATCGTCGCCTATGGCAACACGCCGATCACCGACACCACCTTCCTGTCGGTCGGCTTCTCGCACAAGCAGCGCGACGGGTTCGAATATAACGAGACCACCGGCAACCGGGTGAACAACGAGAATCTGACGACCGGGCGGATCGCGCTGCGTTTCGTGCCCACCGACGCGCTCGACATCACGTTGCGCGCCGATCTGTCGAATCAGGACCAGTTGGGCAACCCGCGCCACAATATCTGCAACACCGCCTTCGCGGGCGGCATCCACTGCGTCGGCATCAATCCCGATCCGCGCACCGTGAACGCCTATACCGACGGCTATATCAAGCGCTTCACCCAGACCTACAGCGCGGAGATCAATCTCGATACGCCGCTCGGCAAGCTCACCTCGCTCACGGCGGTGCGCAAGGTCGACTTCCGTTTCCTGACGCCATTCTTCAGCAACCCGGTAAACCCGCCCAACCAGATCGAATCGACCGATTTCGGGCATGAGTGGGACAATCAGCTCAGCCAGGAACTGCGGCTGGCGTTCAATGCCTTTGACAACAAGCTGCACGGCCAGACCGGCATCTATTACCTGCGCGAACACAATAACCGCATCGAAGGGCAGATTCAGGATTTCCCCACACCGGCTTCGAGCGGCACGGCGATCTACCCGCAATATGCCCGCGCGCGCAGCTTCGCGGTGTTCGGCCAGGTCGACTACGAGCTGACGCCGACCGTCACCGCCACAGTGGGCGCGCGGATGACATGGGAGCACAAGGAGGGCGAGTTCGCCGGCTACAAGGTCAGCGGCCCCGGCCTGCCGCCGCCGCTCGGCTCGCTCGACGGATACGACGTCCACGGCGCGAAAAGCTGGAAAGCGTTCACGCCGCGCTTCGCGCTCAACTGGAAGGCGACGCCGGACGTGATGTTCTACGGCTCGGTCGCGCGCGGCTACAAGAGCGGCGGCTTCCAGGGCCTGTCAGGGACGGCCGCCGGCGCGGCGACGCCGTACGATCCCGAATTCGCATGGGGCTATGAGGTCGGCGCCAAGACGCAGTGGCTCGATCGCCGCGTGACCTTCAACGTCGCGCTGTTCCGCACCGATTACAAGGATTTGCAGGTCTCGCAGCTCATCCCGCTATGCTGCGTCGTGGTGAGCAATGCCGCCAAGGCGCGGTTGCAGGGCGTCGAGGTGGAAGGCATCGTCCGCCCGTTCGAGGGTTTCCAGCTCGACGGCAGCTATTCCTATCTCGACGCGAAGTTCACCGCCTATACGATCCCCGGCCAGAACTATACCGGCAACCAGCTCCCGCGCTCGCCCAGGAACAAGTTCAACATCGGCGCGCAATATGACGTGCCGCTGGGCGACTGGAGCGCGAAGGCGCGGGTCGATTACGCATGGGTCGACGACGCCTATTTCGAGGCGTCGAACATCCCGCAGCAATTGTGGCCGGCGCATGAGAATCTCGATGCGCGCATCTCGCTGCGCGCGCCGGGCAAGGCGTGGGAGCTGTCGGTATGGGGCAAGAACCTCACCGACGCGCTGGTGCCGACCTATGTCACCTATTTCGGGCCGTATCAGCAGACGCTGGTGCCCTATGCCCCGCCGCGCACCTATGGCGTGACGCTCGCCTTCGACATGTGAGCCGGATTGGCCGGGCGGGAAGCCTCTCCCCGCCCGGCCACCGCTCAGCCGCCGCGGCGGCTGGCCATGTCGATGAACTCGTCCATGTCGCGCGTGAACTGGGGATGCACCTCCGGGTTCACATAGACCATGTGGCCGGATTCATAATATTTGAAGCTCAGGTTCTTCCGCAGCTCGGGCGGCAGGTCCATGTGCTTCAGGTCGTATTCCGCGCCGAAGAACGGCGTCGCCATGTCGTAATAGCCGTTGAGCGAGAGCACCTTGAGATTGGGGTTCTCGCGCATCGCCTGGCTCAGATCGAGCGCGGTGTCGGCCAGCGCCATCGGCCCATAGCCGCCGCGACCCGGCGCGCGGTGCTTCTGGTCCCAGTTCGATCCGCCGATCTTGGCGTAATAGTTCGGACGATAGCTGAGCTTTGTCTTGTAACCCAATGTATCGAAAAGATAGGAGTTTAGCGCGCCGATATACGGGCCGCTGAGCGAACGGTCGGCGGGGTCGTATTCCGGCCCCTCGCCCGCGTCATCGGCGTCATAGCCGGTGAAGCGCGCGTCGAGGCGGCCGATCGTCTTGCCCTGATCGCGCAGCAGTTCCTTGCGGAAGCGCGACAGGTCCACGCGCAGGTTGCTCTGGAGGATATATTTCACCGGCAGGCCGGTATAGGCGCTCATCTGCTGCGCGACGGCGTTCTTCTCCTCGGGCGTGATGTCCGATCCTTTCAGGAGAGCGGAGGCATAGGGGCCGCGGGTCCATTCGCGCACCTGCGTCAGCCACGGCTCCAGCGTCGCCGGGCGATTGGCGATGCGGTTGTGATACCAGGCGTCGGCGGCATAGCTCGGCAGGTAGCTGAGGTGGATCATGTCGTAGCCGGGCTGGCGCACCCCGTAGTTCATGATCGAGGAGAGCAGGATCACCCCGTTCATCTGCACGCCGCGATCCTGCAACGCATAGACGAGGCCGCCCGAGCGCAGCGTGCCATAGCTTTCGCCAAACAGGAACTTCGGGCTGTTCCACCGGCCATATCTGGTGAGGAAGCGCATGATCCCGCGCGCGAAGGCGTCGATATCGGGATCGACACCCCAGAATTCCGGCCCCTTCGACTTGCCGATCGGCCGCGACAGCCCGGTGCCGATCGCGTCGATGAACACCACGTCGCTATGGTCGAGGATCGTGTACGGGTTGGAGACGACGCGGAACGGCGCATTGGGCTGGGCGCCGGGCGCGGGCGTCTCGACATGCACCGGCGCGACCGACCCCATGTGCAGCCACATCGACGACGAGCCGGGGCCGCCGTTATAAGCGAAGGTGATCGGACGCTCCGGCGCGCCCTTCGCGCGATCGGCGATATAGGCGACGTAGAACATGCTGGCGATCGGCTCGCCATCATCGTTGCGGACCGTCAGCGTGCCGGGCGTGGCGGTGTAGCTCACCACCTTGCCGTTCACGGAGACGCTGCCGCGCTTCGGCTGCGCATCCTCCACGGCGGAAGCGAGCGCCGCATCATCGTCCTTGTCGGCGGCCCTGGCCGGCTGCCCTCCCTTGCCCGGCTCGTCGGCGGCGGCGCGCGGAGCCTTCTCGTCGGCCGGACGCGCCTGCAACGGGGTGAGGGCGATGCCGGCGACGGCGACTGAAAGCAGCAGATGCCTGATGTTCATTGTTCCTGCCTGTCTCTTGTATGTTGTTATCGCGGTTACGAATGATGGACGGTCGGGAAGCGATTCTCCTCCCCCGCCCGCACGATACATTGATCGGGCCGCCATTCGAGCCTGTTCCGCCCCACGCCGCGAAATCGCTCTTTACACGGGCAGAACGATCGGCATCACTTCGCCGTGCCGTGGCGGGAGATGCTGTCGATGCGGGTTACGTCATTGCCGCTGCTCTTCGCCGCCGCTTTCGCCGTACCCGCGATCGCGCAGGATGCCGCGCCGCTGACGCTCGATTATCGCGCGGCGCAGGAGCGGCTGCTCCAGCGATCCGACGCGATCGAGGCGTCCGCCGCCGCGCTGCGCGGGAAGCAGGCGCAGGAGGGCGCGACGCGCACGCTCGGCCGCCCGGACGTGGATGTCGAGGCGCAACTGCTCGAATATCAGAAGACGCTCTACCTGCCGCTCGGGTCGCTCGCGCCGGTGGCGGAATCGTTCGGCATCCGCGATCCGCTGAAGTTCCGGCAGGAGCGCACCGCGACGCGGCCGATCGTCACCGCCACCCTGCCGCTCTATGCCGGCGGGCAGATTTCGGGGACGCAGGCCGGCGCGCGAGCCCAGGTCGCGCAGGCCCGCGCGGATCGCGATATCGCGGTGGAGAATGCGCTCGTCCAGCTCGTGCAGGCCTATTACGGCCAGCAGCTCGCCGAGCGCGCATTGGGCATCCGCCGCGACGTGCTCGCCGGGCTAAACCGCCACGTCGCCGATGCGGAGAAGCTGGAGCAGGCGCGCTTCATCAGCCGCGCGCAACGCCTTCAGGCGGAGGTGGCGCGGGACGATGCGGCGCGGGAATATGAGAAGGCGATATCGGACCTCGCCACCGCCAATGCCGCGCTGGCCGGGATGCTGCGCGCGCCGGCAGGGGTGCGCCCGGTCAGCCCGCTCGGCGTCAACTCGCGGCCGCTGGAGCCGCTCGACAATTTCAAGGCCGCCGCGCTCGACGCGCATCCGCAGCTCGCGCGGCTGAAGGCGCTGGAGGATCAGGCGCAGGCCGGCGTGACGCTCCAGCAAGCGAAGCTCAGGCCGACGATCTACGGCTTCGGCCAGTATAATTTCGACCGGCGCAACTCCCTGCTCACCGATCCCGACTGGTCGGTGGGCGTCGGCCTCAAATACAAATTGATGTCCGGCGCGGGCCGCCGCCAGCAGGTCGATGCCGCGCGCGAGACGGTGGCGCAGGCGGAGGCCGGGCTGCGCGAGGCGCGCACCCAGCTCGAAATCGGCGTGACGAAGGCGTGGGGCGAGACGGAGGCGGCGCGCAAACGCTTCCTGCTGCTCGACAGCGCGCTTGCCTCGGCGGAGGAGAATCTGCGGCTCCAGACGCTTTCGTATCGCGAGCAGCAGGCGACCTCGCTCGACGTGATCGACGCACAGCTCGGGCTGGGCCGGGCCCGCATCCAGCGCGCGCAGGCGGCGAACGATTATGTGCAGGCGCTCGCGCAATTGCTCAGCATGAGCGGCCGGATGGACCGGATGCCCGACTATCTCGCGCGGGCGGACAAGGTGATCCCATGACCGATACCGCGATCGACGACGAAGCCCCCGCCCCCGCGCGCCGCCGCCCGATCGGATTGATCGCGGCGCTGGTCGTCGCGGCGCTGCTCGCGCTCGGCCTGTGGCTCGCCTATCGCCCCGCGCCGGACCAGATCCAGGGCATGGCCGACGCGCGCGAGATGCGCATCACCAGCAAGGTGACGGGCCGCATCGCCGCCTTCCACGTCGAGGAGGGGCAAGCGGTGAAGGCCGGGCAATTGCTCTACACGCTCGACAGCCCGGAGGTCGCCGCAAAGTCCGAGCAGGCGGGCGGTGCGCTGGCGGCGGCGCAAGCGGTGGAGAGCAAGGCGGACGAGGGCGCGCGGCCGGAGGATATCCGCGCCGCCGAGGCGCAATGGCGCCGCGCGCAGGCCGCCGCCGATCTGGCGCAGACCACCTCCGCGCGCACCCAGCGGCTCTACCAGCAGGGCGTGATCGCCGGACAGAAGGCGGACGAGGCGCGCACCAACGCGGTCGCCGCCGCCGAGCAGGCCAAAGCGGCGCGCGCGCAATATGATCTCGCGCTGGCCGGCGCGCGGCGGCAGGACAAGGCGGCGGCGAGCGGGCAGGTGCAGCAGGCGCGCGGTGCAGTGGCGGAGGTGAAGGCCGCCGCCGCCGAGACGCGCGTCCTCGCCCCGGCCGACGGCGAGGTCGGCAAGAGGCTCGCCCAGCCCGGCGAACTGGTGCCGCAGGGCTTCCCGGTGTTCATGCTCACCGACACCGCGCATCCATGGGTGACGCTCAACGTGCGCGAGGACCAGCTCCACGGCCTCGCGCGCGGCAAGGAGATCGGCGGCACGATCCCGGCGCTGAACGACAGGCGCGCGCGCTTCCGCGTGGTCTACACCGCACCAGCGGGCGACTTCGCGACATGGCGCGCGACGCGGCAATCGAGCGGGTTCGACATCAAGAGCTTCGAGGTGCGCGTCGTGCCCGTCACGCCGGTCGAGGGATTGCGGCCGGGCATGACCGTGCTGTTCGACTGGCCGGCGTAACCGGCGTGGGCGGCGCCTTCGGCAGCGCCTGGCGCCGGGAGGTGCGTTTCCTCGCCACGCATTTCTGGGACCTGGCGCTGGTGACATGGGTGCCGCTGCTGCTGATGGCGGTGGTGGCGATCCAGCTTTCCTCGGGCGTGATGCGCGGCCTGCCGATCGCGGTGGTCGATCAGGACGGCACCGCCGTCTCGCGCGAGCTGACGCGACGGCTGGACGCCGCGCCGGGCCTCCACGTCGCGGCGCGGCCCGCGGACATGCGCGCGGCGGAGGCGCTGGTGCGATCGAACCGCGCCTATGTCGTGGTGCTGATCCCGGCGGATACCGAACGCGCGGTGCTGCGCGGCTCCACCGGCAGCATCACCACCTTCTACAACGCCAGTTACTCCACGCCGTCCGGCGCGGCGCTGCGCGAGGTGGGCAATGTCGTGCAGGGCTATGCCGCGACGCTCGCCGCCGAGCAGACGGCCGCCGTCGCCGGTCCGGGCAAGGTGCGCCGTCCGCCCGTCGCGGCGCAGAGCGCGGTGCTGTTCAATCCGCAGGGCAGCTATGAACTGCAACTCGTCGCCCTGGTCCATCCGGCGTTGCTGCACCTGATCTTCATGGTCGCGGTGGTGAGCGCATTGGGCCGCGAATTGCGCGACGGCACGATCGGCGCATGGATCGGCGCGGACCCGCCCGCGCGCGCGGCGGCGGCGGTGGCGGGCAAGCTCGCGCCGTATCTCGCGATCTTCACCGGATGGGGGTTGCTGGCGGTCGGCTATGTCGCGGGCTTGCGCGGCTGGCCGGTCGCGGGAAGCGTGGCGATGCTGATCGCCGGCTATGCCGCGATGTACCTCGCTTATGTCGGCGTGAGCCTGCTGGTGCTCGGCCTGTCGCTGTCGATGGGCAAGGCGCTGTCGGCGGCCGGGCTCTATGCCGGCGCGTCCTTCGCCTTCGCCGGGGCGATCTTCCCGGTCGAATCCGCGTCGGCCTTCGCGCGGCTGTGGAGCGCGCTGCTCCCCTATTCGGCCTTCGCCAAATTGCTGGCGGAGCAATGGATCATGGGCGCCTCCATCCGCCAGTCGATGTGGCAGGTGCTGGCGATGCTCGCCTTCCTGCTGGCCGGCGGCGCGATCGGCCTGCCGCGTTACATCGCGGCGGCGCGGCGGCCGGACACCTGGGGACGGCGATGACCGGGCGCGCCTTCCTCGCCACCTTCCGCGCGATCTTCGCGGACAGTTCGGCGCTGATGCTGCTGATCGGCTCGTGCATTCTCTACGCCTTCTTCTACCCGAGCGCCTATTCCGGCGAGGTGCCGGTACGGATGCCGGTGGCGGTGGTCGACATGGACCACAGCGGCACCAGCCGCGCGCTGGAGAGCCGCCTCGCCGCGCTGCAACAGGCGGAAGTGGCGGCGCGCCCGCCCTCCCCCGCCGCCGCGCTCGACCAGCTCCGCGAGCGACGGGTGAGCGCGATCGTGGTGATCCCGGAGGGGTTCGAGCGGCGCATCCTCTCCGGTGGGCAGGGCGTGGTCGTGCTCTACGGCAACGGCGCCTATCTGCTGCGCACCTCGACCGCGTTGGCCGGTGTCGGCGCGGCGCTGGGCACGGCCGGGCGGGCGGCGGCGGTCGATCAGGCGATGGCGCTGGGCGCACCCGCCCCGCCCGCGCTGGCGATGATCCAGCGCCCGCTGTTCAACACGCGCGAGGGCTATGGCGCGACGATCTTCCCCGGCGTCGCCTTCCTCATCATCCAGCAGACCCTGCTGATGGGCCTCGCGATGCTCGCCGCGACGATGCGGGAACGACAGGGTGCGCTGAGCTTCTCCGGGCGCGGATTGCTCGGCATCGCGCTGGCGTTCTTCGTCGTCGGCTGCGCCAATGTGGCGTGGTTCACCGGCTTCGTCTTCTGGTTCCAGGATTATCCGCGCGCGCAGGCGCAGCCGCTCGCGCTGGTCGCGGCGGCGGCGCTTTTCGTGTCGGCGACGGTTGCCGGCGCGCTTGCGCTCGGCAGCTTCTTCCGCACGCGCGAGCGGCCGATCCAGCTGTGGATCGTCACCTCGGTGCCGATCTTCTTCCTCTCCGGGCTGTCATGGCCGGTCGAGGCGACGCCGCACTGGCTGACCTTCATCGCGCGCCTGCTGCCAACCACACCGGGCATCCGCCTGATGGTCGGCGTCAACCAGATGGGCGCGACGCTGGCCGAGCAGCGCGGCGAAGTGATCAACCTCGCGCTGCTGGCGCTGCTCTACGGCGCAATCGCGGTGCTTCGCTATCGCCCGCGCCCGCGCTGAAATCGCGACGGTTTACAGCGGCGGCGCGCGTCGGCAGGAAAGCGCCCATGAAATCCACCTTCCTCCCGATCCTGACCGCGTTTGCCGCGACCACCGCCGCGCAGGCCGCCAACACCCCCGCCAAGGACGATGCCACTCCCGCCCCCGCGCTGTTCCAGCCCGGCGAGATCACGTCGAACGGCAGCGTGACGGTCGGCGGCGCGCGCATCGCCTATCGCGCGGTGGCGGGGACTCTGGTGGTGCATCCGAAGGGGTGGAGCGACACCGACGCGATCGATGCCGGCGCGGACAAGGATGCCAAGGACGCGAAGAAGCCCAAGGCCGAAGCGTCGATGTTCTACACCGCCTATTTCAAGAGCGGCGCGCCGGCGGCGGGGCGGCCGATCACCTTCCTGTTCAACGGCGGCCCCGGATCGTCGAGCATCTGGCTGCACATGGGCGCGTTCGGCCCGGTCCGCGTGCAGACCGCCGATCGCGACCATACGCCCGCCGCGCCTTACGCCACGGTCAACAATGCCGAGAGCCTGCTCGACGTGTCCGACCTCGTCTTCATCGACGCGCCGGGCACGGGCTTCAGCCGCATCGCCGGGCCGGACAAGGAAGCGGCCTTCTACGGCGTCGATCAGGACATCCACGCCTTCTCGAAATTCATCGTCCAGTTCCTGTCGCGCTATCAGCGCTGGAACTCGCCGAAATACCTGCTCGGCGAAAGCTATGGCACGATGCGCGCCGCCGGGCTGACGCTGGCGTTGCAGAAGGAGGGGATCGACCTCAACGGCGTCGTGCTGCTCTCCGATATCCTCAACTGGGATCTGATCCCGGACGATCCGCAGCTCAATCCCGGCGTCGATCTGCCCTATGTCGTCTCGCTGCCGACCTATGCGGCGACCGCCTGGTATCACCAGAAGGTCGCCGACCGGCCGGCGGACCTGCGCGCCTTCCTCGACGAGGTGGAGCGGTTCGCGACCGGCGACTATGCCGCCGCGCTGATGCAGGGCAGCACGCTGCCCGCCGACAAGCGGCGGGAGATCGCGGGCCGCCTCTCCGCCTATACCGGGCTGCCCGCGCCGTATCTGCTCAGGTCCGACCTGCGGATCGAATATGGCGCGTTCCAGAAGGAGCTGCTGGCGGATCAGGCGCTGACCACCGGCACGCTCGACACGCGCTTCACCGGCGCGACGCTCGATCCGCTCAGCAAGGTATCGGGGTACGATCCGCAGAGCGCGGCGCTCGAAGCCGCCTATGTCGCCGCGTTCAACAGCTACGCCCGCGATACCCTGGGATACGGCAAGGGCGTGGAGCACAAGCCGAGCGTCGGCATCTACGGAAGCTGGGATTACAAGCACCAGCCGCCCGGCGCGGACAAGGCGATGATCGCGCTGCCCAACGTGCTGCCCGATCTGGCGGCGGCGATGAAGCAGAACCCGACGCTGAAGGTGATGGTCAGCGGCGGCTATTTCGACGTCTCCACCCCCTATTTCTCCGGGGTGTACGAGATGCGCCACCTGCCGGTGCCGGAGAGCATCCGCGCCAACATCGAATATCGCTACTATCAGTCCGGCCACATGGTCTACGTCAATCCGGCGGTGCTGAAGGCGTTCCATGCCGATGTGGCGGACTTCATCCGCCGCACCGACAACATCCGCTAGAGCGATTTCGAGGCAGGTGGAAACGCAGTTCAGCGCAGCTAATCACCTGCCGGCTCGGAAATCGCGGCGAACAAAGGAAGATAGAGCGGTGATCCGATGCAATCGGATCGACAACCGCTCTAGGCCCGCCGCCGCTCGATATTCGGCAGGAAGGCGGTGAGCAGGCCGATCGCGGGAAGGAAGGCGCAGAGCTGATAGACCGCCTCTATCCCCGCGCGGTCCGCCAGCCAGCCGAGCACCGCCGCGCCGAGGCCGCCCATGCCGAAGGAGAAGCCGAAGAACAGGCCGGAGATCATGCCGACCTTGCCCGGCACCAGTTCCTGCGCGAACACCACGATCGCGGGGAAGGCGGAGGCGAGGATCAGGCCGATCGCCACGGTCAGCGGCCCGGTCCAGAACAACCCGACATGCGGCAGCACCAATGTGAAGGGCAAGGCGCCGAGGATCGAGAACCAGATCACATATTTCCGCCCGAAGCGGTCGCCCAGCGGGCCGCCCAGCACCGTGCCGACCGCCACCGCCGTCAGGAAGGCGAACAGGTGGAGCTGCGCATTCTCCACCGACACGCCGAAACGGTGGATCAGGTAGAAGGTGTAATAGCTCGTCAGGCTGGCGAGATAGACGTATTTGGAGAAGATCAGCGCCAGCAGGATCGCGATGCCGCGCCGCGCGTGGCCGGCGGGCAGATCGGCGGCGAACGCGCCCTTCCCGCCGGCGCGCAGCCGCACCAGCCCGTGATGGCGATACCAGACCGCCACGTTCCACAGCACCGCGCCGGAAAGCAGCGCCAGCAGCGCGAACAGCGCGAGGCTCGACTGGCCCCAGCGCACCACCACCAGCGCCGCCGCGAGCGGCCCGAGCGCCTGCCCGGCATTGCCGCCGACCTGGAACAGCGACTGGGCGAGGCCGTGCCGCCCGCCCGCCGCCATCCGCGCCACGCGCGAGGATTCGGGGTGAAACACCGAGGAGCCGACGCCGAGCAGCGACGCCCCGACCAGCACCAGCCCGTAGCTGTGCGCCATCGACAGCACGCTGAGGCCGGCGAGCGAGAATAGGGTGCCGCCCGGCAACGCCATCGGCGTCGGCCGCTTGTCGGCATAAAGCCCGACGAGCGGCTGGAGGATCGAGGCGGTGATCTGATAGGCGAGCGTCACCAGCCCGATCTGGCCGAAGGTGAGGTGAAGGTCGGTCTTCAGCCCCGGATAGATCGCCGGGAGCAGCGACTGCATCATGTCGTTCAGCATGTGGCAGAAGCTGATCGCGACGATCACGCCGAACACCGTGCCGCCGTCTGTCACCGCGCCGGGCCGCGCCGCCGCCACCGTCGAATCGCTCATGAGGAATCCTTTGCCGATTGGCGCGAATAGCCGCTCGCTTCGCGTCCCGCCTGCGCATATGGGTCATTCGTTTTCGATACAGGGACAATCATGCCATATCGCAGCGCCGCCGAGCATGAGGACGTGCCGCGCCCGGTGGTCGGCATCGGCAACGATTATCCGCCCTCGTTCGAGCTGGCCGAGCATCGCCACCGGCGCGGGCAACTCCTCTATGCCGCGAACGGCGTGGTCGCGGTCAGCACGCCGCAGGGCGCGTGGGTCGCCCCGCCCGAGCGCGCGGTGTGGATACCCGGCGGCACGCCACATGCCGTGCGCATGGTCGGCGCGGTGCAGACGCGCAGCGTGCTGATCGAGCCGAGCGCCTGCCCGGCGCTGGGCGGCGCGTGCCGCGTCGTCGCGGTGTCGCCGCTGCTGCGCCAGCTCCTGCTGGCGGCGGCGGAGATCCCGGTGGAATATGACGAGGGCGGGCGCGACGGGCTGGTGATGCGGCTGCTGGTGGTGGAGATCGAGCGCGCGCCGGTGATCCCCATCGCGGTGCCCTTCCCGCGCCACGCCGCGCTCGCCGCGCGCTGCCACGCCTTCCTCGAACGGCCGCGCGCGACCGCGACGATCGACCAATGGGCCGATGCGCTGGCGATGAACCGCCGGCGCTTCACCCGCCTGTTCCGGCGCGAGACCGGGATGAGCTTCGCGGAGTGGCGGCAGCAGGCGTGCCTGTCGGTCGCGCTGCCCCGGCTCGCGGCGGGCGAGCCGATCACCACCATCGCGCTCAATCTCGGCTATGACGGGCCGGCGAGCTTCTCCACCATGTTCAAGCGCGCCCTGGGCGTGCCGCCAAGCCGCTACCGGCCCTGACGCCGCGCTTATTGACCGGCGCGCGATAAATTGGCACTAATTATGCCAATATATAATTGTCGGCATGGGAGAGCCGCTTGAAAGTCCTGCGCACCCCGGATGCGGCCTTCGCCGGCATCGGCGACTTCCCGTTCGCGCCGCATTATGCCCAGATCGCCGACGCGCGCGACGGCACCCGGCTGCGCGTCCACTATATCGACGAGGGGCCGCGCGACGCGCCGGTGGTGCTGATGATGCACGGCGAGCCAAGCTGGTGCTATCTCTATCGCCACATGATCGGGCCGGTGGTGGAGGCCGGATTCCGGGTGGTCGCGCCGGACCTGATCGGCTTCGGCCGCTCGGACAAGCCCGCCGCGAAAGGCGACTACAGCTACGCCCGACATGTCGCGTGGATGCGGAGCTGGATCGAGCAACTCGATCTCTCGGGCGTCACGCTCGCCTGTCAGGACTGGGGCTCGCTGATCGGCCTGCGGCTGGTCGCGGCGATGCCGGAGCGGTTCGCCGGGATCGTGCTCGCCAACGGCGGGCTGCCGGAGGGCGGCGCGGCGCCGCGCGCCTTCCGCATCTGGCGCGCCTTCTCGCGCTACAGCCCCGTATTCCCGATCGGCCGGATCATCAACGCGGGCACGAAGCGGCGCCTGTCCGACGCGGAGATCGCCGCTTACGACGCGCCCTTCCCGCGACGTGCCTATAAGGCTGGCGCGCGCATCTTCCCCGCGCTGGTGCCGTTCGGCAACGATCCCGCCGTGCCCGACCAGATCGAGGCGTGGAAGGTGCTGGACCGGTGGGAGAAACCCTTCCTGTGCTGCTTCAGTGACGGCGATCCGGTGACGCGCGGCGGCGCGACGCGCTTCATCGGCCGCGTCCCCGGCACGGCGGGGCAGCCGCACACCACGCTCCACGGCGGCCATTTCGTGCAGGAGGACGATCCGCAGGGCTTCGCCCGCTGCATCGTCGCGGTGGCGCGGGAAAGCTGACCGGCACGGATTGTCACGGATCAATCGACACGGCTACGAGGGGGACATGACCGACAACGCATCCAAGCCGCCCGCCCCCGGCCGCCCCGAGAACCCGGAGCGCCGCCTGCTGCTCGAGGGGATCGCCACCGCGATCGGCGCGGCGGCGGTGGGATTGCCGGCGGAGGCGTCGGCCGCGAAACCGGCGCAGCGCCGCGCGCCTTCCTCGCCCGGCGACGCGGCGCTGCGCGCGCATATCGACACGGTCGTGGTGATCTATGCGGAGAACCGCAGCTTCAACAATCTGTTCGCAGATTTCCCCGGTCTCCAGAACCCGCTCTCCGGCGTGCCGGCCGAACGCACGCTCCAGCGCGACCGCGACGGGCGCGTGCTGGATAAGCTGCCGAAGATCTGGGAGGGCCTCGTCCCGAACAAGCAGGTGGTCGAGCATCGCGAATATCAGATCGGGCCGGACGACCTGCCGCCGCTGCCCAACGCGCCCTTCGCGCTCTCGACGCCGGAGGGCGATCCACTGCCGCACGGCGTGGTGACGCGCGATCTGGTCCATGCCTTCTACAACAACCAGCTACAGATCAACGGCGGGAAGAACGACGGCTTCGTCGCGTGGGGCGACAGCGGCGCGCTGGTGATGGGCCATTACGGCGACAATTCCGCCAACCTGCGGCTGTGGCAGGTCGCGCGGGAATTCACGCTGTGCGACAATTTCTTCATGGGCGCGTTCGGCGGTTCCTATCTCAACCACCAGTATCTGATCGCGGCACGCCCGCCTTTCTATCCAGATGCGGACAAGAGCCCGGCGAAGGGCCGGATCGCCGTGCTGGAGGGAGACGATCCCAAGGGCATCCGCCCGAAGGTCACGGCAAAGTCCGCCGCCAGCGCGATGGACGGCCCGGTGCAGTTCGTACCCAATTCGATCACGCCGGATTTCTGGGCGGTCAACACGCTGATGCCGCCCTATGCGCCGACCTATGATCTCGACCCGGCGCGGCCCGGCTACGCCAACTGGAACAGCGCGCATACGCTCGTGCCGCAGAGCCACAAGACGATCGGCGACATGCTGAGCGCCAGGGGCGTGGAATGGGCGTGGTACGGCGGCGGCTGGGCGGCGGCGCTGGCGGGGCACGGCACCGACGGCTCCTTTCCGACGCGGCCGAATTTCCAGCCGCATCACCAGCCGTTCAACTATTTCACGCAATTCGCCCCCGGCACCGAAGCGCGCGAACGCCACCTGCGCGACGGCGGGATGGGCGAGACGGCGCGCACCAACAAGTTCCTCGCCGACGCGGCGGCGGGCAGATTGCCGCCGGTCACCTTCTACAAGCCGCAGGGCAACCTCAACATGCACGCCGGCTATTCCGACGTGGATGCCGGCGACCGGCACATCGCGGGGGTGATCGACGCGCTGCGCAAGAGCCCGCAATGGGAGAAGATGCTGGTCGTCGTGACCTTCGACGAGAACGGCGGCTGGTGGGATCATGTCGCGCCGCCGAAGGGCGATCGCTGGGGACCGGGCACGCGCATCCCCGCGATGGTGATCTCGCCTCACGCGCGGCATGGCGAGGTGGACCACACGATCTACGACACCGGCTCGATCGCGCGCTTCATCACGCGGCGCTGGGGACTGGAGAAGCTGCCCGGCCTGATCGAGCGCGAGCGCGCGATGGTCGCGGCCGGCGGGCCGCCGCCGGGCGATCTCACGCAGGCGCTGCGGCTGGGATAAAGGTCAGGAGACCGCGACGGTCTCCTTGGCGTCCGTCGCGGCGACCTCCGCCCGCGCGGCATAGCGCCGCGCCAGCATCGAGCAGACGATGAGCTGCAACTGGTGATAGAGGATGATCGGCAGCATGATCATCCCCATCGCCGGATCGCCCGCGAACAGGATCTTCGCGATCGGCGCACCGTTGGCGAGGCTTTTCTTCGATCCGCAGAACACGGTCGTCACCTCGTCCGCCAGCGAGAAGCCCCAGGCGCGCGAGAGCCTCGTCGTCAGCCACAGGATCAGCGCCAGCAGCGCGCCGGCGATCACCGCGATCTGGGCGATCACCCACGGCGAATAGCTCCACCACAGGCCGGAGGCGGTGGATTCGCAGAAGGCCGAATAGACGATCAGGATGATCACGCCGCGATCGAGCCTGTTGATGATCGGCTTGCGCGCCGCCAGCCAGCGCGCGATCAGCGGCCGCGCGATCTGCCCCGCCGCGAAGGGCAGCAGCAGCGTCATCGCCACATCGGCGATCGCCGGCAGGATCGGGAACGACTGGCCGCTCACCGCCCGCACCATCGCGATCAGCATCGGCGTGATGACCATGCCCATGATCCCGGAGAGCGAGGCATCGAACACCGCCGCCGGCACGTTGCCGCGCGCGAGGCTGGTCATCGCCACCGACGAGGAGATGGTCGAGGACAGCGCGCACAGGAAGAACACGCCGAGCCGCACTTCCTCGCTCAGCACCGGGCGCAGCCCGAAGAAGATCGTGAAACCGATCAGCGGGAACACGATGAAGGTGGTCGCCTGCACCGCGACATGGATGCGCCAGTTCGTCGCCCCCGCCTTCAGCGCCTCGGGCGAAAGGTTCGCGCCGTGCAGGAAGAAAACGAACGCGATCCCCAGCGTCGTCACCAGCCCCATGTGGAGCGGCCCGTCCGGCGTCCCCAGATGCGGCGCGACGAACGCCAGCACCACCGCGCAGAGCATCGCCAGCAGGAAACCGTCGATCTTCATGTCCGCGCCCGCTTAGCGAGGAAGCAGCGAACCGCAAGGCCCGCGATCCGACTTGTCGGAATCCGGCACCTTCACGGCGTTCCACGGGCTGCCCATGCGATCCTGATCGCGATACCAGAAGCCGTAGAGCTGGTTCCCGTCCGCCACCAGCGTCGCCATGCCGATGCTCTTTTCCTTCGGCATGTACCACGCCAGCCGCATCACGCGGCCGAGGATCATCCCTTCGAGCTGCCCGTCACCATTATTGTAGCAGCCGTGGATCAGATGGCCGTCCTGCCGCAGCACGATCGGGCCATATTCGTGCATGTAATAGCCGGTTACGTCGGGCACCGCCCCGCCGTCCTTCGCCGCCAGCTCGCCCATCACCTCGAATTCGGAGAGACGCACCGGCGCGCCGCCGGCCCAGCTATCGTTGACGGTTAGCTTCAGCCACCGCGCCTCCGCCGGGCGATCGAGCGTGAAGGCGGTGCGCTGGTCGGCCTTCGCCTCACCCTGATAGAGTTTCGTCCACGGGCCGTTGCGCGACACGGTGGACCCCCACAGGGCGAAATGGCGCACCGGCGATCCCGACGGGCTGTTCGAGGCGCTGCCATCCTCCCGCCGGACCGGCGCGAAGGTCGAATCGAGCGCGAAGCCGGTGATCCTGCCGTTCCCGGCCAGCTCGAAGAACAGATCGTGCGGCAGCGCCGCCTTGTCCTCCGATGTCCAGCCATAGGCCTGGCTGCCATCGATCAGGTTGATCGTATAGTTCGACCAATGCCGCTTGACCTCGTCGCCATCGGGATAGGCGATGCCGCCCCGGCTGATGTGGAGGATATTGGCCGGCTCGGCTTTCGGCGTTTCGGGCGCCTGCTTCGCCTGCTGCACGGAGCAGCCGGCGACGGCCAGCAGGGCCGCCGCGACAATCGGTGAACGCATCCGTATCTTCCTTTCGCTGGAAATCGCGCCGGGATCAGCGCGGCGGCCACGCCTTGGCCGGCGCCTTCAGCACGGGCGCGCCGAGCAAGGGCGAGGAAAGCGCATAGGCGCCATTCTCGGTGAAGGCCCAGATGATGTTGCGGTCATATTCGGTGAAGATCGCCAGCACGCCCTTGCCGAGCGTATATTCCGGCAGTTCCGTCGTGTTGGCGAGGCGCGGGACATAATAGCCCGCGATCTTGGGATCGGCCGGGTTGCTGACGTCGAACAATTGCACGCCGGCGTTGTAGAAGGAATAAGGGATGATCCCCTGCCGCCACGTCCCCGGCTGGCCGATCGAATTGGAGCGCTTCGGCCCGAAATTGCCGCCGCGCTGGCAGAAATGGGTGAACGGCGCGCCTTCCGGCGCCTGCGGCTGCGGCAGCTTGCCCGCCACCTTCAGATGCGCCGGATCGCGCGCGTCCACGACGAAGATGTCCTTGTACGGCTCGTAGCAGTCGCGGTTCATCGGATAGCCGCTGGTCAGGACATAGCCGGTGCGCTCGTACTGGCTGACGTCGGCGTTATCGAACTCCGTGCCCGCGAAGGCCGGCGGCGTGTTGACGTTGCCGAGGATGCGCGGATTGGCCGGGTCGGACAGGTCGAACGACCACAGCCCCAGCCCGCCCATCGCGCCGAACCCGATCTTGCCGCCGTCCTCCAGCGGCTTCGGCAGGAAGATCGGCATTCGCGAGCCCATCCACGAGGTGCGATTGCCCGCGCGCGGGTTCATCAGATAGGCGTTCTCATGTTCCTTGTTGCCCATGATCTGGCCGGGCACCGCGATCTGCGACACGAATTTCGGGTCGGCGGGATCGGACATGTCCCACACCTGATAACCGGGCGAATAGAGATAGTTGGGATATTCGGTCAACGCATAGGAATCGTCCGGCGCGGACGACAGGATCATATATTTCCCGCCATAATATTCGGGCGAATCGAGCGAGCCGGAGCCTTGCTGCTGACCGATCGGCGCATCGGGATGCTTGTAGTCGGTGGTGCGCGTCGCGATCAGCCGCCACTGGCTCGGCAGCGGCCCGTCCATCGCGAACACCCTGAAGCCCTTGAGCGAATTGTAATGGCGCTGCGCCGCGACCTTGTCGGGCTGCTCCATCTTCTCGGTCATCAGGCCGTAGCGGCCGATCTCGAACGAGGCGACGATGATCGGCTTGCCGAGCTTCGCGCTCCACACGATCGTCGCGCCGCCGAGGTAATCGTGCACGTTGTTGGCGTCGAACTTCTCGCTGCCACCCTTCGGCCCCCACACCGCGCCCTTCGAATAGACGATCTTGCCGTGCCGCGGATCGGTCACGTCGAGGATGCGCAGATAATCGCGATCGTGGATGTAGAGATAGCGCTTGCCGCCGAAATCGGCGATGTTCGCCCAGGCATGGAACGGCGAATCCACCCCCGGATAGAAACCGAGCACATCGACGTTCTTGGCGTAGCTTTTCTGGTCCCACGTCTTCAGCTCGCCGGGGAAGGGCTGGCCCTCATGCACCTCGGGCGTCGCCTTGGGCCAGACGAACTGGCCGGTCTTCTCGTCCATCCCGTAGTCGCGGCCGGCGACCAGCGGCCTGGGCTTGCGATCGGGGGTGAGGCGCAGCCATTCGGCGAGCCACGGGTCCTTGATCTCCGGTCCCGGCGCGCCGGGCGTGGCGGCGGGTGCGCCCGCCGTCTCTTTCGCCCCGGACCGGCTCGCCTCCGACTGGCAGAACCCTGCCTGCGCGGTGACGAGCAACGCTCCCGCGATGCCACACAACCAGATCGGACGCTTGCTCATTCAACTACCTTTCCCTGGCGCCGGTCGACCACGACCACACCGCCCTTCATCACGAAACCGATGTGCCGCAGCAGGCTGATATCCGCGAGCGGATCGCCGCGGACGGCGACGATGTCGGCATATCTTCCGGCGCGGACCGACCCGATATCCCCCGCCGCGCCGAGCAGGTCGGCGGCGTTGCCCGTCGCCGCCATGATGGCGTCGATCGGGGCCATGCCGGCCTGCTGCACCATGATCTGGAATTCTCGCGCCTGATTGGAGCCGTGCGGCCCCATGTCCGTGCCGAAGGCGATCTTCACCCCCGCGCGATAGGCCGCGGCGAGATTATGCACCATCACCGGGGCCACCGCCTTCGCCTTGGCGACGCTGCCCGGCTCGAACACCCCCGGATGGCTGTCCATGAACTCCACGCCGGCGACACCGGCCAGCAGCGTCGGCACGAGATAGGTGCCATGCGCCTTCATCAGGGCATAGCTTTCCGCATCGGCGAAGCTGCCGTGCTCGATCGAATCGACGCCCAGCCGGGTCGCCGCATCGATCGCCCGCTTGCCGTGCGCATGGACCGCCACCTTCATGCCGAGTTCGTGCGCGGCATGGACGGCGGCCGCGATCTCGTCGTCGTCCATCAGTTGCGCGTTCGGATCGTCGCCGAGGCTGATCACCCCGCCGCTTGCCATCAGCTTGATGACGTTCGCGCCGCGCATATGCTGCACGCGCACGGCGCGGCGGGCGGCGTCCGGCCCGTCGATCACCGCCTCGCGCTCGAACGCGCCGGTCATGTCCGCGCGCGCCAGCTCGGGGATCAGCCCGTCCGCGGGATCGGCGTGTCCTCCGGTCGCGCTCAGCGCCATGCCCGAGACCCACATGCGCGGCCCCGGTATCACGCCCTCGTCGATCGCCTCCCTGAGCGCGATGTCGATCCCCGCGGGGGCCATCAGGTTGCGCACCGAGGTGAACCCCGCCTCCAGTTCGCGCCTGGCTTCGGGAACCGCCCGCAACACCATGTCGACCGGCGTCATCGTCACGCTCTTCGCGATGCGGTTGCCGCCACCGCCGGTTTCGGTGAGGTGGACGTGCGCGTCGATCAACCCCGGCAGCACCGTCGCGTCGGAAAGATCGATCACGGTCGCGCCCGGCGCTTCCGCGAAACCGGGCTGGACCGCGAGGATGCGGCCGTCACGGATGACGATCGACACCTTGTCCCGCACGGTTCGGGAAACGCCGTCGATCAGATGGCCGGCGTGGATGATGGTATCCGCGGCGACGGGCGCTTGCGCTATCGCCCGCTGGCCCGGCAGCAACGCGATGAGGGCGGCGCAGGCGACACCCGCGAAACTCATATGGAATCGGCCGGTCGGCATTCCTTCCTCCCTGTCCGGCGTCACGCGGGCGCCCCCCGCCGGGAAGCGCCCGCGCCCGCTTAATATTTGTAGCGCACCGTCAAGCCCCAGGTGCGCGGCACCCCGAGCTTGGCATAGGAAGCACCGAAGATCTGGAACATCTGCGAGATATTGAGCTTGTTTTCCAGATTCTTGCCCCATAGTTCGACGTTCCAGTGGCTGTCGCGCGGCTGGAACAGGATGGAGGCCGTCAAGTCTGATTGCGCCGGCACCAGTTCCAGCGGGTTGTTGGTGATATAGCCGTAATAGGAAGCTGTCTTGCTGTAGGCGCCGCGCAACGTGGTGTCGATCGCATCGCCCAGCGGGAAGGTATAGGCGCCGCCCAGCATCCACTTGGTCTTCGGCACCAGCGGCAGCTTGTTGCCGGCCTGGTTGAGCGTCACCCCGCTCACGACCATCGAAAGCTGGTCGACCTTCGAATCCTGATAACTGAAATTGCCGTAGAACTGGAGGTTGCTGACCGGATAGACTTGGAACTCCGTCTCTATGCCCTGGTTGTGGGTCTTGCCGGCATTGGCGATGACGACGAGATTAGGCCCGCCCTCAAAAGCCGGCACAACTTCCGATACCTGAAGGTTGGTATAGTCGAGCCGGAAGGCGGAGACATTCAGGCGCGCGTGGTGATCGAACAGATCGGCCTTGAAGCCCGCCTCGTAATTCCACACCTTTTCCGGCAGATAAGGCGTCTGCGCCGCGAATTTTTCGTCCGAGACGTCGTTGAAGCCGCCGCTCTTGAAGCCCTTCGACACGGTTGCGTAGAGGAACACCGTCGGCGTCGCCTGATAATTGACGGTGAAGCTGGGCGTCGCCGCCTGGAAGGTCTTCGCTCCGCTGCCGGTCCATCCGTCCGGCGCCGGAACGCCGTTGATCTTGAACCCCGCGCCATAGCTCTTGCCGGACACGGTTTCGATGGATTCCTTGTGGTCGCTGCTCCAGCGGATACCCGCCTGGACTTTCAGCTTCTCCGTCAGATTGTAGCTGACATTGCCGAACAGCGCGAAGGCGTCGGTCGTCCCGGTCGAGTCATAACGGGACCGCCCAGAATAGCCATAATAGTTATTGAACTGGAAATCGACGATCGCGGTATGATCGGATTTCTCATGGAAATAATAAGCGCCCAGCAACCATTTCAGCGGCGAATCCGCGTTGGAAGCCAAGCGGAATTCTTGCGAATATTGCCGCGTGCGGTAATCGTCCTCCTGCGTGAACAGGATGTTGCTCAATGCGGAACCGGCGGCCGGCGGCCCCGGAGGCGCCGGCATGGTGCCGGTGCTGGGCGAGCGCGAATCCAGCGTGCCGTAGCGATAGCCGGTGACCGACGTGAAGTCGCCGATCGGCGTCGTCCAACTGATGTTCAGGCTGCCGCCCGAATTGTTGATATTGCCGAAGCCATTGTCGTTCGCGCCGTTGCCTACGCGCGGATCGGCATAGGGCGCGCCCGAATAAGGCCCGCGCACCCAGGTGACCCACCACGATCCGGTGCCGCGCCGGACGGTCGTGTCGACATTCAGCGTGATATCCAGATTGCTCGTGGGCGTGAAACGCAGCGCGGCGCTCACCCCGGTCATGCGCTGGTCGTCGATCGGCGTATGGGTGGTGGTGTTATAGTCGTAACCGTCATGGTTGCGGGTCGTCACCGCCACCTTCGCATAGACGTTGTCGGTGATCTGGCCGGAGATGTAGCCGCCGGCGTCGCGCTGGTTGTAATTGCCGACCGTCACTTCGCCGCCCGCGCGCGTCTCCGGCCCGGGCTTGGTGCTGTAGAAGGAGATCGCGCCGCCGATCGTGTTGCGGCCGAACAACGTACCCTGCGGTCCGCGCAGCACCTCGACGCGCTCCATGTCCATGAAGTCGGTGTTCACGAGGAACGGCCGGCCGATATAGGCCTCGTTGACGAACACCCCGACCGCGCCGTCCGCCGTCGCCGACCTATTGTTGGCGTTGCCGAGGCCGCGAATCGTGTAATTGGTTATGCCGACCTGCGTCGAATAGATCTGCAGGCCCGGCACCTGGAATTTCAGGTCGTCGGTGTTCTGGATGCCGCGCGCCTGGAGATCGGCGGCGGAGAGCGCGGTGATCGCGACCGGCACGCGCTGCGCGCTTTCCTCGCGCCGCGTCGCGGTGACGATGATGTCGCTCACCTGCCCCTGTTTCGCCGCCGTAGCATCGTCGGCCTGCGCCTGCGCGGCCGCCGGCTGATCCTCGGCCCACGCCGGCGTCGCGGCGAGCGTGCCAAGTCCCGAGATGATCGCGGTGGACACCAGCCACATCGATCGCGTCCTCTGTTCCTTCATAATCCCTCCCCGACCCCGCATTGGTCCGCAAAGCCTGAGTGGAATCTGAAAGACCAGCCTATTATCAGCAAATAATAGATCGAATCGCTGGTATAACGAAATTGTCATACTCGCCCCGCACACCGGCACGACGCGCGAAACGCCGCCGGAGCCCTGCCCCGGCGACGCTGGAAATAGTGCGGGAAGAACGACTTAAGCGGTCGTGATCGTCGCGCGGCCGGGATGTACCGTCCCGCATTGGCCGCACGTCCGCAATTCCTCGCTGGCGTAGAATGCGTCGAACAGCGGCGGCAGATCCGCGACGATGCTCCTGAGCTGCACCTCGACGCGATGGACCACCGCCCCGCAATCGCCGCAATACCATTGGAAGGCGTCGAGCATCCCCTCCGGCCGCTGGCGCTCGATCACCAGCCCGACGCTGCCCGGCACCGGGCGCTGCGGCGAATGCGGCACGTTCGGCGGCAGCAGGAATATCTCGCCCTCGCGGATCGGCATGTCCTCGGGCTTGCCGTCGATCCACAGCCGCAGGATCATGTCGCCCTGCATCTGGTAGAAGAATTCCTCCAGCGGATCGACGTGATAGTCGGTGCGTTGGTTGGGCCCGCCGACCACGGTGACGATGAAGTCGCTGTCCTGCCAGATCTGGGCGTTGCCGACCGGCGGCCTGAGCCGGTCGCGATGCGCCTCGATCCAGCCCTTGAAGTCGAACGGACGGCCGTAACGCAGAACCTCGCTCATTGGGCTTCCCCCTGTCGCGGCGCATAGGCGACCGCCTTGATCTCGATCAGCAGATGCGGATGCGGCAATTGGTGGACCGCAACGGTGGTGCGCGCCGGGCCGCTCTCGTCGAAATATTCGGCATAGATTTCGTTATAGCCGCCGAAATCGTTCATGCTGACGAGATAGGCGCTCACTTCCACCACATCGGCCAGCGCCGCGCCCGCGTCCGCCAGGATATCGCGAATATTCTCGATCACCGCGCGCGTCTGCGCGCGGATATCGAGCGAGACGGTGCCCATCTCGTCCACCTGCGCTCCGGCGAAGCTGTTGTCCGGCCGGCGCGAGCTGGTGCCGGAAACGAAGATGAAATCCCCCGCCCGCCGGAAATGCGGGAAGCGGCCGCGCGGCTTCGCCTTGCCGGGGATGACGCGGCCCTCCCCGCTCATGCCGTTGCTCCGGTCAGCGCGATATCCACCGTCGCCATGCCTTCCGTTTCCAGCCGCACGCGATTGCCCGCGCCGATCGCCTCCGCCGGGGTGGCCGAGCCGAGCAGCACCGTCCACCCCGCCTCCAGCGTGAAGCCCGCCTCCCCCGCCAGCCGCGCGGCGGCGACCAGCGAGCGCTGCGGATGGCCGAGGATCGCGGCGCTCGATCCGAACTGCGCCGGCGCGCCGTCGATGCTCATCACCATGCCGAGATTGGCGATGTCGATGTCGGCCCTTTGCCACCCGCCGACCACGAAGGCGGAGGAGGAGGCATTGTCCGCCACCACGTCCGCCAGCGAGAAGCGGAAGTCGCGATAGCGGCTGTCGATGATCTCCAGCGCGGGCGCGACCGCCTCCACCGCCGCCCACGCCTCCAGCGCGGTGACATTCCCTGCGAGCGGGGCCTTGAGCCGCACCGCCAGTTCCGGCTCGACGCGCGGGTGGATGAAGCGCGCGGCAGGCGCGCTACCACCATCGGCGAGCATCATCGCGTCGGTCAGCCAGCCCCAGATCAGGTCATCCACGCCCATCTGCGCCATCTTGGCGCGGCTGGTGAAGCCCATCTTCATGCCGACGATCCGCTCGCCGCGCGCAAGGCGCCGGTCGATCGCGGCCCGCGCGATGCGATAGGCGTCGGCCACGCCGAGCGCGGGATGGTCGAGCGAAAGCTGGGCGATCGCGCTCGATCGCACGGCGGCATCGTCCAACGTGGCGGCCAGTGCGGCAATGTCGGTCATGCTTCCTCCCGCTGCTTCACGATATCGAGCGCGACATCGGTGATCATATCCTCCTGACCGCCGACCATCTTGCGTTTGCCGAGTTCGACGAGGATGGCGCGGGTATCGAGGTCGTAGGTCTCGGCGGCCTTCTCGGCATGGCGCAGGAAGGAGGAATAGACCCCGGCGTATCCCAGCGCGAGCGTCTCGCGGTCGACGCGCACCGGGCGGTCCTGCAGCGGACGCACGAGGTCTTCCGCCGCGTCCATCAGCGCCATCACGTCGCAGCCGTGGTTCCAGCCCTTGCGGTCGGCGGCGGCGACGAACACCTCGAGCGGCGCGTTGCCCGCGCCCGCGCCCATGCCCGCAAGGCTCGCGTCGATGCGGATCGCGCCTTCCTGCGCCGCGACGATCGAGTTCGCCACCCCGAGCGAGAGGTTGTGGTGCGCGTGCATCCCGCGCTGCGTCTCGGGCCTGAGCACCTTGTCATAGGCGCGCAGCCGCTCGCGCACCCCGTCCATGTCGAGCGCCCCGCCGCTGTCGGTCACGTACACGCAGTGCGCGCCATAGCTTTCCATGAGGAGCGCCTGCTGCGCCAGCGCCTCCGGCTCGATCATATGGCTCATCATCAGGAACCCCGACACGTCCATGCCGAGATCGCGCGCGAGGCCGATATGCTGCTTCGACACGTCCGCCTCGGTGCAATGCGTCGCCACGCGCACCGAACGCACCCCGAGGTCATAGGCGCGGCGCAGTTCCTCCACCGTGCCGACGCCGGGCAGGATCAGCGTCGTCAACACCGAGCGCGTCAGCACCTCGGCCACCGCTTCGAGCCATTCCCAGTCGGTATGCGCGCCAAAGCCGTAGTTGAAGCTCGCGCCCGAGAGGCCGTCGCCATGCGCCACCTCGATCGCGTCCACCCCGGCCGCATCAAGCGCGCTGGCGATCGCGCGGACGTGATCGAGGCCATACATGTGACGGATCGCGTGCATCCCGTCACGCAGCGTCACGTCCTGGATGTAGAGCTTCTGCGTGGTCACATCGAACGTCATGCCGCCGCCCTCCGTTCGAGGATGCGCCGGGCGAGCAACTCGCCGGTTGCCTTGGCCGCCGCGGTCATGATGTCGAGGTTGCCCGAATAGCTCGGCAGATAATCGCCCGCGCCCTCCACCTCGAGGAAGATCGAGGTCTTGACGCCGGTGAACTCGCCCAGGCCGGGGATCCTGAGCCGGTCGTTGTCGCCGAACCGCTCGAACTGCACCTCCTGCTTGAGGCGATAGCCGGGGACATAGGCTTGCACCTTCGCCACCATCGCCGCGACCGAGGCGCGGATCGCCGCCTCGTCGCCGCCTTCGGACAGCGTGAACACCGTGTCGCGCATGATCATCGGCG
>MKSU01000003.1 GCA_001897375.1 Sphingomonas sp. 67-36 | reverse complement strand
CGTCATCAAGCATCTATCTTACCCTCGCTAACCGCGCGGGCGTTATCGCCGATACCGATCAGCTCCGGAATGTGGGGAGGTTTTGGCGCTTACGCCATATGCGACACGATCTCCAGCGAACAGGGCTTTACTAGGGGTCGCGAAGCGCCCCATTCCCAAGGCTTTGAGGAGGGTCGACGCCTCATCGTCGTCGCTATCCAACCACTCATTGAATGACTGGCGGATCTCATATGCGGCGTGATCGTCGTGTACGCACCATCTACCCGAGGACACGCGCAGAGGCCCTCAGATCGGTGGGGAACAGCAGAGACAATTCCAGCATCGCCGACTCGATGCTAAACTCGTTCAGGCCCAACTTTGCGACTTTGTGCTGCCAGACGTCCAAGTTACGGATGTAGTCGAGGACGGACTTCGGCGTGACAGCGTCATTGCGTTTGCCCAAAGCGCACGTCGCGTAATCGATCGTTGCAAGCCGCTCCCATTCATCGTTCTTGCGCAGAACGAACGTATCTCGAACCCAAGATGCGACAGATCTCAGTTCTAGACTGGATTGAGCGAACTCAGCATTAGCGCCTCTGATGTGGCCGAACCCAAATCGGCCGCGTGCTTCTCTTATCCAGCCTTGCGATTTTGCGACTGCAATCCCACCGGAATAGCGCATCTTTGGATTGTATGGGCCCGCGACCTTTTTGAGGTAATCGCTATTGACTTGTGTGTCGCCTATCCGACGACGAGCGAAATAAACAGCCTTCTGAAGCCGAAAGTTTCCCAGCGGCTCGGGTGACCTTTCAAAAAAGGCATCGACCACCGCAGTGACCAATACAGCTTCGAAAACGCGATCATCGTCGTGCTTATGTCCGAGATCTACCGGCTTTGCCGAGGAGGGAGTCTTTTGAGCGAAGCCAGACCCAACGGCTGCTTCAGTCGAGTTTCCCTGGCCTTCCTGCTCGTCAATCGCGCCAGCATCTTTGCCGCCAGCGCTTGGGCCGCCATCAGCAGGCCTGCGCGCCAACGCCTCTAATAGTGCAAGCCCGTCGCGCTGCCTTGCTTCGATGCCGCGCTCTAGCGTTGAGCAGAAACTCAACAGCTCCTCGGTCGCCGCGACGACCCGGCGCTGTTGCTCTATTGAGGGCAAGCGCACCGGGACCGCCTTGACGGTTGCTTGATTGACCTTCGGCATCGTTCCGGACGTGCCGCTCGCGCGCTCTCGCATGAAGGCCCTGGCCTTCGAGCAAGAGAGCGCCAAATGGAGGAATCTGCTATCGACGCCCGGCTTCGGCGTAATGCGCATTATGAGGTCGGGATAAATGAAGTCGCCTATTTCTCCAGTATAGACTGCAGATACGCCCACATATTCGATCGTGTTCGCGCGCTGCAGTAATATGTCGCCTGGTTCGACCCATAAGTCGGAGTCTTGAGGGGGCGTCTCCTGGACGTACTTGAAAGCGGTCGGATCAAAAATCCCTTTGGTAATTGCGGAAAGCGACATCGTTTTGGTAGGCGTCGGCCCTGATACAGGCCTCGGCGAGAAGCCATTCTTCGGGCCGAAGGCAGTGAGAGCCGAAAGGGTTGTTTCTTTCACAAGCGAAGCGTCCTCATCGAGGAGCAGGCCACGGACCGCGACGTCAATGATTGCTTGTCGGAGACGCTTTAGTGACGCGAGATCAGTGAACCACCCTCCGAAACGGCTGGACACTCTTTCCCATACCAACTTCAAAGACGCAGAATCCGCCGAGTCGCGAAGCGCAGCTAAGGCGCCGTCCACGGCACTCATTCGCGCTAATTGCTCAGACAGGCGACATCTCTCTAAATTCGCTAAGTGTCCCTCGAGATTAGAGAGCGCATCAATGGTGCACTGCTGTTCGACAAGAGATGGAACGGGGATGAGAATATCTTTGAACTTCTTAATCGAGACGCCCCCGATTATGCCAGTTATTTGGCTTTTAAATTGCTCGTAGAAGGAGTTGCTGCGGATAACTTGATTAAGGTAAAGTGGGATCAGGCCATCATTGGGCACTATAGCGTAGAGCTTGTTGCCGAAGCATACAGGTCGATCTGTCAGCCCGATCTTTTTGCCCGCGCTGCCGCCTTCCGCGCAGACCAAGACCGAGCCGGCCGGGGCAACCTTAAAGCCGATCTCATCGCACGGAATTTTCACGCCGTTTTCGTAGTCAATCACGCCGGAGTTTAGCGCGACGTCCTTCGTCGCGATGTAGGGGAACCCATCTGTCAGCCCTGCGTAGCGAAGCTCCTTCTCGGCAGCGTTCACGCTCGTACCGGTCAGGATCTCGCTTACATCGCCCACGCGCACCAGTGGCGCTGGAGAGGTGTCAGCACCGGGTACAAAAGCACCCTGGACGGCGAGTTCGAGGACGAGGCGCCGCAGGTGCAGATGGGCATCGGGAAGCTCGCTAAGGTCCGCTAGGCGGTCATACAAAACGCCCAACATCAGCTTAGTTGTCCCGCGTGTCCGAGGGCAGTCTGGAGGGCGCTGATAAGTGCAGCATTGGCCGCTCGCATCTCGCGCTCGCTTTGGTCATAAGCCCGGATGAGTTCGTCTACGCTCCTGTTGTCGCCATCGGGCTTGAACGGGTTCGCTAAATCCAAGTTGTAATTACGGTCTTTGATTTCTTGGATATCAACCTTCCAGCTAAGAGGCGTCTGCTTGCGACCCTGGCGCGATGCGTCGCCCCACCAAGCCTTTTCTGCCTCGAACTCCTCAAATCGGATCGGCCGCGACTTGGAATAGTTTTTGTAGCCTGGCGGATATGGATGCTCGTAAAACCAAACCTCTTTGGTTGGTCCATTCTTTTCGAAGAACAGAAGGTTGGTCTTGATGCCTGTGTAGGGATTGAAAACCCCATTGGGCAGTCGAACAATCGTGTGGAGGTTGCACTCCGTGAGCAGCTTCTCCTTGATACGGGTCTTGGTACCCTCGCCGAAGAGGGTGCCATCAGGCAACACGACTGCAGCGCGACCACCATCTCTGAGAAGTTCGATTATGAGGACGAGAAACAGATCTGCGGTTTCGCGAGTCTGATATAGCTGCGGAACATTGCGCTCGATCCCATCCTCTTCGATCCCTCCAAAAGGGGGATTGGTAAGGACCACATCTACCTTTTTTCGAAGAGGATGATCCTTGATTGGACTGCTCAGCGTGTTGCCTCGAACTATGTTCGTGGGGCTCTCGATGCCGTGGAGCATCATGTTGGTAGTGCAGAGAAGGTGCGGAAGTGCCTTCTTTTCCACACCGCGGATAGACGATTGCAGTACCTCGTAGTCGTTCTCGCCCGTGACGTAGAGATCTGTCTTATGGTCGACCGCGCACGCCAAAAAGCCGCCGGTTCCGCACGCAGGATCAAAGACGATATCGCCGAGCTTCGGATCCACCATCTCTACCATAAATTGCGTAAGCGCCCGCGGCGTATAGAATTCGCCTGCATTTCCAGCGCTTTGTAAGTCACGGAGTATTTGCTCGTAAACATCACCAAACGTGTGGCGATCGCCAAGGTTGTTAAAGTCTATGTCATTGATCTTATTGATAACCTGCCGGAGCAATGTGCCGGACTTCATATAGTTTATCGCGTCTTGAAATACGCTGTAGATAACTTGAGCGCGCGACCGCTCCGCCACGTCGAGATTCAACCCCTTCAAGCCAGGGAACAGCTTGTTGTTAACGAAGGCTAGCAACTCGTCGCCAGTAATCCCCTCAGGGTCCGCCGCCCATGCTGACCACCGCAACGTTAGCGGCATAGGCGATTGGTACTCGTCATCAAGGAGCGCTAGCTCCTCTTCGCGGTCGTCAAAAATCTTGAGAAAAAACATCCAGACGAGTTGGCCGATGCGCTGTGCATCGCCATCAACCCCTGCGTCCTTACGCATAGTGTCCTGGATAGCCTTAAGAGCGTTCGTTACATCCGCCATCTCAGGCCTCCGCGTAAATTTGGGTTTCGAGTTCACGGACAGCGGCTTGGTATTGATCCTTTCCACCGAAGACGCGCTTTATGATCTCAACCGGCGTACCGATTTGGTCGAATGGCTTTAGGTGGAGGATCTTGCCGCTCTCCAACGTTGCACCGTCGTCGTCGGCGTATTTGTCGAGCAACGCATACAAGACCGTTCTCGCCCGCTCGCTATAGGCTCCGAACGGCTGGCGGTCGCGAACGCGAGCAGCCCGCTCACGACGCGTCAAGAGCGGGCGGTCGAACGCAATGTGGCATACCAAGTCGAACGTGTCGTAGCCGGCTCCATTCGGCGCCTCTTCGCGCAGAGCATCTAGTGGAATGCCAAGCTCTTCGACCTCGGCAAGGATCGCCTGCTTCCGATCAGCCTCTGTCCATCGGGCGAGAAAGTTTCCCAAGGTGAGGTACTTGTCCTGAAGTTTGCGCTTCACGTACGCGCTCAGCGCCTCAGTGATTAGCTTTCCCTCGGCGTCTAGATATTGAACGCGGCGCGCTGCGACCTCCACCTCGACGCCGTCGATGTAGTATTTTCTTGGTCTGGAGCTATCTGTGAGTTGCTCATCCGCCGATGCTGCAACCTGATCACTTTCAATGGTGCTCTCAAGCTCTTCGAGGTCTGCTCCGAGTGGAGGTTCGAAGATCTGGACGGGATCTCCATCGAAGGCCGGATCAGCGAAAAGCTCGGTGGCCCGCTTGAAATCCATGATCGTGAAGAAGCGCTTGCCGTTCGCCTCATCAATGCGCGTGCCACGACCAATTATCTGCTTGAACTCCGTCATCGACTGGATGCGCTGATCGAGAACGATCAGCTTACAGGTTTTTACGTCCACTCCCGTCGTAAGAAGCTTCGATGTGGTTGCAATGACGGGGTGGGATGAGAAGGGATCAATGAAATTATCTAATTCCGCGGCACCCGCCGCGTCGTCGCCGGTCATGCGAACCACGTATCGGTAATTATCGGCAACAAGGTCGGCGTTTGCGTTGGCTAGTTCCTTACGCATGCGATCTGCATGCTCGGTGTCTTCGCAAAACACGATTGTCTTTCCGAAGCGATCATTTCCCTTGAGAAACTCCGTCACCTTCGCGGCGACGAGTTTGGTGCGCGGGTCAAAAACCACCTTCGTGTCAACATCGCTTTGCCCGTAAATGCGATCTTCAACGGCGTGACCGTAGCGGTCAACGTCACCGACATGCGGCCGATATCCGATTAGATCGAGATCTAAATCGTATCGAATAACTTTGTACGGAGCGAGAAAACCGTCCTCGATGCCCTGCCTTAGCGAATATGTGTATAGCGGCTCGCCAAAGTAGTCGGTGCTAGAAACCTCAGCCGTCTCCTTGGGTGTCGCCGTCATTCCGATTTGTGTAGCGCTGCTGTAGTATGCCAGAATATCGCGCCAAGCAGAGTCTGCCGCCGCGCTTCCCCGGTGACATTCGTCGACAATAATCAGGTCAAAGAAATCAGGCGAAAACTGCTTGTATATATCCTGCTCGTCTGTCGTGCCGGACACCGCTTGGTAGAGCGCAAGGTAAATCTCGTATGACTTATCAACTTGGCGGTTCGCGATTTTTGTCATCGCTCCGCCAAACGGCGCGAAATCGTTACTCTTGGTTTGATCGACAAGAATGTTGCGATCTGCCAGGAAAAGGATGCGCTTTTTTGCTCGGGCTTTCCACAGCCGCCAGATAATCTGAAAAGCAGTATAAGTTTTGCCAGTGCCGGTTGCCATTACCAGCAGAATGCGATCTTGACCGTTTGCTACGGCAGCGACAGCGCGGTTAACCGCCGTCGCCTGGTAGTAGCGCGGAGCCTTTCCATCTGGAGCGGCATAGTATCCCTGCTCGACGATTTGCGACGCAGGTTCGTCGAGTCCCTTCCAAACCTGAAACTTGCGCCAAAGCTCGGCAGGGCTCGGGAATTCCGACATCTCAATTTCACGCTCTAGGGCGCCCTGAGATGTCTTGTCGTGGAAGACGAAACGGCTGCCGTTCGAAGAAAAAACGAACGGCACGTCCAGCATCTCGCCATAGCCCAGCGCTTGCTGGAGACCGGCTGAAGGAGAGTGGCTTCCATCCTTCGCCTCGATGACAGCTAGCGGCACGTTTGGGCGATGATACAGGACGTAGTCAGCCCGTAGCTGTCGACCACGAGTTGAGAGTTTGCCCCGTACAATGACTCGACCATCGGTAAGTGTAACTTCTTCGCGCAGTTGGGCGTTAACGTCCCACCCTGCAGCCACCACCGCCGGCGTGATCAGCTTCGTGCAAATGTCTCTCTCGCTCAAGCCCAACTTCCCATGCCCCCGTATTTTCCGCCTTCAACCTGAGAGCGCCGTCACCCGTCTGAGACGTGCGCAAGCGAGCTGCGCCCACCAGGGATGTGCCGATATAAAGTGGAAGGCTGAACTCCCATCTGCTTGGCAACCTCTTCCACCGTCACATTGGTGTCCATCAGCAGGCGCTTTGCACGGCTGATATCGGTGGGCCCCATTGCTGGCTTGCGCCCTCCTCGGCGACCAAGCGCCTTAGCCGCAGCTAGACCTTTGCTGGACTTTTCGAGCGCTAACTCCCGATCAAATTCGGCAATGGCTGCAAAAAAGCGAAGCCCCATGTCTCCCGACGTCATTTCCAAAGACAAATCCGGATCTAATATCCGCAGGCTGACATGCCTCTGCTGCAGTTCAGCAATGGTCTCCGTGAGTTGCCGAAGCGACCGCGCCAGACGATCGAGCTTCCAAACTACCAGAGTATCGCCTTGGGAAATTCCGCCAAGCGCCCATCTCAGCTGAGGCCGGTCTCGTTGGGCGCCTGTTAGCGTCTCGATGACAATCCTTTCGCAACCCGCCTCTTCAAGAGCCGCGAGTTGGGTTTCTGGCGATTGATCCCGCAATGAGGGCCGCGCATAGCCTATTAACAAAGGATCCTCCGAAAACTCACCCCTTATGAGCCATTTAGGAGAGAGAAACAAGAGACTGTTTTCGGAGGCGATCATCGGCCAAGAGGACAGGCCATGCGTCATATGTGCGCGGACGATAGGAGTGAGCTGCAGGGTTACCGGTGGCGGCGGCGAGCATCCACTAGGTAGTCGATCCAAGCTCCTTGAATGGTGACCGCATCCGTGCGTTCCAGGATTTCGCGGTTTTGCGGATGCCGCAGAGCGTCAAACTTGCTTAGGAGTGCCTGCTCCATTCGGAAGGCTTCGCCCGCAGTATCCCAGAGTTCATGCAGGATTGTCCGATAGCGCAAACCACCAACGTTTGGCATGGCCACTTGGTTGAAGTGCCTTTCTCGACTTCTCCAGTCGAAAGACCAACCGATCTTGCAGCAGGGCGTCGCTGCGCCCTCGATGCTCATTGCGTAGGTGAAGGCTGGCGCGCGTCGCATGTGCATAACGCCAGAGCGCGTTGTGGTCGGCGGCGGCGCTCCGCGCCGCCGCGCGGCTTCGATGCCGGATATCCGAGCTTCGGTGCGTGCTGGCCTGAGCAGAGCGACTGGCTCTCGCGGCAGTAGCATCGTTGCTTCGGCTTCTTCTGGTAGAAGTGGGACGATGCCTTGCGCCGAGTCCATGCTGAACCGTCTCGAGGAGATGACGGCTAACGCTGTGCGGGGCTCACTGAAGCGCCACGCTCGCTGCAATTCGAGCCCGTACGGCCAGCGATACCTTCCGGTTTCGTCAAAATCGCGGGGACCGCGCGCTAGGTCATAGTCGAGTGAGCTGACGATCGATGTCGTCGGCTCCATCAGGCCGAGGATCATGCCGCGCTCCTCGGGCAGTGTTTCGTCTCCCATCGTGCCGACGATGACTACCAGGTCGCCGGGGCGAAGCATGTCGCGGGCACGCTCCCGCCAGCCACGGTGACTGAACTGGAGGGGGCCGGACGGCGTTCCAAATCCCCATGTCTTTGTAATGTAGGTTGTCACGCGGACCGCCTGGCTATCCGCTCGTGTTCTGCGATGAGGAAGGTAAGATAACTGCGAACGAGATTACAATAGAGACGCGCCTCGTCGATGCCCAAGGCAAGCCCGTCTTTGAGATCCACGCCATGGCGCACGCCACCGCCTGTCGGCGACGACAGATAGCCGTGGAGAGTCATCATCCACTGCAGGATCTGCTCCTGATGTCCGCGGCCACGCTGTCGCAGTTCGCAGATGATCTTGTTGAAGTAGCGACCTTGGATACTGCCATCGTCTGCATCGAGGCCTCTGAAGGCGGTGGCGATCGTTTCCAGCAGCCACAGCACCTCTTGGACCGCTTGTCTTCCGTTACCCTGGGCCAGAGCGCGTTCAGATACATCTAGAGCCTGGCTGATCACCTGTCGGGCTTGCTCATCGAGCGATGGCGGTGCATCGGGAACGCTGATTGGAATATGGACACGTGTTGCGACAAGTTTGGGCGGGTCGAGCTGATACCCAGCGCCAGCATTGCTCAGAATTCGATTTAAGCGGTCTACGTCAGGCAGCGCGACGTCTGGCCGCTGGATGCGCAACTCTTCGCAGGCATTGTAGAACGCCTCGATAAAGAGGGGCGCGTTTTCACCGGCCTCATTCATCTTCGTGTCGAGGTCAGACGACGCCCAGCTCTCATCGCTGCTGGTGTAGTGCGGGACTCCCGCGGCAGCGGCGAAATGAGATTTGAAGTGTTCAAGAACCCACTTGCGTGTTGCCTGCCCGCAGATGCGGTCAATCAACTCACGAAATCCTCGTACCGCATCGGGCTCGAGTGGGCCGGGGCCGTCGAAACGCCATGCGCCGTCGAACTCAAGCATCGTACCTCATATTGCCTCCCGAGTCTCGCGGCGACGTGTCAGTCGAAGGCAGTCACGGCTCGCTTCTGTCTCGCGCCTCTTCCATTGTTGATGGCCTCCTGCAGAGCAATCATCTGCTTGAGCAAATCGTCGAATGACGGCGGTGACTGATCAAACATCATCGGCGCCATCGCCCGATAGTCGGCTCGCAGGTCTTTGACCCGACTGTCATCCGGCATCAGCCGGAGCGTGCCTGGCCGAGCCGTTTCGTAGCTGGCCCAGCCTGAACGGAAGAAGGTGGCTTTGTGTTGCGCCACCTGCGCTAGCAGGTCGAGATCGGCAACGGCGGCTCGGCCCTCGTCCGTGTCGAGGATCATCGCGAGATCGTAATAGTGCCGCGAGAAATAGGGCGGCGTCGGTGACTCGGCGGGGCGGTGCGCCTCCGCATGGAGCGCGGTCGCCTTTTCCCAGAAGGTCCGCCGCGCTGACAGCACGGTCACGCTGGCGTCGGGATCGGTGAAGAAGTCCGGATAGTCGTCGGCCGCATAGGGGCGGATGACTTTCTCCTCGGTCGGCCAGGGATCGCCCCGCGCGCCGAGCTCGAATTTTACCCGCGGGGTGATGTAAGCCATGCCGTCGTATTCGGCAGCAGGCAGCGCGGTCGGATAATGGAAGTTGACGGTTTGGGCGTCGTTGGCGTCTACCTCCAGCGACCACTCGCCGTTGGTTGGCTCGCCAAGTTGTTCTACGATCGCGGCACGAAGCGCCGGGAGAAATTTCTCGGTGATGTGCCGCTCGACGTCGCCCACCAGGTCGTCGATAAGTCGGGCCGCCTGCTTCCTGCTGATCCCCTTCTTCTCGGGGTCGCGCTCGCCGGTGTATCCGAGTTCGGCCCGGTCGAACGATAGGTCGATGTCCTCGGAGAACCGACGGATGGCGTTGAACGCCTTGGAGAGCGATGTGCCGCCCTTGAAGACGAGGCTTGCCGTGGTGCCCTTCGGCATGCCGAACAGGCGCTTCAGGCTCCAGCAGACCCAGAAGTCCTTTTCGATGATCGTGTCGGCGACGCCTCGGCCGGCGCCGGTCTCCCCGAAGAGAGCTGCGCGATCGGCGCTGGGAAGGCGGGCGACATCATCCATCGATATCGGCCATCGATGCGTTGGCGATCGAAACGAGCGTTGGCCTCATCCAGGCAGGCGCTTGAAGGGCGGTTGAGGCCAACGTCTTCTTGTCGTTGGCCGACAGCTGGCGCGCCGCAACCTGCGCGACATCAGCCGCCCGAACGGGGCCAACATGGCGAAGCGCCTGCACGACCGTCCCGGCGGGGCTGCCCGGTGCGATCAGATGCTTGGGCGAGGCGTGGCGAAGATCTACGACGCGCTTTCCCAGCACGACACGACGCGACGGACCATCGGTCAGATAAGTGCTTTGTGCCGGGACTTGCGCCGACAGGCCGAGCGCGTTTGCTGCCCGCGCGCCGGCGATCTGCACCTGGGAGCCGGTCTCCCTAGCAAGCGCGTGTGCTACATCGTCCGGCGCAGGAGACAGTGGCCCGAGCTTCGGATGCAGCTTTGGAAAGTCGTAGAGCCCGCGCGCAAGCCGACGGAGGTGTCCGCCCTTTACCAACCGCGAAAGGGCCTGATCGACCGAGGAGCGAGTGGCGACAGAGAGAAAGTCGCTGGGCGTGAAGACACTGCCGCGTCCGCTAGCGCGAACGCGTTTCATGACCCGATCCGGAACGGAGGCGCTTACCGTCTTCATATGTCAGAAAATAAGGCATGTTTTTCTGACTTGCAAGTAGCGGCGTGTCTAGGTTGGCAGCGCCGCCACCTTGCCTTCTACGCAGCGGCGCGTTGCTGCTCGTTTTGCGCCTCAGCGGCATCCGGCGCCGAGGCTTGTTGAAGGAAGCGAGCGAGTGCAGCGCGGCGAGAGTCGCGGTCCACGGCGTAGGCCGTTTGCTTGAACTCGATGCCGTCGAGCAAGCCCTGGATGTAACCGGCGATCGTGTCGGCGGCCATGATAAGCGCTGTATCGAGCGTGTGTATGTAGTTGCTGGTGACTGAGCCCTTTGAGTGGCCAACCAGAGCAGCGATCGTCACCTCTGTGAAGCCGAGATCGTTTGCGATGCTGGCAAAGCTGTGCCGCAAGACATGGGGTGTGATGTCGGCCAGCGGAGTATCTCTGAATATCTGCTCCCAATGGTTCGGAAGGCTTCCGAACGCGTTGTCGTCTCCGTGTCCGGGAAACACGTACGTGCCTGTGCGAGCTTTCCGACTTGCTTCGAGGTATTCGACGACAGGGAGTCCGATCGGGCGGATGGAGCTTCCCTCCTTACTGTCAACCAGACGCAAGCAACTCGCGCTCGTGTCCGCCTCCGCCCACGCGAGCGTCACCATCTCAGTCCGCCGGCATCCGGTGAGCGCGAGCTGGCGTATGATTTCAACTGATAGCTCGTATTTCTCTGTCTTGGCCGCCTTGCCCAGGATTTCGCCGAGCAACCGATATTCTGCCTCGGTCAGACGCCGCGCACGGACGTTGTCCTTCGGCCGCCTGACACCATGCGCCGGGTTCAGATCGATGATCCCAGCTTCGACCGCGTAGGTCAGTATTCCGCCGAAGAGCCCGATCGTGCGCGTCGCCGTACCCGCTCCACCACGCACGATAGCACGGCCGCGAAGCTTCTTCGTCTTGACGCTGCAACGAGTCTTGCCGGCCATGATGTCCTTCAGGGCCTTCGTGATATCCGCCTTCACCAGATCCTTGACCCTGCGCGTACCAAGCAAGGGGATGATGTGACGCTCGATGCGCCCCGTGTCGGAGAGAATGGTGCTGGCTTTCTTGGGGCGGCCTCCCTTGCCGAGGATGAGGCCGGCTTTTAGGTCGGCAACGTAGAGGTCACACAGCTCCTTGACGGTGATCGCCTTGCTGTCGAGCTGCTTCTCTTCGGCCGGATCTTCGCCCTGCGCGATCCGCCCCAACTGCACCTTTGCCTCCTGGCGCGCGCGCTCAGGCGTCCAGACGCCGTGCAATCCGATTGTGAAGCGACGCGACCGCTTGCCGAGACGATACTGGATCACGTAGCTGCGCTTGCCGGACGCGAACACGCGGAGGCCGAAGCCGGGCAGTTCGTCGTCCCATATGACGTAATCTTTTGCGCGACTTTCTGCGGCATCGACGACGCGTTTTGTGAGCTTAGACATGGGCTTCCTCCGACCCTACTGCTTCCTCTCGCGTAAGCACCACGTAAGCACGCGGGCGAAAACTGTGGCGGACAGAAGAGTAAGTTCGGCGGAGACTGAATGCAAATTGTTTAGGCTTTACAGTAGGATAGGCGGTCATCGGCGGCTCCTTGCGCTTTTTGGCGGAGCCAGCGATATTCCCTCCGAAGGCAGAGGCCAGAGGTTCGAATCCTCTTGGGTGCGCCAAAATCAATAATAAAAAAACATCGGATTGAGAGGATGTTGCCTCTCCCGTTCCGGGCTCGCCGATCCCGAAACTCACCGGCTTTGGACGCGACGCCCCGCAATCCATATTTTAATGTCGAGAATGCAATTATTTTGATTGATCCGCCGGCTGTTCCAGCGTCGCGAGGAAGTCCTCGGTCCGGCCGATATTGACGCGATAGCTGTCCCACATCGCCTGAAGATCGCCGCGCAACGCATCGTCATCCGCGACGCCGGGCATCAGCGCCTCCAGCTTGCGCACCACCCATGCCTGCCCGCGATTGAGGAACGCCAGCCGCGCGACAGGATCGGCGATCGCCATCGCCTTGCCGTGAAACGCCCCCGTCTGCCGCGAGGGCTGCCCCTCCAGCCGGGCGATATGGTGCGAGAGCCTCGCGCACCAGCGCGATTCGTCGGCGCGGACATCACGCAGCAGATGCTCCGCCTCGGGCGACACCGCGTCCTTCAGCGCATCGAGCGCGACGCGGGCACCGGCGCGCTCCGCCTCCAGCAACTCGTTGAGCGAGGCGAGCAGATCGTCGCGCGCGCTCATGCGGCCGGCACCGGAACAGCAGGCGGGAAATCCATCGGACGACATCCTTCCGATCAGTGGGAGCGATATTCCTCTACCTCCTCCGCACGGAAAACCGAAGGCGTGGATCACGGACCCAGATCGCCGGAACCAGCACGCAGGTGATGGCCGTTGGCGCCCCCAAAGCCCAGCGCCGCCGCGATCCGGTCATTCCACTCATAAGGGTCGCCGCGCACGATCGGATCGCCGTCCTTGTCGAGCAGCACCGTCTGGTACAGCAGCCGCACCGGAATTTCCCGTGGCAGGCCGACGAACGCCTCCTTGCCGCTCGCGCGCGCCTCGTTCCAGCGATCGAGCACGCCTTCGTCGCGCGCGAGCATCTCCGCGAAGCCCAGCGCGTCCTCGACGCGGACGCAGCCGTGGCTGCGCTCGCGCTGCACCACCGCGAAAAGCTGCTTCGCGGGCGTATCGTGCAGGTAGATCGCATAGGGGTTGCGCATGTCGAACTTGACGAGGCCGAGCGCGTTGCGCGGGCCGGACCGCTGCACGACCCGCCCGTCCTTCCACATCATGTCGTTGCGGCGCAGATAGGCGGCCCCCTTGCCCGCGATCTCCTTGCGCTCGATTGAGCGCGGCACCGTCCATGTCGGATTGGCGACGAGGCGGAAGATCGGCGATCCGATCTGCGGCGTTTCCGTATCGGGCTTGCCGATGACTACCTTGCGCGTGTCGGCGATCTTGCCGTCGCGCCAATAGGTCAGGCGGGCGGCGGCGAGGTTCACGTCGATCCGCGTGGCCGGCGGCGTACGCTCCAGCCAGCGCATCCGCTCCATGTCGACGGCGATGGCGCGGGCGCGATCGGCGTCGGAGAGGTTGAGGATCGCGATCGTCTCGTCGCCGATCGTCCCGTCCGGCCTGATCCCGTAATCGGCCTGCATCCGCCGCACCGCCGCGACCATCGCGGGGGTGTAGCGTTCGCCTTGCGCGGCCGATGCGTCGAGATAGTCGAATGCGGCGAGCTGCCGCGCGATCGCCGGAATGCGCGGGTCGGTCGCACCGGGCTTCAACGCAGCCTTCGCCTGCGGGATCGCCGGCACCGCATCGTCATGCCCGCGCAATGCGAGATAGGCGCGCGAGAGCGTGCGATAGCCGTCGTCCTGCGGCGCGAGGCTCGCCAGCCATTCACCAACCCTCCCTGCGGCGAGCGCGGCGGCGAGGCCGCGCGGCAGGTCCGGCTTCGATCGCGGCAAGGTATAGACACGATAGAGCTTCGCCGGATCGCTCGCCCCTCCCGCCAGCGCTGCGGCATAAGCGAGCGCGGCGCGGGTCAGCGCGGCGTCGTCCAGCGGCGCGCCGGGCGCGATGTCCTCGAAACGCAGCCGATCGAGGCCATGGGCGGCGCGGCCGGCGATCGCCTCGTGCAACTGGCGGGCGGTGGTTTCGCTCCATCTGGCGGCGGCCGTCTCGCCGCTCGTCTGCTCGACACCCTTCCCATTCGAACCGCAGGCGGAGAGAAGCAACAGCACCGCCAAAGACGAACCGATCGAACCAACGCGCACCCGCTTCTCCCCGCTATCGAGGAAGGTCAACGCGGCAGGCGGCGTTACGCTCCGCTCCGCGAGAACTCCGCGCGATCCTCGCGCTCCATCCGGGCGAGCGCGCGCAGGAGTTGCACGCCCGCCTCGTCGCTGGCGATCAGCCGCTCGCGGAAGGCCGGGTCGCGCTCGGCGACGACAAGTTCCTCGATCGCCTCCAGCGCATCCTTGTCCTCGCGGAACGCCTTCTCGCCGACCGCGCGCATCTCCGCGTCGATATCCTTGTCGTCGATGAAATGGCTGCGCGCCATCGCCCAGAAATAATGCGTGCTGTGCTCCGTCTCCGGTGTCGGGCAATGGACGATGTAGCGGACATGCGCCTCGCCGCGCCCCGATGCTTCCCGCATCACCACCTTGCCGAGATGAATCGCCGGCGTCGGCACCACGGATTCGCTGACGCGATCGACCGGCCCGGCGAAACCGGCGCGCCGCCCGTAGGCGGGCATCACCGTGACGTCGCGATGCTCCACCACCGATTGCACGACATTGCCCGCGACCGTCACCTTCGGCCGCGCCGAGGCGTGCTCCGGCTTGCCCACCGCCGCGCCGTGCAGGAACGGGAAGTGGGAGAGGTCCATCAGGTTCTCGTGCAGGCCGAGATAATGCGCGCCCATCGGGAAATAGCCGGTGACGTGCGCCCAGCCCGGCTCGGTGAACCACGGCTGGTCGACCAGCCGGTCATGGCGCGGCGCGGTGGGATCGCCCATCCAGATCCACACGAACGGACCTTGCTCCACCACCGGATAGGCGCGCACCCGAAGCGCGCCGGGCGCGGTTCCCGTCGAGGGGACGAGCGCGCACCGCCCGTCGCGGCCGAACTCTATCCCGTGATAGCCGCAGACGATCCTGTCTCCCTTCACCTCGCCACGAGACAAGGGATAGGAGCGATGCGGGCAGCGATCCGCGAGCGCGGCCACCGCGCCGGCCGCGTCGCGATAGAGCACGATCCGCCGGCCGAGGATCGTCCGGGCAAGCGGCGCCGCGCCGATCTCCCCGGCCCACGCCGCGACGTACCAGTGATTTTCGAGGAAAGGCGTGGCGCGATTGGCCATGTCCGATCCGCGCCCGCCGATCGACCTGCTCTCGATCGGCGAACCGGCTTCGGCCGACAGTTGATCCTCGCCCATGCGCCCTCCTCTAGCGTCGTCTCCTTCGATCCTTCGAGAGCCGCAGCCCTCAGTACCGGATCATCGCCTCGATCGAGATCGTGCGCGGCGGCGCGACCATCACGACATGGCTGTTGCTAGCCGCCGTATAGAGCAGCGGCGTGTTGAACGCCTGCGTCACGATCACCTCGTTCGACAGGTTGCGGCCGACCAGCGCGATCTCCCATTTATCGCTGCTGTTGTGGATCGCGATACGCGCGTCGTAGCGCGTATAGGGCGCCTGGCTGTTCAGCGGGTTGAGATCGCCCTGCATGTATGAACGCGTGGTATGGTCCGCCGAGCCGCGAGCGGTCAGGACGAGATCGGTGCTGACCGGCACGTCGACCTGCACATAGCCCGATCCCTTCCACTTCGGCGCGCGCACCAGCGGCGAGCCGGCGAGGTTGTTGGTGAGCGGAGAGCAGGTCGACGGCGCGTTATAGACGCACGGGCCGCCCGGATAATCGATGTACTTCGCATCGAGATAGGCGCCCGAAAGACCCATCGACAGGACGTGGTTGGGGCGGAAGCGCGTATCCAGCTCGACGCCCTGCGATTTCGCCTCGGCCGCATTGCCGGTGATGAACGCGGTGCCGTTGTACGACGAGACCTGCAGATTGTGGAACTTGGTGCGGAACAACGCCACGTCGATATCCAGCCGCCGGTCGAGCAGCCGCATCTTGGCGCCCAGTTCCCACGACCGCGCGCGCTCCGAATCGAAATCGAAGCGGCCCTTGTTGTTGATGATGTTGTAGAGCAGCAGGCCGTCGTTCGAGATGAAGCCGCCGCCCTTCGTGCCGGTGGCGTAGCTCACATAGGCGTAGATGTCCCGGTTGAATTCGTAGCGCAGGCGGGCCGAATAATCCCACAGCTTCTCGCGCCGCTCCCCGCTCAGGTCGTAGTCGAGGTTGTTCGCGGGCCGCCGCGCGCCGGTGAAGACGCTCTGCGCGCGCGCCGTCTTGTCCTCATAGCTGTAGCGCAGGCTGCCGTTGAACTTGAGCTGGCTGGTGAGATCGGCGTCGATGATCGCATAGGGCGACAGCGACCAGCTTTTCTGATCGAACGGCCGGTGTGCGAGGCCGTCCGGCACCGTCGCCAGACCGGCGGCGTTTCCGGTGTAGTAAACGTCCTGGAGGATGCTGGAATCGGCGTGGGTATAGGTAACGCCGACCGTCGCCTTGATCCCGTCGACGATGTTCTTCGCCGCGCGTACCTCCTGCGAGAATTGCGTGGTGCGCTCTGCCTGCAACGTGTTGAGCAGCGGCAGGCCGCCCGGAATCGTGTTGAAGGTTCGCGACGCGTTGATCTTCTGGAACGCGGTGATCGAGGTGATATTCCAGTCGTCCGGCGTCCACGTCATCGTCAGTTCGCCGGTGCGCGACTTGGTGAAGTCGAGCTCCGCCGGGTTGCCGCGGCTGGTGCGCCAGAAGCCCGGATATTGCTGTGCATTCACGCCGCCGCTGGCATTGCGGACGAGGTTGCACAGCGCGCAGCTCGCCGAGCCGAGGTTGTTATAGACGGCATTCGATCCGTCGATCTCGTTGCGGAACGCCTCGACCTTCAGCAGCGCCTCGAAATCGCTGGTCGGCTGCCACAGCAATTGCGCGCGGCCGGCGAGATATTTCGAGCTGTTGTCCTTCTGCCCGGTCAGGCGGTTGTCGATATAGCCGTCCGCCCGGCCCGCCTCGCCGCTGAGGCGCAGGCTGAGCGTGTTGCTGATCGGCGCGGAGACATAGGTGCTGGCGTTGAAGCCGCCATGCTCCATCTCGCCGCCGATCCGCGCTTCCGCCTGGAAATCGCGCGTCGGGCGGCGGGTGATGATGCTGATCGCGCCAGCATTGGTGTTCTTGCCGAACAGCGCGCCCTGCGGGCCGCGCACCACCTCGACCCGTTCGATGTCGAGGAACGGCACCTGGAGCGAGCGCGCACGGCTGGAATAGACGCCGTCGACGAACAGGCCGACCGACTGCTCGAACGCCAGGTTGCTGGAGCCGGAGCCGAGGCCGCGGATGGTGATCGCGTAATTGCCGTTGGTGTTGTCGATCTGGAGATTGGGCACCGACGACTGGAGATCGGTGAACAGGCGCACGCCCTGATCCGCCATCGCCTTGCCGTTGACAACGCCGACGGAGATCGGAACCTGCTGAAGCGTCTGCTTCTCCTTGGTGGCCGTCACGATGATCTCGGACGGATCGGCTTCCTGCGCGGCACCCGCCGGAGCGGTCTGCGCATGTGCCGTGGCGGCCATCGCCAGCATCGCGCCGCCGGCCAGAAAAATCCCCAAATGCTGGTGCCGCATCACGTGTCCCCTCCCCTTGCGCGCCCTTGCGCGGTCACAATCGGGGCGGCTCCTACAGCGTTCGGAAAAATACTTCAACTACTAAGGGTATCGGCCGGAGGAGGTTGCCCTATCCGCAATATGTAGTTTACTAACTTTCCTGAAAAAATTCGGGATGGAGAGGTGATATGGCGTCGCTGGATGACCCGTACCTGGTGAAGGACGTGCGCGCGCTCGGCGCCGATCTGCGTGGCGGAAGGATCAGCGCGCGCGCATTGGCCGAATCGTTCCTCGATCGCATCGATCGCCTCGACGGCCGGTTGCACAGCTTCGCCCTCCCCCTGCGCGACCGGGCGCGCGAGGATGCGGCGCGGGCGGATCGCGAGCTTGCCGCCGGCTTCGATCGCGGCCCGCTCCACGGCATCCCGATCGCGGTCAAGGATCTGATCGACATCGGCGGGGAACCGACGCTGGCGGGGATGCCGTGCCGAGCCGGCCATGTCGCGGTGCGCGACGCCACCATCGTCGAGCGTCTGCGCGGCGCAGGCGCGATCATCCTCGGCAAGCTGGCGATGACCGAGGGCGCCACGATCCTCCACCATCCGGACGTGGCGGTGCCGGACAATCCCTGGCGCACGGGCTATTCCTCCGGCTTCTCGTCAAGCGGCTCGGGCGTGGCGGTCGCCGCGAGCCTGTGCGTCGCCGCGCTGGGATCGGATACCGGCGGTTCCGTGCGCATCCCCTCCGCCTTCAACGGGATAACCGGGCTGAAGACCACCTGGGGTCGCGTCAGCCGCGACGGCGTGTGGCCGCTGGTGGAATCGCTCGACACGATCGGGCCGATGGCGCGGAGCGCGGTCGACGTGGCGGCGATGATCGGCGCCATCGCCGGCCCCGATCCGCGCGACCCCACCGCCGCGCCCGCCCGCGTTCCCGATTATGCGGGCGGCCTGGCGGAGCCGGTCAGCGGCATGACGATCGGCGTGGATTGGGAGCGCATCGAGCGGGATAGCGATGCCGCGATCGTCAGCGCGCTGCGACATGTCGCGGAGACGCTGGCGGCGGCGGGCGCACGGATCAGGACGATCTCCACCCCCGTCGGCCAGACCGCCGCTTTCTCCCCGTTGCTCACCGCCGGGGTCGCCGACGCGCACCGTGACAGCTATCCGGCGCACGCGAGCGCTTATGGCCCGGGGCTGGCCGCGATGCTCGACGGCGCGCCGGAAACCACCGCGCGCGACGTCGCCGCGGCGATCAACGCGGCGGATCGCTTCACGGGGGAGATGAACGCGCTGTTCGGGGAAATCGACCTGCTGCTCGCACCCGCCCTGCCCCATCCGGCGCGTCCGGTGGCCGAACTGGACGCGGCGATGGCGGCGGGCGGCGAGGAGTTCGAGCGTTTCTTCGCCTGGACGCTGCCGTTCAACGTCTCGCGCCATCCGACGATCACCTTCCCCGCCGGGTTCAGCGATGACGGCCTGCCGTGCGGCGCGCAGCTCGTCGGCCGGCATTTCGCCGAAGCCGTGTTGCTGCGGGCCGCGCATCGTTTCCAGACGATGACCGACTGGCATACCCGCCGCCCGCCGCTGGAATAATCGCAGCGGAACCGCTTCTCCGCTATTTGCGTATAGATATGTCGCAAGACGAGGGGAGCGGTGTGCTGGAAGTCGTGACGGAACCTGCCGCATACGGCGCCCTGCTCGAAACCGGCGGCGAGATGGGGCGCCGCATCGTCGACCATGACTGGAGCGACACGCCGCTCGGCCCGATCCGCTGCTGGTCGCAGAGCCTGCGCGCGATCGTCGCCTTCATCGTCCATTCGCCGGTGCCGATGGTGATGCTGTGGGGCGAGGACGGCATCATGCTCTACAACGACGGCTATTCGGTGTTCGCCGGCGCCAATCATCCCCGCATCCTGGGCTGCCGGGTGCGCGAGGGGTGGCCGGAGGTGGCCGACTTCAACGACAATGTGATGAAGGTCGGGCTGGCCGGCGGCACGCTCGCCTACAGGGACCACCTGCTCAGCCTGAACCGCACCGGCAGGTTCGAGGACGTGTGGATGAACCTCGATTATTCGCCGGTCTATGACGACGACGGCCGCCCGGCGGGCGTGCTGGCGGTGGTGGTGGAAACCACGGCGATGGTGAAAGCCGCCGCCGCGCTGCGGGAAAGCGAGGAGACGCTCCGTTTCCTCGACACGCTCGGCAGGCGGACCGCTTCCACCACCAATGCCGACGAGATCCTTGCGATCACCACCCGGATGCTGGGCGAGAAGCTGGACGTGGCGATCTGCGCCTATGCCGACATGGACGAGGACGGCGACGGCTTCACCATCCGGGGCGACTGGACGCGGGCGGGAACCACCTCGATCGTCGGCCACTACCGGCTCGCCGATTTCGGCGGCATGGCGGTCGAGCGGCTCAACGCGGGCCAGCCGCTTATCATTCGCGACAGCCACTGCGATCTGCCAGCAGGCGAAAGAGCGGGATTCGACCGGCTCGGCGCCCGCGCGACGATCTGCATCCCGCTCGTCAAGCAGCAGCGCCTGATCGCGGTGATGGCCGTCCATGATGCCGAGCCGCGTCAATGGTCGGCCAGCGACCTCACGCTGATCCGCGAGGTGGCGGAGCGGAGCTGGGCGCACGTCGAGCGCGCCGGGATCGAGGCGGAGCTGCGCGCCACCGCCGATCGTCTGCGCGAGCTGAACGAGACGCTGGAGCAGCGCGTCGAGGAACGCTCGACCGCGCTGGAGCGGAGCCAGACGCAGTTCCGCCTGCTCGTGCAGGGCGTCACCGATTATGCGATCTTCATGCTCGACACCGACGGAAGGGTATCGAGCTGGAACGCCGGCGCGGAGCGGATCAAGGGATACACGCCGCAGGAGATCGTCGGGCGCCATTTCTCCACCTTCTACACCGACGAGGATCGCGAGCGCGGCGAGCCGGCGCGCACGCTGGAAACCGCCCGGCGGGAGGGCCGCTACCTCGCGGAGGGGTGGCGCCAGCGCAAGGACGGCACCCGCTTCCGCGCCAGCGTGGTGATCGATGCGATCCATGACGATGCGGGGGACCTGATCGGCTTCGCCAAGATCACCCGCGACGTCACCGAGCGCGATCAGGCCCATCGCGAGCTGGAACTGGCGCGCGAGGCGCTGTTCCAGTCGCAGAAGATGGAGGCGATCGGGCAACTTACCGGCGGCATCGCGCATGATTTCAACAATCTGCTGGCGGCGGTGCTGTCGGGCCTCGAGCTGCTGCGCAAGCGCGTGCCGGCCAATCCGCAGATCACCTCGCTGCTCGACAATTCGGTCAAGGCGGCGGAGCGCGGCGCGGCGCTCACCCAGAGGATGCTGGCTTTCGCACGGCGGCAGGAGCTTACCGCCGAGATCGTCCATATCCCGGCGCTGGTCGCCGACATGATGGAATTGCTGCAACGCTCGCTCGGGCCGACCTTCATCCTCGAAACCCGCTTCCGCGCCGACCTGCCGACCGTATCGGCCGACGTGAACCAGCTTGAGATGGCGCTGCTCAACCTCGCCGTGAACGCGCGCGACGCGATGCCGGAGGGCGGCACCATCACCATCGACGCGATCCACCGCAACGTCGCGGACGGCGAGGTCGCGGGGCTGCGGACCGGCCGCTACGTGCGCCTGACGGTGACCGACAACGGCAGCGGCATGGACGCCGCCACGCTCGCGCGCGCCAGCGACCCGTTCTTCACCACCAAGGGAGTAGGCAAGGGCACCGGGCTGGGACTGTCGATGGTGCATGGCTATCTCCACCAGCTCGGCGGTGCGTTCGAGCTGGAGAGCGAGGTCAGCAAGGGCACGCGCGCGCATATCTGGCTGCCGGTGAGGAAGGGCGGAGTGGGGCAACCGACATCGGACGGGAATGCCGAAGCGATGCCCGCCGGGACGCCGCACAATATCCTGGTCGTGGACGACGATGCGCTCATCCTGAAGAACACCGCCGCCCTGCTGGAGGACCTCGGCCACCAGGTGCTGATCGCGCCTTCGGGTGACGAGGCGCTCGCGCTGATCGAACAGCGCGAGGATATCGACCTGCTCATCACCGATCAGGTCATGCCGGGCATGACGGGTAGCGAGCTTGTCGCGCAGGTGCGGGCGCGCCGGCCGATGCTGCCGATCATCCTCGCGACCGGCTATGGCGAGGTGCCAAGTGAACTGGGCCCGGAAATCCGCCGCCTCAATAAGCCCTTCACCCAGCTGGCGCTGAACCGCGCGGTGATGCAGGCGGCGGGATGACGCAAGAGCGCGACACATGGCCGCCGGGGACGGTCTTCACCGTCGGCCATTCGACGCTGCCAATCGAACGCTTCCTGGCGCTGCTCGGCGCCTATGCCGTCGCCCGGCTCATCGACGTGCGGACGGTGCCGCGCTCGCGACACAATCCGCAGTTCAACGCGGACGCGCTCGCCGCGAGCCTCGCGACGGCGCACATCGCCTATGCGGCGATGCCGGCGCTCGGCGGGCTGCGGCATCCCGATGCGGACTCGCCCAATAAGGGTTGGCGCAACGAGAGCTTTCGCGGCTATGCCGACCATATGCAGACAGCAGCGTTCCGTGAGGCCGTCGAGGAGCTGATCGCGCTCGGCAGGGAGCGGCGGACTGCCATCATGTGCGCGGAGGCGGTGCCGTGGCGCTGCCACCGCTCGCTGATCGCGGACGCGCTGGTCGTCCGCGACGTGCCGGTGATCGAGATACTCTCGGAGACGGACTGGCGCCCACATCGGCTGACGCCCTTTGCGCATGTCGAGGGAACCGCGATCACCTACCCGCCGGCGCAGGCCAGCCTGTTCTGACACGCCATGCCGATTGCCCCCGATGAGAAACCGCTGGCCGATCTGCTTGACGAGATAGGCCGCTGCCGCCTGTGCGCGCCCCACCTGCCGCATGAGCCGCGCCCGGTGGTGCAGGCTGGCCGGAACGCGCGGCTGCGCATTGTCGGGCAAGCCCCCGGCCGCAAGGTGCATCAGAGCGGCATCCCGTGGGACGACGCCTCCGGCAACCGGCTGCGCGCGTGGATCGGCCTCACGCCGGCCGAGTTCTACGATGCGGAAAAGGTCGCGATCATTCCGATGGGCCTCTGCTATCCCGGCAAGGCCGCGTCGGGCGACAATCCACCCCGGCCGGAATGCGCGCCGCGCTGGCACGCCCGGCTCGCCGCGCTGCTGCCGGATATCGGGCTGACGCTGCTGATCGGCCAATATGCGCTGGCAAGCTATCTCGGCGCGGCGCGCAAGGCGACGCTCGGCGATACCGTCCGGGCGTGGCGCGAATATCTGCCGCGGGGCGTGCTGCCCCTTCCCCACCCCTCGCCGCGCAACCAGCCGTGGCTCGCACGCAATCCGTGGTTCGAGGGGGAGATGCTGCCGGACCTGCAAGCCGCCGTCCGCGCGGCGCTGACCGATCGGTCCATCCACCCCCTTTCCTGAAAAAACACGAGCAGATCAGGCATATCGCCCTTGCCAGCGCCGATGCTGCGCAGCATCCCTCGTCCCATCAGAACGAATTCGGGGGAATCATGATGCGCCTAATCGCCGCCCTTCTTCTCGCCACGGCCGCCGTGCCCGCGCTGGCGGAGATCCAGCCGAATGCCGCGCCCGTCGACGCGCCCACCCGTGTCTTCACCGGCAGCGACCTGTTTCAGCTTTCGATCGCCGCCGATCCGCGGATCAGCCCGGACGGCCGCACCATCGTCTATGTCCGCCGTTCGGGCGACGTGATGACCGACCGGATGCAGTCCTCGCTGTGGCTGATCGACGTCGCCACCGGGCGGCAGACGCCGTTCGCGGCGAGCGGCTCCAGCCCGCGCTGGTCGCCCGACGGCACGCGCATCGCCTATGTCGCGTCGGATGGAACCAACCCGCAATTGTTCGTCCGCTGGCTGGGCAGCGAGGCGGCGACGCGGGTGACGACGCTGCCGAACGATCCCAACGCGCTCGCGTGGTCGCCGGACGGCCACCGCCTCGCCTATATCGCGACGGTCGCGGGCGAGCCGACCAGGCTCGGCAAGGCCCCCGCCAAGCCCGAGGGGGCGAAATGGGCCGAGCCGCTGGAGGTGATCGACCGCGTCAACTATCGCGCGGACGGCGGCGGCTATATCAAGCCGGGCAACGACCATGTCTTCGTCGTCTCGGCCGATGGTGGCGGCGCGCGCCAGCTCACCTTCGGCAAGTTCGACGACAGCGGCCCGCTTTCGTGGAGCCCGGACGGCCGCACCATCCTGTTCTCGGCGATCCGCACCCCCGATGCCGAGCGGCAGGTGATGAACAGCGACGTCTATGCCGTCGATGCAGCGAGCGGCGAGCTGCGCACGCTCACCACGCGCGACGGGCCGGACAATGCGCCGGTCTTTTCCCCCGATGGCGCGCGCATCGCGTGGCTCGGCTTCGATGACCACCACCGCAGCTATGAGAACACGCAACTCTATGTCGGCGGCCGCACCGCCGACGCGCCGCGCTCGCTGACCGCCTCGCTCGACCGCGCGATCGAGGATGCGGCGTGGAGCGCGGACGGCAAGAGCCTCTACGCCAGCTATGACGATCACGGGAAGCGCAAGCTGGCGCGCGTGACGCTCGACGGGCATCTGACGCCGATCGCCGACAATATCACCGGCGGCGGGATCGACCGGCCCTATACCGGCGGCGATTTCTCCGTCTCGCGCGGCGGCGTGGTCGCCTATACCGGCGGCGATGCCAGCGCGCCCGCCGACATATGGGCGTGGTCCGGCGGCAAGGCGCGGCGGCTGACCGACCTCAACGCCAATCTGCTGGAGGCGAAGGCGCTCGCACCGGTGCGCAAGATCGCCGTCACCGCGCCGGACGGCCGCGCGATCGATGCGTGGCTCGCCACACCGCCCGGCCGCCAGCCGGGACAGAAGGTGCCGCTGATCCTCGAAATCCACGGCGGGCCGAACAGCGCTTACGGCCCCGGTTTCTCCACCGACGTGCAACTCTATGCCGCCGCCGGCTATGCCGTGCTGTGGACCAATCCGCGCGGATCGACCTCCTATGGCGCGGAATTCGCCAACCTGATCGACAAGAACTATCCCAGTCAGGACTATGACGACCTGATGGCGTCGGTCGACGCGGCGATCGCGGATGGCACGGCGGACCCGGACAACCTGTTCGTCACGGGCGGCTCCGGCGGCGGCGTGCTCACCGCCTGGATCGTCGGCAAGACCGATCGCTTCAAGGCGGCCGCGACGCAGAAGCCTGTCATCAACTGGACGAGCGAGGCGCTGACGATGGACAACACCGTTTTCACCTCACGCTACTGGTTCGCCAAGAAGCCGTGGGAAGACCCGATGAGCTACTGGAACCGCTCGCCGCTGAGCCTCGTCGGCAACGTCAAGACACCCACGCTGGTCGTGGTCGGCGGCGCGGATTATCGCACGCCCGTCAGCGAGAGCGAGCAATATTATGCCGCGCTCCAGATCCGCGGCGTGCCGACCGCGCTGGTCAAGGTGCCCGGCGCCAGCCACGGCGGGCTTGCCGCCCGTCCCTCGCAGAGCGCGGCCAAGGCTTCGGCAATCATCGCGTGGTTCGATCGCTATCGCGCCGGCGCGGCCAAGGCGCGCGCCGAATAGCATTGTGCGGGCCGGGCGTCGTGTGCGAACGCGGCGTCCGGCGATCACGGCAATTGCGGTCGCGCCCGACGCGCGCTAAGGGGCGCCTCCGCCACGGATGCTGGGGCGTCGCCAAGCGGTAAGGCAACGGTTTTTGGTACCGTCATACGCAGGTTCGAATCCTGCCGCCCCAGCCAACCGATAGGTGAGTTCGAGACCTGTCTCGGCCGCTTCAACACCTTTGAGTCGACGCGCTTCCGAACTATTGAAGGCGCGCGCCACCGCGAGTCCGACGCTGTCGTCGGAGCGCCCGGCGAACGGGTTCTTCAAAACGAAGCCCGCTCCCAGATATCCGCTCACCGGCTCGACGGCACTATCGTCCGCGCCCACACGGACCCACGCGCCCAAACGCCTGGTCAGCGATTTCTCGACCTCCACGAACAAGCCTTGCCGAAAACCGCGACCGCGACCGTCGAGCGTCGGCGCGGACCGACTGTAACGCCAGGCGCCAAGCGCAAGATGGATTTGCTCGCTTGGTCGCCAATCCATTTGCCCGATCGACAGCGTGCCGTCACGCGGCGCAAGGCGTGCAATGACGAAGGCCCGTGGGCGTGCCGAATCGCCAGCCACGCCATCGAGCAACGCATATCGGATGGCGAACCTTTTGGAAGGAGCGACGTTGAGGCGCGCGCCCAATGCCGAAACCGGATAAATAGACGGCCCGTTCAGGCCACTGCGTGCGAGATCGGCACCAACCCCATGGGACGAATTGATGAACAGGCTCCCGGCGGCGATTGAATCGAAGTCGGCATTGAGGTCCATAAGCCCCAGCCGGACCGCGACACTGCGATCCCTGGTCCCCCACTTCTTCTCGACCCAGGCCTCGAACAGCCGCGTCACCGGCAATGTATCGATCGCATCCGCCGTCTGAACGTCGCCGATGCGCTCGCTCAGGCTCGATCCTGAAAAACGGAACACCTGGGCGTGGATGCTCAGGCCATCGACGCCGATGCGATCGAAAGCGATCGTGCCGGATACCTGCAGACGGTCGAGCACGACAGGCTGGCTTCGTTCGCCCTGGAGAATCGTCCAGGCGTCGAGTGTATTGCGGATGGCAACCGAAACGACCGGAGGCGGATCATCCGCCCACGCGGGAGGGGCGTAGCCAACGCCCAGGCACGCGCCGGCCAGCGTCACGATCCGCAAGCTCGCGAGCCTCATCATCTCCGACATCCCCTGCGGCTCGGCATGAAACAGGGTGCGGCGGATATCGTTCCGATGTTCAGGCGGTCAGTACATCCATGCCGGCGAAACAAACAGCGACAATTCAGTGAACGATTGGCGCGGGAATGCGTTCGACGCGAGCGGCACTATCGCCACGGAGGATGCGGATGGCGATAACCTACAAGCTCAAGCGTCTTGGACCGGGTCTGGTGACAGGCGCCGCCGACGACGATCCCAGCGGCATCGCCACCTATTCACAAACCGGCGCGCAATTCGGCCCCATGCTGATGTGGACGATGACGCTCTGCTACCCGTTGATGGTGGCGGTGCAACTCGCCAGCGCGCAGGTCGGGCGCGTGACCGGCAAGGGCCTCGGCGACAGCCTCGACAAAGTCATGCCGCGATGGCTGGTGCTCGGTCTGATTGCGCTCTTATTCGTCGCGAATACGATCAACATCGGCGCCGATCTCGCCGCGATGGGTGAAGCTTCCGCGCTGGTCGCTGGCGGTGCACCCCATCTGTTCACCGTGCTCTTCGCTATTGTGTCGCTGCTTCTGCAGTTGTTCGTTCCGTATCATCGCTATGTGAACTTCCTCAAATGGCTGACGCTGGTTCTTTTCGCGTACATCGCCCTGTTGTTCATCGTGAAGGTCGACTGGCCGGCCGCCCTGCGAGGACTGGTGGTGCCGAGGATCGCCGGGGCTGGCGCCGTGACCACCATCGTCGCGGTCTTCGGAACGACGATCAGTCCTTATCTCTTCTTCTGGCAGGCCGCGCAGGAAGTGGAGGATATTGATCAGGTCGACGAGCGGCAGCCCCTCAACCACAAGCGCGCACAGGCGCCAGATGCCTTCAGCCGAATCCGCTGGGACACATTCGCCGGCATGGCGGTGTCCAATATCGTCGCACTCGCAATCATTCTGGGCACCGCCACGACGCTGCACGCCGCCGGCAAGACCGACATCCAGAGCGCGGCCGACGCTGCGCAGGCATTGAAGCCAGTGGCCGGCAACCTCGCCTTCGCAATCTTCAGCCTCGGCATCATCGGCACCGGCTTGCTGGCCGTCCCCGTTCTGGCCGGTTCGTCAGCCTACGCCATCTGCGAACTCGGCGGCTGGACCGCCAGCCTCGAACACCAGCCGTGGCGCGCCAAGGCATTCTATCTCGTTATCGCGCTGGGCATGGCTTTCGGCCTCGCCATCGACTGGTCACCGATCAATCCGATGAAGGCGCTCTTCTGGAGCGCGGTCATCAACGGCGTGGCGGCGGTGCCGGTCCTCATCGGCCTGATGCTTGTCGTATCCAGGAGCAGCATCATGGGCGAGTTCGTGGCGTCACCTTCGCTGAAATTCTTCGGCTGGCTCGCAACCGCCGTGATGGCTGCGGCTGCCATCGCGATGATCGTGTTTCCGGGATAGCGGGTCTTACCAAAGATTACACCAAAGGAACCGACGCGTCGCATTCAAGTTATACTCCGCGCAAAGCGAGGCTTTCAACAACAGCAGTTATCATTATCGCTTGCAAAGGAGCAGGACAAATGAAACTCCCGATTCTGGGCGCCATTGCGGCTGCCCTTCTTGCGAATGCGGCTTATGCCAATTCCCACAATCCGGCTGTCAAATCCACCAAACCCGTTGCAACCCGTGTCGCGGCCAAAGGGCACAACTCCTTTACCGAAGCACAAGCGCGCGGCCGCATCGAAAAAGCCGGTTACGCCGACGTGAGTAAACTTACGAAGAACAGCAACGGAATCTGGCAAGGAACAGCTATGAAAGACGGCAAGACCGTAAAGCTCGGCCTTGACTACAAAGGCAATGTAATCCTCCGTTAAACCTGTCAGATAATTCAGGAGAGTATCATGTCCAAGACGGTCAGCGCCTTGTTCGATCATTATTCGGAAGCTTCCGCCGCTGTGAAGGATCTCGAAGCCATCGGCATCGGCCGCGATGAGATCAGCATCGTCGCGAGCAACGCACATGGGCAACACCATGCGGAAGCAAGGTCCGATCATACCGGCCTCGGCAGCGGCACCGCGGCCGGCGCGGCGATCGGAGGAGCCGGCGGGCTGCTTGCCGGCCTCGGCCTGCTCGCCATTCCCGGTCTCGGCCCCGTCGTGGCGGCCGGGTGGCTCGCCGCCACCGCGGTAGGCGCGGGAGTCGGGGCGGCCGCCGGCGCGGCGACCGGCGGCATCGTCGACGCGCTCAAAAACGCCGGCCATAGCGACGAGGATGCGAACTTCTATGCCGAGGGCATCCGGAGAGGCGGCACGCTCGTGAGCGCCAAGGCGCCGGAGGACAGGATCGCCGAAGCAGAGGCCATTCTCCGGCGACACAAGGCTGTCGACAGGGAGACACGCGTGACCGCTTATCGAAATTCGGGGTGGACCCGCTTCGATGCGTCCGCTCCGGCCTATAGTTCGGAAGAGATCGAACGCGAGCGCGCGACATACGGCACGGTTACCGACCGATTTTGATCCCGGGCGGGGCAACGGAATCGCCCCGCCTCCTCCATTACGAATGCGATCGGGGCTGCCCGCGGCGCCGACCGGCCGGCGAGACGTAGCAGCGTTCAGATGGCACCTCGCCGGGTATCGCGATAGGGTCAGGTTTTGACATGACCGACTCGAAAGAATCGACAGCGCCAACCCAGGAGCGGAAAACGCCAGAGAATCCTGTCCGCTCCGAAGAACGCTATCGCGCCCTGTTCGAAGCTATCGATGACGGCTTCTGCATCATCGAGTTTTTCGACGGTCCGCACGGCGCCTTGAGCGACTATGTCCATGTCGAGGCGAACGCCGGCTATGAACGCCAGTCGGGCATCCCCGACATCGTCGGAAGGACGGTGCGCGATCTCGAACCGCCCGAGGCAGCGGACCGCTGGGTCGAATTCTACGGCAAGGTGCTGAATACCGGGGAGTCGGTACGGTTCGAGAGTTATTTCGCGGCCGCCGGACGCCATATCGAGGTCTCGGCGTCGCGGATCGAGCCACCCGAACGACGCCAGGTCTCGGTGCTGTTCCGGGATATCGACGCGCGCAAGAAGGCGGAGGATGCGCTTCGCAACAGCGAGGCGCTCGCGCGCGAGAATATCGAACGCGTGCAGCTTGCGCTGGCGGCCGGCGCGATCATCGGAACATGGCTATGGGACTTGCGGACGGATCGCTTCACGATCGACGAAGGCTTCGCGCGCAGCTTCGGCATCGATTCCGCGCTCGGCCTGAGCGACCTGAGCCGCGCGCAGGTTGTGGCGACGGTCCATCCCGACGATCAGGAGGGCCTTGCGGCGGCGATGGACCAGGCCATCGCGCGCGGCGGCGCCTATGCGCATCAATATCGGGTCAAGCGAGGCGACGGGCGTTACTATTGGATCGAGGCGAACGGTCGCGTCGATCACGATTCCGACGGGACGCCGCGCAGCTTTCCAGGCGTTCTTCTCGATGTCGAGGCGCGGCGCGCGGTCGAGGAGGAGCGCGACCGCGCACTGGCCCAGCTCAGGGCCTTGAACGATGAGCTCGAGGAGCGTGTGTCTGCGCGCACCTCCGAACTGCTCAAGGCCGAGGAAGCGCTACGTCAATCGCAGAAAATGGAGGCGGTCGGTCAGCTTACCGGCGGTCTTGCGCATGATTTCAACAACCTGCTGGCGGGCATCTCGGGAAGCCTTGAGCTGATCGGCATCCGGCAGGCGCAGGGGCGAACACATGATGTCGAGCGGTATCTGGCGGCCGCGCAGGGCGCGACCAGGCGCGCCGCTGCCCTGACGCATCGCCTGCTGGCCTTCGCACGGCGGCAGACGCTCGACCCCAAGCCGACCGCCGTGAACCAGCTCGTCGCCGGTCTGGAAGAATTGATCCGCCGCACCGTGGGGCCTTCGATCCAGCTCGAAGTCGTGGGCGCGGCGGGGCTCTGGCCGGCGCTGGTCGATCCTTCGCAGTTGGAGAACGCGATCCTGAACCTCTGCATCAATGCCCGCGATGCGATGCCGGATGGCGGAAGAATCACGATCGAGACGGCCAACAAATGGATCGACCGTCACGGCTCCGTCACCCACGACCTGCCCGAGGGGCAATATCTTTCGCTTTGCGTGACGGATACCGGCGTCGGCATCGCGCCGGAAATCCGCGACAAGGTATTCGAGCCGTTCTTCACCACCAAGCCCCTCGGCGAAGGCACGGGGCTCGGCCTGTCGATGATCTACGGTTTCGCGAAACAGTCGGGCGGACAGGTTCGCATCTATTCGGAAGTCGGCGAGGGGACGACGGTGTGCATCTATCTGCCTCGACACCATCGCGACGACGATATCGAGGAAACAACGATCGCGGTGCGGGTGCCCTCGCGATCCGAACAGGGTGAAACGGTGCTGGTGGTCGATGACGAACCGACCGTCCGCATGCTGGTTGCCGATGTCCTGCACGATCTCGGCTACAGCGCGATCGAGGCGGGCGATAGCGTCTCCGGCCTCAAGATACTCGAGTCCGATGTGCGGATCGATCTTCTGGTCAGCGACGTCGGTCTCCCCGGCGGCATGAACGGGCGGCAGATGGCTGACGCGGCGCGCGTATCACGACCCGATCTGAAGGTGCTCTTCATCACGGGCTTCGCCGAGAATGCCGCGGTTGGGAACGGCCAGCTCGAACCGGGAATGGCGGTCATCACCAAGCCATTCCCGGTCGACACGCTCGCGGCACGCGTTCGCGAGATTCTATCGTCCGGCTGAATCGTCCTCCACCCAAGCCTGTTCCGATCGTGAACGCTGCTGGCGTCGATCGATCCGAAGTTCATGTGCAGGTATACGCCGCTGCGGTAGTCCGCTCGGATCGAGCAGGTCCCCGCCGTCAGCAATTTGCGCCGGACCCCGAAGTGGCTGCGCGGCGCCGGGACGGAGCTTTTCCCGGCACCGCGCGGCCCGTCAGGGTTTCAGCGACTTCGCCATGTTGAGGTGCGCCGTCACGGTCGGCACGAGGTTGGTCGCGAAGTCCTTGAAGGCCGGGACGTCGCCGGTCGCGGCATAGGCCTTGAGAGCGTCGAGCGTCTTCTGATGGCCATCGACCTGAGCGGCGGCATAGGCCTTGTCGAAGTCTGGTCCGGTCAGGTTCTTGAGCGAATCCACCGTCGCCTGCTGGCCGGCGGTCAGCGTGGGGTCGGGGGTTATCGCGGGAACGGCGCCGGCGGCGATCGCCTTCAGCCTGGCGGTGGAACCCGTGTGCGCGTCGATCATCTTCTGCGCGAACTTCTTCACGGCGGCCGAACCGGATTTGTCCAACGCCAGCTTCGAGGTAGCGATTTCGAACGCGTCGCTCGCTGCGGCGGTGTTTGCGAAGCTCTGGCCACCACTGGGGGTCGGCACGGCGGCGATGTCGTTCGTGGCCACGACCGTGTTGTCGGTCGTCATGGTGGTCGTCGTCTCCTTATGACCGCATGCCGTCAGCGCGAGCGCTGCGGCGGTCATGGTCATCGCTGCCAACTTCATCGTTTCTCTCCCGTTGAACACACATGTCGCACAACCCGTGGTGGCAGTGCCCGTTCCACGAGCCGGAGCTTTCGCGCCCCTCCGCCGTTTACCGGCCTGTCCAACCCCAACATCAGGAGCGTCGTCATGGGTATCTTCGGCAGCATCATGAACAAGATTTTTCACCATGGCGCGGATGCATCAACGGCGCAGCCCAACGCCACGGCTCCGGCAGTGCCGCCGTCGACACCATCAACACCCCCGACCGCCGCCCCGGCGTCACTCACGCCCTCTTCGACCGGTGTCGACGTCGGCGCGGTCCTGTCCGAGATGGCGTCGATGAAGGGCGGCGGCGGCAACTACCAGACGTCGATCGTCGACCTCCTGAAGCTGCTCGACCTCGACGCGAGCCTGTCCGCCCGGAAGGAACTGGCGGAAGAGCTCAACGTCCACGAAGGTGACGCGGGAAGCGCCGAGGAGAACATCGCGCTGCACAAGGCGGTCATGGACAAGCTGGCGGAGAACGGTGGCGTCGTGCCGGACAGCCTGCGGCACTGATGACGGCGGCGTGAAGCGGCTCGCGGGGCAAAATAGCCTGGCGCGCCGCTTCGCGCATAAAAGGTCGGTCCACCGGGCCGATTTCCGGTCGTGATCGTAATGATTTCGGAGCGGGAACGCCGGCAGCCGCCCCTCCCCGCGGATTATCCAGCATTCATAGCTCGGCGCGAAGCGGGGGACGCGTTGTGGTGAACCCTGCGGCGACGGTGATCTCACCGCATAGCCTCCCCGCGCACCTCCGCGTCCCCGATGTTGTCAGTCATTTGGTTCGTCGTCGGCAGGTGTGGGCCGCTCCTGTGCCACGGCTGCGTGCTCGAGCAGCTGTTCCCCGGTTTTCGCGGCCGCCTCCGGTGTGAGGGTGATTGCCACCCCACCGGGACCATCGACCAGGACGTGTCCGTCGAAAGCCTCTACCGCTGAGGGTTCATCGTGCAGTTTAGCCATACCTGCTCCAGGAAATCCCTTGCCAGCCCCTCGCAGGGCCGATCATTGCAGGAAACGCTGATGTTGACCTTGGGTTTCGAGGTGCCGCTTGATCGCTCTCATCCCGGTGCGCCGCCGCTCGCGGTGGTCGACCATGACAGAGTCTTTGCGGTCTGCCTTCCATCTTGCATCAAGCAAGTTTGATAGCTTGCCTCCGCCGACGCATAACCGAACCGACCAGGCCGAAACCGCCAATCATCATCGTCCACGTCGCGGGTTCTGGCACCGCCCCGGCGGAAATCGGAGATGCATCGAGGCGAACATTATCGAAAAATGTGAGGCGCTGATCATTGCCCTGGGCCGGATCGTAAAAAGTACGAAATCTAATGCCAAACGGGCTATTTCGTTCGAGTACAGAATCAAATGTCAATGAGACGGTCTTGAAACTTCCTGCTGCGATACTGTCGCGTGCCAGAGTTTGGCTTGCGAACACCGTTGAATCTTCGCCGAAGCCGTCAGTAAATTCGATAACAAAATCTGCCATGTCTGCGTCGAGCGCGTGGCCCACATCAACGAGGAGCGTATAGAGCGTGTTGGCTGCCAATGATTCCGAAATCTGCTGATAATTTACTCCTTGATACACCGAGCCAAGCGTACCAGTGGCGGAGAACATGATGTTTTCGCCATCAGGGATGCTGGCGAAGGTTGATGACAACGGGTTTAGCGGGCCTGTGGGCGACGCCAGTCCGCCAGACCAGTCCTTTGGCCCGAAGCCGTTGATAAATCCACCATCGGGCAGAGCTTGATCCTCGAAGCTTGCATTTTTTATGACAATTGTGGCTGCCATCGCATTTTGCCCTACGATTGCGCACACCAACGCAGTCGCTACAATGAACAGTTTTTCCATCTTCTCTTACCTTTTTAGCAGCGATCTTCGCTATCATGGACGTTGCCTGCAGCAGGGCCGGATAATGCCTTGATAACCAAATATCCTGCGACGAAGCTGGACTGCACTCCGATGAAACCGCGTCGGTAATTGGCTCCAGCAGCGGAGGTTATTCTAGGGATTTCGCTGAGTGCGTCTTCAAGCAGATCGAGATGTTCGGAAGCTGCGGATTCCCCGAGAGCCATGCCGCCAGCTTCGCCAAGATCGCCTACGCGTAATGGTGAATGAAGCATCGTCATCCGCGCCGCACTGCTCAATGTGCAGTCGATGGGCTTCTACGCGCCGGCGCAGATCATCCTCGTCATACCCGAAATCCGTGAGTCGCTGTGCGCCAACGATTGCGCGCGCCACGGGTAAGCGGTCAGCCCAAGCCCGACCCGGCGCCCGGTCCGCTTCTTCACCCCCGTCGGCGCCGCCATCAACCGAACTCATTCGCCCCAGCATGCCCACCAGTTCAAGTCCGCGATAGCTACCCGTCCCACAATGCGTCGGCCGGGGGCTGCGTGGATGCGACGCAGGCGCGATCTCAAGCTTTCGCCGATTATTGCCAAGTCGTTGTATTATTATCCAGCTATCATCCGTAGCGCGCCGATATCCGCGCGAAGAAGCTGCGCCCCGGCTCCGGAAAACCGGCCGCCAGCTGGTAGTTCTGGTCGAGCAGGTTGCGCGCGCCCAGCCCCACGGTGAGCCGGTCGCTGATATCGTAATCCACCGCCAGGCCGACATCGTCATAATGGCCCGTGCGGAAATAGGCGGTCCCCGCCGTGTTCACCGTCCAGCGGTCCGAGGCGATATCGGCGCTCGGGCGGATATGCAGCGGCGTCAGCGGCGACCAGTCGGCATAGACGAACGCCTTGTGCGTCGGCACGTCGGTCGGGCGGAAGATCGGGACGCCCGGATCGCGCAGGTCGCGGTGGGTGTAGGTATAATTGCCGCCGATCGCGAGGCTCGGGAGGATCTGGGCGGTCAGCGACAATTCGCCGCCGTAGAAATTGCCGTGGCCGAGGTTGAAGCTCTTGGTGACAGCATTGGGGGTGCAGACCCCGCCCGGCGTGCAGCTCGTATAGATGAACGGCTCGGAGACGATCGCGTCGGTGACATGCGAGTAGAATAGCGCCCCCTCCGCCCGCCAGATGCCGAAGCGATGCGAGGCGCCGATCTCGTAATTGACCGCGCGCTCGGGTTTCAGATCGGCATTGGAGACCGCGCCGCCGAAGCGCGAGCTGAACCGCTCGAACAATGTCGGGAAGCGCGTGCGATCGGAGACGCTGGCGTATAATTCGCTGCGCTCATCGGGCTTCCACGACAGCCGCGCCTGGCCGTTCAGCGCCGCATGGTTGACCAGCGGATAATAGACATAGGCGCCATTGGCATAATCCTCCGCGCGGCGAAGGTCCTTCCAGTCATAGCTGACGCCGGCGCTGAGCGTCAGCGCGGGCGCCAGTTCCGCGACATTCTGCGCCGCGATGCTATAGCCGTCCTCGATCGAGGTCTGCGGCGGCTCGAACGCGCCGCCGGGATAGCCCTGCTGATATTCGACGTGCCGGTCGCGGCGATAGAAGAAGGCGAGGCTCAGCGTGTCGCCGGTGACCGGGCGCACGTCGAGCTGCGCCGAGCCGCCCCATGCCTCGTCATGATAGAAGCTGTTGAACGCGCGCGGCTTGGTCTGCGTCGTCAGCGTCGCATCGTCCCATGCGCTGAGCAAATTGTCGAACTGATTGTAATAGATCTTGGTCTTGAGCGCCGCCTGCTCGCCCAGCGCGGTGGTGGAGAGGAAATAGACGCTCGACAGGTTCCAATAGGGCCACGACCAGTTGCGCTGGATGCTCACCGGATCGGTGGTGCTGAGCGGGGCGAGCTTCTCGCCCTCCTGCCGCGTGTAGTTGATCGAATATTCGTCGGTGTCATTTGGCGTGAAGCCCGCCTTCACGTTCGCGCGCCAGTCGCGCGATTGCGACAGGCCGCGATGCCCGCCGTCCTCGCTCGCGGTCGGCACGAAGCCGCCCGCGAGATCCCAATGATCGGTATAGTTGCGCGCGTAGCTCGCCTGAGCATACCATTTGTCCTGCCGGGTGCCGATCAGGCCGGCGACATTATAGCCGCCATATTCGACCGCGCGGCCGAGGTTGAGCGTGCCCTGCACCTGCGCCTCGAACGGCTTGGCGGGCTTGCGCGTCACCAGATTGATCGCGCCGCCCATCCCGTCCGGCCCGTCGAGCACCGAGGCATAGCCCTTGGCCACCTGCACCTCGGCGATGTCGCTGGTCAGGAAGCGGCCGTAATCGAGCCGGTTGTCGGCGGGGAGGAACACGCGGATGCCGTCGATCAGCAGCGGCACCTGGAAACGATTGAACCCGCGCACGAGGATCAGCCGCTCATTGCGCGACCCACCGGTGTTGGAGGCGTTGACACCGGGGATGAGGTTCACCGCATCGTCGAGCCGCTGGCGATCGAAGGCGAAGATCGCGTTGGACGACAGCGTATCCCCACCGATCGCCACTCCGTCCACCCTGGGCGCGGTGACCACGATCTGCCCCAGCCCAAAGGTGGTGTCATCGCTCGCGGCCGTGCCGGAAGCATTTGTCTGCGCCGGCGCTGGCATGGCCCAGAAAGCGACGCCCGACATTGCCAGAGACAATAGCTTCGATTGCATGTCCACCCCGTCGTTCCCGTTCGACGGGAGCCGATAGACGGCATTCCATACTCTGTATATTGCGAAATATAGAGATCGGGATGAGGAAGGGAAATGATGGGCTATCGCGCGAAACGCTGTCTGGCCGCCGCCGCGCTGACGATGGCGTTGTCCGCCGGGTCGGCGTCGGCGCAGTCCGCGTCCGCAAGCCCGCCAGCTTGCGATACGAGCGCCCTGCCCGCGCTGCCAGCGGAACTCGCGGGTTGGGCAAGCCCGTCGCCGGTTGCCGCCGCCGGGAATGCACGCGGTCTGGATCGCGCATCGCTGGCGCCCGGCAAGGCCGCGATGGTGTCGTTGCTGCCGACGCCCTCGGTCCATTATCCGCTCCAGCCCGAAAAGCCCGGCGGCAGCGTCAGCCACGGCGGGTTGCTCGGCTTCACCATCACCGAGGCGGGAACCTATCGCATCGCGTTGGGCTCGGCGGCGTGGATCGACGTGGTGCGCGGCGGGAAGCCGGTGACCTCGACCGCTCATGGCCACGGCCCGGCCTGCTCCACGATCCGCAAGATGGTGGATTTTCCGCTCATGCCGGGGCGCTATATCCTTCAGGTGTCGGCGAACGCCGGGGCCGGGCTTCCGGTTCTCGTCACGCGGCTGCGCTGACGGCGCGTGCGGGTCCGGCCGGCTCTGGCGACGCTTGCGCTTGCCGCGAGCGCCGTGACCGCGTCGGTCGCGGTTTCGCGCCAGCATGGCGCGGCGGATAGCGCGGCGGCGCAGATCGAGCTGGGCCGGCGGCTGTTCTATGACGCCGATCTGTCGATCGACGGCACCATGTCGTGCGCGACCTGCCACGAGCAGCGCCACGGCTTCACCGACGGCAATGCGACCCACCCCGGCGTTACGGGGGAGCCGGGACGCCGCAACGCGCCGGGGCTGGCCAATGTCGCGGCGCGCGCCTCGCTGACCTGGGGCGATCCGCGCGTGCGGACGCTCGAAGCACAAAGCGCTATCCCGCTTTATGGCGATCATCCGGTCGAAATGGGCATGGCCGGGCATGAGGCGGCTTTCGCGAAGCGGCTCGGCGCGGACGCCTGTTATCGCGCGCAGTTCCGTGCCGCCTTCCCGGAGGCGGGCGGCAAGATCGATCCCGCTCATATCGCCCGGGCGCTCGGGGCGTTCGAGCGCAGCATGATTTCTACAAGCGCGCCATATGACCGTTATCGCGCCGGGGATCGGAACGCGCTCCCGGTCGATGCAAAAACCGGCCTCCGCGCATTCAACGCCGGCGGCTGCGCCGATTGCCATTCGGGCGCGAACCTGACCGACGACCGCTTCCACGCGATCGCCCCGGCATCCGCCAACGCCACCGACACGGGCCTCGCCGAGATCACCGGACTGGCCGTAGACGTGGGGAAGTTTCGCACGCCCAGCCTGCGAAACGTCGCGGTATCCGCGCCTTACCTTCACAATGGCAGCGCACGCTCCCTCGCCGACGCGATCCGGCGACACACCACGGCACATAAATTGAGCGATGCGACCATCGCATCGATCACGCTGTTCCTCGGGAGCCTTACCGACCCGGTTTTTCTGAAGAATCCGCGCTTGTCGCTGCAGCCGCCGGGCTGTCCGCGTCGCTCCTTGCCGGGAGCGGCGTCGCACGCAGATCGCCGAGCAACGCGGCAAGGCTGACCGTCGCCTCAACCGCCAAATGCGCCTCTATCGCGCGATATTGCGCGAGCACGCGCCTGCCCAGCGGCGTCACCCGCGCACCGCGCTCGCGGCCACCGCCGTGAAGCGTCTCGACGAGGCGCTCCGACCAGCAGCGGTTCATCACATCGACCAATTGCCAGGTGCGCCGGTAGCTCATGCCGAGCGCCCGACCCGCCGCCGAGATCGATCCCTCGCGCGCGATCGCCTCGACCAGATCCGCCTTGCCCGGCCCGAACGCGATCTCGTCGCCGCAAAGCAATTGCATCTTGAACTTGAACGGTCTCATCTCGCATCAACCCGATCGAAGTCCCGCGATGCTGGAGCGGTCGCCACGATTTGTCGAGGGCGCGGCCAAGCTATTGAACTGCGCGAGCGGCTGGCAGGTGATGACGACGAAACGAAGCCGGCTGCTCGCCTGTGAGTTTATGGAATGCATGCGCGAAGGCGCTGAGCGATGCATAGCCGACCTCCGCCGCGACGTCAGTCACCCGGCGCCCTTCCGTGAGCAAACCCATGGCGGTGAGGATGCGGGCCTGCCCCAGCCATGCCTGCCAGCTCATTCCGGTCTCTCTCGTGAACGCCCTGCGGAACGATCGCTCCGACATGCCGGCCGCGGCAGCAGCGCCGGCCTGACTGGCCGAAGCGAGGTCGCCGGCGGCGAAATCCATGGCGCGGGCGATCGCCGGATGCGTGGCGCCGGGCAGGAACAACGGCAGTTCGGCCTCCAGCCATTCCCTGCACAGCAGCGCCAGCGTGCGGAAAAAGCTGGAGGCCAACGGATCGACCTCGCTCGCTCCGCGCGGCCAGCGGGTCGCATGGAGGATCATCTCGCGCATCAGCGGCTCGGCGACGAGGATGCGAATTCGCTCGGACGTATCGGTCACCATCTCGGGGGAGAAATACAGCGCCGCGCCACGCGAGGTCGAGATGAGCGTGCGATGCTCCAGGCCGGCGGGAGTCCATGCCGCGCGCCCGGCAGGCAGCACATAGCGGCCGGCGCGCGTCTCGATCTGGCTCGGCCCATCGATCGCATAGACGAGCTGGTGATAGTCGTGCGCGTGCCAATCGTAGAATGTGTTGCGGGACGGATCGAGGAACGCGAAGCCGACGCCGCTCGGCTGGTCGAGACCGAAGCCGTGTAGCGCCGCACGCGTTTCATCGGGTGTCAGTATCTTCATGGCCGAAAATCGTTCAAAATTGTCCACTGGTCGTTAGCAGGCCAGAACGTCGAACGCTATTGTGCGGCGCATCAGGAGACCGCCATGAGCATGACGCAGCACAACGCCCGGATTGTCGATCAATTCACCCGCTGGGCGAAGCCCTTCGCCGACCTGCCGATCCATTCCGAGGACGCGATGATGGCGCGGACGATCGAAGCCTGCGCGCCAGCGCCGGACGGGGAGATGCTGGACGTCGCGTGCGGCCCCGGCATCCTCGCCTGCGCGCTCGCGCCTCATATGCGTCATGTGACGGGGTTCGACCTCACACCCGCCATGATCGACGAAGCGAAGGCGCGGCAATCGAGGCTGGGGCTGGACAATCTTGGCTGGCGGACCGGTGATGCCACCGCGCTGCCGTTCGCGGACGACAGCTTCGATCGCGTGACCACACGCTACAGCTTCCATCACCTGCTCAATCCGGCGGCCGTGCTGGCGGAGATGAAGCGGGTTTGCCGGAAGGACGGTCGGATCGTCGTGATCGACGCGACACCTGCGCCCGAAAAGCAGGCCGCCTTCGACACCATGGAGCGGCTGCGCGATCCGTCCCACGCCAGCGCGCTGACGCCGGACCAATTGCGCCGTCTCGGGGCGGACGCGGGGTTGCGCGAGGTCGTCTTCGAGGCGTTGCGTCTAGAAGCCCGTCTCGACACGCTGGCCGACCCGGAAGACATGCCCGCCCTCACCGCCATGTTCGAGGAGGATATCGCAAGCGGCGAAGATCGTATCGGCGTGCAGGCATGGCGGGCGCCCGATGGCATCCGGTTCTTCTTTCCCGGCTCCATCGTCGCCTGGGAGCTTTAAGCCCCCGATGTAAGCGCAGTCGGGCCAACCCCGTTCTCTCCTCGCCCTCCGATCATAACTGAATAAATAGTCCGGGATTCGGGAAGCAGATCAGCGGCACGAACGCTCGGGACGCCGTGCGTTTTCGGCGCGCTAGCATCGTTTGGCCCAATGATCATTGACAGCGTTGCCAACGTGGATCATGCCGATGCAAGAACCGAAGCATAGTTCGATCCGGGAGGGAGATGATGAAGGCACACAAGGCGCTTCTGCTGCTTACCATGACGCTGCCGGCTACCGCTTTCGCGCAATCGGAGTCCGGCGCGAAGGCCGGCCCGGCCGAAGAGGCTGATGCGCGCGCGCGCGTGATCGAGGCGCGGATGACCGATGAGGAGCGCACCCATCTCACCCATGGCATCATGGCGCTGCCGCTCGACGGAACCAATGTGCCGGCCGGCGTGCCATTCGGCGCGGGCTATATTGAGGGCATCGAGCGCCTCAACGTCCCCGCGCTGACCGAAACCGATGCCAGTCTCGGAGTGGCCTATATCGGCGGCCTGCGCAGGGACGGTGCGACCGCGCTCCCCTCAGGGCTCGCGATGGGCGCGACGTGGAGTCCCGAGTTGATGCATCGCGGCGGCGCGATGATCGCCGGTGAAGCCCATGCCAAGGGCTTCAACACCCTGCTTGCCGGCGGCATCAACCTGGTCCGCGATCCGCGAAACGGTCGCAATTTCGAATATCTCGGCGAAGATCCATTGCATTCTGGCTTGCTCGGTGGCGCCGCGATCGCGGGCGTGCAATCGCGCAACGTCATTTCGACGATCAAGCATTTCGCGATCAACGCGACCGAAACAGGCCGCCATTTCAGCGATTCGCAAATCAGCGACGCAGCGCTGCGAATGAGCGACCTGCTCGCCTTCCCGATCGCGATCGAGCAGGGAAAGCCCGGCGCGGTGATGTGCGCTTACAACAAGGTCAACGGCACGCAGGCGTGCGGCAGCGATTACCTGCTCAATCGCGTGCTCAAGCAGGACTGGAAATATCCGGGCTTCGTCATGTCGGATTGGGGCGCGGTCCACGATCTGGATTTCGCGCTCAAGGGGCTTGACCAGCAATCGGGCGAGCAGCTCGATCCGAAGATTTTTTTCGGCGACAGGTTGCTGGCGGCAGCGAAAGGCAACGGGAATTATCGTGCCCGCCTGAGCGATATGAACCGCCGCATCCTGCGCTCGATGTTCGCGGTCGGCGTCGACACCAACCCGCCGAAGGTCACCCCGATCGATTTCGCGGCCAATGCGAAAGTGGCGCAGGAAGTGGCCGAGAAAAGCATCGTCCTGCTGCGTAACAAGGACGATGCGCTGCCGCTGGCAGCCACCGCGAGGCGGATCGCGGTGATCGGCGGCTATGCAGATTCCGGCGTCCTGTCCGGCGGCGGCTCGTCGCAAACGCAGGGCGAAGGCGGGCCGGCGATCTCCTTGCCGCTGACCGCGGAGGGCATGTTCGCCTCACTTATGGCGGAAAATTACCAGCGCTCGTCGCCGCTCGCCGCGATCAGGGCGCGCGCGCCGCAGGCCGAAGTGATCTACCGCAACGGCCGCTACGCCAGCGAGGCGGCGCTGGCGGCAAAGAATGCCGACGTCGTGATCGTGTTCGCCACGCAATGGACGAGCGAAGGCTTCGATCAGCCAGATCTCAGCTTGCCACAGGGACAGGACGCATTGATCGAAGCGGTCACGGCAGCCAATCCCAACACGATCGTCGTGCTGGAAAGCGGAAGCCCGGTCGCCATGCCGTGGCTGGACCGGACGGCGGCGGTGATCGAGGCATGGTATCCGGGCGCGCGGGGCGGCGAGGCAATCGCCCGTGTGCTGTTCGGTGACGTGAACCCGTCGGGCCGCCTGCCCGTCACCTTCCCGACCTCGGTAGATCAGCTTCCGCGGCCCGAATTGCCGGGCGCGGCCACGGTGGAGCCTAACTTCGCCGGCGCCGGCAAGCCGGGCCAGACTCTCAAGGTCGATTACGATATCGAGGGCGCGGACGTCGGCTATCGCTGGTTCGCCAGGACGAAGAAAATCCCCTTGTTCCCGTTCGGCTTCGGCCTCAGTTACACCAGTTTCAAGCGGGACGGGCTGAAGCTGACCGGCGGAAACGCGCCCGTCGCGCGCTTCAACATCACCAACACCGGCAAGCGCGCGGGCGCCGACGTCGGGCAGCTCTATCTGGTCGCCACGCCGAATGGCGCGACGCAGCGCCTCGCCGGCTTCGCCCGCGTCGAATTGCAACCTGGCGAGAGCAAGATCGCGGAGGTGACGATCGATCCGCGCGTGCTCGCCGAATGGAGCGGGAACGGTTGGCACCTCGTCGGCGGCCTCTATCGCTTCGCGCTCGGCGCATCGGCGACCGATCTGGGCAATGAGGTTTCCGTCAAATTGTCCGAACGGCGCTGGAAATAGCGGTCCCCACTCCGCCAAGGGTGGAATCTGTCGGGGGAAGGCGACGCGGCTACCCGTCGGTCGCGCGCTTTCCGGCACATCGCCGGCGGGGCAGCCGTCTTTGTGTGACAAGCAAGCTCGCGACGGATACCCATGATGCCGCGCCAGCCATCCAGGTTGCGTGCGGGTTCAAGCACATGTTTCTCGGCGGATATCGACCACAGCACCCGCAAGCCTCGACGGAGAACTGACTAGTGCCGACCATTCTCGATGTGGCGCAACATGCCGGGGTGTCGATGAAGACTGTTTCACGTGTGCTCAACCAGGAGGCGCACGTGCGCCCGCAATTGCGCGAGAAGGTCATGGCCGCCGTCCAGGCGCTGGGCTATCGGCCCAATCTCGCTGCGCGGCAGCTTGCGGGGCAGAAATCGTTCATCATCGCCTATCCGTTCAACAATCCCAGCGCGGCCTATATCACCGACGTGTTGATGGGCGCGGCGCGGACCTGCCGCGATCACGGCTACCACCTCGTTTCCGAACCGGTCGAGCTTGACGACCAGATGCTCCAGACCATCGAGCGCCTCATCCAGACGCTGCGGCCGGACGGCATGATCCTCATCCCGCCGCTGTGCGACATGGCTTCTTTGGTGGAGCATATTTCGCGTTTTAAGGTGCCGCTGGTCCGCATCGCGGGCGGACTGGACCTCTACGGCAAGAGCATAGCGATCGATGACCGCTCGATCTCGCGCGACATGGTGGCGCATCTGGTGGAACAGGGACACCGCCGGATCGGCTTCATCCTGCCCCACCCCGATCACGCGCTCGCGCAATCGCGCTATCGCGGCTATCTCGACGGGCTGGAGGAGGCCGGGATCGCACCGGAGGCCAGCCTTATCCGCCCGGGGCGTTTCGACGTCGAATCTGGCGCGCAGGCCGCGCGCACGCTGCTCGACCTGCCTCACCCGCCGACCGCGATATTCGCGGCCAACGACGACATGGCGCTTGGTGCGCTTCAGGTCGCGCATGCCCGTCATCTGTCGATCCCGGGCGATATCGCCATCGCCGGTTTCGACGATTCCCCAGCCAGCCGCCTCGCATATCCCGCGCTTACCACCGTGCGGCAGCCGACCGAGTTGCTCGGGGCCGCCGCCGCCGCCATGCTGCTGGACGGCGAGCTCGATCCACGTGCCATCGAGCACAAGCTGCTGCTACGCGCGTCAACGGTGCCCGATACCGATTGACAGCGCTGCCACCGCGGGAGATATCGGTCGGAAAGCGGTGCGCTTCCAGAATTGTCCGCCGCGCGGGAGAGATCATGTCCAAATCCGCATCCGCCAGCGGCGCCTTCGCGGCGGTGACAGCGCTTTTCTTCGGCTGGGGATTCATCACGTCACTGGTCGACCCGCTCGTCGCGGCGGTGAAAAGCATCTTCAGCCTGAGCAATGTTGAAGCGCAATTGAGCGCCTTCGCATTCTTCATCGCCTATGCTCTGACCTCGCTTCCCGCGAGCCTGCTGGTGGCCCGGCTGCGTCAGGTGCGCGCGATCATCATGGCGCTGGCACTGATGGCTTCGGGCTGCATCGTTATCTTGCTGGCGAGTAATCTCGCGAGATATGAAGGCGTGCTGCTTGGCCTGTTCATCATCGCCACCGGCATCACCATACTTCAGGTGGCCGCCAACCCGCTCGCCGCCGCGCTCGGCACGCTGGAGCGCCGCCATTTCCGTCTGACGCTCGCGCAGGCGTTCAACTCACTCGGCACCGTGCTCGGCCCGCTGGTCGGCGCTAGCCTGCTGCTGCGCGGGCTGGAGGCGGCGCCGGGCGAGGCATTGAGCGCGGGCGCTCGTCGCGACGCCCTGTCGTCGATCGACAGCGCTTTCCTGCTCATCGCCGTGCTGATCGCACTGCTCGGTATTTTCATCTGGGCGATGCGCCGCCGGATCGAGACGGCCGCGCCGCCCGCGGCGCCCGGGCTTTCGATCACCATGACGATACGCACCGCGCTGGCCTCGCGCTGGGCGATGCTCGGCGCTGCCGCGATTTTTCTCTATGTCGGCGCGGAAGTGTCGATCGGCACGCAGATGGCGTTGTTCCTCCACGCCCCCGACATATGGAATATACCGCTGCAGCAGGCGGGCTATTTCGTCACTCTTTACTGGCTTGGGGCGATGATCGGCCGCTTCGCGGGGGCCGGGCTGATGATCTCGTTCCCGGCAAGCCGTCTGCTCGCCATCGCTACTGCGACAGCGGCGTTGCTATGCGTCACGGTTTTTCTCGTCGGCGGCGGTATCGGCGGCTATGCGGCGCTTGCGGTCGGGCTGTGCAACTCGATCGCTTTCCCCGCCATCTTCACCCTGACGCTCGAGCGATCCAGCGCGGGCGACGAAGCGACCTCCGGCCTGTTATGCACCGCCATTGTCGGCGGCGCGCTTCTTCCGCTCGCGGCGGGCGCAATCTCCGATGCGGCTGGCTATCGCCATTCCTTCATCCTGCCGGCGCTATGCTACCTCGCCCTGTGCGGTTTCGCGTACCTGGCTGGTCGCGCGCGCCTGCCGCAAGGGGCGGAAGAACCCGCCGGCCAAGCCGCCACCGTCATTTGACGGTGGATGGCCCACACATCTCACGATCGCATCGATCGAGACAGGGCGGGTTTGGGATCACCCCCTCACCCGCCCGCACTATTCGCGCCGTGGCCTTCACGCGGGAGCGCGGCTGACCGCTGGCACCGGCTCTGTCCGCGTCAATCCCGCCACATTTCGGGGATGTGCTCCTTCCATTCGGGCGGCAGGCGGATGATGCCGCTCTTGGGACCGGTGCGCATCGGGTCGAACTTCGCCTGCGCTCGCGCAAGCCGCGCGGCCATCGCCTTCACCACGTCGGGATGGAGCGAGGCGACGCTGTAATCCTGCGACTTGTCACGCGTGTCGTAGAGTTGGGGATAGCCGCGCTTTTCGGTCGAGAGGAAGTAGCTGAGGTAATAATCGGCGACGACATAGGACCATTGCTGCGTGCGGATTGCGGCGATGTCCTCGTTGTTGAACAGCAGCAACTCGTCGTGCGGAGAGGCCGCGCCGCGCGTCAGCACGGCGGAGATGTCCAGCCCGTCCAGTTCCACCCCGGCCGGGTTGGGCAGCCCAGCCATGGCGCAGAGCGTCGGCAGAAAATCGATCCCCATCGCGATCGAGTTGCAGCGCCGCCCGGCAGGGATCACGCCCGGCCGCCACGCGACGAACGGCACGCGCGAGCCGCCATCATAGCCGCCCCCGCCCTTGCGCTGGCGCAGCCCGCCCGACGAGCCCTCGAACCACGGCCCGTTGTCCGAGGTGAAGACCACCAAAGTGTTGCGCGCCAGCCCGCTCGATTCGAGCTTGTCGATCAGCCGCCCCACGATCGAGTCGATCTCCATCACGCAATCGCCATAGGCCCCGGCGGCCGATTTCCCGGCGAAGGCGGGGTTGGGATAATTGGGCAGGTGCGGCGCGCTCAGGGTCAGCGCGAGGAAGAACGGGCGCTCGCGATTGTCGTCGATGAAGCGTTCGGCACGGGCATAGAATTGCTGCTGGAGCTGCGGATAATCCACTGGCTGCTGCGTCATCCCCTGCGCTGTCCCCTCATAGAGCGCGAGCGGCAGCATATCGTGACTGTAGGGCAAGCCATAGAAGAGGTCGAAGCCATGCTGCATCGGGGGCCAGGAAGGCGCGACATGGCCCAGATGCCATTTCCCGATCAGCGCCGTGGCATAGGCCGGCTTCAGCGCCTCCGCGATCGTCACCTCCGACAGCGGCAGGCCGCGCTTGTCGTTCTGGAGGATCACGCCTTTGCCGAGCCCGGTGCGGATCGGATAGCGGCCGGTGAGGAAGCCCGCGCGCGACGGCGTGCAGAGGTTGGCCGGGGCGTAATAATCGGTGAGCGTCATCCCCTGACGCGCCATGCGATCGATATTGGGGGTGCGGATCGTGCGCCCGCCGGTGGGCCCGATATCGCCATAGCCCATGTCGTCGACATAAATGACGATGAAATTGGGCCGTCCACCCGTCCGGGCCAGCGCCGGAGCCGCCAGACCCGCAGCGGCGACACCGCCCGCCGCGCTCAGAAACCGCCTGCGATCCATTGATTTCCTCTCCTGATTCCCGCGCCTCGCTGCCGGCGCAGTCTTCCACTCGTTTACGGCGTTACCAAGGGCTGCGTCCAGTATATTTGACAACGCTATCAATTTTCGCTTACGGAATCGTGCCGGGAAGAATCACATACCAAAAGGGGGAGGAAGATGACTCTGAAGGGAATCTCGCGCGTCGTTCTCGTAACCGCTATCGTGATCGGAACGCCGGCACTTGCGCAGGAAGCGCCGGGCGGAACAGCTGGCGATGCCGTCGCGAATGGGGATATCGTCGTTACTGCCCAGCGCGTTACCAGCCTGGCCTCCAAAACACCGATTGCGCTGTCAGCTATCGACGGCGATGCCCTGCGCAATTCCGGTATCACCAACCCCACGCGGCTCGACGATCAGGTGCCGAGCCTGTCGATCGTCCGCAACAACGGGCTTCAGATCACCATTCGCGGTGTATCCTCCAGCGACAATACCGAAAAAGGTGACCCCTCCGCCGCCTTCCTGCTCGACGGCGTCTATCTTGCCCGGCCGCAAGCGCAGGAGGTGAGTTTCTACGACATCGCGCGCGTCGAGGTGCTGCGGGGGCCGCAGGGCACGCTTTACGGCCGCAACACCACCGCCGGCCTGATCAACGTCATCACCAACCGACCATCGGATCATTTCGAGGCGGCCGGCAACATCGGCTACGGCAATTACAATTCGCTTCAGGCCGACGCGATGATCAACCTGCCGGTCAGCGATCTGCTGTCGCTGCGTTTCGCGGGCGCATATGACGGGCGAGACAGCTATCTGATCCAGAATGTCGGCACGCCGCACAAGATCGATCCGTTCAAGCGCAACTGGTCCGGTCGCGGGCAGGCCCTGTTCAAGTTCTCGCCGGACCTGACCCTGCTGATCCGGGCCGATTACAATTCGATGCGCGGCAACGGCTTCGGCCAGGTACTGGGCAAGAATTACTATGCGCCGCTCGCCGCGGGCCAACCGGGATATACCAATCGCCTATATGTCGGCGAGGGCATGTCCTCCGAGCAATTGCGCCAGATCAATTTCGCCACCGTCGGCGACATGGCCGGGCGCGGCAGCACCTGGGGCGTGGACGGGGAACTGAACTGGGCCTTCTCGGGTCTCGCGGTCACCTATCTCGGCTCCTATCGCGAGTTCAGGCAATATACCGACACCACCGGTTTCCAGGGTATCTCCTATCGTTCGCTGGCTACCGGCCTCTACAAACAGGTGTCGCAGGAATTGCGGGTCGCGACCGACGGCTCCGGTCCGATCAAGGCGCAGGCGGGTGGCTACTACTTCCGCGAGGATTCGCACAATGCACTGGAGTTGTTCAATCTCCTGCCGGCCTATCCCTATTACGCCTTCCTGCAGGGGCCGACGAAATCGGAGACCATTGGGGTGTTCGGCCAGGCGACGTGGAACCTCACCGACAGCCTGCATCTGACCGGCGGCGTGCGCTGGTCGCATGACAAAAAGTCTCGCATCGGCGGCTCCTACATGCAGAAGACGCTGAACTTCAATCCGGCGACCGACGTCTTTTCGCCCAACAATGCCGAAACCTCGTCGGAGAAGGTGACCTGGCGCGTCGGGGTCGATTATGATCTGGACAACCGCACGCTTCTCTATGCCTCGGTCGCGACGGGTTACAAGGGCGGCGGCTTCAACGGCGGCTGTCTTGCCACAGCGCCCAACTGCCCCAATCCGCGCACGCGCACCTACTTGTTCTACGCGCCGGAAACGCTGACCGCATATGAAGTGGGTCTGAAGACCCGTTTCGCCGACAACAAGGTACGGCTGAACGCCAGCGCTTTCTACTATGATTACGACAACCTTCAGGTCTCATCGATCATCAATGACAATGGCGCGCCGCGTCAGTTCACCACCAATGCGGCCCGCGCGCGGGTGAAGGGTGTCGAGTTGGAGACGACGATCACCCCATCGCCACGCAACCGCGTCGATGCCTCCTTCACGTGGCTCGATGCCGAATATGCGAGCTACTTCCCGCTCGGCGTGGGCAACGCGCCGGACTTCAAGGGACGCCCGCTCGACCGCGCGCCGCGCGTCGTCGCCACCGCCGGATATAGCTACACGCTGCCGCTCGCCAATGGCGGCAGCCTGATGGCGTCGGTACGCTCACGCCTCAGCAGCGAATATTTCATGACGGCGCAGGCGGTCGGTGCGCAATATCGTCAGCCCGGCTACACCCGCACCGATCTGACGTTGCGCTATCAAGCGCCGGGCGACAAATATTACGTCCAAGGCTTCTGGCGTAATCTGGAGAACAAAGTGGTTGCCACCAATATCTCGCTATCCAGCGGCACATTGCTCGTCACGCCGAGCGACCCGATGACCTATGGCGTGCAGGCGGGGTTCCGCTTCTGATGCGCGGGGTGACGATCGTCGCGGCCGTCCTGATTCTCGGCGGGGGAGCGGCGGCCGTCGCCCGGCAGGACGGTAGCCACCGGCCGGATTGGGCGCGAAACCTTCCGGCCGGCTATCTCTTACCCGGCGCGATCGACGCCACCGCGGTCGTCTCGCCAGCGCCGAAAAAGGGAGACGAACGTTATCAACTCGACCGGAAGATATTCAGGGAAACGCGCAAACTGCGTGGCACCCCGCGCTGGGCACTGGCAACCAGCGACGTGAAGCTGGCGCCGACCGACCTGATGCGCGACTTCTCTTGCGCGGCGGGCAAGTCGCTGACGCCGGAGACCGCGCCGAAGCTCAACCGGCTGATGATGCGCGTACTGGTCGACGGGCAAACGATCAATGAAGCGGTCAAGAACCGCTATCGCAGGCTGCGCCCGTTCCAGATCGACAAGGGCGAGATCTGTCAGCCGAAATCGGAACTCGTCACCAGCTTCGATTATCCCTCTGGCCACACCGTCTGGGGATGGAGTTGGGCCTATGTCCTCACGCAATTGCTGCCGGAACGGGCGACCCCGATCCTCGCGCGTGGGCGGGCCTATGGCGAAAGCCGGATGATCTGCGGGGCGCACAATGCCTCGGCGGTCGACGCCGGGGCGCGGGTGGCGGCGGCGACCGTCGCCGCACTCAACGGCTCCGCGGCGTTCCGCGCCGATATGGATGCCGCCCGTACAGAGCTTGCGGCTCTGCCGGCCACAGATGCCCGCGAATGCCGCGCCGAAACCGACCTCATCGAGCGGCCATTCCGGTAGTACGGCCGACAGCAAATCGCGGGTCGATGGTTACAGGTCATGCGCTGGCGCGGTAAAAGGTTCGACGATGGCCAACAGTGGGCGCATGACGGCGCGCCACGAACCACACGGTAACCGCAAGCGAACGCACAGACCGTTCGAAGCGGAGTGCCAGATATCGGGATTCAGAGCTTGCGGGTGCCGAGCCACTTCACCATCGCGGGGTCGCGATGATCGAAGAAGCTGCTGGCCTTCTGGTCGAGCGTTGCAATGGCGGCCAGATCGCTTTCATCGAGGTCGAAATCAAAAACGGCGAAGTTTTCGGCCATCCGCTCCTTGCGCACCGACTTGGGGATGGCGACGATGCCGCGCTGGTTGAGCCAGCGCAGCACGACCTGCGCGATGCTCTTGCCGTGCTTGTCCGCGATCGACTGAAGCATTTCGTTGGAGAACAGCCCGTTTCTGCCCTCGGCGAACGGCCCCCATGCTTCGGGTTGGACCTTATATTCCTCGAGAACCTTCAGCGCATCATCCTGCTGGTGGAAGGGATGGATCTCGATCTGGTTCACCGCCGGCGCGATCGCGTTGTGGAGCACGAAATCCACCAGCCGGTCGGGATAGAAGTTGCTGACGCCGATCGCGCGGATGCGGCCGGCACGGTGCAGTTCCTCCATCGCCCGCCAGGCGCCGTATACGTCGCCATAAGGCTGGTGGATCAACCAGAGGTCGAGATAGTCGAGTTGCAGCTTGTTGATCGAGCGCTCGAACGCCGCCTTCGCGCCCTCATAGTTCGCATCCTCGATCCAGAGCTTGGTCGTGACGAACAGCTCGCTGCGGTCGATCCCGTGATTGCGGATCGCGTTACCGACCGCCTGCTCGTTACCATAGGAGGTCGCGGTATCGAGGAGCCGGTAGCCGACGTCGATCGCGTCGCGGACGCTGCGCTCGCACTCCGCGGGGTCGGGCACCTGGAAGACGCCGAAGCCGAGAATCGGCATATCGACGCCGTTGTTGAGCGTCACGTTGGGAACGATGCTGGTCATGGTATTTCTTTCTCTCAAGCGGTTCAGCGGTTGATGAGGCGCTGATGGGAGGCGGCATAGCGTTCGCCGACGAGCGTTGTGGGCCGAGGCCGCGCAGGTTGACGGTGGCGACGCCTTCCGCGCCTTGCGAGCGGCTATCCGTCTGGTTGGAGTCTCCCAGGACGCCGTTCGAGGTCGGAAGCGATTTCATCAGCTCGACCGGGCTCGGCGATCCCTGCTTCTGCAGATCGGCCGACGAGATCACGTCGACCGGCAGTGCACCTGACTCGGAAGTTCCACGGATCAGGGTGCCGGTGACGACGATGTCGGGTCCGGGCTGGTTGTCGCTGGCGGCGGGCTGCGCTGGCGCGGTCTGCGCAGCAGCGGGTGCAACGATCACAGCCAATGCAATGGCGATGGTGACGTGGGCGCAAGCGCCCAGCAAAGCAGTCTTACCCTTCATGACAAACCTCCCCGACATAACGGCTTTCCGCCGTATTTTGGGGAGGACTGTCATCGATCAGACGGCTCGGTCACGTCGATAGTATGAATGTCACATATCGGAATGTCCGATGATGAAATCCCATTGAACGCACGCGAAATTGCTCGCCGCGAAGCGAGCGCGGCGAGCATTGTTTCCCATCCGGGCGCGCGGTCAGGCGTCCAGGAAGTCGCCGACCGCGCGGTTGAACTCATCCGCCTTTTCCCACTGAGCCCAGTGCCCGCACTTGGGGAAGACGAGCAGCCGAGCATTGGGAATCTGGCGCATCAGGATCATGCCCTGATCGAGCGGATTCACCCGATCCTCGCGTCCCCAGATGATCAGCGTCTCGTGCGGCAGGCGGTCGATCCGCTCGCGCCACAGCTCCTCGATCGGGGTCGGATCTCCCGGACGGAAACGCAACGGGAAGTTCTCGGCGGTCTCGGGGTCGGTGGCCACGCGCAGCCGCTCCTCGAGCACGTCGTCGGTGATCTGCGAGGGATCGAACACGAGGTGCCCGATGAAACTCTTCAGCCGCTCCATCGACGGGCCAGGCGGCATGTAGAAGGTGACGAGCTGCTTGATGCCTTCGCTCGGGCTGGGCGACAGGGTGGCGTAGCCGCCGCCCGGCCCCATCATGACCAGCCGGTCGACCTTATCGGGGAAGTCGAGCGCACATTTCAGCGCGGTGGCACCGCCGGCCGAGTTGCCGACGAGGTGCGCCTTGCCGACGCCGATGGCGTCGATGAAGCCTGCGAGCGCCTTTGCCATGAAGCCCCACAGCGGCTCGCGGATGCGCGGCTTCGAGGACTGGCCGTAGCCGGGCAGGTCGAGCGCGATCACGCGGTAGCGGTCGGCGAACGCCTGCATGTTGCGGCTGTAGTTGCTCAGTCCGAACGAGCCTGGACCGCCGCCGTGGAGGAATATCAGCACAGGCCCCTCGCCTACTTCGTTCCAGTGCAGCCTCAGTCCGTCGACGTCGACGAAGTTGCTGGTGATCTCGCGTTCGCTCATCGTTCCCTCCCCTCAGGCATTCGCCGCCGACGGTCGCTTGTGACCCCAGCTGCTCATCTTCTCGTGCCGCGACACGCGCCACGTGCTCTCGTCCACCTCGTCCGCGCCCCAGCCGAACTCGACCTCGAAGCCGGACGGCGTCTGCGCATAGAAGGAGACCATGCGATCGTTGGTGTGGCGCCCCAGCGTCTGCGCGATCGGCGCCCCGGCTTTCGCGGCCCGGTCCAACGCGAAGCCCACCTCGTCCAGTGTGTTCGCCTGAAGCATGAAGTGGTGCATGCGTTTCGGCATCGGCGCCGGGATCAGAGCCAGCGTGTGATGCCGTGCGTTGCAATGGTAGAATTCGAGGTCGAGCCCATGCTCGGGCGAGACCTGCATGCGGATGATGTCCGACAGCCGGAATCCCAGCAGGTCGCAGTAGAACGCCCTGGAAGCGGCCACGTCCTTCGTCCCGAGGACGATGTGGCCCAGGCCCTGCTGGGCCGTGACGAACCCGCTGATACCGACCGACGATGTGAACGGCGATTCCTGCCGTTCGGTCGGTCCATAGTAGAGTTCGACGCGCAGACCATCCGGATCCTTGCACGTGATCAGTCCGGTCACGCCGCGCTCGCGCAGAAGCGCCGCATCCGCTTCCTCGAACCCGACGCCGGCATCGGCCAGCTTCCTCCTCGCCGTCTCCAGCATGGCCGCATCGGCGAGTTCGTATCCAGCGTAGACGATGTCGTCCGGCCCTTCCTCGAGGGCAATGCGCCATGCCATGCTGTCGGTGCGGAACCGCGTCGCGCCAGCGGGGGAGGTCGCGGGCATCAGGCCCAGCACGTCGGTGGCGAAGCGCGTCCAGGCGTCGGCATCGGCCACTCCGAAGCCGACGTATCCGAGGCTCTCGATCATAATGTCCCTCCTGGTGTCACGGCGCGCTGCCTCCGTTGGCCACGATCATCTGGCCGGTGATCCACCGCGCCTGATCGCTGGCGAGGAAGGCGACCACGTCCGCGATGTCATCGGGCCTGCCGAGCCGCCCGAAGCTCGTCTGCGCCGCAGCGGCCTGCCGCATCGCGTCCGGCATCGCGCTGGTCATGTCTGTCTCCACCACGCCGGGCAGGACCATGTTGACCGTGATGCCTCGGGGGCCGACCTCCTTCGACAGCGAACGGGCGAACTGCTCCACCGCCGCCTTCGACCCCGCATAGGCCGCCCCCATCGGCGCCCAGTTACGCGTCAGGCCCGTTGAAATGCCGACAATGCGGCCGCCAACCCTCAGGCGCGACGAAGCCTCCTGCATCGCGAAGAACGTCCCCTTGGTGATGGCGAAGAGCCGGTCGAACATCTCCTCGGTGGTCGAGGCGAAGGGCGCCAGCGCGCCGACGCCGGCGTTGGCGATCAGGATATCGACGCCGCCGAACCGTTCCGTCGCCGCGTCGAAGGCCTGCCTGGCGCTCGCAGGGAGCGTCGCATCGGCCGCGATCGCGAAGGCATCGCCGGGCAGCGAGGCGCACAGGTCATCAGCGGCGCCGGCAGATCGGCTGTAGGTGATGAGGATCGAGGCGCCGTCATGCGAGAGACGGCGCGCGATCGCAGCACCGATGCCGCGTGCGCCGCCGGTGACGATCGCGACCTTGCCCTCCAGGGATCGCGGCTTCGCCGTTGCCTGCTCTCCCATGCTTCCTCACCCACTTGTCCTGGCTGGGCGCATCCTAGACTCGCCATCACCATCGTGCGCGTCGATTGTAACTATACAAGTCATCGGAATTGCCGATACTATCCGGCGTGACCTCCTCGTTGCGCTCCATCAACCTGAACCTGTTGCCGGTGCTGCGCGAGCTGCTGCGGAAGCGGAACGTGACGCGCGCGGCCGAGGCGCTGAACATGCGCCAGTCCACGGTGAGCGAAGCACTCGGCCGCATCCGCGAACTGCTTCACGACGAGATCCTGGTTCCGCAGGGACGGCGTCTGGAGCTCACGGCATATGCCGCCCGCCTTGAGGCCTCCCTCGAGGAATCGCTGGCGGGTCTCGAGGCGCTCTTCCTCACGCCGACATTCGACCCCGCCGAGCTGCGCGGAAACATGGTCGTGGCGACCGCCGACTATGTCGTCCTGACGATTGGGCCGGAGCTGGCTCGCCGCCTGGCCAAGCACGCGCCCGGCCTCACGCTGCAGTTCGTCGACATCTCCGCGGCCTCACCGAAGATGCTCCGGCTGGGTGAGATCGACGCGATCATCGCGCCGCTCGGCGTCGGGTCGATCCGCACCGAGGAGTTCGACGACGCCTTTCTGTTCGACGACGAGCTTGTGTTCATGGTCGATGCCGACCGCCCGGAATCCGATCTATCGGAGAAGGGGCTGCTCAGCTCGCGCTTCGCGGCGTTCTGCGCGGAACGGGGTGACCAGGCCTCGTCGTTCGAGGGAGTCGTCCTGAACCAGCTCGGCGCACGCCGCTTCGACGCGATCCAGGTCATGAACTTCGTGCTGCTGCCCTTTCTCGTGGAAGGAACGCCGAACGTGGCGCTCATCCAGCGCTCGCTGGCCGTGCGGCTTGCCGGTTCCGCGTCGGTGCGCCTCGTCTCTCCGACGCGGCCGCTTCCTCAAGTCCGCATCCACCTGTACTGGAACAAGGCCAGGACCCGGGACCCGGGACACCGCTGGTTCCGCGAACAGCTGGCTGAGACGGCCGAGGCGTTCATGGCAGGACGCTCCCCTTCTTGAAGGCGCGGAGTTGCTCTGGTCGCCGCCGCAGTGGACTATCAGCGATCGGGCCGTGTGCGCTGCCAGCTATTCGGGCACAAACCTGTTTTCGATCGCGCCCAAGCCATCGATCTCGATCCTGACAACGTCTTCGGGTGCGAGGAAGCGCGGTGGCTTCATGCCCATGCCGACCCCGCCCGGCGTTCCCGTGTAGATGAGATCGCCCGGCTCCAGCGTCATCGCCTGGCTCAGATGCGCGATCTGTGCCGCGACGTCGAAGACGAGGTGACGCGTGTTCGACGATTGGCGGACCTCGCCGTTGACCAGGGCGCGGATGCCGAGGTGCGACGGATCCACCTCGTCGGCGGTCGTGATCCACGGGCCGAACGGCGCGTGCGTGTCGAACGACTTCCCCAGAATCCATTGCGGCGTGCGCAGCTGCCAGTCGCGGACGCTGACGTCGTTGCCACAGGCGTAGCCGAAGACCGCATCGAGTGCGCCGGCCTCCGGAATATGTCGCCCTCCGCCGCCGATCACCACAACCAGCTCAGCCTCGTAGTCAACGCTCGAGGATACGCGCGGGAGCTGCACCGGCTGGAACGGCCCCACCACGGCGCTCGTCGCCTTCGCGAACCATGTCTGGTGCTCCGGCGTCTTCATTCCCGACTCCGCCACGTGGTCAGCGTAGTTGAGGCCGATGGCCATGATCTTGCCCGGCCGGGCGATGGGGGCCAGCAATTCGGCGCTGGCAAGCGCGAATGCGCCCAACCGCTGGCGCTCGACATCCTCAAGCCATGGTCGCAGCGTCGGCCACGCCGCGATCAGGTCGATCATCTCGACAAAGCCATCGACAGGAATGACGACATCCCCCGAAACGATACCGAGGCGGGAGTGCCCGTCGTGCGCGAAGCGGCAAAGTCTCATGCTCCGATCTCCTCAATCTCCGTCCTGGTTGTAACTAGTACCGTCACCCGTCGGCACTGACAGATCGCCCTGGTCCGCGCAGACGAAACGGTCTGGCCGCAACGCGATGACGGTTGCAGCGTGACGGCGCATCCAGTCGAGCACCACACCCTCGAGGTCGATCAGATCGGTCGCCGCCTCGCTGCCGCCATCGACCGGCCGCACCGCGACGTAGCGCGCACCCAGCCGGTCCCACGCGGCCCGCTGGTCCGCGGACAGCAGGGTCGACGGATCGCGGCCGTCGCCGAGCAGGACGAAGCCGGAGCCGAGATGATCGTCGAGACGCGCCCGCCTTCCGGTGGCGGTGCTCATGAACGGCTGCGGGGGCATCCGCCCGATCGCCGACCCCTTCGCCGAGCGACCGTTCTGCCATCCCTTGGCAATCGCGGGCCCCTGCGCGAGCGGCTGGGGTGGAGTGCGCCCGGTCAGCTTCGCCACCACCGCACCGATCATCAGGCCGGCCTTCTCCCGGCCGCTCAGCTGCATCTTGATGAGACGCCCAAGCCGCTCCGACTCCGCCGTCATCCGCGCCACGTTCGGCGCGCGCTCGACCTCGTAGCTGTCGAGCAGGCTCTCGGCAGCGGCGCTGTCGACCGTGCCCGACAGCACTTGTCCGAGCTTCCAGGCGAGGTTGTTGGCGTCGCGCACGCCCGACTGCATCCCCTGTCCCGCCCATGGCGGCATCAGGTGCGCCGCATCGCCGAGCAGGAAGATGCGCCGGTCACGCCATCTCTCCGCCCGACGGACGTGGTGCTTGTAGAAGGCGTGCTGATGGATCTCGACGTCGTCGGAGGTCACGCCCATCGAGTTGAGGAGCGTCCAGAGCTGATCGGTGGTCCTGAAGTCGGCCTCGCTCTCATGCGCGGCAAGCGGGAACTCCCATCGATGGTTCCCGATCCCGAGCGCGATGTCGACCACCGGACGCCGGGGATCGGACCAGAAGGTCAGGATCTGCCGGTCGGGCCACCACCGCTTCACCTTGGCGTCGATCACCACCCAAAGCGTCTCGTTGGTGTCGCCGAGCAGCCGGATGCCGAGCCGCTCGCGCACGGGGCTCGAACCTCCGTCGCAGGCGAGCACGTAGCGCACGCGCACCGAGCCTCGATCGCTCGTCACCGTCGCGCTTTCGGCGTCCTGCGAAACCGCGGTGACCGTTTCGCCGTATCGCACCGATACGTGGTCGGCGTAGCGGGCTGCGCCGTCCCGCAGCGTCTGCTCCATCACGGGCTGGTAGATCGCCATGGCGGCCGGCTGGCCCAGCGCGGATGGCGGCACCGTCATCCGCATGAGTTCCTTGCCCGCGAAGGTCTTCCATCGATAGAGCGTGTGCGGGTCCATGTCCTTGACCAGCAGCGTATCCAGTCCGACCGACTGGAAGCAGCGCAACGTCCAGTCGTTCACCGTCACCGCCCTGGCGCGCTGGTAGATGTCCTTCTCGCGCTCGAACGCGATGGTGCGGACGCCGAGCGCGCCGAGGAAGTTGGCGGCCGAAACCCCCGTCGGGCCGTAACCGACGATCGCGACGTCGGCGTCGAAGCTGTCTTCGCTCATGCCGCACGCCCTTCCGCCAGATCGAGAGCGACATCAACGATCATGTCCTCCTGGCCGCCGACCATCCGACGGCGTCCGAGTTCGACGAGGATCTCTCGCGTGTCGACGCCGTGGTCGGCGCTCGCCTTCTCGGCGTGGCGCAGAAACGACGAGTAGACGCCCGCATAGCCGAGGCTGAGCGTCTCGCGGTCGACGCGAACCGGCCGGTCCTGCAGCGGACGGACCAGTTCCTCGGCCGCGTCCATCAGCGCGTAGAGATCGCAACCGTGGTTCCAGCCCTTTCGCTCGGCGGCTGCGATGAACACCTCCAGCGGGGCGTTGCCGGCGCCGGCACCCATACCCGCGAGGCTCGCGTCCACCCGGACGGCTCCCGCCTGCGCCGCGACCAGCGAGTTGGCGACGCCGAGCGAGAGGTTGTGGTGCGCGTGAACGCCCCGCTGCGTCTCGGGCTTGAGCACGCGGTCGTAGGCGTCGAAGCGGGCGCGGTAGTCGTCCATGTCCATCGCCCCGCCCGAATCCGTCACATAGACGCAGTGCGCCCCGTAGCTCTCCATCAGCTTCGCCTGCTGTGCGAGCGCCTCCGGCTCGCTCATGTGGCTCATCATCAGGAAGCCCGACACGTCCATGCCGAGGTCGCGTGCGGCCGCGATGTGCTGCCTGGAGATGTCCGCCTCGGTGCAGTGCGTCGCGATGCGCACCGAGCGGACGCCCAGATCGTAGGCGTGTTTCAGCTCCTCGATCGTCCCGATGCCCGGTATCAGCAGCGTCGTCAGGACGGAGCGCTCCAGCACGTCGGCGACGGCCTCGATCCATTCCCAGTCGGTGTGCCGGCCGAAGCCGTAGTTGAAGGACGAGCCGTTCAGCCCGTCGCCATGAGCCACCTCGATGGCGTGGACGCCGGCGCGATCCAGCGCCCGCGCGATCGCCTGGACGTGCCCGATGCCATATTGGTGGCGGATGGCGTGCATCCCGTCCCGCAGCGTCACGTCCTGGATGTATAGCTCGTCAGTCGCGGGGTCGAATGTCATGCCGGTGCTCCAGCTTTGGCCGCTTCGCTCGTCGCCAACCTCTCGGCGGTGCGGAGCGCAGCGGATGTCATGATGTCGAGGTTGCCGGCATAAGCGGGCAGGTAATGGGCGGCGCCTTCGACCTCGAGGAACACCGTGGTCTTGATCCCCTCGAAGGTTCCGACCCCCGGTATCTTGACGGGATTGTTGGACCCGAACCGCTCGAACTGGACGCGCTGCTTCAGCCGATAGCCGGGAACGTAGCCCTGCACCTTCGCCACCATGGCTTCGACGGCGGCCTCGATCGTCGCCTCGTCCGCACCCGACGACAGCGTGAACACGGTGTCGCGCATCAGCATCGGCGGCTCGGCCGGATTGAGGATGATGATCGCCTTGCCCTTGGCGGCGCCGCCGACCTGCTCGATCCCCCGGCTGGTCGTCTCGGTGAACTCGTCGATGTTCGCGCGGGTGCCGGGCCCAGCAGACTTCGAGGCGATCGACGCCACGATCTCGGCATAGTGGACCATCGCGACCGACGAGACCGCCGCGACGATGGGGATCGTCGCCTGCCCGCCGCACGTTACCATGTTGACGTTGGGCGCATCCAGATGCGCGTCGCCGTTCACGACCGGGATGACGTATGGCCCGATCGCTGCAGGCGTCAGATCCACCATCCGCTTGCCGGCGGCGGTCACAGCCTCGCTGTGGCGCCTGTGCGCGCCGGCGGACGTCGCGTCGAAGACGATCCCGATCTCCGGCCAGACCGGCAGCGATATGAGTCCCTCCAAACCCTCGTGCGTCGTGGCGACGCCGAGCCTCTCGGCCCGGGCAAGCCCGTCGGAAGCCGGATCGATGCCGACCATCGCGCCCATCTCGAGGACGTCGGAGTGCCGCATGATCTTGATCATCAGGTCGGTGCCGATGTTGCCGGAGCCGATAATCGCCGCCTTCGTCTTCATCGCTTCAGCTCCCGTAAGTGAAGGATACGGAGCCGAGGCCGCCGATCCTGGCCTCGACGCGATCGCCGCGGCTGATAGCGACCATGGGCCCGAGGGCTCCGGTCAGGATGACTTCGCCCGCGCGCAGCGGATCGCCTGCCGCCGCGAGCGTCCTGGCGAGCCACGCGGCCGCCTCCAGCGGATGGCCGAGACAGGCCGCGCCCGCACCGAGCGAGGCAAGGACGCCGTTCACCTCCAGCGCCATGCCGCAGGTATAGAGATCGAGTCCGTCGAGCGGCTTGGGATCCGAGCCCAGCACGTAGAACGCCGAGGAGCCATTGTCGGCCACGGTGTCGGCAAAGGTGATCTTCCAGTCGGCGATGCGGCTGTCGACGATCTCGATCGCCGCCACGGCGCTCGCGGTCGCGGCGGCGACCGCCGAAGCGTCGCACGACGGGTCGGTCAGGTCGCTGGCGAGGAGCAGTGCGATCTCGGCCTCGGCCTTGGGCTGGATCACGCGGGCGGGATCGAGGGCGCCGCCATCGGCCACCGCCATGTCGTCGAACAGCACGCCGAAGTCCGGCTGGTCCACGCCGAGCTGCGCCTGCACGGCCTTCGCGGTCAGACCGATCTTGCGGCCGACGATGCGGCGGCCCTGCGATTGCCAGAAGCGCGTGTTGGCGGCCTGGACGGCATAGGCCGCCGCACCGTCGGTCGGCTCCATCACGTCGCGCATCGGCGGGATCGTCTCGCCGCGATAAGCGTCGCGCAGTCGCCGGGCTGCAGCATCGGTCGTGTTCATCGAATTCCTTCCTTCCGCGTACGGGCAGGTTCGGCCGTCATGATTGGGCCTGGCGCGCGGTTGAGCTGGTCGGCCACGCCCTGGTCACCGGTCGCGCAGTCTGTCGGCGACCGCGACGATGGGGCCTTGCGCCGCCCGGCGGAGGCGGTCCGCGACGCCGTGCGGTGGCCCCGCCTGGCCAGACCATCGGTCACCGCCGAAAAGCGCGACGGCGTTCGCCCGATCGATCGCTGCGCGGTCCGAGGCATCGATGGCGTCCGCCGTCGTCAGGGTCTTGCACTCCATGCCGACCGCTATGGCCGGAGCGAAGGGGAAGTCGCTCCCGAACAGGACGTGGTCGATCCCGACGAGATCCTTCAGCAGCCGCAAGACCCACGGCGCGGGCGAGAGCGCCGTGTCGAAGTAGAAGGACCGCACGGCCGCCAGCACGCCGCCCGGCACCTTTGCCGCCAGCGCCGGTATCTCGTTCGCGAGGCTCAGCCGCCACGTGATATAGGGCAGGAAGCCGCCCGCGTGCGCGAGGATGAAGCGGATGCGCGGATAGCGGTGCAGCCGGCCGGAGAAGATCAGGTTCGCCGCCGCCCGGGTGGTGTCGCAGAGGAACTCGACGAAGAACCCCGGCAGGTCCAGCCCCAGCGCCTCGCTGGTCGCGTGAAGGTTGGGATGGACGAACACCACCGCGTCCCGCCGGTCGAGTTCCGCCATCAGTTCGTCCAGCCGCGGGTCTCCGAGGAAGACGCCATCGGTGCTGCCGAGCAGCACCACCCCGTCGGCGCCGAGCGTGTCGAGCGCGTATTCCGCCTCCCTCGCGGAATCTTCCGCGTTCGGCATCGGCAGGACGGCGAAGCTGCCGAACCGGCCGGGATGCCGAACGCGCAGATCCGCCGCATATTCGTTCGAAGCGCGCGCGACATCCCGCGCGCGGGCTCGATCGCCCAGGTGAATGCCCGGCGCGGAGAGCGACAGGATGGCGGTGCCGATCCCGTTCGCGTCCATGACCGCGAGCGATGCCTCGGGCGACCAGTCGGGCAGCGGTGCGCCCGCAACGGTCGACAGACCGACGCGCTCCGCTTCTTCGCGCCAGGCCGGCGGGATCAGATGATGATGAACGTCGATGCGATCGGTCACGCGCGCGCCCTCCCCTCAGCCCGCCCGAAGCGGGGATGTCAGCGCCGCCCATGCGGTGCGGAGGCGATCGCCGGCGGTGATGTCCTCGGGGAAGTGGCCCCAGGCGGACATCCGGTCGTGATGGCCCACTTTCCAGGTTTCATCGTCCACCAGAAGCGAGTTCCAGCCGAGCTCCAACTCGAAGCCGGACGGGGTGATCACGTAGAACGAGATCACCTCGTCGTTGGGATGCTGGCCGATCCCCATCGCCATCTTGTATCCGAGCTTACGGAGACGTCCGAATGCGGCGGTGACGTCCTCCAGTCTGGCGGTCTCGATCGACACATGCTGCACCCGCTTGCGGATCGGATCGAGCTTCAGGCCCTTCGTCCCGCCCACGGCGATCGAATGGTGGCGCTGATTAAGATGGTAGAAGGAGAGTTCGAGCTGAACGCCGCTGACCTTCTGGCTGATCGTGTCCGACAGCCTCGCGCCGAACAGCCGCTCGACCTCGGCGGCAACCTCCGTCGCGCGTCGGCTGGTGATGACGAAATGTCCCAGGCCGCCCGGACCGGTCACAAAGCCGCTGGTCGACATGTCGAGCGGCGCATTGGTCCGGGCCGCGCCCGCCGCGATCTCGAAGCGCAGACCCTTGGGGCCGGCAAATCCGAAGGCGGCGTCGACACCACGATCCGACGCGTCGGACTGGCTCAGCGGCTCGGGCGTGACGCCCTCGTTGAGAAGATGCCGCGAAGCACGTTCCAGGGCGTCAATGTCCTCGACCTCGAAGCCTATCGCGACCACGTCCTCGGCCGGCCCGGGGCGCACGAGGAAGCGACGCTGATAGTCGTCGATCCGAAGCGCCATCGCACCGCCGGGAAGATCGTCGGCATGGATACCGATCCCCTCGACCGCGAACCGACGCCAATCGTCCATCAGGTCCGTCTCGATGACCATGTAGCCCACCTTGAGCGGCGGCATTCCCGTAGAGACATTGTTTGCCATCTGGCGTCTCCCCTCAGGCGGCCTTCGCGGCCGCGCGCCGATCCGCGCGGCCCGCCAGAAGGTCGAGGAGGCCGGCCGGATCGCCGGGCAGGCGATCGCCGCGCCACACCACCGTCTGATCCACCCGCGCGATGACGAGCGCATGGCGGAAGGCGTTTCCGATCGCGGGTCGCCGCGCGTCGAGCGTCTTGAGCGGGAAGCCGGCCGCGGCGGCCGCCGTCTGAAGCGGACCGACGTCCACGCGCTCGTCGAAGCGGATGAGCGTATAGTCGGGGCCGAGGAGGTCGATCACCGATCGACCAGCGATGGCGAAGTGCGGAAGCCTGCATCCCGGCACCGTCGATGGCGTCAGGCTGCCCATGTCATAGGCCGGCGGCTCCTCGCCATCGTAGGCGATGATCGGCGAGCCGAGGTAGTAATAGCCGTAGTTCAGCCCCTCCGGGGACATCTGCGGGACGTTGAGCTCGTAGAGTCGCTTTCCGATCCTGCGCCGCAGGAACGCGCCGACGGGGCCGCGCCATGAGAGGGCGGCCGGGATGCTGGCTGTGCTCATCACCTGCGCGTTCTCGACCGCGCTCGCCATCGCGAACCGCGACACCTGCTCGGTGATCGGATGGCGCTCGGCCTCGTAGGCGTCGAGGATGCGGGGGTCCGCCCAGCCATTCACGACGGCGGACAGCAGCCAGGAGATGCTGACGCCATCCGCGATGCCCGCGTTCATGCCGTAGCCTGCCATCGGCACCCACAGGTGCGCGGCGTCGCCCGCGATGAACACGCGGCCATCGCGCAGCCGGTCGGCGATGAGGCGGCGGCCGATCCAGTCCTGATGACCGACCACTTCGAACGGAAAGTCGGATCGGACGCCCAGGACGTCGCGGATCGACTGGTCGAAGTCGATGCTGTCATACTCGGCCGCCGGGCCGACGCCGCGATGGACGAGCCAGAGGTCGGTGCCGTTGATGGCCACGACATTGCCCCGGACCTTGTGATTGGCGACCCAGGTCATCCACGCGGGCCGGCGGTCACCGAACAGCTTCCGGATGGCGGCCGACCTGACCAGCGTCGTGCGCGTCTTGCCGATGACCGCATCGCCGGTCAGCTTGGCGCCCATGGCCTTGCGGACCGGGCTGGCTCCGCCGTCGCACCCCACGAGATAGCGTGCGCGCAGCTGGCGCTCCGCGCCGCTGTCGACATCCCGCACGGTCACGGTCACGCCGGCGTCATCCTGGAGGTAGGAGACGAAGGCGGTGCGCGGGCGGAAGTCGACGTTGCTCTCGGCTAGCATACGCTGGCGGAGCACCGGCTCGAGATAGAGCTGGCTCTCGCGCACCATGAACTCGGGCGTCAGCCATTGATCGTCATGGAAACCCTTGCCTCCGCGCTCGGATCGGGCGGGCATGCGGATGCGCGTGTATTCGGGTCCGGCCAGCGATGCCGCGTAGACCGTGTCGGTCGGATATTCGTCGGGCAGCCCCTTGGAGCGCACCTCGTCGGCCACCCCGAAGCGGCGGAACGTCTCCATGGTGCGGGCAGCGATCGTGTTGCACTTGGCATCCGGCGGTTCGTCGGCGCCGCGCGGCTCCAGCACCACGACCCTGACCCCCCGCATCGCCGCGTCGATGGCGAGGCAGGTGCCGACCGGCCCCGCCCCGGCGACGATCACGTCCGTATCGAAATCAGCCACCTTCACGCTCCCCCGGCCCGGCGGAGGAATGCCGCCGTGATCGCATTGAATTCCTCGGCCCGCTCCCACTGAACCCAGTGGCCGGTGTTCGCGAACATGAAGACGTCGGCGTTGCGCAGACGCTTCGCCAGCGAGGCGGCGCCGCTCGGGCGGTTCACCTTGTCCTCGCGCCCCCAAAGGATCAGCGTCGGGTGCGTCATCTCCGCGAGCCGCCTGTCGCGCGTGAAGTCCATCCGCAGCGCGGCCTTGAGGCCGGACGGTCCCGTCAGCGGTGGCGCCGCGACGACCTCCGGATCGATGCTGGACTGGAAGCGCGTCTCGAGCACCTCGTCGGGCACGGCCGCGCCGTCGGCCACAAGATAGCGGGTGATGAACTCACGCAGCTTTTCCCGGCTGGGACCCTCGCCCTTGTAATAGTTCAGCAAGGCCTTGAGACCGGGCGTCGGCAGCGACCGCGTCGTGCCGATGCCGCCAGGCCCCATCAGGACGAGACGGCCGACCCGCTGCGGTGCGTCGAGCGCCATCCGCAGACCGCAGGCGCCGCCCAGCGAGTTGCCGACGATGTGCGCGAAAGGAATTCGCAGCGCGTCGAGGAGACCAAGCATGCTGGAGGCGAGCTCGCCGACGGGATCGTCGCGACCGAGCCCCTTTGTCGACGCGCCGTAGCCGGGCATGTCGGGAACGATGACGTCGAACTGCGCGGCGAGAGCGTCGATGTTGCGAACGTAGTTGGACATCCCGCTCGCACCGGGCCCGCCGCCGTGCAGCATCAGTACCGGCGCGCCCTTCCCGGTTCGCGTGTAGCTGATCGAGCGATCACCGACCCGGACGGTTTTATGCGCCTCCTGTCTCTCCATGGCGGCAAACTAAAGCGGCGGTCGGCTCGGTGAGAGTCGATAGTCGAAATGCCAGCGATCGGTTCAGCCGATACCTGTAATGGTCAGACCTCGCCCTCTGACGCCCCAGCCAACCGAGTCCTCTAGATTCGGTTCTAGTGCAGTACGTTACGGCAGATTCAGGCGCTTCAGCAGCTAGACCCGGCCCGATCGGGCTGGACGGCTATTCCGCCATGATTTTCCCACGCGGAGAGCCGCCCCGGAGTCGGTTATGGTAAGAAAAGTTGCATTGACGCTCGCGTCGTCGTTCGCGTGACACTGAACCTGACCGCCCTCGCCGCGTTGTGCGCGAAGATGAGCGTGGGATATGGCAGTCATGGCGCGCACGGTATTGGTTACAGGGGCCGAATCGGGCATCGGCGCGGCGTGCGCAGCCGCCTTCGGCGCGGAGGGTGATCGCGTTGCCATCGGCTATTATGCGGATGAGGATGCGGCACACGCCAGCGCGGCTGCGGTTGTGGCGGCCGGCGGAGACGCGATGATCGTGCAATGCCACGTCGACAGCGAACAATCGGTCGATCGGGCTTTCGGCGCTATCGAGGAGCGGTGGGGCGAAGTTTCCGTGCTGGTCAATTCGGCGGGGCGAAACATGAGTGGCGTGCTTGTGCGCGACATGCCGCTGATCCAGTGGCAAAACCTGCTCTCGACGGACCTTACCGGCGCATTTCTCACCTCGCGCCGTTTCCTCAAGGTGCGTGGCGCCGGGAGCACGCCGGCCGCGATCATCCATATCTCCTCGATCCATGCCTATGCCGTCCGCGCGGGCGGCGCCGATTATTGCGCGGCGAAAGGCGGCCTCGCCCGACTGGTCGAGACGCTTGCGATCGAGGAGGCGCCCAATGGCGTGCGCGTCAACGCCATCGCGCCGGGGATGATCCTCACGCCAATGAATGCGCACGCCGAAACGGACGCGACCTATCGTCAATCGCTGGAACGGAACATACCGCTGGGCCGTGCTGGCAACGCGGACGAAGTCGCAGACCTTGCGGTGTTCCTCGCTTCCCCAAAGGCAAGCTATATCACCGGCGCGCAAATGGTGATCGATGGCGGGCTGTCGCTGATGCGGGGGCTGGGTGCATGACCGGGATGCCGCTTTCCCGGGACAAGGCGACTGCTGCGTTAGCTGATCCACCGGTTCGCGACACCGTTGCGCCCAATGGCATCACGCTCGATTTCAACGTCCAGCAAATCGAGGATGTGGTTATCGACGGGCCGCCGGAACTGCTGGCTCGCGACCTGATGAGCCCGTTCGTCTGGCACGACCCGGACGGGCGGTTCGGCATGATGGTGCGCGCGGTGGTCGCGCCGGGGGCTCCGCTTACCGATACCGGCCAGATCTGGGCAGGATGGAGCGACGATGGGGTGAAGTTCAAGATGCTCCCGCGCCCGGTCATCGTCCCCGGCCCCGACGTAAGCGATGCCGGCGGGGTTGAGGACCCCACGGTGGTGATCGATCCCGATGGCGGCTATGTTGTCTATTATACGGGCGTGCTCGCCGACATGGCGCATGGCGACCTGTGCTACGCGAGCGGGATGGCGATAGACCGGCTGGAAAAGCGCGGGATCGCGCTCGCCTCCTCGAAATCGCAAGGGAATACCAAGGAGGCGACGGTCGAGCGCACGGACGACGGGCGATGGCGGCTGTTCTACGAATATGCGGTGGAGCAATCCTCGCGGATCGGGCTGGCGATCGGACCCGGCGTCGCAGGCCCCTGGACCGAAATGCCCCCGCCCCTGCTCCCGCGCGAAAATAACTGGGACGACTGGCATTTGTCGACCGGCCCGCTGTTGACGCACCCGGAGGCGCTTCCGGTGATGTTCTACAACGGCGCGACACACGATGCGCGCTGGAGAATCGGCTGGGTGGCGTTCGATCGCGATTATGGTCGCGTGGTGGCGCGGGGCATCCAGCCCCTGATTACGCCGCCGCCCGTCCCTGACCGCTCCGCCCCCGATATCGCCTTTGCCGCCTCGAGCGTGATGGTCGACCACGAGATATGGCTCTATTACTCGCTGGAGGACCGGCGGCTCGCCCGCGCCCGTATCCGCCGCAGTTGAATCGCGAGGGATGTAAAATGGCATACACCATAAAACCGATCGGACATGTGCGGGGCGGCAGGGCAGACCCGATCGATGACGATTGGGGAAATAGCCGGTCCACGGTCGAGTTGGACCCGGCCCATTATGGAGCGGATGCGCTGGCCGGTCTGGATGCGTTCAGCCATGTCGAAATCATTTTCGTGTTCGACCGGGTGTCGCCGGAAAAGATCGAGCGTGGCGCGCGCCACCCCCGAGGTCGAGCTGACTGGCCGCTCACCGGCATCTTCGCCCAACGGGGCAAGAACCGGCCCAACCGGCTCGGGGCAACAATATGCCGTGTCTTGGGCGTCGATGGCACAAGACTCCATATCGAAGGTCTGGACGCGATCGACGGAACGCCTGTTATCGACATAAAACCCGTCATGCGCGAATTTCTTCCTCGGGACGAGGTCCGTCAGCCCGAGTGGGTGGCCGAACTCATGGCCGCATATTGGTAACGCCGCCGCAGCATCTTTCGCCGACATTGCATCGGGGCGGTGAAAGGATCGACGATGGCCAACATCCCGCGCACGGGCCCGATCCGACGCCCAAATCTCAGCGCAGCACCTTCGCCGCCAGCCCGGCGCAATCCGCGTCCGTCGCACGCGGTCCCTGATCGCCGGTGATCGCGCGTCCGATCGCCTTGAAGATATTGCCGACCGATTTCACTTCCTTCGGCACGACGATATCCGGTTCGCGGATCGTCCCGGTCAATTCCGCCGAGCCGGGCAGGCGCAGCACGCTGCCCCGCTTCGCGGCGCCGGTCAGCCGGATCGCCAGCCGCTCGGACGGGAAGGAGATCGTGCCGGCGCCCTCCAGCCGGCTTTCGCTGGTGTCGACGATGAACGGCCCGACCTTGCCGGTTCCGCCGCGCACCTCCGCGCCGACGATCACGCATCGCAGGCCCGCGCGCTGGTCTTCGTCCGCCAGCAGCGCGCGGCCGGCATCGAAACCGAGCGCGGCAGCTATCTTGCGCGGCAGGGAGCCGTCGCGCGCCGCCAGCCCGATCCATCCGTCGGACGCGCCGACCGCGTCGCGGATCGTGCTGCCGCGCCCGACCAGAAGCGCGCGCGCGTCCACCCGCCCGGTCACCGATCCGGCGCCGCCCGCCAGCGCGCCGATCGAGCTGCCCGCGATGCGCAGGTCGAGCGTGACCTTCGGCACCGTCTCATCTTCGCGCTGGTCGACCGTCGCGCGGCCGGAAAGCATTCCCTGCCGCAGTCCGATGCGCAGCGGATCGACGGTGAGGAACCGGCGGTCGAGCGTCAGGACGCCCGAAAGGTCGGTCAGCGGCGAAGGCTTGTCCCCATCGACGATGCGTGTGGCGCGAAAGGCGATGCGCCCGTCGGTATGCGCGATCTTGTAGATGTTGATGCGGGTCGCGGGCACCAGCTTCGGCCCGTGCGCTCTCACCTCGGCACGGGCGGCGGCCTCGCTTTCCGGCGAGGAGAAATCGTTGAAGTCGAGCCGGTCGGACTCGACCTCGCCGTCCAGCCTGGTGCGCGGCCCGGATTTGTCGACGGTGACGCGCCCGCTGATCCGCGACTGACCGACCGTGCCGATGAGGTTGCTGATGATCCATTTCGTCGGCTGGCGTTCGACATGCGCCGCGAGATGGACGGGATGCGTCTCGAACAATCCAGCCTCGATGATCGCATCGACCAGTTTGAGATCGCGCGCGCTGGTCTCGACGTCCAGCGTCATATGCCTGGTGTCGAGCGGATGCGCCATCGTGCCGCTGGCGGTCATCATCAGGTCCGGGCCGTTGATCCTGGCACGGAACGGCCAGCGGCCCGAACCGCCCGCCAGCGGCGCACCGGCGATCGACACGCGCACCGCGCTGCCACGCACGACGCCGGGTCCACTTGCGCGCAGGCCACGTGCGGGATCGGCGGTGACGTCCAGCACAAAGGCGCGATCCTGCGCTGCGTCGCGATAGCTGATCCTCATATCGCGCACGTCCAGTCGCGTGAGCCACGGACGGCCGCCCGCATCGCCTTTTTTCCCTGCTTCGCGCTCCCAATTCTTCTTCCTGTCCCTGCTGCGTATCAGGTTGAGCCGCGCGCCGGAGATGGTAAGCGCGGTGGGACGGAGATCGCCGGCAAACAGGGAGAGGATCGGGAATGTCACATCGGCGCGATCGATCCGCGCCAGATCGCCATCGCCCGCCCACCGCGGCTGCGGGACACGCAGTCCGCGGATCGTCACCGTCGGATGGAGCGAAAAGCTGTCCCGCCGCTCGATCGTCGTGATCGTCACCGGCCGCCCGAAACGGGCGCTCAGCCGCTGCTCGACCAGAGGCCGAAGCTGGCCGAACGGAAAGGCGGCAAGCATCAGCAGCAGGAACAACGCGAAGCCGGCGACGGTGTAAGCGCCGATCGCCGTACGCCGCCAGCCGCGCCTGACAGGCAGGAAACGGATCATCTCCGGTGAGACGCGTCCGGCAACGGAATCATTTCTCTCCGAATATCATTGCATCCCGGCAAGATGACCATCTTTTCCCGCCAACGTCGGTTGCGTTGCGCTGTTTTCAGGATTCCCGGTCTTATCCGGCGGTCGTCGTAATCGTGGCGTGATGCCCTTCCTCGTCCGAGCGGATCGTGCCGCCGAACAGCATCTTCACCATCCCGGCGATCGACATGTCGGTTTCCCACAATTCGGCGCTGTCGATATCGACGCGCAGCAGCGCGAGATTCGGGTCGTCCTTTCCGCCCGGAAACCATGCCTCCACCTGCTTGTTCCACAATTTGTCGATCTGCGCGCGATCATTGTCGACGCGCGCATTGCCATGCAGGCAGGCAAAGAAAGCATGCCCCTTCGACACGAACTGGAGCATCAACTCGCTGGCATTGGCGATGCGATTGTTCCGGCCGATGAAGAAGAACAAAGTGTCCACCTGATCCTCGTCGAGCTGCGCGGTCAGCGGCTCGCTGTGCGTACTGCCGTCCGCCGGACCGACCATCAGGAATGGGCTGCCCGCCATCCTCTTCCACAGATCGTTTTTCAGCTTTTTCGTATCGGCTTGGGTGTCGGTCATGGCGCGTTTCTCCTTCGTCAGACAGGAAACGAGAAACGAATGGGTTGGTTCACTGCGAAAGCGATGGAACGGCTCGCGCGGCGAGCGTCGCGGCTCGGAGACGAATTTCCCGAACGCGAACCGCTCGTTGGCGAATTGCGGTCGCGCCGGTGTCATCAGCCAAGAGGGTGCCACGGCCGTTGGCCGCTATAGTCGCGCAACACCCATATGACCCGCATTGGCGAGGGCGGTCCGAGGCGTGCCCGCTAACCGTGCGAAAAAACATCGTAATGCTTGCGCCATATCGTCACCTCCTCGCGGAGATGCGGCGGCGCGGGATCTCCCGAGATGACGAGGCGCGCGACCTCGTTATCGGGGTGCATCAGCATCTTCTTCGATCCGTCGCTGAACCAGACGGGCACCAGCCCTTCGCACAGGCTGTCGAGGACGGTGCCCGCCATACCGCTCTCGATCGCGTCACTGCCGGAAAGCTTGCGGACGTTGATCGAGACACCTTCGAAGCAGTTGCGCGGCTCTCGCTCGAAATTGACCGAAACCAGAAGGCCGCACCGGTCGGGCCGGGCCTCATCGGGCATCCTCGCGACCCTGCGCCACGCGCAGAACCATGTCCGGCAGATGTGCGGACGCACCTGATGGATGCCGCATCCACCCGGAACGAGATGTTCGCATGGTGTTCCCGCGGCTTTCTTGAAATCGGGCGTATCGACCGTGAGGACGGTGCAACATGCCACGCAATCCCCGCACTCGCGATCGGCGAGCACCGGCCCCAGCAGGACGGTTTCCAGATCGGGTTCGGAAGACATCCACGGCGGACTGCCTCGGCCCCGGCGCGAATACAATAGGCTTGCGGCCGCCGGCTCGCGCTAATCGCTTTCGGCCCGGCTGGCCGCCCAGCGGGGCGTTTGCGGGGCGGCCGTCAAATCCCCATAACCGCCGGCATGAGCGATCCGCCGATCAGCATCCGTCCGCTGGAGCGGCGCGACCTGCCCGCCGCGCTGGCGATCCAGTCCGCCACCTATCCGGCCTTTCTCCTCGAGGATGAGGCGGCTTTCGCCAGCCGGCTCGACGTGGCGGCCTCTTATTGCCTGGCTGGGGTGCGGGGCGACGTTCTGGTGGCCTATCTGCTCGCGCATGGCTGGCCCGGCCGGGAGCCGCCCTCCATCGGCACCGTGCTTGAACCGGCGATCACGGGCGAGGCGCTGTTCATCCATGATCTGGCGGTTTCATCGGAGGGACGCGGTTCAGGGATCGGCAGCCGGCTTGTCTCGCGCGCTGTCGCGCTGGCCGCCGGCGATGGCTTCCGCCGGGCGGAACTGATCGCCGTGGAGGGTGCGGCGAGCTACTGGCGCACCCTCGGCTTCACCGAACCCGCCGTCACCCCGGCGCTCGCCGCGAAGGTCGCCGGATACGGGGGCGGCGCGCGATGGATGGAGCGCGCCCTCAGCGGATCGTGATCGCCAGATCGCGTTTGTCGGTCGCGACATTCCCCGCGCGATCGGCGGCATAGATGCGGATCGTGTAATCGCCGCGCGGGAGGTCGGCCGGGCTCCAGCCCCCCTCCTCCGCGCGCCCGTGCCGCATGACATTGGTGACGACATAGAGAAAGCGCGTCCGCTGATCGCTGTGGACCGTATCGCCGCTCGCGGGCGCATAAGCGATCTTCGCCGCATCGGCGGCGTTCGGCATACGATCGAATTCGAGCATGATGCGCGGCTGTTCGAAACCGGGCATCGCAGTGCCATCGGCCTTCAGGATCTGGAACCCCGCCTTGTACAAACCGAGGCGGCGGCGCGCGGCATTATTGTCCACCTGATCCCAGGCCTCGACGACGATACTGACGTCTCCGCCGGCCGCCGGGAGGAGCAAGCGTCCCTTGTCGGTCGCGGTCAGCTGATGGCCAGCGCTATCGAGGACATGCACATTCTCGATCCGCGGCGCGACATGATCGCCGAAGCCGGGGAAGCGCAGCAACAGCGCATTGACCTTGGCGCGCGGCGGCCCGAGCTCCAGATGGACATGCGCCATGCGGTTGATCGTGCCGAGCGGATCGCCGACCCGGAAATGCGCCCCGCGCTTGATCCGCACCCGGGCGACGCGGCCCTGCGCATCGCGAATGACGGCGAAGCGCGCCGGATCGAGCGACACCCCGGCATCCGTGCGGCCGACGCGCATGTGGATATAGGTCAATTCGTCGATGCGCAGGCCCTCGTTCAGCCCCTCCAGCCCCCAATTAGGCATCGGATCGCGCACCGTCTCGTCGGCGGAAGCGACGACCGTCGTGCCCATCGGCGAACTGATATCTAGCCCGGCATGGAGGTGATCGCGGCTTTCGCCCTGATAATTGCCGCGAACCTCCCCGAGATCGCCGACCACTTCATGCCAGCCCAGTTGCGGGCGGACCGGCCACGGCACGACCGACGCCCCGACCAGCGTTGGCGGCGCGGGTTGCGGCAGCGCGGCTGGCGCGACCCCCGGGCGGCGCAGCGCAAGCTTGCGGATCGCATAGGCCGAGGCATCGGCGATATAGAGCGCCCCCGCCCGATCGACCGCGATCCCGGCGGGGCCGATCAGCGCGAGCGCGGCATTGCCCTCGATCGCCGATCCCGGCCCCGCCAGCACCTGCAACGCTCCCGTGGGCGACATCTGCACGATGCGGCCGCGCTGGAAGGAGGCGATATAGACGAACCCGTCATGCGTCGGCGCCACGCCGATCGCGCCCTTGAGCAGCCCGGCGCTGTCACTCGGGTCGCTATGCGCGACGGTCGAAACCTGACCGTCGGGCGTGACCATGCGCAGCGCGTCGTTGCCGGTATCCGCGACGAGCAGCGCGCCCTGTCGATCGAGCGCGATCCCGGTCGGCGTATCGAATGCCGCTCCCGCGCCCTGCCCGTCGGCGAAGCCCGGCGCATCCTGCCCCGCCAGCGTCCGCACCTGGCCGTCAGGCGTGATCAGGCGGATACGATCATTGTAGCTGTCCGCGACATAGACATTGCCCTTGTCGTCGACCGCGACGCCGATCGGGCCGCTGAATCGCGCCTGCGCCGCGGCGCCGTCGCGATAGCCCGAGGTTCCGTCTCCGGCGATCGTCGTCACCGTGCCGTCCGGGCCGATGCGGCGGATCGTGTTGGCGCCGGTATCGGCGACGAAGACATTCCCCGCGCGATCGAGCGCAAGGCCGGACGGCGTGTCGAACGATCCGGGCAAGGTCGTGACATTGCCGTCGGAATCGATCTTGCGAACGCGGCCGGGCGCGCCGGCATCGGCAACATAGAGCGCGCCGTGCGGATCGATCGCGATCGCGAACGGATCGCCGAAACGCGCCTTCGCCGGCTCGCCATCGGCAAAGCCACGCGCGCCCGTACCCGCCATATTCGCCAGCGTCGCGGGCCAGCCGAACCGGGTCGGCGCCGGCGCGAACCAGCCCTGTTCCACCAGCAGCCAGACCCCGCCGCCGGCCACGGCCAGAATGACCAGGCCAAGGACCAGAGCGAATTTGCGGGGCGATTTACTCAACATCAGGCGCGCGCCTTTGCAGCAACCCACACCACGATCTCAACAGGAGATTGTCCAGGCAATGCGGTGCGCGGAGAGGTAATTGCCATCCGGGCACATATCGGAGTCGTGGCGATGAACCAGTTTTCCGCCATCATCCGCCACTGAGCATTGCCTCCGGGCGGTGATCGCGTTTACCCCCGCGCGATTATCAATCCCGGGGGAGTAAACCGATGGATCGCCGCTCGTTTCTTGGCCACGCCAGTATCGCCGCCCTGGCTGCTGGCCTGCCGGCCGTCGCGCATGCCGCAGCCGCCACCACCGCAACCGGCAGCGGCGATGCGAAGCTCCACGCGCTGCTCGATCGGATTTTCGCCGACCGGCTGGTCAGCAATCCCGAAGGCGCCACCCGGCTGGGCCTCGACACCGGCAGGAATGCCGCGCTGAAATCGCAGCTCGAAGGGCGTAGCGCGCTCGACGCCGCGCGCGATCTCACCCGCGCCAAAAGCGAATTCGCCGCGATCCGCGCGATCGACCCGGCGACGCTGGGCGAGGATGCGCGGCTCGATTTCGATGTCGTCACGTGGCAGCTCGAACGCAGCATCGCCGGACAGGAGCGGTTCCACTATGGCTCGAACGGCGGACGCTTCTCGCCCTATCTGCTGAGCCAGCTGACCGGCGCCTATCAGGATATCCCGGATTTCCTCGACACCCAGCATCGGGTGAAGGACGCGGCCGATGCCGACGCCTATCTGGCGCGGCTCGACGCCTTCGCCACGGTGCTCGATCAGGAGACCGAGCAGCAGCGCATCGATGCCGGCAAGGGCGTGTTCGCCCCGGATTATATTCTCGACACGGCGTTGAAGCAGTTCGCCGCGCTGCGCGACAAGCCGGCGGCCGAAACCGGCCTCGTCACCGGTTTCGCCGAAAAGCTGAAGCAGGCCGGGCTGCCGCCGGAACGCGCGACACAGGCGACAAGCCTTGTGGCGGACAAGGTGTTCCCGGCGCTCGATCGGCAGCGCGCGCTGATCAGGGAATTGCGCGGCAAGGCGGTGCATGACGCCGGGGTGTGGCGCCTCCCCGACGGCGACGCTTATTACGCCGCCGCCGCCGAAGCCGCGACCACCGCACAACTGACCGGCGACGAGATTCACAAGCTCGGGCTGGAGCAGGTCGCGGAAATCAGCGCGCGGATCGACGGCATCCTGAAAACCCAGGGGATGACGCAGGGCACCGTCGGCGCCCGGCTCGTCGCGCTCAACGAGCGGCCCGATCAGGTCTTCCCGAATACCGACGAGGGCCGCGCCGCGCTGCTCGAACAGCTCAATCAGCAGATCCGCCGGATGGAGCCGCGGCTGCCGGAACAATTCGCCACTCTCCCCAAGGCCCCGGTCGAGGTGCGTCGCGTACCCCCGGCGATCCAGGCCGGCGCGCCGGGCGGCTATTATCAGAATGCCTCGCTCGATGGCTCGCGCCCCGGCATCTATTACATCAACCTGCGCGACACGTTCGACCGGCCCAAATTCGGCCTTGCCACGCTCACGCACCACGAGGCGATCCCGGGGCACCATCTGCAGGTGATGCTGGCGCTCGAATCGAAGGATATTCCGCTGATCCGCCGGCGCGGCTTCTTCAGCGGCTATTCGGAGGGCTGGGCGCTCTATTCGGAGCAACTGGCGGACGAAATGGGGATGTTCGCGGGCGATCCGCTCGGGCAGGTCGGCTATCTCCAGTCGCTGCTGTTCCGCGCCACGCGGCTGGTGGTCGATTCGGGGATGCACGCCAAGCGCTGGAGCCGCGAGAAGGCAACCGATTACCTCATCGCCACGACCGGCATCGCGCGCGGTCGCAGCCAGGGCGAGATCGATCGCTACACGGTCTGGCCGGGCCAGGCGTGCAGCTACAAGATCGGCCACACCGTCTGGACCAAATTGCGCGACGAGGCCCGCGCGAGGGCAGGCGCGAACTGGGACCCGCGCGCCTTCCATTCGGTGCTGCTGAAGGGCGCGATGCCGCTCACCGTGCTGGAACAACTGGTCCGCGCGCGCATGGCATGACGCGTTCGGGCGGGGGATTTCCCTCCCCCGCCCGGCCACCCGTCAAGGCGCAACGTCACCCGCCTTCGCCGCGATCGGACGGGCATAGTCGACCAGCGAGATCAGCAGCTTGCCCGGCTCCTCGCTGGTGATGTGATGCCCCGAGCGCTCGAACCAGACGAGCCGTTTGGAGGGTGCCTTCACCCGCGCATACCATTCCGCGGCAACCTCGCTCGATACGTTGATGTCGTCAACGGCGCCGCCGCCCCGCCGCCGATGCCCGCGACGTCCCTCGGATTGCTTCGATCTGTCATCGCCGGGGGTGGTGAATTTACCGACCGTCGGCGTGACGGGTCTGGAGGCTGATCAGCGCGTCAACGAGCGCCGGCGCCTGACCGGCGGGGATAGGCGCGCCATAAGCGTCGCGCATCTTGTCGACGATCGCCTGCCACTGCGCCGCCGTCAGGCGCGGCTGATACAGCACCATCGTGGCCGAATGGCAGGCGAGACAATGCGCATTGAGCGGCGCGAGCGCCGCGCCGTCGCCAAAGGTCTGGTCATCCTCCGGCAGCGTGATGCTCGTCGAATGAAGCGTGGCGAGCCTGGTCTGCTGCCGGTTGTCCGCGGCCTGATCGGGCGAACAGGCAGCCAGCGTGCCGATCGCGAGCGCGGCGATGGTGGCGATGCGGGCGCTGATGAGGATCGTCATACCAGCCGGACCGTGCAGGCTTCGACGCAATTGCGCATGAAACCGCCCGGATTCCAGTTGGGCGTCATCGGCTGCGCCTCACCTTTCGCATTGGTACAGCGCGACATGATCGCCATTGTGCCGCGCGCCGGAACGGGAATGACCACGGAGAAGCGGCGAAAGCTGTACCGCCCCTCGTCGGCGCCGAGGCGCGTCGCGATCCAGCTTTTGCCGCCGTCGATCGAGAGGTCAACCCGCGCGACGCCCTGGTCGCCGCCCAGCGCGATCCCGCTGATCCCGATCCGCGAACGATAGGGCAAAGTATCTCCATCCTTGACGTTGGTGATCCATGATCGCGGCGGCATGATGCTGATCGGCGTCTTGGGAAATTCCTTGGTGCCCGGGACGACATTGGCGTGCGGCGTGGCGGGAATCTGATAGGCCTTGGCCATCCAGTAATTGTCGTCCGGTCCGGTCAGCACTTCGATGCTGTCGAGCGCCTTGACCCAATAGGTCGAAAACCAGCCGGGGACGATCAGACGCAACGGAAAGCCGTTGAGCATCGGCAATTGTTCGCCGTTCATCGCGAACGCGACCATGACCTCGCCGTCCATCGCATGCGGCGCGGCGAGCGACTTCCTGAACGGATCGACCGCGGTAAGCGGCTTGTCGAGCCCGCCGAAGCGGACGCGCGCCGCCGTCGGATCGATCCCGGCAAGGTCAAGCAGGTGGCGGAGCGGCACGCCCTCCCAACGCGCATTGCCCATCGCACCGTGCGCCCATTGCGCGCCGGGGACCCGCGGCTCGAACAAGGCACGACTATTGCCCGAGCATTGATTGACCGCCGCATAGGATATCCGCGGCATCCTGAGCAGCTGGTCGAGCCGCAGCGCGAGCGGGCGTTTCACCGCGCCGCCGATCGTCAGGCGAAAATTCGCGATATCGACGTCGAGCGGAATATCCGCCCAATGCCAGCGGACGAAGAAGCGATCGTTGGGCGTAAAGATCGTTTCGTTGAAAACCTCCATCGGGGTTTCGAGCAGCGGCGGGCGGTTGCGCTGGACGATCATCGCGCCCTTTTGCGGGAATGAGGCACTGGTCAGACGCCCGGTCAGCCCTGCATCGGGCGCGGGCCGGGTGAAGGCTCCTGCCGCGCGGGCGATCGCGCCGCCCGCCAGCGTCGCTACGCCCGACGCCAGAAACCTGCGCCGGACCAGAGCGCTAGCCAGAATTGCGTCGAATTCGTCCATATCCTCCGTCCCATCTCCGGCGGCACGCTGCCCGGCGGCGGGCATAACATATTCTCCGCCGCGCCGCGTAACGCACGTAAAGATGCGGGTAGCGATACGGGCGATCGATCCGACGGCATTCCCGAAATCAGTTAAACGTCACCTGCGTGCCGCCGCGCAGGAAAGCGATGGCATTGCGCCGGAGATGGCGAGTGCCGGGATTGAGTATCGGCTCGGGCGAATATTGCGCCAGATAAACGCGCCGCATGTTCGGGGTCGAATTCGATCCCGTGGCGTGGAGCGCGAGGCTCGAAAAGGCGACGATGCTGCCCGCCGGCACCTCGACCGTCACGCCCTCGCCGTCGCCGGTATAGCCGACGAGATCGTTGCTCCCCGGCTGCCGGAGGTGTGGAACGATGCCGTCGCGGGTTTCAGGCGCCTGCGAGAAAGGCATGATGCGCACCGTGCCGTTCGCGACCGTCGTATCGTCGAGCGCGCACCAGCACGTCAGGTACGGCTTGTGATCGACCGGCCCGCCATTGCCCACGACATAGCCTGAATCCTGATGCCAGCTGAACGGCATCCCCTTGTCCGCGCCCTTCACGACATATTGGTCGTAGAAGAAATAGGCGTCGTCGCCGAGCGTGGCGCGGCAGATTTCGGCCATCGTCTCGCTGAACAGCATCTTGCGCAAGTCCGGTCGCCTGCGCTGGCATTCGCCCGCGAAATAGCGCTTGCCCTTGTGGCTGATCCCGTCGACCTCGACGCCGAGCGCATCGAGGCGGGCATCCTCGCGCTCGATCACGTGGCCGCATTCCTCGCGCAGAAGATCGAGCAGCGGGCCTTCGAGGATGCGTTCGAACACCGCATAGCCTTCGGTCGCGAACTGTTCGCGCTGAGCCGAAAAATCCATCCTATCCTCTCTCTCGCACCTTTGGTTCGCACCGGTTTCGCAAATCCCGTTCATCGTATCCAATCGAATTGTATCCAGCAGCCATACGGCTATACTATGGCCTATGCGAATGAGGCAGGTGGAGGCGTTTCGCGCCGTGATGATGAGCGGAGGCATCACCGCCGCCGCGTCGATGCTCAACATCAGCCAACCGTCGGTCAGCCGGCTGATCGCCGATATGGAGCGCGCGGTAGGCTTCCGCCTGTTCGACCGGCGCGGCGCGCGCGTGCATCCCACCGCGCAGGCGCAAGCGCTCTATGAAGCGGTGCGGCGAAGTTATGCCGGCCTCGACCTGCTGGATCAGGCGGCGCGGCGCATTCGCGCCCATCCGGTGGGGACGGTGCGGATCGCCGCGCTCGCGGCGGTCGCGATGTCGGTTCTGCCGGCGGTGATCGCTCGTTTCCGCATCCTCTATCCCGACATCAAGGTCACCGTGGAATCGCTCGGCCAGCGCGCGATCGAGGAACGCATCTTTCTCGGTCAGGCGGATCTCGGCATCGGCGTCGATACGCAAGGGCGCGAAGGCGTCCGCTCGACATTGCTCGCGCGCGCCGAATATATCTGCATCCTTCCCGCGAACCACCATCTCGCCACCCGCCCGCATCTGGCGGTCGAGGATCTGGCGGGCGAGGAATTCATCGGCCCGATGCATGAGGCCGACGCGCTGTGGAACGGGATCGACTCCGCGCTTGCGGATTCGGGCATCCCCGTGTCGCGGCGGCTGGAGACACAGCATTCGCAGATATTATATGCGTTCGTCGAAGCCGGGCTTGGCGTGTCGATCGCCGAGCCGTTCAGCGCGCCGCTGTTTCACCGCCTGGGCGTCGCGATCCGCCCGATCGCGCCACCGGTCTATCTCGATTTCGCGCTGCTCGAACCCGACATCGGCCCCACCCCTGAAATCGTCGCCTGGCTGAGCGAAGACGTGCGGCGCGAAACGGCGGCGTGCCTCGCGCATGTCCAGAATGTCGTATCCTCCAAGTCATAGCATTTGGACATAATATCACGACAATTCTCTATTAGACTGCGATAATTTTGACGCGCATTCCTTCCCCGGTGGGATGCCGCTGACTGGCCGATCGTTCTTCGACGGCAAAAGCGCGGACGCATCACGCTTTCATTGCCCAGGCGGACGTCTGATCCGCCGGACGATAAGGGGAGGATCTTCAATGAAGACAACGGCATATAAGGCATTTCTGGCGCTTTCGACCACGATGGCCACCGCTCTGATCGCCGCCGCGCCGGCGCGGGCGCAGGAGAGCGGCGCCGAATCCCATCCGTTCGCGAGCAACGACATCATCGTCACCGCGCAGAAGCGCGAGCAGAATTTGCAGGACGTGCCCGTCGCCATCTCGGTCGTGTCGGGCGATCAGCTCGAACGCGCGAACATCAATTCCGCCGAGCAATTGTTCCAGCGCGTCCCGACGCTGACCTTCCGCAAGGGCAACACCAACAAGGACTCGGGGCTTTCGATCCGCGGCGTCGGCACCATCTCCTTCTCGTCGGGCGTCGAGCCCTCGGTTTCCACCGTGATCGATGGCGTCGTCTATGCGCGCACCGGCCAGCAGACCTCTGACTTCCTGGATGTCGAGCGCATCGAGGTGCTGCGCGGCCCGCAAGGCAGCCTGTTCGGCAAGAACGCCTCAGCCGGCGTGATCAACATCGTCACGCGCAGCCCCGGCGACACGCTGGGCGGCTATGTCGATGCGGCGTGGTACGAGGGCAACGAATATCGCATCCGCGGCAGCGTCGGCGGGCCGATCGCGAACGGCGTCAAGGCGTCGATCACCGGCTTCTGGTCGAAATATGATGGCAACGGCCGCAACGTATACAACAACCACAAGATCAACGGATACGAACATTGGGGCCTGCGCGGCAAGCTGATCGCCGACCCGACCGACACCCTGAAGATCACGCTGATCGCCGATTATTCGGAGAACAGCGACAATGGTTACGCCGACAGCATCGGCACGGTCTTCCCCTCTGCGTTCAACAACGCCGTGTTCATTCCGAGCCTTGCTCCATTGAAGCTCAACGGAAGCAACAAGGACATCGACAATGATCTTGATCCCTATACCAAGGACAAGAACGGTGGCGTTTCCGGCCAGATCGACCTTCGCCTCGGCGGCGCGACGCTGACCTCGATCACCGCATATCGCCATTGGTATAATTATCAGGTCCGCGATGGCGATTTCCGCTCGGACGCCCCCTCTTATGTCAACACCGGCATCGCGACGGGCGACGTTCTTTCGCATGATCGCGGCGATCTGAAGTTCGACCAGTTCACGCAGGAATTGCGCATTGCATCGACGAACCCGCAATTCTTCGAATATGTGGCGGGCCTCTATTATTACCACACGAAGGAGGTCGATTTCTTCAACCGCACCGTGACCGCGTGCACCGCCTCGACGCTGCCGACCGTCAACGGATTGACGCCATGCGCGGCAGGGTCATCCACATATGCGACGAATCAGGGCAATGCCAATTTCACCACGACGCTGACGAGCTATGCCGGCTTCGGGCAGGGCACGCTCAACTTCACCCATGCCTTCCGCGGCATTCTCGGGGTGCGCTATACCGAGGACAAGGTTGGCTTCGATTTCGCCCGCACGTCGACGCAGGCGACCGCATTCAGTGGCGTGAGTCCGGCCTTCGCCGCCGCCGGCTCGATCAAGGGTCATGGCTGGTCGGGCAATGTCGGCCTGCAATACGACGTCGCCCAGGACATCATGGCCTATGCCACCTATACGCGCGGCTACAAGGGGCCGGCGCTCAACGTCTTTTTCAACATGCTGGCGCGCGATACCGGCCGGATCGCGCCGGAAAGATCGAACGCCTATGAAGCCGGTCTCAAGACGCGGCTCTTCGATCGCCGCCTGACGCTGAACCTCGCCGCTTTCTATGCCGAATACGACAATTATCAGGCAAACTTCCTTGATATCGTCGCGGGGCAGGTCGTCACCCGCCTGACCAACGCGGGCAGCGTATCGACGCGTGGCGTCGAGATGGATTTCAACGCCGCGATCACCGACAATTTCTCGCTGTCGGGCGGGTTCAACTATACCGACGCGCATATCAACAAATTCATCTGCCCCGCCGGCACGGCGGTGACCTGCGCCGACGCGATCAACGGAAAGCCCCTGCCCTTCGCGCCCAAATACAAGGGGACGGCTACGGTGGACTGGCGGTTGCCGCTCAATCTCCAGGGCTTCAACGTCGATCTGAACAGTTCCGTCACCTATCAGAGCAAGACGAACTTCGACATCAACCAGAATCCGTATTCCTACCAGAATCCCTATGCGATCTGGGATGCCGGCATCACGCTGCGCACCGCCGACGACAAATATGCGCTGTCGTTCCTCGTGAAGAACATCACGAACAAGCAGTTCGTCATCCAGCGCATCCCGAACGGCACGTCGTTCATGCGCCAGATCACGCCGCGCGATGCCGAACGCTATGTCGGCGTCACCGCGCGCATGAATTTCTGATCCCCGCCCCGCCGTGCGATCCGTTCAGATCGCGCGGCGGGAAAATCCGGGAAAGGCGGTGCAATGCTCGGGCTGATGCAGGATTGGCCGCTGACCGTCGACCGGATCATCGACCATGGCGCGACATGGGACGGCGATCGGCCGGTGGTCGCGCGCGGCAACGACGGATCGGTCGTCCGCAGCGACTATGCCGCGATCCGCGATCGGGCGCGGAAATTGTCGGCGGCGCTGGCGGGCATCGGCATCCAGCCGGGCGATCGCGTCGCGACGATGGCCTGGAACAATATCCGCCACCTCGAGGCGTGGTTCGCGATCATGGGCATGGGCGCGGTGTGCCACACGCTCAACCCGCGCCTCTTCGCCGATCAGTTGCGCTATATCATCGGCCATGCGGGGGATCGTGCGATCCTGGTCGATCCCTGTTTCCAGATCATGCTCGCCGGGATCCTCAATGGGATGGCATGGGATGGAGCGGTTGTCATCCTTGGTGACGAGGCGGAGATCGATCGCGATGCGCTGCCCGGCGCGGTTTCGGTCGAGACGTTGATCGCAAGCGCCCGCGAGAGTGATGCACGCTGGGGCGGGCTCGACGAGCGCGCGGCCTGCGCATTGTGCTACACCAGCGGCACGACGGGCAATCCGAAGGGCGTGCTCTACTCGCATCGCTCGACGGTCATCCATATGCTGATGACCTTGCAGCCCGACGTCTTCGGGATCGGCATCAACGATGTCGCGATGCCGATCGTGCCGATGTACCACGCCAATGCCTGGGGGATGCCGCTGTCCACCACGGCGATCGGATGCAGGCTGGTGCTGCCCGGCGCGCGGCTGGACGGGGCATCGCTGCATGAGCTGATCGAAAGCGAAGGTGTCACCTTCTCGGCGGCGGTGCCAACGGTATGGCAGGGGCTGCTCCACCATCTCGATACGACCGGCGCGCGGCTGACAAGCCTGAAGCGGGTGATCATCGGCGGCGCGGCGCTGCCCGAAAGCCTGATCCGGCGTCTGCGCGACCATGGCGTGGAGGCGGTGCAAGGCTGGGGCATGACCGAAACCTCGCCGATCGGGACGCACGGGAAACTGACGCCGGCGATCGCGGCCCTGCCGCTCGACGCGCAGATGCCGCAGCGGCTGAAACAGGGGCGTCCGCCGTTCGGGATCGAGCTCAAGATCATCGACGATGCCGGCATCCGCCTGCCGCACGACGGCGTGACGCCCGGCCGGCTGCATGTGCGCGGGCCGACGGTGGCGGCGGGATATATGGGCGAGCGGATCGGCGACATCCTCGACGCGGAGGGATATTTCGACACCGGCGATGTCGCGACCATCGACGGCGACGGCTATATGGCGATCGTCGATCGCGCGAAGGACGTGATCAAATCCGGCGGCGAATGGATCAGCTCGATCGAGATAGAGAATATCGCGATCGGCCATCCGAAGGTCGCGCATTGCGCGGTGATAGGCGTGCCGCATCCACGCTGGGGCGAGCGGCCATTACTGGTCGCGGCGCTGCACCCGGGTGAAAGCGTTGGCGGGGAGGAACTGCTCGGCTTCCTCGACGGCAGGATCGCCAGATGGTGGATGCCCGACGCGGTGGCGTTCATCGACGAAATGCCGCTCGGCGCGACCGGCAAGATCGACAAGAAAGCGTTGCGCGCGCGCTTCGCCGCACCCCTTCAGGATATAATGGAAAGGCCCCTTCACCATGGCGCTTGAGCCGCACGATAACGGCTTTGCCCTACGTCTCCGCGAACAGGTGATCCTGTCGCACGACAGCGATACGCCCTGTTTCTTCGTCGGGCGCGGTGAGCCGCATGTCCACGCCAGGCTCGGCCATTTCGATTTGTCCCAGAACCTGATCGAACGGCACGCGCTGACTCACGCCGAGGTCGAGGGAAACATTCTCCGCTTCGCCGAATACGCCGGCGCGCCGTGGCTGCTGGAAGCGACCGTTTCGGGCGACGGCGATGACGCGGTGATCGCGCTGACCGCGCTCGATCCCGCGCTCAACCGGCTGTGGCTGCGTGTTCCCGCCGAAGCGGCCGAACATGTCTGGGGCGGCGGCGAGCAATTCTCCTATTTCGACCTGCGCGGACGGCATTTCCCCTTGTGGTCGAGCGAGCCGGGGGTCGGGCGCGATCCGTCCTCGGCCTTGTTCCAGCAGGTCGAGGCCCAGCGCAACGGTGGCGGCGGCAGCTACGCACACACCAATTTCCCGCAGCCGACCTTCGTCAGTTCGCGGCGCTACGCGCTGCATGTCGACAGCTTCGCTTATGCCGCGTTCGATTTCCGGCACGATGATTTCCACGAAATCGAGGTGTGGGAGATTCCGGCGCGGATCGAATTATGGGCGCGGCCGCATTTCACCGATCTCGTCTCGGCACTGTCGGCGCGCTTCGGGCGCCAGCCGCCGCTCCCCGAATGGGTGCTGCGTGGCGCCATCATCGGGTTGAAAGACGGCGACAACAGCTTCGCGCGCCTCAAGACCTATGAGGACGCCGGGGTCGCGGTATCCGGGCTGTGGTGCGAGGATTGGGTGGGCCTGCGCGTCACCAGCTTCGGCAATCGCCTGTTCTGGGACTGGCAATGGAATGCCGATCGCTATCCCGATCTGCCCGCGCGGATCGCGGAACTGAAGGCACGCGGCATCCGCTTCCTCGGCTATGTGAACCCCTATCTGGCGATCGACGGGCCGCTTTATGCCGAGGCGGCGGCACGCGGATTCATGGTGATGCGGCCTGACCGGGACGAACCTTACGTGATCGATTTCGGCGAATTCCGTTGCGGCCATGTCGATTTCACCAATCCGGCAGCCGCAGCCTGGTTCGCCGACACGATCATCGGCAAGAACATGATCGATTTCGGCCTGTCGGGCTGGATGGCGGATTTCGGCGAATATCTGCCGGTCGACGTGCGGCTCGCGAACGGCGAGAGCGGGATGACCGCGCATAACCGCTGGCCCGCACTATGGGGCGAGGTGAACGCCAGGGGTGTGTCCGGGCGCGGCGCGACGGGCGAGATGATGGTGTTCATGCGCTCCGGCGCGGCGGGTGTGCAACGGCATTGCCCGATGCTGTGGGCCGGCGATCAGGCGGTCGATTTCAGCCGGCACGACGGGATCGGGACGGTGATCTGCGCGGCGCTTTCGGCGGGGATGCTGGGGAATGCGCATCACCATAGCGATTGCGGCGGCTATACCAGCCTGTTCGATACGACCCGCGACGCCGAACTCGCGATGCGCTGGGCCGAGATGTCGGCCTTCACCTCCATGATGCGCACGCACGAGGGCAATCGGCCGCGACAGAATGTGCAATATGACGACACCCCGGAATTGCTCGCGCATTTCGCGCGGATGACGCGGATATATGCGCATCTCGCGCCCTATATCCGGCGGCTGTCGCACGAGGCGGCGCGGACCGGCTTGCCGGTGCAGCGGCCGCTGTTCCTGCACTTCGAGGACGATCCCGCGACCTATGCGATCCAGACCGCTTATCTGCTCGGTCCCGACCTGCTCGTCGCGCCGGTGATCGCGGCGGGTAAAGACGAATGGACGACCTATCTGCCGGCAGGCGCGAAATGGGTGCATGTCTGGTCGGGCACAGCCCATCCCGGTGGCGGAGAGGTGACGGTGGCGGCGCCGTTCGGCCAGCCGCCGGTCTTCTATCGCGCCGGGTCGGCCAACGCGGCTTTGTTCGCCGGGATCATCTCAGCCTGAGCGACATCCTTCAGCACCTCCACGAACGCGGCGACGAGCGCGCTGCGGCTGCGGTTGCGCAGGAGATGGATGGCGTCGCGAGTGACCTCCGTTGGCGGAAGCGCGATCGCGTGAAGCCCAGATCGCAGTGCGAGCGCGCGTGGCACCACGGTGATCGCCCCGCCGCTGCGCGCCAGGTCGAGGCAGGCGGCGGTGGAATCGAGTTCGTAATCGGGGAACTGCCCGGCGGCGAGGCGGGCGCGGATCGCACGGGGGAAATTGCTGTCCGGAGCGGGACGCGGGAGCGCCCACGGGAAAGCGGCGCTGTCGCCCTCCCCGCGCGCGAGCGGATGATCGGGCGCGCAGACCAGTATCAGCGGCTCGGGCGGCAACGGGATGGACATCACCTCGTCGGCATGGCCCGACGTGGCGAACTTGGCGCGATTGCACACGACGAGATCGAGCCGGCGATCGACGAGCGTTTCGAGAAGCTGCGCGGACGGCCCGCCGGTGACGGTGACGCGCACCCCCGGATGCGCCGCGGCGAAGCGCGCGATCGCATCCGTGAGCAAAGGTTGCAGCGGATAGGGGCCGGAACCGACATGGACGACGCCGCCGCTCGGGTGGGCGAGGCCACGCGCTTCCTGCTCCAGGTTCGCCGATGCCGCGATCACGTCGCGCGCCGAGCGGATCAGGCGATCCGCGTCGCTGGTCGGCCGCACGTAATGCGTGGTGCGATCGAACAGGGAGGCGCCCAGTTCCTCCTCCAGCTTCTGGATCGACCGAGTCAGCGCCGACTGGGTAAGGCCGAGTTCGTCGGCGGCGCGAGCATAATTGCCGAGCCGGTAGAGCGTATCGAAATGGTGAAGGCGACGGAGGTTCATGCTGCGCAGCATATCATTCCCATTATGCAATACCAATGGCACGGTCATTCACATAGCGTGGCGCAATGAGCAGCACCTCAATCGATGCGCGGACGCGCGCGCGGGTCTTCGCCGAGCTGGAATCGCGCACCTTCGATCTCGCGGTGATCGGCGGCGGGATCACCGGCGCGGGCATCGCGCGCGATGCCGCGATGCGCGGCCTGTCGGTCGCGCTGGTCGAGGCGCGCGACTATGCCAGCGGGACGAGCAGCCGCAGTTCGAAGATGATCCACGGCGGGCTGCGCTATCTCAGCCAGGGCGATATCGCGCTGGTGAAGGAAGCGGCGTCGGAACGGCAGATCCTGCGGCGGATCGCACCGCATCTGACGCGCCTGTCTCCCTTCCTGATCCCGACGACCAACATGGCGATGACCGCCAAGCTGCGTACCGGCCTGTGGACCTTCGAGAAACTGGGCGGCGTGCCCGAGGGCGAGAAGCATGAGGTGATCTCCCTCGCCGAGCTGCAACGCCGCGAGCCGCTGATGCGCACCGACAGGCTGAGCGGCGCGGTGCTCTATCCCGAGTTCCTCACCGACGATGCGCGGCTCGTGCTCGCCAATATCCGCAGCGCGCAGGGCGCGGGCGCGACGGTTATCAACCACGCGGCGGCATCGCGGCTGACCGGCGACGGGCTGGTCGCCGCCTCGACGCTCGACGGCGAGAATCTCGCCGCGCGGATCAGGGCGCGGCTGGTGGTGAATGCCGCCGGCGCCTGGGTGGATCAGGTCCGGGGGCTGGAGACGGGCGAAGGCGGCGCGCGGCTGTCGCTGAGCCGCGGCATCCACCTCGTGCTGTCGCGCGAGCGGTTGCCGATCAACGCCACCCTGATCATCCGCGCGCCCGACAAGCGCAGCATCTTCGCGGTCCCCCGCGGCCCGTTCACCTACATAGGCACAACCGACGTGTTCCACGACGGCGCCGATTACTGGCCTGAGCCGACGCGTGGGGACATCGATTATCTGCTGCGCGCCACCGAGGCCGCGCTGGCCGTCGACCCCATCACGGACGCCGATGTGGTTTCGCTCTGGACAGGCGTGCGCCCGCTGATCGCGCAGCCCGGGAAGAAGGCGAACGAGGTGTCGCGCAAGGACGAGATATGGACCTCGCCCGGCGGCCTGATATCGATCGCCGGCGGGAAGCTGAGCGCCTATCGCGCGATGGCGGAGCGGGTCGTCGATCTGGTCGTCGCGCGGCTCGGGGCGACCATCCTGCCCTGCGCCACCGCCGACACGCCCTTGCCCGGCGGATCGGGCAACGCGAGCGATGGCCTGCGCGACCTCGACCCGCCCTCGGCCGAGCGGCTCATCGGCTTGTATGGCGACGAAGCGGAGGCGATCGTCGGTGCGGGGGGCGACGTCGCGGCGGAAGCGTCCCGCGCGGTGACGCATGAGGGCGCCGCCACGCTCGAGGATTATTGGGTTCGCCGCAGCGCGCGCGCCTGGTTCGATCACGATGCCGGGCGCGATGCGCTCGCCCCCGCCGCCAGCGCGATGGGGGCGTTGCTCGGCTGGGACGACGACACCCGGGCGGCGCAGATCGCGCATTGCCGGCGCATCCACCATGACAGCCGCCGCCTTCTCGCGGCGAAGGGAGAATGACATGAATGCGATAGCCGAAGCCCTGGCGAACGCCATCGGCGCCGATCGCGTGGCAATCGACGCGGAGGCTCTGGCCGCGCGCCGCTACGACCAATGGGCGGTCAAGCATCTGCGCGACTGGCGGGGTGAGGCGGTGCCCGCTCCCGGCTGCGTCGTGCGGCCGCGATCGGTGGAGGAGGTGCAGAAGATCGTCCGCATCGCTGCCGAACGCCGCGTGCCACTGATCCCCTATGGCCTCGGCAGTGGGGTCTGCGGCGGAATCGAGCCGACGCCGGACGCGATCCTGCTCGACATGGGCGCGATGAACCGCGTGCGCTACATCGACAGCGACGATCTGCTCGCCAGCTTCGATGCGGGGCTGAACGGCATGGCGGCTGAGGAAGCCGTCGCCGCGCACGGGCTGACGATCGGCCACTGGCCGCAATCGATCGCGATCAGCAGCGTCGGCGGCTGGATATCGACGCGCGCATCGGGGCAGTTCTCCACCGCTTACGGCAATATCGAGGATATCGTCCATTCGATCGAGGCGGTGCTGCCGAACGGCGAGATCGTCACGCTGGGCAAGGCGGTGCGCGCCGCCGCCGGGCCGGACCTGCGCCACCTGCTGATGGGCGCGGAGGGAGTGATGGGGGTAATCACCGGCGTCACCTTCTCGTTGCGCGCCAGGGCGCAGCATCGCGATTACAGCGTCTTCTACGCCAGCGACATGCGCGCCGGCTTCGAGGCGCAGCGGCGGATCGTCCGCGCCGACTGGCGCCCGCCGGTGATGCGCCAATATGACGGACGCGAGGTGCGGCGGCTGTTCCGCGATCACGAACGCGGCGGCAAGGCGATGCTGCTGATGGTCCATGAAGGCCCGAAGGCGCGGGTCGAGGCCGAACTCGCCGCGATGCGCGAGATCTGCGCGGACGCCGGGCTCGAGGGAGGCGATCCCGCCGCGGCAAAGCAGTGGATCGAACGGCGGAACCATGTGCCGGGCTGGCGCGACATGTTCGAGCGCGGCTACATCGCCGATACGGTCGAGATTTCCGGGCGCTGGAGCGAGATCGGCGCGATCTATGACGACAGCATCGCCGCGCTGAACGCGATTCCCGGTGTCATCAACGCATCGGCGCACAGCAGCCATGTCTATCGATCGGGGATCAACCTCTATTTCAGCTTCGCCGCCACCTTCGAGGACAGCGCGAAGATGGAGCCGGCCTATTTCGCCGGCTGGCGCGCGATCATGGAGGCGACCGCGAAACACGGCGGCGGCGTCGCGCATCACCATGGCGCGGGCCGCCTCAGGAAGCCGTATCTCCACCACGATCTCGGCGGGAACGGCGTGGCCCTGCTACGGCGGATCAAGCAATGCGTCGATCCGGCGGGGATCATGAACCCGGGCAATCTCATTCCCGATGCCTGAACTGCTCCTCGCCCTCGACGCGGGCACGACAGGCGCGCGCGCCATGCTGGTCGATCCGGCGGGCATGGTGCTGGGCATGGACAAGCGGCCGATCGTCAGCCACTTCCCCGGCCTCGGTCTTGTCGAACAGGACGCGGGCGGGGTGTGGGAGATTTGCCGCGCTGTTATCCGTGGCGCGCTGGCGGCGGCGGGGCGAGGCATCACCGATGTCGCGGCGATCGGGATAACGACGCAGCGCGCCAGCGTCGTCCTGTGGGATCGCGCGACCGGCGATCCCGTCGCCCCGATGCTGGTGTGGAGCGATCTGCGCGGAATGGACGAATATCGCTCGCTGCGCGCGGCGGGGTTCGTCGCCTGGCCGCAAGTGCCCTCGGCCAAGCTGCTGGCGGCGATCGCGCTCTCCGGGCGCGATCCGGGGGAATTGCAATGGGGCACGCTCGATAGCTGGCTGACGTACAAATTGAGCGGGGCGCACGTCACGGACGCTTCGGCGGGGTGGCTGACCGGCTATTACGATCAGGCGCGCGGCACGGGCTGGGATGAGGCGCTGCTCGCGCATCAGCGCCTGCCCGTGAGCCTTTTCCCCGCACAGGTCGAAAGCTGGGGCGCGATCGCGGAAAGCGATCCGGCGGTGCTTGGCGCGCGCGTGCCGATTACCGCACTGATAGCAGATCAGGAGGCGGCGATGGTCGCACACGGCGCTCTGGGGCGAGGCGACTGGAAAGCGACCTACGGCACCTCCGGCGTGCTGATGGCGGGGACCGGCGATGCGCCGCTACGGATCCACAGGACGATGCCTCCCGAAGCGCTCGCCCGCGTCGATGGGGAGTTGCGCTTCTGCGTCGAGGGAATGGTGATAACGACAGGTTCGCTCGTGGACTGGCTGTGCAACGGAATGGGGCTGTTCGCATCGCCCGGAGAGATGGAAGCGGCTGCCGCTGCGGCGAGCGATGCGACGAATGTCATGGTGCGCCCCTCGCTGGCGGGAATGGGCGCGCCACATGGGGACTTCGAGGCGCGCGGGCTGATCGCGGGGCTGAGCTTCGCCGATGGGCCGGGGCAGATCGCGCGTGCGGCCTTGCAGGGCATCGCCTTCCGCTTTCGCGAGATCGCCGACGTGGTCGCCACCGCGCTGCCCGTGCCCGAGGCGTTGCCTGTCGCGGGCGGGCTATCGGCAAGCGATACGCTGATGCAGCTTCAGGCTGACGCACTCCAGCGGCCGGTGCGCCGCCATGCCGTACGCGAGGCCAGCGCCTATGGCGCTGCGCTGGCGGCGGGCATGGGTGCGGGATTGTTCGGCGAAGGGGATTTGTGGCGGCTCGCGCGCTACGATGGCGAATTCTCGCCGAAGATCGGGCGCGATCAGGCCGATGCGGCATTCGCGAAGTGGCAGGTGGCAGTCGCTCCCTGATGCATTCAGGCGCCGCCGCCGACCTCAGCCCACAGCCTGCGCACGATGTCGCGCATCCGTCGCGCCTCATCCCAGCGATTCGTCAACTCGCTGCCGTCCGGCGCGGTGATCGCGTAGGGCGGCGGCCCCAACTCGCACATGAAGGTCAGCGCATCGCCCTCGTCCGCCTGTTCGAGCCACAATTCGAACCCGCGCCGCCACCATGCTGCATGCTGATCGAGCCAATCCCGGTGCTGCGGCGCGTCCAGCGCGACCTGCACCTGATGCGCGGTCGAGACGCGGCCGTGGAAGTTCCGCGCGCGCCGCAAGATCGTCTCGATCGCGGCAAGCTGATCGTCGCGGAGCGGCAAATCCATCTCCCCCGCGACCGGATAATGCGAAAGATCGGCGGTGAGTGGCAAATCCGGGCGTTCAACGATCAAGCGCAGGGTGAAAAGCAGATCGTTGGTGAGCCGCCCGCGATGGGTTTCGAACCAGACGGGGAGCGGCGCATCCTTCGCCGCCGCGACGAGGCTGTCGACGAGAGCGAGCGCGGCGACGAAATCGGCCGTCGGCCCAGCGATCTGGACGTTGAGATGATGCGCGCCGAGCCGATGCGCCTCGCCGATCCAGTGGCGAAGCTGTTCGGCGTCATGGACGAGCACCTGCCCTTCCCATGTGAGGCCGCGCGGGTTCATCGCATGTGCGACGCCCGCCGTCCGCGCGATGCGCGCGAGATTGACGCCGACGCCGTCGAACCCCGCCGCGACGACTTCGGCAAGCGCCTCGTCCAGATGATTTTCGATATCGAAGCCAAGGCATCGATCAAGGCCCCAAACCGATTGAAGAACAAGCAATCGCGCCATGATACCCCGCTATAAGACAACGTTATCATATGGGATAGAGCAGCTCAATCGCGTGTGATCCCGCATTGCCGCGCGCGCACGATACCGGATAGCGTGCAGCCCGACCGGAGAGGAGATGATCCATTGACCGTCGCCACTATCGCCCTGCCCCGCATCCTCCGCGTCGGCGGAGGCGCGTCGAGGCAATTGCCCGACGTGCTCGGCACGCTCGGCCTGTCGCGGCCGCTGATCGTCACCGACCCCTTCCTGCGCGACAGCGGGCGCGCGGCGGAACTGACAGACGGGCTGGCAAAGGCGGGGATCGAGGCGCGCGTCTTTGCAGACACGGTGCCGGACCCGACAGCGGCATCGATCGACGCCGGCGTCGCCTTCCTGCACGAGGGCGAGCATGATTGCGTCGTCGGCTTCGGCGGCGGAAGCCCGCTCGACAGCGCGAAGGCGATCGCCTTGCTCGGAAAACATGGCGGCGCGATGCGCGACTATAAGGCGCCGCATGTGCAGGACACGCCGGGGCTGCCGGTCATCGCCATCCCGACGACCGCCGGCACCGGATCGGAAGCGACGCGCTTCACGATCATCACCGACGAGGCGACCGATGAGAAGATGCTCTGCCCCGGCCTCGCCTACCTTCCGGTCGCGGCGCTGGTCGATTACGAGTTGACCTTCTCCAAGCCCCGGCGGCTGACCGCCGACACCGGAATCGATTCGCTGACCCATGCGATCGAAGCCTATGTGTCGAAGCGCGCCAACCCGTTCAGCGACGGAATGGCCCTGCTCGCGATGCGCGCGATCGCGCCCAACCTGCGCCGGGTCTGCGCCGACCCCGGCGATGCGGCGGCGCGCGAGGCGATGATGCTTGGCGCGACGCAGGCGGGGATCGCCTTTTCGAACAGTTCGGTCGCGCTCGTCCATGGGATGAGCCGGCCGATCGGCGCGCATTTCCATGTTCCGCACGGGCTGTCGAATGCCATGCTGCTACCGGCGGTCACCGCCTGGTCGGCGCCGGCCGCACTCCATCGCTACGCCGATTGCGCGCGGGCGATGGAAGTGGCCGACGCGGCCGAAAGCGACCAGTCGGCGGTCGCGCGGCTGCTCGATGAATTGACGGCGCTCAACCAAGACCTGGAAGTGCCCGGACCGGCGGCCTGGGGCATCGACGCCGCGCGCTGGGACGCGCTCGTCCCGACCATGTGCGCGCAGGCGGCGGCCTCAGGCTCCCCCGCCAACAATCCGCGCGTGCCCGATACCGAGGAGATGGCGATGCTCTATGCGCGGGTATGGGCGGGGTAAGCCCCCGCCCGCTTTCCGGGATCAAATCTTCAGCGGCCCGTGGTTCATGCGCGGCAGGACGTGCCGGGCGAACAGATCGGCCTCGGCTGCGTGCGGATAGCCCGAGAGGATGAAGGCATCGATCCCCATCGCGCGATAGCGATCGAACTTGGCGAGCACCTGATCCGGATCGCCGACGATCGCCGCGCCGCAGCCAGAGCGGGCACGGCCGACGCCGGTCCAGAGATTGTCCTCAACATAACCGTCGTCCGAAGCCGCCTCGCGCAGCGCGACCTGCGCGTTGACGCCGACCGATTGCGAATCGAGCGACCGGGCCTTGATCGCGGCGCCCTTTTCGGTGTCGAGCCTCGACACCAGCCTGTCGGCTGCGGCGCGTGCATCGGCCTCGGTCTCGCGCACGACGACATGCGCGCGATAGCCGAACCTTAGCGTGCGGCCGTAGCGGGCGGCGCGCGCGGTCATATCGGCGATGATCGCCTTTACCACCTCCTCGCGATCCGGCCACATCAGGAAAACGTCGCAGCCGCGCGCGGCGGCGTCGCGCGCGGCGGGGGAGAGGCCCCCGAAATAGAGCGGCGGCGCCTTGCCGGAGACCATGCCGATGGGCGGCGGATCGAGCTTCAGCTTCCAGAATTCGCCGTCATGATCGAGCGGCTCTCCGTTAAGCAGGGTCTTGAGGATGTGCATCGCCTCGACCGTACGGCGATAGCGCGGTTCGGAATCCATCGTCTCGCCCGGCATGTCCGACGAGATGATGTTGACCGTCAGCCGCCCGCCTAGGATGCGGTCGATCGTCGCGATCTGGCGCGCGAGCTGCGGCGGCCAGCTTTCGCCGATGCGCACCGCCATCAGCAGCCGGATGCGCTTCACCAATGTTGCGATCGCCGCCGCGAAGGCGGTGGTGTCGATGCCGAGCGCATATCCGGAGGGAAGCAGGATATTATCGAACCCGAGCGTGTCGGCCTGCATCACGATGTCGCTGCAATGCTCCCAGCTCGATTTGAGTAGCGGATCGGGGACGCCGAGGAACTCGTAATCATCGTCGCACAATGCCGAAAACCAGCTTACTTCACACGGAGTCGTCGCGGCATTCATGGCAGTTTCTCCCCCATCGACATTTGCAGGACCGCGTACCATTCGGCACGCGTCCATCGCGGCGCGAACGCCTGCGGAATCTCGCGGATGCGCGCTACATTCTGCGTGCCGACGATCGGAATCGGGCGCGCCGGGTGCGCCATCACCCAGCTATAGGTGGCGGCAGCGCGCGAGACGCCATATTCGCGCGCCTTGGCATCCAGCAGCGCGGCGACCGCCCGCGTGCGTTCATCGGCCGGATCGCCAAGTCGACCGCCGCCCAGTGGCGACCAGGCGAGGAAACCCATCGCGCGTTCCATGGATTGATCGAGGATGCCGTCGAACAGCGGATCGAGATGAAGCGGTGAAAATTCGCTCTGGTGACTGACCAATGGCACTGGAAGAAACTTGGCGAGCGCCGCCGTCTGCGACGGCGTGAAATTAGACACGCCGATCGCGCCGATCTTGCCGGCGCGATGCGCGTCCTCGAGCGCGCGCGCGATTTCCTGCGGATGGGTGAGCAGGTCCGGGCGATGAATCTGCCACAATTCGACATGTTCGGTGCGCAGGCGCCTGAGCGAGATATCGATCGCGGAGGCGAGGTAGGTGGCGCTGCTGTCATACGGAACGCCGAGAACGATCCCGCCCTTGGTCGCGAGCACCATCCTGTCGCGCAGTTGCGGGGCCTCCGCGAAAACCTCGCCGAGCAGCGCCTCGGCCGAACCGAAACCGCCGGGCGTATCGCAGCCGTAGATGTCGGCGGTATCGAACAATGTAACCCCGGCTTCGAAGGCGGCCTCGACGCGCGCGCGCGCCGTCGCCACGTCGGCGCCGGCGAAGCGCCACATTCCCCAGGCGATCGGCGAGATCTCATGCCCGGCGAGGGAAAGACTGGCGGGAGCGGGAAGATTTTCTGACATCGTTGTCACATACTCCATGCGATCGAAGCTGGAAAGCGGCTTTTCATGGGATGGCCGGTCAGTGCGCGAAAACGGGAACCTCGCCGCCGCGATCCTCGTCGATCGCGACGATATGCGGCAGGATGAGGTGAATCACCGTCAGCGCGACAAGATAGGTCACGGCGCAGATAAGCATCATCGGCATGTAGCCGTGTCCGTTATCCAGCGACCAACCCGCGAACTCGATCATCGCCATGCCGGAAAGGTTGCCGGCGAAGGCGCCGATGCCGATCGCCGAACCGACGATCCGCGCCGGAAACACATCGGTCGTCAACCCGAAGAGATTGGTCGAGAAACCCTGATGCGCGAACAGCGCGAGGCCGAGGATCAGCGCCGCGAGCCATGCGCTGCTCACCCCGATCAGCAAGGGCACCGGCAGGATGAACAGCGCATAGACGAGCATCGTCGTCTTCCGCGCGGCGTTGACGCTCCAGCCGCGCGCCATCAGCCCGGCCGGCACGAAGCCGCTGGTGACGCCGCCGATCGCCGCCATGAAATAGACGAACGCCACCGGCAATCCGAGCGTACCCTGCGTCAGCCCGAAGACACGGTGAAACAGATCCGGCATGAAGAAGAGCAGGAACCACCACACATGATCGGTGAGCGCCTTGCCGGCGATCACCGCCCATTGCCGGCGATCCGACAGCAGGCTGCTCCACGGAATCCTCGCTTCGGTCGTGTCGGCCGCGCCCGGCTGCTCCGGAATCCGCACCGCGAACCAGACGACCACCCAGACCAGACCCAGCCCGCCCGCAATCAGGAAGGTTGCCTGCCAGCCCCACATCAACGCCATCAGCGGGATCAGCAGCGGCGTGAGGATCGCGCCGATATTCGGGGCGATCCCGCCAAGGCCGAGGACGATCGAACGCTCCCTGGTGTCGAAATATGTCGCGGCGGTCTTCAGCGCGGCGGGAGTACCGATCGACTCAGCCGCGCCGAGCACCGCGCGCGAGGTGACGAAGCCCGCGACGGTCGTGACGAAGGCATGTGCCATGCCGGCGAGGCTCCACACCCCCACCCCGATCGCGAAGCCAACGCGCAGGCCGACCTTGTCGATGAACCAGCCGGTGCCGAGGAAGGCAATCGCCGCCGCGAACTGGAAGGCGGAAGCCATGTGGCTGTAATCGCGGTCGCTCCACGCGAACGCGGCCTGCAGGGTCGGCTTCAGCAATGCGAGAATCTGGCGATCGACATAGTTGAGGACGATGGCGACGAACACCAATCCCACCAGCAGCCAGCGTCGCTTGTCGGCGATATGAGCCACCCCGCTCTCCTCGAATCCTTATGCCTTGCCCGATGAGATAACGTTGTCACATCCGATTGGACAGCGATTTTCTTTTAATCGCTGTCGAGCGTGGCAGGATCAGCGCGCCGATGCCCGCGCCGATGCCGTCGAGCCGCGCACGATCAGTTCGTGAGGAAGCTGGCGCCGCTCGATCCGCTCATCGAATGCCAGCAGCAGGTCGGCGGCGGCATAGCCGAGATCGCGGATCGGCTGACGGATCGTCGTGAGCGCCGGCCACACGACCTGCGCGAGATCGGTGTCATCGAATCCGGCGACCGACAATTGCTCCGGCACCGCCACCCCCTTGCGATGCGCGGCGGCAAGCACGCCAGCCGCCATCTCGTCGCTGCTCGCGAAGATCGCGGTCGGCGGCTCATCGAGCGCCAGCAGCGCCTCCGCCGCCGCCGCGCCGGACTGGAAATCGAACTGGCCGGGAAAGACGAGCGCGGCGTCGAAACCGATACCCGCGCGCTGCAACGCCTGCCGGTAGCCAGTCAGACGCTGGCCGCTGGCGAAATAATTGGCGTGGCCGGTGACGAGCGCGATGCGGCGATGGCCGAGGGAGATCAGATAGGCGGTCATGTCATCGGCCGCCTGCACATTGTCGATATACACCGCCGACGTCGCCGTCAGATCGGTTCCCGGCTGGACGCGCACGACCGGAATCTTGCGCCGGAACAGTTCGGCCAAGGCGGTGCCGACATCGGTCACCGGCGGGGTCATGATGATGCCGTCGAGTTGCGCCTGGTCGATCAGCGCGCCGATATCGTCGACGAGACCGGGCGAATTGATGTCGCACGGCTGAATGATCATGCGGAAACTGGCTTCGCGGCAGCGCTGCCCCACGCCGGCCTGCATGTTGAAGATATAATATGGGCTGGGGTTGTCGTGGATCAGCCCGATCTGGAACGATCGCCGCCCCCCCAGCGTGCGCGCGGCGAGGCTGGGGTGATAGTTGAGCCGCGCCACCGCTTCCTCAACGCGACGCCGCATGTCGTCGCTGACGTAACGCTCCTTGTTGAGTACGCGCGATACCGTCTTGATCGATACTCCCGCCACGCGCGAGACATCCTTGATCGTCGATCGGGTCATGCGCGGCTATGCTCCGTGATGCGAACCTCGAACAGCCGTCCGTCGTTACGGCGCGGCTGACGTATATATCGCATGGCGGGCGTGTCGAGCCGCCATTCCCGCTATCGCGGCGATCGCGTTCCCGGACCGACGAGCCGTGCGTCACGCTGATGCAGTTGGCGTTTATATCGTCGCCGGTGCCGGCACCTTTCCGCTCAGGCAGCTCCGACCGCTGGCCAGGTGACGGCTCAGCGGCGCAGAGCGGCCCGTTCGTATCAGCGTGCTCGTCAGCGATAGCGCCAGCCGCCGTGCCAGTGATAACGGTGACCCCAGTAGCGATGGCCGTCCCACCAGCCGCGTCCGGGATAGAAGACGCCTACCGCCACCGGGCCGGGCGCGACATAGACCGGGCGGCGATCCGGATGGCAACGGCCATAGGGGCCGCGATGCCAGCCGGGGCCGCAGCCCTGCGCGGCATCCGCCGCGGTGGCGGCACCGATCAGCATTCCGGTGGCGACGACGCCCCAAACCAGCTTCTTCATCATTGCACTCCTCATGATCCGTTACACCTGATCATGGCCGCCGCTTTCATATTCGCGCCGGCCGAAGGGTTGAACGCGCGACGGGACATTTTCCGTCGCGGCTATGCGGCGATCAGCCCGGTGACCGGACGGGCAGGCGCGGCGAGCGGGAACACCGTCCGCGCGACATGCTGCGGATCGAGCGCCATGCTCTCCGCCGCGACGCCGGCGATCAGCGCATCGAGCGCCATCGTCGGCTTCAGGTCGCGATCCTGATAGAGCTGCCCCGCGCCGAGGCCGGGCCAGTCGCTGACGATACGCCCTCCCCTCACCGCGCCGCCGACCAGCCACGCCACCGATCCGGTGCCGTGATCGGTGCCGCCGGTGCCGTTGACGGCGGCGGTGCGGCCGAATTCGGTCGCGACCAGCACGGTCGTCTTGCCCCACGCCGGCCCGAGGCCGTCGCGCAGCGCCGCGAGCAACGTATCGAGCGCGCGGAGCTGCGCCGCCAGCCGCCCCTGCTGCCCGCTATGCGTATCCCATCCGCCGGTTTCCAGCATCGCGATGCGCGGGCCGTTCGGCTTGGTCAGGAAGCTTGCGGTAAGCCGCCCGAGACTGGCAGGGTCCTGCCGCGCGCCAGTGCCCGCCGCCAGACCGCGCGCTTCCAGGGCGGCGGCCCACAGCGGATGGAGTTGCGGATCTTCCGCATAGAGCCTTCCGGCGCGCAGGAGCAGGTCGTCGGAGGGCTGCGGCAGCGCGGAGGGCGCATAGGAGGTCACCTGCCGCGCCCCACGCAGCGCCATCGGCACGGTCGAGGTGATGGCGATGGCGTCGTCTCCCGCTCCTGGCATCATCCCGACGAGCCGGTTCAGCCAGCCGTCCTTCGCCTGATAGGGTTGGGTGCCGCCGGTCTCGAGCACGTTCTGGCCGTCGAAATGCGAGCGGTCGCGATAGGGCGAGGCGACCGCATGGACGAACAGCGCCTGCCTCTGCGCGAACATCCTCGCGGTTTCGGCGAGCGCGGGGTGGAGCGCGAACGTCCCGTCCAATTTGGTCGCGGCCGCCATGTCGCCCGCCAGTTCGCCGCGCAGACGGGCATAGGCCGGATCGGCATAGGGCATGACGATATTGAGGCCGTCCGCCGCGCCGCGCTGGATGATGAAGACGAAGCGGCGGTCGCTCTCCACCGCCGCGAGCGCCATGCGCGGCGCGATCAGCATGGCGCCGGCGCCGATGCCGGCGCAGGAGAGGAACAGGCGGCGATCGATCATGGCTTTCACCTCCGCAGGAAATCGGGCGAGACGAGCAGCAGCGCCAGCGCGTCGCCAGGACTTTCGGCGCGTCCCACCTCGTCCGCGGTCGCGCGGCTGAACGAGGCGGGCAGCAGGCGCGGGCCGAGTTGCCGGGCGTCGAGCCGGTCGCCCACCGGCGCGACCAGCCGCTGCGCGAAATCGACCCGGCGGAGCAACGCGTCCGGCCCCGCCCAGCTCGCCGCGACATCGTCCCAGCCGGCAGGCGAGCCGGGCTTCCACACCGGCTGGCCGAGCTGATTCTGGATCGCGGCGACCTGCATCGCGCCGATCTCGCTCCGGCCCAGCCCGCGCAGCGCGGAGATCGTCCATTCCCACGGCGTCTTGAACTTGAGCGGCGCGGGCTGCCACGGCTCCGGGCTGTCGATCAACGTGCGATAGAGCGCGGGGAGATCGCCGCCGCTGCGGCGGAACGAAGCGGCCAGCCGCTCGACCAGCGCGGGCGGCGGCGCGTCCCCGGCGAAATGCCGCGCGAGCTTGGTCGCGACATGGGTCGCGGTGGCCGGCGACCGGGCGAAATCGGTCAGCGCGGCGCGCGCCTGCGCCTCGCCATCCTCCCTGTAACGCTTGCCGAGGATGGTTCGCTCGCCCGGCTCGTGAAGTTGCGGGCGGAACAGGAATTCGCCCGGACGGTCATCCGTCGCGCCGCCCGGCCCGATTCCGGCGACCGACCAGCCGGTCAGCGCACGCGCGAATTCGGTGACGTCGCTCTGGCTGTAGCCGGAGCGCACCCCGAGCGTGTGCAGTTCCATGATCTCCCGCCCGAGATTCTCGTTCAGCCCGCGCCGCTGCGCGGGATTGCGCCGCGCGGCGCGCTCCGCCGCCATGCTGTCAGGCCCGATCGACTGGATCTGGTTGAGGTAGATCAGCATCGCCGGATGATGCTCGACCGCCAGCAGCATGTCCTCGAACCGGCCCAGCACATGCGGGCGGATCGCATCGCGCTCGAACGCGCCGGCGAAGGCGGTCACCTGCTGATTGTCCGCCGAGACGCAGAAGTGGTTGGACCAGAAATGGACCAGGCGCTCGACAAAGGGCGCCGGCGTGTCGATCACCGCCTGCGCGCGCGCCTGCACCGCCTGACGATAGAGCGCCTGCACGTCCTGCGCATAATCGCGCCGCGCAGCCTTCTGCTCGATCGACTTCCCGCCACCGGACATGCTCGCCGCCGCCTGATCGCGCTTGGCCTGCTGGCGCAACTGGCGCTGCTCGTCGAGATAGGTCTGCACCAGCTCGCCCGCGTCGGGCAGCGCGGTGAAGGCCGCGGTGGCGGGCTGGAAGCGGCCAAGCTGGCCCTTGAGCCATGCCTTCGGATCGGCGGGTATCGTATCGTCGGGGCGGGCGCCCAGCCCGAAACGGTTCATCGCGATCGCGGCTGGCGACAGGCTGGTGGAAGGGGTCATGGCGTTACCTTTGCGGCCGACTCATCCGGTTGAACGCGCGCGGCGGCGGATTCCGTCGCGTTATCGCCGCTGCCGCGCGCCGCGACGTTCGAGGCTGTCGGCGAGACGCGCCCGGTCGGCCTGCGGCAAGGTGGCGACGAAGCCCGCGACGCCATTCTCGGTCTGCGCGCGGACCGCGAGGTCGGCATCCCGCACGCGGCCGAGCGCCGCCGCCAGCGCCGCCGGATCGACGGTGGGCGCGCGCAGCAGCGCGGCCGCTTCCTGCCGCGCTTGCCGGTCGGTCGCGGCGAGCGGCGCGGCGTCGCGCCGGGCGGCGCGCAGCGCCTGCCGGAAGGCGCGCCGCTCCGCCCTGGGCAGCTCCGCCCCGGCGATACGCATCGCGCCCGCGCCGATCATCGGCCGCTGCGCGCGGACCCATAGCAGGCTGGCCGCCACCCCGGCGATCAGGAAGATATTGAGGAGGATCGAGACGGCGCAGATCGCCTTGAGCGTGCGGAGCGACATTCATTCCTCCCGCATGGAAACATTGCCGAAGGCGGTATCGTCACCGAACGGATGATGATGATCGACCGGCATCGCGGCGATGGCGAGCGATCCGGTCGCCGCGCCGGCCAGCGCGGTCGCCACCCCGATCGCCGACCACCACAGCCGCAGCCGCCGGCGGAGGGTTCGCTGGCGCTGCCCGAGGATCGCGCCGCGCAACGCGGTGGAGGGCGCCGGGCTGGTCCATGAATCAAGCCGGGCGTCGAGCGACGCCGCCTCCGCGACGATCGCCGCCAGATCGGGCCGACCGGCCATGCGCAACCCCTCCTCGCGCAGCCCCGCCGGCCAGCGCTCGATCGCGCCATAGGCCTCGGCCAGCGCCCGGAAACGCGCCACGGACAGGGGATCAGTCATCACGCGCGTCCTGCTTCCTGAAATGCTCCCGCAACGCCCGCCGCCCGCGCGCGAGCAGGCTTTCGAGCGCCTCCACGCTCACCGACAGCGCCTCGGCGGCGGCGATGTTGGTCATGTCCTGATAGTGGACGAGCAGGATCGCTTCGCGCTGGCGTTCCGGCAAGGCCGCGATCGCGTCGGCGACCGCGCGGCCGCGCGCCGTCTCCTCCAGCACACGCGCGGCGTCCGGCGCGGGATCCACTATATCCGGCAGCGTCGGCATGGTGGTCTCGCGGCGACGGCGCAGCCGGTCCCGGCACAGGTTGAGCGTCACGACATGCAGCCACGTATCGAAGCGCGCCGCGCCCGGCCGCCAGCGCCGCGCATTGCGCCACACCCGCAGGAACACCTCCTGCGCGATATCCTCGGCCTCTCCGCGCTCGCCGGTCATGCGCCGGGCCAGCGCCAGCACGCGCGGCAGCTTGGCCGAGACGAGCAGGCGCGCCGCCGCCTCGTCGCCACGGCCGACACGCTGCACCAGCTCTGCATCGGGATCCGTCTCGCCCAATCGATTTCGGCTCCGCCGTCACCGCACCCGCATATCCGATTCAGGGTTGTGGCGTCGCGGGATTACCGGCGGCTTTCGCGCCCCGCCCCGCCATTCGCTCATCAGCGCCGAGCACGCCGTCGCCGTTGCGATCCATGCGATGAAACCGCGCGGTGAGCGCGGCACGTATCTCATCGCGGTCGAGATAGCCGTCGTGGTTGGCGTCCATCCGATCGAACATCCGCGCCGGATCGCGGCCGCCGCGACTGGCGAGCGATTGCATCTCCGCCTTGCTCACGCGCCCGTCGCCATCGGTGTCGGCCGCCATGATGCGTTCGGTCTGCCGCGCGACGAAACGGTCGAGCGTCATCGCGCCTGCCGCCGGCGGGGCGGATTGCGCCAGCGCGGGCGCAGCCAGAGCTAGGGATACGACAAACAGGGACGATGGCTTCATCGCTGGCCTCCGACTTGCGAATGCCTCTTCAACGCGCGCGACTCATATTTCCGTCGCGCGGCTGCGCTTTTAATGCCGGAATTCCGATTCCGCGATGAGGCGGAGGCGGACCTGGGAAACCCGATAGCGATCCTGATAACGGGCGCTGGCGTCAGCGCCTGCGCTCTCGCAGCATCAGGGCCGCCGCAAGCCCCTCAACGGCGAGCAGGCCGATCCAGCTCGTGATCGCGCGTGGAAGGTCCGTGTGGGGCAGGAGCATGAAGGACAGCGCGAGCATGGCGAAGCCGGCGTAACGCAGCATGCGCCGCCTTTCGCCGCTCCAGCCGCGCCCGAGCCATTGATCCGCCTGCCTCGGCGTCGCCAGCCCGAGCAGGAGGATCGCACCGAAAGAAGTGAGCAGCGCGGGCATCATGCCGCTGCCGTCTTATGTGCCGCCGCACGGGCGAAGCCGGCGGCGAGGCTCAGGGCGAAGATCGCGGTGGCGATATGCAGGCTGTCGGGCCGCATCTCGCCTGTCAGCAGGTCGGCCAGCGGGATCGCCGCGCACATTGCGGCCGCCGCCGCCAGCACCTCCCGCCACGCCCGCCGCGCCGGGCGGACCAGCGCGTAGAGCAACACCGCGCCCCACAGCCAGAACATGACGCGCACCTCCATCGCGGCCCGCTCCGGCAACGCGGACGGCAGCAGCCGGTTGGCGACGAGGAAGGCGGCAAACGCCAGCGGCGTCCCGGCGACGAAACCGATGTTGAGCCGCTCCACCAGCGCGAAGCCGAAGCCCTGCCGCCGCGCGCGGCGCTTCTCGGTCCACAGGATCAATCCCGCGCCGATCAGGGCGGTCAACATCAGCCCGCACAGGAAATAGAGCCAGCGCGTCGCCAACTCGCCGAAACGCGCGGTGTGCAAGGCATAGAGGAAATTGAAGGTGCGCAGCGCCGGCCTTTTCTCGTCATGCACGGCGATCGGGCGGCCGGTCACGCCGTCGAAGCTGACGGTCTGGCGCTGGATGCCGATGCGGCTGTCCTCCGCGCTCGTCACCGACACCACCGCCGCCGCATCGCCGGGATTGAGCACGGCGATCTGCGCGATCCCGCCGCCGAAGTGGCGCTCGGCGGCGCGCAGCATCGGGGCGACCGGCGCGAGCGGGGCGGGGATGCCCTTGGCCGGGCGATCGATCGCGGCCGGATAGAGATCCTTGCGGATCGCCTCCATGTCGCCGCGATAGATCGAGAGCGCCCCCCACGGCATGATGAGGTTGGCGAGCGTCAGCGCGCCGGTGAAGGCGATCATCAGATGGAAGGGGAGCGCGGTGACGGCGAGCAGGTTATGCGCGTCGAGCCAGCTCCTCTGCCCCTTGCCCGCGCGGAAGGTGAAGAAATCGACGAAGAAGCGCCGGTGCGCGACGATTCCGGTGATGACGGCGAGCAGCATCGCGATCGCCGCCGCGCCCGCCAGCATCCGCCCCCAGGGGAAAGGCATCTCCAGCTCGAAATGCAGCCGGTAGAAGAAGTCTCCGCCCAATGTGTCGCGCACCGTGGAGGGGCTGCCGGTGCGCGCGTCGAGCCATTTCTGCGCGTAGCCGCCGTCGCTGGCGGTCCACACGGCATAGCTGGTGGCGGAACGCGCGTCGGCGGGCTGGATATACCAGGCCGGCGAACGCGCGGCGTGGCGCGACAGCCAACCGACCGCCGCATTCCCCGCCGTGACGCTGTCGACCGCGCAGCATCGCGCCTCCGGGCGCATCCAGTTGCCGATCTCGCTGCGGAACACGCTGAGCGTGCCGGCCAGCGCGATGACGAACAGCAGCCAGCCGACGACCAGCCCCGACCAGTCGTGGAGCCACGTCATCGCGCCACGGAACCCCGGCTTCACGGCCGCCACCCCATCGCGAACGCCGCGCCCGCCAGCACGGCGGCGGCGATCGCGAGGCCTGCCCATGCCCGCAACGCGGTGCGCGCGTAGAAGCACCCCATCATCGCCACCGGCAGCCCGAGCAGCGCGACCATCGTGGCGACGATCGACGCCTCCTCGCGCGACAGCGGGAGCAGCCACGAGATCGCCACCGCCAGCAGCACGGCGACGCCATAGCCGCCCACGACCGCCGCCACGACGCGCGAGAGCACCGCGAGCCGGTAACGCAGCGAAAGGGCGGCGGCCTTCGTCACCAGTGGAAGCCGATCGTTCCCTGCACCGTGCGGCGCTGGCCATACCAGCACCAGCCGACGCCGTTGAGATAGCAGCTCGTGAGATAGGTCTTGTCGAAGATGTTGGCCGCGTTGACGCCGATCTCCACGCCCTTCAGCCGCGGATCGGCGCGGCCGAGATCGTAGCGGGCGAGCGCGTCGAACAGGGTATAGGACGGCGTGTTGGTGTCACTGCCGCCATAAACCTTGTCGACCCAGCGCATCCCGCCGCCGAGCGTCAGCCCGGCCAGCGGGCCGCTCTGCGGCGCCCAGTCGATATTGACCGCGGCATTGCCCTTGCCGACGCCGATCAGCCCCTTGCCGATATTCGCCGGCGTCTCGTCGTCGCGCACCGTCTTGACGTTCTGGTGGCTGAACGCCGCGCGCAACGTGAAGCCCTGGGGCAACGGCACCGTCGCCTCCGCCTCGAAGCCCTGGGAGCGGACCTCGCCCGATTGCGTCGAATAGCTGCTGTTGGGGATGCTGGTGAGCAGGTTGGTCTGCTCGATGCGGAACCATGCGGCGGTGAGCAGGATCTGCGTGCCGGGCGGCTGATATTTCACGCCCGCCTCGATCTGCCGCCCCAGCGAGGGGCTGGCGCCGGTGATGCTGCCGTCGACGTGCTGCACCTGCCCGATCTGCGGCTCGAACGAGGTGGAATAGCTGGCATAGGGCGCGAGGCCGATCGGCGTCATGTAGAGCCCGCCGACGCGCCAGGTGAATTTGCGGTCGCGCTGCTCCGCGCCATTTTCGGTGTCGGCCCAGTCGTGGCGGCCGCTCAGCGTCAGGCGAAGGCCGCCCCAGGCGATCTGGTCCTGCGCGTAGAGGCCGGTCTGCCGCAGCCGCGCGCTATAGGGATAAGGCGTGCCGATCGCGCCCGGCGTCAGCGGCACCGGCGTGGTGCCATAGACCGGATCATAGGCGTTGATCGGCGTCACCGCCTGTCCGTTCACGACGCTGTCGAACGCGGCCAGCTCGCTCGAATGGGCGACCTGCCGGTCGAGACCCAGGATCAGGTGATGGGTGAGCGGGCCGGTGGCGAACTGGCCGGTGAGCTGGTTGTCGATCGTCCAGTTTCGGATCGTCTCGTTGGTCGCATAGGCCGCGCGCCCGAAGGTGGTGAGCGTCGCGTCGGTCGGGATGCCGGTCTGGTAGATCGCACCCAGCCGGGTCGAGACATATTGATAGCGCCCGCTCGAGCGGAACGCCCAGTCGCCGCCGAAGCGATGCGTGAAGATATAGGTCAGCCCGGTCTGCTCGCGGTGGAAGAAATCGCCCGGCTCGCCGTCCGCGAACCCGGTCGCGATCCGCCCGTTGGGATTGGCATAGACGGTGCCGATCGCGGGCGCGCTGCCGTAATTGCCGTTCTGCGGATCGTGCGAATAGGCCGCGAGCAGGGTGAGCGTCGTGTCGCTTCCCGCGCCGAGCGTCACCGCGCCGCTCACCGTCTGGCGGCGGCGGACGCCGAAGCTCTGCTGCGTGTCCGCGCCGTTGACCGCGCCATAGACGCGCCACAGCACGCCGCTGTCGATCTTCCCGCCGACGTCGGCCTCGACATCGTAGAGGTTATAGGTGCCGTAGGTTCCCGAGACCGCGCCGTAGAAGCCCTGATCGAGCGGCAGCTTGCTGGAGATGGCGACGAGTCCGCCGGGGCTGGACTGGCCGTAGAGCACCGAGGCCGGCCCCTTCACCACCTCGATCCGGTCTATCCGCGAGACGTCGACCTGCTGGTCCGCATAGCCGGTGGCGCTGGTGAACACCTTCAGCCCGTCGAGGTAGCGCGGCGCGTCGAAACCGCGGAGCTTGAACTGGTCGTAGATTTCCGCGTTGGCGCCGCGCGATTCCGGCGTGATGCCCGCGACATAGCGCAATGCCTGATTGAGATTGGCGAGGCCGAGCTGGCTGATATCCTCCGAGCTGACGACGCTGATCGACTGCGGCGTCTCCACGATCGGCGTGTCGGATTTGGTGCCGGAGGAAGCCTGTCCCACCACCTTTTCGCCGCGCACCACCACGTCGTCGCTGCTGTCGGCGGGCGCCGAATCGCCCGGCGCTGGCGCGGCGGCATAGGCCGGCAGCGATCCCGTCAATGCCGTCAGCGCCGCACCGGCCAGCAGGGACTTCCGAAACAATACGCGCATCGCAACCTCGCAGATAGGAATCACGGCAGGCGCAATACATCAATGATAATGGTTCGCAATAGCTCATTGAGAGAATCACGATGGGATGCGTCAGCCGAAGCTACGCCTGGCTCGGGAGAAATCGACCAAATCTCTGCCGCGCCGCAGCGATGACGACACCAGCGAACCCGATCGCGGCCGGCGACATCACCGTGCCGCGACCGGGGCTATAAATCTTCGGAGCATCGGAAAGCCGTTCATTTGGCAGTCGGGTTTGACGGTATATAAGGCGATATGAATCGCTCGACGCCGCCGCGCTTCCGCGCCTTCGCTATCGCGCTGACTCTCGCGGGAGGGGCCGGCTGGGCGATGCCGTCGATCGCGCAAACGGCGCCGGCGGCCGGCTCGCCGACGAGCGCCGACACCATTCGCCTCACGGACGAGCAGCGGGACAAGATACTCGACGGAAACACCGAAGATAGCGCCGCCGCCGCGCGCGGCGAACTGACCAGCGCGGAACGTGCCGACCGGCGCATCCATGGCGAAGTCGGCATGATGATCGGCACGAACGGCGCACGCGGGATATATGGCACGGCGGCGATTCCCCTGGGCGATAACGCGGGCGCGGTCGTGTCGATCGAAAGCAGCCGCTTCGGGTACAGACGCTAGCTCTTTGGCGGCGTGCGCCCCCCGTCAGGAATGACGATCGCGCCAGAACGCCTTAGCGCGCCGCCAGTCCCTGCAAGCGCGAACCGCTTTTTTCAGAAGGCGCGCTTCCTTCCGCCCCGCATGGAGCACCGATGCTGCGTCTTCCTCTCCCGTGGCCGCAAGCAGGGTCTGGCCGCTGACAGCCAGATCATTCAGGTCGCCGAGCGCGCCCTGTAGCCTTTCCAGCGCGGCGGTGAATTTCCTGCGGTGGCCCTTCCCGTGCTTCCCGAACGCTTCCGCGAAAAATTCCGCAGCGTAGCGCAGTTTCTTGGCCTTGATCCTGACGTGATGGCGCGCGGAAGGATCGAGCGTGGCCAGATGCTTCGCGTCCTTGCGCAGCTTGCGGTTCAGCCGGTCGAGGGCGACGGCGGCCAGCACCGATGCGCGCCCGTCGCGCAACGCCGCGACTTCCTCGTCCCGGCTTTCCCGCCAGTCCCCGATTTCGACCCATTCCGCACAATCGAGCACGAACAAGGCGAAACGCATCGAGTCGATAGCCGCGAGCGCGCGATCATAGCTGGCTGCCCGGGCCACCCGGAGCCGTTCGTCGAGCATTGCCGGCCCGCGATCGATGCCGTCGTCGTCCCTTTCCGCATCGGCCTGATCCGCGATAAGGATATCGAGGTCGCGCGCAGCATCCAGTTCGCTGCCCATCCATTTGCTTTCGGCGACGATCCGGGGAAATTCCCCGCCGGGCAGGATCGGCTCGAACGTCGCCAGCGCAGCGCGCAGCCGGCGCAGGCCGACACGCAACTGGTGGAGCGCCTCGGCATTCCTCGTCTCGCGCAGCAGGTTGGCGTTGTCGCATATCTGGGCGAGGCAATTCCGCATGACGACGGCGAAAGCCTCCGCCCCGGTCATGTCGCCGGTGACATGCACGTCCGCGGCGTTGTACGCCGCCGGTGCTTCCCCCGCAGCGAGCCGGTAGCCGCGCTCCGACTTGCTTTCGAACGACAGCCTGAGACGGGTGTCGCCGACAAGACGGCGCGCCAGCACGAACAGGCCGCGGGCTTCGCCACCTTTCAATTCCAGTTCGAGTTCGTCGATGGAGGCACGTCGATCGCCGGCAACGATCTCGCCATGATCGAGGCTGATCTCGATCAGGTCGTCCCCTTCCCTCACGATCCGGCTGGTGCGCCGAACCTCGGTGACGAAAAGCGAGCGCAGGCCGCTGCCCTCTCGCGCAGCCGGGATATCGCCGGCTGGCGTGCCCGCCAGAGCGGCGCGATCGGGTTCGGGCCCGCCGATTTCCGTCTCCCATTCGCCCCGATCGAACAGGCTCGTCCCGCCCTCGCGCTTGACGGTCTGCACATAGCGGCCGTGCGCGCGGCGGACGCGCAAGGCGATGCCGCGCTTGCGCAGATCCAGATCGGGCGTGTCGTAATAGACCGACGACAGAGCGGTCCCGGTCGCACCGGCAAGAAGCGGGTTGCGGGAAACAGCCTGCCCCTCCCCCGGAAGCAGGAGGAATTTCAGCTCCACTTCAGTCGAAGGCTCCGGCGGCATTACTCCTGCTCCTCCAGCGCATCGAGGTCGATCCGCGACACGATAAGCCGCGCATTCTCCTGTCGCTGGCGAAAGCCATATATCATGAACGGCAGCGATCCTCGTCGATCCGTCAGCCAAACCCCAGCCATCGCTCCATACATTCCAGCTCCAGACGCAGCGCCTCATGCGTATGCCCCGGCGCGTCGGGTTCGAGGTGGACGGACCGGACGATCAGCCGTTTCGCCTGCCGATCGGCCTTGAGATCGACCCGCGCGACCAGCCGGTCCCCAAGCAGGAACGGCAGGACGTAATAGCCGTATCGCCGTTTCTCCGCCGGCACGTAGATTTCGATTCGATAGCGGAAGCCGAACAGTCGCTCGGTGCGATCGCGCTCCCAGACCAGCGGATCGAACGGAGCCAGCAGTGCCCGCGCCTCGATCCGCCTTGGCCGGCGAGCGTCGCGGTGCAGCCATGCGTGTCGCCAGCCGGGAACCGCGACCGGGATCAGCACGCCCTCTTCGGCGAGGCTCTGGATCGCCGGCCGCGCGTCCTGCGGCGACTGGCGGAAATAGTCGCGAAGTTCGGCATCGGTGGCGATGCCCAGCGCGGCGGCCGCACGCGCGATCAGGCCACGATGCGCCTCGGCGTCGGACGGCGTTGGGCGGGCAAGCACCTCGCCGGGAATGACGCGCCCGGTGAGGTCATAGACGCGCTCGAAACCGCCGCGCCGCGTGGCGGCGGTGATGTGGCCCGCCCAGAACAGCCATTCGAGCGCGCGCTTGGTGTCGCTCCACTCCCACCAGCCGGACTGGCCCTTGTGGCTCTCGAAGTCGGAGGCGGCAAGCGGCCCTTCGCCCCGGATACGATCCAGCAGAGCCATCGCCTCCGCGCGGCGCTCGGTGGCGTAGAGGCGCGTCCGGCCCCAGCCGGCATCGCCGCGATCGGCCTGCGCCATCCGCCAGCGCAGCAGCGGGTGAAGGTCGAACGGCAGGAGCGAGGCCTCATGCGCCCAATATTCGAACAGCCTGCGCTGGCGCTTCGGCCCCCATGCCAACCGATCGAGGTCCGCCCGGTCATAACAGCCGAGCCGCGAGAAAGCGGGGAGATAATGCGCCCGCGCCAGCACGTTGACGCTGTCGATCTGGTGAAGATTGAGCCGCTCCACCGTGCGGCGCAGGTGCGCCGGAGCCGGGGTTGCGGGGCGGCCCGCGCCGAAACCCTGCGCGGCGAGGGCGATGCGCCGCGCGAGCGGCAGGCCGATCCGTTCGACCGCCATCAGCCCGGCCGCGCCGCCGGATCGTACGTGGCCGGCGGCTCCCAGCCGAACACGCTGCGGCCGCCATAATCGTGCGAGCGCGCAAGCTCCCCGGCGATGACGGCTTCCACCGAAGGGCCGGACGCGGTCGCCTCCAGCCGCCGCGCCTGCGCATCGAGCCGCCGGATCGCCGCCAGTTCCTCCTCGTGCCCGAGCTTCGCTTTCACGACGGCGGATTTCATCACCGCGATCGTATGGTCATAGACCCTGGTCGGCACGGGATAAGGATGCCGGTCCTTCCCGCCATGGGCGAGCGAGAAGCGCGCCGGATCGCTGAAGCGGCAGGGCGCACCGTGGACCACCTCCGCCACCAGCGCCAGCGCGCGGACGGTGCGCGCGCCGACGCCGGGCACCAGCAGCAACTCCGCGAAGTCCTCCGGGCCGCGATCGGCGGCGGCGGCGAACGCGGCATGGAGCCGCCGGTCGACGATATCCTCCGCGCGCACCTCATGGCGATCCGGCAGGACCAGATGCGGGAGGAGCGGCTCCGTCGCAAGCGCGGTTGCCGTCTTGCCCTCCAGTCGCGCAAGCTCGCGTGCGATCCCCGTCGGGCCGACATCGGCGAGCAGCTCGAGCTGGCGCGTGCGCGATTGCGCGGCGCGGCGGTCGGCAAGATTGACGATCCGGCCCTGCCGGCGCCCTTCGATCGCGGCGTGGGGCGTATCGACGAAGCTCTCCAGCCCTTCCGACAGCCAATGATAGCGGCGCGCCTGCCGGCGATCGCCGTTCATGCCCTGCTGGACGACGACCCAGCGCCCGTCGTCGGTGACGATGAAGCCGTGGAGATAGAGGTCGAACCCGTCCTGCACCGCCGCATTGTCGACCTTTGCGACCAGCCGGCTGACCCGCGCCAGCGCCATGCCGTCGATGCCGATGCGATCGCCAACCGCCGCCAGTTCCTGCGGAGTCGCCCGGCTATGCCGGCCCCTGCCGCCACAGACATGGATGCCGAGTTCGCCGGACAGCGGCGCAAGCCCGCGCTTGAGCGCGCCGATGACGCTCGTCGTGATGCCGGACGAGTGCCAGTCCATGCCCATCACCGCCCCGAACGACTGGAACCAGAAGGGATGGGCAAGCCGTCGCAGCAGTTCGTCGCGGCCATATTCGAGGACGATCGCCTCGACGATCACCGCGCCCAGCCTGGTCATGCGCTGACCCAGCCACGCGGGCACACGCCCGCCGTGAAGGGGAAGGTCCGCGCTGCCGGAACGCTGCCCCATCACGCCGCTCGCGCCGGAATTGGCGGCGTAGCCGGGAACGGGATCGCGGGAAGGAACGCCATTGGAAGCCGTCTAGCACGCGCGGAACATCAAGGGAACAGGCGCATTCCTCCGATAAACGCAACCGCCCGCCTCTTTCCCGGGCGATCACAACATGGATCAATGACCCAGTCTCGCCCCTCGCGCATTCTTGATGTTTCCGGGAACGCACGGGAGCGTACGATGGATGAGTCGTCCGATCTGGCCGCCGAAGCAGCTTCGGCGACGGCAGAGGCACGAACAGGCGGCGCACTGGATGTCCGCCGCGCCCACACGTATCTCGCCCGGCCGGGAGAACGGCTCGAGCATATCTTCCTGCTGATCGACGGCTGGGCCGCGCGCTACCGGCTGCTCAGCGACGGACGGCGGCAGATAACGGCGGTGTTCGTGCCGGGCGACTTCTGCGATCTCGCATGGCGGCGCGCCCGCACGACGACGCAGCATGTGATCGCGCTCACCCCGATCCGCGTGTTCCGCGTCGAGATCGGCGAGTTCGAGCGCCATATCGAATGCGATCCCGGCATTCGGGCGATCGTCGAGGACGAGGCGCATCTCGCATCGGAAACGCAAGGCGAATGGCTGGTTTCGCTCGGGCGGCGCACCGCGATCGAGCGGCTGGCGCATCTGTTCTGCGAGCTTGTCGAGCGGATCGGGCGGGTGAGCGGCAACGGCAACGGCACGTGCGAGATGCCGCTGACGCAGGTGGACCTCGCCGACGTCACCGGCCTCACCCCCGTTCACGTCAACCGGACCCTGCAACAGATGCGTCGATCCGGGCTGATCGAGTTGAAGTCCAAACAACTCCGCCTGCGTGATTTCCCCAAGCTGAAGAAGATCGCCTTCTTCAAGTCGAGCGCGGAAGGGCGGCGGTTCAAGAACAATGCCTTCGGCGCGCTACGGTTGTTCCAGGGCGCCGCGGCCGCTCCCTATCGACTTTCCCCCGCGACCGAGGCGGAGGATCGGCTCATCATCGCCTGAGCGGAGGCTGCTGGACCAGGGCATCCTCCCGCCGCTCGGGACGGATGTAGATCGAGGTCAGTTCCGGCAGCGCCGCCTTCATCCGTGCCTCCAGCTCCTCGATCAGCAGTTCCGCGCGGCCCATCGGCAGATCGTCGGCGAAGTCGGCGCTGATCGCCACGAACACCGCATCGGGCGAGGTGTGGATCGTCCGCACGTGATTGACGGCGGTGATCTCCGGCCGCTCATCCAGCATCCGCCAGACGGTGTCGATGATCGCGGCGTCGGCGCTTTCGCCGATCAGCAATCCCTTCGCCTCGCGCGCAAGCAGCGCGGCGACCCCGGCCAGCACCAGTCCGATCGCGATCGAGGCGATGCCGTCCAGCCGGGGATCGCCGTAATGATGGCTCGCCCAGATGCCGAGCGCGGCCAGCAGCAGGCCGATCAGCGCGGCGCTGTCCTCGAACAGCACGATGAAGCCGGCGGGGTCCTTCGAGCGGCGGATCGACTCCCACCAGCGCCGGCCGCCGCGCTCGCTGTCGAACTCGCGCACCGCGATTCCCCAGGACATCCCCTCCAGCACGGCGGCGATGCCGAGCACGACATAGGCGGCCATCGGGTTGCGCAACGGCTCCGGTTCGCGGACATGGGCCAGCCCTTCATAGACCGACAGCCCCGCGCCGCCCGCGAAGATCAGGATCGCGACGATGAACGCCCAGAAGTAAAGCTCGCGGCCATAGCCGAACGGATGCAGCGCGTCGGGCGGCCGCCGCGCCTGCCGTTGCCCATAGAGCAGCAGGATCTGGTTGGCGCTGTCGACCAGCGAATGCACCCCCTCGGTCAGCATCGACGAGGAGCCGGTGATCGCGGCGGCGATGAACTTGGCCACCGCGATCCCGATATTGGCGGCCAGCGCGCCGTAGAGGACGATGTTCGCGCGCCAGCCCTGGCGGTCGTCGGCGGCGCCCTGCCCGCCGCTCAATGGTGAAGGAAAAGCCACAGCAGGATGATGACCGGGATCGGAATTCCGATCAGCCACAGGATGCATCCCTTGCCGAGGTTCATGTCAGTTTCCTTTCCGTTGGTGATCGTGAAAACGCATCAGCGCGCCGCAGGGGGCAGCGCGAAGGCCAGCGTATAATCGCCGTAAGCGGTGCCGAGCGCGCCATGGCCGCCGGCGGTGATGACGACATATTGCCGCCCGTCGCGGCCCATATAGGTCATCGGGGTGGCCTGCGCCCCGGCGGGCAGCCGCGCCTTCCACAGCACCTTCCCGCTGGCGAGATCATAGGCGCGCAGATATTGATCGGTCGTCGCGCCGATGAAGGCGATGCCGGAGGCGGTGACGATCGCCCCGCCGAGATTGGGCACGCCGGTCTTGAGCGGCACGCCGATCCGCGTGCCGAACAACCCGGTGTCGCGCGCGGTGCCGAAAATCTCGTTCCACTTCACCTTGCGCGTGTTGAGATCGACCGCCGTCAGCTTGCCCCACGGCGGGGCACTGCACGGCGCGCCGAACACGCCGATCCACGCCTGCACCACCGCGACATAAGGGGTGTTGTACTGCGTATAGAGCTGCGCCGCGCGCGCGTTCTCGCCACCCTGCTTCTTCTTCAGCAGCGGGCCGACGCGCGGGTCGTCGCGGCGCATCAACTGGATCTTGAACGGCATCTCCATCGTGTTGACGACGAACATCTGCCGCACCGGATCGACCGCCGCGCCGCCCCAGTCGGTCACGCCGTCGAACGCCGGATGGCCGATGATCGGCTTCAACCCGACCGGCTGGTAGATGCCCGCGCCCTGCGTACGGCGGATGTCGATGCGGCAGAGCAACTGGTCGATCGGCGTCGCGCCCCACGTCGCGCGCTCGGTCGGCGGCGGCGGGGTGAAGGATGGGAGGCCGACCGACCACGGCTGCGTCGGCGAGACGGCGAGGCCGGGCGTCGCGCCGTCCTGCCGCGCGGGCCGCTCCTCGATCGGGGTGATCGGCGATCCGTCCAGCCGGTTCAGGAAATATACCTGCCCCATCTTGGTCGTCTGGATCAGCGCCGGAATAACGCGGCCGTCCGGCGCGCGATAGTCGAACAGCGACGGGCCGACCGGCAGGTCCATGTCCCACATGTCGCGGTGGACGAGCTGGCGCACCCAGCGCAATTTGCCGGTCGCGATCTCCAGCGCGACGATCGCCGTGCCGAACCGGTCGTCGAACGGCCGCCGCCAACCGATCCAGTAATCGGGCGAGGCATTGCCGGTGCCGAGATAGACGAGGCCGTTTGCCGGATCGGCGGTCATCGCGCCCCACACATTGGGCGTGCCGCGCGTATAATCCTGTCCGGCGGGCAGCGGCGCGATGGCATCCTGCGAGCGGCCCACGTCCCATGCCCAGACCGGCGCGCCCGTCACCGGATCATAGGCCCGCACCACGCCGGAGGGGATATCGCGGTTGACGTTGTCGACGATCCGCTCGCCGATGATGAGCCGCCCGTTGGCGACCACCGGCGGCGAGGTGCTGATCTGGTCCGCCGGGTGCGAGACGCCCATGTTGGCGCGCAGGTCGATCGCGCCGTTGGTGCCGAAGCCTGGGCACGGCTGCCCGGTCTCGGCATCGAGCGCCATCAGCTTCGCGTCGAACGTCGGCGCGAAGATGCGGCGCGGGCACGGCGTGCCCGCCGGAGCCTCAAAATAGGAGACGCCGCGACAGACGAGATAGGAATTGCCGGTGCGGTCGGCGGGGTCCTTCCAGCTCCACTTCGTGCGGCCGGTGACGGCGTCGATCGCCTGCACCACGGAATGCGGCGTGCAGGTGTAGAGCGTGTCGCCGATGTGGATCGGCGTCGCCTCGGAATGATATTCGCGCTTGTGCTGCACCGCTTCCGCCACGTCGGGCAGGTCGCCGGTGCGCTGCGTCCACGCGAGCTTCAGTTGCGCGACGTTGCCGGGGTTGATCTGCGTAAGGCTCGAATAGCGCTGGCCGGCGAGCGTGCCGCCGTAATGCGTCCAGTCGCCGTTCGCGGAATCGCTGGCCGGAACGCCTGCGGGGGTGAGCGCGGGCGATTCCTCCGCGACCGCGCCGTGGCTGCGCAGCAGCGGGACGGCGATCACTCCGGCGGCGATCACCGCCGCGACGGGCGCGACGACCCGCCTGCCCCGCCCCCTGCCCCGACCGAGCGCGGTCAGCAGCACGAGCACCAGCAGCACGGTCGGCGCGACGACGCGGGGAATGAGCTGCAACCCATCCAGCCCGACTTCCCAGATCGCCCACGCCAATGTGCCGAGCCAGATCAGGATATAGAGCCAGCGGCCGCGCGGATCGTCGCGCGCGATCAGGATGCCGCTCGCGATCATCGCGACGCCCGCGATCACATAATAGAGCGAGCCGCCGAGCGAGGCGAGCACGCCTCCCTCCACGGCGAAGAAACAGCCCAGAAGCGCGATTGCCACGCCGAGGATGCGGATCGCCGCCAATCGCATCGCGTCTTCTCCCTGACCGTCTTGCCGGGGCACATAACGCACGGGAAACGATCTGGATGCCGCGCAGGACCTTCAGGACGAAAAACGCGCGATCATGATCCATGTTATGACGAAAAAGCGCAGTCGCCATGCGGCGTATCACTCCGCCGCCGCGTTCTTCCGCTCATGTGTCCCTGAAAACGGCGGGCGCGCATTCAATCCGAGGAGAGAGAACGTGGGACTTTTCAGCAAGGACATCGAGACGTTGCACGATCTTTTCCTGCACACCTTGCAGGACATCTATTATGCCGAGAACCAGATCACCAAGGCGCTGCCCAAGATGATCGAGAAGGCCACGGACGACAAGCTCCGCGCCGGCTTCGAGCAGCATCTGGAGGAAACGCGCGGGCAGATCGAGCGGCTGGAGGAAGTGTTCGGCCTGCTCGATGAAAAGGTGAAGGCGGTCGATTGCCCGGCAATCGACGGCATCATCAAGGAGGCCAACGAGGTCGCAGGCGACATCGCCGACAAGGCGGTGCTCGACGCCGCCCTGATCGCCTCGGCGCAGGCGGTCGAGCATTATGAGATCACGCGGTACGGCACCTTGATCGCATGGGCGAAGGAAATGGGGCACAAGCAGGTGATCCCGCTGCTTCAGGCGACGCTGGACGAGGAACGGGCGACCGACGAGAAGCTCAGCGATCTCGCGGAAAGCAGCGCCAATGCCCGCGCCGACAACGTGCCGGCCTGAAGCATGGGAGAGGTTGCGGCCATGACCGGGAAGCTCGTCGATCCGACCGACCGATATCATCGCGGCGAGTTCCCGGAACAGCGGCAGGAATGGCCGGGTCTCCAGCGTAACATGGAGCCGGTGCCGGATTGCGGCGAGGCGAGCTATGTCGGCACCGGTCGCCTCGCCGGTCGCCACGCGCTGGTGACCGGCGGCGATTCCGGCATCGGCCGCGCCGCCGCGATCGCCTTCGCCCGCGAAGGCGCGCGGGTGGCGATCAACTATCACCCGCGCGAGCAGCCCGATGCGGACGATCTCGCGCAGGTGCTCGCCCGCGACGGTCATGAGCTGGTGCAATTGCCGGGCGACGTGACCGACGCCGCCTTCTGCGCCAGGCTGATCGACGATGCGCGGGAGAAACTCGGCGGGCTGGATTTGCTCGTCATCAACGCCGGCTACCAACAGGCGCGCGAATCGATCGAGGAAATCTCCGACGAGCAGTTCGATCGCACGATGAAGACCAATCTCTATGCGATGTTCTGGCTCGCGAAGCGCGCGGTCGCCTTGATGCCGGCCGGATCGGCCATCATCACCACCGCCAGCGTCAACAGCTTCAACCCCAGCGACGACTTGCTCGACTATGCGACGTCCAAGGGCGGGATCGAGATATTCACCAAGGGACTTGCCAAGCAGCTCGCCCCGCGCGGCATCCGCGTCAACGCGGTGGCGCCGGGGCCGGTGTGGACGGCGCTCCAGATCTCGGGCGGGCAGACGTCAAGCGGCGTGCGCACGTTCGGCCAGGACACTCCGATCGGCCGCGCCGGTCAGCCGGCCGAACTGGCGGGCCTCTACGTCACGCTGGCGGAAAGCGGGACCAGCTTCACCACCGGCAGCATCTTCGGTGCCAACGGCGGAACGCTCTGATCGTCGCCTGCGGCTGATCCCGCACCGCCTGCTCACGGAAACTCGCTTCCCCTGACGATGCATTGGACGGCATAGGGCCTTCCTATATGTTTGGGGAAGGATTTCGCCGCCATGTCCTCCGTCCAGCCCGCGCGTGAGCGATCGCTTCAGGCGGCAAGGGAATTGCCGGCGCTGGATATCCGCCAGCTTCATTACTTCCTGACGCTGGCGGAGGAAGGGTCGATCTCCTCGGCGGCGGCGGCGCTGCATATGGCGCAGCCGTCGCTGTCGGAGAACCTGATGCGGCTGGAAAGCAAGCTGGGCGTGCAACTCGTCGTGCGCAGCGGGCGGGGCGTGACGCTGACGGAGGCTGGGCAATTGCTGGCCGAGCGCGGGCGCGGGATCGTCGATGCCGCCGCACGGGCGATCAGCGATATCCGCCACGCCGGCACGGAAGCGCGCGGCCTCGTCTCGATCGGGCTGCCGCCGTCGCTCGGCCTGTTGCTCAGCGTGCCGCTCGCCGAGACGATCCGTAGCGAATATCCCGACGTGCGGCTGCGCATCTCGGAAGGGTTGTCCGGCGACATCACCGAGTGGGTGGAGAACGATCGCATCGATCTCGGCTGCGTCTATGAGCTGCGCGACAATCGCGAGTTGCTGTTCCAGCCGCTGCTGGCGGAGAAACTGTTCCTGATCAGCGCGCCGGACAATCTGCCCGAGGGCGCCAATCTGGAAGACCCCGACGCGCCGACGATCCGCGCCATCGATCTGCGCGCGCTGCCGCTTGCGCTGCCCGCCGCCTCGCACGGCGCGCGCAAGGTGGTGGAGCGGTTCGCCCGCGCCGCCGGCATCGCGCTGAACGTGGTGGTCGAGATCGATTCGCTGCCGCAGATCGTCACCATGGCAACGCGCGCGAGCGCCTATACGATCGTGCCGCACGCGGCGGTGATCGACGAGGTGGCGGCCGGCACCGTCCGCGCGATCGAGATCGTCGAGCCGACCATGACGCGCACTGCCTACCTCCTGCGCAAGCGGACGCGACCGATCACCCGCGCCAGCCAGGCGGTGCAGCAATCCATCGCCGTCATCGTGCGCGAGATGATCGAGCGCTTCCAGCTCGACGCCGTCGCGATCGACGCAACCGGGCGCGACCGGGCATAGGATTCCCCTATGAGAATTCCGGGAACATCCTTGAGCGATCTTTTCGTGGCGGGTGGCGCGTGCAAGGGCGATAACAGCGGCGACACCTCGCCGAACGGCCCGCATTGCAGGAAGCGCAACGATGAACCTCAGCCCGTATGACAGCGAGGATTTTCCCGAGATCCGCGCGGGCGTGCGGCGGCTGTGCGCGGAATTCCCCGGCGAATATTGGCGCAGGCTGGACGAGAAGCGCGAATATCCCACGGCGTTCGTCAAGGCGCTGACCGACGCGGGCTATCTCTCCGTGCTGATCCCGGAGGAATATGGCGGCTCGGGGCTGGGCCTCACGGCGGCGGCGGCGATCCTCGAGACGATCCAGGCGGAGGGCTGCAACGGCGGCGCGTGCCATGCGCAGATGTACACGATGGGCACGATCCTGCGCCACGGGTCGGAGGAGCAGAAGCGCGCCTATCTCCCGAAGATCGCCACCGGCGAGCTGCGCCTGCAAGCGTTCGGCGTGACCGAGCCTACCAGCGGCACCGACACCACCGCATTGCGCACCACGGCGGTGCGCGACGGCGATCATTATGTCGTCAACGGCCAGAAGATCTGGACCAGCCGCGCCGAGCATAGCGATCTGATGCTGCTGCTCGCGCGCACCACGCCGCGCGATCAGGCGGCGAAGAAGACCGAGGGGCTGTCCACCTTCATCGTCGACATGAAGCAGGCGCTGGCCGACGGCTCGCTCACCATCCGCCCGATCCGCACGATGATGAACCACGCCACGACCGAGGTGTTCTTCGACAACATGCGCATCCCGGCGGCGAACCTGCTCGGCGACGAGGGCAAGGGCTTCCGCTACATCCTGTCGGGCATGAACGCCGAACGCACGCTGATCGCGGCGGAATGCGTCGGCGACGCGAAATGGTTCACCAGGAAGTCGGTCGAATATGCCGGCGAGCGCCATGTGTTCGGCCGCGCGATCGGCAAGAACCAGGGCGTCTCCTTCCCGATCGCCCGCGCCTACGCCAACATGCGCGCGGCCGAGCTGATGGTGCATGAGGCGGCGCGGCTCTACGAGGCGGGCAAGCCCAATGGCGCGGAGGCGAACATGGCCAAGCTGCTCGCCGCAGACGCCTCGGTCGAGGCGGGCAACGCCTGCATCCAGACGCACGGCGGCTTCGGCTTCGCGGAGGAATATGACGTGGAGCGCAAGTTCCGCGAAACGCGGCTCTATCAGGTCGCGCCGATCTCGACCAACCTGATCCTGTCCTTCCTCGCCGAGCATGTCCTCGGCCTGCCAAGGAGCTATTGAACCGTCAGCGCCGCGTCGAAGCCATCGGCGAAGCGGCGCGAGAGCGGGGCTTCCACGCCACCCGACAGGAGCAGGCGGCGGTCGCCGCTGCCGGCGGGTTCGATTTCCTCGATCAGCCGGATGTTGACCAGCCACGAGCGGTGACTTCGCACGAAGCCGGTGGCGCCAAGCACCGCCTCGCACGCGGAGAGCGTTCCCCGGACGAGCGGCTTCCGACCGTCGACCAGATGATATTCGACATAGTTTCCCGCCGACGAGACCGCCGCGACCTCCGCCGGGCGGACATGGATCACGCGCCCGCCCTCGCGCAGGACAAGGCGGCGATCGGTCTCGGCCGGCGCGTCGCTCACCGTCGGCCGGCGCGCCAGCGCCGTCGTCGCGCCGAGCACCATGACGAGGATCGCATAGACCGCGATCTCCTTGGGGAATTCGAAGGCCCACCCGCTCGGGCCGTCGAAGTCGTAGCGCATCCCGAACGCGGCGAAGATCGCCGTCCGCAGCGCGACGAAGCCCCAGACATGCGCCAGCGCGAACGCCGGCAACCCCGCCAGCAGCAGCGCGGCCGCCCTTCCCCGCCGCAACGGCCAGTCTTCCAGCACGCGGCGGACAAGCCGGCCAAGCGGCCATAGCAGCGCGAAGATGACGGCGGTGCTGGTATATTCATAGACCGCGATCCGCCAGTCGTTCCCATGCCGGCCATCCAGCCCGGACCAGACGTTCATGCTGGTGACGAGGAAGGTGCCGATCGCGGCGGCGGCGTAACCGAAGGCGGGCACACCGCTCGTCCCCGCCGGAACGCCGGACGCCCCACCACGATCGCCGCTCATACCATCCGCGTCCCCGGCCATCCCGCCTCTATGGCGCGGCGGCCTCGCGACCGGAAGATGCCCGGATGCAAATAAGGGACCGGCAGATGGACAGCTTTCTCGATCATGGATTGAACCGCCGCGCGCTGATCGGGGCATCGCTCGGCATCGCGGCGGCGGGGCCGGCGCGCGGACTGGGCGCGATGCTTCCCGCGACCCTGCCCGCGCCGGCGCAATGGGAGCGGCTCGCGCGGGAGGTTCCGGGCCGGCTGCTTCCCGTCCGCTCGCCACTGGTGGAGGCGCGCTCGCGGCCCGGCGATCCGGCGACCGCCGAACTGTTCCGCAACCTGACCAACCCCTATTTCATCGGCGACGATCCCGCGCTGACGCAGACCCTCGGCTGGACGGACGGCTGGACCTCGCAACCGAGCGCCCGGGTGCTGGCGGCGACCTCCGCCGCCGATGTCGCCGCCGCCGTCGGTTTCGCGCGGCGCACCGGCGTGCGGATCGTCGTGAAAGGCGGCGGGCACAGCTATATCGGCGGCTCGAACGCGCCGGATTCGCTGCTCGTCTGGACGCGCCGGATGGAGGCGATCGAGCTTCACGACGCCTTCGTGGCCGAAGGCGCACCCGCCGGCACCGCGCCGCAGCCCGCCGTCTCGCTCGGCGCCGGGGTGATGTGGGGTCGCGCCTATGACGCGGTGACGACGCGCGGCGGGCGCTACGTGCAGGGCGGCGGCTGCATGACGGTGGGCGTCGCCGGACTGGTGCAGGGCGGCGGCTTCGGCAGCTTCTCCAAACGCTACGGCACCGGCGCGGCCGGGCTGATCGAGGCGGAGGTGGTCACCGCCGACGGTCGCATCCGCATCGCCAACGCGCATCGCGACGTCGATCTCTTCTGGGCGCTGAAGGGCGGCGGCGGGGGCAGCTTCGGCGTGGTCACGCAGATGACGCTGCGCACCCACGACCTGCCGGCGACATTCGGCGCGGTGATGTTCGACGTCACCGCGACATCCGACGCCGCATGGCGCGATCTCGTGGCGCGCGTGGTGGAGCTTTACCGTTCGTCGCTGTTCAACCCCGAATGGGGCGAGCAGATCGGCTTCCGGGAGCGGCGGCTTTCGGTGCGGATGCTGTTCTCCGGGCTGAGCCAGGCGCAGGCCGAGGCAACATGGCAACCGCTGCTCGCGCATCTCGGCGCGCGGCCGGGGGATTACACGGTGAGCCAACCGATGATCGCCGCCTTCCCGGCGCAGCGCATGTGGGACCCGGATTTCCTCAGGACGCTGCCCGGCGTGATCCGCCATGACGATCGCCCCGGCGCCCGCCCGCGCGACGCCTTCTGGGCGCAGAACGGCGACGAGGCAGGCTGGGTGATCCACGGCTATCACTCTACCTGGCTGCCCGCTTCCCTGCTCGCGCCGTCGAACAGCGGGCGACTGGTCGCGGCGCTGATCGAGGCGGCGGCGCATTGGGGCGTCACGCTGCACTTCAACAAGGGGATCGCGGGCGCGACGCCGGAAGTCCGCGCCGCCTGCGCCGACACATCGACCAACCCGCGCCTGCTCGACGCCTTCGCGCTGGCGATCGTCGCGGGCGGGGAAGCGCCGGCCTGGCCCGGCGTGGCGGGGCACGAGCCGGATATGGCTGGCGGACGCAGGGACGCCGCCGCGATGAAGGCGGCGTTCGCGCCGCTGGAGGCGATCAGCGGCCCGCCCGCCTCCTATGTCTCGGAGACGGACTATTTCCACCCGCGCTGGAGCGAGGCTTTCTGGGGCGCGAACTATCCGCGCCTGCTCGCGATCAAGCGGCGGTACGATCCCGGCAATATGTTCCGCGTGCATCACGGCGTCGGATCGTGAGACTCCAGGTCCTTGCGCAGCGCCGATGACGGCGCCCGCGATCCCGTGCGCTCCAGTTCATCGAGCGTGGCGAGCGCCATCGCGCGATAGGCCGGCAGCACCTCCGGGCAATAATTGCCAAGCGCGCTCAGATGGCCTCTGACGGTCTCGTCGTCGCCGCGCAGCAGCGGGCCGGACAGCGCCGCGAAGCCGCGCGTCAGGCTGTTCTCCAATGCCGCCCGGACCAAGGGGGCGAGCAGGCCATAGGGATCCTCCGCCCCCGTGGCTTCCAGCACCCGCGCCGATCCGCTCAACAGGGTGACGAGGTGATTGGCGGCGTGGCTCAGCGCGGCGTGGTAGAGCGGGCGGCGGTCCTCCGCGATCTCCACCGCGACGCCACCGAGAAGCCGCACGAGCGCGTGCGCCTCCGCCAACGCCGCCTCGCTCGACGCGGTGATCGCGAAGCGCGCGCCGGCCATGCGGCGCACCTCGCTTGCCGGGTCGCCGGTAAAGGTCATCACCGGATGGATCGCTGCGGTCCGCGCGCCCTTCATCCGCAACGGATCGAGAATCGCTGCGCCGCTGCGGCCGCTGACGTGGAAGACGAACGGCGTCCGCCCGGCCGGCATCGCCCGCGCGATATCCGCGACGACCGGCTCGATCGAATCGTCGGATACCGCGATGGCGACGAGGTCGCAGGCGCCGGCCAATTCCTCATATCCCGACGCCGCACTCGCCCGCCCGATCGATGCGACGGCGGCGCGCAGTCTATCCGGCGACCGCGCATGGAGCAGCGGGGGCGCGGCCGAATGTGGGCCGAGCGCAAGCGCGAGCGCGCTGGCGACCCGGCCCGAGCCGACCACGCCGATCTGGCGATACACCGTCATGCGGCGCGTTTAGCGCGGCGAAGGCCGCTCCGCCATGATCGCCAACGCCGAGGCATAAGAGCGCGGCGTCAGCCGGATCGTCAGGCACGCGACAAGGGCGACGCTCGCGAGGTGCATCGCCCAGCCTGCGGCGAAGCCGCCCGTCCGCTCGTGCAGCAGCGCCACCAGCCACGGCGCGATCGCGGCGAGGAGGAAGCCCCCGCCCTGCATCAGCGCGGCGAGCGCCCTGGCCCGCGCCGGATCGGGCAGATGATCGAGCGCCACCAGCATGGTCAGCGCGAAACAGCCGCCCAGCCCCGCGCCGACCGTCATCGCCCATAGCGATGGGAGCAAATCGGGCACCGCGACCAATCCGGCGAAGCCAACCGCCTGAAGCGCCATGGTCGACCACAGCCACCTGCGCCGGTCCCGCCCGCGCCGCGCGAGCACCGGGCAGAGCAGCGCCGCCGTCGCCTGGCTGAGCGCCATCAGCGCGAGCAATCCGCCGCTCGCCGCCGCGCTCCAGCCGCGCTCCTGATAGAAGGGCGGCAGCCATGCGATGATCGAGGAATAGCCGCCGTTGATAAGCCCGAAGCTCACCATCAACAGCCATGTGCGCGGTCGCCGCAGCAGCCCGCGCGCCGATATCGCCGGCGCGGCGTCGCCCCGCTCGGCCGCCGGCAGGATGAGCATCGCCGCGACCGCCGCCGCCAGCGCGGGCAGCGCCAGCCACGCGAGCCCGACGTGCCAGTTCCCCGCCGCGCCGGCGATGGCCGGGGCCAGCCGCGCGCCGAGCGCCCCACCGCCCATCAGCATCGCGGAATAAAGGCCGGTCGCGACCGCGAGCTGCCTCGGGAAATGATGCTTGAGCACTGCCGGAAACACCGCCTGCACCACCGCGACGCCCAGCCCGAGCAAAGCCGCCGTGCCGACCAGCCCCGCCCCGTCCGACGTCCACAGCCGCAGCAGCGACCCCGCCGCGAGCAGCAGCAGCGCCCAGACCATCGCGCCGCGCACCCCGATCGCCGCCTGCACCGCCGGCCCGGCGAAGGCGCACAGCCCCATCAGCAGCATCGGCACGAGCGTCAGCAGCGACATGCCCTGCAACGTCATGCCGGTGCTGGCGCGGATGGCTGGGGCGAGCGGCCCGGTCGCGGTGAGGAACGGACGCAGGTTGAGGCCGACCAGCACGACCAGCCCCAGCATCGCCGTCGCGCCGGACGCCATGCGGTCGGCGCGGGTCGTCATGCCGGATGCTGCTGCCGGCCCCGCCATTCGGCATAGATGCCCGGCGCGCCGGCGACCGGGATATGGCGGATCGCCATCGATTGTTCCGCGAAGGGCAGCGCCAGTTCGCGGCGCACCGCTTCGGTCGACAGGCCGAACGGCTCGCCGTCTGCATTCGAACAGGCGAAGGCGACCGTCGCGATCCCCGCCATCCGCATCGCCGCCATGCACATCGGGCAAGGCTGGCCGCTGGCATAGACGACGCATCCCGAGAGGTCCGGCGAGCCGAGCTTCCGGCTCGCCGCGCGGATCGCGCCCAGTTCGGCGTGGGCGGTGGGATCATGGGTGGCGATGATCTCGTTGACGCCGGTCGCGATCACCGCGCCGTTCCTCACCACCAATGCACCGAACGGCCGCCCGCCGCGCGCGACATTCTCCCGCGCCAGATCGATCGCGGCGCGCAGGAAATGTTCGTCGTCGGCCGCCGTCACTTCTTCGCCGCCTCCGCGTCCCACTTCGCCACCCTGGCCTTCGCCTCCGCCAGCAGCCGGTCGAGCGTCGCGCGATCTTCCACCGTGCCGCGCAGGATCACCGTGTCGATGCTCTGCGTCGCGGTGATGTCTTCCAGCGGATTGCGGTCGAGCAGCACCAGATCGGCCTGCTTGCCCGTCTCGACCGATCCGTAGCGGTCGAGCACGCCGAACCACTTCGGCCCCGCACGCGTCGCGGCGGAAAGCGCCTCGGCCGGGGTCAACCCGTTCTTCACATAGAGCGCCAGTTCCTGATGCAGCGCCAGCGCGGGATAATCGAACGAATTGAGGAAGCCCGCGTCGGTGCCCGCCATGATCGTCACGCCGGCCTTCTCCAGCAGCGGCATCACCGCCGCCGTCTTCCGATATTGCTCGTGCCGCGCCTCGATCTCGGCCGGCGTAGCCTTGGCGGCGCGGTCGATGCGCCACTGATAGGTCTTGCGGATGCCCGGCCCGATATAGGCGAGGAAAGCGTCCTTCGAATGATCGTCGCTGTCGAGATAGGCCAGCGTCCGCTCGATATTGAGCGTCGGCGTCACGAACACGTTGCGGTCGCGCAGCTTCGCATAGGATGCCATCGCCGTCGCCGGATCGAAGCCGGCGGCAAGCTGCGCCTGCGCCTGCGCGCGATCGATGCGGCCGGCGCCGAAATCGGCCGCGATCCGCGCCTCGTCCTTCACCCCGGCCTTGTAGGCGTAGCTGAGATGCTCGATCGAGCTGATCCCGGCGTCCACCGCCTGCCCCACCGTCAGCGCCATCGGGATATGGCCCGAGGCGCGCAGCCCGGCCGCCCGCACCTTGCGCACCGCGTAGAGGAACAGTTCGGGCTTCAGCGTGCTGTCGGTGATCTTGACGAAATCGACCTTCAGCCCGACCAGCTTCGCCACCGCCGCATCGACATCGGCCTCGGAACCGGTTTCCAGCGTGCCCTTCCACACCGGCTTGATCCCCTCGATCTTCGGGCCGGAGGTGAGCAGGCGCGGGCCGAACAGCTTGCCGTCCGCGATCTGCTGCCGCCAGTCGAGCACGTCATACGCCATGTCGCCCGCGCAATCGCGGATCGTGGTGATGCCATAGGCGACGTAGAGCGGCAGCAGCGCCTTGTTCTCGTCCGCCAGCTCGGGGCCGCCGCCGAAGTGCATGTGCATGTCCCACAGGCCGGGGATGAGGAAGCGCCCCTTGCCCTCCACCTGCCGGGTCGCGGCCCATGCCTTCGCGACCTCCGCGTCGTTGCCGACCGCGACGATCTTCTCGCCCACCGTCGCCACCGCCTGATCGGGAATGGTCCGCGCGTGCTCGACATCCACCACGGTCGCGTGGCGGATCAGCACGTCGGCCTTCTGCTGCGCCAGCGCCTGGAACGGCAGCAGCGACGCGGCGGCGGAAAGCGCGATAAGAGCCAGCTTCACGGGCATCATCCTTCTGGAATGCGGACAGTCGATTCCGTGTCGTTTGTACGGCCGGTTCCATATCATGCGCAAACAAGATATTATGATGAACTTCATCCAATATGCGAATGATCCCGATGCTCGATCCCCGCTTGCTCCGTGCCTTCGTCGCGATCGCCGACCAGCAGAGCTTCACCAGCGCGGCGGCGCGGCTCAACATGACGCAATCGACGATCAGCCAGCAGCTTGCCCGGCTGGAGCAGGCGGTGGGGCACGCGCTGATCGACCGCGCGGCGCGCCCCGTCCTCCCCACCCCCGCCGGCGAGCGCCTGCTCGGCTATGCCCGGCGCATCCTGGCGTTGCAGGACGAGGCGACCGGCCTGCTCGCGGACCCGGCCGGCACGACGGCGGTGCGCATCGGCGTGCCGGACGATATCGTCACGCCGGACATGGCGCGCGTCTTCGCCGCCTTCTCCGAAGCCCATCGCGAGACGCGGCTGGACGTGACGACCGGGTTGAGCCGCGAATTGACGCGCCGCTATCGCAACGGCGAGTTCGATATCATCGTCGTCAAGGAGCATAATGCCGCCGCCGATTGCCGCGCCTCCTTTCCGGAGCCGATGGCATGGTTCGAGAGCGCCGTCGTCGAGCGGCAATGGCCCGATCCGGTCCCGCTCGTCTCCTTTCCGCCGGGTGGACTTTATCGCGACGAGATGTTCGCGCGGATCGAGCAGGAGCAACGCCGCTGGTATATCGCCTTCACCGGCAGCAGCCTGTCCGGCGTGCTCGTCGCGATCGAGGCGGGGATGGGCATCTCGCTCCTGCCGCGCCGCTCGACATCCGGGCGGCAGGTGCGCATCCACCGCGCGCTGGGGGACGAGCAGCCGATGGCCGCCTCGCTCTACGCGTGGGAGGCGACCGGGCCGATCAGCCGGCTCGTCGCGGATATGGCGGAGGTGCTGTCGCGCCGCAGCAAGGCGCCCTCCGCCTGACTACGCCCGCTGATCCTCCCGCACCATTTCCCATGTCGCGAGGAACAGCGAAGCGATGACCGGGCCGATGATGAGGCCGTTGAACCCGAAGGCGGACAATCCCCCCAGCGTCACCAGCAGCACCAGCGCGTCGGGCATCTGCGTCTCGCGTCCGACGAGGATCGGGCGCAGCACGTTGTCGATCGTGCCGATCACGAACGCACCCATCAGCGCCATCACGATCCCTTGCCAGATATGGCCGGTCGCGAGCAGGTAGAGCGAGGCCGGCACCCACACCAATCCGGTCCCCACCGCCGGCAGCAGCGACGAGAAGGCCATCACCACCGCCCACAGCAAGGCGTTGGGCACGCCGAGCAGCCACATTATCACCCCGCCCGCCGTGCCCTGCGCCACGGAGACAACGATCGAGCCTTTCACCGTGGCGCGCACCACCGAGATGAAATTGTTCGCCAGCACCGCGCGGCGTTGCGGCGCGAGCGGCACCACCGCGCCGGCGCGCTCGACCAGCATCCGCCCGTGCCGCAGGAAGACGTAGATCAGGTAGAGCGCCACCAGCAGCGCGACGAGATAGCTGAGCAGATCGGCACCGATCGACAGCGCCTTCGCCCCCAGCGCCTGCGCCAGCGTCTGGATATTGGCGGCGAGCCGGTCGCCCATGGTCGACAGATTGTCCCACCCGGATTGATGCAGCCACGATTGCGCCCAGTCCGGCAGCGCGTGGACGATCCGGTCGAACAGCGCCGGCAGCTCCGCCGGGTTGGACTGGAGCCGGGCAACCAGCCCTGCCGCCTCGCCGATCAGCATGTTGATGAGCAGGCTGACCGGAAACAGCACGCCGCAGACGATGATGAGCAGCGTGATCGTCGTCGCCAGCCCGTCCCTGCCCGGCATCCCGCGCTGGACCCGCTCCTTGAGCGGGCTGAACACCACCGCCAGCACGATCGCCCACAGGATCGCCCCCGAAAAGGCCCAGAGCGACCAGATCATCGCTGCCGTGACGAAGATGAGGAGCAGCGTGAAACCTGCCGTTTCGCGCGCGGTCGCCGGGGTGGGGCCTTTTTCCATGAGCGCCACGCTAGCCCGATTTCCGCGTCCGCACCAATGCGCGCCTTCCCTCGCGCACTGGACATGGGCGGTCCGCGCGCTACGGAACCAGTCGCTGTTCGACTTGTCAGGGAAGAACCGCAACGTCCGCGTCCGTCGATGGTTCAGCGCGTTGGGGTTGAAGTATCGGGATATGAATGGGCGTAGCTAGGACAGCGTTGTTGTGCGCCTCGGCGCTTCTGGGTCTGTCCGGGTGCGAGAGCATGTCGGGCGGCGGGCGGCCGATCACGCTGGCGCAGCTTGGGCTGCCCGATCTTTATTCGGGGGACGCGGCCGCGCGGCAACCACTCCGCGCGGAAGACCTCACCCGATGGTGGCGCCGCTTCGACGATCCGCTGCTCGACGCGCTCGTCGAGCGCGAGAGCGAGGCCGGGCCGGTCGCGAGCAACAAGGCCGGCTATCAACAGGCGATGAAGCGTATCGCCACCGAGGCGGCGATCGCGCGCAGCTATGTCGCGCTGCGCGCGCGGCAGGCGAAAATCGGCAACATCCGCGCCGACCTCGCAACCCGGCAGGAGGATCAGGAGATCGCCCGGTTCCGCGAGGAGGCGAAACTGGTCACGCCGCTCGACGCGTTGCAAGCCGTCGCGGAGAGCGATCGCATCGCGGCGACCATTCCCGCGCTGGAGGCCGGGATCGCGGCGGATATCGCGCATATCGCGGTCCTGACCGGACAGGCGCCCGCCGCGCTGCGCGAGCAGCTTGCGCCGGCCGCACCGATCCCGGTGGGGCCGGCGGAGGTGGCGTCCGGCGCGCCGTCGGACCTGCTGACGCGCCGGCCCGAGGTGCGGCTGGCCGCGCTGCGGATCGGACAGGCGCGGACATGGGGCGGCGGCACGCAGGCGGCGCTCGCGGCCTATAAGGAAGTGGTGCTGCGGATGATGGAGGAAGCGGAGAACGCCCGCGCTTCCTTCGCCTCCGCCAAGGCCCGCGAGGCCGCGCTCGACAAGGCCGTCGCCGAGGCCGGGCAGCTCTCGGCGATGGCGCGCAAGCAATATCGCGAGGGGACGACCGATCATGTCGCGCTCCAGAATGCCGAGCGCGCGCTGCTCGCGGTGCGCAACGAGCGGGTCGATGCCTCGGCGGATCGCGCCACGGCGCTGATCGACCTGTTCACCGCGCTCGGCGGAAGCTGGGAGCCGGAGGCTGATGGCCGACGCCCCTGACGATATCGGGCAGGCCCCCGGCGCCTCCGTCGACGAATTCCTCGGCACGAATCCCGGCGGATCGTGGCGGCGCTGGATACGATGGTTGTCGATCGGGCTCGCCGCGATCGTGCTGATCGTCCTCGTCGGCCGTTTCGTGAGCGGTGGCCTCGCGACGGAATATGCCACCGAGCCGGTCGCGCGCGTCGATATCCCGCTCAGGCTGTTCGGCAGCGGGCGGCTGCAACCCGTCGCGGTGCATATGGTCGATGCCGGGCAGCAGGACGGCGTGATCCGCGAAATCGCGGTCGAGGACGAGCAGCCGGTGAGCGAGGGGGATATCCTCGCCCGGCTCGATCAGGCGCCGCTTCGGGAAGCGATCGAACAGGCCCGGCAGTTGCTCGACACGCGTCAGGCCGCGCTCGGCAAGGCGCAGGCGGCGAAGGCGGATATCGACGGTCGGCTCGCGCTCTATCAGCGCGTGCGCCGGCAATCGGGCGGCAGCGTGCCGTCGAACCGCGAGATGGCGGCGGCGCAGGACACGGCGAAGCGCGCAAGCGACGCGGTGGACGCCGCGCAGGTGGAGGTCGCCTCCGCCCGCACCGCGCTGGGCGAGCGCGAGGCGCGGCTGGCCTCGGCGGACATCCGCTCGCCCATCGCCGGCGTGATCGCGCGGCGCTTCGTCACCGTCGGCCAGAGCATCGCCAGCACGCCGGGCCGGCATCTGTTCGCCATCGCCGAGCCTTATACGCGCCTGCGGCTGGAAATCGCCACGGACCGGGGGCAGGCGTTGAGGCTGCGCGAAGCTCATCCGGCGCGCGCGATCGTCATCGCGGCATCGGGCAAGGCTGTTTCGGTCCCGATCGTCCGCGTGGCCGAAACCATCGCGGCGCCCCGGCCGGCGCGCGGCCTGCCGACCCGCGCCTCCGCCGACACAATGCCGGTCGGCATCGCGCTGGAACTGGGGAACCCCGGCGCGGCGTTGCGGGTTGGAACCACCGTGACGGTGCAGCTCGATCTCGGCCTGCGTCGCGACGTGCTGGTCGTGCCGGACAGCGCGTTGCGTTTCGGCCGGGCGAGCGACGCGGCGCGCGCGCCGGGCGAGGTGCATGGCGAGGCGGTCTATGTCACCGGCAGCGAGGGCACGCCGCAGCGCATCCCCGTCACGCGCGGCGGCAGCGACGGACGCAACAGCGAAGTGGCGTCGGACATGCTGAAACCCGGCATGCGCGTCATCACCGGGCTGCGCTGAACCGGTCGCGAGACGCCGTGGGCCGTTGACGGTTGCCGGGTTTTTCCGCGCGGAAACCGTAAGAGGAGCGTCATCTGACTGACAGCGATGCGGATTTGAACAGCCTGGTGCGAATTTCACGGCGGTCCAGCCTGGCCCTTCTCGCCGGCGCGATGGTGACGGCGCAGGCTCGGGCGGCGGCTCGCCGCGCGCCCGGATTCGGGCCGCCGGTGCCGTTCTCATGGGACGGGCTGGTCGCGCGCGCGCAGGCGCTCGCCACGCGCCGCTACGTCGCGCGCCAGCCCGCGCATGATGTCGCGCCGGATTTCGACGCGGCGACGCGGCGCGCCTATGGCGCGGCGGAGCGGCTGGCCGGCTTCGTGCGGCTGATGCCGGCGACCTATCTCGCCCCGGTGCCGGTCTCGATCAACCTCGTCGAAGGCGGCGCTGCCCGCGCGCTGACCGCGACGGACGGGCTGTTCGCCGGCGACAAGCCGACGGCCCCGGCCGGTTTCCGCGTGCTCAACCCGAGCCTGTCGGGCGACTGGCTCGCCTTCCTCGGCGCTTCCTATTTCCGCGCGGTCGGGCCGCAGGATCAATATGGCCTGTCCGCGCGCGGCATCGCGGTGGATACGGGGCTGGACGGCCCGGAGGAATTTCCTTCCTTCACCGATTTCTGGATCGAGCCGGTCTCTGATCGCCGCCTGAAGGTCCATGCCCTGCTCGACGGACCGGGCATCACCGGCGCCTTCACCTTCGATTGCGCGCTCGAGGCCGGTGGCGTCACCCAGTCGGTGCGCGCGGCGCTGTTCCCGCGGCGCGATATCCGGCGGCTGGGCATCGCGCCCGCCAGCAGCATGTTCTGGTATGACCAGAACGATCGCCGCGCCGCGACCGACTGGCGGCCCGAAATCCACGATTCGGACGGGCTGGCGATCTGGTCCGGCAGCGGGGAGCGCATCTGGCGACCGCTCGCCAACCCGCCGCACGCGCGCACCGCCAGCTTCCGCGCCGACGGCGTCAGGGGTTTCGGCCTGATCCAGCGCGACCAGCGCTTCGCCGATTATCAGGACGACGGCGCCTTCTACGATCGCCGGCCGAGCCTGTGGGTCGAGCCGGTCGGGGATTGGGGCAAGGGCGCCATCCTGCTCTACGAGATGCCGACGGACAGCGAGACGAACGACAATATCGTCGCCTTCTGGCAAAGCGACCGGCCCGCGCGCGCAGGCGAGCGGCGCGATTTCGCCTATCGCCTGCGCTGGATGTCGCACGACCCGTTCGACGGCAATGCGGCGCGCGTGGTGGACAATTGGGCCGGCGCGGCCGGCATCCCCGGCGCGCCGGCCGTTGATGGCGCGCGCAAATATGTCGTCGATTTCGAAGGCAAGAGCCTGATCGGGCTGGATCGCCGGAGCGGCGTGGAGGCCGTGGTGAACGTGGGCAAGCCGGCGCTGCTGGCGGTGGCCGCCTATCCGGTGGTGGGCCAGCCCGGCCGCTGGCGCGTCACGCTCGACATCCGCGCCGACGCCGCCAATCCGAAGGAGCTTCGCCTGTTCCTGCGCCGCGGCGATTCCGCGCTGTCCGAAACGCTGATCGAGCCGCTGTCGCCATGACCCATCCCGCGCCGCTGCCGCCCGAGGCGCCGCTCGCGATGCCGGTGCAGCGCTTCCACGGCAACCCTCCCGGCACGATCGAGGTGCGCACCGCGCCGCCCGGCCTGCTCGCCAAGCGGCTGCTGCTGATCGTCGCGACGGCGGTGCTGGGCATGTATGCCTCGACCGGCCTGCGCATCGCGCTCGGCGAGGACGGCATCGGCGTGCTGGACGTCGTGCTGCTGGCGCTGTTCGTGCCGCTGATGAGCTGGATCGCCTTCGGCTTCGTCAGCGGGCTGGTCGGCTTCGTCAAGCTCATCACCGGCGAGCATCCCGGCTTCGCGCCGATCCCGCAGCCGGCCGGCGCGCTGCGCCACCGCACCGCGATCCTGATGCCGGTCCACAACGAGGGCATCGAGGCGACGTTCGGCCGGGTCGCGGCGATGACGCGATCGGTGGCCGATGCCGGCGGCGCGGGGTTCTTCGATTTCTTCATCCTCAGCGATTCGAGCGAGCTGCACGGCAAGCTGGAGGAAGCGGCCTGGGCGCGGCTCGCGCCGGACGCGCCGATCCCGGTCTATTACCGCCGCCGCACCCGCAACGTCGGCAAGAAGCCGGGCAATGTCGCCGAATGGGTGCGCCGTTTCGGCGGCGCCTATGCACAGATGATCGTGCTCGACGCCGACAGCCTGATGAGCGGCAGCGCGATGGTGGGCATGGCCGCGATCATGGAGAGCAAGCCCACCGTCGGGCTGTTGCAGACCGTGCCGATGATCATCAACGCGCGCACCCTGTTCCAGCGCTGGATGCGGTTCGCGACCTGCGCCTACGGCCCGATCTCGTCGGCCGGCCTCGTGTGGTGGTCAGGATCGGAGGCGAATTTCTGGGGGCATAACGCGATCATCCGCACGCGCGCCTTCGCCGAATGCTGCGGCCTGCCCGATCTGCCCGGCGAGCCGCCGTTCGGCGGCCTGATCCAGAGCCACGACATGGTGGAGGCGGCGCTGCTGCGGCGGCGCGGCTGGGCGGTGCATATGGTGATGATCGAGGGCAGCTATGAGGAATTCCCGCCGACGGTCATCGATCATGCGATCCGCGACCGCCGCTGGGCGCAGGGCAACCTCCAGCACCTGCGGCTGCTCGATGCCGCCGGCTTCCACTGGACCAGCCGCCTGCACCTGCTGATCGGCGCATCGGCCTATCTCACCTCGCCCGCCTGGCTGCTGCTGATCCTCGCGGAGATCGCGCAGACCCTGCTCGGCCATCGCGACGTGATCGTCGACGGGCCGCCGGCGGCGGTGCTCGTGGTGACGTTGCTGTGCCTGTTCGGCGTCAAGGCGATGGGCCTGATCTGGGTGCTGGCCGATGGCGAGCGCCGCCGGAGCTTCGGCGGCGCGGGCGCGGTCGTCCGGTCGGCGGTGCTGGAAATCCTGCTGGCGATATTGCTCGCGCCGGTGACGATGGTGACGCAGACCAAGGCGATGATCGGCCTGCTGCTCGGCGTGCCCTCGAACTGGACAGTGCAGAGCCGCGAAGCCGCCCGCATCCCGCTACGCGAGGTCTTGCCGAAGGTGCGCGAGCATCTCGCGCTTGCCGCCGCGTTCATTGCCGCAGGGATCGTCGATCCGGTTCTCGGCCTGTGGCTTTCGCCGGTGATCGCCGGCCTGCTGGCCTCGCCATGGCTGATCTCCCTGACCTCCAGCACGATCCTTGGAGAGCGCCTTGCCCGCTGGGGCGTCTTCACCGCGCCCCCGGCGGACGACGAGGATAACTCGCGGCTGCCGGGAATCGTCGCCCAGCAGCGGCAGCGCGCGACGGGCAAAGGCTAGTCGCGCGCTCCTGGGGCGGGCCGACGGCTAACCCGATGCCGCTCATCCGCCCGGCCTACCGGCCGACGCGCGTCTCCCGCGGGTTCCGCGTTTCCGCCTGCGCGATCTTCAACGTGATCGTGCAACGCGCGCCCTCCGGCGGAAATTCCAGTAACGCCGCGTGAAATGCCGGATGGCGCGAGATCAGGCGCGAGCCCAGCCCGCGACGCTGCGGCGCCTTGACCACCCGCCCGCCTCGCTCGATCCAGGAGATTTCAACACAGTCCCCCTCGACGCGCCAGCGTATCTCGACCTGTCCGTCAGGGACGGTGAGCGCGCCGTATTTCGAGGCGTTGGTGCCGAGTTCGTGGATCGCCATGATGAGGGGCGTCGTCTGGCCGGGCGGGACCAGCACCATCGGCCCCGCGATCGAGATGCCGGGGTGATGCTCGAACGGCTTCAACGCATCATCGACGAGTTCCCTCAGATCGCAGGCCCTGTATCCGCTGCGGGTGAGGAGTTCCTGCGCGCGGGAAAGGGTCTCGATGCGCGGGAGCAGCTTGTCGAAGAATTCGTCGGTCGAATCCCCCGACTGCCGGCATTGGCGCGCGAGCGCTTCGATGAGGGCGAGATGGTTCTTCGCGCGATGGCCCAGTTCGGCGGCGAGGAATTCCTCGCGGCGCGCGGTCGCGTCCAGCTCGATCACGATATGCCTGACGAAATGCCCCAATATAATCGAGATCCCGCTGGCCGCGCAGAACAGCAATGTCCGGATCAGGCCCTCGCCTAGGCCGAAGGTGCGCACCGGATGGAACAGCAGGTTGGCCACGATCACGGAGCCGAGGGTGGCGATCGCCGCCGGCCGCCAGCCCAGAAAGAGCGCCATGCCCATGATGATCGGAACATAGGCCACGTAGGGGCCGCGCTCCTGGGCGAACGGCTCGACCGCCAGCCCGATCAGCGTCGGCGCGGCGATCGCGACCATCACCGCGAGAGCGACCGTCGGCGTCGATCGCGCGGGTTTGAGAATGGCCTGTTTGACGAACGCGGCGGGCGTCACACGCCGCGCCGCTTGAGTGATCCACGATCATCAGGCCCAATCATGAGCAATCCCTTGTGGAAGCACAGCCTTCGATAAGGACCGCCCCGATGATCGGAAGTCAAGCGGGCGGTGCCAGCCGTTGATCTGATCGGCATTGCGAAGCAACGCGGAAATGAGTCCGCTTCCGCGTCCTCACCCGCCCGCGCGCCGCGAAAGGCGTTCATTCTCCAGCGCGACCGAAGCGGCGCGCGCCAACGCCTCAAGCAGCATGATCTCGTCGTCGGAGGGCTGCCCGAACTCGGACCAATAGGCGCCGACCGCCGCAATGGCTTCGATCCGGCCGATCGGCACCATCAGCATCGAGCGGACGAACGTGGCGCGATATGCCTCGACCGGAACGCGCGGATCATCGAAGATATCGGGGATCACCGCCGTCTGATGATGCTGCATCGCCCAGCCGGAGACGCAGCTCCCGGCCGGGAAATATTGCCCGGCCCAGAGCGGCTCCATCGCATCCTCCGCGACATAATGGCACTGATCGCCCTCGCGAAGGACGACCGCGATGCCGTCCGCTCCGACCGCGCGCCGCGCGAAGGCGCGCAACACGCTGACCACGGCGTCGAGCGATCGCGTGCCGGCCAGGGCCTCTATCGCCTCCGCCGCCATGCTCCAGCGGGCCGCCAGCGCCTTCTGCCGGGATTCGCGCTCGCTCGCCGATTTCCTGTCCATGGCAATCTTCCGCATCTGGCCCGCGCGGCATCGTATCATCGAAAAAGCCGACGACAAAAAGGCTTATCGGCCGCCGATGGAAGGGCGGATCGCCGGCAACGCGCCGGTCTCCGCACGGCCTTGAGGCGAAATCGATGTCACGGGCGTGCAGGCAATGCGCTTGAGTTAAAAAACGGCAAGCGCATTGCCCGTACGATCGAAGGGTCGTCCTCCCCCCTGCCGCCCATGCGATGGAGGTCAGGAATCGCTCTTGTCACAGGCCGCGCAACCGCGCGATATCGCGATGGCGGGTGGCGAGATCGGGGCGATCCGCCGCGCAGCGATAGTCGCGCAGCGTCTCAAGCGAGCGGATCAGCACCTCCAGGCTCGGCCCGCTGGCGGTGATGCCGGTGAGCCGCGCCTGCGCGAGATTGTCGCTCGGCCGCTGGATGAAGCGCATCACGAGTTGGTCGTGGTGCTGCCGCGCGGTTTCCGCATAGAGATCGAACACCTCGAGATACAGGCGCGCGCTGCTCTTGAACCACGGCTTGTCGGCATGATCGTCGATCAGCAGCAGCAATTCGTCGAGCAGGCTCCGGCGGCTCATGCATTCGTTGAGCCGGCGCTGTTCGGACGGCAGCATGAACGGCATCTTCTCGTGCAGGAGCTGCGAATAGGAAGGATCGCTCGCACGGCACACCCCGAGCATCAGGTCGATCTCGTTGATGCCCGCGAAGTCCCCCGCATTGGCGCCGCGATAGACCTGCCGGCCCACGCGATACGGCTTGTAGTAAGGTCGCACCGAGAAGAAGAAGCGATCGATATCCAGCTCGGTGAACAGCCGGTCGTTGAACCGGATCACGTTCGCCATCGCCTGCTTCGCCTGCTCGTAGAGTACGTCGGCGACCGGGCTGGTCACGCCCAGCGGCACGATACGATTGAGCGCATCCGCCGCGCTCTGGAAGCTCAGGATGCCGCGCGTATTCTCGTCGATGAACAGGAATTCGTCGCGCAGCGAGGTGAAGCTCTTGCGTATCCCGTTCACCGCGAGGTTGTGCGTCGCGAGATGCGAGGTGGCGAAGCGCGGCACCATGCCGATCGACACGCCGATGTGCAGCGCCAGCGCCGACGCCTCGACGAAGGGCGAGCGCTCCTCGCGATCGGGATTGGTCATCTCGTGCCGCCTGAGCGCGCCGAGATAGAGGCCCACGTTGCCCAGCACGCCGAACGCGTTGACGACGCCGTCGCCGGTCTTGCCTTCCTCCAGCAAGGGGACGATCAGCGCGCGTCCCTCGTCGCGCAGCGCCTCCTTGATCGAATTGCCGACGCTTTCGATCTCCATCCGGTCCGGCTGGGCGAAATAGAGATTCTCCAGCTCGGTGTTCATCTCCACGAAGGGGCCGCGGATCCAGCCCTCGAACTTTTCAGCATTGTCCATTTTATCGTTCCAGAATCTTCAGGTCGTCATGCCCCGGGCGATGGCCTGCGCGACGGTCGCGATGTCCGCGTCGTCGTTCCAGATGCCGAACGACAGCCGCAATATCTTGCCGCGCCGGTCGCACTGCACGCCGGCGGCGACCAGCGCCGCCTCGACCGCCTGCCCGAGTTCCAGGCACAGGGTTCCGCCACGCTCGCCCGGAACCGGCGCGGCAACGCCGCTACGGCCAAGCGCATCGAGGAACCCGCGCTGGAGGCGGATATTATGTTCCCGGATCGTCTCCACCCCGATCTCGCGCACCACGCGCAGCCCTTCCAGAGCCGACACGTAAGGCGCGATCACCGGCGTGCCGCCCCAGAAGCGGCGCGCGTCGGGAGCGAACAGGAAATGCTCGATATCCATCTCGAAGGGGTCGAGGTGCGAGAACCAGCCGCGCTCGACCGGCTCGACCTCCATGACCCTTTCCGGGGAGACCCACAGGAAGCAGCCGCCCGCACCGCCGCACAGCCATTTGAGCGACGTGCCCGCCACCGCATCGACCGGCCACGCGGTCACGTCGAGCGGCAGGATGCCGGCGGATTGCGCGACATCGACGACGGAGACCACGCCGTTGGCCCGCGCCCGCGCGGCGACCTCGGCGACCGGGGTGATCCGGCCGCTGTTCGAATGGACATGGGTGAGCACCACCGCCGCCACGTCGCGATCATCGAGCCGCGCCCAGCTTTCGAGCCGATCGGGCGCGCCGCGCACCACCTCGAACCGCAGGCCTAGCCGCTCCAGCCCCGCGAGCGCGAAGCCGACCGAGGGAAACGCCTCGGCCGACACCAGCACCACGTTGCGCCCGGCGGGGAAGACGATGCCGCTCAGGAAGCGCGAGACCGCGCCGGAGATGCTCGGCTGCGGGCACCAGTCGTCCGCCTTCCCGCCGAGCAGATCGGCCACCGCCGCGCGGAACTCCGCGATGCTGCCCAGCCACGCGTCCCAGATCCGCGCCGGCTGCTCGCGCCACGGCCGGACATAATCCTCGACCAGCCGCGCCTCCAGCCCCACCGGTTGGCACCCCGCGCTGTGCGCCAGCAGATACGGGCCTTCCGCCGGAACGCAGAACCGCGACTTCATCTCCCCAACCCCCTGCGGCTCGCGCCGATATTCGTGTGTCCGACGGGACTCGATCATGCGGCCCGCCATCGCGAGTAGCAAAACTACACGGCCCCGACACCGAGAAAAGGCGGCACGCTTTGGCTGTCGGAAGTCCGGCTTTGGGGATGCGCAGAATAGGGCCCGCGCGCCGGCCGGATGATGGCGCACGGTGCCGCCCTGCTCTAGATCCGCCGGCGAAACCAATCGACAAGCGAAGGAGCGGACGTTGCGGCAATTCCTGGCCGATCTGGATGCGCGAGGCGAGCTTCTCCACGTCGACCGCACCGTCGATCCGCGCCACGAGCTGGCGGCGATCGCGGTCGCGGCGCAGCGCGAGGGCGAGGAGGCGCTGCTGTTCCATTCCGTCGCCGGCTCCGAATTTCCGGTGGCGATCAACCTCTACGGCAGCCACGCGCGGCTGTGCCGCCTGATCGGCGCCGAGGGGCTGAGCTTCGCGCCGCGCTGGCTGGAACTGCAACGTCAGGCGATGGCGCCGATGACCAGGCCGGTGGAAAGCGACGACTTCCAGGCGTGCAAGCTGAGCGACCTGCCGCTCCTCACCTATCACGGGCGCGACGGCGGCCCATATTTCACCTCCGCCATCTATGCCGCGAAGGAGCCGGACACCGGCGCGATCAACCTCTCCTTCCACCGCTCGATGTTCATCGGCGACGACGAGCTGCGCGTGCGGCTCGGCGGCACGCACGACCTCACCCGCTATCAGGCGAAGGCGGAGGAGCGCGGCGAGCCGCTGGAGGCCGCGCTGATCCTGAGCGCCCCGCCGGAGATCTTCCTCGCCGCCTGCACCTCGCTGCCCTATGGCGAGAGCGAGCTTGGGCTGGCCGCCAATTTGCGCGGCGGGCCGGTGCCGATGCGCAAGTGCCGCACGATCGACCTCGAGGTGCCGGCCGAGGCCGATATCGTCGTCGAGGGCCGCTTCCTCCCCCGCGAGCGTCGCGACGAGGGGCCGTTCGGCGAGTTCATGGGCTATTATGTCGAGGTCGGCCCGAACCATGTGTTCGAGGTGACGGCCGTCACCTATCGCCCCGGCGCGACGATGCACGGGCTGGTCTGCGGCTCGACCGAGGACCTGCGCCCGCTGGAGGCGGCGACCGCCGCGCGCATCTACGATCATGTCTCGAAACAGGTGCCCGGCGTGCTCGACGTGAGCTGCCGCCCGAACGTGATGATCACGATCATCCGCCTGAAGAAGCAGTACGAGGGCCATGGCAAGCACGCGCTGCTCGCCGCGCTCGGCTCGCACCTCGATTACAACAAGGTGTGCATCGCGGTGGACGAGGACGTCGATATCTACGACCTCGACGACGTGATGTGGGCCTATCTCACGCGCGGGCGGGCCGATACGCGCGCGATGATCCTCAACGACATCCCCGGCTTCTACCGCGATCCGCACAAGGACCATTGGGGCCGCCTGATCATCGACGCCACCGCGCCATGGGGCCGCGAGGCCGAGTTCGTGCGCAAGAGCGTGCCGGGCGCCGACACGATCGACCTTTCCGCCTGGCTGCGCGCGCCCGGCCGGTGAGCGCCGTGCCGAAACGTCTGGTGGTCGGGATCAGCGGCGCGTCGGGCGCCGTGCTCGGCCTGCGCCTGCTGGAAGCGCTCAAGGGCAGCGACGTGGAGACGCATGTCGTCGTCTCCCCCGCCGGCCGCCGCACGCTTCAGGAGGAAGCCGACGCCACCATCGAGCACGTCCGCGCGCTCGCCACCTGCCTCTATCCGCATGGCGACATCGGCGCGGCGCTGGCGAGCGGATCGTTCCGCACGATCGGCATGGTGATCGCCCCCTGCTCGATCCGCACGGCGGCCGAGATATCCACCGGCATCACCGCCTCGCTGCTCAGCCGCGCCGCCGACGTGACGCTGAAGGAGCGCCGCCGGCTGGTGCTGATGGTGCGTGAGACGCCGCTCCACACCGGGCATCTCAGGATGCTCACCGCCCTTTCGGAAGCGGGCGCGATCGTCGCCCCGCCCGTCCCCGCTTTCTACGCCCGGCCCGGCACGGTGGACGATATCGTCCGCCACAATGTCGGCCGCGTGCTCGACCTGTTCGACATCGATGTCGGCTGGGCGAGCCGCTGGCGGGAAACCACCCGACCAATCGCACAAGCAGAAGAACCGGAGTCCGAGTGATGAGTGAACTTCAGGCGCGCAATCCGCGCACCGGCCAGATCGACTATCGTTTCGAGGCGGACGACGCCGCCGCCGTCAACGCCGCGGTGGGCAAGGCACGGGCGGCGCAGGTCGCCTGGGCGGAAAGCGGCATCGCGCGCCGCGCCGAGGTGCTGCACAAATGGGCCGCGCAGCTCCAGCGCGACATGGCGACGATCGCCGCCGCGCTCTCGATCGACACCGGCCGCGCGCGCATCTCGCATGAGGAAGTCGATGCGATCGTCCATATGATCCATGGCTATGCCGAACATGCCGAAAAGGTGTTCGCGCCGGTGTCGCGCGCGTCGGGCGCGCCGGATATCGATTTCGAGCAGCAATACGTCCCCTATCCGGTGGTCGGCGTCATCAGCCCGTGGAACTTCCCGATGGTGCTGTCCTTCTTCGATGCGCTGCCGGCGCTGATGGCGGGCTGCACCGTGGTCATCAAGCCGAGCGAGGTGACGCCGCGCTTCGTCGAGCCGCTGATGGAATCGATCCGCGCGGTGCCGGAGCTGGACGGCGTGATCCAGGTGGTGCGCGGCGACGGCGCGACCGGGCAGGCGCTGATCGCGGCGGTCGACCTGATCGTGTTCACCGGCTCGATCCCGACCGGGCTGAAGGTGGCGCAGGCGGCGGCGCAGCGGCTGATCCCCTGCTTCCTCGAACTGGGCGGCAAGGACCCGGCGATCGTGCTGGCGGGCGCGGACCTCGATCGCGCGGCTACCTCGATCCTGCGCAGCGCGGTCTATAACACCGGGCAGGTCTGCTATGCGATCGAGCGCGTCTATGTCGACGAGCGGGTGCACGGGGAGTTCGTCCGCCTGCTGGCCGGGAAGGCGGCGGCGCTGGCGCTCAACTATCCCGACATGGGGCATGGCGAGATCGGCCCGTTCATCTTCGATCGCCAGGCCGCGATCGTCGCGGCGCAGCTTTCCGACGCCGAGGCGAAGGGCGCGCGGATCGTCACCGGCGGCGCGGTCGAGGAGCACGGCGGCGGCCTCTACATGCGCGCCACCGTGGTCGACGGCGCGACGCACGAGATGGAGCTGATGACCGAGGAGACGTTCGGCCCGGTCGTGCCGGTGATGGCGTTCGGCGACGTGGACGAGGCGGTGCGCCTCGCCAACGACACCCGCTACGGCCTGACGGCGGCGGTGTTCGGCCCGACGCCGGAGGAGGCGACCCGCGTCGCCGCGCGCGTCAACGCCGGCGCGGTCAGCATCAACGACACCGATCTGCCCCGCGCGATCACGCTCGACGGCGAGAAGATGGCGTTCGGTATGTCAGGTATCGGCGGCTCCCGCTACGGCGCCTCCACCATGATGCGCTATGTCCGCAAGAAGGCCCTTATCCGCAACCACGGGGAGGTGAAGCCGCTCGCCGTGCTGTCCGAAGAGGAAGCCTGACCCGGTTACGGCGCCCGCCCTCGCGAGCGGGCGCCGGCATCGTTCATTCCGCGCGTTTGGTGACGAACGCCCGGACATCGGCGGAAAATCGCTTCAGCACATCCTCGTCCGAATAGGAGATGTGGCCGGAGGCGAAATAGCGATATTCGATATTCTTCTGGAGCTCGGCCGGGATCGGCAGGTGGTTCATCTCGAACCAGCCCTGATAGAAGGGCGTCACCAGATCGAAATAGCCGCCACTGACCATCACCCGCAGCTTCGGGTTGAACGTCATGGCCCGCGCCAGATCGGTCATCACATTCGTCGCGCCCCTGATCGCTGGCGACCGCGCGACGCGGTGGTTCATGTCCCAGATCGCGAAACCATTGAACTTTGGCTTGAACGGCACCGCCGTCTCATATTTCAGTTCACGCCGGACGTAATCATTATAGACCGCTACATATTGCGGCGAGACGGTGACGTCGAACGGGTCATAGCCCGACGCCTTGGCGAGGCTGTCGATCTGCGACCCGGTCACGCGCCCATCGAGCCGGCTGACCGATTGCCCCTTGTCGGCCAGCAATTGCTGCGCGAACTGCCCGCCCTCGATCCGCAGGTCCGATTTCAGGATATAATCGGCGGGCAGGCCGATAAAGTCGGACAGCTTCCCCGCCATCGCCCGGCGCGCCGCCGGATCGAGCGCGTTGCCCCGCTGAAGCGCCAGCAGATAATCCGTATTGGCGAAATCCTCTGCCTTCTTGAGGAACGCGTCGAGATCCATGCCCTCCCCCGCCCGCGCGCGATGATGATGATAGGCCGTCGCCGCGAAGCTGGGCAGCGCGACGACATAGGCCTGATCCGTGCCGGGATTGACGGCGGGCGTCTCGATCTCAAGGTCGAAATTCAGGATCTGCGAAAGCTGGATCATGCCGTCGAGCTTGATCTGGTTATGCGCCTGAAGGTCGTTCGCCAGCGCGCCCGAGCGGGTGGTGCCATAGCTCTCCCCGAAGATGTATTTCGGTGACGTCCAGCGATCGTAGGTGGTCAGGAAATCGCGGATGAAATCGCTGAACGCGAACACGTCGGGATCGACGCCGTAAAAGGCCATCGGCTCCTTCCCCGACACCCGGCTGAACCCGGTGCCCGGCGCGTCGATGAACACGAGATCGGGCGCGTCGAGCAGGCTATACTGGTTGTTCACCGCCACCGGGCTGTCGGACGGATTGCCGGGTGTGCGCGGCAACAGGATGCGTTTCGGGCCGAACGCGCCCATTTGCAGCCAGAAGGTCGCCGACCCCGGCCCGCCATTGTAGAGGAAGGTGATCGGCCGGTCGGCGGAGGGCACTCCATCCCGGAAATAGGCGATGTAGAACATCGACGCCCTGGTCGCGTCGGGGCCGGTTTGCTCGGTGGAATAATCGTGCGCCGGACGCGGATAGACGTCGATCGTCCCGGTATAGGCATGGAAATCGACGCGCTTGCCACCGATCGTGACTGCTCCCGTCGACACCGCCACATCGGCGCGCGCGCGTTCCTGCGCGGCGGGGGGCGACGCGGCGGTGGCGTGCGCCTGCGCCTGCGCCTGCGCCGCACCGGCGAGCAGCGCGGCCGCCAGCGCAAGAGCGATGCCGGAGCGGCATGGAACATGTTTCATTCGGCTGATATCTCCCGCGATGTTGACGCGCGCCGCGCGCCGATCCCGACAGGCTACAGCCAAGGCGGGAGCGGTGAAGCTTACGGGGTTTGGCAGTCGGAAGTCCCGTTTAAGCAATCGGCAGAACGGCGCGATAATCGGCGGAGCCATCGCCCTGGGGGCCGCCGGCCGCGCACAAACTTACTGACAGGGCGGCACGGATCGCTTACCCTGCCGGCAATCGGCCATTGCCCTTGTCACGACTGAAGCCGTCCGTCGGACGGGAAAGGGCACGCCTCCACAAGAGCCAGAGGATGCCTTGACCGGGCCAGCCACGACCGAACCTCTATTCCGGACGGCGCTTACCGGCGAGAATTCGGGCCTGCGCGACGCCTTCCGCGTGATCCGGTCGGAACGATGGATGGGCGAGCAGGTCGTCGACCCGCCGCGCAGGATCATGGGCGCGCGGGTTCCCGTCTCCTCCGACGCGCGCGAAGGCTATTGGGACTTGTGCGCGGACGGTCCGGTGGATGCGCCCGACCTGTTCACGGTGGTCACCCGCGCCGATTACGCCACGGTGCGCGAGGAAGCGGTCGTGCCGGAGGGCCTGTTCGAGATCCATCTTCAGATCGAAGGACCGACCGCGCTCGACACCGCCGCGTCCGGCGACGGCGCGCCGGAGCGGCTGTTCGATCAGCCGGCGCTGATCCTCTGTCAGGCAGGCGCGCAGGCCGGCTACCAGGTGCTGTGCGCAGCCGGGCCGCGCAAGCTGGTAAGCCTGTATATAGAGCCGCGCGTGCTGACCGACCTGTTCGGGCTGCCGATCGACCGGCTCGGCCCGTTGGCGCGCCAGCTCCTGCAACCGATCCGGGCGGAATCGTCGATCGTCGCGGTGCCCGCGCGGCTGCCTCTGCTCGGCGCGGTCAAGTCGCTGACCGAGCACCGGCCGTTCGACCGTCACCGTTTGCAGATGATCCGCGCCAAGTCGCTCGAAATCCTCTGCGACGTCGTCGACGAGTTGAAGACGATCGATTCCGCGCCCTTCGCGCTGACGCTGACCGCGTCCGAGATCGACATGCTCGAACGCGCCCGCGAAATCCTGAAGCGCGACATCGAGAACCCTCCGACCATCGCCAGCCTGGCGCGCGCGGTGGGCACCAACACCGACAAGCTGAAGCGCGGCTTCAAACTGCTGTTCGGCATGACGGTATTCGAATACAGCCTGCATTGCCGGATGACCGAGGCGCAGCGGTTGCTGGCGCAGGGGCTGCCGGTCAAATCGGTGGCGGTCGCGGTCGGCTATCGCCATCAGGCGAGTTTCGCCACGGCGTTCCACAACTTCTTCGGCTTCACTCCGTCGTTCGTCTGGAAAGGCGCGGCGCGCGAGGCCGCCACCGACCCGGCCGGCGGCATGGAATAACGCCTGCCGGCAGGGCGAAACCGGCGTGACGGGGGCTGGTTTCAAATGTAACAGAATCGGCGTAAGGGCAGGCACGTCCGCGCCGCTCCGGCTCGCTTTCCCGGCTCCCCCCGAAGTGATCGCGCGCCATTCTGCCGATTGCTTAAGCGGGACTTCCGACAGCCAAACCCCGCGACCTTCCGCTGGTTCGCTTTGCGTGTAGGCTCGATCCTCACAAGCAAAACGCTCCCCAAAGCCGAGAGGAAGATCGCGATGGCCCGACGCCAGACCGAACTGTTGCCCCTGCCCGATCGCCCGCGATCCCGGTCGCGCGCCAGGGATGCTTTCTGAGATGACGGAGCAATCGGCCTCGATCGCGCTCGAGTCTGCCGCCCCGCGCAGCGCGAGAGGGCGCGGCCGCGAGGTGGTGCACCCCTCGCTCGCGGTGGCGCATCAGGCATTCCACGTTCCTTCGGCGTTCGTCGCCGGCTCGACCATCTATCTGACCGGCGTGATCGCCGTCTGCCGGCAGGGCGAGGATCGCGCCGAAGGGTTTCGCGACGCGTTCCGGCAGATCGGCGAAGTACTCGAAGCGAGCGGCGCGGGATGGGACGATGTCGTCAAGCTGACCTCCTTCCACCTCGATATTGGCGCGGACATCCGCGTCATGGCTGCCGTCAAGGATGAATTCTGCCGCAAACCCTATCCGGCCTGGTCGGTAATCGGCGCAGGATCGCTCGCGAACCCCGACGGCGTTTGCGAGATCGAAGTGGTCGCATGTCTTTCCGCAGGGTGAACTCGCCCGGATCCGAAGGGTCCTAAATAAATAAATATAATAAATATTACAGCAACTTAACTCATGGGAGGATTTGGCGATGCACGATCGCGACATCCGTAAGAAACTGAAGTTCACGCTCCTTGGATTCTCCGCCCTCAACGCCGTGGCCGTGCTGTGCTGTTCGCCAGCCTATGCGGACGAAACGCAGGCGGCCAGCGCTGGCGGCGACGGCACCACCCAGAGCGCTGCCGTGCCGCAAGACATCCTGGTGACCGCCAACCGCCGCAGCGAGGCGGTCAACAACATCCCGTCCGCCGTCGACGTCCTGAGCAGCCAGAAGCTGCAGAATTTCGCCATCACCACGCTGAGCGACGTCGGCAAGATCGATCCCTCGCTCGCGCTCCAGACTTATGGCGCGGCGCAGCAGAACCTCATCATCCGCGGCGTCGCCTCCACGGTCGGCCAGACCACCGGCATCTATCTCGACGAGACGCCGCTGCTCGGCGGCTACAACTCGAACGTGCGCGGCGACGGCACGCCGGGCCTGCGACTGCACGACATCGAGCGGATCGAGGTGCTGAAGGGTCCCCAGGGCACGCTGTTCGGCGCGATGTCGATGGCGGGCACGCTGCGCGTCATCACCACCAAGCCCAACCTCGAGGAATTCGGCGCCACCGAAAATCTCGAAGTGGCCGGGGTCCGGGGCGGCAATGCGTTCCTCGCGGGCGACGCCGCCGTCAACCTGCCGATCATCAAGGACCGGCTGGGCATCCGCGTGGTCGGCTGGACCGAGCAGGGCGGCGGCTTCATCGACTGGCAGAGCCTCAACGCCAATCACCGGAACGTCAACGACACCCACATGTTCGGCGGGCGCATCATCGCTACGCTGAAGGTGACGGACGATTTCGACATCACCGCCTCGGTCAATCACCAGAAGACCAGGGTCGACGGGACGCAGGGCTTCCTCGAAAGCGCCGGCGCCTATAACGCGCCCTTCGCCACCAACGAGATCTACGAGGATCTCTACAACACCTATAACGTGACGGGCACCTACAAGAGCGCGATCGGCGATTTCATCGGCGTGTTCACGCGCACCGACAAGCACACCGTCTCCCCGCACGATACGACGCCGACCGCCGCCGGGAAGGGAATCCACTATCCCGCCTCTTATGTCGGCAACATCGACTACACCGCAACAACCGGTGAACTGCGCTACGTCTCCCATTTCTCGGGGCCGTTTCAGATGGTGGTCGGCGGCTATTACCAGGACGACGACAATTTCGCCGACGGCAACACGATCCTGACCGGGTCGGACGGCAACGCCCCCTGCTATACGGACACCGAATGCAAGGCGAAGGGCCTCGTCAATCCCGGCTCGAACCTGTCGGGCACGCTCCACAACGTGGTGCTCTATTCGAACACCGTCGATATCAAGACGAAGCAATACGGCATCTACGGCCAGGCCGATCTGAAGCTGCTGCCGAACCTCACGCTCACCGCCGGCATGCGCTACATGAGCGCGAAGATTAACGACGTATCCTATGCCGTGCAGGATATCTCCGGCGCGTGCGGTTGGGTGCAGGGCTGCGTCACCACGCCGCGCCAGACCTTCAACGGCGGCGGCAGGCAATCGCAGAAGACCTATAACTTCGCGGTCCTTTACAAGCCGACGCCGGACATCAGCCTCTATGCCCGCGCGGCGTCCGGCTTCCGCCTCGGCGGCGTCAACACCTCGCACTTCTCCGCACTGGCCTATGGCGACGACAGCATCCCGCTGCTCTACAACCCGGACTCGCTGTGGAATTACGAAGGCGGCGTGAAGGCCTATCTGCTCGATCGCAAGATCTACCTCACCGCATCCTATTACCATATCGACTGGACCAACCAGCAGTTGCAGGCGCAGACCGCGACGGCGTTCACGTACACGCTCAACGCGGGCAAGACCCGCACCGACGGCGTCGAGGTGACGGCGCAGATCGATCCGGCCAAGGGCTTCAGCCTGACCGGCGCGGTGAATTACGTGAACGCCCGTCTGGCCATGCAATTGCCCGACGACATCGCGCGCACCGGCAATCCGGGATACAAGGGCGATCCGATCCCCTTCACCCCGCGCTGGACCGGATCGCTCACGGCGCGATATGAGTTCGATCAGGGCAAGGAACTAATTCCCTATCTACAGGGCGGGCTGACCTATCGCGACCGCACGCAGAGCACATTCAACAGCCACGACAATTTCTACACGGTGCTGCCGTCCTATGTCCTGGTCGACCTGAAGGCGGGCGTGCGCGCCGGACGGCTGGACGTTTCGGTCTATGCCGAGAACGTCACGAACAAGGTGGCGTACATGGGCGTCTATAACAGCCTCGACGGGCCGAAGATCTACCCGGCGAGCCCGGCCCGCTACGGGATCCGGCTCGGCGCGAGCTTCTGACACATTGCGACGGCGACGCCTCTCACGACATGCCGCGGCCCGACCGGCGCGGGGCATGACGCGGGAGGCGTTTGCCGTCGCCTGTTCCCCGTCAAACGCGCTATCGGCGCACACAGGCCGGCAGGCGCGGCGATCGGCTGCGTCGCCGGCCCCGGTCACCTCATCAGGAAAGCGGTCCGCGCCATGATTCCAGTTTCCAGCACCGCGCAGGACTTTGCCGGCAAGCGGCCGAACTGGCTGGTGGCGACGGTGCTGTTCATGTTCGCCTATCTGATGTCGTTTATCGACCGGCAGATCCTGTCGATCCTCATCAACCCGATCAAGCACGACCTGAACATCGACACGACACAGTTCGCGCTGCTGACCGGCTTCGCCTTTTCGTGCATCTTCGGGCTGATCGCCTTTCCGATGGCGACGCAGACCGACAAGCGCAATCGCCTGCCGATCATCCTGCTCTCGATCATCGTGTGGAGCAGCGCGACGGTGGGCTGCGGCTTCGCCAATTCCTTCGCGGAACTGTTCGTGATGCGCGCTTTGGTCGGTGCTGGAGAAGCGGCGCTGGCCCCGGCCATGCTCTCCTATCTCGCCGATTATATCGAGGAGCGCCGGCTCGCGGGCGCGATCGGGGCGTTTTCCTTCGGGTCATTCCTCGGCGCGGGCTTCTCCTATCTGCTGGGCGGCTACCTTCTCAGCCTGCCGGGCGGATCGCCGCTCGACGGATATGAGATATGGCGTGTCGCCTTCATCGCGGCGGGTCTGCCCGGCTATGTCATCGCGGTGCTGATCGCCCTGTTCCTGCGCGATCCCAAGCGCAGCGCCGCGACGCGCGCGACAGCGGCCGCGCGCAACGTCGCGCCGCCGCGCGTGTCAGCGATCCGCGTGTTCCGCGATCGCTGGCAGTTCTTCTGCATGATGATGGGCGGCTATACGATGCTCGCCTGCGTTCTCTATACTCTGCTCGGATGGAGCGCGGCGCTCTATTTCTCGCGCTTCCAGATGCCGGCGGAGACGGTAGGCCGCGACGTCGGCATCTGCTTCGCTTTGGGCGGCGGATGCGGCGCGCTGCTGAGCGGCGCGATCGCCAACCGGCTCTATCCGCGTTTCCGCACTGCCGCGCCCTATATCGTCGGCGCGGTATCGGGGCTGCTGGCGGCGGGGCTGGTGCTGGGGTCGCTGTTCGCGCCAAGCTATGGACAATCGATGGTGCTGCTGTTCTTCGGCACTTTCTTCGCCGCCATGTCGATGCCGTCCGAGAACAGCTCGCTGCAAATGGCGGTGGAGCCGGAACTTCGCGGTCAGTTCTCCGCCGGCCTGCTGTTCGTCAACAACGTGATCGGCCTCTCGATCAGTTCGTTCCTGGTCGGCTATCTTGCGCAGCATGTCTTCGCCGATCATGGCGGGATATTGTGGGGCGAGGCGGTCGTGATCGGCCTGTGTGGGCTGTGCGGCCCCCTGCTCGTGTGGCGCGCCTGCCTGCGGCGCGAGCATCCGGTGGCGGGAGTGGCCTATGCAGCGTGAGGGACAGGAATTGACCGGCGCGAAGCTGCTAGCGGACCTGATCCGCCGTGCGACCGCCGGGCCGATCTTCCATGTGCCCGGCGAAGGCGTGCTGGAACTGATCGACGCGCTGGAAGGCGACGGGAAAGCCAGCCGCCTCGTCACCTGCCGCCACGAGAATGCGGCGGTGACGATGGCGGGCGTGTCGGGCGCGATGCGCGGCGCGCCGGGCATATGCCTGGTTGGACGCGCGCCGGGGGCGCTCAACGCCGCGCTCGCGCTGCATAGCTGCCGCACCGACGAGACGCCTGTGCTGCTGGTCGTCGGCGATTGTATCGCGCATGACGCCGGGCGCGACCTGATGCTGGGCGACGAACTGGTCGCCACGCTGCGCGCGATCACCGGCCACGCGGTCTATTGCCCCGCGGCCGACCGGATCGAGGAGACGTTCGCCGCCGCGCTCAACGCCGCGATGCTGCCGCGAATGGGAGTGGGCGTGCTGGTCGTGTCCGACAATGCGTGGCACGAAACGGTGGCGCCCCGCCCCGCTCGCTCCGGCAACTGGCCGCTGATCGCGCCACCCGATATTCCCGCCGCCGATGTCGACCGACTGGTCGAACGGATGCAGCGCGCGGCGAAGCCGGTGGTGATCGTCGGCGGCGGCGCATGGAGCAACGCGGATGCGTCGGGCCTGCGCGCCGCCCTGGAGCGGCTGGGCGTGCCCGCCGTCTCCGCCTATCGCTTCAACGATATCCTCGCCGACGACAGCCCGGCCTCCGCCGGCGAGATCGGCATCGGCGCGGATCCGCAATTGATGACCGCGCTGGACGAAGCGGATTTCGTCCTGCTGGCGGGCGCGCGGCTGTCCGAGATCAACACCTTCGCGCCAGGCAGCTTCCAAGGCTTCCGGTTGTTCAATTCGGGCGAGCGTTTCCTCGCCGCCGTCTCGACCGATCCGGCGGACGCGTTCAGCGCCTGTCCGGTGGATCTCGCGACCCGCGGCCGCCCCGCCTCGGTGGTCGCGCTGCTCGATCGGGTCGCGCCCCGCGCCGAATGGGCGGAATGGCAGGCCCGGCTGCGACGGTTGCGCGAGGAATATACAAAGATTCCCGATGCGCTGGAGCGGGGCGATTCCCGCGCGATCGCACAAGTGGTGAATGCCCTCGCTCCGGCCGCCGCCGCGTTCACCGTCGGCGCGGGGCGTTATGCGCATCTGCCGCAACGCTATCTCATGACGGCGCGGCCGCAGCGCTATTTCGGCCCCAAGAGCGGCGCGATGGGCTACGGCCTGCCCGCCGCGATCGGCGTGGCGATGACCGACCCAAACGCGCGCGTCCTGTGCTTTGCGGGCGACGGGTGCTTCGCCATGTCGGGCTTCGAACTGGCGACGGCGCGGCTTTACGACGCCAACGTCACCTGCATCATCTTCAACGATTCACGCTTCACCGCGATCGCCGCCAACCAGCAGCGCCATTTCGGCCGGGCGGTTGGCACTGATCTCGCGCCAATCGACTTCGCCGCGCTCGCCGCCAGCATGGGCGTGCCCGCGCGTCGGGTCGAATCCCTTGAGGATTTCGCCGAGACATTGCGCCGCTCCGCCGCCACGCCGGGGCCGTTCGTGATCGAGGTGCCGGTGAGCGGCGACGGACGCTGCTTCGCCCGATGACTACGGTGTGCGTGATCGGCGCGGGGATCGCCGGGCTGTCGGCGGCGACCCGCCTCAAGCGCGCCGGATACGACGTGACGGTCTACGAAGCGCAGCCCTCGGTCGGCGGCCGCGCGGCGAATTGCGAGCGCGAGGGGATGCGCTTCACCAGCGGCGCCAACATCTTCTACGGCTTCAGCCCGGCAATGCGCGCGCTGCTCGCCGACAACGGGCTGAGCCACGTCGCGCGCCGCCTGCCGCGACTGCAAGCGCGCTGCATCGGCGAAAGCGGGCAATGGTCGGTCGACATGACTCCAACGCCGCAATTCCTGACCAGCCGGGACTTCTCGATCGCAGACAAATTGCGGCTCGCCCGGTTCATGGCGGGGATCGTGCTCGGCGCGCGCGGGGCGGACGGCGACGACGCCTGCTCCACCCTCGCGCATGACGGCGAGACGTTGCGCGCCTTCTGTGAGCCGCGCATGGGACGCGTGCTGACCGAAAAGATGGTCGGCATCGTCTATCGCTCGGCGCGCGGCATGGGTCTTGACGATATCTCCCCCTCCACCTTCATCAGTATGATGCGCGCGCTCGCATTCGACCGATCGGTGATGGCGATCGATGGCGGCATCGGCGCGATCGCCGCCAAGCTGGGTGAGGATGTCGGCGTCGCGACCGGCGTGAAGGTGCGCGATGTGGCCGAGCGAGAGGATTGCTGCACGGTCACGCTGGAGAGCGGCGAGCAGCGCCATTTCGACCTCGCGACCGTCGCGGTGGAAGGCAATCAGGCGCGCAATCTGGTCTCCACGGCCGGCGCGGAGGAGCGGGCGTTCCTCGGCAGGGTCACGTATAACGCCACGATCTATTGCCACTGCCTGCTCGCGGGCGCGCATCCCGGCGGGCAATGGTTCCTGTCCGGCCCGCGCTTCCCGTGGATTTCCGCCGCCAAGGTTTCAGCGGTGACGGACGAGGGGCAGCCCGCCATCCATGTAACCCTGACGGTCGCGCCGGAGATCGTGCAGCGCTCGGGGGTCGATATCGCGGAGGACGAGGTGCTGGATCGTTGCCTCACCGACCTGCGCGGCCTGTTCCCCACGCTGCACGCCGCGCCGAAGCGCTGGTTCGTGCAGAAGGTCGCCAGCAAGACGCCGCTGTTCGTGCCCGGCTATGGTGTCGAGGCGGCGCAATTCCGTGCGTTGCAGGAGGCGCCGGAGCGACGGGTGTTCTACGCCGGCGACTATCTCTACCAGCCCCTGCTCGGCGGCGCGGCGCTGAGCGGCGCACACATCGCAGACCACATCGCGCGGCACTGGCCGGACCTTGGCTGACCTCGGCGTCATCGTCGCCAATTCGAGCGTCCCGCGCGTGCCGGGCGAGATCGGCGACGCGGCATCGATGCCCGAAGGCACGCTCTACGAGGCGATCGCCTTCCACGATTTCCTGTGCGAGATGCGCGAGGGTCTCCGCCCCTCCTCGCTCGGCGCGCTGCTGCGCGCCCGCGATGCGCTGGTCACGCGCGGCGCACGATGCGTCGCCACGTCATGCGGGATGCTCTGGCCGTGGCAGGTGCGGCTGGAGACCGACAGCCCGGTGCCGTTCGTCAGTTCGGCCTTGTGCTTGCTCGATCGCCTGCGCGAACAATATCCCGGCGGGGTGTGCGTCATCACCGTCGAGTTGGGCTTCCTGCCATTGTGGCGGCGCACCTTCGGCGAGCAGATCGAGGGCGTTGCCTTCCGGGAGTTGGGGCAGGACCATTATCTCTACCGCGCGCTGACTGGCGCCATCCCGCGCGACGCCTTTTCGCCCGATATCGCGCGGGCGGAAATCGTCAACAAGATCACGCGTCTCGTCGCGCGCACCGGCGGCGTACAGGCGGTCATCCTCGAATGCACCAACCTGTCGCCCTATCGTGACGCCATCGCCGATGCTGTCCGATTGCCGGTCTATGATATCTTCTCCGCGATCGACCACGCATCATCGGAGGTTGCATGAACAGGCCGCTCCACGCCTTCGACTACCGCTTCCTGCCGTTGCCCGGACAGATGGACGCGCTTGTCGAAGCGCTTCACGCGCTGGGCGCGGCGATGGCCGGGCGGCCGGGGCTGATCGGCATCCAGATCCTCGTCGATCGCGAGCATGACGCCTGCTATTTCGTCGAGAAGTGGGTATCGCCCGAAGCGCGCGCCAATGCCGGCGCATCATTGCCCGGCGAACTCGATGCAGCGCTCGCTCTCACGCGCGAGAATCCACGGGCGACCGAACTGCTCTGCTACGACCTCGCCTAACCTTCCAGATTGGCGTGGAGCCGCTCCAGCAGGTCGACCAGCCGTTCGAAATCGCGTGCCGACAGCCCGTTGATCGTCCGCGCATAGACCGGCGAAGTTGCGCGCCGCGCCTCGACCAGCTTCTCCTCCCCCATTGCGGAGAGCGACACCATCGTTACCCGCGCATCCTCCGCGCTGGGCCCGGCCTCGACCAGTCCCACTGTCGCCATGCGCTGGACGATGCGCGTCATCGTGGAGAGCGGGATCACCGCCGCATCGGCGAGATCGCGCACGCCGCGCGGGCTATGCTCGCCGAGAATCATCAGCACGCGCCAATAGGGGATATCCAGCCCGATCGCGCGCAATCGCGGCTCGATCACGCCATTATAGCGGCTCACCAGCCGATTGAGCAGGAAGAAGGGATATTTGCCGACGCGGAATGCGGCGGTGCCTGGATCGCCCAGACCCCGGCTGTCGGCAGGCTGCTTTTTCATGCGCTGCGCATATCGCCACGGCCTACCCGTCGCAACGCTGTCAATTTAGTTGCATATGCACGTTTTTTCAGGCAGTGTCAGACCCAATACAGCCGGCAGGAGAGGAAACCATGTCGCTCGCCACACTCACGCAGTTCGCGCAGGCCGTCGCCGACGGCTCGATCCGCACCGTCGACCTGACGCAGATGCTGTCGGAAGACACGCCGCTGCTCGTCCTGCCCGAGCCGTTCGGCCAGACCGCCGCGTTCAGCCGCGAGGAGATCTCGCGTTATGACGAGCGCGGCGTCGCCTGGTATTGGAGCAATTTCACGGTCGGCGAGCATACCGGTACGCATTTCGACGCGCCGATCCATTGGGTGACGGGCAAGGATCTGCCGGCCAACACCGTCGATGCGATCGCGCCGCAGGATTTCATCGCGCCCGCCGTGGTGATCGACTGTTCGGCCGAATGCGCGGCCGATCCCGATTTCGTCCTGACCCGCGCGGTGATCGAGGCGTGGGAGGCGAAGCACGGCCGCATCCCGCCGCGTTCCTGGGTGCTGTTCCGCACCGACTGGTCGAAGCGCGACGTGGACGCCTATACCAACCGCCGCGAGGACGGCGCGCACACGCCGGGGCCGGACCCGGAGGCGTGCCGCTTCCTGATCGAGGAGCGCGACGCGCACGGCTTCGGCGTGGAGACGATCGGCACCGACGCGGGGCAGGCGCACCTGATGGACCCGCCCTATCCCGCGCACACCTTGTTCCACGGCGCGGGCCGCTACGGCCTGCAATGCCTCCAGAACCTCGACCAGCTCCCGCCGACCGGCGCGGTGATCGTCTCCGCCCCGCTCAAGATCGAAGGCGGATCGGGCAGCCCGCTGCGCGTCCTCGCGCTCGTCGCGGAGTAAAGGGAAATGGCCGAGCGCTCGTTCAAGAAGGAGGTCGAGAAGCTCCGCCTCGGCGCGGGCGAGACGTTCGAGGGCGAGGGCATCCTCGCCGTCACCAAAGCTTTGTTGCAGGCCGGCGTCGCCTATGTCGGCGGCTATCAGGGCTCGCCGATCAGCCATCTGATGGACGTGTTCTCGGACGCCGATCCGCTGCTGCGCGAGCTTGGCGTCCATTTCGAATCCAATGCCAGCGAGGCGGCGGCGGGCGCGATGCTCGCCGCTTCGGTCAATTATCCGCTGCGGGGCGCGGTGGCGTGGAAATCGGTGGTCGGCACCAACGTCGCCTCAGACGCGCTGTCCAACCTCGCATCGGGCGGCGTGACCGGCGGCGCGCTCGTCATCATCGGCGAGGATTATGGCGAAGGCTCCTCGATCATGCAGGAGCGCACGCACGCCTTCGCGATGAAGTCCCAGATGTGGCTGCTCGATCCGCGCCCCAATCTGCCGACGATCGTCGAGATGGTGGAGACGGGCTTCGAGCTGTCCGAAGCGTCGAACACGCCGGTGATGATCGAGATGCGCGTGCGCAGTTGCCATATGACCGGCAGCTTCGTTGCCAAGGACAACAAGCGCCCGCCGCTGACGGTCGGGCAGGCCGCCGCCAACCCGCGCCGCGACCTGGAGCGCATCGTGCTGCCGCCCGCGAACTTTGTCCACGAGATCGAGAAGATCGAGCGGCGCTGGCCCGCCGCACTGAAGTTCGTCGCCGAGCGCCGCCTCAACGAATGGTTCGGCCCCGAGCGCGATGAGATCGGCATCATCGTGCAGGGCGGGCTGTTCAACACGCTCAACCGCGCGCTGGAACTGGCCGGCCTGTCCGACGCTTATGCCGCGGCGAAGCTGCCGATCTATTGCCTCAACGTCGCCTATCCGCTGATCCCGGACGAGGTGCGCGCCTTCTGCGCGGGCAAGAAGGCGGTGCTGGTGCTGGAGGAAGGCCAGCCCGAGTTCATCGAGCATGAGCTTAACACCCTCGTCCGCAAGGCCGATCTCCAGACCCGGATCGTCGGCAAGGAGATCATGCCGCGTGCGGGCGAATATTCCGGGCCGGTGATCCGCGACGGCGTGATCGCCTTTCTGCAAGCCTGGGCTCCCGATCGTGCGCCCGCCGCTTTGCCCCTCGCCCCGCCCGAGCCGGAGCTTGCCCGCAACGTGCCGCAGCGCCCGGCGGGCTTCTGCACCGGCTGCCCGGAACGCCCGATCTTCTCGGCGATGAAGCTGGTGCAGCGCGAGCTGGGCGAGCTGCACGTCTCGGCCGATATCGGCTGCCACCTGTTCTCGATCCTGCCGCCGTTCCACATCGGCAACACCACGATGGGCTACGGCCTCGGCACGGCGGCCGCGTCCGCGTTCAAGCCGGAGGGCAAGCGCGCGGTGGCGATGATGGGCGACGGTGGCTTCTGGCACAACGGCCTCACCTCCGGCTTCGGCAACGCGGTGTTCAACCAGGATGAGACCGTCACGATCGTGGTCGACAACGGCTATTCGGCCGCGACCGGCGGGCAGGACATCCTCTCCTCCCGCGCGCAGAACGAAACGCGCACGACCAACCATCCGATCGAGCGGGCGGCGCGCGGCATCGGCGTGAAATGGGCGCGCACGCTACCGCGCACCTATGACGTGGCACGGATGCGCGACACACTGCGCGAGGCGCTGACCACGCCCGAAAAGGGGCCGAAGCTGATCGTCGCGCAATCCGAGTGCATGTTGAACAAGCAGCGCCGGATCAAGCCGTTGCTCGCCAAAGCGGCGAAGGAGGGCAAGCGCGTGGTGCGCGAGCGGTTCGGCGTCGATCCGGACACCTGCACCGGCGACCATGCCTGCATCCGCCTGTCGGGCTGCCCGTCGCTGAGCATCCGGCCCAACCCCGATCCGCTACGCCAGCACCCCGTCACGCATATCGACAACAGTTGCGTGGGTTGCGGCAATTGCGGCGAGGTCGCCCATGCGGCGGTCCTCTGCCCCTCCTTCTACAAGGCGAGCATCGTCACCAATCCGACCGGCTGGGACCGTTTCAAGGCGTGGCTGCGCGGCGCGGTGATCGGCTGGCTGCAACGGCGCCAGGCGCGCAGCATCGCCGCGAGGGCTTTCTGATGGACCTTCCCTTCCCGCTCGACCGCGATCGCATCACCATCGCCATCCTCGCGCTCGGCGGCGAGGGCGGCGGCGTGCTGGCCGACTGGATCCAGGAGGTCGCCGCTCGCAACGGCTATATCACGCAGGGCACCTCGGTTCCCGGCGTGGCGCAGCGCACCGGATCGACCGTCTATTATATCGAGATGATCCGGCGCGGCGTGGAAGGCGCCAACCGGCCTGAACCGGTGCTGGCGATGATGCCGGTGCCGGGCGACGTGGACATCGTTATCGCCTCCGAACTGATGGAGGCGGGCCGCGCGATCCTGCGCGGCTTCGTCAGCGAGGACCGCACGACGCTGATCGGATCGACCCATCGCGTCTATGCCATCGCCGAGAAAGCGGCGATGGGCGATGGCACCGGCGCGGGCGCGCGCATCCTCGATGCTGCCGAGCGCCGGTCGCACCGCTTCATCGGATTCGACATGGCCGCCGCCGCATCGGCGTCGGGTAGCGTCATCAGCTCGGTGATGTTCGGCGCGCTGGCGGCTAGCGAGTCCCTTCCCTTCCCGCGCGATGCGTTCGAGGAAGCGATCCGCCACGGTGGCAAGGCGATCGAGAGCAACCTCAAGGGCTTCGAACTCGGGTTCGATCGCGCACGCGACGGCGATCCGGCGGCGGCGGCCCCGGCCGGTCCGCCCGCGCCGACCACCGAGGCGGGCCGCGCCCTACTCGCGCGGATCGAAGCGGAGCTACCCGAGTCGGCGCGCCCGATCGCGATCGAGGGCGTGCGGCGGCTGATGGATTATCAGGACCGTGCCTATGCCGACCTCTACCTCTCGCGCCTCGCGCCGATCGCGGCGCTGGACGACGACGGGCGCATGACGAGCGAGGCAGCGCGCCACCTCGCGCTTTGGATGGCCTATGAGGACACGATCCGCGTCGCCGATCTCAAGGTCCGCGCGACGCGCAGCGCGCGCGTCGCGAAGGAGGTGCGGCTCGCACCGGGACAGGTAATGCGCGTCACCGAATATATGCACCCGCGCCTGCGCGAGGTGTGCGAGACGATGCCCGCCGCGATCGGCACGTTCATCCTGCGCAGCCCGCGCCTTTCGCGCTGGCTGGGGCCGCTGTTCCGGCGCGGGCGGCATGTCGAGACGACCGGGCTGCGCTGGTTCCTCGCGCTGCGCCTGCTGGTCTCGCTCCGCACGATCCGCCGCTCGACCTTGCGCTATCGCGAGGAGCAGGCGCGGATCGAGGACTGGCTGGCCTTCGTGCAGGATACCGCCCGGAACGACCAGGAGGCGGCGACCGAGTTGCTGAGGTGCCAGCAGCTCATCAAGGGCTATTCCGACACATTCGAGCGCGGCCTCGCCAATTTCGAGACGATCATGCGCGAGGCGCGGTCGTTCGCGGGCCAGCCCGACGCGGCGGATCGCATACGGCTGCTGCGCGAGGCAGCGTTCGCGGACGACGACGGAAAGGCGCTCGGCTGCGCGCTCGCCAGCGACGCCGCCTAGACGCCAATCCCGCGCGTGCCGTTCAGAAGGCGGCGATCCCCGTTATCGCCCGTCCGAGGATGAGGGCATGGACGTCGTGGGCGCCCTCATAGGTATTGACGGTCTC
>MKSU01000002.1 GCA_001897375.1 Sphingomonas sp. 67-36 | reverse complement strand
ATCGCCTTGGTCGGCTTCTTAGCCATTGAAGCGCGCCTCCAGCTTCTCGACCGCATCGCGGGTCAGCACCAGCGTATCGGCCTTGATGATGTCATAGACGTTCGCGCCCACGGCCGGCAGCAGGTCCACGCCCGGCAGATTGCGGCCGGAACGGAATGCCTCGCCCGCGTCGCCGTCGATGACGAGCGTACGCTTGCCGACGCCGAGCGTCTCGAAATGACCCTTCAGTTCCTTGGTCTTGGCGACCTGGAAACCGTCGAGAATGATCAGCGAACCCGCCTTAGCATGGCTGGACAGCGCCATCTTGAGGCCCAGCGCGCGGATTTTCTTGTTCAGCGACGGATTGAAGTCGCGAACGCGGGCGCCATGCGCCTTGCCGCCGCCGATGAACACCGGAGCGCGGCGATCGCCGTGACGGGCGACGCCGCCGCCCTTCTGGCGACCGAGCTTCTTGCCCGAACGCGCAACGTCCGAACGCTCACGGGTGCCGCGCGCGGTGGCGCGGCGCTTCTCGAGCTGCCAGGTGACGACGCGGTGCAGGATGTCGGCGCGCGGATCGAGGCCGAACACCTCGTCCGAAAGCTCGACCTCCGCGGCCTTCGCCTTGGCGTCGAAGGAGGAAACCTTGACCTTCACTTATCAGCCCTCCTGGCCTTCGGTCGCCTCGGGAGCGGCCGAAGTCTCGGCCGGCGTGTCCGCGGCGGTGTTGCTGTTGGCGGCCTTCAGACCGGCGGGCAGCGGAGCATCGGCGGGGCGCGCTTCCTTCACCGCGTCCTTGACGAACAGCCAGCCGCCCTTCGAGCCGGGCACCGAGCCCTTGACGAAGATCAGGCCGCGCTCGGCGTCGGTGCCGACGATCTCGAGGTTCTGCTGCGTGCGGTTCTTGTCGCCCATGTGGCCGGCCATCTTCTTGTTCTTGAAGACGCGACCCGGATCCTGACGGTTGCCGGTCGAACCGTGCGAACGGTGCGACACCGACACGCCGTGCGTCGCGCGCAGACCGCCGAAGCCCCAGCGCTTCATCGCGCCGGCGAAGCCCTTGCCCTGCGTGCGGCCCTGGATGTCGACATACTGGCCGGCGACGAAGTGATCGGCCGACAGCTCCGCGCCGACGTCGAGGAGGTTGTCCTCGCTCACGCGGAACTCGTGGACGATCGCCTTCGGCTCCACCTCGGCCTTGCCGAAGTGGCCGCGCTGCGGCTTGGCGACATTCTTGGCCTTGGCGCTGCCTGCGCCAAGCTGGACGGCGGTGTAGCCGTCCCGATCTTTCTCGCGGCGGGCGACGACCTGAAGCGCCTCGATCTGCAGGACGGTGACCGGCACGTGGCGGCCGTCGTCCTGGAACAGGCGGGTCATCCCCATCTTCTTCGCGATCACGCCAGTACGCATGACCTGCAAGCTCCTTACAGAGGCACCCTGAGGCCCATCCCCAAGGTGCTTGTGACCGCCCCTGGAAGGAGCGATCGGTCCAGCCCGGAAAATGCGAAGCGTGCCCCCGTCCCGGGCTGGCGCTTCCGCGAGGGAAGCATGACGGGAGACGCTGTCCCGACGGGGCGAACCCGCCGGCGGTATCTCTTGTCTGTCAGTCGCCCCGCGTTGGCGGGGTTTCCAAACACGTTCCCGAACCACCGGGAACGACAAACCCGCGGGACTCGGAGTCGACCGCGGGGATGCGGGCCATTACGCCAGCTTGATCTCTACGTCAACGCCCGCGGCGAGATCGAGCTTCATCAGCGCGTCGACCGTCTGCGGCGTGGGCTGCACGATATCGAGCATGCGCTTGTAGGTGCGCACCTCGAACTGTTCGCGGCTCTTCTTGTCGATGTGGGGACCACGGTTGACCGTGAACTTCTCGATACGCGTCGGGAGCGGGATCGGACCGCGGATGAGCGCGCCGGTACGTCGGGCGGTATCGGCGATGTCGCCGGTCGCCTGATCGAGCACGCGATGATCGAACGCCTTCAGGCGGATGCGGATGTTGCTGTCCATTTTCCCTACCGATGCGAAAGAGCGGGGCAACTCAACCGCGCCCCCATCCACGACGGATGGCGAATCGGCGGCCGCCTCTTGCTGTTTTCAAACTCGAACCGAAGGCGCGGCCATTAGCCATGCCCTCATAAAAAGGCAACCGCCCGACACACCTTTCGGTGGGCCGGGCGGCTGTTTTGCGATGAGACGCTTACTTGTCGATCACGCTGACGACGCCGGCGCCGACGGTGCGGCCGCCTTCGCGGATCGTGAAGCGCTGGCCGACATCCATGGCGATCGGCGCGATGAGCTTGATGCCCAGCGCGACATTGTCGCCCGGCATGACCATCTCGGTGCCCTCGGGCAGCTCGACGGTGCCGGTCACATCCGTGGTGCGGAAGTAGAACTGCGGACGATAGTTGGCGAAGAACGGCGTGTGACGGCCGCCTTCATCCTTCGACAGGACGTACACTTCCGACTTGAAATCGGTGTGCGGCTTGATCGAGCCCGGCTTGCAGAGCACCTGGCCACGCTCGACCTCGTCGCGCGCAACGCCACGGATCAGCGCGCCGACGTTGTCGCCGGCCTGGCCCTGGTCGAGCAGCTTGCGGAACATCTCGACGCCGGTGACGGTGGTCTTGCGGACCTCCGGATGGATGCCGACAATCTCGACTTCCTCGCCGACCTTGATGATGCCGGTCTCGACGCGGCCGGTGACGACCGTGCCGCGACCCGAGATCGAGAACACGTCCTCGATCGGCATCATGAACGGCTTGTCGAGCGGGCGCTCCGGCTGCGGGATATATTCGTCGACGGCATTCATCAGCTCGAGCACGGCATCCTTGCCGAGCTTGTCGTTCGAGCCGCTGAGCGCGCAGGTCGCCGAACCCTTGATGATCGGAATATCATCACCCGGGAACTCATAGGACGAGAGAAGCTCGCGGACTTCCAGCTCGACCAGCTCGAGGATCTCGGGGTCGTCGACCAGATCGACCTTGTTCATGAACACGACCATCGCCGGCACGCCGACCTGACGGGCGAGCAGGATGTGCTCGCGGGTCTGCGGCATCGGGCCGTCGGTGGCGGACACGACGAGGATCGCGCCGTCCATCTGCGCCGCGCCGGTGATCATGTTCTTCACATAATCGGCGTGGCCCGGGCAGTCGACGTGCGCATAGTGACGCTTCTCGGTCTCGTACTCGACGTGCGCGGTCGAGATGGTGATGCCGCGCTCGCGCTCTTCGGGCGCCTTGTCGATGTTGGCGAAGTCGACCGCCGCGTTACCCGCGACATTGTCGGCGAGCACCTTGGTGATCGCCGCGGTCAGCGAGGTCTTGCCATGGTCGACGTGACCGATGGTGCCGATATTCAGGTGCGGCTTGGTCCGCTCAAACTTAGCCTTGGCCATTGATTCCCTACCTTCTGGATTTCCACTTGAGCCGCACGAGGACTCGCCGTGAAGGCGGCCCCATAGCGACTGTTTTCACCCATTGCCAGCCCTTCCCCACCCGGCCGCCATGGACAACGGCCGGAAGATGGGGATCGGGCGGGCTTTACGCCAGCTTCGCCTTCACTTCGTCGGCGACGTTCTGCGGCACCTCGTCGTAATGCGAGAACTGCATCGAATAGCTGGCGCGGCCCTGGGTGAAGGAACGCAGCTGATTCACGTAGCCGAACATGTTCGCCAGCGGCACCATCGCGGTGACCGCCTGCGCGTTGCCGCGCGTGTCGGTGCCCTGGATCTGGCCGCGCCGCGAGTTCATGTCGCCGATCACGTCGCCCAGATAATCTTCCGGCGTCACGACCTCGACCTTCATGATCGGCTCGAGCAGCTTGATGCCGGCCTTCTGCGCCGCCTCGCGCATCGCGCCGCGCGCGCAGATTTCGAACGCCAGCGCCGACGAGTCGACATCGTGATACGCACCGTCGGTCAGGTGCACCTCGAAGTCGATGATCGGGAAGCCGATCAGCGAACCCGTCTCGGCGGTCTCGCGGAAGCCCTTCTCCACCGACGGGATATATTCGCGCGGGATGTTGCCGCCCTTGATCTCGTCGAAGAACTGGAAGCCCGAACCGCGCTCGCCCGGAACGATGGTCGCCTTGACGCGGCCGAACTGGCCCGAGCCACCCGACTGCTTCTTGTGGGTATAGTCGATGTCGACCTTCTTGCCGAGATATTCGCGATACGCCACTTGCGGCGCGCCGACGTTCGCCTCGACCTTGAACTCGCGCCTCATGCGATCGACGAGAATCTCGAGGTGAAGCTCGCCCATCCCCTTGATGATCGTCTGGCCCGATTCGTGATCGGTCGAGACGCGGAACGAGGGGTCCTCCGCCGCGAGGCGATTGAGCGCGATGCCCATCTTCTCCTGGTCGGCCTTGGTCTTCGGCTCCACCGACAGCTCGATCACCGGCTCGGGGAATTCCATCCGCTCGAGGATGATCGGGTGCGCCGGATCGCAGAGCGTATCGCCGGTCGTGGTCTCCTTCAGGCCCGCGATCGCGACGATGTCGCCGGCGCGCGCCTCGTCGATGTCCTCACGCGAGTTCGCGTGCATCAGGAGCATGCGGCCGATCTTTTCCTTCTTGTCCTTCACCGAATTCAGGTAGCCGCCCTTGACGAGGACGCCCGAATAGATGCGCGCGAAGGTGAGTGAGCCGACGAACGGATCGTTCATGATCTTGAACGCCAGCGCGGAGAACGGCGCGTCGTCCGAAGACGGGCGCTCGTCCGGCGTCTCGCCGTCGAGCTTCACGCCCTTGATCGCGGGAACATCGAGCGGACTCGGCAGGAAGTCGACGACCGCGTCCAGCAAGGGCTGCACGCCCTTGTTCTTGAACGCCGAGCCGCACACCACCGGCACGAACGACATGTTCAGCGTTCCCTTGCGGATCAGCTTCTTGAGGTCGGCCGCGCTCGGCTCATTGCCCTCGAGATACGCCTCCATCAGGTCGTCGTCCTGCTCGACGGCCATCTCGATCAATTCGTTGCGATACTTCGCGGCCTTCTCGACCATGTCGTCGGGGATCGCCTGATATTCGAACTTCGCGCCCAGCGACTCTTCGAGCCAGATGATCGCGCGGTTCTCGACCAGATCGACCAGCCCCTTGAAGCCGCCCTCCATACCGATCGGCAGATACAGCACGGCCGGCTTCGCGCCCAGGCGATCGATGATCGACTGCACGCAGAAATAGAAATCCGCACCGGTGCGGTCGAGCTTGTTGACGAAGCACATCCGCGGCACGCCGTACTTGTCGGCCTGGCGCCACACCGTCTCCGACTGCGGCTCCACGCCGGCAACGCCGTCGAAACACGCGACGGCGCCATCGAGCACGCGCAGCGAACGCTCGACCTCGATCGTGAAGTCGACGTGGCCCGGCGTGTCGATGATGTTGATGAGGTGCTCGGGACCCTGCCCGTCTTCGGCCTTCCACTTGCAGGTGGTGGCCGCCGACGTGATCGTGATACCGCGCTCCTGCTCCTGCTCCATCCAGTCCATCGTCGCGGTGCCTTCGTGCACCTCGCCGATCTTATAGGACTTACCGGTGTAATAGAGGATGCGCTCGGTCGTCGTCGTCTTGCCGGCGTCGATGTGCGCCATGATGCCGATATTGCGATAACGGTCGAGCGGATGGCTGCGGGCCATGAGCGTGGTTTCCTTGGCAATGTAGGGAGCCGGACGGTCCGGCTCCCCGCAATATAGGTGGCTGTGTTACCAGCGGTAGTGGCTGAAGGCGCGGTTCGCCTCGGCCATGCGGTGCGTGTCCTCGCGCTTCTTCACCGCGTTGCCGCGGTTGTTCGAGGCGTCGAGCAACTCGCCCGACAGGCGCGCCGCCATGGTGTTCTCGCTGCGGCCGCGCGCCGCCGAGATCAGCCAGCGGATCGCCAGCGCCTGCGCGCGCTCCGGACGGACCTCGACCGGCACCTGATAGGTCGCGCCGCCGACGCGGCGGCTGCGGACCTCGATGCCCGGCTTGATGTTGTTGAGCGCATCATGGAACACGCCCAGCGGGTCCTTCTTCGCGCGCGTCTCGACGGTTTCGAGCGCACCATAGACGATGCCTTCGGCGACGGACTTCTTGCCGTCCAGCATCACCGAATTCATGAACTTCGACAGCACCACATCCCCGAACTTGGGATCGGGCAGGATTTCCCGCTTCTCGGGACGACGACGACGAGCCATTCTTAATTCCTTCGTTCTTCAGCTTGTCCGGAACCCGTCCGGGGCTTACTCTGGCTGATTACTTGGGACGCTTCGCGCCGTACTTGGAGCGGCTCTGCCTGCGGTCCTTCACGCCCTGCGTGTCGAGAACGCCGCGCAGCACGTGATAGCGCACGCCCGGAAGATCGCGCACACGGCCGCCGCGGATCAGCACCACCGAGTGCTCCTGGAGGTTGTGGCCCTCGCCCGGGATGTAGCTGATGACCTCGCGCTGGTTGGTCAGGCGGACCTTGGCCACCTTGCGCAGCGCCGAGTTCGGCTTCTTCGGGGTCGTGGTGTACACGCGGGTGCAGACACCGCGCTTCTGCGGGTTCTGCTCCATCGCAGGGACCTTGCTCTTGGCCTTCTGCGGTTCGCGGCCCTTGCGGACCAGCTGGTTGATCGTCGGCATTGAAGCCTTCACCTTTTTCTGGAGGTTACTTTGCTGGAGCCATCACAAGCTTACGGAATACGAAAAGGACCATAGGGCGACCGCGCGCGATCTCCCGGCCCTTCATGCACCCAGCAATGTTCAAGCATGTTCGAAAGGCGTGAAGGCCCCACGAACGGGCGCGCCTATACGCGCGGACGGCGGCGCGGTCAATGGCGCGGAGGGTCGATGGCCTGCGCCGCAAGAATCAATTCATCGCCACCGGCACGCCGCCTTTCAGCACCGCGACCGGATGCTCGAGCGTCCGCACGTCGGCAAGCGGATCGCCCTTCACCGCGACAATATCGCCATAATGGCCCACCGCCAGCGAACCCACGTCCTCGCTCCGCCCCAGCGCCTGCGCCGCGCTGGTGGTGGCGGCGCGGATCGCCTGGATCGGTGTCATGCCCCATTCGACCATCTTGGCGAACTGCCGCGCGTTGTCGCCGTGCGGATAGACGCCCGCGTCGGTGCCGAACAGCATCTGCACGCCGGCCCGCACCGCGCGCTGGAAGGTCTGGCGCTGCTTGAGGCCGATCATCCGTTCCTTGTCGAGGCTCTCCTGCTCGGTGCCGTTCTTGGTGCCGGTCGCGAGGATATAATCGTCGTTGTAGATATCCATGTCGAACCAGGTCTTGTGCTGGATCGCCAGCTTGATCGCCTCGTCCGAGGCGAGGCTGCAATGCTCGATCGTGTCGATCCCGGCGAGGATCGCGGCCTTGATGCCCTCGTCGCCATGCGCATGGGCGGCGACGCGCATGTGGAGCATGTGCGCCTCGTCCGCGATCGCCTTCATCTCCTCGTAGCTGAGCTGCTGCCCGCCGACCGAATCGCCCAGCGAGAAGACGCCGCCGGTGGCGCAGATCTTGATCACCTCCGCGCCATATTTGTGCAGCCAGCGCACCTTGGCGCGCGCTTCCTCCGGCGAGTTGACGACCGAAGGCTCCTGTTTGTCGTAAGAGGGCGGCAGGGCGTTATTGTCGCAATGGCCGCCGGTCGCGCCGATCGCATAGCCGGCAGGCGTGATGCGCGGCCCCGGCACCCAGCCGCCGTCGATCGCTTCCTTGAGGCCGATGTCCTGGAAATCGCCCGCCCCGACGTTGCGAACCGAGGTGAAGCCCGCGCGCAACGTCTTGAGCGCATTGGCGACGCCGATCGCACCCCAGAAGCTGTCGGTATATTTGAGCGTCTGGTAGCCGCCGACCTCCGCCAGGCTGGTGAGGTGGACGTGCATGTCGATCAGCCCCGGCACCAGCGTCACGTCGCCGAGATCGACCTTCTTCGCATCGGCCGGAACGGCGGCCGGGGCATCGCCGCGAGTCGCGATCGCTGCGATACGGCCATCGGTGACGACGATGGTCGGCCGCTCGACGATCGCGCCCTTCTCGACGTCGAGCATCCGCGCGGCGGTGACGATCGTGGTCTCCGCACCGGCCTGCGCGGCAGCGATCAGCCCGATCGCCGCCAGCGTCGATTGAAGGATTGTGGATACCGCCATGATGTTCCCCCCATCTATTGCCGGCTATCATGGCGCGGCCGACACACGGAGGAAAGCCATGAAAATGCCAGCTTTGCCGATCGAGGGAGGATGCCGCTGCGGCCGGGTGCGCTTCCGCATCTCCGTGCCGCCTCTGATGGCGATGGCGTGCCATTGCATCGGTTGCCAGAAGATGAGCGGCAGCGCCTTCTCCACCTCCCTCGCCGTGCCGGAAGCGGGCTTCGCGGTGATCGCCGGAGAGACGGTGGTGGGCGGGATGCACGATTATCCCCATCACCAGCATTGCGACTCGTGCAAAAGTTGGGTGTTCACCCGCCTCAAGCCCGCGGCCGGCTTCATCAACGTGCGCGCGACGATGCTGGACGACGCGCGCTGGTTCGCGCCGCTGATCGAGAGCTACACCAGCGAGGCGCTGCCTTGGGCCCGGACCGGCGCGAAATACAGCTTCGCGCAATTTCCGGCATCGGATGAATATCCCGCGCTGATCGCCGAATATCAGGCGAGTCAGCCGAGCATCCCGGCATAGGTGAGCGGCGGAAACGGCAACGCGATCCGCGCGACGACCGCCGGGATGCACGCTGAAGCCATCAGCCCCAGCCCGATACGCAGCCGGCGGCGATCGAACGCGGGCCAGCCGATCACCAGCCCGATCGCCGTCGCGATCATCATCCACAGATGGTAGCGCAGGTCCGAAGCGATGCTCACCACAGCGAAGCTCGCTTCTCCCGCGAGCGCGGAAACGAACAGCGCACGGGCCAGCACCGCCTCGCCGTCCAGCGCGACCAGCCCCGCCAGCGCCAGTCCGATCCAGACGAACGGCCAGCCGAGCGGCGTTTCCACGACATAGCCGCCGAAGCACTGCAACATCCGCGCGATCGTCCCCGGCGAGCGGAGGCCGAGATCGTTGCGCTCGCTCCGGATCGTCGGCGCGGCGCCCGGCCAGCGCCATGGCACCAGCCAGCGATCGGTGGAGTTGAGATGCGCCAGCCGATGCGCGCCATAAGCAAGCGGATGCGATGCGATCGCCTGCGCCCAGAGCAGGTCCAGCCGCGTCATCGGCATATGCGCGAGCGGTGCGACATCGCCGCCGCAGGGGCCGGAGTCGCTCAGCGGATCCCAGAAGAACGGCTTCACGCAGCCGCGCGCGCGGATATGCGCTACGGCCATGGCCGACAGCCCGGTCACCGCTCCCGGCGCGCGCACCGCGATGGCGGCGAGGTCGTAGATCGGCTGGGTGCGCGCCACGCCGCTGTCGCTCGCGCCGAGCAATCGGTGATTGACGATCGGCGACAGCGCGATCGTCGCGACGATCCCGCCGAGCGCCAGCGCCGTCCGCGCGCGCCACCTGAGCGGCAGCAGCATCGCGACAAGTGGCGCGACCGCAAACACCGCATTGGCCCGCACAAGCACCGCATAGAGCAGCAGCGCCGCCGCTCCGCTCCATTCCGCGCCGGCCGGCCGCCGCCCCGCCAGCCTGGCGCCGCCGATCACCCCGACGGCGGCGAGCAGCGCGCCGGTCATCTGCGCGTCCTTGAGCACCGCCACCTGCCAACCGAGGAATGGCGGGAGGATTGCGACCGCTCCCAGCGCCAGCGCCGCCCGCACCCTGCCGCCGCGCGCCAGCGGGAGCGCGAGCAAGGCGAAACCGAGCCAGTAGAGCGTGACCTGCGCTACGAACAATGGCGCCTGCCCGCCGCCGAGCGGCGCGAGCGCCTGCCACAGCCGCGCCATCACCGGCGGGTGCCAATCGTCGAAACGACCCGACAGCACCTGCCGATATTGCATCAGCGTGTCGTACATCGCGAAGCCGGGCCAATAGGCGGCCAGCGTCAGCGCCCAGCCCGCGAGCATCCCTCCGCCGACCGCGCTTGCGGCACGGTCGCGGAGGAATCGCCGGATCATCGAGGGGTCAGATGTGCAGCGCCCGGCCGTAGGCAGCCAGCACGCTCTCGTGCATCATCTCGGACAGGGTGGGGTGCGGGAAGACCGTCTCGATCAGTTCCGCCTCGGTGGTCTCGAGCGTCTTGCCGATCGTATAGCCCTGGATCAGCTCGGTCACTTCAGCGCCGATCATATGCGCGCCGAGCAGTTCGCCGGTCTTGGCGTCGAACACCGTCTTGATGAAGCCTTCCGGCTCGCCGAGCGCGATCGCCTTGCCGTTGCCGATGAAGGGGAAATTGCCGACCTTCACCTCGTAACCCGCTTCCTTCGCCTTCGCCTCGGTCAGGCCGACGCTGGCGATCTGCGGGTGGCAATAGGTGCAGGCCGGGATGTTCTTCGGGTCCATTGCGTGCGGATGCTTGCCCGCGATCGCCTCCGCCGCGATCACGCCCTCGTGGCTCGCCTTGTGCGCCAGCCACGGCGGCGCGGTGATGTCGCCGATCGCCCACAGCCCCTCGACATTGGTGCGGCACATCGCATCGGTCTTGAGGAAGCCGCGCTCGTCCACCGCGACGCCCAGCTCCTTCAGGCCGATGTCGTCGGTGTTCGGCACGATGCCGACCGCGACGATGACATGGGTGAACTCGGCGACCGATTCCTTGCCGGCCTTGTCCTTCAGCGTCGCCTTGACGCCGTTCGCGCCTGTATCGATCTTGCTGATGCCCGCGCCCGTCAGGATCTTCATGCCCTGCTTGGTCAGCGCCTTCTCAAGGAAGGCTGACACGTCCGCATCCTCGACCGGCACGATGCGGTCGAGCATCTCGACCACCGTCACCTCCGCGCCGAGATCGTTGTAGAAGCTGGCGAACTCGATCCCGATCGCGCCGGAGCCGATCACCAGTAGCTTCTTCGGCATCTCGGCGGGCGTCATCGCGTGGCGATAGGTCCAGATGCGCTTGCCGTCCGCCTTGGCGAAGGGCAGGTCGCGCGCCCGCGCGCCGGTGGCGAGGATGATGTGCTTCGCGGCCAGCTCGGTCTTCTTGCCGTCCGCGCCGGTAACGGTGAGCTTGCCCTTCCCCGTCAACCTGCCCTCGCCCATGTGGACGGCGATCCTGTTCTTCTTCATCAGGTGCGTCACGCCCTGATTGAGCTGCTTCGCCACCCCGCGCGAGCGCTTCACCACCGCGTCGAGATCGGCCGAGATCTTCTCCGCGACCAGCCCGTAATCCTTGGCGTGCCGCATCTGGTGGAACACCTCAGCCGAACGCAGCAGCGCCTTGGTCGGGATGCAGCCCCAGTTGAGGCAGATGCCGCCGAGATTCTCGCGCTCGACGATCGCGGTCTTCAGGCCGAGCTGCGCGGCGCGGATCGCCGCGACATAGCCGCCCGGACCGGAACCGAGCACGATGAGGTCGTAGGTATCAGCCATCAATTGTCTCGTATCTCGCGGCCGCGCGTCCACACGCGGCGAATTTCGTAAAGGCTCATCGCCAGCACCGCGGCCATCGTCGCCCAGCCGATCGGCCAGATCGTGCCGGCGCCCTGCGGATAGGACCATGCCCCCGCCCAGAAGATCAGCGCGGTGATCGTCAGCGCGGCGACCAGCCACAGCAGTTCGAAGACGACCGCGCGGTTCATCTCAGGCGAGCATCCCCAGCGGATTTTCGAGCAGCGCCTTGAACGCCTCCATCAGCGACGCGCCGTCCGCGCCGTCGATCGCGCGGTGATCGAAGCTGCCGGTCGCCGTCATCACCGTGGCGATGCCGAGCGCGTCGTCGATCACATAGGGGCGCTTCTCGCCGGCGCCGACCGCCATGATCATGCCCTGCGGCGGGTTGATGACCGCCTCGAACTGCTTGATCCCATACATGCCCATGTTGCTGAGCGAGGCCGTGCCGCCGGCGAATTCCTCCGGCTTCAGCTTCCTGTCGCGCGCGCGGGCGGCGAGGTCCTTCATCCGCGTCGAGATGGAGGACAGCGACGCCGTATCCGCCTTGGTGATGACGGGGGTGATGAGGCCCTCCGGAGTCGAGACCGCGACCGAGATGTCCGCGCGCTGGAAGCTGATGAGCTGGTCCGGCGTGAACATCACGTTGCACTTCGGCACCTGCACCAGCGCGACCGCCAGTGCCTTGATCATCAGGTCGTTGACCGACAGCTTGACGCCGCGCGGCTCGAGACTCGCGTTCAGCTCGCTGCGCAGCCTGAGCAATTTGTCGAGCCGCACGTCGACCGTCAGATAGATGTGCGGCACCTGCTGCTTCGATTCGGTCAGGCGACGCGCGATCGTCTTGCGCATGTTGCTGAGCTTGGTCGCCTCATGCGGGATATCCGGCACCTGCGCGGGCGTGGCGGGCGCAACCCCGGCCGATGCCGGAGCGGCAGCGGCGGCCGCGACGCCCGGCTTCGCGTCTTCGACGTCCGCCTTCACGATCCGCCCGTTCGGGCCGGAGCCGGCGACGCCGGCGAGATCGACGCCCTTCTGCGAGGCGATCCGCCGCGCGAGCGGGCTGGCCTTCACGCGATCGCCATCGACCTGCTGCGCGGGAGTCGGCGCGGTCTTGGGAGTTTCCGCCCTGGCCGGCGCGGGCGCTTCCTTCTTCGGCTCGGCAGGGGGCGCCGCCTTCTTCGGCGCCGCGACCTCGCCCTCGCCCGAAAGCAGCATGATGACCTCGCCGACCTTCACGCCGTCCGTCCCTTCGGCGACGACGATCTTCTCGACGGTGCCTTCGTCCACCGCCTCGAATTCCATCGTCGCCTTGTCGGTCTCGATCTCGGCCATCAGGTCGCCGGCCTTCACCGTATCGCCCTCTTTCACCAGCCATTTGGCAAGCGTGCCCTCCTCCATCGTCGGCGACAGCGCGGGCATCTTGATCTCGATCGACATTCAATTCCCCGAAGGAGCGTTGGGCTTTCCCGTACGTCTCTCGCGCCGCACCCTTGCGCGGTCAAGCCCGCAGGCAGATAACCGACCCGATTGGGGGGCATTGGCCATGCGCATCTACCTGACAGTGATCGACGATACGCCGGAGGCCGAGATCGCGCTGCGCTTCGCGGCGCGGCGCGCGGTGAAGACCGGCGGCGGGGTCGAGATTCTCGCGCTGGTGCCGAAGCAGGAGTTCATCGCCTTCGCCGGCGTGCAGGCGACGATCGAGGAGGAGGCGCGGCTCCATGCCGAAGGGCTGGTGGCCAGGGCCGCCGGCACGCTGATCGAGGAGGCCGGGCTGCGCCCCTCGCTCACCGTGCGACAGGGCGACGGGCCGAAGATCATCCGCGAGATGATCGCCGCCAATCCCGATATCTCGGCGCTGGTGCTGGGCGCGGCGATCAACGGCACGCCCGGCCCGCTCGTCACGCATTTCGCCAGCGACCTGAGCGCGCTGTCGGTGCCGCTGATGATCGTCCCCGGCAACCTCGATCGCGAGGCGATCGACCGGCTGAGTTGACGCGGAGCACCCGTCCGCGCCACGGTCCGCGGATGCGCATCATCCTGCCCCTTTCCGCCGCCCTGCTGATCGCCACCCCCGCCGCCGCGCGCGAGGCGCCCTCGCCGCAGCATCTGCGCGGCACGGTGGAGAAGCTCGTCTCGTTCGGGACGCGGCATTCGCTTTCCTCCGCGACCGATCCGAAGCGTGGGATCGGCGCGGCACGAAGCTGGGTGGCGAGCGAGTTCGCCGCGCTCTCGAAACAATGCGGCGGCTGCATCACGGTCGAGCGATTGTCACGCCGCTTCACCGGCCCGCGCGCGCCGGACGGCGTGGTGATCGAGGACGTGCTCGGCATCCAGAAGGGCAGCGACCCCAACCGCTTCGTCATCGTCGGCGGTCATATCGACAGTCGCGTCACCGACGTGATGAACACCACGGCCGACGCGCCGGGCGCGAACGACGACGGCTCGGGCGTCGCGCTGGTGATGGAGGCGGCGCGCATCCTGTCGAAGGAGAAGTTCGCCGCCAATATCGTCTATGTCGCCTTCTCCGGCGAGGAGCAGGGGCTGTGGGGCGCGACGCTGCTGGCGCAGACCGCGAAGGCGCGCGGCTGGCAGGTCGATGCGATGCTCAACAACGATATCGTCGGCAATTCTATCGGGCAGGGCGGCGTGAAGGCGGCCGATCACGTCCGGGTCTTTTCCGAGGGCATCCGGTCGAGCGAGAACCTCGCCGAGCAGATCGAGCGCCGGGCGATCGGCGGCGAGGACGACGGCCCGAGCCGCGCGCTGGCCAAGGCGGTCCACGGCATCGCGGAGGGTCTGCCCGGCGGCTTCGCGGCGGCGATCGAGCGCCGGCCCGACCGCTTCGGGCGCAGCGGCGACCACGAGCCGTTCCTGCGCGAGGGCTATCCCGCCGTGCGCTTCACCGTGGCGGCGGAGAATTGGGACCGCCAGCATCAGGACCTGCGCACCGAGAACGGCCGCGTCTATGGCGACACGATCGAGGGGATGGATTTCGACTATCTCGCGAAAGTGACCGCGATCAACGTCGCCACGCTGGCGCGGGTGGCGGCGGCCCCCGCCGCGCCGGCGAGCGCCACCATCGCCGGCGCGCTGGGGCGCGACACCACCGTCACCTGGCGTGCGGTGCCGGGCGCGCGGAGCTATCGCATCCACTGGCGCGCCGCCGACCGATCGGACTGGAGCGACACGCGCGACGTGACCGGCGCCACCTCGACCGTGCTGAAGGACGTGCCGGTCGACGATCATTTCGTCGGCGTCTCCGCAATCGGCGCGGACGGGATGGAAAGCCTCGTCACCTTCGCCGGCCGCGCCACGGCGAAATAGCGCGTCCTAACGGCGCGTGCGGTGTTTGCGCTTGTGCCGGACGACCGGCGCGGGCCGGGTGGTATAGGTGACGGCATCGCCATATCCGCCCGTGGCGCGAGCAGCGCGCGGCGCGCTCTGGATCGAGATCGTCGTCACCGTCGGTCCGGGATAATAATAGCCGCCGGCATAATAGCCCGGCGTCCCGCCCGAGGTGCTGGTCGTCACCACCGTCACGCCGTCCGGGCGATGCACCACGGTGGGCGGCGGCAGGGGCGCGCCCTGATCCGGTCCGTCCCAATGGACCCCGCGCATCGCATCATAGACCCGCCCGCGCCGGTCGAGCAGCACCGCATCGTCATAATAGCGCGACCAGCTATAGCCGTAGGGCGGCGCCGGCAGACCATAATCCGCCCAGTCCGCGACATACCATTGCGGTGAGACCCAATAGGACGGCAGCCGCCGCCCGCGCTCCGGCCGGCGATAGGCGCTCCAGCCGCCGGGCGCGCTGCCGCCGCCCCACCAGCGGCCGTCGGGGCCGGCTCCCCAGCGCGACTCGCGGGCCGGCGGGACGAGCGGCGGCGCGGGCATCGCCTGCGCGTCAATCGGCCCCGGCACCGCGATGCGTTGCGCGAGAGCAGTATCCGCCCCGCCGATCAGGGCCAGCGTGGCGGCGGACAGGATCAGCCTGCGCATGTCGTTCCTCCCGAAATCCTTTACCGGCAAGTTACCATCGCGCCGGGGGAGGCTCCAGCGGAAGGGCGGTCCCGAATCGGGTCAGGCGAGACGGTCGGCGAGCAGCGCGACCAGCGCCTCGCACCCCGCCGCATCCTCGGCATCGAACCGCCCGGCGTGAGGGCTATCGAGATCGAGCACGCCGATCAGGCGGCCCTGCGCGACGATCGGCACCACCAGTTCCGACGCGCTCGCCGCGTCGCAGGCGATATGGCCGGCGAAGGCGTTGACGTCCGCCACGAGCTGCGTCCGCCGCGTCTCCGCCGCCGCGCCGCACACGCCCTTGCCGAGAGGGATACGGATGCAGGCGGGCTTGCCCTGGAACGGCCCGAGGACCAGCTCGCCATCGACCATACGGTAGAAGCCGGCCCAGTTGAGATCGGGCAGATATTGCCACAGCAAGGCGGCGGCATTGGCCATGTTGGCGATCGCATCCGGCTCACCGGCGGTCAGCGCGTCGAGCGCGGCGGCAAGCTCGCGATAGAGTTCGGCCTTGGTGCCGGCGGCGATGTCGAAGCGATACATGCCGCCGATCTAGGACGGCGCGGCGATTAGTCCAGCCGCACCTTGCCGCGCCCGGCCTTGACGGCGCTGCGCCCCTTCTTCTCGTCGACGCGGCGGGCCTTCGCGGCGCGGCTCGGCCTGGTCTTGACCCGCCGCGCCTCGCGCTCCTCCGCCCGTGCGAGCAGTTCGGCGAGCCGCTCGCGCGCATCGGCGCGGTTCGCCTCCTGCGTGCGATAGCGACGCGCGGTGAGCACCAGCACGCCGCCGCTCGTCAGCCGCGATCCGGCCAGCACCCTGAGCCGCCGAAAAGTCTCCGGATGCAGCCCAAGCGCATAGACGTTGACGCGAAGCTGGCAGGCGGTCGCGACCTTGTTGACGTTCTGTCCACCAGGTCCGGTCGCGGCAAGGAAGCGTTCCTCGATCGCCTCCTCAGGCACCCGGATCATCGAACCCGGCCCTGGTGAACCGCTCCGGCCAAGGCGCGGTCGCGGCGATATCCTCCTTGCCGGGGCGCGGCACGACCAGTTCGGCGGCGTGAAGCATCATCCCCGCCGGATGCGTGGCGCCATAGGTCGGGTCGCCGGTGACGGCATGGCCCAGCCCTTCGAGCGCATGGACGCGGATCTGGTGGGTGCGGCCGGTCGCCGGGCGAAACTCGACCAGCGCGCGCCCGTCACGCGCATCGAGCAGCCGCCACGCGGTGCGCGCCGCTTTGCCTTTCGCATCGCCCGTCATCCACCAGCCGCGCTCACGGGTGGAGACCTTGGCGAGCGGCAGGTCGATCTCGCCCGCCTCGCCTGCCGGCACGCCGTCGAGCACCGCGAGGTAGCGCTTCATTACCGCCCCCGCCTCGAACGCCTGCTGGAATCGCGCGTGCGCCTTGGGATTGCGCGACAGAAGCAAACAGCCGCTGGTGTCGCGGTCGAGCCGGTGCACCGGCTGGGGCCAGCGGCGGAAGCCGAAGGTCAAGGCGGCGAGATGGTTCTCCAGGCTGATCGCGCCGTCGCGCGGCCGATCGACCGGCAGGCCCGCAGGCTTGTCGATCACCAACGCCTCGCCGTCGAGGAAGAGCACCCGGTCGCCCAGCATGAGCCGCCCCTTGCCACCAAGCGGTCGCGGAGGCCAGAGGGAGGCATGACATCGCGCCGCTTTCTCCTCCTTCTCCTCCTCGTCGCCTCGCCGGCGGAAGCGCAGGTCTGCGGCGGCGCCAGCGCGACGGTGGCGAGCGACGGCCGCGCATTGGGGCACCTGCCCTATGGCGACGTCGCCCCCGGCGATCTCGTCACCGCGCCGCCGGGGGTGGCGATCCGCGGCACCTGCCGCCTGCGACCCGAGGCGATGGCGGCGCTCCAGCGCCTGCTCGCGGCGGCGGCGGGCGATCCGAAGGTGGAGGGACAGCTCTATGCCCTCTCCTGCCACCGCTCGATCGAATCGCAGGAGGCGACCTTCTGCAAGCCGCGCGCCGAGGCGACCGACGGCGACCGCTCGATCTCGGTCGCGCCGCCGGGGCATAGCGAGCACGGCACCGGCTATGCGCTCGACTTCACGGTGCGCCCGGCGGACGGCTGCCGCGACGCTGAGGCGTGCATGGCGGCCAAGCCCGCCTTCCGCTGGCTGCGCGAGAATGCGCCGCGCTTCGGCTTCGAACTGTCCTTCCCGCCCGGCAACGCGCAGCATGTGAAGTGGGAGCCGTGGCACTGGCGCTGGGTCGGCACCAGCGCGCACGAGCCGGGCGCGGCGCGGGCGCGCTTCATCTTCGCGCGCGCGCGGCGCGAGTTCCCCGCCGATCCGGCCATCGTCGATCCCCCACCGCCGCCGCCGGTGGTCAGCGCGCCGCCCCCTCCGCCGCCGCCGGCCGCGCCGGTCGAGAGCAAAAAGGGCAGGAAGAAGCGTCAGGCGAAGGAATAAGCATCCATCGCCAGCACGCCATAGGTGTAGCTGTGGTGGAGCCGCGTCGCCGCCGCCCCTTCCCCGCCCGCACCGAGCGCGGCGTGGAGCGGCAGCAGATGATCCGGCGTCGGATGGTTGCGGCGCCCCTCCGGGCCGGCCTCGATCGCGCCGAGCACGGCGCGCGTGTCGCCCGCCGCCAGCCGCTCGTGCATCCAGTCGGCGAAACCGCTCGCCCAGTTGGGCACCGGCGAATCGACCGTGCGGCGCGCGGTGAACACCTCGCGCAGATTGTGCGTCATGCTTGCCCGAGCCGATCACCAGCACATTCTCCGCCCTGAGCGGCGCGAGCGCGCGGCCGATGCGGTGATGCCAGTCGGGGCTGTGGCTGCTGCTGATCGATAGCTGGACGACCGGGATATCCGCCGCCGGCCAGCCGAGCAGCAGCGGCACCCATGCGCCGTGATCGAAGCCGCGCGCCGGATCGGCATGGACCGGCACCCCCGCCGCCTCGACCAGCGCGGCGATGCGCGCGGCGAGACCGGGCGCGCCCGGCGCGGGATAATGCAGGCGATAGAGTTGCTCGGGGAAGCCGCCGAAATCGTGGATCGTCCCCGGCCGCGCGGCGGTCGTCACCGCCGCGCCGGCCATGTCGTGATGCGCCGACACGACGACGATCGCGTCGGGCCGCGGCAGCATGTCGCCCAGCCCGCTCAGGAAATCGCGCGCCGCGCCCGGCTCGACGAGGATCATCGGCGAGCCGTGCGAGACGAACAGGGCGGGCTGGGTGGTCATGGTCCGATGCTCCGTGATGGTTCGGCGCCGGCCTTCGGGGAGGGGAGCAGGCCGGCGCCGGCGGATGCGCCCGGAAGCGCATCCGCCATCTCCTGAATGTCGATCAGCCCTTCAGCTTCGCCGCCGTCTCGGCGATGCGGCGGCCCTGATAGCGCGCGCCGGCAAGCTCCTCCTCGCCCGGTTGGCGGCTGCCGTCGCCGCCCGCGATCGTCGTCGCGCCATAGGGGGCGCCGCCACGCACCTTGTCGACGCCCATCTGCTCGCTGAAGCCGTAATCGAGGCCGACGATCGTCATGCCGTGATGCAGCAGGTTGGTGATGATCGAGAACAACGTGGTCTCCTGCCCGCCGTGCTGCGTGCCGGTCGAGGTGAAGGCCCCGCCGACCTTGCCGACCAGCCCGCCGCGCATCCACAGGCCGCCGGCGGTATCCCAGAAGGCCGCCATCTGGCTCGGCATTCGGCCGAAGCGGGTCGGCGCGCCGACGATCACCGCGTCGTAGTTCGCCATCGCATCGGGGCCTTCGATCACCGGATGCGCGGTGTCGGTCTTGAAATGCGCTGCCTTCACCACCTCGGCCGGCGCGGTTTCGGGAACGCGGCGGATATCTACCTCGGCGCCGGCCGAACGCGCGCCTTCCGCCATCGCATCCGCCATCTGCTCGATATGGCCGTAGGACGAATAATAAAGCACCAGAACCTTGGTCATCGCATTTGCTCCACGCTTGAAGAAGGGGTGCCGCCGGGCGGGGGAGCCGGGCGGCCGGGGGGACAGGTTATTCCGAATCGACCAGCACGATTTCCGCGTCATCCTGCGCGGTGATCGTGAAGCTCCGGCCGCCGGAGAGCGCCGCACCGTCGCGCGCCGCGAACGTTTCGCCGTCGATCGTGATCCGCCCGGTGGCGGGGACGAGATAGGCGTGCCGCCCCTCGCCCAGATCATAGGTGAGCGATTCGCCCGCCTTCAGCGTCGCGCCCAGTACGCGGGCGTCGGCGCGGATCGGCAGCGCGTCGCCGTCCTCTGCAAAGCCGCTCGCCAGCGTGACGAAGCGGCCGGAACGGTCGCCCTTCGGAAAGGGCTTGGCGCCCCAGCTCGGGCTGCCGCCGGCGGCGCGGGGCAGGATCCAGATCTGGAACAGGGTCGTCGCCTCGTCCTCCAGATTATATTCGGCGTGGCGCACGCCGGAGCCGGCGCTCATCACCTGCACGTCGCCCGCCGCCGTGCGGCCGCGATTGCCCATCGAATCCTGATGGGTGATCGCCCCGCTGCGGACATAGGTGATGATCTCCATGTCGCGATGCGGATGCGGCGGAAAACCGGTCTGCGGCGCGATCGTGTCGTCGTTCCACACGCGGATCGCGCCCCAGCCCATGCGGACCGGATCGTGATAATCGGCGAAGGAGAAATGATGATGCGCGTCGAGCCAGCCGTGATCGGCGTGGCCGAGCGTGTCGAAAGGGCGGCGCTCGATGCCGCGGGATTTGATGTTGGTGTCGGTCATGGCAACCTCCATTTGCTTGACCAGAAGATAGGTCGGCGCGATTGTCGCGAAAATGGAAACGATTGAAACGGATCGTTTCCGAATCTGGAGTGCGGGATGCGGCTACCCGATCTTGAGGCCTGGGCGACCTTCGCCACCGTGGCGGACCATAGCTCGTTCAGCGCCGCCGCCGCCGCGATGGGCGTGTCCAAGGCGACGGTGTCCAAGACGGTCGCGCGGCTGGAGGCGTCGCTCGGCCAGTCGCTGTTCCACCGCACCTCGCGCCGGCTGACGCTGACGGAAGCGGGCAAGCCGCTCGCCGAGCGCGCGCGGCGGATGCTGGCGGAGGCGGTGGCGGCGGAGGAAGCCGCGCACGACGCCGCCTCGGCGCCGGCCGGGCGGGTGCGGCTCGCCGCGCCGATGACGTTCGGCGTCACCAACGTCGCGCCGCTGATCGCGGCATTCCTCGGCGAGCATCCGGGGATAGAGATCGAGCTGGCGCTGTCCGACGCGCGAGTCGACATCGTCGCGGAGGGGTTCGACGTGGCGCTGCGCATCGCCGACCTGCCGGACAGTTCGCTGCGCGCGCGGCGGCTGTGCAGCATCACCAGCCGCATCGTCGCCGCGCCGGCCTATCTGGAGCGGCATGGCACCCCGCGCCATCCGGGCGAGCTGGGCGCGCATCGGCTGCTCGGCTATACCAACGTCACCGGCCCGTGGCGCTTTCGCGGGCCGGGCGGCGCGGAGGTGGCGGTGCGCGCGGAGGGGCCACTCGCCGCCAACAGCGGCGACGCGCTGATGCCCGCGCTGATCGCCGGGATCGGCATCGCGCGGCTGCCCGATTTCATCCTCGGCGACACGGTGGCGGACGGGCGGCTGGTGGAGATCCTGCCCGAATGGCGGCCCGCGCCGGTCGGCCTGCACCTGCTCACCCCGCCCAGCCCCTTGCGCCCGGCACGGGTGGAGGCGCTGATCGCCTTCCTTTCCGAACGGCTGCGCGATTGAGCGGGACGATGGAGCCGCCGCTGCTCGACCATGAGGAAGCCGTCCCCACCAGCGGGGCGCAGCCGACGCATCTAATGTGGGGCGCGGGGCTGATCGCGTCGGCGATCGCGGTTGCCTTGGTGGCCGGCGTGATCGTCGCGCGCTATCCCTTCGGCTTCGACCGGGCGATCGTGCTGGCGCTGCACGAGGCCGGGCCGGAATGGCTGCGCCATGCGGTGATCGACGTGACGGCGCTCGGCGGCGGGACGGTGTTGACCCTCGTCGTCGCCGCCACCGCCGGATTGCTGCTCGTCCGGCGATTGTGGCTGACGGCGGCGCTGGTGGTGACCGCGACCACGCTCGGCGGAATCGCGGTGGCGGCGATCAAGGCAATCTTCGGCCGCCCGCGCCCCGATATCGTCGATCACGTCGTGGTGGCGAGCGGCTACAGCTTCCCCAGCGGCCATGCCGCCAACAGCGCGATCGTCTGGCTGACCGTCGCCGCATTGGTGTCGCAGGTGACGCGCGGGCACGCGACGCGCCGCTACATCGCCGCCGTCGCCGCGCTGCTGGTCGCGGCGATCGGGGCGAGCCGGGTGTATCTCGGCGTCCACTGGCCGTCCGACGTGCTGGCGGGGTGGAGCTTCGGGACGTTGTGGGCGCTCGGCTGGTGGTCAATCGGCGCGAAGGCGCGGGCGAGCTTGATCGGCAGATGAATGGCACCGGCCTCCGCCATCATTCCAACGATCCTTCGGATCGCCGGAACCTTGGAAGGCTTCGCCCGCTCCCCACCCCGCCGCCCATCGGCATCATGACTGGGAGGCGGGGGCCGGTGCCGGATTTGAACTACGCCAGCGCCAGTAGCCGCTTCGCCGCCTTGAGGTGCGGCGCGTCGATCATCTTGCCGTCGAGCTGGAGCACGCCCGCGCCTGGATTGGCGGCGAACGCCTCCACCACCGCGCGCGCGTGGGCGACCTCCTCCGCGCTCGGGGTGAAGGCGGCGTTGATCACCGCCACCTGCGAAGGGTGGATCGCCATCATCCCGGTGAAACCGTCTCGCCGCCCGCGCGCAGCATAAGCGGCGAGGCCGTCGAGATCGCGGAAATCGGGATAGACCGTCTCGATCGCCGGCACGCCAGCGGCATGGGCGCCGAACAGGGTGAGCGCGCGGACGACCTTATAGGGATCGGTATAGCTGCCGTCCGCCTCACGACTCCCCGCCGCGCCGACCGACGCGGGCAGGTCCTCCGCGCCCCATGTCAGGCCGGCGAGCCGGTCGCCCTTGTAGGTGCCGAGCGTGAACACCGCGCGCGGCGTCTCGCTGGCGATCGGCAGCACGACGTAATCACCCGGCAGCCGCGCGATCAATTCCTCGACCGACGCCTGCCCTTCCGCCTTGGGCAAGGTGATGCCGTCGACCGGCACGCCCGCCAGCGCGGCGAGGTCGTCCGCCGCCAGCGCCGAATCGAGCGGATTGATGCGCACGAACAACGCCGGCCCGCCCGGCCGCCGCGCGACGAATGCGCTCACCGCCTCGCGCGCCGCGCCCTTGTTGGCGAGCGACACCGAATCCTCCAGATCGAGGATCAGCGCATCCGCACCCAGCCCGAGCGCCTTCTCCATCCGCTCCGGCCGGTCGCCCGGCACGAACAGCAACGACCGCAACCTCATTTGCCCATCTCCGCCAGTTTCCGTTCCCACGCCAGCGCGTCGCGCACGATGCCGTCGAGATCGTCGCGCCTCGGCCGCCACGGCAGCGCCGACAGGATCGCGCGATTGTCCGCCACCAGCTCGGCCGGATCGCCTGCGCGGCGGCCCTCGAAACGGCGCTCGATCGTCATATTGGTCACGCGGTCCACCGCATCGAGGACCTCCAGCACCGAGAAGCCGCGACCATAGCCGCAATTGAGCGTGCGGCTCTCCTCCGGCCGCTCGACCAGCAGCCCGAGCGCCGCGACATGCGCGTCGGCGAGGTCGGAGACGTGGATATAATCGCGGACCCCCGTCCCGTCGCGGGTGGGAAAATCGCTGCCGAACACGCCGACATGGCCGCGCTTGCCGGTCGCCGCCTCCACCGCGATCTTGATGAGATGGGTCGCGCCGATCGTCGACTGGCCGCTGCGCCCTTGCGGATCGGCCCCGGCGACGTTGAAGTAGCGCAGCGCGCAATAATTGATCGGATGCGCCGCCGCCACGTCGCGCAGCATCGCCTCGGTCATCAGCTTCGACATGCCATAGGGGTTGATCGGCACGGTCGGGTCGCGCTCCGCCACCGGCACCTTGTCCGGCGTGCCATAGGTCGCGGCGGTGGAGGAGAAGATGAAATGCGGCACGCCCTCCAGCACCGCGCTCTCGATCAGGCTGCGCGAGGCGGCGGTGTTGTTGCGATAATATTTGAGCGGGTCCGTCACCGATTCTGGCACCACCACCGATCCGGCGAAGTGCATGATCGCGCGGACGCTATGGTCGCGGATCACCTCGCGGACGCGGGGGTCCTCCACCGCCATCTCGACCAGCGTGGCGCGCGGATCGACCGCCCAGGCGAAGCCGGTGACGAGATTGTCGACCACCACCACCTCATGCCCCGCGTCGAGCAGCGCGAGCACCGCATGGCTGCCGATATAGCCCGCGCCGCCCGTCACCATCACCTTGCCGTCGACCGTCATCCGCCCACTCCTTTGCGCGGGCGTTAGCGGCTTACTACATTGGCCGCAAAGGAGACATCAGCGATGACCGAATATGCGACCCTGGCCGGCGGCTGCTTCTGGTGCACGGAGGCGGTGTTCAACGACGTGATCGGGGTGGAATCGGTCGAGAGCGGCTATATCGGCGGCACCGCGCCCAACCCGACCTACAAGCAGGTATGCGGCGGCGACACCGGACATGCCGAGGCGATCCGCATCGGCTTCGATCCCGCGCGGGTGAGCTACGCGGACCTGCTCGACATCTTCTTCGCGACGCACGACCCGACGCAGCTCAACCGACAGGGCAACGACATCGGCACGCAATATCGCTCCGCCATCTTCCCGATGAGCAATATGCAGGAGGAGCAGGCCAACGAGGCGATCGCGCGGGCGCAGGCCAATCACGACCAGCCCATCGTCACCACGATAGAATATGCCGACGAATGGTGGCCGGCGGAGGATTATCACCAGAGCTATTGGGAAGGCGAAGGCCAGCGCAATCCCTATTGCATCGCCTCGATCCCGCCGAAGCTGCAGAAGCTGCGCAAGAGCTTCGCGGCGCGGGCCAAGGCGACGGCCTGACGCAAGCGGGCCGGTCAGCGCGTCGCGGCCGGCCCCAGTTCCTTCCGCATCCGTACCAGCGGCACCGGCGCGCCGCCGCGATCGTCGGTGATCGCCTCGACCGGACGATAGCCGCAGGCGGTGTAGAGCGGCTGCCCGCTCATCGTCCCCATCAGTTCCACCGCGGCGAAGCCCTCTGCCGCCGCCGCGCGCTCGCAGGCGTCGAGGATCATCCGGCCCACGCCGCGCCGCGCGAAACCGGGATGTGTATACATCGCCCGCACCCGCGCCGCCTCGTGCGCCGGATCGAGCAGGCGCGGCTCGCGCAGCCCGGCGCTGTGATCGCCGCCATAGAGCGTCGCCCGCCGGCTCCACCCGCCGCTCCCGGCGAGCGCGCCATCCTCCTCGACCACGAAATAGGTGCGGTCGGCGACGAGCTGCGTGTCCAGCCCCATCACCGCGCGGCTGGCGACGATCTGTTCGGGCGACAGGAAGCCCCGCTGCAAGGTGTCGATCGCCAGCGCCATCAGGTCGCGCAGCGCGGGCAGATCGTCCTCGACGGCGATGCGCAGGGTGAAGGTCATGTCGTTCCCCTAGCGATGCGCGGCACGGCGCAGCCGGTCGTTGATGGCGACGCCGATCCCGGTCTCCGGCACCGGAGCCACGGCGATGGAGGCGCGGTCGCTGGCGTCGGCGCGGTGGAGCGCGTCGAACAGCCGTGCGGCCGCCTCGACCGGATCGCCGCTCGCCGAAAGCGTATCGTCCCCCGCCACCGCGCCGAAGCCGATCAGCCAATCGCCCGACTCCGCCGAGATGGCGTTCAGCCGCAGCGGCTTGGCGGGGGCGTAATGGGTGGCGAGCTGGCCGGGGGCGTTGACCTTCCCCTCGCCGTCCGAAACCGGCAGCCCGAGCTGCTCCGCCGTGATCGGGCCGGGACGGAGGATGCGGCCCGCCATCACGATGGTCGATTCCACCCCCGCCGCGCACGCGCCGTCATCGATGATGAGCGGCACGCGATCGCCAAGGCTCGCCGCGACATGCTCGGCCCGCGTCGGGCTGATGCCGTTGCTGGCATTGGCGGAAGGCGCAGCGAGCGGCTTGCCGCAAGCCTCTAGCAGCGCGCGCATCGCGCGGTGCGCCGGCACCCTGAGCGCGATCGTGTCCAGCCCCGCCGTCACCAGCGATGCGATCCCCGCCTCGCGCCGCAGCGGCAGCACGAGCGTCAGCGGCCCCGGCCACCAGCGCGTCGCCAGCGCCCGCGCCGCCGCATCGAACACCGCGATCCGCTCCGCCGCCGCCAGATCGGGGACATGGACGATCAGCGGATTAAAGCTCGGCCGTCCCTTGGCGGCGTAAATCCGCGCCACTGCCGCCGCGTCGGTCGCGTCGGCGGCGAGGCCATAGACCGTCTCGGTCGGCGCGGCGACGATTCCGCCGCGCGCGATCTCCCGCGCCGCCGCCGCGATCGCGGCCGGGCCATAGCGTCTCACGCCGGGGTGTTGAGCAATCATCGCGGGCGGCTATAGCGACCGACGCAAGGAGATAGAAATGCCCTTCACCGCACCGACTGCCGAACAGCGCTTTGCCCTCGACCATGTCGTCCGCCTCGGCGAGCTTGCCGCGACCGACAAATTCGCCGCCGCCTCCGACGACGTGATCGACGCAGTGCTGGAGGGGATCGGCCAGTTCGCCGCCGGAGAATGGGCGCCGCTCGCCCGCGCCGGCGATACGGTCGGCGCGAAATGGACGCCGGAGGGCGTGGTGATGCCGCAGGGCTATGCCGAGGCGTATCGCGCCTTCGTCGAGGGCGGCTGGGGCACGATCGGCGCGCCGGAGGCGTTCGGCGGGCAGGGTCTGCCCTTCGCGATCCAGACGGCGGTGCTGGAGACGCTCGGCACCGCCAACATGGGCTTCGCGCTCTGCCCGATCCTGACGGTCGGCGCGATCGAGGCATTGGCGCATCATGGAACGCCGGAGCAGCAGGCGGCATACCTCCCCCGCCTCACCAGCGGCGAGTGGACCGGCACGATGAACCTCACCGAGCCGCAGGCGGGCAGCGACGTCGGCGCGCTCAAGACGATGGCGACGCCTCGCGGCGACGGAAGCTGGTCGATCCGGGGCACGAAGATCTTCATCTCCTTCGGCGATCACGACATGGCGGACAATATCGTCCACCTCGTCCTCGCCCGCACCCCCGGCGCGCCGGCGGGGACGCGCGGCATCTCCTTGTTCCTCGTGCCCAAGTACCGGCTCGATGCGGAAGGCAATCCGGGTGCGTTCAACGACGTGCGCGTCGTCTCGATCGAGCACAAGATGGGGCTGCACGCCTCGCCCACCTGCGTGCTCTCCTTCGGCGACAATGACGATTGCATCGGCCATCTGATCGGCGCGGAGGATGACGGGATGCGCGCAATGTTCACGATGATGAACAACGCCCGCCTCAATGTCGGCCTGCAGGGTGTGCAGGTAGCGGAGGCCGCGACGCAGAAGGCGGCCGATTACGCCCGCGAGCGCATCCAGGGCGCGCGCGACGGCCAGCCCGCCGCGATCATCGAATTCCCTGACGTGCGCCGCATGCTGATGCGGATGAAGGCGCAGACGCTCGCGGCCCGCGCTTTGGTCTATTACGCCGCCGGGCAGGTCGACCGCGCCGGGCTGGGCGACGCGGCGGCGAAGGACCGGCTGGAGCTGGTGACGCCGCTCGCCAAGGCGCACGCCACCGATATCGGCAACGAGGTGGCGAGCCTCGGCGTGCAGATCCACGGCGGCATGGGCTTCATCGAGGAGACCGGCGCGGCGCAATATTTCCGCGAGGCGCGTATCACCCCGATCTACGAAGGCACCAACGGCATCCAGGCCGCCGATCTCGTCGGGCGCAAATTGTCGCTGTCAAACGGGGGCGCCTTCGCCAGCCTGATCGCCGACATCCGCGCCGAGGCGAAGGACGCTGGGCTGCTCACGCTGGTCGACGCGTGCGAGCGCGTCGGGCGACGGCTCCAGACCGCCGATGCCGACGACCGGCTCGCGGCAAGCTATCCGTTCCTCAACATGCTCTCGGTGGCGACCGCCGGCTGGCTGGTCGAGCGGCTCGCGCGCGAGAGCGCCGACGACGCGCCGGGCCGGGTGCGCCGCGCGGTGGCGGATTTCTATCTCGCGCAGGTGCTGCCCGAGGCGATGGGCCAGATCGCCGCCGCCGAGGCGCGGGCGGGGGCGTTGTACGCGCTGGACGCCGGCGCGTTCTGAGGCTCACGCCACGTTCAGCCCGCCCGTGCGTTATGGCACGGTGAGCTGGACGATCGCCGCGCCGGAAAACCGCCCCCGCATCCTCGCCGCATTGGCGGCGGCGGCGGTGCAGGTGCTGCTCGTCTGGGTGCTGGTGACCGGCCTCACCGTGCATATCCCGCATGTGATCGAGCGCAGCATGGCGGTGTTCGGCGTCATCCCCGAGCCGCCTCCCCCGCCGCCCGAGCGCGTGCCCCCGCCCCCACGCCACAGCAGTGCCGCGAAGGGCAGCCCGGCGCCGCCCAACCTGCGCTCGCGGGCGACCCCGGTCGCCGCGCCACCGCCGATCATCCCGGTTCCCGCTCCCCCGGTGATGGTCACCGCGCCCAAGCCCTATGTCGGCGCGGAGGCGACCACCGGCGCGAGCGACATCGCCGGCCCCGGCACCGGCGCGGGCGGGCGGGGCAACGGCTATGGCGGCGGCGGGGAAGGCGACGGCGGCACCGGCCCGCGCTGGCGCAGCGGCCGGCTCAAGGATTCGGACTATCCGGCGGGAGCGGGACAGGCCGGGGTGAGCGGCACGGTCGCGGTGCGCTATCTGGTCGACACCGACGGGCGCGTGAAGGAATGCGACGTCACGCGCTCCAGCGGCAGCCCCGCGCTGGACGACACCACCTGCCGCCTAATCGAGAAACGCTTCCGCTTCTCCCCCGCCCGCGACGAACGCGGCCGCCCGGTGCCGGCATGGATCGTGGAGAACCATAGCTGGGTGATCGAACACGACCCGACGCCGCCGGATGAGGATGATCGGGGACGATGATGGTGGAGATTGGGTAGGAAGCGGACCGACAGCTTTAGATGCGCGAGCCGTATCAAGCAGACGTTCGCTTAGATGGGTGATGCATCTCCAGCGGAAGTAGCCGTTCAAGTCGGATCATAGGTTTCGAGCTTTTGCCAAGCGGTACCGCGATTCCGGAAATCGACACAGCGCGGTGTATCATCCCCATGCTGTCTTGCGATGATGTGCGAAGAAGGTCACGAAACGCCTTCTCAGCGGCATCGTTACCAATCGCGATGGGTGTAGCCGAGCATTTGTCGCTTGCAGCGACAAATGAACCACATTCGATGCAACCGTCAGGAAAGGCGAGCAGGAGCGCCGATCCTTCGACACGATCTCCGACCGATACCGACCAACACCGATCCAGCGTGATAGCCACCGGCCCTGTTCCGCAAGAGGCCAGTGCGATGAACACTGCAGTAGTCGCAATTAACGTCCGCATTCAATGCAGCATCACAGACCGGTGCGACGTCCGCAAGTGCGGCGAAACCCGCCCTAAGCCCCCGCGCCTTCCATGAGATCGGTAAGGTCCAGCCCGAGCAGGTCGATATGTTCCCTGATGCGCGGCCACTGGTTGCGGACGAAGGCGTCGCGCTCGGCGAGGCGCAAGCGCTCGCTCGCGCCGGGGAGGACGAACATCCCCACCCCGCGCCGCACCTCGACATAGCCGTCGTCCTGGAAGCTCTGATAGGCCTTGGCGACCGTCAGCGGGTTGGCGCCATGCTCGGCGGCCAGCGCGCGGACCGAGGGAAGCTGGTCGCCCGCGCGGAAGTCCCCACGCAGGATGCCGGCGGCGATCGTCGCACGCAGGCGGATATAGACCGGGCTGTCCTCGTTGCTCAAAGCTGTCATGCTGCCTTAATACAGCAAATGAGGCGGAAAGCGAGTCCTATCCGCCCCAGTGGCCGATCACCGCCGCCGGATCGGGGCGCGGCCGCTCATCCAGCGGCCTGCCCGGCGTGCCGATGAAGACGAAGCCCGCGATCCGCTCCGGCGCGGCGCCGAAAGCGTCGCGCACGGCGTCGGAATAGGCCGCCCAGCCGGTCAGCCAGCCGCCGGCGAAGCCCATCGCGTGCGCCGCGTGGAGCAGGTTCATGCACGCCGCGCCGGCCGACAATTCCTGCTCCCACAGCGGGATCTTGCTGTCGGCGCGCGGCGAGGACAGCACGACGACCAGCGCCGGCGCCTGATGCGCGAACTGCTCCAGCGCCTCGATCTCGACCCTTTTCGCCTCGGGCCGCTCGGCGCGATAGGCGTCGGTGATGACCTGCGCGAGCCGCGCGCGCTGCTCCGGCGCGACGATCACGAACCGCCACGGCGCGAGCTTGCCGTGATCGGGGGTGCGCGCGGCGATGGCGCACATTTCCTCGAGTTGCGCCATGTCCGGGCCGGGCGCGGCGAGATCGCGCGGCTTGCCCGAGCGGCGGGTGGCGAGCAGCGAGAGCGGGGTGGAGCGATCGTTGAACATCGCCCCGCCCTAGCGGCCCCGCTGGCATATTTACAGCGCCCGCTTTGCCGCTAGTTTCCGCCGCAACGAAATTTCCAGGGAAGTGCATTTCAGATGGTCGACACCCCGACCGCGGATATTCCGCAGGAGCCGGATATCTCCCACGTCAATCCGGCCGCCGGGGGAACGTGGTTCGGTCATCCCAAGCCGCTCTTCTGGCTGTTCGGCACCGAGATGTGGGAGCGGTTCGGCTATTACGGGATGCGGGCGCTGCTCACGCTCTATCTCACCAAGCATTTCGTCCTCGGCGACCGCGCCTCGACCGGGCTGTACGGCGGCTATACCGCGCTGGTCTATCTGACGCCGCTCGTCGGCGGCCTGCTGGCGGATCAGTATCTGGGGTCGAAGCGGGCGGTGCGCTTCGGCGCGCTGATGATGGCGATCGGCTATTTCACGCTCGCCTTCGGCGGCGCGCCGGCCAGGCCCTATCAGGTGATCGACGGCCAGCGATATGAGGTGGCGGTCGAGAATTTCCGCGACGCGCCGACCAGCGACCCGCACGAGGCTCGCTACCTGATCTACGCCGGCCAGAAGCTGACGATGCGCGGCAATGACGACGGCAGCCTGTCGCTCGCCGCCGCCGACGGGCGCGAGGTGCGCCGCGTCGCCGCCGGCCATTTCAGCGAGCAGGCCGACCGCAGCGCGCTGATGACGATGGTCCTGCTGCTCGCGCTGTCGCTCGTCTCGGTCGGCAACGGCTTCTTCAAACCGAACATCTCGACGATGGTGGGCGAGCTTTACCAGCCCGGCGACCGCCGCCGCGACGCCGGCTTCACGATCTTCTACATGGGGATCAACACCGGCTCGATCCTCGGCCAGTTCCTGTGCGCGATCTTCGCGGACACGATCGGCTGGCCGGCGGGGCTGGGCCTCGCGGGCGTCGCGATGGTGATCTCCTTCCTGATGATCAGCTTCCACGGCGGTCGGCTCGACGCTTACGGCAATCCGCCGAAGCGCGACGGACCGGATCGCGCGATCCTTATCTACGGCCTCGCGATCCTCGCCGTGCCGCTGTTCTATTTCCTGTTCCAGAACCTGATGGTCACCGAGAAGGCGGCGCCCGGATCGGGCTTCATCGGCTATCTCGCGTCGCTGCCGCTGATGGGCAAGTTGCTGTTCGGCACCTTCCTCGTCTCCGTCCCCGCGATTCTGGTCTGGTCGTTCGTCAGGGGCAGCCGCAAGGAAGGCGAGATGATGCTCGCGGCGATGGTGCTGATCGTGTTCAACGTCGTGTTCTGGACGCTGTTCGAACAGGCCGGGTCGAGCCTCACCTTGTTCGCGGACCGCAACACCGACCGCAGCGTGTTCGGCCTGTTCACGCTCTCCGCGCCGCAGACGCAGAATTTCAACCCGCTGGCGATCGTGCTGCTCGCGCCGGTGATGAGCGCGCTGTGGGGCTGGCTCTCGCGGCGCGGGCTGGAGCCGTCGATCCCGATCAAGTTCGCGATCGCGCTGATGGGCGTCGGCGGCGGCTTCCTGTTCCTCGTCTGGGGTTCGCTCTTCGCCGGGCCGGACTTCAAGGTCGGGCTGTGGTGGCTCGCCGGTCTCTACGTGATCCATTCGATCGCGGAATTGTGCATCTCGCCGGTGGGGCTCAGCATGATCACCAAGCTGTCGATCGCGCGCGTCGTCGGGCTGATGATGGGCGTGTGGTTCCTGTCGATCTCCGTCGCGCAATATGTCGCCGGCGTGGTGGCGCAATTCGCCAGCGTCGAGACGATCGGCGGGCAGGTGACCAACCTCAAGGTGAGCCTCGACACCTACACCCACACCTTCACGGTGATCGCGCTGGTCGCGATCGGGCTGGGGATCGTGCTATTCCTGCTGTCGTGGCCGCTCAGGAAGTGGATGCACGGCGTGCAATAAGGCGCGATCTTCGGGGAGAGAAAAGATGGGCAATGTGGTGGCGGCGGCGATCGCCTTCGTGGGAACGCACTTCCTCCTCTCCCATCCGCTGCGCGCGCCGATCGTCGGGCGGATCGGCCAGCGTGGCTTCCTCGCGCTCTACAGCCTCGTCGCCTTCGCCACCTTGATCTGGCTGGCGCTCGCCTATCGCGCCGCGCCGCCCGCGCCGCTGCTGTGGGCGGCGGGAGACGCTCTATGGGCGCTGGCGAGCGCGGTGATGCTCGTCGCGAGCGTGCTGCTGATGGGGTCGCTGATCCGCAATCCCGCCCTCCCCGAGGCGAGGACCGACACGGTGCCGGAGGCGCGCGGCGTGTTCGCGATCACGCGCCATCCGATGATGTGGGCCTTCGCCCTGTGGGGCGCGGCGCATATCCTGGTCTATCCCGATCCGTCGAACATCGTCGTCGCGCTCGCCATCATCCTGCTCGCGCTGGCCGGTGCGGCATTGCAGGACAGCAAGAAGGAGGCTCTCCAGCCCGACTTCTGGCGCGGCTGGGAGGCGCGGACGAGCTACTGGCCGTTCGCCGCCATTGCCGCCGGGCGCGCGCGGCTCGGCGGGTTCGGGATGCACGCGCTGGCCGGCGGGCTGGTGGTCTGGCTGATCGCGACCTGGGCGCATATACCGCTGTCGGGCTGGCGCGCCGGAATATGGTATTGGCTGGGCTGACGCCGGGGCGCCAACGGACTTCCATAGGAACCTAAGTTTTTATATGGAGGTCGGAAGAAGATTGGGAGAGGTTGAAGATGCAAGGTCTGATGCAGCACGGCGCGCTTACGGTGGACAAGTTCCTCGATCACGCCGCCGCATGGCATGGAGCGCGTGAGGTCGTCTCGCGCGACGCCGCCGGCATCGTCACCCGCAGCAATTACGGCGAGATCCACACGCTGGCGAAGCGCGTGTCGAACGGCCTGGCCCGCGCCGGCATCCGCCCCGGCGATCGTGTCGCGACGATGGGGTGGAACTCGGCGCGTCACCTCGCCGTCTGGTATGGCGCGGCGGGGATGGGGGCGGTGCTCCACACGCTCAACCCGCGCCTGTTCCTCGAGCAGATCGCCTATATCGCCAATCACGCCGGCGACCGCATCCTGTTCGCAGACCCGGCCTGCGCCGAACTGATCGGCGAGCTGCTGCCGCAGGTGCCGACGATCGAGCGCGTGATCTTCCTGTGCGACGCCGCCGCGCTGCCGAAGACCGATTACGCCGCCACCGCCTTTGACGACTGGGCGGCGGGCGAGCCGGCGGAATATGCCTGGGGCGGGTTCGACGAGAACACCGCCTGCGGCCTGTGCTACACCTCCGGCACCACCGGCAATCCGAAGGGCGTGCTCTATGGGCATCGCTCGAATTACATCCACGCGCTGATGACGTTGCAGGCCGATGCGCTCGCGCTGTCGGGGCGGGATTCGGTGCTGATGGTGGTGCCGATGTACCATGCCAATGCCTGGGGCATGGTCTATTCCGCCCCCGCCGTCGGCGCGAAGCTGGTGCTGCCGGGGCAGAAAATGGACGGCGAATCGCTGGTCGACCTGATCGAGCAGGAGGGCATCACCTTCTCCTCCGCCGTGCCGACGATCTGGCAGGGCGTGCTGCACTATCTCAAGGAGAGCGGGCGCGGGCTGGGCGCGATGAAGCGCGTGGTGATCGGCGGCTCGGCCGTGCCGGAGGCGCTGGTGCGCACCTTCCGCGACGATTACGGCGTGGACGTGATCCAGGGCTGGGGCATGACGGAGACCTCGCCGCTCGCCACCATCTCCACTCCCTCGGCGGAGGTCGCGGCGCTGCCGGCCGACGAGCAAATCCAATATGCGATCAAGCAGGGCCGCCTCCTCGCCGGGCTGGAGTTGAAGCTCACCGACGACGAGGGCAATCGCCTGCCGCACGACGGCAGGACGCCCGGCCGGCTCAAGATCAAGGGGCCGACGATCGTCGCGGGCTATTTCGGCGGCGACGGCGGCAACGTGCTCGACGAGGAGGGCTTCTTCGACACCGGCGACGTCTCCACGATCGACGACAAGGGCTATATGCAGATCACCGACCGCGCCAAGGACGTGGTGAAATCCGGCGGCGAGTGGATCAGCTCGATCGAGATCGAGAATATCGCCACCGGCCATCCGGCGGTGGCGCTGGCGGCGGTGATCGGCGTCGCGCACCCGAAATGGGACGAGCGGCCGATCCTGCTGTGCCAGCTCAAGCCGGGCGCGAGCGCGTGCCGCGACGACCTCACCGCCTTCCTCGACGGCAAGATCGCGCGCTGGTGGATGCCGGACGACGTGCTGTTCGTCCCCGAAATCCCGCTCGGCGCGACCGGCAAGATCGACAAGAAGCTGATCCGCCAGCGGATGGAAGGCTACAAGCTGCCGTTCGAGGCGGCGCGCTGAACAAGGGGGAAGCTTGATGAGGGGAATGATCGCGCGCGGCGCGCTGGCGGCCGCCTTGTGCCTGTCGGCGTTCCCTTCATGGGCGCAGGACTATACCGCACGCGTCGCCCGCGTGCTGCGCGCCACCCCGCTGATCGACGGGCATAACGACTGGCCCGAGGCGCTGGCCGAGCGCGAGGGCGACAAACGCTGGACGATGGACCTGCGCGACCTTTCGCACGTCACCGGCGAGCCTTACGACACCGACATCACCCGGCTGCGCAAGGGGATGATCGGCGGCCAGTTCTGGTCGGTCTATGTCTCCGCCGACCTGCCCGGCAAGGTGCAGGTGGAACAGACGCTGGAGCAGATCGACCTCGTGAAGTCGATCGTCGCGCGCTATCCAGAGACGTTCGCGCTCGCGCGCACCGCCGCCGACGTGCGCCGCGCCCATGCCGCCGGCAAGATCGCCTCGATGATCGGCGTGGAGGGCGGCGGACAGATCGACGGCAACCTCTCCGTGCTGCGCAGCTATGCCGCGCTGGGGGCCGGCTATCTCACGCTCACCCACGCGCGCACGATCGACTGGGCGGATTCGGCGACCGACGATCCGAAGCACGATGGCCTCACCGATTTCGGGCGGCAGGTGGTGCGCGAACTGAACCGGCTCGGGATGCTGGTCGATCTCTCGCACGTCAGCGAGGCGACGATGCGCGACGCGCTCGCCGTGTCGAAGGCGCCGGTGATCTTCTCCCATTCCGGGGCGCGGGCGATCAACGATCATCCGCGCAACGTGTCCGACGACGTGCTGCGGCTGGTCGCGGCCAACGGCGGGGTGGTGATGGTCGATTTCGCGCCCGGCTATGTCTCGGACAAGAATCGGCGCTGGGCAGCCGACGCGGCGGCGGAGAAGACGCGGCTCAATTCACCCCCCTATCGCGGCCTCTACATCGGCCAGCCCGACAAGGCCGCCGCCGCTTATGGCGCCTGGCTTAGGGAACATCCCGAGCCGCGCGTCACGCTGGGCGAGGTCGCGGACCATATCGAGCATGTCGCCAGAATCGCAGGCAAGGATCATGTCGGCATCGGATCGGACTTCGACGGGGTCGGCCATCCGCTGCCGGTGGGGCTGGAGGACGTCTCGACCTATCCCGCGCTGCTCGCGGAGATGATGCGGCGCGGCTGGTCCGACGCGGAGGTCGCGGGGCTGGCGGGCGGCAACGTGCTGCGCGTGATGGAACGCGCCGAGCAGGTCGCGAAGGCGATGAACTAGGCCGCCGCCTGCCGCCGGAAGCAATCGCGCGCATGGTCGTCGACGATGCCGACCGCCTGCATCCAGGCATAGACGATCGTCAGCCCGACGAACTTGAAGCCGAGCGCCTTCATCTCCTTCGATATCCGCTCCGACAGCGGCGTGCTGGCCGGCACGCTCACGCCGTCGCCCGCGATCGGCTTCCCGCCGGTGAAGCCCCAGCAGAAATCGTGGAAGGCGCCCGCCCCCATCTCCCGATAGATGCGCGCCCCGCGGATCGTCGCCTCGATCTTCGCGCGGGCGCGGACGATGCCTGGATCGGCCATCAGCCGCGCCACGTCCGCCTCGCCGAACGCCGCTACCGCCGCCGGATCGAACCCGGCGAAGGCGGCGCGGAACCCCGCGCGCTTGTTGAGGATCGTCTGCCACGACAGCCCCGCCTGGAAGCCCTCCAGCATCAGCATCTCCCACAACATGCGCGGATCATGCTGCGGCACGCCCCACTCCTCGTCGTGATAGGCGCGCATCAGCGCATTGCCCTGCGCCCAGCGACAGCGTTGATGCTCCATTGCCTTCAACTCCCCTGTTTCCCATCGCCGCGCGGGCAGGTATCGCCGCGCAAATGACCGCCGCCCCCACGCCGATGATGACGCAATATCTCGCGCTCAAGGAAGAGGCGGGCGATTGCCTGCTGTTCTATCGCATGGGCGACTTCTTCGAACTGTTTTTCGAGGATGCGAAGGTGGCGAGCGGGGTGCTCGACATCGCGCTCACCGCGCGCGGCGAGCATGGTGGGCAGCCGATCCCGATGTGCGGCGTGCCGGTCCACGCCGCGACCGCCTATCTCCAGCGGCTCATCAAGGCCGGGCACCGCGTCGCCATCGCCGAGCAGACCGAATCGCCCGAGGCGGCGCGAAAGGCGCGCGGGTCCAAAGCGCTCGTCAACCGCGCGATCATCCGCGTCGTCACCGCAGGCACGCTGACCGAGGAAGCCCTGCTCGATTCGCGCGCCGCCAACTGGTGCGTCGCGGTCGGCGAGGCGGCGGGCGAGATCGCGCTGGCGGCGGCGGATATCTCAACCGGCCGGTTCGAGGTGATAGCCTGCACGCCTCAGGGGCTGGGCGCGGAACTGGCGCGGCTCGCGGCGGCCGAAGTGGTCGCGGCGGAAGGCAGCGATGCGCCCGCGACCGTGTGGCGCCCGCGCGCCGATTTCGACAGCGGCGACGGCGAGGTGCGGCTCAAGCGGCTCCACGGCGTCGCGACGCTCGACGGCTTCGGCCAGTTCAGCCGCGCGATGCTGGCGGCGGCGGGTGGGCTGGTCGCCTATATCGACCATACCGCCAAGGGTGCGCTGCCGTTCCTGCGCCCGCCGCGCGTCTCCAGCGCCGCCGCCGCGATGGCGATCGACGCCGCGACGCGCGAGAGCCTCGAACTGACCCAGACCAGCGGCGGCGCGCGCAAGGGCAGCCTGCTCGACGCGGTCGACCGCACCGTCACCGGCGCAGGCGCGCGGCTGCTCGCGGCCGATATCGGCGCGCCGCTGATGGACAAGGCCGCGATCGATGCGCGGCTCGACCTCGTGCAGCTTTTCCACGACGACAGCCTGCTGCGCGACCGCCTGCGTGCCGCATTGCGCGCGCTGCCGGACGTGGGCCGCGCGCTCGGGCGGCTGGCGGCGGGACGCGGCTCCCCGCGCGATCTGGGCCAACTCCGCGACGGACTGGACGGCGCGTGGTTGCTCGGCGAGATGCTCGGCAAGGTCGATGCGCCGCCTCCCCTGCTCGCTGAACTCGCCCCGCAATTGCGCGGCCACGGCGCGCTGATCGACCTGCTCAAGCGCGCGCTCGTCCCCTCGCCGCCGATCGACGCCGCCGACGGGGGCTATATCGCCGCCGGCTATGACGCGGCGCTCGACGACCTGCGCGACGCGGGCGCGGGCGGCCGGCGCGCGATCGCCGCGCTGGAGGCGAAATACCGCGCCGAAACCGGTGTCTCCGCGCTCAAGATCCGCCACAATGGCGTGCTCGGCTATCATATCGAGGTGCCCGCCAGGGCGGCCGACGCGCTGATGAAGCCGGAATCGGGCTTCACCCATCGCCAGACGCTCGCCGGCGTCGTCCGCTTCAACGCGCCGGAACTGCACGAGGTCGCCGCACGCGTCACGCAGGCCGGCGCGCACGCGCTCGCCGCCGAGGCCGCGCATCTCGAAGACCTCACCGCGCAGGCGCTCGCCCGCCGTGAGGAGATCGCCGCCACCGCCGACGCGCTCGCCCGGCTCGACGTCGCCGCCGCCAATGCCGAACGCGCGGCGGAGGGCGCATGGGCGCGCCCGCATCTGGTCGACCATCCCTGTTTCGAGGTGTCCGGCGGGCGGCATCCGGTGGTGGAGGCGGCGGTGGCGAAGGCGGGCGAACGCTTCGTCGCGAACGACTGCACGCTCTCTGAAACGTCGCGGCTGTGGCTTGTCACCGGGCCGAACATGGGCGGCAAGTCCACCTTCCTGCGCCAGAATGCGCTGATCGCGGTGCTGGCGCAGGCGGGCAGCTACGTCCCTGCAAGCAAGGCGACATTGGGGCTGGTCGATCGCCTGTTCAGCCGCGTCGGCGCGTCGGACAATCTCGCGCGCGGGCGCTCCACCTTCATGGTCGAGATGGTGGAGACGGCCGCGATCCTCGCGCAGGCCACGCCGCGCAGCTTCGTGATCCTCGACGAGGTGGGGCGCGGCACCTCCACCTATGACGGCCTCGCCATCGCCTGGGCGGTGGTGGAGGCGATCCACGAGGACAATCGCTGCCGCTGCCTGTTCGCGACGCATTACCATGAGCTGACGCGGCTGGCCGAACGCTGCGACGCGCTCACCCTCCACAACGTCCGCGCGCGCGAATGGAAGGGCGAACTGGTGCTGCTGCACGAAGTGGCGGAAGGCCCCGCCGACCGCAGCTACGGGTTAGCGGTCGCGCGGCTCGCGGGGATGCCCCCCGCGACGGTGGCGCGCGCGAAGGCGGTGCTGGCGAAGCTGGAGGCCGGGCGCGCCAAGACCGGCGGGCTGGCGGCCGGGCTGGACGATTTGCCACTGTTCGCCGCCGCCATACCGGTGGAGCAGGACGAGACCGACGCGATCCGCCGCGAGGTGGAGGGCCTCGACGTCGACGCCCTCACCCCGCGCGAGGCGCTGGAGACACTCTATCGGCTCAAGGCGCTGGCGCGGGAGGGGTGATTTCCATGCAATATGCGGCGAGTTGCGCGAATATGTCGCGGTAAATGCCCAATGCGAGGTTCGGCAGCGCAATCGCCTCACGATAGCTGAACCATGTCAGGCGCACATGCTCTTCCCCCAGCACCCGCGGTTCGCCGCCTGACCATCGCGTCACCAGAAAGAGATGATGGACGATGCAGCCATCGATGACATCCACCAGCGGATTCGCATCGATCGGCGTGACGCCCAATTCCTCGCGCAACTCCCGCACCAATGTCGCGAGCGCTGTTTCGTCCTCCTTCCGATGACCGCCCGGCACATCCCAGCAATTCGCATAGGTCTTCTTCGCCGGTGAACGAAGCCCAAGCAAAACGCGCCCTTCCCGAACGAGAATCGCGCCGCTGGTTTGTCTCACCTCACCCCACCCCGAACGGCACCACGCAATTCCCCTGCATATGCCCGATCTCCGCGCGGCCGAGGAAGGGCACGCCCATGTCGCGGCACCAGCGGCGGATCATCGTGTCGAGCGGCTCGTTCCACGGCGGGTCGTTTTCCTGCATGTCGCTCACCGCGCCCAGCCGCACGCCGGCGATGCCGCGCAGCTGCGTGGCGTTGGCCATGGTGAACAGCATCCGGTCGACATTGTAGAGCGGCTCGGAGACTTCCTCGATCAGCAGCACATGGTCCGCCAGATCGGGCAGCCATGGCGTGCCGATCAGGCTGTTGAGGATCGCGAGATTGAACGCCGCCGAGGGCCCGCCGCCCAGCCCAGGCTCCAACCCCTGCCGGTCCCCGGTCAGCCAGCCGAGCGTGCGGGCGATCGTGCGGTCGCCGCCTTCGCGCAGCACGTCGATCGGCATCGGCCCGTGCGCCGGTCGCCCGATCCGACGGGCGTAGAGCGCGGCGAGCAGGAAGCCCATGTCGGAATAGCCGACATAGGCCTTGCCCTTCGCGGCAGCCGATAGCTGCGGCATCGCCTGTGCCAGGATGCGGTTAGAGCCATAGCCGCCGCGCCCGAACCAGATCGCGTCGAACGCGGCGTCGTTGGCGAACTCAAGAAACGCGGCCGCGCGCCGCTCGTCCGGGCCGGCGAAATGGCCGCCGTCGCTTTCGAAACATTGCGGGTGGAAGATCAGGTCCACCGCCGGATAGGCGATCGCCGCGAAGGCCGCGGTGCGCTCGGCGGCAAGCGGATCGAGCGTTTTGGCCGGCGAGACGATCCCGATGCGCACCCTTGTTTCCCTCGCTCCCGGTTGAGCCATTTCCCAAACCGCGATAGCGCCGCACGATGCACGACGGCAACCTCGCAGGGCAACGCTACTTCCTCGTCGGGATCGGCGGATCGGGGATGATGCCGCTGGCGATGATCCTCGCCGGGCGCGGCGCGATCGTCGCCGGCTCAGACCGCTCGCTCGATCAGGGCCGCGTGCCCGCCAAGTTCGACGCGCTGCGGGCGATGGGCATCGCGCTCCATCCGCAGGACGGCTCGGGCATCACGTCGCCGGAGCAGACCGTCGTCGCCTCGGCGGCAGTGGAGGCGACCGTCGCCGATATCATCGCGGCGGAGCGGCTCGGCTGCCCGCGCCTCACCCGCGCGGAGCTGAACGCGCGGCTGTTCAACGCGAGCCGGCTGCCGATCGGCGTGGCGGGCACCTCGGGCAAGTCGACCGTCACCGGCATGATCGCCACGATCCTCCACGCCGCCGGCCGCGATCCGACCGTGATGAACGGCGCGGTGATGAAGGATTTCGCCGGCCCGGAGCGTCCCTTCGCCAGCGCCCTGGTCGGCGCGGGCGACGCCTATGTCAGCGAGGTGGACGAAAGTGACGGCTCGATCGCGCTCTACGCCCCGCGCATCGCGGTGCTCAACAATGTCAGCCTCGACCACAAGTCGCTGGAGGAGCTGAACCGGCTGTTCGGCGAGTTCGTCGGCAAGGCGGCGCAGGCGATCGTCAACCTAGACAATGCCGACGCCGCCACGCTGGCGCTCGCCCTGCCGCGCGATCGCGTGACCAGCTTCGCGATCGATCGCGACGCCGATCTGCGCGCCGGGGATATCGCGGAGGAGCCGTTCGCCGTCGCCTTCACGCTGCGCGGCCATCGGGTGCGGCTGTCGGTGCCGGGGCGGCACAATGTCGCCAACGCGCTCGCCGCGATCGGCGCGGCGCTGGCGGCGGGGCTGTCGCTGGAGCAGGCGATAGCAGGGGTCCAGCGTTTCACCGGTCTCAGGCGGCGCTTCGATCTGGTCGGCAAGGCGGCCGGCGTCGCGGTGATCGACGATTTCGGGCACAACCCGGACAAGATCGCCGCCACGCTCGATACGCTCCACGCCTTTCCGGGGCGCGTGCTGGTGCTGTTCCAGCCGCACGGCTACGGCCCGCTCAAGGTGATGCGGCGCGAGCTGGTGGCGATGTTCGCGGACAGGCTCGCGCCCGGCGACCAACTCGTCCTGCCCGATCCGGTCTATCAGGGCGGCACCGTCAGCCGCGAGGTGACGAGCGCCGATATCGTCCGCGACATCGCGCAGGCTGGTGGCGACGCACGACACATCCCCGATCGCGAGGCGGCGGCGGCGCATCTCGTCGCGGCGGCGCGCGCGGGCGACCGCATCGTGGTGATGGGCGCGCGCGACGACACGCTTCCGCTGCTCGCGGCGAAGATGGTGGAGATGCTGGCCGCGAAACCCCGTTGACGCGCGCCGCGCACTTCGCTCCACTGATGCGGGGCAACCGGGGGGAAGTGCATGACCGACGATCAGGCGGAGGGCGACAGCGCGTTCGTCTTCACCGGCGACTGGCGCGAATTCGCGCCGATCGCCTTCACCAACCTGCTGCTGACGATCGTGACGCTCGGCATCTATCATTTCTGGGGCAAGGCGCGCGTCAGGCGCTATCTGTGGAGCAACACGCGCTTCATCGACGACCGGCTGGAATGGACCGGCACCGGGCTGGAGCTGTTCATCGGCTATCTCATCGCGATCGCGCTGTTCTTCGTGCCGTTCGGGGCGATCAACCTGATCGTGCAGGGCGTGCTGCTGCGCGGCCATGCCGGTATGGCGGGGCTGATCGTGTTCTGCCTCTACATCGCGCTGCTCTACCTGTTCGGCGTCGCGATCTTCCGCGCGCTGCGCTACCGCCTCAGCCGCACCTTCTGGCATGGCATCCGGGGCGGATCGAACGATCAGGGCTTCGCCTACGGCCTGGATTATTTCTGGCGGTCGATCGTCGGCACGCTTGCACTGGGGCTGATGATTCCCTGGTCGATGACGAGCTTGTGGAATCGCCGCTGGAACGCGATGAGCTTCGGCCCGATGCGGTTCAGCGCTGAGGCGAGTTGGGGGCCGATCTTCCCGCGCTTCATGCTGTTCTACATCACGCCGATCATCCTCCTCGTGCTGGTCGGCGTCGTCGCCGGGGCGGCGGTGGGCACCGGGGCGCTCGCCGGCATCAGCCCGAACACCCCGCCATCGCCGGGCATCATCATCACCTTCGCGCTGCTGGGAATCGCCTTCTACCTCGTCTTCTTCGGCGTGCTCGGGATCATCGCGATGGTCTATTATTCCGCCTATTTCCGCGAGGCGGTCGGCTCGATGCGGCTGGGCGAGCTGTGGTTCGCGTTCAACGCACGGACGATGGACTGGGTTAAGCTCTATCTCGGCAATTTCGCGCTGGTGGTGGTGACGATCGGGATCGGCTCGATCTTCCTGCCCTATCGCAACTGGGCCTTCTTCGTCCGTCACATGGAGGCTTATGGCAGCGTCCACCTCGACGATATGACACGCTCGATGACGCGCACGCCGGGCCAGGGCGAAGGGCTGCTCGACGCGCTGGACGTCGGCGCCTTCTGACATGGCCGACGCGTGGCTCTACGACGGCGAGACGGCGCTGCGCCACGCGGTATCGATCCGGCTGGAGGGGGATGCCTTGCGCATCGCCCGCGCCGACGGCGGCACGGCATCGGTGCCGCTCGCCACGCTGGTGCGGCGCGAGGATGTCGCCGGGGACGCGATCCTCGGGCGGCGCGACCTGCCTGGCTGGCGGCTGATCCTGCCGGGCGGCGTGCCGGCGGACCTCGCCGCCGCGCTGCCGGCGGCGCGGCGCTATGGCGGCGTCATCGATCGTATCGGGCTGTGGCCGGCGGCGGCGGCGTTCGCAGTGCTGGCGGGGATCGCACTCGCCCTGTTCCTCAACAGCCCGCCGCTGGTCGCCCGCGCCATCCCGCGTTCGATCGAGCAGCGGCTGGGCGAACTGATGGTCGGCGATTTCGGCAAGCGCGGCTGCGCCACCCCGGCCGGCGACGCGGCGCTCGCCGCGCTGGTCCAGCGGGTCGATCCCGACGATCCGACGATCGAGGTGAGCGTGGTGCGCGTGCCGATCGTCAACGCCGTCACGCTGCCGGGCGGGCGGATCGTGCTGTTCGACGGGCTGGTGCAGGCGGCGCGCTCGCCGGACGAGGTGGCCGGCGTGATCGGGCATGAGATCGGCCATGTCCGCCATCGCGACGTGATGGAATCGCTCGTCCGCCAGTTCGGCCTATCGGTGCTGCTCGGCGGGATGGAGGGCAATGTCGGCGGCTATACCAACACGCTGCTCGCCTCCGCCTATTCGCGCAAGGCGGAGGCCCGCGCGGACGATCAGGCGATCGGGCTGCTCCGCGACGCGCGGATCTCGCCCGCCCCCACCGCCGCTTTCTTCACCCGGCTGGGCGGCAAGGATGCGAAGGCGGAGCGCATGTTCGCCTATCTCGCCAGCCATCCGGTGTCGGCGGATCGCGCGCGGCGCTTCACCCGCTCGCTCGATCCCGGGGCGCACTACCAACCCACGCTCGACGCCGCGCAATGGCAGGCGCTGCGCGGCATGTGCGCCGCCAGCCCGAAGGAGGAGAACGGGTGGCGCTTCTGAAGCCCGGCGCGTAGATACGCCGCCATGCGTCCCCGTCTTGCTTTTCGCCACACCCCGGGCACCGGCCCGACCATCATATTCCTCCCCGGCTACGCCTCCGACATGGAGGGCACCAAGGCGGTCGCGCTGGAGCGATGGGCGCGCGACACAGGCCGCGCCTTTCTCCGCTTCGATTATGGCGGCTGCGGCGCGAGCGAGGGGACGTTCGAGGAACAATCCTTCGCCGACTGGCGCGACGACGCGCTGGCGATGATCGACGAGGTGGCGCAAGGCCCGGTGGTGCTGGTCGGCTCGTCGATGGGCGGGTGGATCATGCTCTCCGCCGCGAAGCTGCGCCCGGAACGCGTCGTCGGCTGCGTCGGCATCGCCCCGGCGCCGGACTTCACCGACTGGGGCTTTTCCACCGACGAGAAGATGCGGCTGCTGCAGGAAGGGCAGATCGAGCGCGCCAATCCCTATGGCCCGGCGCCGACCGTCTATACCAGCCGCTTCTGGCAATCGGGCGAAGCCAACCGGCTGATGTTCGGCGAGATCCCGGTCGATTGCCCTGTGCGGCTGGTGCAGGGGCAGCGCGATCCCGACGTGCCGTGGCATCGCGCCGGGCGGCTCGCGGAGCTGCTCCGTTCAGCCGATGTGCAGACCTGGCTGGTCAAGAATGGCGACCACCGCCTGTCGCGCGATGCCGATATCGCGCTGATCGTCCGCGCGGTGGAGGACGTATTGCGATGATACCCTTGCTCGCGCTGCTGCTCGCCGCCGACGATCCGGCGGAGCGCTGCGTGTCGCTCGCCCGCGCCGATCCGGCGGAGGCGGAGCGGATGGCCGAACGCTGGTCCCTGACGGGCGGTGCGAAGGCCAAGCAATGCCTCGGCCTCGCGCTCACCGAGCAATCGCGTTACGGCGAGGCCGCGGCCGCCTTCGAGGACGCCGCGCGCGCCGCCGAGGTTGCGAAGGACATGATGGCCGCGACCTATTGGGCGGAGGCCGGCAACGCCCGGCTCGCCGCCAATGATCCGGCCAGGGCGCGCGCCGCGCTCGATGCGGCGCTGGCGGCGGGCACGCTTCAGGGAACGGAACGCGGCGAGGCGCATCTCGACCGCGCCCGCGCATTGGTCGCGGCTGGCGACGCCAGGGGCGCACGCGACGATCTCGACGCGGCGACGCGCGATGCGGCGGCCGATCCGCTGGCGTGGCTGCTCTCCGCGACGCTCGCGCGGCGGATGAACGATTTGCCGCGTGCCCGCGCCGATATCGCCGAGGCGCTGAAGCGGTCCGCCGATGACGCGCAAGTGCAGCTCGAGGCGGGCAATATCGCCGCGCTCTCCGGCGACGAGGCGGGCGCCAGAAAAGCATGGAGCGCCGCCCAGCGCATCGCCCCCACCGCGCCGGCGGGGGTTGCGGCGGCGCAGGCGCTGGCCCAATTCAACGGCGACCATTCGAACGAGAAAAAGCCATGAAATATCTCCACACGATGATCCGCGTCACCGACCCGGACAAGACGATCGCCTTCTTCGAACTGCTCGGGTTGAAGGAGGTGCGGCGGATGGAGAATGAGGCCGGTCGCTTCACCCTGATCTTCCTCGCCGCGCCGGAGGACATGAACGCCCCCGGCGAACGCGCCGAGGCGGAGGTGGAGCTGACCTACAACTGGCCCGCCGAAGGCAAGGAGCCGGAGATCTATGCCGGCGGCCGCAACTTCGGCCACCTCGCCTATCGCGTCGAGAATATCTACGAGACGTGCCAGCGGCTGAAGGACGGCGGGCATATCATCCACCGCCCGCCGCGCGACGGCCATATGGCGTTCGTCAAGACGCCGGACGGCATCTCGATCGAGCTGCTGCAGAACGGCGTGCTGCCGCCGCAGGAGCCGTGGGCGTCGATGCCCAACACCGGAAGCTGGTGACGATGGCGCGGCCGGCGGCGCCTGACTTCTTCGCGTCGCTCGGCGCGCGCTGGCCGGTGATCCAGGCGCCGATGGCCGGGTTCGGCGATTCGGCGCTCGCCATCGCGGCGATCCGGGGCGGCGGGGTCGGCTCGCTGGCCGGCGCGATGTTCACCCCGGATCGCTTGCTCATCGAGGCCGCCACCGTCCGCGCCGCCGCCGCCGGGCCGCTCAACCTCAATTTCTTCTGCCACACGCCGCCCGACGACCCGGACGATACCGCGTGGCGCGCCGCGCTCACGCCCTTCTACGCGGCGGAGGGGATCGCGGCAGACGGCCCCGCTCCCCCCGCCCGCCGGCCGTTCGATGCGGAGGCCGCGCGCGTGGTCGAGGAGGTGCGCCCGGAGATCGTCAGCTTCCACTTCGGCCTCCCCGCACGCGACCTGTTCGCCCGCGTGCGCGCGACCGGGGCACGGGTGATCGGCAATGCGACGACCGTAACGGAAGCGCGCTGGCTCGCCGATGCCGGTTGCGACGCGATCATCGCGCAGGGCTTCGAGGCGGGCGGCCATGCCGGCTATTTCCTCGGCGATCACCGCCCGGTCGGCACCTTTGCCCTGGTGCCGCAGGTGGCCGACGCGGTGAACGTGCCCGTGATCGCGGCCGGCGGCATCGCCGATGCGCGCGGCGCGGCGGCGGCGATCGCGCTCGGCGCGGCGGGAGTGCAGGCCGGCACCGCTTTCCTGATGACCGGCGACAGCAACGCCAGCGCGGTGCATCGCGCGGCGCTGGCGACGGCGCAGAGCCACGACAGCGTCTTCACCAACGTCTTTTCCGGCCGCTTCGCGCGCGGCCTGCGCAATCGGCTGGTCGAGGCGCTCGGCCCGGCCAGCGCCGCCGCCGCTCCCTTCCCTTTCGCCGCCGGTGCCGTCGCCCCGCTGCGCGCCAAGGCGGAGGCGGACGGGCGCGGGGATTATTCCTCGCTATGGGCCGGGCAAGGCGCGCCGCTCGCCCATGCCCGCCACGCCGCCGACCTCACCGAAATGCTGGGCGCCGCCGCGCTCGCCGCGCAAAGGAATCATACATGACCAGCCCGCTCGACGTGATCCGCGTTCCCGTGCTGAGCGATAACTACAGCTGGCTCGTCCATGACGCCGACAGCGGCGAGACGATGGTGGTCGATCCCGGCGAGGCGCAGCCGGTGCTCGATGCCGCCGCCGCGCGTGGCTGGACGATCACGCAGGTGTGGAACACGCACTGGCATCCCGATCATGTCGGCGGGAACGGCGCGATCGTCGCCGCGACCGGGGCGAGCGTGACCGGCCCGGAGGCGGAACGCGCGAAGATCGGCCACCTCGATCACGGCGTCGGCGAGGGCGACGCGGTGACGCTCGGCGCGCATCGCGCGAGGGTGCTCGCGGTGCCGGGGCATACCGCCGGGCATATCGCCTTCCACTTCGCCGACGACGATGCGGTGTTCACCGGCGATACCTTGTTCGCGATGGGCTGCGGCCGATTGTTCGAGGGCGACGCGGCGCAGATGCTCGCCAACATGCGCCGCTTTGCCGCCATGCCACCGGAGACGCTGGTTTACTGCGGGCACGAATATACGCAGGCGAACGGCCGTTTCGCGCTGGTCGCGGAGCCGGACAATGACGCGATCCGCGCGCGGATGGCGGATGTGGATGCGGCGCGCGCGGCAGGCGAGGCGACCGTCCCGACGACGATCGCGCTGGAGCGCGCCACCAATCCCTTCCTGCGCGCGCCCGATGCCGAAACGCTGGCCGCTCGACGGCGCGCGAAGGATGAATTTCGCGGCTGACATCCCTATATCGGTGCGCGGAGAAAAGGAGTTGTTGTCATGCGTATGATCCTTGTTCCGCTGGCCGCCGCCGCGCTGGGCGCGGGTGCGGTCGCCATCGCCTCGTCGCCGGCGCAGACCGATCGCGCCGCTGCCGACCAGGCCGAATTCGCGAAGACGGTCGAAGGCCTCACGCCCGGCAAGCCGGTCGACTGCATCGACACGCGCTTCAACCAGGCCTCGCTCAAGGCGATTGGACCGCGCCTGATCTATCGCGTCAGCCCGAAGCTGGTCTATGTCAACGAGACGGCCGGCGGCTGCGAGGGCGTGGCGCGCGGCGATGCGCTGGTGACGAGGCAATATTCCACGCAATTGTGTCGGGGCGATATCGCGCGGACGGTCGACATGACGGCGCGCATCGACACCGGAAGCTGCTCATTGGGTCATTTCGTCCCCTATCAGGCGCGCTGATTTTCCGGCACGATATCCGGCATTGAAGGCCGCGCCGCCGTCCCCGCGGACAGGCGCGGCCGATCGTTCGGAGATCACGATGACCAAGGATACCAAAGCCGGCCCCGAGACGGCCGGGCAGCGCCGTTCGCCCCGGCCGGAGATCGAGCGGATCGGCGGGCGCAAGCTCAGCCCCGCCACGCTGATGATGGGCCACGGCTATGACCCGGCGCTGTCGGAAGGCTCGCTGAAGCCGCCGATCTTCCTCACCTCCACCTTCGTCTTTCCCAGCGCGGCGGCGGGCAAGCGCCATTTCGAGGGCGTCACCGGCAAGCGCCCCGGCGGCGCGGAGGGCCTCGTCTATTCGCGCTTCAACGGGCCGAACCAGGAGATACTGGAGGACCGCCTCGCCATCTGGGAGGAGGCGGAGGATGCGCTCGCCTTCTCCTCCGGCATGTCGGCGATCGCCACCCTGTTCCTGTCGATGGTGGAGCCGGGCGACACGATCGTCCATTCCGGCCCGCTCTATGCCGCGACCGAGACGCTGATCGCGCGCATCCTCGGCCGATTCGGGGTGAAGTGGCTCGATTTTCCGGCGGGCGCGACGCGCGCGGAGATCGACGCGGTGCTGACGGAAGCGGCGAAGGGCAAGGTCGCGCTGATCTACCTCGAAAGCCCCGCCAACCCGACCAACGCGCTGGTCGACGTGGAGGCGGTGGCGGCGAGCCGCGATGCGATCTTCACCGATCCCGCCACGCGCCCGCCGATCGCGATCGACAACACCTTCCTCGGCCCGCTCTGGCACAAGCCGCTGCGCCACGGTGCGGATATCGTGGTCTATTCGCTCACCAAATATGCCGGCGGGCACAGCGACCTCGTCGCCGGCGGGTTGCTGGGGTCGAAGGCGCACATCAACACGATCCGACTGATGCGCAACACGATCGGCACGATCTGCGACCCCAATACGGCATGGATGCTGCTCCGCTCGCTGGAGACGCTGGAACTGCGCATGAGCCGCGCGGGGGAGAATGCGGCGAAGGTCTGCGCCTTCCTCGCGAGCCATCCCAAGGTGGAGCGGGTCGGCTATCTCGGCTTCCTCGAAGGCGGCAAGGACGCGCGGCAGGCGGATATCTATCGCCGGCATTGCACCGGCGCCGGCTCCACCTTCTCGCTCTATCTGAAGGGCGGCGAGGCGGAATCGTTCCGTTTCCTCGACGCGCTGAGGATCGCCAAGCTCGCGGTGAGCCTCGGCGGCACCGAGACGCTGGCAAGCCATCCGGCGGCGATGACCCACCTCTCCGTCCCCGATGCGCGCAAGCAGGCGCTGGGGATCACCGACAATCTCGTGCGGATCTCGATCGGGGTGGAGGACGCCGACGACCTGATCGCCGATTTCGCGCAGGCGCTCGACGCGATCTGACGGACCGGAAGCCCCTCTCCTCCAGGGGAGGGGCTACGCCGGCTCCGCGAAGGTCACGATCGACACCCCCGGCGGCATCGGCACGCGGCCGACGAGGTGGCGTTCGAGCCGGAAGATACCCTCGAACAGCCGGTTGAGCGGCGCGGCCGGCGGCGCGTCGTCGCTGTCGTCGCGGCCGGTGATCCGCCCCGCGACACGCGCCCCGGCGGCGAGCGGGAACAGCAGCGAGTTGAAATAGCCCAGCTTGCGGGGCTTGAGGCCGGCGGCGGTGATCGCCTTCACCAGCGTCGCCCTGGAATAGCGGCGATGGTGGTGGTTCACCACGTCATGCGCGCTCCACATCCATTGATGCGCCGGCACGGTGATGAGGATGCGTCCGCCCGGCGCGAGCCGCTCGCGCATCGCGGCGAGCGCGGCCACGTCGTCCTCGATATGCTCGACCACATCGAGCACCGCGATCAGATCGTAATGCCCCTTCGGCACGCCGGCGAGCGTGGGCAGCGGCGCGGCGCCCACCTCCCTGCCGAGCCGCCGGCTGGCGATCGCACGCGCGGCGGGGTCGATCTCGATCGCGTCGACCGTGCCGAAGGCGGCCAGCATCGGCAGGTTGTGCCCGGTGCCGCAGCCGATCTCGAGGATGCGGGCGCCCTCGGGCAACCCGCCGTAGCGCGCCAGATAATCCGCCAGGATGTCGCGGCGCGCGCGATACCACCAGTGCGTGGAATCGTGCGCCGCCATGCGGTCATAGACTATGCGATCCATATCAGGCGAACACCAGCCAGCGATTGAGGATGAAGGTGAAGATCGTCGCCAGCGCGATCGCCGGGAGCAGGGGCGCCCAGGCGGGAAAGCCGAGCAAGGCGGTGCCGATCCAGGTGATGACGGCGTTGAGCGCCATGCCCGACGCCTGCACCGCGACGAACTTCACCTGCTGCACGCCGCCGGGCTCGCGCTTGCCATGCCCCTTGAAGCTCCAGCGGCTATGGAGGAAGAAACCCGCCGTCACCGCGACCGTGAAGGCGAAGGGCACCGCATAGACGGCGTGGGCGCGCGAGAAGACGAAGAAGGTGAGCGGCAGATAAACCGCCGAATAGATCAGCGTCGAAAGCCCGCCCGCAACGCCGAAGCGCACCAGTTGCCAGAAAACCTCACGCATATGCGGGGACCGAATGTGCCTGCGAACCGCTTCCACGCCTTGCCCTTTGCGCCGGCCGCGATATGGCGGCTGAGCGGGTGTCTCTCGACCGCGCGTCTAGTGCCCCCGGCGGTTTGAGGAAAGTCCCCTTGATAAAGCGCGACGGCGCATCGCTCCTGCACCTCATCGATCGTCACTGGCTGCGGCTCACCCTCGCAGCCTGGGTGGTGATCGTCGTGTGGTACGTCGCGCAGCGCTGGGCGGCGATCCACTGGCTGTCGCTGGGCGATACCGACGACAATATGCGGCTGATGCAGGTCCGCGCCCTGCTCGACGGGCAGGGCTGGTATGACCTGCGCAACTATCGGCTCAACCCGCCGACCGGCTTCAACATCCATTGGACGCGCCTCGTCGATCTTCCGATCGCGGCGCTGATCCTGCTGTTCCGCCCCTTCGTCGGCAACGGCGAGGCGGAGCGGCTGGCGTGCGGGATCGCGCCGCTGCTGCCGCTGTCGCTCGCGCTGGTCGGGCTGGCGGCGACGGTGCGGCGGCTCGTCGCGCCGCTCGCCTGGCCGCTCGCGATTGTGTTCATGCTCTGCTCGACCGTCGCGCTGATGATGTTCATGCCCGACCGCATCGATCATCACGGCTGGCAGCTCGCGATGCTGAGCCTGACCGTCGCCGGCCTGTGCGATCCCAAAGGCGCGCGCGGCGGCGCGATCGTCGGCATCGCCAGCGCGGTATCGCTGACGATCGGGCTGGAGATGCTGCCCTATGCGGTGATGGCCGGCGCGATCATCGCGCTGCGCTGGGTATGGCAAGTCGAATCGCGCGACCGGCTCGCGGCCTATGCGCTGACGCTCGCCGGCGGATCGGCGGCGGGCTATGCCGCCTTCGCCTCATACGACAATCGCGTGGCGCGCTGCGACGCGCTGACGCCGGTGTGGCTGTCGGTGATGGTGCTGGCCGGCGCGTTCCTGCTGGTGCTGGCGATGGTCTCGCCGCAGCGGCGCTGGCTGCGGCTGGCGATGGCGGTGACGGCGGGCGCGGTGATCGCTGGCGCCTTCGCGCTGGTCTTCCCGCAATGCCTCGGCCGGCCGGAACAGGTTTCGGACGAGCTTTACCGCAACTGGCTCGGCAACATCCGTGAGGCCAAGCCGATCTTCGAGCATCCGTTCCGCGTCGCCTTCCCGGTCGCCGCGCTGCCGGTGATGGGCGTAATCGGCGCGGCCGTCGCCACATGGCGCGCGCGCCGCACGCCCGAGGCGCTGGTCGGCTGGGCGAGCGTGGCGCTGTTCATGGCCTTCGCCGCCGCCATGCTGCTGTGGCAGATCCGCGCCGGGCCGGCGGCGCAGCTTCTCGCGGTGCCGGGCGTCGCCGCGCTCGCCTGGATCCTGGCGCCGGTGCTGCTCGGGCACCGATCGATGTTCGTGCGGGTGTTCGGCACCTCGGCAGCGTTCCTGATCATCTCCGGCGCGTTCGCGGGGTTGATCATCAACTGGACGCCGGTCGACAAGCCCACTCCCTATGTGAAGCTGGTGAACCGCGCGTCCGGGCGCTGCGTGACCCTGCCGGCGTTGCAGCCGCTCGACCGCTTCCCCGCACAGACCGTCTTCACCTTCGTCGATCTCGGCCCGCGGCTGATCACGCTCACCCATCATTCGGCGATCGCCGGGCCGTATCACCGCAACGGCGACGCGATCCTCGATGTGCAGCACGCCTTCACCGGCTCACCGGAGAATGCGCGCGCGATCATGAAGCGACATGGCGCGACGTTGCTGCTGGTGTGCCCGAACATGGCGGAATCGACGGTCTATCGCGCGCGGTCGCCGCACGGCTTCTATTCGCAGCTCGCGATGGGGAAGAAGTTCCCGTGGCTGGTGCAGGTGCCGCTGCCGGCCCGCTCGCCGCTAAGGGCGTTCCGGATCGAATAGCGGCGTCAGCGGAACTGCGACTGCAATCCGTCAAGCACGAACTGCACCGCCAGCGCGGCGAGCAGCACGCCGAGCAACCGGGTGATCACCGCCTCCAGCTTCGGCCCGAGCACCCGCATCAGCCCGCCCGCCGCGAGCAGCGCCGCCAGCGTCAGCAACAGGTTCAGCCCCATCGCGCCCAACACGATCAGGCTGCGCTCCAGCCCGTCGTTGCGCGCCATCAGCAGCATCACCGACGCGATCGAACCGGGGCCGGCGATCATCGGCATCGCCATCGGGAAGACCGAGACGTCCTCGGCCTCCTCCGGCGTCACCTTGGCCGCGCGGTCCTCGCGCCGCTGGGTGCGCTTCTCGAACACCATCTCCAGCGCGATCAGGAACAGCATCACACCGCCGGCAATGCGGAAGCTCGCCAACTCGATGCCTAGGCCATGAAGCAGCTTCTCGCCGAACAGCGCGAACACCGTGAGGATCACCGCCGCGACGCCAACCGCGCGCAAGGCCATCGCGCGGCGGTGCGCGGGAGTCGCGCCCGCGGTCAGCCCGGCGAAGATCGGCGCGCAGCCCGGCGGATCGATCACCACGAAGAAGGTGACGAAGGCGGAGGCGAACAGTTCGATCACGACGTCGCGGCCATCACAATCCGGGGTCGTAAGCGACGCCCAGACGCCGGCACGCCGAAACCAGCGTGTTGCGCAGCAGGCAGGCGATCGTCATCGGGCCGACGCCGCCCGGCACCGGCGTCATCGCCCCGGCTATCGACGCGCAGGCCGGGTCGATGTCGCCGACCAGCCCCGCCTCGGTGCGGTTGATGCCGACGTCGATCAGCGTCGCGCCCGGCTTGATCCAATCCGGCTGCACCATCTTCGCGCGCCCGACCGCCGCGACGACGATATCCGCGCGGCGCACGACGCCGGGCAGGTCGCGGGTGCGCGAATGCGCGACCGTCACGGTGCAGCTCTCGCGGATCAGCAATTGCGCCATCGGCTTGCCGACGATGTTCGACCGGCCGATCACCACCGCATCCTTGCCGGAAAGGTCGCCCAGCACGTCCTTCAGCAGCATCAGGCAGCCGAGCGGCGTGCACGGCACGAAGCCTTCCAGCCCGGTCGCGAGCCGCCCGGCGTTGATCGGATGGAAGCCGTCGACGTCCTTGTCCGGGTCGATGCGGGTGATCACCGCGCGCTCGTCGATATGCGAAGGAAGCGGCAATTGAACGAGGATGCCGTCCACCGCCGGATCGGCGTTGAGGCCATCGACCAGCGCGACCAGCTCCGCCTCGGACGTGGTTTCGGGCAGGCGATGCTCGAAGCTCTCCATGCCGGCCGCGACGGTCGCCTTGCCCTTCGAGCGGACATAGACGGAGGAGGCAGGATCGTCGCCCACCAGCACCACCGCCAGCCCCGGCTTGCGCCCGCCCTCGGCCAATACCTTCGCCGCGCCTTCCGCCACGCGGGCGCGCAGCGCGGCGGCGAAGGCCTTTCCGTCGATCGTCCTTGCAGTCATGGGGCGTCGCCATAGAGCGCGCGGGCGCGTTCCGCCAGCGCCTCGGCATCGCCGGCGATCGCCAGCCGCTTCAGCCGCGCGCTTTCACCGCCGACGATCGTCACGTCGCGCTTCGCGATGCCGAACGCCCTGGCGACCAGCGCGATCAGCGCCGTATTGGCCGCGCCGTCGACGGGAGGCGCGGCGATGCGCGCGGCGAGATGCTCCGCCGTTCCCGCCGTCAGCGCGTCACGCCCGCCGCGCGGGGTGACGCGCACCGCGATGACGATGCCGCCAGGCGCGTGCTTCCAGGCGGTCAGGCGCCGCCCGCCAGAACGCTGAGCGCGATATTGCTCAACACGATGCGGATGATGGCGATCGCGATCAGCGCCACCGCCGGCGCGAGATCGAGGCCGCCGAGTTGCGGCAGGATGCGCCGGATCGGGCGATAGAGCGGCTCGGTCAGCCGATCGAAGCCATAGGCCATGCTGCGCACGAAGTTCGACTGCATGTTGACCACGTTGAACGCGATCAGCAGCGACAGCACGAACTGGATGACGATGACCCACCATGCGACGTTCAGCAGCACCTGAAGGATCTGGATGATGGTGAGCGTCAGCACGCGGCCCTCTTGTAGAATTGCGGTCGGTCAATGGCCTAGCGCAATCGACCGCCCGGCGACAATGGCCATCAAGGTTCACGCGACATCGCCGGTTCGGCTTCAATCGCTGGCGGCGTGACGCTCCACCACGACAAAAAAGCCGCCGGCGCGGGGCCGACGGCTTTTTCGGGCCGGAAGGATCGCCTGACGGATCAGGCGGCGTAGGCGACGGAAACGCGACGGCGGCGCATCATCCCGCCAATCGCGCCGAAGCCCAGGATCATCAGCGCCCAGGTCGCCGGCTCAGGCACGGCGGCGGCGAGATTGTCGAACTCGAACGAATTCTGGCTCGAGCTGAAGACCGCACCGACGATCTTCGGACCGCCGTTGACATTGAAGCTCACGACACCGTTGCTGCCGGTCGCCGACTGGTCGCCGGTCGGGAAGGACAGGCCATTGATGATCTGGCCGCCCATATAGGTGTCGCTGCCGCCGCCCTGATAGAGCAGCTTGAGCGAATTGTAGGTATCCAGCGAGCCGAGAACGAACGCGAAGACCGACGTCGGACCGAAATTCACGGTGTAGCTGCCGCCGCCAAGGACGGAGCCATAGTTACCGGAGCTGCCATAGGCCGGGATCGCCCCGTTCGCGCTCGTCGTATCATAAGCGAAGGCATTGGTGCCGCCGGGCAGCGCCTGACCTACCGAATAGCTGTCAAAATTCTGGAAAACCTGCGTCCCGGCAGGCAGCGCGCCCGAACCCGGAGAGAAGGACACCGTGGTCGCCGCCATTGCCCCGGACGAGGCAAACGCCAGTGCAGCGGCGCCCAAAATCACGAATTTACTCATAACCTGCTCCCATCAACAAAAGGAACGAGTGCCGGACCCTCGATTTCTTATGCGACTCGGCTGGTTATCGGATACGCCAAATTCCTGATTCTAAATAGTACGTTAACGACACGGGTGCCAAAACGGGACAATCCCGCTCAGCGGCGGATCAGCGTCCCCGCGCCGCGCCGCGTGAAGATTTCCAGCAGCATCCCGTGCGGCACCCGCCCGTCGAGCACGACGGCCGCATCGACTCCCGCCTCGACCGCCGCGACGCAGGTTTCGAGCTTGGGGATCATCCCGCCCGACACGGTGCCGTCGGCGCGCAGGCCCGCGATGTCGGCGGGCGTCAGGTCGGTCATCAGTTCGCCCTGCTTGTCGAGCACCCCGGCCACGTCGGTCAGCAGGAAGAAGCGCGACGCCCCCAGCGCGGCGGCGATCGCGCCGGCCATCGTGTCGGCGTTGATGTTGTAGGTGTGGCCATCCGCCCCGGCGGCGACCGGTGCGATCACCGGGATGATACCGTCGCGCACCAGCGAATCGATCAGCCGCCGGTCCACCTCCACCGGCTCGCCGACGAAACCCAGGTCCACCTTGCGCTCGATCCCCTGCAGCGGATCGGGCCGGTTGCGCCCGACCTTCTCGGCGCGCACCAGCCCGGCGTCCTTGCCGGAGATGCCGACCGCGCGGCCGCCGGCATGTGCGATCCAGCCGACGATCTCCTTGTTGATCGATCCGGCCAGCACCATTTCCGCGACCTGCGCCGTCTCCGCGTCGGTGACGCGCAACCCGTCGACGAAGCGCGATTCGACCCCCAGCCGCTTGAGCATCGAGCCGATCTGCGGCCCGCCGCCGTGGACGACGACCGGGTTGATCCCCACCGCCTTGAGCAGCACCACGTCCTCGGCGAAGTCGCGCTGCGCCTCCGGGTCGCCCATCGCGTGGCCGCCGTATTTCACCACGAAGGTCTTGCCCGCGTAACGCTGGAGATAGGGCAGCGCCTCGACGAGCGTTTCGGCCTTGGCGAGCAGGTCGGGCGTGGGGCTGTGATCGGTCATGCGCGCGCGCTTACGGGCCTCATGCCGCGCTGTCGAGCCGCTTACCCAGCGCCACGAACAGATAGATCAGCGGCGGCACGAGGATCACCGACAGCGTGACCTTCGCCAGCATCTGCCCAACGAGCAGCGCGCCGATCGGGAACACGCCCCAGAAGGCGATAGTGACGAACAGCAACGTATCGACGATCTGGCTCAGCACGCTGGCGATCGCCGCGCGCAGCCACAGGAAACGGCTGTCCTCCCGCCCCTTCAGCCAGGCGAAGATCGTGACGTTCAGCGTCTGCGAGGTGCCATAGGCGACGATCCCGCCGGCCCAGATGCGCGGCGTGCCGGTCATCATCATCTCGAATGCGGAAAGCCGCGCCGGGTCCATCGCCGGGGAAGCCGGCACCGCCAGCACGGCGAGCGTCAGCAGCAGCGACACGATCAGCGGCACGAAGCCGATCCGCACCAGCCGGTTGGCGACCGCCCGGCCATGCAGCTCCGCCACCGCGCTGGAGGTGACGACCAGCAGCAGGAACGCGAAGATCCCCGCCTCCACCGCGAGCGGCCCCAGCGCCACCTGCTTGTTGCCCAGCACGCCCGCGATGCAGACCATGCCGCCGTAGAAGATCGAGAAGGCGAAAAGCGAAGGCGCGATGCCGCGGGAGGTGCTCATCGCGCATTGCTAGCGGGGGAAAGGCGCGGGCGGAAGGAGGCGTGAAGCAAAAGGCGGGCGGATTGTCGATTGACTTGTTGGGAAATGTTGCTCAAATGTTCTCGCCGCGCAGAACAGCGGGGCAACATGATCGACGTTTCGGAAACTGAGCGACGGCACGCATTCTCGATGTGGCTGCGGACCGGGCGTTGGCCGGTCGCGCGCGGCGCTGACGGCACGGAGTTGAAATTCAATCCGTGGCACGATCCCGGGGACGGCCGCTTCACCTTCGCCAACACCGGCAATTATCACGGGCGCGGCTGAGGAGACAGCGGCTTCACCGGCGGTGGAAGTGATCGAACCGACGGGGGCGGCGCGACTGGCCCCGGTTGGGAGACCCCAGCAGAAAGAGAGCGGCGTGAGCACGCATCGCGCGAGCAGTCGACGGCAGGCGGGCACCCCCTTCCCGCGAAACCGGGCGGGCAAATCGCGCCTGCCCGCAAAACAAAAGCGGGCGTCAAGGCCAGGACCGACACCAACCCTGGCACCAAGCATCCGGCCAACTCGCACCCGGAAAAGAGGCCATCGAATCCGGGGGAGGCGCCCCGGCGCCATGTGACGCGAAACGGATATGATTACGAGATAGACGCTGACGGGCGGACAAGAAAGGTTTCAGGCAACCTCGACACTACCCAAGCCCCGCTCCGCTCCCGCACCGCGCAGGCGCGGGCCGGCGGAAGCGATCGTCGGCCAAGCGACGATGGGGGGCATTATATCGCGGCGCGCTTCAACGGACCAACCGATGCGTTCAATCATTTTGCGCAGGATGCGAACTTCAACCGCGGTCGTTATCGTGCACTGGAGGATGAATGGGCGCGAGACAAGAAAACGGGGAAAAGCGTTTTTGTGAAAATTGCGCCGACTTATACAGGAAAATCGCAGCGCCCTTCGGCGATCAATATCTGGTTTACCGTCAACGGCCGGACGAAAAGCCTTCAATTGCCCAATGAAAGCGGGAGGACTCATTATGGAAAATAACGAGACCGAGCGTCTGCTCGTCGAGATCGGCCGCATCCTTGCTCAGGACACCGAATACCCGCTCGATGGCACCCTCCTCTATGCGAGGCTGGATCACGCCTATGTCGCGCCCGCCATCTTCAAGCACCTTGGCAACCAGATTCTATATCGCTGGCCCGACCTCGACGTTCTCGGCGACGCGCTTCTTGAATTGTGGGAAGCACAAGATTCCGAACCACGTTGGGCGGAAATGGAATATCTCATCAACGGCGGAAAGTTCAGCGCGACATACACTTATCCCGACGAGATCGACCCCGACGACGATGATACATTCGACCGCCGTGATCGAATCGTGCGGAAATATTTCGGGGACAAGCCGATCGTCTATCCAGACTCATTCCCGCCCGATGACGTCGACCAACCTACCTACGAGCTATAGCATCAGCGTCATGAAGCGGTTGTGCGGGCTGGCCGGATAGCCGCCATAGGCCGGGCAATCGACGAAGCCGGCCGCCTCGTACATCCGGTTCGCCGCGTCGAACATCGGCATGGTGCCGGTTTCGAGGCTGACCCGCGCGCAGCCTTGAGTCCGGGCCTGCGCGATGAGGTGCGCGAGGATCGCCCGCGCCACGCCGCGCCGCAGATGGGCGGGGGCGGTGCGCATCGACTTGATCTCGGCATGGTCCGCATCGAGCATGCGCAGCGCGCCGATGCCGAGCAGTTCCTCGCCGTCCCACATCGCCCAGAAGTCGATATCGGAGCGATCGAGCGCCCCCGCGCCCAGCGCATGAGCGTTGGCCGCGGGGGTGGAGGCGCGCGATTCGGCGAGGTGATGCGCGATCAGCGCGCGGACGCGCGGATCGCCCAGTCCTCCCGCGCGCAACTCCATCGCGTCAGATCTCGTCGATCATGCCGGCCAGCGTCTCCAGGCAGGAGACGGCGAGATGGCGCGATCGTTCCGGGCTCCAGCCGTATTCGGCGTCCGGGTTGGGCGCGTGATCCTTGAACGGCATCTCCAGCGTCACCGACACCGCGCCGAACCGCTCGGCGAGCTGGTTGGTCGACATGGAAAGATTGGCCTTGCCCGGCGCCGATTTCTCATAGCCCTTCTCGGTCTGGAAATCGGGCGTCGCGGCGGCGAGCCGGCGGCCGAAGTCCTCGAACTTCGCGCCCTGCGCATCGGTCCACGAGGGAATGCCCTCGAAACCGGCGATGAAATTGGCGGCGATCGCCTCGTCGCCATGCACGTCCATCGCGAAGGCGACCCCGGTCGCGTCCATCGCCTTCAGCACGCACAGCACCTCGGGGCTGCGCTCGGGAGTCGGCGCGTGCCATTCGCGGTTGAGGTTCACGCCGGCCGCATTGGTGCGCAGATGGCCGCGCCGCGTGCCGTCCGGGTTCATGTTCGGTACGACATGGACGGTCGCCTTCGCCAGCAGGTCGCGCGCGGCGTCGCTGGTCAGCCAGTCGAGCGCGCCGTCCATCCACCATTCGGCCATCGATTCGCCGGGATGCTGGCGGGCGTAGAGCCACACCTGCTTCGCGCCGCTGCCCAGCGTGAAGCAGTCGATCGGCTGCCCGTCGAGGCTGAGGCCAAGCTCGCGATGCACGACGCCCGGCTTCGCCGCGGTGCGCGCGATCAGATCGGCGTGCATCTCCATCGTATAGGGCGCGAAATAGGCGAACCACGCGACCTGCCCTTCGCCGGTCCAGTCGAATTCCAGCGCGCCCTTGCCGTAGCGCGTGGGGATCAGCCGCCACGCTCGCCGATCGGTGGAGACGCGCGCCTGATAGCCCGGCCAGCCGAGCGGATAGGCGGAATCGCCGGCGTTGAGGATACGGAACGTCACTCGCTTCCCGGCCAGCCCGGCGACGCGGAAGTAGAACCATTGGTAGAAATCGGAGCGGTGATCGCGGACGATCTCCAGATCGACCCGGTTCCCGTGGATCGCGACCAGGCGGATATTGCCGCCGTCGAAGGCGGAGTTGATGGTGAGGGTCATTTCACCTCGATAGTCCGCCCGCTCTCGCCGGGGAACCCCGTGAACAGCGCGCGGGCGAGCCGTTCGGCGATCGCCTGCGTATCGACGTTCGGCGCGCTGGTGTCGGTCAGCGACTGCGCCTGCCCTTCCCACACCGCGTCCGCGCCGTGGCGGATGCGCACCGACAGTTCGGTGACGATGCCGACGCGGTCGCGCTGGCCGCCGACCGGGAAGCTGACGCCCCCGCCCAGCCCCACGCCGCCGCCGCGCCCGCCGCTGAACGAGCCGCCGCCGATGCCGATCGTGAAGGGCGAGCGCTTCGGCGGCAGACCCCGCTCGGCGCGGCTGAACGCGACGGTGGCGAGATATTCGCCATGCTGCCCCGGCGGGGGGCTGGTGTAGCCGGCGCGCAGCAGTTCCGCCTCCACGGCGGCGGCATAGGTCTTGTATTCGATACTGGCGACCGAGCCGCCAGGCAGCGGCTCCACGGTGATCGTGCCGCGCGATGCCATCGTGTCGTAGTGGAAGCGCGAGACCTGCACCGGAAAGGACGTGGGCGCGGTCGCGCACCCGGCCAGCCCCGCCGCCGCCAGCCCGATCGTCGCCGCCACCATCTTCCTGCGCATGCTCGAATCCTTCGTATTTGCGATACTCTAACGCACGGGCTTCGTCGCGCGCTCCGGCTTGACTTGCAAGGCCCCTCGCACTAGGCGGCCACCCTTTCACAAGAACCCGTTTTCAAGAAGCGAATCCACCATGAAGATCCGCAATAGCCTCAAGTCGCTCAAGGACCGGCATCGCGACAACCGCGTGATCCGCCGTCGCGGCCGTACCTACGTCATCAACAAGACGAATCGCCGTTTCAAGGCCCGTCAGGGCTGATTCGCTGACTCGAAACGGCACCAGCCCGCTCCCCCACCCGGCCTCCCATCAAGGATAGGCTGACTGGGAGGCCGGGTGGGGGAGCGGGCTGGTGCGGCAACCCAAAAGCGTCATCTTCGACGTTGGGCACGTCCTGTACGATTGGGACCCGCGCGTCCTTTATCAGCGCCTCATCCCCGATGATGAGGCGCTTGACGTGTTCCTCGACGAAATCTGCACGCGGGAATGGCATTTCCAGCACGATCGCGGCCGCGATTTCGCGGAAACCTCGGCGGAACTGATCGCGCGCCATCCCGATCATGCCGATCTGATCGCCGCCTGGGGGCCGCGCTTCGCCGAGCAGATACCGGGGCCGATGCCGGGGATGCCCGCGCTGGTCGCCGATCTCGATTCGGCCGGCGTGCCGCTCTACGCGATCACCAATTTCAGCCACGAATTCTTCCCGCCGTTCCGTGCGCGGGAAGCCGCGCTGTTCGATCGCTTCCGCGATATCGTCGTGTCGGGCGAGGAGAAATTGATGAAGCCGGACGCGGCGATCTACCGGCTGGCGCTCGACCGATTCGGGGTCGCGGCGGCGGACGCGGTGTTCGTCGACGACCGGCAGGCCAATGTCGACGGTGCCGCGGCAGTGGGAATGCACGCGCTGCTGTTCACCGGCGCGGACCGGCTGCGCGCCGACCTGCGCGCGTTCGGCTTCGCGATTTAACGGATCGCCGCACGGCGCATCTTTGCGCTTGCGCTCGCGTAAAAGACAGCCTAGCGCGGTTTCACCGGGAGTTATGTTATAGTATCACATGGAGTTGTGATGCGGGTCTCATTGCTTTCCGGTATCGCCTTCCTCGCCCTCACCTTCCCGTCGATCGCCCATGCGGAGGACAACCCGCCGGCGGACGGCGGCGCGAGCGCAACACCCAAGGACATCGTCGTCACCGCGCAGAAGCTGGACGAGGCGCGCGCGCATATCCAGCCGAGCCTCGGCGCGACCAGCTACGGCGTCACCAGCGCGGCGATCAAGGACCTGCCCGGCGGTGACAACCAGCAGTTCAACCAGATCCTGCTGCAACTGCCCGGCGTGGTGCAGGACGGCTTCGGCCAGTTCCACGTCCGCGACGACCATAACGGCCTGCAATATCGCATCAACGGCACCGTGCTGCCGGAAGGGCTGGCGGTGTTCGGGCAGACGCTCTCCCCGCGCCTCGTCAACAAGGTGGACCTGCTGACCGGCGCGCTGCCCGCGCAATACGGCCTGCGCAGCGCCGGCATCATCGACATCACCACCAAGAGCGGGATGTTCAACAACGGCGGCACCGTCTCGATCTACGGCGGCAGCCACGACACGATCGAGCCGAGCTTCACCTATGGCGGATCGAGCGGCCAGACGAATTACTTCGTCTCCGGCGACTATCGCCACGACGCGCTGGGGATCGAGAGCGTCGACGGGCGCTCCAACCCGATCCACGACGATACCGATCAATACCAGGCCTTCGCCTATGTCGATCATATCGTCGGCGATCACGACCGGGTGTCGTTCGTCGGCGGCTATTCGAACCAGTGGTTCCAGATCCCCAATCCCGGCGGGTTGCAGCCGGACGGGACGTGGAAAATCGGCGGCCAGTCCGCCTACCCCAGCGAGAATCTCAACGAGCGCCAGTTGGAGCGTACCGGCTTCGGCCAGCTTAGCTGGCTGCACGACGACGAGCCGCTGACCATCCAGGCATCGCTTTTCGCGCGCTATTCCTCGCTGACCTATCGACCCGACGTGACGGGCGAACTGCTCTACAACGGGCAGGCGCAGGCGGCGTTCAAGCAGGACCTCGCGCTCGGCGGACAGGTCGACGGCGTATATCATCTCGGCGACGCGCACACGCTGCGCGGCGGGCTGCTGCTGATCCACGACCACAGCACCAGCGACACGACCACCCATGTCTTCCCGGTCGACGACGACGGCGCGCAGGCCGGCGAGCCGTACGCGATCGTCGACAGGAGCGGCGCCAATGCGACGACCTTCAGCGCCTATCTCCAGGACGAATGGAAGCTCGCGCCGACGCTGACGCTCAACTATGGCGCGCGCTACGACCGGTTCGCCGGCTATCGCACCGAGGACCAGCTCAGCCCACGCGCCAATCTGGTGTGGCAGCCGGATTCGTCGCTGACCGTCCATGCCGGCTATGCGCGCTATTTCGTCCCGCCGCCGTTCGAGCTGGTCGGTTCCGCCAGCATCGGCGAGCTGACGGGGACCAGCGCCGAGCCGGCGATCACGCAGAACACCACCCCCTATGCCGAGCGGCAGCATTATTTCGATGTCGGCTTCGAGGCGCACCCGAGCAGCTCGTTCAGCTATGGCGTGGACGCTTATTACCGCATCTCGCAGAACCTGATCGACGAAGGGCAGTTCGGCGCGCCGATCATCCTCACCCCGTTCAATTATGCGCAAGGCCGGATCGGCGGGGTCGAGGCGAACATGGCCTATTCGCACGGCGGCTGGAACGCTTATGCCAATTTCGCGGCGGCCAAGGCCAAGGGGCGCGGCATCGTCTCCAGCCAGTTCAGCTTCGATCCCGACGAGCTGGCCTATATCGCCAACCACTACATCTATCTCGACCACGACCAGACCTACACCGGCTCGGCCGGCGTGACCTATACGTGGAAGCACGGCGCGCTGGCGCGGACGTCACTGGGCGGATCGATGATGTATGGATCGGGCTTGCGCACCGGGCTGGAGCTGCCCGACGGCAGCGAGGTGCCGAACGGCGCGCATCTCGACGGCTATGCCCAGTTCAACCTGTCCGCGAGCCATCATTTCGCCGGGCCGAACCTCGACGTGCGGTTCGACGTCATCAACGTGCTGGATCACGTCTATGAAATCCGCGACGGGGGCGGCGTGGGCGTGGGCGCGCCGCAATATGGGCCGCGGCGGGGGTTCTTCGTCGGGCTGACCAAGACGTTCGGGGCGTAGGCGCGCGCTCCCTCAGCCGTATCCCTTCAGCTCGTCGCCAACCAGCCGCACGACATGCAGCACGTTGGTCGAGCCGGGGGTGCGGAAGGGGACGCCGGCCATCACCACCACGCTGTCGCCGGCCACCGCGATGCGGTGGCGCAGCGCCATGCGCTTCGACTTGGCGACCATCTCCTCGAACGATTCGACGTCGCGGGTGTGCGCGGCATGGACGCCCCATAGGATGCCCAGCCGCCGCGCCGTCTCCAGCTTGGGGGTCAGCACCAGCAGCGGCACCGAGGGCCGCTCGCGCGCGACGCGCCGCGCGGTGGAGCCTGAGGTGGTGAAGCAGATGATCGCCTTGGCCGAAACGGTGCGGGCGATGTTCTTGGCCGCCTCCGCCAGCGCGTCGGCGGTGGTGGGGTCGGGGCGCATCTCGGTGAAATGGACGCGATCGCCGTGCATCGGATCGCGCTCCACCGCCTCGCCGATCGCGTTCATCATCGCGACCGATTCGATCGGCCAGTCGCCCGCCGCGCTTTCCGCCGAGAGCATGATCGCGTCCGCCCCGTCGTAGATCGCGGTGGCGACGTCGGACACCTCGGCGCGGGTCGGCGTCGGCGACTTTATCATCGATTCGAGCATCTGCGTCGCCACCACCACCGGGCGGCCCATGCGGCGCGACACCTCCACGATGCGCTTCTGGAGCGGCGGCACCGACTGCGGCGGCAGCTCGACGCCGAGATCGCCGCGCGCGACCATCACGCCGTCGCACATCTCGACGATCTCCTCCAGCCGCTCGATCGCCGCCGGCTTCTCGATCTTGGCGAGCAGCGCGGCCTTGCCGCCGATCAGCCGCCGCGCCTCGGCCAGATCCTCCGGCCGCTGGACGAAGCTCAAGGCGATCCAGTCCACCCCCTGCTCGCACGCGAAGGCGAGGTCGCTGCGGTCCTTCGCGGTCAGCGCCGCCATCGGCACCACCACGTCGGGCACGTTCAGCCCCTTGCTGTCGCTGAGCGGCCCGCCGACCTCGACGATGGTGACGATCCGGTCCGGATCGTGCTCCAGCACGCGCAGCACCAGCTTGCCGTCGTCGAGCAGCAGCCGCGCGCCCGGCTCGATCGCGGCGAAAATCTCGCGATGGGGGAGCTGGACGCGCGTCTCGTCGCCCGGCGCGGCATCACGATCGAGCACGAAGGTCGCGCCATTTTCCAGCACCACCCGGCCGCCGGCGAAGCGCCCGACGCGCAGCTTCGGCCCCTGCAGATCGGCGAGGATCGTCGTCGGGCGGCCAAATTTCTTTTCCAGCCCGCGGATCGCGGCGATCATCGGGATCTTCGATTCCTGATCGCCATGGCTCATGTTGACGCGGAAAGCGTCCGCCCCCGCCTCGAACAACGCGGCGATCATCTCGGGCGTGTTGCTCGCCGGCCCGAGCGTGGCCAGCACGCGGACCTTCCGGCTGCGGGGGCTGATCGCTCTGGTCATCTTGGTCCTCGTCCTGATTGGCCCGTTGGCTTAGAGGCTTTCGATGACCGATCAACCCGGGAGCACGACAATGGACCCGATCGACGCGATCGACGACGCCACCGCCGCCGCCGCCTTCCGCCGGCTGGTGCGCCACCTGCGCCACCGCGACGATGCGCAGAACATCGACCTGATGGGGCTGGCCGGCTTCTGCCGCAACTGCCTGTCCGACTGGATCGGCGAGGCCGGCGGGCTGGAGCGCGAGGCGGCGCGCGCCGCGATCTACGGCATGCCCTATGCCGAATGGAAAACGCGCCACCAGCAGGAGGCGACGCCCGAGCAATTGCGCCGGATGGAGGAAAGCGTGGCGAGGAACGCCGCGATCTGATCGCCGCGCTCACGGGGCGGCTTGTCGAACCTGCCGGCCTTCCTCTACCCCTTCCTTCGGGAACGAAGGGGCGCGGCGACGCGCCTCGCCCGACCGGGAGAATGAGAGGAATGTTGAGGAAGCTGATGATCGCGCTCGCGGTCACCGTCGCCGCGCCTGCCGTCGCGCAGACCGCCGCGCCGACCAAGGTCACCTATATCCACGCCGGGGCGCTGCTCGATCAGCCGGGGCAGGCGCCGCGCGGCAACAGCACGATCATCGTGCGCGACGGCAAGGTGGCGGAGGTCCGCGACGGCTTCCTCGTGCCGCCGGCCACCGCCGAGCTGGTCGAGCTGAGGGACAAGTTCGTGCTGCCGGGGCTGGTGGACATGCACGTCCACCTGTGGGGCATCGGCGGCGATCCGGTGCGCTCGCGCCTGATGGCGATGACGATGGACGACGGCGACAACATGATCCAGGCGCAGCTCAACGCGCGCAAGACGCTGGACGCCGGCTTCACCACCGTGCGCGATCTCGGCGGCGACCCGCGCGGCATCCGCGCGCTGCGCGACGCGATCGAGCGCGGCGACGTCGAGGGGCCGTCGATCATCAACGCCGGGCAGATGATCTCGATCACCGGCGGCCACGGCGACGGCACCAACGGGCTGGCCGAGGAATGGTCCGACGCGGTCCACCGGCATCAGATCAACACCTGCGACGGGCCGGACGACTGCCGCCGCGCGGTGCGCGCGCAGGTCGGCCTCGGCGCGCAGGTCATCAAGTTCGCCGCGACCGGCGGCGTGCTCTCCAATGTCGCGGGCGGCCTGGGCCGGGCGATGACGCCGGAGGAGATGCGCGCGCTGATCGACACCGCGCACAGCTTCGGCCGCAAGGTCGCCGCGCACAGCCATGCCGCCGAGGGGACGAAGGCGGCGCTGGAGGCCGGCGTCGACACGATCGACCACGGCACCTTCCTCGACGACGAGGCGATCCGGCTGTTCAAGGCGAAGGGCGCCTATCTCGTGCCGACGATGATCGCGCCGATCACCGCGCTGGCGCAGGCGCGCGCCGGGGCGCTGCCGGCCAACACGATCCCCAAGGCGGAGGCCGCCGCCGCGGCCGCGATGGTCAGCCACGGCAAGGCGATCGCCGCCGGCGTGAAGATCGCCTTCGGCACCGACACCGGCGTCTCGAAGCACGGCGACAATGCGCAGGAGTTCGCGCTGATGGTGAAGGCGGGCATGACGCCGGCCGCCGCGATCCGCGCCGCCACCGTCTCCGCCGCCGACGCGCTCGGCCGCGACGACATCGGCGCGATCACGCCGGGCAAGCGCGCCGACATCATCGCCGTCAGCGGCTCCCCACTGGAGGACGTGACGCGGCTGGAGCATGTCGCGTTCGTCATGCACCATGGCGTCGTCGCCCGCACGGCGCGGGACTGAGCGCCGTGCAGCCCCTCCCCGACGCGGGAGGGGCTGAGGGCGGAGCGGTCAGGGGCGTTGTCCTCGGCCGCTTTGCCCCCTATCGCGGGCGCAAATCCCCAACGGAGTGATTCATGACCGACAATGTTTCCGCCGAGCAACTGCGCCTGTTCATCGAGCGCATCGAGCGGCTGGAGGAAGAGAAGAAGGCGTTCGCCGACGATATCCGCGACGTGTATAGCGAAGCCAAGTCGACCGGCTTCGACACCAAGACGATCCGCGCGATCATCCGGCTGCGCAAGATGGAGAAGCACGCGCGCGACGAGGCCGACGCGTTGCTCGAAACCTATCGCAACGCGCTCGGGATGGCCTGATCCCGCAAGAGCGCGGACGAAGGAGAGAAGACCGATGCACATCTACGGATCGACCGCTTCCCCCTTCGTCCAGCGCGCGCTGATGGCGGCGCGCGCCAAGGGGCATGAGATCGGCGTGCAGCCGCCGCCCGGCGGCGCGATGCAGTCGCCCGAGTTCCGCGCGATCAGCCCGATGGGCCGCGTGCCGGTGCTGGAGCTGGATAGCGGCCAGCACCTGTGCGAATCGGCGGCGATCGTCGGCTATGTCGACGATGCGCTCGACGGGCCCGCGCTGCTGCCCGGCGATGCGCTCGACCGCGCCCGCGTGCGCGAGCTGGAATCGCTGGCGGTAGGCGAGATCGGCGTCGGGCTGCGACCGATCATGCTGCATGTCGTGTTCCGGCGCGGCGATGCGCCCGACGTGGTCGCCGCCGCCCGCGCGACGATCGCGCACGGGCTGGACGCGCTCGAGCGGCTGATTCCCGACGGGCCGGCCGCCACGCCGACGCGCGCCGATTGCGCCCTGGTGCCGATGCTCGCCCTCGCGCGGCTGATCGACCCCGCCGCCGGCACCTGGGCGGCGGTCGCGGCGCACGAGCGCGTCGCGAACTATTTCGCGCGCGCGCTGCTCCACCCGGTGGCGCGGCGCTCGATCGACGAGATGGAGACGGGCTTCGCCGCGATCCTCGCGCGGATGGCGGGATAAAAGTCGGGCATCAGGCCCGGCTCACCAGCAATTTGTCGATCCGCCGCCCGTCGAGATCGACTACCTCGAATCGCCAGCCCTGCTCGACGAAGCTCTCGCCCTCGGCCGGCAGCCGGCGCAGCACGGCGAGCGCGAGGCCGGCGACGGTGGCGTAGTCGCGGTCCTCCGGCAGGTCGATGCCGAGCCGCTCAGCCAGCAGGTCCGCCGCCATCGTGCCCGCCACCAGCAGCGAGCCATCATCTCGCTCGACGATCGACGGCCCGTCCTCCTCGTCCGCATCCGACGCGAATTCCCCGGCGATCGCGGCGAGCAGGTTGGCGGGCGTCACGATCCCTTCGAAATGGCCGTATTCGTCGTGGATCAGCGCCATCGGCACTTCGGCGCGGCGCAGCGCGTCGAGCGCATCCATCGCGTCGATCTGATCCACCACCACCGGCGCCTTGCGCGCCAGCTTCGCGAGGTCGAGCGCCTCGCCCCGGAACAGCGCGGCGGCGATGTCGCGCGCCTGCACCACGCCGATCACCGCGTCGATCGAGCCTTCCGCCACCGGCAGGCGGCTGTGCGAGGTTTCCAGCACGGCCGCCCGGATCGCGGCCTCGTCCAGCCCCACGTCGAGCCAGTCGACTTCGGTGCGCGGCGTCATCACCTCGCGCACCGGGCGATCCGCCAGACGCACCACGCCGGAGATGATCGAGCGCTCATGCTCCTCGATCACGCCGGACTTGGATGCCTCGGCGACGATCAGGTGCAACTCCTCCGCCGTCACCTGATCCTCGCTCTCGCGGTTGAGACCGAGCAGGCGGAAGACGAGCGCGCTGGTCGAATCGAGGAACCAGACGACCGGCTTGGTCGCCGCTGCCAGCCATGTCATCGGGACAGCCATCATCGCCGCGATCGGCTCCGGCGAGCGCAGCGCGATCTGCTTCGGCACCAGCTCGCCGACGATCAGCGAGGCGAAGGTGGTGAGGCCGATCACCAGCGCGAAGCCCAGATTCTCCGCCGCATTGTGGCCCAGCCCCCATGCCTCCAGCCGCGCGGCGGTGGGGTGGCCGAGGCTGGCGCCCGAATAGGCGCCGGCGAGCACGCCGATCAGCGTGATGCCGATCTGCACGGTGGAGAGGAACTTGCCCGGATCGGCCGCCAGCACGATCGCGGCGCGCGCGCCGCGCTTGCCCGTGCGCGCCATCGCCTCCAGCCGCGCCTTGCGCGCGGAGACGATCGCCAGCTCGCTCATCGCGAAAACGCCGTTGAGCGCCACCAGCGCGAGGATGATAAGGACGTCGAACCAGGGGAACGGCGGTAGCATGATCGCTTCATCTCTTGGCGGCAAAAGGCGCCGACGACAACCGCTCTCGTCATCGCCGGTTCATCACGAAGGCGGAACAAGTGGCCGCATGTGGGGTTCTCCCGCCGGTCAGACCCAAGGGGAGCATAATGGATTTCCGCTCTAAGATCGCCGTCGGCGCCGCGCTGGCCGCCCTGCTCGTGGGCACCGCCGCCTGCACCACCGATCCCGAAACCGGGCAGCAGCGCCTTTCCAGAACGGCGATCGGCGGCATTGGCGGCGCGCTGGGCGGCTATCTGCTCGGCGATCTGGTCGGCGGGCGGCACGACCGGACCGAGAAGATCGTCGGCGCCGGGCTGGGCGGCGTCGCGGGGGCGGCGATCGGCGCTTACATGGACAAGCAGGAGCGCGAATTGCGCCAGCGCACCGCTGGCACCGACGTGCAGGTGGTGCGGCAGGGCGACGACCTGCTGCTCAACATCCCCTCGGGCGTGAACTTCGCCTATAACAGCGCGACGGTTGAGCCGCGTTTCCAGCAGACGCTGGACAAGGTGGCCGGCGTGCTTTCCGATCCGCAGAACAACCGCACCTATATCGACGTGTACGGCCACACCGATTCGATCGGCAGCGACGCCTATAACCAGAACCTGTCGGAGCGGCGGGCGGCGGCGGTGGCGCTCTATCTCGAATCGCGCGGGGTGCTGGCGGCGCGGGTGGCGACGCGCGGTTTCGGCAAGACCCAGCCGATCGCCTCGAACGAAACCGAGGAAGGCCGCGCGCAGAACCGCCGGGTGGAGATCAAGATCGTGCCGATCGCGCAGAGCGACATCGGGTAAAGGCGGCTCACCCTCTCCCCGTCACCCCAGCGAAAGCTGGGGTCTCGTGCCTCAAGCGTCGCCCTGGCGGCCTGAGATCCCAGCTTGCGCTGGGATGACGGGAATTGTCGCCAGCCGCTCGATCAGCGGATGCATCAGCAGCGCCGCGTCCGCCGCCAGCACGCCCACCTCGCGCGCGTGATCGAACTCGGCGAGCGGGCGCATCGCCACACCCGCGCCGCCGAACGATTGCGGCGCGACCGTCACCCCCAGCCCGGCCGCGATCAGCGCGCGAGCGTGGTCGTCGCTGGTGGTGCGCGCGGGGAAGAACGGGCGGACACCGCGCGCGGTGAAATAGCGGCTCGTCTCGCCGAGCAGCTCGCAATGGCGACGCACGATCATCGGCTCGTCGACCAGTTCCTCCGCCGCCAGCGTCTCGCGCGCAGCGAGCGGATGCGCCGCCGGCAGCGCGAGCAGGTACGGCTCGCTGAGGATCGGCCGCGCGGCGAAGCGCGGGTTGCCGCGCAGGATCGTCAGTGCCGCGTCGATGCGCCCGCGCGTGAGCCGGTCGACCAGCTCGCGCTCGCGTCCCTCGACCAGCTCCACCTCATCCGCGTCGCGCGGCAGCGCAGCGACGAAATCCGCGATCCAGCGCGTCGGCGTACTGGTCAGCACCCCGAGCCGCAACCGGCCCGCGACCCGCGCCGCGCCCGCCTCGCGCTCGGCCTGCACGAACTCCGCCTCGATCCGTCGCGCGCGCGCGACGAGCCGCGCGCCCGCCTCGGTCAGCGCGACGCGGCGGTTGGTGCGGGTGAACAGCGGCCGCCCGAGCGACGCCTCCAGCTTGGCGATCCCGGCGGAGAGCGTCGGCTGCGAAACGTTGCACGCGGCGGCGGCGCGCGAGAAATTGCCCTGATCTATCACCGCGAGGAAATAGCGCAGCAGATAGCGGTCGATCATAGACACCGTCTATAATATGCCGCCGCGCCTTTCAATTTTCCTCGCGCGTCCGCGCCCGCTACACAGGAGCAGGTTCCAGCGGAGAGGAATGAGGGTGGACGACCTGCACGCACTCGGCGAGACCGCCGACATGATCCGCGAGACGACGCGGCGCTTCGCCAGCGACCGGATCGCCCCGATCGCCGCCGAGATCGATCGCGACGATTCCTTTCCGCGCCATCTGTGGCCGGAAATGGGCGCGCTCGGCCTGCACGGCATCACGGTGGAGGAGGAGTTCGGCGGGCTTGGCCTCGGCTATCTCGACCATGTCGTCGCCTGCGAGGAGGTGAGCCGCGCCTCGGCCTCGATCGGCCTCAGCTATGGCGCGCATTCCAACCTGTGCGTCAACCAGATCCGCCGCTGGGGCAATCCCGAGCAGAAGGCGAAATATCTGCCGAAGCTGGTTTCCGGCGAGCATGTCGGCAGCCTCGCCATGTCGGAGGCGTCGGCCGGGTCGGACGTGGTGTCGATGAAGCTGCGCGCCGACAGGGTGGACGGCGGCTGGCGGCTCAACGGCACGAAATTCTGGATCACCAACGCGACTTATGCCGACACGTTGGTCGTCTATGCCAAGTCGACCCCGGACGCGGGATCGCGGGGGATCACCGCCTTCCTGATCGAGAAGGATTTCCCCGGCTTCGCGATCGGGCAGAAGATCGACAAGATGGGGATGCGCGGCTCGCCGACGGCGGAACTGGTGTTCGACGATTGCTTCGTCCCCGACGAGAACGTCATGGGGCCGGAGAATGGCGGCGTCGGCGTGCTGATGAGCGGCCTCGATTACGAGCGCGTCGTGCTTTCCGGCATCCAGCTCGGCATCATGCAGGCCTGCCTCGACGTGGTGCTGCCTTACGTTCGCGAGCGCAAGCAGTTCGGCAAGCCGATCGGCGCCTTCCAGCTTATGCAGGGCAAGGTGGCGGATATGTATGTCGCGCTCAATTCGGCGCGCTCCTATGTCTATGCCGTGGCGAAGGCGTGCGACGCCGGGCGCACCACCCGCTTCGACGCGGCGGGCGCGATCCTGCTCGCGTCGGAAAGCGCGGTGAAGGTGGCGGGCGAGGCGATCCAGGCGCTCGGCGGCGCAGGCTATACCAAGGACTGGCCGGTCGAACGCTATTGGCGCGACGCCAAGCTGCTCGATATCGGCGCGGGGACTAACGAGATCCGCCGGATGCTGGTCGGCCGCGAACTGGTGGGCGCGGCGTGAGCGCGCCCGTCCTCGACACGAAACTGTCGGCGGACAGCGCCGATTTCCGCGCCAACGCCGAGCACAATCGCGCGCTGGCCGAGGCGTTGCGCGCCGATGTGGCGAAGGCGGCGCTGGGCGGCAACGAGAAGAGCCGCGAGCGTCATACCGCTCGCGGCAAGCTCCTGCCCCGCGATCGCGTCGAGCGGCTGCTTGATCCCGGCTCCCCGTTTCTGGAGATCGGCCAGCTTGCGGCGTTCGACCTCTATGAAGGCGAGGTGCCGGGCGCGGGGATGATCGCGGGCATCGGCCGCGTCTCCGGCCGCCAGTGCATGATCGTGTGCAACGACGCGACCGTGAAGGGCGGCACTTACTACCCGCTCACGGTCAAGAAGCACCTGCGCGCGCAGGAGATCGCCGAGCAGAACCGGCTGCCGTGCATCTATCTGGTCGATTCGGGCGGCGCGAACCTGCCGCATCAGGCCGAGGTGTTCCCCGATCGCGAGCATTTCGGGCGCATCTTCTTCAATCAGGCGAACATGTCCGCCAAGGGCATCCCGCAGATCGCCTGCGTGATGGGAAGCTGCACGGCGGGGGGTGCCTACGTCCCCGCCATGTCGGACGAGACGGTGATCGTGCGCAACCAGGGCACGATCTTCCTCGCCGGCCCGCCGCTGGTGAAGGCGGCGACGGGCGAGGAAATCTCCGCCGAAGAGCTGGGCGGCGCGGAGACGCACGGCCGCAAATCCGGCGTCGTCGATCATGTCGCGGAGAATGACGAGCACGCGCTGACGATCGTCCGCGATATCGTCTCGACGCTCCAGCCGGAGACGCCGGCGAGCGTCAACCTGCGCGCGCCGCACCCGCCCAAGTTCGCCGCCGACGATCTCTACGGCGTCGTGCCGCAGGACGTGCGCGCGCCTTATGACGTGCATGAGGTGATCGCGCGGCTGGTGGACGGCAGCGAGTTCCACGAGTTCAAGGCGCTCTATGGCACCAGCCTCGTCTGCGGCTTCGCGCATATCTGGGGCATCCCGGTCGCGATCCTCGCCAACAACGGCGTGCTGTTCAGCGAATCGGCGGTGAAGGGGGCGCATTTCATCGAGCTGGCGTGCCAGCGGCGCATTCCGCTGCTGTTCCTCCAGAACATCTCCGGCTTCATGGTCGGCGGGAAATATGAGGCGGAGGGGATCGCCAAGCATGGCGCGAAGCTCGTCACCGCCGTCGCCACCGCGACCGTGCCGAAGATCACCGTCCTGATCGGCGGCAGTTTCGGCGCGGGCAATTACGGCATGTGCGGGCGCGCTTACTCCCCGCGCTTCCTGTTCACCTGGCCCAACAGCCGGATCAGCGTGATGGGCGGGGAGCAGGCGGCGAGCGTGCTCGCCACCGTCCACCGCGACGCGGACACATGGACACCGGAGCAGGCCGAGGCGTTCAAGGCCCCGATCCGCCAGCGTTACGAGGACGAGGGCAATCCGTGGCACGCCACCGCGCGTTTGTGGGACGACGGGATCATCGATCCCGCGCAGACCCGCGACGTGCTGGGTCTCGCCTTCGCCGCGACGCTCAACGCGCCGATACCGGAAAGCCCACGCTTCGGCGTGTTCCGGATGTGATCGCGATGCGGTCAGGCGAGCGCGGGACCGGGCCGGCGGCGCATCCGCAAGGCGGCGCCCGTCGCGGCGAAGCCGGCGAGCATCAGCGCCCAGCTCGCCGGTTCCGGCACGCCCTCGACCGACAGGACATAGCTGCCCGCCCCCAGCGCCTCGAACGCGAAATCATAACCGCAGCAGGAATCGCTCGTCTCGTAACGATCGATGAAGCCGCCGCCGGGGGTGATCGTGAATGGCATCACCTCGATCAGCGCCGCCCAGCGCCCCGGCCCCGCGGGATCGAGCGAGGGCATCAGCGGCACGTCGTCGCCGCCGCAATAGAAGGGGCCGCTCCCCTCGTTGCAGAAGATATTGGTGGTACGTGTGTTTATCACCTCCCCAACGAAGAGGTCCACCGGCGCATCGGTTGCGAACGTGAAGCGATAACGGCCCGGCCCCACGCCATAGGAGCCGACCTGTCCGATGGAATCGCCGGACGCGAAGCTCCCCGAAGTCACCACGACGGGCGCGGCGGATATTGCCGGCGCCGCCGCCACGCTTGCGGCGATGACCGCCGCCGCGAACAATCCTCTCATCGGCCAGTTCTCCCCTCGAGTTCTTGTCTTCACACCCGGATCGAGCTTGCGGAGTCTTGCTGTTCCGGCCGCCATATTAACCATATCTTGCAATTGGATCGAGCATGATCGCGTCCTTCGTCGCACTGCTGCTTCAGGTCACCCCCGTCGCCCCGATCGTGAAGGGCACCGCCCTGCCCCCGCCCGGTGGCGAGGATGCGGCGGTGATGGCCCCCGTCGAGGAACTGCTCCGCGCGATCGGCGCGTCGGACGGCAACGCCATGCTCGCCGTGACCCGGCCGGAGGGCAGCGCCACGGTCGCGCTGGAGGGCGAGCGGCGCGGCGTCCGCTCGTTCCACTGGGCGGAGTTCGCGGCGCGGCTCAAGCCATCCGCCGACCGGTTCGAGGAGCGGCTCGGCACGCCCGCGATCGAGATCGACGGCGACGTGGCGATGGTCTGGGCGCCCTATACCGCGCTGGTGAACGGCAAGGCCGAGCATTGCGGCTACGATCATTTCGATCTGGTGCGCGAAGGAGGGACATGGAAGGTGCTGAACGTCACCTGGAGCCAGCGCACGACGGGGTGCGCGGCATGATCCGCTCGCTCCTGATCGCCAATCGCGGCGAGATCGCCTGCCGCATCATCCGCACCGCGCGCGCGATGGGCGTACGCACCGTGGCGGTCTATTCCGATGCCGACGCGAACGCGCTGCATGTGCGGCAGGCGGACGAGGCGGTGCATATCGGCCCCTCGCCCGCGCGCGAAAGCTATCTCGTCGGCGAGCGGATCATCGCGGCGGCGAAGACTACGGGCGCGGAGGCGATCCACCCCGGCTACGGTTTCCTTTCCGAGAACGCAGATTTCGCGCAGGCGGTGATCGACGCCGGGCTGGTGTGGGTCGGCCCGAAGCCCGCCAGCATCCGCGCCATGGGCCTGAAGGACGCCGCCAAGAAGCTGATGCAGGAAGCCGGCGTCCCGACCACGCCCGGCTATCTCGGCGAGGATCAATCGCCGGAGCGGCTGAAGGCCGAGGCGGATGCGATCGGCTATCCGGTGCTCATCAAGGCGGTCGCCGGCGGCGGTGGCAAGGGGATGCGCCGCGTCGACGCGGGCGAGGATTTCGCCGATGCGTTGCTGTCGTGCCAGCGCGAGGCGGCGTCCTCGTTCGGCGACGACCGCGTGCTGCTGGAGAAATATATCCTCTCGCCGCGCCATATCGAGGTGCAGGTATTCGGCGACGCGCATGGCAATGCCGTCCACCTGTTTGAGCGCGATTGCTCGCTCCAGCGCCGCCACCAGAAGGTGATCGAGGAAGCCCCCGCCCCCGGCATGGACCCGGCCACGCGCGCGGCGATCTGCGCCGCCGCGGTGAAGGCGGCGCGCGCAGTGGATTATGTCGGCGCGGGCACGATCGAGTTCATCGCCGACGCCAGCGCGGGCCTCTCCGCCGACCGCATCTGGTTCATGGAGATGAACACGCGGCTACAGGTCGAGCATCCGGTGACGGAGGAGATCACCGGCGTCGATCTGGTCGAATGGCAGCTCCGCGTCGCCAGCGGCGAGCCGCTGCCCAAGCGACAGGAGGAACTGTCGATCAACGGCTGGGCGATCGAGGCGCGGCTCTATGCGGAGGATCCGGCGAAGGGGTTTTTGCCGTCCACCGGGCGGCTGGAGCATCTGGCACTGCCCGACGATGCGCGCGTCGAGACCGGCATCGAGGCGGGGGACACCATCTCCCCCTTCTATGATCCGATGATCGCCAAGCTGGTCACCGCCGCCGCCACGCGCGATGCCGCGATCGCCGGTCTGGCGCGCGCCTGCCGGGAGGTGGAATGCACGCCGGTGAGGACCAACGCCTGGTTCCTCGCGCGGCTGCTCGATCAGCCGGCGTTCGGGAGCGGCGACATCACCACGGCGTTCATTTCCGATCATCTGGAGACGCTGATCGCACCGCCCCGACCGTCCGACACGCTGCTGGAATATGCGGCGGACGATGCGGTGTTCGACCAGACCCACCTGTCGGACGCCTATGATCTGCCGCAGGATTTCCTCGTCGAGCGCTTCGGCTTCCGGCTGAACGCACCGTCGCAGCGCACGGTCCGGCTCAGCGTGGACGGCGAGTGCAGGCAAGTCGCGGTGTCCGACGACGCCCTCCACGACAACTCCTATCGGCCCAGCGTGATCGACGGGCCGCGCCGCATCTATTTCGAGGATGGCGCCGCATTCTCGGTCGCGCCGCCGCGCTTCGACGCCTCCGCCACCGGAGGAGCCGCCGACGGCGCGATCCTCTCGCCGATGCCGGGGCGCGTGATCGCGGTGGAGGCGGCCGCCGGCGATAGCGTCACGAAGGGCCAGAAGCTCCTCACGCTCGAAGCGATGAAGATGGAACATTCGCTGGTCGCCCCGTTCGACGGCACCGTCGCGGAGTTGAACGCCGCCACCGGCGGCCAAGTGAGCGAAGGCGCGCTGCTCGCGCGGATCGAGCGGGCGGAGGGATGAGCGGCCTCGTCTTCCGCGGCGCCACCGTGGCGGACCTGCCCGCGATCATCGCGATGCTGGCGGACGACGTGAACGGCGCGACGCGCGAGGATGCCTCGCTGCCGCTCGATCCCGGCTATCTCGCGGCATTCGAGGCGATCGGGCGCGATCCGAATCAGGAGCTGATCGTCGCCGACCTCGACGGGAAGGTCGTCGGGACGCTCCAGCTCAGCTATTTCCCCGGCCTGTCGTTCAAGGGCGCGTGGCGCGGGCCGATCGAGGCGGTGCGCATCGCGGGCGACCTGCGCGGGCAGGGCCTCGGCGCGCGGCTGGTCGACTGGGCGGTCGAGCGTTGCCGCGCGCGCGGATGCCGCATGGTGCAGCTCACCTCGAAGCTCACCCGCCTTGATGCGCATCGTTTCTACGAACGGCTCGGCTGGGAGAAGTCGCACGCCGGGTTCAAGCTGCATTTCGACGGAGGACAATGATGGCCGGGCGCTGGTTCGACGAATGGCGGGTGGGGGACCGGATCGAGCATGAGATCCACCGCACCGTGACGGAGACGGACAATCTCCTCTTCTCCACCATGACGCACAATCCGCAGCCCCTGCACCTCGATCTGGAGGCGGCGAAGGCGAGCGAGTTCGGGCAGATCCTCGTCAACGGCACCTTCACCTTCGCGCTGATGGTGGGGCTGTCGGTGGGCGACACGACGCTGGGGACGCTGGTGGCGAACCTAGGCTACGACAAGCTCGTCATGCCGAAGCCCGTGTTCATCGGCGACACGATGCGCGCGACGAGCGAGGTGCTGGCCCTGCGCGAAAGCAGGTCGCGGCCCGATGCGGGGATCGTCGCCTTCACGCACCAGCTCATCAACCAGCGCGGCGAGGTGGTGTGCCAGTGCGAGCGGTCGGCATTGCTGAAGCGACGAGCGGTCTAGAGCGGTTGTCGATCCGATTGCATCGGATCACCGCTCTATTTTCTTTGTTTGCCGCGATTTCCGAGCCGGCAGGTGATTAGCTGCGCTGAACTGCGTTTCCACCTGCCTCGAAATCGCTCTAGGACCCTAACGCCGCGCCGCGAAGAAATCCTTCAGCAACTCCCCCGCCTCGCCCTCGCCGATGCCGGAGAACACCTCCGGCCGGTGGTGGCAGGTCGGCTGGGTGAAGAAGCGCGGGCCATGCTCGACCGCGCCGCCCTTCGGGTCCGGCGCGGCATAATAGAGCCGGGCGATGCGGGCGTGGGCGATCGCCCCGGCGCACATCGCGCACGGCTCCAGCGTTACCCACAGGTCGCAATCCTCCAGCCGCTCGCGACCGAGCGTCTCTGCCGCCGCGCGAATCGCCAGCATCTCGGCATGGGCGGTGGGGTCGCGGAGCCGGCGCGGCGCGTTGGCGGCCGTCGCGATCACCCGCCCGTCGCGAATCACCACCGCGCCCACCGGCACCTCGCCGTCGCGCGCGGCGGCGGCGGCAGCGTCGAGCGCGGCGCGCATCGGGACGGGAAGCGGGAACATCCCGCCCGCCTACCGCCCGGCGTGAGGCGAGGCCAGCCTATTGCGGGGCGGTGGAGTTGTCCGCGGGCTTCTGCACCGTCACATGAGGCACGTCGATCGTCTTCTTCTCCGTGCCGACATCGATTCGGCCGACATCGGCGCGGAATTTCGGCGCCTGGCCGCCTTCCAGATGCGGTAATTGCGCGGTGCGCGTCTGGTCGATGTTGATGAAACCGGTCATGATCCCCGCCAGCGCCACCAGCGCGGCGATGCCAAGCAGCACGAGGATGACGCGCATGGCCTTGCTCTCCCGTATCGATTCGCCGATGGAACAACGCAGGGGCCGGCCGGGAAGTTTCACCGCATCGGGTTGACGAAATCCCGCCTTCGGGCTAGGGGCGCGCTCTTTCCGGGCAACCGAAATTCAGGATTAGATCATGTCGCGCATCTGCGAGCTGACCGGCAAGGGCCGGCAGGTGGGTAACAACGTTTCCCACGCCAACAACAAGACCAAGCGGACGTTCCTGCCGAACCTGCAGAACGTCACGCTGATCTCGGACTCGCTGGAGAAGAGCGTGCGCCTGCGCGTCTCGACCCACGGTCTGCGCTCGGTCGAGCATAACGGCGGCCTCGACAACTGGCTGGTCAAGACCAACGACGAGAAGCTGTCGCTGCGCGCCCGCCGCCTGAAGCGCGAGATCGTGAAGAAGCGCGCCGCCGTCGCGGCGTAACGCTTTCCGGCGAATCGGCCCGAATCGCGCGGCCCGCTCTTCCTATGGAGGGCGGGCCGCTCGGCGTTTGCCGCGATCAGCGCAGCCGGAATTTCATGAGATAAGTGCGCCGCAGCAGCATCTGGTCGTTGTCGGTGGTCAGCCACAGCATCGTCGCGCCATTCTCGCGCGTGACGGCCAGCCCCTCGCAATTCTCGCTGACGAGCGGCGCCCCGAGCGTCGCGATCTCCCGCCCCGCCACCGTCGCGCCGGCGCGAATCGCGGCGCGGGGCACCACCACCAGCTTGGCCGAGAAGCGCAGCCACCCGAGATGGCGGCGGTTGAGCACGATCAGGTCGCCCGAGGGCAACGCCGCCGCATCGCTGGGATCGTAGCCGGCGGGCGGACGATAGGCGAAGCGGACGACGGGCGTCGCCGCCTCCGCCGGATCGCCGGGGAACAGCAGCGCCGGGCGCAGCGGCCCCGCCTTGCGCCCGCGCTCGGCGATCACCACGAAATGTCCGTCCGGGAACCGCGCGAGCGATTCGGGGCCGCTATTGTCCCACCAGTCCGCCATCTCGCGCGGCGCGCGCTGCGCCTCGCCACGCCGCAGCGACGGATCGTAGCGCCAGATCGCATTGGCCCGCTCGAAACCGACCCACGCCCGTCCGCTCGCCGGATCGAGCGCGAGCGATTCGCTGTCGCGATCCTCCTTGGTCCAGCCACGCCCCGGCCCGGCGCCGAGCGCGCCCGTCTCGCTCGACACGAGCCGCCCGCCGGCGATGCGCAGCCGCAGCCAGTTGCCCGAATCGCTCAACAGCGTGGCGCGACCATCGGTCAGCGCCAGCGCGGAAAAACCGCCGAAGCCCGGCGCGGCGCTGTCGATCGTCACCGCCGCGACCGGCTCCAGCCGCCCGATCCGCGCCGGCCAGCCGCCATCGGGGATATAGCGGGCGAAGCGCACCGTCGCGCCGGGCGCCAGCCGCACCAGCGGATCGATCCCGGCGAATCCGGGAACCAGCAACAGCACGGCGACGGCGGAGAGCAACAGCGGACAGCGCATTCCTCACCGATAGCCGCACGAACCCTGAACGGTCGATAACGAGCGCATTCAGGATCGGTTCGCGGCGAATCGGGCAAACCGCCCCTCGTCGGAAGTGGAAATCCGCCTTCGACCGGAATTTCGACGGGAGACGAAGATGTTCAAGAAGCTTTCTCTGGCCGCCGTCGCCCTATCCATCGGCGCGGCCGCCATCGCCCCCACCGCCGCCGAGGCGCAACGCTATTACGGCAACGGCTATAACAATGGCGGTTATTATGATCGCGGCTATTACGATCGTGGTTACAACTACGATCGCGGCTACAACGCGCGCCGTTACGACAACCGCCATTATTATCGCGACCGGCGCTGCTCGGACGGCGGCACCGGCACGGTGATCGGCGCGATCGCGGGCGGCCTGCTCGGCCGCACGGTGGACACGCGCGGCGACCGGCTGGGCGGCACGCTGATCGGCGGCGTCGCCGGCGCGCTGGCGGGCCGGGCGATCGATAAGTCGGGCAACCCCGGTTACTGCCGCTGAGCGGCCACGGCTTTCCTCCTGTAGCGTAGCGAGGCTTCCCTCGAGTGGCGTAGCGAGGGCGCGGGCCTGTCTCCCCCCGGAGGCGGGCCCGTTGTCGTTCCCGGCCCGGCGCGTTATATCCCGTCGCATGAGCCGTGCGCCGCGATCTTCGCAGACTAGCACCACCCCCGGTTTTCCGGGGGGCCTGACGCGCGTCGGCTGACCGCGATCAGGCGCCTTCCCGGAAACGGGGAGGACAAGCCGCCCGGCCTCCCCGTTTCCTGCCGCTTTCCCACGGGCGCCGCGATGTGCATAAGCGCGCCGGAACGACAGGACACGCCTTTACATGAACGACATGATCTCGATCTCGCTGCCCGATGGCTCGGTGCGCGCGATGCCGCTCGGCACCACGCCGGCGGACGTGGCCGCCGCGATCGGGCCGGGGCTGGCGAAGGCGGCGCTGGCCGCGCGGGTCGATGGCGAGCTGCGCGATCTCAACCGCCCGATCGAGCATGACGCAGCGCTCGCGCTGGTCACGGCGCGCGACGAGGCCGATGCGCTGGAACTCGCCCGTCACGATTACGCGCATGTGCTGGCCGAGGCGGTGCAGGAGCTGTTCCCCGGCACGCAGATCACCTTCGGCCCGGCTACCGACGACGGCTTCTATTACGACTTCGCGCCGAAGGACCGCCCGTTCACCGAAGAAGACCTGCCCGCGATCGAGGAGCGGATGCGCGCGATCATCCGCGCCGACAAGCCGCTGCGCCGCGAGGCATGGACGCGCGAGCAACTCATCAGCCGCTGGAAGCAGCAGGGGGAGACGTTCAAAGCAGAATGGGCCGCCGAATTGCCGGGCGACGAGGAGCTGACCGTCTATTGGTCCGGCGACGACTGGCTCGACATGTGCCGGGGGCCGCACCTTCCCTCCACGGGCAAGCTCGCGTCCGATGCGTTCAAGCTGACGCGCGTGTCGGGCGCTTACTGGCGCGGCGACCAGAACAACGCGATGCTCAGCCGCATCTACGGCACCGGCTGGCTCAACAAGAAGCAGCTCGACCAGCATCTGTTCCGGCTGGAGGAGGCCGCCAAGCGCGATCACCGCAAGCTGGGGCAGGAGATGGACCTGTTCCACCTCCAGGCCGAGGCGCACGGCAGCGTCTTCTGGCATCCCAAGGGCTATATCATCTGGCGCGAGCTGGAGGCGTACATGCGCCGCGCGATCGACGGCGCGGGCTATCGCGAGGTCAAGACGCCGCAGGTGATGGACGCGCGCCAGTGGGAAGCGTCGGGCCATTGGGGCAAATATCGCGAGAATATGTTCGTCATCCCCGACGAGGTGCCGAACACCGAGGACGAAGGGCCGATCGTCTCGGACAAGGCCGAGTGGATGGCGCTCAAGCCGATGAACTGCCCGGCGCACGTCCTGGTCTTCAAGCAGGGGATCAAGTCGTATCGCGACCTGCCGCTGCGCCTCTACGAGAACGGCTGCTGTCACCGCAACGAGCCGCACGGCGCGCTGCATGGGCTGATGCGCGTGCGCCAGTTCACGCAGGACGACGCGCACATCTTCTGCCGCGAGGACCAGATCGTCGACGAGGTGCAGGCGTTCTGCAACCTCGCCGATCGCATCTACCGGGATTTCGGCTTCACCTATTCGATCAAGCTCGCGCTGCGCCCGGACAAGCGCTTCGGCAGCGACGAGATGTGGGACCAGGCTGAGAACGAGCTGCGCGACGCGGTGGCCGCCGCCGGGCTCAACACGCCCGAATATGGCTGGGAGGAGCTGCCCGGCGAGGGCGCCTTCTACGCCCCGAAGCTCGAATGGCACCTGACCGACGCGATCGGGCGGACGTGGCAGGTCGGCACGATCCAGTCGGACCGCGTGCTGCCCGAGCGGCTCGACGCGAGCTACATCGCCGAGGACGGCCAGCGCCATCGCCCGGTGATGCTGCATCGCGCGATCTTCGGCTCATACGAGCGGTTCATCGGCATCCTCGTCGAGCATTTCGCCGGCAAGCTGCCGCTGTGGCTCGCGCCGGTGCAGGCGGTGGTGGCGACGATCGTCTCCGATGCCGACGATTACGCCGTGCAGGTCGCCGCCGAGCTGCGCAAGGCCGGGCTGCGCGTCGAGACCGACCTCAGAAACGAGAAGATCAACTACAAGGTGCGCGAGCACAGCCTGGCGAAAGTGCCGAACCTGCTGGTGGTCGGCAAGCGCGAGGCGGACGAGGGAACGGTCGCGCTGCGCCCGCTCGGCGAGGGCGCGAAGCAGGAGGTGCTGACCCTCGCGGCGGCGATCGAGCGGCTGCAACGCGAGGCTGCCGCGCCCGACCTCGCCTGACTTTTCGTGTCTGCAGTGACACAGCCGCCGCCCGTCTTGGGCGGCGGCCGTTTCGCATCTTTCGGTTTGGCGCGCGAAGCCCTATATCGCGCGCGATGAATCAGCAGGAGAAGCACCTATCCGTCCGCCCATGATGCGCCGTCCGATGCAGGCGCCGCCGATGAATGGCCCCCGTTTCAACGAGTGGATTCAAAGCCCCAAGGTCCGCGTGATCGACCATGAGGGCGAGAATCTCGGCGTGATGTACACGCGCGAGGCCATGGAACAGGCCCGCGAGGTCGGTCTCGATCTGGTCGAGGTTTCGCCCAACGCCGATCCGCCCGTGGCCAAGTTCCTCGATGTCGGCAAGTACAAGTACGAGGCGCAGAAAAAGGCCAACGCCGCCCGCAAGTCGCAGAAGACGCAGGAGATCAAGGAGATCAAGATGCGTCCGAACATCGACGACCACGATTACGACACCAAGATGAAGAAGGTCGTCGAATTCATCGAGGAAGGCGACAAGGTGAAGGTGACGATGCGCTTCCGCGGGCGCGAGCTTTCCCATGGCCAGCTCGGCATGGCGGTGCTCCAGCGTGTCGCCGAGCAGGTGGCGGAAGTCGCGAAGGTCGAGGCCTATCCGCGCATGGAAGGCCGCCAGATGCTGATGGTGCTCGCCCCCAAGTGAGCGATGAGCGCCCCTTTCCGGCGTGGAAGGGGCGTCAATCCAGCCCGATGATCGAGATCTGCCGCCCGTAATCCGGCTCGCCGCGATGCGTGGCGCGGCGGTAGCTGAAGAAGCGGTCGGCATCGGCATAGGTGTCGAGGCCGAGCGTCTCGATCCGCGTCACCCCCGCCGCCGCGAGACGATGCGCGACATAGGCCTCCAGATCGAATTGCGCATGGCCCGCGCGCGCGTCGGCGAAGAAGCGCTCGTTCTCCGCGTCGGCCTCCTCGAAGCGGCGCCGGAAGGCGAGATCGACCTCGTAGCTCGCCCGCGCGATGCACGGGCCGACCGCCGCCGCGATCCGCTCGCGCCGCGCACCCAGCGCCTCCATCGCGAGGATCGTCGTATCGGTCACGCCGGCCAGCGCGCCCTTCCAGCCGGCATGCGCCGCGCCGACCACCCGCGCCTCCCTGTCCGCGAGCAACACCGGCGCGCAATCCGCCGTCAGCACACCGAGCGCGAGGCCGGGGCGATCCGTCACCAGCGCGTCGGCATGGGGACGCAGCGCATGATCGAACGGCGCGCGCGCCGTCACGCATTCGGCCGAATGGACCTGATAGACCGTCACGAGCTGCCCGCCCGGCAGCACCGCCTCCGTCGCGCGGCGGCGGTTCTCCGCGATCGCCGCCGCATCGTCGGCGGAGCCGGTGCCGACATTGAGGCCGCCGTGCAGCCCGCGCGACACCCCGCCGCGCCGCCCGAGGAAACCGTGCGGCACGCGCTCCAGCGCGGCGGCGCGGATGACCTCCACCGCGCTCACAGCGCCAGCCGCATGATGAGGTCGCGGTCGACCTGGTCGCCGACCGGGAAGTCGTAGTCGCCGATATGGAGGAAGCCGCGCTTCTCGTAGAAGCGGATCGCGCGCGGATTCGCCTCATAGACGGTGAGCAGCAGCGCCGCCGCCCCCTGCATCCGCGCGGCATCGGTCGCCCAGTCCATCAGCACGTGCGCGATGCCCGCGCCGTGATGCGAGCCGGCGACGTAGAGCTGGCTGAGCTGCACCGCCCCCGCCGTCATCGCCGGATCGGGCAGGAACGGCGGGACGAGCTTGGCATAGCCGACGATCTCCGCGCCGTCGCAGGCGATGCGCCACGTCACGTCGGAATTGGCGAGATCGCGGATCAGCTTGCCGTCCGGGCCATAGGCCTCGGCGAAATAGGCCGCGATATTCTCTGGCGAGGTGAACGGCTCGAACGTCTCGAGCCAGATCTTCCGCGCCATGGCGTCCAGCGCCGGGCCGTCTGCGGGAGTGGGAGCGCGATAATCGATCATGCGAATCCTGCGGGTTCGGGCCAGTCCGTCTGGCGAAGGGCAAGCACCTTGAACAGATCGCCCATCGCATCGACCAGCCGGTCGCGATCGGCAAGCACCTCCGGCCTGCCGCGGGCGAGCGTGGCGGCGCGCGCGTCGATGCCGAGCGCGCGGAGGAAGGCCCCCTGCCCCACCGGCCCGCTGACGATCGCGCCGCTGGCGTGGCCGACCATCCCCAGCGTCGCGAAATCGACATGCGCGGTGAGGTCGCGCTCGCCCGGCTCCTCGAACGGATTGGCGAAGGCGTGGCCGCGCACCGCCTGCAGCGTGTCGCCCACCGCCGGCCCTTCATAGCCGTAATCGATCGCCAGCATCGCCCCGCCCTGCGCGACGATCCGCGCCGCCAGCACGCGGATGATGCCGACCGAGGCGGGCGAGGTCTCGATGATCGCCCCGGCCGGGGCGTCGCGCAGGTGCGCGGGGATCACCGCGTCCGGCACCTGCTTGCCGGGAATCGGCAGGAACAACGTGTCCTGGCAGGCGATGAGCCGCTCGTGCCACGCCGCGCCCCGGCGGACGAGCTGGCGAATCGGCAGGGCGTCGAAGAATTCGTTCGCGACGATGAGGAGCGGCCGGTCGGTCGGCAGTTCCTCCACGTCGTCATGCCATGTCGCATCCGGCACGCGCTTCGCCTGCCCGGCGCGCAGCACGGGGCTGGTCTCGACGAAATGGACCGGCGGGGAGAAGCCGGCCTTCGCCATCGCGCGCAAGGCATCGGCGGCGAGCGTGCCCCGCCCCGGCCCCAGCTCCACCCACGCCGCGTCGGGCCGCCCGGCGCGGTCCCACAGGTCGGCGCACCACAGGCCGATCAGTTCGCCGAACATCTGGCTGATCTCCGGCGCGGTGGTGAAATCGCCGCCCGCGCCGAGCGGATCGCGCGTCGCATAATAATGCGCGTTGGCGGCGGCCATGAACTGGCTGACCGGGATCGGCCCGCCCATGGTGATCGCGCGGGCGAGGCGCTCGGGCAGCAGCGGCTCGCCCGGTTCGGGCTGCTCCGTCACGCGACGCTGTCACCCCCGGCGATCGGCTCGACGCGCTCACGCCGCCCGCGCGCGGTGGCGATCAGCCAGATGCCGCCCGCGATCATCGGCAGGCACAGCACCTGCCCCATATGGATCGTCGTCGCGAAGAAGGTGCCGGCAAACTGCGAATCCGGCTCGCGGAAGAATTCCACGAAGAAGCGGCACAGGCCGTAGCCGAGCACGAAGATGCCGACCAGCTTGCCCGGCTCGTAACGCGCCTTCGTGCGCCAGAAGAAGAACCACAGCACCGCGAACAGCAGCAACCCTTCCAGCCCGGCCTCGTAGAGCTGGCTCGGGTGGCGCGCCGGCTCGATCATCCCGACAGGCACGGTATGCGGAAAGACGATCGCCCAGGGCAGGTCGCTGGGCTTGCCCCACAATTCGCCGTTCACGAAATTGGCGAGCCGCCCGAAGAACAGCCCGAACGGCGCGGCGCAGGCGACGTAATCGTGGATGCGCAGCCAGTTGAGCCCGTTCTTGCGCGCGAACAGGATGATGCCGATCGTCGTGCCGAGCACCCCGCCGTGGAAGCTCATGCCGCCGTCCCACAGCCTGAGGATGCGGATCGGGTGAAGGATCATCTCCGGCGCGTAGAACAGGACATAGCCGATCCGCCCGCCGAGGATGATGCCGAGCGTCGCGTAGAACACGAGGTCGTCGGCGTGCCGCCGCGCCATCGGTGCGCCGGGCTGGGCGAGCAGCTTGAGCAGATACCACCAGCCGATGACGATGCCGGCGATATAGGCGAGGCTGTACCAGCGCAGCGTGAACGGGCCGATCGCGAAGACATCCGGATGGAGGCCCAGGTCGGTGAAACGGATATGGCCGGCGGACGCGGCTAACAAAGGCAGGATCAAGGCTTTTCCCTCGTGCTTCGCCCCTGCATAGTAAGGTGAAGTGGCAAGACCAAGCGGAGAGGCGCATGAAGACCGAACTCGACCTCAAGATGGATGCGGTGATGGCCGCGATGACGGCGGAGGGCGGTCAGCTCGCGCTGGGCGAGGTGGAGCGATTCGGCCGCAAGCTGCCGATGATCGCCGCCGCGCCGCCGACGCTCACCGCCTATATCGCCTATTTCTCGGCCCAACATGCCGATGCCGAGTTCCTCGTCGCGGGGGACGAGCGGCTGACCTTCGCCCAGGTCCATGCGACCGCGCAGAAGGTCGCCGCCGCGCTGGCCGGGGGCTATGGCGTCAGGAAGGGCGATCGGGTCGGGATCGCGGCGCGCAACTCGCCGGCGTGGATCGCGCTCTACATGGGCATCCTGATGGCCGGCGGCGTCGCGACCCTGCTCAACGGCTGGTGGCAGACCGACGAGCTGCGCCACGGGATCGAGGATGTCGAGTGCGGCCTCGTCTTCGCCGACGCGCCGCGCACCGCGCGGCTGGCGGCGATCGACGGGCTGGCGGCGAAGGTCGTCACCTTCGACGACACGCGGCGGCTGGACGACGCGCTGGCCGAGGTTATCGCGCGGGAGGCCGGCGCGCTGCCCGAACTGGGGCCGGACGATCACGCGACGATCCTGTTCACCTCCGGCTCCACCGGCAAGTCAAAGGGCGCGCTGTCGACGCATCGCCAGGTGGTGCAGGGCGTGTTCAACTATCTCGCCTCCGCGCTGATGATGCTCGCCATCACCGCGCAGGAGGGGGAGGCGATGAGCGCGCTCCAGCCCTCCACTTTGCTCAACGTGCCCTTGTTCCACGTCACCGCCGAGGTGCCGGTGATGCTCCAGTCGCTGGCGATCGGGCGCAAGCTGGTGCTGATGCCCAAATGGGACGCCGAGGAGGCGATGCGGCTGATCGAGAAGGAGAAGATCACCTATTTCGTCGGCGTGCCGCTGATGAGCTTCGAGATGCTGACGCATCCGAACCGCGCGAAATACGATCTCTCGACGCTCACCGACATCGCTGCCGGCGGCGCGCCGCGCCCGGTGGAGCATGTCCGCCGCATCCACGACGAGATGCAGGGCGCGCCGCTGATCGGCTACGGCCTCACCGAGACCAACGGGGTAGGCACCGGCAACTGGCGCGGCAATTATCTCGCCAAGCCCAATTCGTCCGGCCGCGCCTCCCCGCCGCTGGTCGATCTCGCGATCCTCGACGATGCCGGCACGCCGGTGGCGCAGGGAGGGCGCGGCGAGGTGTGCATCCGTTCGGTCGCCAATTTCGTGGGCTATTGGGGCAACCCTCAGGCTACTGCTGACGCCTTCACCAGCGACGGCTATTTCCGCACCGGCGACATCGGCTATCTCGACGAGGACGGCTATCTGTTCATCGTCGACCGCAAGAAGGACATCATCATCCGCGGCGGCGAGAATATCAGCGGGCAGGAGGTGGAGGCGGCGCTCTACGAGCATCCGCAGGTCGCGGAGGCATCGGTGTTCGGCCTGCCGGACGAGAAGTTCGGCGAGGTGCCCGGCGCGGTGGTGCTGCCGACCGAGGGCGCGACGCTGACGGCGGCGGAGCTTACCGCCTTCCTCCTCCAGCATATCGCCGCCTTCAAGGTGCCGGCGCGGATTTGGGTGGTGTCCGAACCTTTGCCCCGGCTCGGCACCGAGAAGATCGACAAGGTGACGCTGCGCGCCAAATATCGCGCACTGGTCGCGGCGGAGACGAAGGCGGCGTGAACACCCGCACAACGGCGGGTGACGCGCGCGGCTGCCTGCCCTAGTGGCGGGCGGGATGGTCACACGACGCAATCTGCTCGTCGCCGGTGGGGCGGGACTGGGGCTGGTCGTCGCCTGGGCGGCGTGGCCGCGCAGCTATCGCCCCAACCTCGCCGCCGCGCCGGGCGAGACGGTATATGGCGCGTGGCTGAAGATCGGCGCGGACGGGCAGGTGACGGTCGCGGTGCCGCAGGCCGAGCACGGACAGGGCGTATGGACCGCGCTGCCGCAGATCGTCGCCGACGAACTGGGGGCGGACTGGCGCACCGTCGGCGTCGAGGCCGCGCCGATCAACCCGCTCTACGCCAATCCGCTCGCCGCCGACGCCCTGTTCGCCGGCGCGTTCGATCGCATCCCGGCCGCGCTGCGCCGCGAACATGCGGTGCGCGGCGCGCTGATGCTGACCGGCGGCTCCGCCTCGATCCGCATGTTCGAGCCGGCGCTGCGCGAGGCCGGCGCGGCGGCGCGGGTGCTGCTGTGCAAGGCGGCGGCGAAGCGCTGGGGCGTTGACTGGACGGCATGCGAGACGGACAGCGGCTTCGTCGTCGCGGGCAAGAAGCGGCTGCGCTTCGCCGAACTGGCCGCCGAGGCGGTGGCGTTCGACCTCCCCGCCGAGCTGCCGCTGCGTGTCGATGACGACGGGCGGCTGACGGGGCAGGATCTGCCGCGCCTCGACGTGCCGGCGAAGGTGGACGGATCGGCCAATTTCGCCGCCGACGTGCGGCTGCCCGACATGGTGTTCGCCAGCATCATGCAGGGGCCGATCGGCGATTCGCGGCTGACGCACATCGATCGCGCGGCCGCGGGGCGGGTGCGCGGCACGGTCGCGGTGGTGGAGAACGAGCGCTGGGTGGCGGCGCTGGCGACCGACTGGTGGGCGGCCGACCGCGCGCTCGCCGCGCTCCAGCCGCGCTTCGCGACGCATGGCGCGGTGGTGGACGACGCGAGCATCGCCGCCGCGCTCGACGCCGCGCTGAAGGCGCCGGGCCATCGCTTCGCCACGGCGGGCGATATCGCGCCGGTAATGGGCGGGCCGGGGCTGATCGTCGCGGACTATCTCGCCGCGCCCGCCTTCCATGCCGCGATCGAGCCGCCATGCGCCACCGCCTGGTATCACGGCGACCGGCTGGAGCTGTGGGTCGGCGCGCAGGCGCCCGGCCTCGCGCGGGCGGCGGCGGCGCGAGCGATCGGCATCTCGCCCGAGGCGGTGATCCTCCATCCCACGCTGATCGGCGGCTCGTTCGGCGCGGCGCTGGAATGCGACGCGGCGGCGCAGGCCGCGATCCTGACGGTGAAGGCGAAACGGCCGGTGCAGCTCACCTGGTCGCAACGCGAGGCGCTGGCGCGCGATCGCGTCCGCGCGCCTGCCAAAGCGCGGATGACCGCGCGGCTCGCCGCCAACGGCGCGATCCTCGGCTGGCGCGCGCAGATCGCCGCGCCCGCCACCGGGCGCGACCTCGCCGCGCGGCTGATGCCGGACGATTGGCTGATCGAGGCGGCGCTCGCCCTGCCTCGCGCGGCGGACGGCTATGCGGTCGCGGGCGCGGTGCCGCCCTATCGCCTGCCCGGCTGCATCGTCGAGCATCATCCCGCCGGGATCGGCGTGCCGACCGGACACCTGCGCGGCGGGGCGCATGGCTACACCTGCTTCTTCACCGAATGCTTCCTCGACGAACTGGCGCATCAGGCGGGGATGGAGCCGGTGTCGTGGCGCATCGGCATGCTGGGGGGCGACGCGCGGCTGGCGCGGTGCCTCTCGACGGCGGCGGCGCTCGGCGGGTGGGACGGCGGCGCGAGCGGCAGCGGGCAGGGCATCGCCTGTCACGCGATGGCGGGAAGCTGCATCGCCGTGCTGGCGGAAGCGTCGGTCGGCGACGACGGCCGCCCGCATGTCGACCGGCTGGTCGCGGCGGTCGATTGCGGGCGGCAGATCAATCCCGATCTCGTCCGCCAGCAGATCGAGGGCGGATTGATCTTCGGCGTCGCGGCGGCCACCTCGCCCGCCGTGCAGATCGACCGCAACCTCGTCACCGCGCGCCGCCTCGGCCAACTCGGCCTGCCGCGCCTCGCCGACGCGCCGGACATCACCGTCGAGCTGATCGCGAGCAACGCGGAAGCGGGCGGCGTCGGCGATCTCGGCGTGGTCGCGGTCGCCCCGGCCATCGCCAACGCGCTCGCGTCCGCCACCGGCAAGCGGCTGCGCGCGCTGCCGCTCGGGCGCGCCGCATGAGGCCGGGCGATCACCCCCCGGTCGCGCGGCCGCGCATCGGCGTGCTGCTCGTCAATCTCGGCACGCCCGACGCGCCCGACGCGCGATCGGTGCGGCGCTATCTCGCGGAGTTCCTCTCCGATCCGCGCGTGGTGGAGCTGCCGAAACTGCTGTGGCAGCCGATCCTGCGCGGGCCGATCCTGATGACGCGGCCGAAGAAATCCGCCCACGCCTATGCGCAGGTGTGGCGCGACGACGGCTCCCCGCTCGCCGCGATCACGCGCGCGCAGGCGGCGGGGCTGCGCGATGCCTTCGGGCCGGAGGTGATGGTCGACTGGGCGATGCGCTACGGCACGCCCTCCATCCCCGAACGGCTCGCCGCGCTGAAGGCCGCCGGGTGCGAGCGCATCCTGATCGCGCCGCTCTATCCGCAATATTGCGCCGCGACCACCGCCACCGCCAACGACCGCGCCTTCGCCGCGCTGGCCGCGATGCGCTGGCAGCCGGCGATCCGCACCCTGCCGCCCTATTATGACGACCCGGCCTATATCGACGCGCTGCGGCGATCGGTGGAAGCGGGGCTGGCCGCACTGAGTTTCACGCCCGGGGCGCTGATCGTCAGCTTCCACGGCATGCCGGCGCGGACGCTGGCGCTGGGCGACCCCTATCATTGCCATTGCCTCAAGACGGCGCGGCTGCTCGGCGAGGCGCTGGGACGCGAGGTGACGGTGACGTTCCAGTCGCGCTTCGGCCGCGCGAAATGGCTGGAGCCGGCGACCGACGCGGTGCTCGCCGGATTGCCCGCGAAAGGCATCGACCGGGTGGCGATCGTCGCGCCCGGCTTCGCCGCCGATTGCATCGAGACGCTGGAGGAACTGGCGATCCGCGGCCGCGAGACCTTCCTTGGTGCCGGCGGGCGCGACTTCGCCTATCTGCCCTGTCTCAACGACAGCGCCCCCGGCCTCGAAATGCTGCGGACGATCCTGCGAACAGAGCTTGAAGGATGGATAGCGCGCTCCTAGCCTCGATTCCCCTATTGGGAGAGGAGAACAGCGAATGGCACGTGTTGCGGTCGTCACGGGCGGGACCCGGGGCATCGGCGAGGCGATCAGCGTCGCGTTGCGCGACAAGGGCGTCACCGTCGCGGCGAACTATGCCGGCAATGACGAACGCGCGCGGGAGTTCACCGAGCGAACCGGGATCAGGGCCTATAAATGGGACGTCGCCGATTACGACGCGTGCCAGGAAGGCTGCGCGCGGGTCGCGGCGGAGCTGGGACCGGTCGATATCGTCGTCAACAACGCCGGCATCACCCGCGACGGCACGATCCTGAAGATGACCTACCAGATGTGGAAGGAGGTCATGGACACCAATCTCGGCGGCTGCTTCAACATGGCCAAGGCGACCTTTCCGGGAATGCGCGAGCGCAAATGGGGGCGGATCGTCAACATCGGCTCGATCAACGGGCAGGCCGGGCAATATGGCCAGGTCAATTACGCCGCCGCCAAATCGGGCATCCACGGCTTCACCAAGGCGCTGGCGCAGGAAGGCGCGAAGGCCGGCGTGACGGTCAACGCGATCGCGCCGGGCTATATCGACACGGACATGGTGGCCGCAGTGCCGGCGGACGTGCTGGAGAAGATCGTCGCCAAGATCCCGGTAGGCCGCCTGGGGCAGGCGCAGGAGATCGCGCGCGGCGTGGCCTTCCTGTGCTCGGACGACGCCGGCTTCGTCACCGGGTCGACACTGAGCATCAACGGCGGACAGCATATGTATTGACGGGCCGAGGCGCGTTGGCGCAGCGACGGCGCCGCTGCGCCATCGGCGCACGGCCCGGCACGGCCGGCGGGTCGCGCAAGCGAACCCGTCCGACGACGACGCGGGATTAACTCCCGCGTCGCCGCCCCGCCCGCACTATCCTCACCCCGCCACCGCATCGACCACCCGCGCGCTTTCCTGTAACGCGGCACGATATGCCGAGCCGTTTCGACAACCTCCCCCACCGTCGCGCGATCGTCGACCGGCGCGCGCTTTCGGATCGCATCGCCGCGCTCGATATCGCGGACCCAGCGAAGCTGCGGCGCGCGGTGACGGCGGAGCTGAAGCTCGCGCTCGACAGCGGCCGGGCGGAGATCGCGCGCCGGCTGACCGAGCATCCCTCGCGCGGGCTGGAGGCGGCGAACGGGCAGGCGTTCCTGATCGACCAGTTGCTGCGCGTGCTGTTCGATCTCGTCACCCAGCGGCTCTATCCGCTGAGCAACCCGACGGCGGCGGAGCGACTCGCGCTGCTCGCGGTCGGCGGCTACGGGCGCGGCGAGATGGCGCCCTTCTCGGATGTCGACATCGCCTTCCTCACGCCGTGGAAACAGACGCCGTGGTCGGAGCAGGTGATCGAATCCATGCTCTACGTGCTGTGGGACCTCGGGCTGAAGCTCGGCCATTCCAGCCGCTCGCTCGACGAGATGGTGCGGCAGGCGAAGGGCGACGTGACGATCCGCACCGCGCTGCTGGAGGCGCGCTACGTCTGGGGCGACGAGGCGCTGGCGGACGAAGCGGCGCGACGCTTCAAGGCGGAGGTGCAGCGCGATACCGAGCGGCAGTTCGTCGCCGACAAGCTCGCCGAGCGCGACCAGCGCCACCAGAAGATGGGCGACAGCCGCTATGTCGTCGAGCCCAATGTGAAGGAGGGCAAGGGCGGGCTGCGCGACCTTCACGCGCTCTTCTGGATCGGCAAGTACGTCTATGACGTCGATCGCGCGGCCGATCTGGTGGAAAAGGGGCTGTTCACCCCGGCGGAATACCGCCTGTTCCACCGCGCCGACAATTTCCTGTGGGCGGTGCGCTGCCATCTGCACCTCGTCACCGGCCGCGCCGAGGATCGCCTGACCTTCGACGTGCAGCGCGAGATCGCGGAGCGGATGCGTTTCTCCGACCGGCTCGGCAAGCCGGGCGTCGAGCGTTTCATGCAATATTACTTCCTTCAGGCGAAGGCGGTCGGCTCGCTGACCGGGGTGTTCCTCGCGCATCTCGACGAGCAGTTCGCCGGCCGCGGGCGACGCTTCGGCCTGCCGACGATCCGCCGGCGGCCGCGCAAGCTGGGCGGCTTCGTGCTCGATCGCGGGCGGCTGGCGCTGCCCCGCGACGATTTCTTCGCCGAGGATCCGGTGCGGCTGATCGAGATATTCCAGCTCGCCGACCTGCACGGGCTGGAAATCCACCCGATGGCGATGCGCGCCGCCGCGCGCGACGCCAAGCTGGCGGACGATATCCGCGACGATCCGCGCGCCAATGCCCTGTTCCTCGACGTGCTCGCCAGCCCGCGCGACCCGGAGCTGGTGCTGCGCTGGATGAACGAGGCGGGGGTGTTCGGCCGTTTCGTGCCCGATTTCGGCCGTGTCGTGGCGCAGATGCAGTTCGACATGTACCATCATTACACCGTCGACGAGCATACCATCCGCGCGATCGGCCTGCTGAGCCGGATCGAGCGCGGCGAGTTCGCCGGCGAGCATCCGATCTCGACCGCGATCTTCAAGCAGATCGTCTCGCGGCGCGCGCTGTATGTCGCGGTGCTGCTGCACGATATCGCCAAGGGGCGCGGCGGCGATCATTCGGTGCTGGGCGCGCAGGTGGCGGAACGGCTCTGCCCGCGCTTCGGGCTGACCCCGGCCGAGACAGAGAATGTCGCGTGGCTGGTGCGCAACCACCTTTTGATGTCGGCCACGGCGTTCAAGCGCGACCTCGCCGATTTCAAGACGATCCTCGACTTCGCCGCGCTCGTCCAGTCGCCGGAGCGGCTGCGGATGCTGCTGGCGCTCACCGTGGTCGATATCCGCGCCGTCGGTCCGGGGACGTGGAACGGCTGGAAGCGCCAGCTCCTCACCGATCTGTTCGAAGCGGCCGAGGAGGTGCTGCGGCTCGGGCATAAGCAGCGCGGACGCGCCGAGCGGATCGCGGAGAAACAGGCCAATCTGGCGCAGGCGCTCGGCTGGGACGCGGCGACGCTGGCGCGCTTCGTCCGCCAGATGCCGGAGCCCTACTGGATCGCCGAGCCGGAGGACGTGCTGGCGCACAACGCGCGCTTCGTGCTGGGGGCGGGAGAGGCGCAGCTCGCGATCGACGCGCAGGTCTACCCCGATCGCGGGGCGACGCTGGTGACGGTCTATGCGGCCGACCATCCGGGCATCTTCTATCGCATCGCGGGGGCGATCCATCTGGCCGGCGGCAACATCATCGACGCGCGCATCCACACCACGCGCGACGGCATGGCGCTCGACAATTTTCTCGTGCAGGATCCGCTCGGCCGCCCGTTCGACGAGGCCGGGCAGCTTGGCCGGCTACGCACCGCGATCGAGGATGCGCTGGCCAATCGCGGCAAGCTGGTCGACCGGCTGAAGGCCAAGCCGCTGCCGCGCGTCCGCGCCGACGCCTTCCCGATCGAGCCGAACGTGCTGGTCGACAACCACGCCTCCAACCGCTTCACCGTGGTGGAGGTGAACGCGCGCGACCGGCCGGCACTGCTCAGCCAGCTCGCCTATGCGCTGTTCCAGTCGAAGGTGACGATCCATTCCGCGCACGTCGCCACTTATGGCGAGCGCGCGGTGGACACTTTCTACCTGACCGACCTGACCGGCGACAAGATCACCGCCGGCGTGCGGGCGAAGGCGCTGGAGAAGCGGCTGCTCGACGCCGCCGCCGGCGTGCCGGCGGAACTGGCGGCGTAACCGAGGTTACAGCACGAACCGGCTGAGATCGGTGTTCCGCGCGACGCTGGCGAGTTGCCTGTCGACGTAGGCGGCATCGATCGTCAGCGTGCCGCCGGCGCGGTCCTCCGCGTCGAAGCTCACTTCCTCCAGCAGCTTCTCCATCACCGTCTGCAACCGGCGCGCGCCGATATTCTCGATCTCGCCGTTCACCTCGGCGGCGATCTTCGCCACCGCGCGGACGCCGTCCTCGGTGAAGTCGATCGTCACCCCCTCGGTGCCGAGCAGCGCCTTGTATTGCGCCGGCAACGACGCCTTGGTGTCGGAGAGGATCGCGACGAAATCCTCCTCGGTCAGCGCCTTCAACTCGACGCGGATCGGCAGGCGGCCCTGAAGCTCGGGCAGCAGGTCGCTCGGCTTGGCGACGTGGAACGCGCCGGAGGCGATGAACAGGATATGGTCCGTCTTCATCGGCCCGTATTTGGTCGAGACGGTGGTGCCCTCGATCAGCGGCAGCAGGTCGCGCTGCACGCCCTCGCGGCTGACACTGCCGCCGCGCACGTCGCTCACCGCGATCTTGTCGATCTCGTCGAGGAAGACGATGCCGTTGGCCTCGGCGTCGGCCAGCGCGACGCGGCTCACCTCATCCTGATCGAGCCGTTTGTCGGCCTCCTCCTCGACCAGCTTCTCCCATGCGGCGGGGACGGTCAGCTTGCGGCGCCTGGTCTGGCCGCCGCCGAACGCCTTGCCCATCATCTCGGACAGGTTGATCATCCCGACCGAGCCGCCGCCGGGCAGATCGAACGGCATCTGCGGCGCCTGTTGCAGCTCCAGCTCGATCTCGGTGTTCTCGAGATGGCCGTCGCGGAAGCGCTGGCGGAAGCTCTCGCGCGTCGCCTGGCTGGCGTCCTTGCCGACGAGAGCGTCGAGCAGGCGCGCCATCGCCGCCTCCTCCGCCTTGTCCTTCACCGCGTTGCGGCGGCGCTCCTTCTCCAGCCGCACCGCTTCCTCGACCAGATCGCGCGCGATCTGCTCCACGTCGCGGCCGACATAGCCGACCTCGGTGAACTTGGTCGCCTCCACCTTCACGAACGGCGCGTCGGCCAGCTTGGCGAGGCGGCGGCTGATCTCGGTCTTCCCGCAACCGGTCGGACCGATCATCAGGATGTTCTTGGGCGTCACCTCGTCGCGCAGGTCGGGGCTGAGCTTCTGGCGGCGCCAGCGGTTGCGCAACGCGACCGCGACCGCGCGCTTGGCGTCCCGCTGCCCGATGATGTGCGCGTCGAGCGCGGCGACGATCGCCTTCGGCGTGAGATTGTCGTTCATGGAAGTCTTTCGTGTGGGTCAGGCGGCGCTGTCAAGCGTCTCGACGACCAGCCGGTCGTTGGTGAAGACGCACAGGTCGGAGGCGATTTTCATCGCCTTGCGCGCGGCGGCTTCGGCGTCCGGCTCGTAATCGACCAGCGCCCGCGCGGCGGCCAGCGCGTAATTGCCGCCCGAGCCGATCGCCGCGATGCCCTCCTCCGGCTCCAGCACGTCGCCGTTGCCGGTCAGGATCAGCGTCACGTCCCGGTCGGCGACGATCATCATCGCCTCCAGGTTGCGGAGATATTTGTCGGTGCGCCAGTCTTTCGCCAGCTCGACGGCGGCGCGCATCAGATGGCCCTGATGCCGCTCCAGCTTCGCCTCCAGCCGCTCGAACAGGGTAAAGGCGTCGGCGGTGGCGCCGGCGAAGCCGCCGATCACCTTGCCGTCGGCGCCCAGCGTGCGGACCTTGCGGGCGTTGGGCTTCATCACCGTGTTGCCCATCGAGACCTGGCCGTCGCCGGCCACCACCACCTTGCCCCCGCGGCGAATCGACAGAATCGTCGTGCCATGCCACACTGGCATGCTGCTTTCGTTGCTCATGGCGCCGCATATGGTGCGGCGGCCCGGACGCCGCAATCTCCGTCCGGCGCTGTCGCATCGATCCTATCCGCAAACGCCCGGGCGGCGCAGGATCAGCGCACTGGAAAAGAGGGGAAAACCGATGGCAAGCCAGTTTCCGCAGGAAAACGCCGCCTCGCTGATCGAACGCGCGCGGCGCCTGATCCTCCAGCCGAAAGACGAATGGCCGCGCATCGACGTCGAGCCGATGACGGTGAAGGGCATCATGACAGGCTGGGCCGCGCCGCTCGCCGCGATCGGGCCGGTCGCCGGGCTGATCGGCAGCCTCGTCTTCGGCTATCACCTCTTCGGCATCACCTACCGCCCCTCGATCGGCGGCGCGGTGGCGACGGCGGCAGTTTCCTATGTGCTGGCGCTGGTCGGGGTGTGGGTCATCTCGCTGATCATCGACGCGCTCGCGCCCACCTTCGGCGGCACGAAGGATCCGGTCGCGGCGACCAAGGTGGCGGCCTATTCGATGACGGCGGGGTGGCTCGCGGGGATCTTCCAGATCATCCCGATGCTGTCGTTCCTTGGGCTGCTCGGTCTCTACAGCCTCTATCTGCTCTATCTCGGCCTGCCCCGGCTGATGAAGGCGCCGCAGGACAAGGCGGCCGGCTATACCGTCGCGACGATCGTCGCCGGGATCGTGGTGATGGCGGTGATCGGCTTCGCCACCTCGGCGCTGACCTCGCGGCTGGTGCGTCCGGCGCTCGACGCGGGGGTGGCGAGCGGCACGATGTCGGTGCCGGGGGTCGGCTCGGTCGATCTCGGCAAGCTCGACGCGGCGACCAGGCAGATGCAGGCGGCGGCGGAAAAGGCCGAAGCCGGCGCCAAGGCTGGCGCGCCGGTATCGCTCACGCCGCCCGCGACATTGCAGGCATTCCTCCCCGAATCGGTCGGCGGCTGGAAGCGCGGCGATATCGAAACCGCGAGCGGCGGCGCGGGCGGGATCGGCGGATCGAAGGCGGAGGCGCGCTACACTTCCGGCAACGACACGATCACGCTGTCGGTCGCCGACGTCGGCGCGATGGGCGCGCTCGCCGGGCTGGGATCGGCGCTCAACGTCCAGTCGAACCGCGAGACCAAGGACGGCTATGAGCGCGCCAACACCGTCGACGGCCGCATGACCACGGAGAAATGGAGCAACGCCTCGCGCAACGGCGAATACAACGTGATCGTCGGCAATCGCTTCGCCGTTTCCGCCGAGGGCAGCGCGCCTGACGCGTCGGCGTTCAAGTCGCTGGTCTCGGCGGTCGATCTCGGCAAGCTCGATTCGCTCGCCAGGAATTGATCCGAAAGATCGAAGGGGCCTCAGCGCCCCTTCGTCTTCCCCCATTCGCGCGCCACCGTGTAACCGAGGTAGCCGGTGCCGAACAACGCATAGAGCGGCTCGGGGATACCGTTCAGATAGGCGTTCATCCCCTGCCCGATCGCCACCGCCCATGCCGGGCGGATCGCCGCGATCAGCCCCATCGGGATCGACCACAGCAGCAGCACGTACATCACGTAGAGGAAGCTCGGCCGCGCGCGGCTGGTCCACGGATCGGCGGAATTGGCCTCCGCCAGCACCGCCGTCATCTGCGTCTTGATCCTGTCCAGTTCCTGCGTTCCGTCGAGCCGCAGCAATTCCAGCTTCGCCGCCTCGCGCGCCTTGGGATCGGGGATCAGCCGATCGAGCAGCCCCGCCACCGGCGCGATGATTCCGTCAAGCAATGCCATCTCATCTCTCCCGCAGCTCAGCCGAGCCGGTTGGCGAGCCAGCCGTAAAGGAATGCCTCATTGGCCGGGCGGCTCTCGGCCAGCGCCATGTAGCGCGCGCCCTGGAGCGCCTCGAGCGCCTTGACCAGCACGCGCTCGCCCGCCGCGCCGCGCTTCGCCACGAAACCGTCGAGCGCCGACAGGGTGCGCGGGCCGATCAGCCCGTCCGCCGCGATGTCGGGATAATCGCTCGCGCCGCGATTGAGCGCGTTGAGCGCGCGTTGCAGGAAGCCGGTCGCCACCTTCGGCCCCATGTTCACGCCGGTGTCGAACAATTCCGCAGCAACCAGCGGCACGCGCGTCGCCACCCGATCATAACCCGGCTTCTGCCAATAGAGCCGTCGGTAGATCGTCGCCGCCGCCTCACGCGGCAGCGCGCGCATGTCGCCGGCATAGCCGTTGGCGCGCGCCACCTTCTCGGTGATGCCCCAGCGCGTCGCGCCGCCGCGATCCGCCTTGTTGTTGGTGTAGCCCCCCTCACGGCCGATCACCTCGTCAATCAGGTCGTCGATATCCATATGCCGCCCTCCACCTTGGAAAGGCCGCATCATTTAACCTAATTGGTTCGTGTAGGACAGCGTTTATCCGAAATCGATTGATTCGAAACGGATCGGCGCGCCCTGCGGCGCATCGCCCAGGGTATCTTCCCACATCGCGACCGTACCGCGGATGATCGTACCGATCGCCTTGCCGGTCAGCTCCATCCCGGTGAACGGCGACCAGCCGCTGCGCGAGGCGAGCCACTGCTCGTCCACCGTCCACCGTTTCCGGAGGTCGACCACGGTGAAATCCGCGTCATAACCCGCCGCGATCCGTCCCTTGCCCTCGATGCCGAAGATGCGCTGCGCGCCCGCGCTGGTCAGGTCGATCACGCGCTGGAGCGTCAGCCGCCCATGCGCCGCATGATCGAGCAGCAGCGGCAGCAGCGTCTGCACCCCCGGCATCCCGCTCGGCGAGGCGGGGTAGGGCTTCGCCTTCTCCTCCAGCGTGTGCGGCGCGTGATCGGAACCGATCACGTCCGGCACGCCCTGGTTGAGCCAATGCCACAGCCCCTCGCGATGCGCGCCGGAGCGGATCGGCGGGTTCATCTGCGCGAACGTGCCGAGGCGCGGATAGGCTTCCTCCCCCGCCAGCGTGAGATGTTGCGGCGTCACCTCGCACGAGGCGATGTCCTTGTGCTGCGCGAGCAATTCCAGTTCCGCCGGCGTCGTGACATGCAACACATGCACGCGCCGCCGCGCCTCGCGCGCCAGCTTCAGGATGCGCCGCGTGGCGAGGATCGCGCTCTCGTCGTCGCGCCACACCGGATGGCTCGCGGGATCGCCCGCGACGCGCTCGCCGGCGCGCGCGTTCATGCGTTCCTCGTCCTCGGCATGGATCGCGACGCGCCGATGGCCCGACGCCAGCACCTCCGCCAGCCGTGCGTCCTCGCTCACCAGCAGGTCGCCGGTCGACGCGCCCATGAAGATCTTGACCCCCGCCGTCCCCGGCAACCGCTCCAGCTCCGCCAGATCGCGCGCATTGTGGTTGGTCGCGCCGACGTAGAAGGCGTGGTCGCACCACATCCGCCCCCCGGCGCGGGCGAGCTTGTCGGCGATCGCATCGGCGCTGTCGGTGTTGGGCTTGGTGTTGGGCATCTCGAACACGCCGGTGACGCCGCCCATCACCGCCGTGACGCTGCCCGTGGCGAGGTCTTCCTTATGCTCCAGTCCCGGCTCGCGGAAATGGACCTGCGTGTCGATCACGCCGGGCAGGATATCGAGGCCGGTGCAGTCGATCGTCCGCCCGGCATCGCCGCTCGCGCCGATCGCCGCGATCTTGCCATCGCGCACCCCCACGTTCGCCGCCACCGGGCCACCCGGCGTATGCACGATGCCGTTCGCCAGCATGAGATCGTAAGTCGCCATCGCCTCAGCCCTTCCGTCGCCTGTCAGCCATCCCTAACTGGAGGCCATGAGCGATTCCACCCCGACGATGCTGGCCGACCGCGCGATCATTCGCGTTTCCGGCGACGATGTGCGCAGCTTCCTGCAAGGGCTGGTGACGAACGACACCGCCGGCCCGCTGCCCGTCTGGGCCGGGCTGCTGACGCCGCAGGGCAAGGCGTTGTTCGATTTCCTGCTGTGGGAGGACGGCGCGGACGTGCTGATCGATTGCGAGGCGGCGCAAGCGGACGCGCTGATCCGCCGCCTGTCGATCTATCGCCTGCGCCGCGCGATCACCATCGCGCGCGACGATACGCTGGCGGTGCACTGGAGCCGATCGGGCGAACGTGGCGTGCCGGATCCGCGCCTTCCCGCGCTCGGTCGCCGCTGGATCGGCGCGCCCGGCGCCTCCGCGGAAGGCTGGTTGGCGCACCGCCTGTCGCTCGGCGTGACCGAGGGCGTGGCCGAGCTTGGCGACGGCACGACGCTCTGGCTGGAATGCAATGCGCGCGAGCTGAACGGCGTCAGCTTCGCCAAGGGGTGTTACGTCGGCCAGGAGAATACCGCGCGGATGCACCATCGCGCCAAGGTCAACCGCCGCCTCGTCGTCGCGCCCCTGGGGGAGCCGGGCGAGCGCACCCGCGCCAGTTATCCAGCGCTGGGACTGATGATCGAGTTGCGCCGTATCGAGGCGTTGGGCGACGCGCTCATCCCGGAGTGGCTGTCAACCGCGCTCGATTGACGGGCGATCAGCGTCATTGGGCCACAGCCCCGGCGTCGCCAGTTCGAGCACATGGCCGTCCGGGTCCTCGAAATAGAGGCTGGTCCCGCCGCGCGGCCAGTGCATCTCGCCCCGCAACGGCACGCCCGAAGCGGCGAGGTACGCGCGCCAGCCTTCCAACGCATCGGCGGCGATCGCGAACGCCATGTGCAGCGGCCCCTGCCCGTCATGCCCGGGAATCACGCCACGCTCGCTCGCCACGTCATGGGTCGCGCCGCCCTGCGGGAACAGCAGCAGCACCCCGCCGCTCCCGGCATCGAACGCCGTGAGCCGTGCGCTCTCGACCATCACCGGCAGGCCGAGCGTATCGCGGAAGAACGCCGCCGAGCGGGTCATGTCGGAGACGTACAGCGCCGTCTCCAGCAATCCCGCAATCGGCGGCGGCCCGTTCACCGTCCCACCGCCGTATAAGCGAACCCCGCTCGCTCGGCCTCGCCGCGATCGTAGATGTTGCGCAGGTCGACCAGCACCGGCGTAGCCATCACGCCGGCGAGGCGCTTGAGATCGAGCGCGCGGAACACGTCCCATTCGGTGACGATTGCCACCGCATCCGCGCCCTGCGCCGCGTCATAGGCGTCGCGGCAATAAGTGATGTCCGGCATCACCGCCTTCGCTGTTTCAGCGCCCTCCGGATCATAGGCGCGGACGTTCACCCCGGCGTCGATCAGGCTCTGGACGATCGCGATCGAAGGCGCGTCGCGCATGTCGTCCGTATTGGGTTTGAAAGTCAGGCCGAGCACCGCGACCGTCTTGCCGCGTGGCTCGCCATCCAGCGCGGTCAGCACCTTGCGGCCCATCGCCCGCTTGCGCGCATCGTTCACCTGGACGACCGCCTCGACGATGCGGACAGGGCTCTCGAAATCCTCCGCCGTCTTGAGCAGCGCCAGCGTATCCTTCGGGAAGCACGAGCCGCCATAGCCGGGGCCGGCATGCAGGAACTTGCGCCCGATGCGATTGTCCAGCCCGATCCCGCGCGCGACATCCTGCACATTGGCCCCGACCGCCTCGCACAGATCGGCCATCTCGTTGATAAAGGTGATCTTGGTCGCGAGGAAGGCGTTGGCAGCATATTTGGTCAGTTCGGCGGTGCGCCGGCCGGTGAACAGAATAGGGCTTTCACCGAGGAAAAGTGGACGATAGACCTCGCGCATGACCGCCTTGGCGCGCTCATTGTCGGTGCCGATCACGATGCGGTCGGGGCGCTTGAAATCGCCGATCGCGGCGCCTTCGCGCAGGAATTCGGGATTGGAGACGACCGCGAAATCGCCATCGGGACGCGTATCCCGCAGGATCTGCTCGACGCGATCGCCGGTGCCGACCGGAACAGTCGACTTGTTGACCACCACCAGCGGGCCGGTCGCCGCGCGCGCAATCTCCTCGGCGGCGGCATAGACATAGCTAAGATCGGCGTGGCCGTCGCCACGCCGCGAGGGCGTGCCGACCGCAATGAACACGGCATCGGCACCGGCCACGCCGGCCGCGAGATCGGTGGTGAAGGCCAATCTTCCGGCAGCCACGTTGCTGGCGACGAGTTGTTCCAGCCCCGGCTCGTAGATCGGCATCCGCCCGGCGAGTAGCGATTCGATCTTGTCCGCCGCCTTGTCGACGCAGGTCACGCTATGACCGAAATCGGCGAAGCACGCGCCGGACACCAGTCCGACATAGCCCGAGCCGATCATCGTGATACGCATCTAAACTCCCTTCGCTGAGACTGGCTGCCGAGTGCGGCTCTAAAGTCTCCGGCATCAAACGCCACAATTAACCTTGCGGCCCATCGCAAGTCGACAGTGACGGCTACGGATCGGGAATCGCACGAATGCGATCGGGCAACTCGATCCATCCCGGGCGTGTGAGACACACGCGTTTCCTCAACACGCAAAAAAGGGAGGCCGGCTGAGCCGACCTCCCGATCTTTGTCGTCTTGTGAACGATCTTACTGGCCGGAACCCGGACCGTAAGTGATCTCCACGCGACGGTTCTGCACCTCGCGGACGCCATCGGCAGTCTGCACGCGCAGGTGCGTCTTGCCGAACGCCTGGGTCGAAATGACCCCGTCCGGGATCGACTTCGACGTCAGATACGCTTTCACCGAGTCCGCGCGACGCTGCGACAAGCCCATGTTGTACTTCGCCGAACCCGAGGTGTCGGTGAAGCCCGCGACCATCACCTGCGCATTGCCGCAGCTCTGGTACTGGGTGACGGCGTTGTCGAGGATCGACGCGGCCTCCGGCGTGATGTCCGACTTGTCCCACTCGAAGAAGACAATGAACGGACCCGGCGAGCACACCACTTCCGGCGGCGGAGGCGGCGGAGGCGGGGGCGGCGGAGGAGGCGGGGGCGGAGGCGGCGGAGGAGGCGGCGGAGCAGCCGGCTCACCGAAGTTGTAGGTCAGACCGCCCAGGATGCTGTGCGACCGGAACCGGCCGTCATACGCCGAACCCGCGATGTCGGTCAGCTTGACCTTGTCCGCGTTGAAGAAGCGATACTTCAGCGAGACGTCGACATGGCTGGTCAGCGGTGCGCGGACACCCGCGATCGCCTGCCACGCGAAGACCGTGTCGGAATCGTCCAGCGTCGAGCCGGAGTTGTTCAGGTCGATCCGGCTCTTGACGCGCGCCACACCGGCACCGCCGCCGAGGAAACCCTGAAGGCCATCGTCCGGACCGAAGTCCAGCAAGCCGTTGAGCATGAAGCTCAGCGCGGACGAACGACCGCCGGCATAGCCGTAGGTTCCTGCCACGGCGTAACCGCCATTGATCGGCGTCAGCGCGGTGGGCTGGTAGCTGTCGACGGTCGCGGTGCGATAACCGACTTCGGCTTCGAGGCGGAAGCCGCCGAAGTCGTAACCGATCACGCCATCCGAATCCCAACCATAATCGTGGTTGACGGTTGAGGTCCCCGTCAGGCCAGGAGTGGCGCTGGCGATGTTGAAATTGATGTCCTCGACAATCATCCCGCCGAAATCGGCGCCCACATACCACGCCTTGTCACGCGCAAGCGCCGGCGAGGCAAGTGCGGTGGAGGCAAGTGCCACTACAACGGCAAGCTTCCGCATCATAATCCCCTTTCCATGGTGTCACTACGGACAACGCAAACTCACTATCGAAAGGAAGGTTTCCGCGCAAGCGCGCAAAAACAGCGAATTGTTGCATAAGGGCAACAGCCATTCACTCAATTAGTCCATGGCTGCGCAATGCGTTCAACATTGCGCTGATCGCGGCGCGTGCCTCGGCGTCCACGCTGACACCGCCCCCCGGATCAGGAATGGCGCTTCCCCGAGGCCCCAGCACCTGGACGCCGTCGATCAGCACCCGCTCTGCGCGAATCTCGCCGAGCCACCATGTGCCGGCTTCGTAGCGCGCCGACATGTCGTCCGCGATACTCCATGCGGTCATCCCCGGCGTCGGCGCGACGAAACGCCAGCCGCCCGCCGTCCAGCCCGCCAACGCGCCGGCATAGCCGTTCCATGCCCCTGTCGGCGCGGTGCCGACGATCCAGCATTCGCCCGGCGCGGGATCGACCGGGGGGTTATCCAGTCCCACCGCAAGCACCGCTGCCTGCGCCGCGATATCGAGAAGCGTGAGCGCTTCGTTGTGATCGGTTTCCTTCTGCGCCTGCCCCGGCTGCAACAGCGGCAGCGCAAGGCGCGGCGATCGTTCGTCGCTCATTTATGTCCTCCAGGTCAGAAAGTGATCGCAGCGGCCGGCGAGGCGCCGTTGGTGCCGATCTGCGCCACCTCCACCGTCATCGGGCCGGCAGCGCATTCGGCCGCGGAGACGGAATACGCAGCGGTGTCGACGACCGCGATTCTTGCCGACAGCCCCACAGGCATCACTGTCACACGATATTGTTCGCGCTCCTCGCCGAGCGGCGTGTCGGCGCCATCGCGCCACCGCCAGCCGCTGCGACCGCGCCGCCGCCATCGTACCAGCACGCCGCCGTCACCTTGCGCCACCGCCTCCAGACGAACCGGTGCGGGCGGCAGGATCGACGCTCCTGTCAGCATCGCTACGACCCCCGCCGTATCGCCCACCGCATCCGCCGCGACCTGCACCGCCTGCCCCGGCGAGGCGCCGAGCGATACCGCCGTCACCGTTTCCGGCTCGATCAGCACGAAGCGCGCGCCGGCATCATGCGCCGCCGCGACCGTCCCGCGCCGGCCGCGCGACAGGTCGCGCAACCGCCAACGGCATGGAGCGAGTTGCTCCGCCACCGCGAATTGCACCAGTTCGTCGCCGACCAGCGCCAGGTTCGCCCCGCGATCCACCGCCCCGGCGTCGGCGTCGGACAGCACCATCCCGTCATGCGCCAGATCGACGATGATTTCGTTGTGCCGATCGAGCAACGTTATCGGCCCAGCCGACAAAGTATCTGCCAGTGTCCCGAGCGTCGCCGGTAACGCCGTCCCGCCGATCGCCGTCCAGCTTGCCCCGTCGTCCAGGCTGTAGCGTAGCGCTGCACGCCGCCATCCCGCGCCCGTCCCCGCCGCCGCGACCAGCAGGCGCGGCTCACTGAGCAACGCCTCGTCGAGCGCCGGCAGCTCGAAGGCGTGGAGGATCGTCGTCCCCGCCACCGCATCGGGCGCACCGAGCGACCGGCCCGGCGAGGCCACCGTGGGCAGGATCGCGGCGCGCTCCGCGACCAGTTCCAGCGTCGTCGCCATCCCTTCCAGCGTCGCGGTGACGACGCGCCATCGCCCAGTCTCGCCAGCGATCGCCACCCGATCGCCCGGCCCGACCACCAGCGCGGTCACATCCCCCTTTACCCGACGCCCAACCCGCTCGGTCTCCGCACGGGCGAGCATCGCGGTGGCGATCGCCTTGGCCGCGCCCGCGCCCAACGCGGCGGGCGCATCGACCGTCTCGCGCTTTTCCCCCGCGCCGGGCCGCGCCGCGCGCTGCACCCCGGTCTGATAGTCGCGCGCCGGATCGTAATGCGCGACCGAAATGGCCTGCGGCACCGTCTCGATCGGGCGGATCGAGCGGTCACGCTTCACACCGTCATCCTCGATCGTCAGCACCGGCCCCGTCCCCGCGCCACGCATCTCGACCGCATCGCCGACCGGCGCGAAGCGACAGCCGCCGATCCGCCCCAGCGTCTCGATCACCGCCCGCGTCGTATCGCCATAGGCCGAGAAGCCGTCGAGCGCCGCCGCCGCGCCCGCATCGCGCACGATGCCGCCACTGACCACGGCCGCCACTGCGCCGGTCGCGACCGGCCCTGCATCGGCGGTCACCTCGAAAGTAAGCGAGGGGATGCGGTTGCCGAAATCTTCCAGCGCCAGATCCTCGAACACGGCATAAGCGATGCCGCGATGCGCCGGGGTCGCGGCCAGTCCCTCGGCGCTGGCGATCAGCGGATCGGGCGGCTGATCCTCGCCGCCCTTGTGCAGCCGGAAGGTCGTCGCGCTCTTCCAGTCGCCAGCCGCGCCGCGCAGCAGCTTGCCGTCCGCCCAGATGCGCCCGACGCCGAGGATCGGCCGCGCCGACAGCGCCACCGCGAACGACGCTGTATAGCTGTAGGTGGTGACGCTCGGCCGCCCCTTGCCCCCGCCGCTACGCGCGCGATGCTCGATCAGGTCGGTCGCCCAGATCACCGATCCCGCGACGCGCATCGTGCCGAACAGTTTCGGGATCTGCGTGCCGTAGCTCGACGTCTGCACCGAAAGCTCGGTGAGGCGCGGGCCATCGCGCCCCTTCGGCTTGAACAGCACATTCTGATCGACCGTCTGCCCGATCATCGCCCCGATCGCCCCGCCGATCGGGCCGCCGATCGCCGTGCCCACCGCCGTCAGCACCAAAGTCGCCATCGTCTTCCCCTTGAATATGCCACGCCGCGATCACCGGCCAGGGCGGCACGCCCGGCCGCTCGACCACCCGGCGCAGTCCCGCATCGGCGTGAACGAAGCCGCCATCGGTCACGATCGCGAGATGCAGGCCGCTGCCCGCGCGGCACAGCAGCAGATCGCCCGGCGCATCCCCGGCGCACCGAACGAGGCCGCGCAGCATCGCCGGTGCGATCGCCGCCTCGCCCGCCGCCAGCACGTACCCCGCCGGCACCTGTCCGCGATAACCGCCCGCCTTCAGCGCGAAGGCCGCGACGCCGACGCAATCCATGCCCAGCGCCGGATCGCGGCCATGTGGGCGGAAGCGCGCGCCGATCGTCGCCCGCGCCGCCGCGACGACGCGTTCCGCACGCGTCATCCGCCGGGATAGCGCGTCAGCAGGTCGATCCCCGGCAGATACGGCTCGCCGCGGAAGTTCGCCGCGTTGCCGAACCGGCCCGCGCAGGTGGCGATGGTCTTGTCGCATCCTTCGATCACCTCGACCAACGCGCCCGGCTCGACCGCGAACGGCGGCAGGCTGCGCACCGTCACCGTGGTTCCCGACGAGGCGGTCACCGCGCTCTCGAACCCGCCGTTCGCGCCGCCGAACCAGCGCAGCAGCCCGCCGCCATAGCCATCGGACGAAGGCTCCGCGCGATCGAGCGTCAGCACCTCCTCGTCCGCCGCCACGACCCGCGCGAACCGGCGCCGCCCCGCCATCGCCACGCGGCAGCGCCGGTCGCCCAGCTCGGCGCGGCAATCGGGCGATGTCGCCTCCGTCGCCGGCCGGTCGAGCGCCGCCGCCGCGCCGCGCAGCTCGGCGGTGAAGCCGTTGTCGGCGAGGTCCACCGCACCGATCGTCCCCTCGCCCAGCGCCATCGGTTCGCCGCCCCCGGCCCGGTCGGTCGCGAAGATCGCGACGCGCGCGCCGTCCCACCGGCCGGCGATCAGGTCGCGTTCGGTGATCGCCGCGCTGGACAGCGCGCCCTTCGCGTCCATCGTCGAGGGATCCAGCCCCTCGCTCCGCACGATCGCGGAGGGCGTCATCCCCGGCGCGGCGCGATAGACCATGCCGCCCAGTTCCAGATCACGGTCATGATCGGTCAGCCCGATCGCCACGCCGTCGCGCCGCTCGACGCGCCAGCAGAGCGCGAGATGCGTCACCCGGTCCATCTCACGCCTCCCTGATCTCGACCAGCGGGACGGATGGCGCGGCCCCGGCGAGGAAGGTCGCGCGGGTCACGGTCAGCCGGTCCTCGCCAAAGCGCACCGGCACGTCGAACGCGAACGACGCGGTGACGGCCGCTCCCGCTTCCGGCGCGCTATCCAGCACCACCATCCCGCCCTCCTCCAGCGAGAAGGCGGCGGTCGCCACGCCGTCCAGCTTCACCGAAACGCTCCCCGCCACCGGCCGCGTGATCCGCCGCGTCGCCGCGCCATAATGTTTCGCCAGCGCGAAGCGGCGGGCGACGCCGTCGCCCGTCCCGATCGCCTCGTCGCTCGCCTCCGCATCGAACGGATCGCGCAGGCGGAAGCCTCGCGCCGGCCCGCTACGCGCCCGGAAGAAATCGAGCAGAACGCGGATATCCGCCTCGCTTCTCACCCCCGGCCCGACATCATAGCGGGTGCGCGCCTCCTCCCATGCGACGTTGCGCGTCTCGCGCCCGCCCGCGCTGGTGACGATCGTGGTGGAGAATTCGGGCGCCACCTCCGCCTCGCGGCCCAGCGCGAGCGGGAACAGCACGTCGTCGAACGCGGTCACGTCTTCCTCCTCATCCCAGTGCACCAGCCCGTCGCGCATCACCTGCGGCAAGGCCCAGAAGTAAGCGCGGCGCACGCCCCGCCGCCGCGCGGTATCCGCCGCCGCGTCGATCAGCCGCCATTGCGCGGAATCCTCCCCGTTCAGCACGAAGCCGGCGAGATATTCCTGCCGCCCGACCGGATAGCCGAGCCGCTCCCCCGCCGCCCGCGCCCCATCGCGCGAGGAAGCGGTGTCGCCCGCCGTCACCCAGTCATAATCCTCGAGCTGGAGCACATCGAACGCGGGAAAGGCCCAGCCGACCGGCAGGTTCGTGCGCTTCGCCTCCGGCGCTCCCGCATCGAGCACCGTCGGCAGATAGGCGAGCAGATACGTCTCGCACGCCGCCACCTCGCGCACCGCCGCACACAGCGCCGCCGTCGAGGCCGCCAGCGCCGCCCCCGCCGCATCGAGCGTCGCGATCTCCAGCGCGCTCTTGCCGCCCTTGATCGAGGCGATCGGCGCGGGCGCGAAGGCCGCGACGGCGCTCGCGTCATAGAGGCACGGCCGCCCGTCCGGCATGATCCACCACCACGGCTCGCCGACCTGGAACCTCGCCGGCAACCCCGCCGCGACCCCGATCGCCACGAACGCCTTCGCCACGGCCTGAAGATACGCCATCGCCCCTTCATGCGTCGGCGAGAGCAGGGTGGAGGGCGGTGACCAGCCGGTCAGCGCCGGCGCGCCGTCCGCCGCGCGCTGCTTCCACTCCTCCGGGCAATGCGCGTCGAGCAGTTCGTAGCTCAGTGACCAGATTATATCGTAGCCAAGCTCCCGCGCCCGCCCCGCGAAATCGCGATGCCACGCCACACAAGGAGCATTGAGCGCCCCGCCGCCAAGGCTCACCTTCCCGCCATCGAGCCGGAAATAATGGCTCATCCCGACATAATGGACGATCCGCCCGCGATAGCCGAGATGCAGCGCGTTGCGCAGCAGCCGCGCGGGCGTCAGGTTATAGCTGTCGTCATAACCGCCCGCGATGCCGACGCCATGTTCCGGCACGATCGCCTCGCCGATCGCGATCACCGCGCCCGGCCCGTCGCAGCGGATCGCGCTCAGCTCCGCCCAGCCCTCGCCGGGCGCGGCGAGCGGCGCGTCGGTCGCGCTGTAACCCGGCGGCACCAGCGAGACGAACAGCCGGTCGATGTCCCCCGCCCACACCGGGTCCGCCTCCCCCGGCAGCGACCAGCCGCCGCTGACGCTGGCGAAGTCGATCGAGACCAGCGCATCCTCGGGCGAGCCGGTCGCGTAATTCCACAACCGCACATACCACGAGCGCGCATTGCCGGCGGCGTCGCGCCCCTCGATCGTCAGCACCGGGCCGTTGACCGCATCCAGCGCACGCACCCCGCCCGATCGCCAGCGGAACGACAGCCGGCAGTCGCGGAAATCGCGCGCCGTCTCATATTTCAGCAGCGGGTGATCGTGGCGATCCTCCGCCTCCCAGATCAGCCCGGCGAGATCGTCCTGGCGATAGAAAGCGCAATCCACCCGCAGCGCATCCGGCGCGGTGGTCGTCACCGCCGCCATCATCGGGCGCGGAAAGTTCACCGTCCAGAAACGCGGGTCGAAGCGCGAGATCGTCCCCGCTGCCTGATGCCGCCGCTCGGCGCACAGCCAATGCCCCATCAGTCGCTCGCCCCCTCAAGGGCGGCACGCACCGCGCGCGCCACCTGCCGGCCCGACTTCGCGAGCGCGCCCGGCGCGGCATCGCCGGCGGCGTTGATCGTGATCGCCACCCGCACGTCGCGCCCGCCGCCCGCCGCCACCGACGCGATCGAGCCGCTCGCGGTCGGCACGAACAGTTCCGGCCCGCGCTCGCCGACCCAATAGGCGCGCGACGGCGACACCGGCCCGCCGGTCGCCCGCCCCGGCAAACCGAGGATGCCCGCGATCCCGCCGGCGAGGTCCAGCCCGCCGCCGGTGATCCGCTCGATCCCCGCCCGCAGCGCCGAGGCCGCGATCTCCGCCATCACCGAGAGCGCGACCTTCTTCAGATCCTCGAAGCCCAGCTTGCCGGCGCGCACCGCGCGCAGCAACGTGTTCTCGATCGCTCGCCCCGCGCGGTCCGCCCCGTTCGCCAGCGGGCCTTCCAGCTCGCCGCGCATCGCGCCCACGTCGCGCGCAAAGCCGGTGGTGTCGGCGCGGACGCTGACCACCAGCCGTTCGATTTCCTCATCCATCGGGGAACATCTCCCTCAATCGCGCGATCGCCGCCGCATCGGGCGGCGCGCCATCCGCGCCCTCACCCGCCGCCGCGCGCACCAGCGCACCCAGTTCCGCCGGGGTCGCGCGCCAGAAGGCGTCCGGCGACCAGCCGAACGCCACCCCCGCCAGCCCGGCAAGCCGGGCGGCGCTCTCCGCGAAATTCATCGCCCGCCGAGAATCTGCCCGAGCAGCACCTTCAGCGCGGGCGTCGCGGCAGCCAGGCCGCCGGCCGCGACCGCCTCGCCCAGCGCGTCGCGGGTCAGCCCTTCCGGCCGGTCGCGCAGGCAGTGCCAGAACAGCGCCACCATCTCGCCCAGCGCCAGCCCGCCCGACGCCGCCCGCTCGACCAACGCGAACAGCGGCCCCAGCTCCTGCTCCGCCGCCACCAGCGCCGCGAATGTCGGCCGAAGCACCAGCGCCTCTCCCGCGACGCGGATCGCCGCCTCGCCGCGCGCCGGATTCGCGCTCATGCCGCCACCACCGCGCCGGAGCTCTCCAACGCCAGCGTGTACGAACGCTCGCCGTTGAAATCCCCGGCATATTCCAGCTTGGTGACGAGGAACCGCCCGGTCATCGTCTCGCCGCCCTCGAAGGTCAGCCGATAGTCGTCGATCACGCCGGCCAGCGCATTGGCCTTCACCCGCGCCTCCGCCGCCGATCCGGTGAACACGCCGGCCGCCGAGACGCTGACGCTCCTCACCCCAGCGCCGGACAGCAATTCGCGCCACCCGCCGGAATCCTTGCTGGTGATCGCCACCGCCTCGCCGCTGACGCTCATCTGCGTCGTGCGCATCCCCGCGACCGTCTGCCACGCCACGGGGCTGCCGCCGTCGCCCACCTTGAGCAGGAACGCACTTCCTTTCTCCACCGCCATCGTCAATTCTCCCGATAGATCCGCACGACGAACTCGCTCGTCGCCACCCAGCGATCGTTGCCCGCCCGCGCGATGCGGCTGCGCGTCAGCCGCGCCGAGACGAGCCGCCAGCCCTCGCCCAGGTCGGCCGGCATCCCCTCCACCGCATCCTCGATCGCGCCCGCCATGTCGCGCAGCCGCGCCGGCCGCTCGCCGCGATCGGTCGCGGAGACGGTCAGCCGCCCCTCGCGCCCGCGCCAGTCCTTCGCGCTCCAGTCGACCAGCAGCGGCGGCTCGACCACGACATGCGGCAGCGCCGAGCGCACCGGCGGCGCATCGAACACCGCCGCCTCGCCCAGCGCAGCGCACAACGCCGCGACCGCGGCCGCCTGCACCGCTTCATGCCCGCTCATCGCACCAGCCCTCCCGGCCAGCGCAGCCGCGAGAACGCGCCGCGCGCGGTGATCGTCACCGCGTCGCCGTCGCGCGACACCCGCGCATCGGGCAACGCCGCGCGCACCGCCTCCGCCAGCCGCCCCGCGACCGCCGAGGCGCGCGCCGCCCCGATCCGCGCGGCGATCTCCTCCCCGCGCGTCATGCCCGCCGCTCCGCCGACAGGCGCAGCCGGCGATACGGCCGCCACAGCGCCGCCACCGCCGCCGGCGGCTGGCCCGTCCGCCCGCGATCCTCGAACAGATGTGCGATCAGCGCGACCACGCCCTGCGCCAGCGGCGCGGGCAGGCCCGCCCAGTCCGCCGCCAGCCCGGCGGTGTAGCTCACCGCCACCCGCCCCGCGCCGCCCGGCTGCGTCACCCGCACCCAGCCGCGCCCGCCGCTGTCGATATCGATCGCATAGCCATCGGCCGGCAGCACGAAGGGCGCGCCCTCCGCCGGCAGGCCGGTGATCCCGGCGATCGCGCTCACCGGCGCTTCCGCCAGCATCCGCCATTCGGCCGATACCGGCGCCACGTCTTCCACCGTGCGGCGGATCAGCAAGGTGCCGGTGAACGCCTCGCCGAGCAGCAGCGCGCTCGCGGCGAGTTGCTCCAGCAGCGCCTGCTCCCCCTCGCCGGAAGCGCGCAGGAAATCCCGCGCCGCCGCCACCGCCGCCTGAACCGCGGCGGCGGGAATCGGGGCGGCGCTCATCGGCCGCGCCGGCGCGCCGCGCCGGTCGTTCTTTTCGTCGTCATATGTGTCTCCGGCATTTTGGCGGCACATCTTCGATGCGCAGGCGGCACCGGCCCGCTCCCCCACCCGGCCTCCCACGAAAGTATCCTTGATGGGAGGCCGGGTGGGGGAGCGGGCCGGTGCCGCCGGAAAATGCGCCGTCCGCGCATTTTCCAGACTGATTCTCAATAGAGCGCGAGAATGTCGCTCGCCGTGGTGCCGGTCGCGCGCACATAGGCGGCGCGGAACGGCAGGATCGCGCCGTTGGGCACGTTCTTCCATGTCTGGTCGCCCACGCCGGAAGCGCCGCGCATCACGATCGTGCCGCCCGTGCCGACGTAGAGCGCCTTGGGGATATCGGCGAGCGCGTTCACGTCGTGCGGCGACACCGCCGCCGCGCGCGTCGCCGGCGCCGATACCGCATCGGCGCTGTTCGCGAATTGATCGGCCATTTCGCCTTGCTCCTTCTATTCCGGAAAGCGGCCCGCGCGCGGACGCGACGCGGGCCGGTCAGGCAATCAGTTCGCGGCGAACTTCATCAGCTTGATCGCCTCGCTGTTCGAGACGCAGCCGCCGACGCGCTTCGTCGCATAGAAGCTGACGAACGGCTTGTTGCTGTATGGATCGCGCAGGATCGCGGTCTCGCTGCGCTCGGCGATGACATAGCCGGCGCGGAAATTGCCGAACGCGATCGACAGCGAGTTGGCGGCGATGTCCGGCATGTCCTCCGCCTCGATCACCGGATAGCCGAGCAAGGTCGCCGGCTGGCCCTCCGCCAGCCCCGGCTGCCAGATGAACGCGCCGTCGCTGGTCTTGAACTTGCGGATGCGCGCCAGCGTGGCGGCATTCATCACGAACGACGCGCCCTGCCGGTACGGCGCGCGCAGGCTCTGCACCAGGTCGATCAGCCGCTCCTGCGGATTGGCGGAGAAATCGCCCGCCGCGCCGGCCGGCACATATTGCAGCGTGCCGAACGGGCGCGCCGCATCCGCCGTCGCGGCAGTGGGGGACTGGAGGAATCCCTTCGGCCGGTTGGTCCCGTTGCCGTTGACGAAGGCCGCGCCTTCCGCCTTGGCGAACTCCGCCGCAATCTCCCCGGCCAGCCATTCCTCGACATCGAACAGCGCGTCGTCCAGCATCGCCTGCGTGGCGGAAGGATTGGCGTAAAGCTCGCCCATCGGCGGCGCGATCTCCACGAAGGCCGGCGTCGCCGTCTCGCTCCGCGCGCCATTCTCCGCCGCCCAGCCGGAGGGCGTGCCGCCGGTCGTGACCAGCTTGCGATAGCCCGCCGACCCGACCGCGACCACATTCGCCACCGCGCGGATCGGCGAGATCGACTTCAGCGTCGCGTCGATCACCGCGTCGATCTCCTTCGGCACGGCATAGCCGCCGCTGTCGCCCGAAACGCCGCTGAACGCCTTCATCTCCAGCGTCGCGCCGCTGCGGACATAGCCGGCGAACGCGCGGCTCCCCACCTTCGCCGCCGCACCTTCCAGCACCGGCCGCGCCATCACCATCTCACCCATGCACACCTCCACATTCCGGCCGCGCGAACGCGCCCGGTGAACGGATCGGGGACCGTCCCCGATCTCAATCGTCCGAAATCGTCTCCACCCGCGCGAGCGCCTGCGCCGGCTGGGCGACGAGGCTCACCTCGACCAGCTCGGCGGCGAGGATCTCGCGCCACGCCCCCTGCCGCGTGCCCACCGGGCGATATCCCACCGACAGGCCGGGCAGCGCGCCGCAGCGCACCAGCCGCGCCGCCTCCGCGTCGTCCACCCGCGCCGCGATCCACAGCCCGCGCGCGTCCTCGCCGATCGCCTCGATCGTGCCGACCGGCTCCCCGCGATGCTGCATCAGCAGCGGCACCGCGCCGGGCGCGCCGAACGCGCCGCGCCGGATCACGTCGCCCGCGCGGTCCACCCGGTCATAGACGGCGGCATGGCCCCGGATGCGCGTCACCGTACCCACTGGCCGAACCCCAGCTTCACCGCGAGCGCCGCCAGCAGCGCCGCCGCGATCCATCCCGCCAGCGCCTTCCACGCGCTGCGCTTGGCGTCGCGCCACGCCGTCAGCAGCGCGCGCAGTTCCGCCACGTCGCGCGTCGCCTCGTCGTCGGCGAGGCCGAGCCGGGTCAGCGCCCGCGTCGCGCCCAGTTCCCCCGCCTCCTCCGCGATCGCGCGCAGCGTCGCGAGGTCCGCGCCGCCCGCCGACCCCTGCGCGATCAGTTGCGCCAGGATGCCCGCGCTCATTGCGACCACCCGACCATCTGGCGCTTCTCCTCGTCGGTGATGAAGTCCGCCGCCGAGACCATCCGCCACAGCCGCTCGCGATCCTCGACCAGCGCCGGCACGCGATCGAGGTCGATCTCCAGCCGCCCCTCCGGGAACCATCGCGCCAGCCCGGCGACCAGCGCGCCCAGCACCGCGTCCGCCATCGGCAGCACGGCGAGCCGCCACAAGGCGCGGTTGGCCTCCTTGTAATTGGCGTAGGTCGCGTCGCCCGGCAGCCCGAGCAACATCGGCGGCACGCCGAAGGCCATCGCGATCTCGCGCGCCGCCGCCGCCTTCAGCCCGACGAAATCCATGTCGGCGGGCGACAGGCTCAGCGCCTGCCACTTCAGCCCGCCCTCCAGCAGCATCGGTCGCCCGGCATTGCCCGCGCCGGCGAAGCCCGCCTCCATCTCCTCCTTCAGCCGGCGGAACTGCTCCGCCGACATCGCCGATCCGTCGCCGGGGTCATAGACCAGCGCGCCCGACGGCCGCGCCGCATTGTCGAGCAGCGCCTTGTTCCACGCCGCCGCCGCATTGTGGATCGCGATCGCTCCCGAAGCAGCGCCGAGGCAGCCAAGCCCGTAATGGTCGTCCACCGGATTGAAGCCGCGGACATGGATCACCTCCTCGTCGGTCAGCCGCGTCACCCGCCCGCCGACGCGATAGGCGTAGCCCGCTGGCCATCCGCCAGCGTCCAGCTCCACGGCAATCCGTTCGGGGCGCAGCGGATAAAGCTCCGCCACCCCGCCGTCCGCGTCGCGCAGCACCTGCACGAAGGCATTGCCGTGGAGCAGCAGTTGCGCCGCGATCACTCCGGCGAGCCGCTCCCCCGCCACCCGCGCGGTGACGAGCGCCGCCAGCTCCGGCGAACCGTCGAGCGGCGCTCCGCCGACGCTCTCCGCCACCAGCTTCACGGCGCGCTGCGCGATCGCGTTGGAGCAATAGCCCGCGCGCACCTGCGCCTCGTAGCCCTGCGGCCAGCGCCCCGCCTCGTCGAAATACGTGCCCGCGCGCGACAGGGCCGGACGCGACCCTTCGCGCCCGGCGTTGGGTCCCATCAAAGTATTACTTTGATGGGTGCCCTTCCAGCCGAACAATTTCATCTCAATCTCCCGCCAATCCGTTCCGCCCGGCGAAGGCCGGGTGGCGTCAATGCGTCAAAGCTCGCGCACCGCTGCCGCGTCGCGCCGCCCGAGCATCAGCTCGGTCAGCGCCCACACCAGCGCATCCGCGCGATCCGGCGAGCGCCCCGGCCCCTCGTAACCGCCCCCGGCCGACAGCCCGCACAATTCGTCCTCCAGCGCCGGGAACGCCCCCGCGTGCCATACCTTCCCCGCCTCGTAGAGCGCGGCGACCGGCTCGGCCCGCGCGGCCTTGCCCCGGCTGGCGTGGACCAGCCGCACCGGCAGCACCGCATCGGCGGCGAGCAGGGTGGAGCGCACCATCTCGCCGCCCTGGTTCTTCTCGGCCACTACGCGATCCGCCCCGCGCCGCCCGGCGCAGGCGGCGACCGCCCGCGCCCAGCGTTCCGGCGTCGCGCCCGAAACGCTGGCGTCCTCCAGCACATAGCCGCGCCCGTCCGCGCCCAGCGCCACCGCGACGATGCCGCAGGCGTCGCCCTCCGTGCCCGCCGGCGGATCGACCCCCACCACGACGCGCACCGCGTCTGGCACCAGCGCCACGCGCCGCGCCTCGATCAGCCCACGCGTCCACAAGGCGCCCGCCACCTCGTCGATCAGCTCGCCCTCCAGCTCCTGCCGCCCGAGCATCGTCCCGCCATAGCTCTCCGCCATCGCCGCCACGAAGCTTTCGGGCAGGTGCGGATTGTCCGCCGTCGCCCCGCGCGTCTCGACCACGCCGGGCAGCGCCATCACGCGCCGCATCAGCCGCGTCGGGCGCGGCGTGGTCGTCACCAGCACGCGCGGCCGCTCGCCCAGCCGCATCGTCAGCATGAGGTTGTCCCACGTCGCCTCGCCGCCGCGCCCCCATTTGCCCAGCTCGTCGCACCACGCGAGATGATGCTCCGGCCCGCGCAGTTTCTCCGGCACCGTCGCGGCATAGACGGTCGCGCTCGCCCCGTTTGGCCAGCGCAGCACGCCTGCCGTCACCTGCCATTCCAGCGGCTCGCCCTCATGCGCCAGCGCGATGAGGCCGCTCGGCCCCTCGACCATCACCTTGCGCACGTCGTCGGGCGTCGCGCCGACCAGCGCGATCCGCGCCTCCGGCGTCGCCCGCGCCAGCGCGCCCACCCATTCCGCCCCGGCGCGCGTCTTGCCGAAGCCGCGCCCGGCGCGGATCAGCCACACGCGCCAGTCGCCCGGCGGCGCATATTGCCCGTCATGCGCCCACGCCGCCCAGCGATCGCGGAACTCGCGCCGCTGCGCCGGCGTCATCGCCAGCAGCGCCGATCGCCGCTCGCGCGGCGGCAGCGCGAGCAGCCGGTCGATGATCTCATGCGTGGGGTCGACCTTTCCGCCGCCGCTCACTTCGCGCCGCCCGTCGCCGTCATCTTCGCGCGCCGCGCCTCGATCTGCGCGAGCCGGGCGAGGATCACGCGGTCGCTGTCGTCCTTGTCGGCATAGCGGCGCGGAAAGCCGGTGGCGCGGCGCGGCTTGCCCGGTGCGTCGCGGTGGCGGCTGAGCAGCTTGAACGCCATTTCGACCGACACCGGCGGCATCGCCTCGCCGCCGGCGATCGTGCCGCTCTGTTCCCCGCCGAGCGCATGGCCGACCAGCCGCGTCTCCAGCATCTCATAGCCGAGCGCCAGCGCCTCGCCCCACGCCTGCGCGAAGGCCACGTCCTTGCGCCGCCATTTGTGGACGGTCCGTTCGCTCACCCCGCCCGCGACCGCCGATGCCGCCACGTTGCACGTCGCGGCGAGGCAATCGAGAAACGCCTCGCGCCCCGCCTCGGACCAGCGCGGAAAGCCGCCGTTCCCCTTCGCGCCGGCCTGCGCCGGTGCGCTGTCTCCGTCCGTGCCCATCTCCGCTTCTCCCGCCCGAACCCGCAAACGGAGACGGGCCGGGCGCAGCGTGACTCCCGTCCGCGCGCACCGGCCCGTCTCCCCGCCGACGCGCGCCACCGGAAAGCCGCCCGCCGGCCCGGAGTCGCAATTCGTCAGCGTTCCCGTTATGTACCCAAACAGCGCCGCGCTGTCAAGCGTTTTGTGCCTATTTGGTTCTCAATCTCGTGAGCTACTCCCGTCTTACCAGCGAGGCTGGCATCACCCTCGAGGGGCGATTTCCTGGCGATGACATCCCAGTGCGATGCCACGAATTTCGCGGGGTGGCGGGGGTGGCAACTCACGCCACTAGCGCACACTCGCCAACGATGGCACGTTGCGACGATGATGCCCATTTTCGTCGAAACAGATGAAGCGTTGCTAATGTTTCCGTCGATCAAAATGGCCGAAAGATGTCTCGATGCGGAGGATGTTCGCCACGGCGTTTATGCACGCGCTTTTGGCTCCTCCGGAGAGAAATTCGCAATCGAGGCGGATGGGAGACGGGTGATCATCACGCCGATAGCCCATGCTGTGGATGTCAGTGGATTACGGGAACTTCTCAAAAGATTCCTGGAAGCTGTCGGTGAGCCTGCTTCCGATGATGCCAGCCTTAAAGAGCTGGTGGCGACTGCTGAGGCGTATTGGGAGGAGCGTGATCCACTCGGGGATCGATTTTCGCAACCGGTCCCATGGTGGGGCTGCCTGTGGTTCGTGGCGGCTTTAGCTGGCGCCGTTACGTTCGTGTGGAAACTTGCCCACTGCAGCTAACTACCATCTCAAGCCGTTCCGTAAGCGATGCGACCATAAGAACGCCGCGTAAAACCCTCACGATCGTTCTCGGTCACGGCCCACCTCCCCCCCACATCGCGCGTGACATCTCCGCCCGCCCGCTCCATGCCATCCGGCTGATGCGTCCCGTCCCGCACCTCCATCTGCCTCATCCCAATCCGCGCCTGCTGCGCCGCGTGCCGGCGTGGCTGCGCTGGCTGCGGCAGAAGGTGCGCGGCAGCGAATTCTCGTTCATCGCGCTCGCCATCGTCGCCGGCATGGCGGCGGGGCTGGCGACGGTGCTGATCGGCGGGATCGCGCGCGGGCTTCAGCATATCCTCTACGGCCTGCCCGCCGATGTCCGACTGAGCGGGGCGGAATCGCTCGATCCGTGGCGGCTGCTCGTGCTGCCGGCGGGCGGGGCGGCGCTGGCGCTGTTCACCTGGGCGGTGCGCGCGCGCAAGCGGCCGCTGGTCGACGCGGTGGAGGCGAACGCGCTCCACGGCGGCCGCATGTCCAAGGCGGACAGCAGCGTGATCGCCGGGCAGACGATGCTGTCGAACGGCGTCGGCGCGTCGGTCGGGCTGGAGGCGGCCTATGCGCAGGTCGGCGGGCTGTTCGGCTCGCTCGCCGGGCGCTGGCTCAGCCTCAGGCGGGCGGACATGCGCGTGCTGGTCGGCGCGGGGGCGGGGGCGGCGATCGCGGCGGCGTTCGGCGCGCCGATCGCCGGGGCCTTCTATGCGTTCGAGATCGTGATCGGCGCCTATACCCCCGCCGCGATCGCCCCGGTCGCCGCCGCCGCGCTGGCCGGGGCGCAGGTGTCGCAGCGGCTCGGCGTGGTGCCCTATATCGTGCATGTCCAGCCGGGTCCGGCGATCCACACCTTCGGCTATCTGGTGTACGCCGGACTCGCCGCGATCTGCGCGCTCTACGGCATCCTCATCATGCGCGCGGTGACGCTGGTGGAGGTGCGCGCGCGGGCGTCGTTGCCGGGGTGGGCGCGGCCGGCGATCGGCGGGCTGCTGCTGATGCCGATCGCGGCCTGGTCGCCACAGGCGCTGTCCGCCGGGCACAGCGCGCTGCATATCGACATGATGTCGGCGCTGCCCGTCGCCTTCATCGCCGGGGTGCTGCTGGCGAAGAGCTGCGCGTCGATCGTGTCGCTGGGCTTCGGTTTCCGGGGCGGCTTGTTCTTCGCTTCCCTATTCCTGGGTACGCTGATCGGCCATCTCTACGCGGATTTCCTCGCGCTGGTGGTCGGCTTCCCGATCCTCGATCCGGCCAACGCCGCGCTGGTCGGGATGGCGGCGCTGGCGGTGGCGGTGGTGGGCGGCCCGTTCACAATGACCATGCTCGTACTTGAAGCAACCGGCAACTTCAGCCTCACCGGCGCGGTTCTCGCCGCCTCGCTCGTCTCCTCGACGATCGTCCGCGAGCTGTTCGGGTACTCCTTCTCGACCTGGCGCTTCCACCTGCGCGGCGAGACGATCAAGAGCGCGCGCGACGTGGGGTGGATGAAGGCGCTCACCGCCGGGCGGATGATGCGGCGTGGCGCCGCCACCGCCCCCGCCGCGATCACCATCGCGGAACTCCGCCGCCGCTTCCCGCTCGGCGCGACCAGCCGGGTCGTGCTGGTCGACGAGGACGAGCGCTATGCCGGCGTCGTCACCATCGCCGCCGCCTTCGCCGAGGGCGTCGACCGCGAGGCCCCCGCCGCCACGCTCGCCCATGCCACGGACGCGGCGCTGTCGCCCGACATGGATCTCGGCGTGGTGATGAAGGCATTCGACACCGCCGCCACCGACGAACTGGCGGTGCTCGACGCGGACGGCCATGTGCTCGGCATCGTCACCGAAACCTATGTCCGCCGCCGCTACGCCGAGGAACTGGACAAGGCACAACGCGCGCTGTTCGGCGAGGAATGAGCCTATCGGCTTACGCCGCCGCGCTCGCCTCCGCCACCGCCGCCCAGGCCGCGATCTCGTCGTTGAAATGGCGCGCGACGGTCAGATCGCCGGCAATGCCGGTGGAGAGATCGACGCTCACCGCGCCCGCCCACTCCCACGTCGCATTGCCGCGCAGCGCCACCATGCCGTCGCCCTCGGCGCGCGCCATGACGAGGCCGCCCTTGTTGCGCACCGTCACCTCGCGCGCGAACTCGGTGCGGCCGGTCAGCGCGGCGGCGAAGGCGGAGGCGGCCATCGCGCTGCCGCAACTGTCGGTCAGCCCGACGCCGCGCTCGAAGGTGCGCACGAAGATCGCCTCCGGCCCGAGCACCCGCACGAACGACACGTTGGCGCGGTTCGGCAGCCATTCCGGCGCCGCTTCGCAGATCGTGCCGATGCGGACCAGCGCCGCCTCGTCGATCGCATCGACGAACGCCACGAGATGCGGGTTGGGCATGGCAACGGCGGTGAAGGCCAGCACCGGATCGAGCCGCGCGATCGGCCGTGCGACGATCTCATGCCCCGCGCCGTGGAGCGGCCATTCGCCGACGTCCAGCCCCGCCGGCCCGGCGACCTCGCCCACGGTATAGACGCCGGGCGCAAGATCCGGCTCGCGCGCCACCTCTACGGTGGAGCGCATCAGATGCAGCGTCGCGCGGTCGATCCCCATCCGCTCGAACGCCAGCCGCGCGACGCAGCGCACCCCATTGAGGCACGTCTCAGCCTCGGACCCGTCGCTGTTCCACATGCGGAACCGCAGGAGGCCGTGATTCTCCTGCAGGACCAGCAAGCCATCGCCGCCCACCGCGCCGCGCCGGTCGGCCAGCGCGCGCGCGATCACCGGCCATTGCGCATCGTCCAGCGCGATCCCGCGCGCGTCGATCAGCGGGAAATCGTTTCCCGACCCGTGGCATTTGACGATCTCGAACCGCATCGCGTTCCTCTAGCGCAATCGATAGTGATCCGCGAGCCGATCCAGCGCCAGTGTCAGCACCAGCCGGCCGGAGCGGGTCGGCCAGCCGAGTGCGCGCTCCGCCTCCGGCAGCCGCTCGCCGGCGCAGACGACGCGCCACAATATGTCGGAAAGCCCGCGCCCGACGCCGGCCATCGCCGCGTCGAAGCGCCGCTTGGCCGCTATCCCGGCCATCGCCGGATCGAGGCCGTCGCCTCCGCCGCCGTCGACCCGCTGCACGTCCCAGCGCATCGTCGTCGCCGGGGCGATCGCCGCGCGCTCGTAATCGCCGCGCAGCCGCTCCCCCGCCTCGCACTGCCGCGCATCGACCAGCCCGCGCGCGGCGAGCCATGACAGCGGCGATTCGGCGAGGTTCACCGTCACGCTGCGCCCGCCGCGCCGCGCCGGCCCGCGCACGATCCCCTGCGCGTCGATCGCCCGTTCCACCAATTCGCGCATCCGGTTCCTCCATTCTCCGCGAATCATCGCTTGCCACATCGGCATTATTGTAGGACAGATGCAAAACCGATTTGGTTAGGAACATTGCCATGATCACCGCCATTCGCGAAGTGCGCCGTGCCAGGGGGCTGACGCTGGAGGAAGTCGCGCGCCGCTGCTCGCCGCCGACCACCGCGCAGACGATCGGGCGGCTGGAGATGGGCACGCGCACCGTGTCGGTCGCGTGGCTCAACCGCATCGCCGCCGCGCTGGAGGTGGAAGCGAGCGATCTCGTCTCGCTGCCGGAACGCGGCGATCTTCCGGTGGCGGCGACGCTCGGTCCCGATGGCGCGCACGCGCCGCGCAAGCCGGCGCGCATCGTCCCGCCGCAGCCTTCGGCGGGCGCGGTGGCGGTCACGGTCACGGCGGGAACGGGCGACTATCGCGCGGGCGACGAGATCTGGTGCGATATGCTGGCGCCGAATGCCTTCGCGGAGGCGCTGAACCGCGACGTGCTCGCGCCGATGCCGGCGGGACGCTTCGTGTTCGGCCGGCTGATCGCGACCAGCGGCTCCGGCGTCACCATCCTCCCGGTTTCCGCCGGCGCGAAGCAGCAGGTCATCACCGACCCGCCATGGCTCGCCCGCGCCGCGCGGTTGGTGCGGACGCTCTAGAGCGATTTCGAGGCAGGTGGAAACGCAGTTCAGCGCAGCTAATCACCTGCCGGCTCGGAAATCGCGGCAAACAAAGAAAATAGAGCGGCGATCCGATGCAATCGGATCGACAACCGCTCTAGCGCGCGCCCGGCCCGAAGCGCGCGACCAGATCATAGTGCGCGCCCAGGAAATGCTGCCGGACGAAGGTGACGCCCGCATCGCCGCGCCATGTCGTGCGCTCGATCACCAGGCACGGCGTGCCCGCCTCCACCCCCAGCCGCTCCGCGATCACTCCGCGCGCGCCGTCGGCGGCGATCCGCGTCTCCGCCTCGGTCCACGGCACATGATGCAGCAGCCAGCCGCCCGGGGAAACGCCGTCGAACGACGCGTCCGCCGCCTCCGGCACGCTGGCGAGGCTCACCAGCCGCTCCTCCGCCGCGAGCGGCAGGCCATCGGCGAGATGCACGCCGTCGAGCTGCAGCACCTTCCCCGCCCCGGCCAGCGCGCGCTCGGCGGCGTCGCAGGCCGCGCGGATGCGGCGCTCGACGAGGCGATAGGCATAGGCCTGCCCCCGCGCCGCCACTTCCTGCGCCAGATCGGGGATGTCGAGCACGACCGAATGGACGCGCGGCCGCCCGACGAAGGTGCCCGCGCGCTTGCGGCGATCGATCAGCCCGCGCCGCGCCAGCTCGCCGAGCGCCTTGCTCACCGTCATGCGCGAGCAATCGTAGCGCCGCATCAATTCCTGCTCGACCGGCAGCCGCGCCCCCGCCGCCAGAACGCCGGAAAGGATATCGGCCTCGATCTCGCCGACGATCCGGGCGTGGAGCGAGGTCACGCCAGCAACCGCTGCAGCGTTTCCGCATAGCGCCGCGCCACGCGATCGCGCGCGGCGTGCCGCCCGCCGCTCACCACCTTCGCGCCGCGCCGCCACACGCAATCCAACGCGCCGCGCGCGAACACCAGTGCGTCGGCCAGTGCCGCGCCCTCGCGCGCGACGAATGCGGGATGGTCGCGGTCGAGCGAGACGATATCCGCCGCATTGCCCACCGCGATCCCGCTCGCCGCGCCCAGCGCCCGCGCCCCGCCCGCGACCGCCCCGCGCCACAGCGCATCGCCGGTCGATCCGCCCCGCCCGAGCAGGTTGCGCCCGCGCCGTTGCAGCCGCTGGCCGTATTCGAGCAAGCGCAGTTCCTCCGCCGCGTCGATCAGCACGTTCGAGTCCGATCCCACGCCATATCGTCCCCCGGCCGCGACGAAAGCGACCGCCGGGAAGATGCCGTCGCCCAGATTCGCCTCGGTGATCGGGCACAGCCCGGCAACCGCCCCCGATCGCGCCAGCCGCTCCGTCTCCTCCGCCGTCATGTGCGTCGCATGGACGAGGCACCAGCGCGCGTCCACCGCCGCATGATCGAGCAGCCACTCCACCGGCCGCGCGCCGCTCCACGCGAGGCAATCCTCCACCTCGCGCACCTGCTCGGCGATATGGATATGGACCGGCGCGCCGGGCGCCATCGCCTCCAGCGCCGCCAGTTCCTCCGGCGTCACCGCGCGCAGCGAATGCGGCGCGACGCCGACCACCGCATCGGGCAGCGTTGCGCAGGCCGCCCGCGCTCCGTCCAGCAGGCGCGCGAAGCCGTCGAGGTCATGCCCGAATCGCGCCTGCCGCTCGCCCAGCGGCGTCCCGCCGAACCCGCCATGCGCGTAGAACACCGGCAGATGGGTGAGCGCGATCCCCGTCTCCCCCGCGGCCGCGACGATCGCCGCACTCATCGCCGCGCGATCGGCATAAGGCGCGCCGTCCGGGGCGTGGTGAAGATAATGGAACTCGCCGACACGGGTGAACCCCGTCTCCAGCATCTCGGCATAGGCCATCGCCGCGATCGCCGCGAGATCGTCCGGCGAGACGCGCGCCGCGAACAGGTACATCACCTCGCGCCACGTCCAGAAACTGTCGTCGCCCGGCCCGGCGGCCTCCGCCAGCCCCGCCATGCCGCGCTGGAAGGCGTGGCTGTGCAGGTTCGGCATTCCCGGCAGCGCGGCCGCATGGCGCTCGTCGCCGCCGCGCGCCGCGACACCCTTCTCGACCGAGGCGATCACGCCGTCCGCCACGGTCACGCGCACGTCGCGCGCCCAGCCTTCGGGCAGCATGGCTTCGGCAAAATGCAGCGTCGTCACGTCGATCTCCCGCTAGCGGCGCAATAATGTCTATACATTATTGGCGAAGGCTGCAATGATGCGCTTATGGCCGACCGTCTGTGGACCAATGCCCGACTCGCGACGATGACCGGCTCCGGCCTCGGCATCGTGGAGGATGGCGCGATCGCCTGCGCCGGTGGCGTCATCACCTATGCCGGTCCCGCCGCCGATGCTCCGCCGGCGCACGAGACGATCGACTGCGCGGGCCGGTGGATCACGCCGGGGCTGATCGATTGCCACACGCACCTGATCTACGCGGGCGACCGCGCGCGTGAGTTCGAGCTGCGGCTGGCCGGCGCGTCCTATGAGGAGATCGCCCGCGCCGGCGGCGGGATCGTCTCGACGATGCGCGCCACCCGCGCCGCGCGCGAGGACGAGCTGATCGCCGCCGCCCTCCCCCGGCTCGACGCGCTGCTGGCGGAAGGCGTGACGACGGTCGAGATCAAGTCCGGCTATGGCCTGACGCTGGAGAGCGAGGCGCGGATGCTGCGCGCCGCGCGCCGGCTGGGCGAGGCGCGCGACGTGGCCGTCGCCACCACCTTCCTCGGCGCGCACGCCGTGCCGCCGGAACATGCCGGCGAGCCGGACGCCTATATCGCCGAGGTCTGCGACACCATGCTCCCGGCGATCGCGCGCAAGGGGCTGGCCGATGCCGTGGACGCCTTCTGCGAGGGCATCGGCTTCACCCCGGAGCAGACGGAGCGCGTGTTCGCCGCCGCCGCCCGCGCCGGCCTGCCGGTGAAGCTCCACGCGGAGCAGCTCTCCAATCTCCACGGCGCGGCGCTCGCCGCCCGCCACGGCGCGCTTTCCGCCGATCATCTCGAATATCTCGACGCGGCGGGCATCGCCGCGATGGCCGCCGCCGGCACGGTCGCGACCCTGCTCCCCGGCGCCTATTACTTCACCCGCGAGACGATGCTCCCTCCGATCGCCGCGTTGCGCGCGGCCGGCGTGCCGATCGCGCTCGCCACCGACAGCAACCCCGGCACCTCGCCGCTCACCTCGATCCTGCTGGTGCTCAACATGGCGGCGACCTTGTTCCGCCTGACGGTGGACGAGGCGCTGCGCGGCGTGACCGTCAACGCCGCCCGCGCGCTGGGCCGCGCCGACACGATCGGCACGCTCGAACCCGGCAAGCAATGCGACCTCGCGATCTGGGACATCCGGCGCCCGGCCGAGCTTGTCTATCGCATCGGCTTCAACCCGCTTCACACCCGCATCCGGAGAGGAAAGTGATCGTTCTTAATCCCGGCCATGTGCCGTTGGCCGACTGGCGCGCCATCTATCGCGGCGCGCCCGCCACGCTCCATGACAGCGCCGCCCCGCGCATCGCCGAAAGCGCCGCCGCCGTCGCGCGGATCATCGCGCGGCATCAGCCGGTCTATGGCATCAACACCGGCTTCGGGAAGCTCGCCAGCGTCAAGATCGGTGATGCGGACCTCGCGACGCTCCAGCGCAATATCGTGCTGAGCCACGCCGCCGGCGTCGGCGCGCCCTCGCCCGCGGGCGTCGTGCGGCTGATGCTGGCGCTGAAGCTCGCCAGCCTCGGCGTCGGCGCGTCGGGCGTGCGGCCGGAGACGATCGCGCTGCTCGAGGCGATGCTGGCGCGCGACCTGCTGCCGGTGATCCCGTGCCAGGGGTCGGTCGGCGCATCGGGCGACCTCGCCCCGCTCGCGCATATGGCCGCCGCGATGATCGGCGCGGGCGAGATCGTCGCGAACGGCAAGACCCTCCCCGCAGCCGATGCGCTCGCCGCCGCCGGCCTCGCCCCGCTGGAGCTTGGCCCGAAGGAGGGCCTCGCGCTGCTCAACGGCACGCAATTCTCCACCGCGAACGCGCTCGCCGGGCTGTTCGAGGCGGAGCGCGTGTTCCAGGCCGCGCTCGTCACCGGCGCGCTGTCGACCGAGGCGGCGAAAGGCTCCGATGCGCCGTTCGATCCGCGCATCCACGCATTGCGCGGCCATGCCGGGCAGATCGCGGTCGGCGATGCGCTACGCGGGCTGATGGCGGGCAGCGCGATCCGCGCCAGCCACCGCGAGGACGATCCGCGCGTGCAGGACCCTTATTGTCTGCGCTGCCAGCCGCAGGTGATGGGCGCCGCGCTCGACGTGCTGCGCCAGGCGGCCGCGACGCTCGCCACCGAGGCCAATGGCGTCAGCGACAATCCGCTGATCTTCGCCGACACCGACGAGGCGCTCTCCGGCGGCAATTTCCATGCCGAGCCGGTCGCCTTCGCCGCCGACATGATCGCGCTCGCCATCTGCGAGATCGGCAGCATCGCGGAACGCCGCATCGCCATGCTGGTCGATCCGGCGTTGTCCGGCCTGCCCGCGTTCCTCACCCCGCGCCCCGGCCTCAACTCCGGCTTCATGATCCCACAGGTGACGGCGGCGGCTTTGGTCAGCGAGAACAAGCAGCGCGCCTATCCCGCGTCGGTCGATTCGATCCCCACCTCCGCCAATCAGGAGGATCACGTCTCGATGGCCGCGCACGGCGCGCGCCGCCTGCTGGCGATGGCCGCCAACGCCGCCAACGTCATCGGCATCGAGGCGCTGGCGGCGGCGCAGGGCTGCGATTTCCACGCCCCGCTCGCCTCGTCCGCCACGCTGGAGGCGGCGCGCGCCGCGATCCGCGCCGAAGTGCCGACGCTCGCCGACGACCGCCATTTCGCGCCGGACATGGAGAAGGCCACCGCGCTGGTGACGTCAGGCGCGCTGGTCGCGGCGAGCGGCGCGGCGTTGCCGGACGTGGCGGCATGAGCGCATTCGTCCATCTCCATCGCGGCGATGCCCCGCTGATCGTCGCCATGCCGCACACCGGCACCGATCTCGCCGGGCTGGACGGGCAGTTCGTCTCCCCGTGGCGCGCGCGCCGCGATGCGGACTGGCATATCGACAAGCTCTACGCCTTCGCCGCCGATCTCGGCGCGACGATCGTCCGCACCACCGTTTCGCGCAGCGTGATCGACGCCAACCGCGATCCCTCCGGCGCGTCGCTCTATCCGGGGCAGGCGACGACCGAACTCTGCCCCACCACCACCTTCGACGGCGAGCCGCTCTATGCCGGCCCCACGCCCAACGAAACCGAGATCACCCGCCGCCGCGCCGCGTTCTTCGATCCCTATCACGCCGCCATCGCCGCCGAGATCGCCCGCCTCCGCGCCGCGCACCCCCGCATCGTCCTCTATGACGCGCATTCGATCCGCAGCCGCATCCCGCGCCTGTTCGATGGGGAGTTGCCGCAGTTCAACATCGGCACCAATGGCGACGTCACCTGCGATCCGGCGCTGACCGCCGCCGTCTCCGCCGCCTGCACCGCCGATCAGGTGGTCAACGGCCGCTTCAAGGGCGGCTGGACGACGCGCCATTACGGCCAGCCGGCGAACGGCGTCCACGCGATCCAGATGGAGCTGGCGATCCGCGGCTACGCCCCCGAACCACCCGCGCCGGACGAGGCCAACTGGCCGCCCGCCTTCGACCCCGCCTCCGCAGCGCCGCTCGCCGCGACGCTGCGCAACGTCCTCAACGCCTGTCTGGATTTCGCACAATGACCCGTCTCGATCCTTCCCGCGTCATCAAGCCCGCCACCGGCACGACGCTCTCCGCCAAAAGCTGGCTCACCGAAGCGCCCTTGCGGATGCTGATGAACAACCTCCACCCCGATGTCGCCGAGCGGCCGGAGGAACTGGTCGTCTATGGCGGCATCGGCCGCGCCGCGCGCGACTGGGAAAGCTACGACCGGATCGTCGAGACTTTGCGCCGGCTGGAGGACGACCAGACGCTGCTGATCCAGTCCGGCAAGCCGGTCGGCGTGTTCCGTACCCACGCCGATGCGCCGCGCGTGCTGATCGCCAATTCCAACCTCGTCCCCAAATGGGCGACCTGGGAGCATTTCGACGAGCTGGATCGCAAGGGCCTCGCGATGTACGGCCAGATGACCGCCGGCTCGTGGATCTACATCGGCACGCAGGGCATCGTGCAGGGCACCTACGAGACGTTCGTCGAGATGGGCCGCCAGCATTACGGCGGCGACCTCTCCGGCAAATGGCTGCTCACCGCCGGCCTCGGCGGGATGGGCGGCGCGCAGCCGCTCGCGGCGGTGATGGCCGGCGCCTCGTGCCTCGCGATCGAATGCCAGCAGAGCCGCATCGATATGCGGCTCAGGACCGGCTATCTCGACCGCGCCACCGCCAGCCTCGACGAAGCGCTGGAGATCGTGAGCAACGCGAAGGAGCCGGTGTCGGTCGGCCTGCTCGGCAATGCGGCGGAATTGCTGCCGGAGATTTACGCGCGCGGGGTGCGCCCCGATCTGCTCACCGACCAGACCAGCGCCCACGATCCGGTCAACGGCTACCTCCCCGCCGGCTGGACGGTGGAGCGCTGGCTCGCCGTCCGCGAGCAGGACCCGGCGACCGTCGCGGCGGCGGCGCGCGCGTCGATGGCGCGGCATGTCGAGGCGATGCTGGCGTTCAAGGCGGCCGGCGTGCCGACGGTCGATTACGGCAACAACATCCGCCAGGTCGCGAAGGACGAGGGGGTGGCGGACGCCTTCGCCTTCCCCGGCTTCGTCCCCGCCTATATCCGTCCCTTGTTCTGTCGCGGCATCGGCCCGTTCCGCTGGGCGGCGCTGTCCGGCGACCCGGAGGACATCTACCGCACCGACGCCAAGGTGAAGGAACTGCTGCCGGACAACAAGCACCTCCACCGCTGGCTCGACATGGCGCGCGAGCGCATCCACTTTCAGGGCCTGCCGGCGCGCATCTGCTGGGTCGGGCTGGGCGATCGCCACCGGCTCGGCCTTGCCTTCAACGAGATGGTGGCGAAGGGCGAGTTGAAGGCGCCGGTGGTGATCGGTCGCGACCATCTCGATTCCGGCTCGGTCGCCTCGCCCAACCGCGAGACTGAGGCGATGCGCGACGGTTCCGACGCGGTGTCGGACTGGCCGTTGCTCAATGCGCTGCTCAACACCGCTTCCGGCGCGACATGGGTGTCGCTGCATCACGGCGGCGGCGTCGGCATGGGCTATTCGCAGCATAGCGGCATGGTGATCGTCGCGGACGGCACCGAGGCGGCGGCGAAGCGGCTGGAGCGCGTGCTGTGGAACGATCCGGCGACCGGCGTGATGCGTCATGCCGATGCCGGCTATGAGATCGCAGTCGATTGCGCGCGGGAAAAGGGACTCGACCTGCCGGCGATCCTCGGCTGATCCTTCGACATCCAACGATTTGCCTCACGCCGCCGCGAGCAGTTCGCGGCGGCTTTTTTTGTGGGCAAAGGCCGTGAACACGGCTTCGATACTTTGTGGAACGCCGGAATGTTACCACTCTGTAACATTTGCGGCACAACTTTCCGCCGTCCGATCATGCGCCCAAGCTGCATCGCAACAAAGCTGTCAACGGCGACAGCTTCGTCACTGCGCACCCCGATCATCGCATCCTCAAACACAGCTACGACTGTGTTGATCATCGTACCGCGACACCGGCCAGACGACCGATTTTCGCGATTTATCTGCGCAACGAGAGTTTTTCCGGATTTCGGACAGTAATACATTACGTCGATTTCTGGCGAGACGTTGACGAGCGATATTTCGCTGCTATTGACATGCCAACTGCTAAAAGGAACGGCACATGCCCGAAGAATCCATCGACACCAACGCGGTTGAGCTTGCCACCGAATTGACGATCGCGTGGCTTTCCAACCCGAACACCCGGGCATCGAGCGAAGATGTGCCGGCATTCCTCCAGAAGATGCACGAAGCTGTTTCGGGGCTTTCCTCGGAAGTGGAAGCTGCCAGCGCGCCTGAAGTCACGGCCGAATATGTCCCGGCGGTTTCGGTGCGCAAATCGCTTGCGTCGAAGGATTTCATCATCTCGATGATCGACGGCAAGCCTTACAAGACGCTGCGCCGTCACCTTGCCGGTCAGGGCCTTACCCCGGCTGAATATCGCCAGCGTTATGGCCTGAAGCCTGACTATCCGATGGTCGCCGAAAGCTATTCGGAAGCGCGCCGCGCGATGGCCAAGAAGATCGGTCTCGGCCGCAAGCCCGGCATGAAGCGCAAGGCAGAGAGCGAGGGCAACGCCCAGCCGACGCGCGGGCGCCGCAAGGCCGCCGCGCAGTCCGAAGGCTGAGTCTCTCGCCCGTTTCCCTGCGTGCCGGGGAAACGGGCGACGCCCCGGCGTCGGGCGTCAAGGCGATTGCGCCGCAGGGCTCGAAAACGCCTGCCAGCGCTTGGCTCGATCAGCCGACGACCTCGAAGCAATAGGGGTAGCGCGGCCGATCAACGGTACGGCATGGATGGAGCGCGCGGGACAGCGACGAGCTGGATCGCGGGAGCGACCGGGTGTCCGGCTCACAGCGAACGCGTGAGCACACCCGGCGCCACCGAAACTACCGCTCCATTCGGGCGCGTCGCCGTTCCGCCACGCGGCTGAGCACGATGATCGGAATGCCGAAGGCTAGAGCGATTTCGAGGCAGGTGGAAACGCAGTTCAGCGCAGCTAATCACCTGCCGGCTCGGAAATCGCGGCAAACAAAGGAAAATAGAGCGGTGATCCGATGCAATCGGATCGACAACCGCTCTAAGGCCGCCGCTCGCTGCGCCGCCGCCCGGCTTCGCTCCCGGTCAGTTACAGCCGCGCCAGCCAGTCGAGCAGCAGGCGATTGACCTCCTCCGGGCGCTCCTGCTGCGTCCAGTGCCCACAGCCTTCCAGCACATGCCCCTCGACGCGGGGCACGAGCGGCTTCATCAGCGCCACCGGATCACTCACCGCGCCGAACAGGGTGGTGGCCGGGTCCTTGCCGCCACCGATGAACAATGCGGGCTGCTCAATGCGCCGCTCGCGATAGGGCTGCAGCCACGCGAAATCGCGCTCGTGGTTGCGGTAGCGGTTGATCGGGCCACGGAAACCCGAAGCCTCGAACTCGCCGACGTAGTAATCGAGGTCCGCCGGTGTCAGCCACGCCGGGAAGGCGCCGGGATCGACCATCCCTTCGAGCAGCGTCGCCCCGGCAGGCTTCTCCGGCCAGGTGCCGGGCGGCGCATCGCCGGAAATGGCGTAATAGAATTTGCGCAGGAAATCGCGCACGTCGCGCTCGGCTTCCGCCTCGGCCGGCCCCTCCGCCTGGAACCATTCCTGATAGAAGAAGCGACCCTTCGCGGTGAAGGCGGCGCGGAACGTTTCCGTGAAGGGGCGTGACGGCACCCCGGCATAGGGCACCGACAGCGCCGCCACGGCGCGAAAACGCTCGGGATGGACGAGCGCGCTGTTCCACACCATCGGCGCGCCCCAGTCGTGCCCGAGGAGGATCGCCGACCCCTCCGGCTGGAGCGCCGTGGCGACGGCGGCGATATCCGCCACCATATGCTCCATCGCATAGGCCGAGACCGGCTGCGGCTTGTCCGACCCGCCATAGCCGCGCACGTCGATCGCCGCCGCCGTGAAGCCGGCGCGCGCCACCGGCCCGAGCTGGTGCCGCCACGAATACCAGCTCTCGGGAAAGCCATGCACCATCAGCACCAGCGGCCCTTCCCCCTCGACCGCCACGCGCAGGCGGACATCGCCGGTGTCGATCATGCGGAAATCGGGCATCGCGCGCTCCTGAAGGCCGGGTGACGAAGCGATCATGCCAGAAAGCCTCCCGCTGCCAAGCGCGGAAAATGCCGCGCCGGCAGTGCCGGGAGGATGACGGCGTATCGGGATAGGTCGTTACAAGCAGGCCGCACGCCGCCTCCGCAAAACAAAACGCCCCGCGGTTTCCCGCGAGGCGTCTCGTTTGCCCGTGCTGCGGCGATCAGTGGCGCTGATCGTCGTCGATCACCGGCAGCGTCTCGAACTGGTGATACGGCGGCGGCGAGGACAGGGTCCACTCCAGCGTCGTCGCGCCTTCGCCCCACGGATTGTCGCCCGCCTTCTTGCCCGCGATCAGCGAGATGATCAGGTTGACGAAGAAGATGGCCATGCCGGCGGCCATGATCATGTACCCGATCGTCGCGACCTCGTTCCAGTGCGCGAAGCCGTCCGGATAGTCCGGATAGCGGCGCGGCATACCCTGCAGCCCGAGGAAGTGCATCGGGAAGAACATGACGTTCACGCCGACGAAGAACACCCAGAAATGCAGATGGCCGAGGAACTCGTTCATCATCTTCCCGGACATCTTCGGGAACCAGTAGTAGAACCCGGCGAACAGCGAGAACACCGCGCCGAGCGAGAGCACGTAGTGGAAGTGCGCCACCACGTAATAGGTGTCCTGCATGTAATCGTCGACGCCGCCGTTGGCGAGCACCACGCCGGTCACGCCGCCGACGGTGAACATGAAGATGAAGCCGATCGCCCACACCATCGGCACGCGGAAGGTGAGGCTGCCGCCCCACATCGTCGCGATCCACGAGAAGATCTTGATGCCGGTCGGCACCGCGATCACCATCGTGGCGGCGGTGAAATACATCTTGGTGTTCACCGAAAGGCCGGTGGTGAACATGTGGTGCGCCCACACGACGAAGCCGACCACGCCGATCGCCACCATGGCATAGGCCATGCCGAGATAGCCGAACACCGGCTTGCGGCTGAAGGTCGAGATGATCTGGCTGACGATGCCGAAGCCCGGCAGGATCATGATGTACACTTCGGGGTGGCCGAAGAACCAGAACAGGTGCTGGTACAGGATCGGATCGCCGCCACCGGCCGGATCGTAGAAGGTGGTGCCGAAGTTGCGGTCGGTCAGCAGCATGGTGATCGCCGCCGCCAGCACCGGCAGCGCGAGCAGCAGCAGGAACGCCGTCACCAGCACCGACCACACGAACAGCGGCATCTTGTGCAGCGTCATGCCCGGCGCGCGCATGTTGAAGATGGTGGTGATGAAGTTGATCGCGCCGAGGATCGACGATGCGCCCGCGAGGTGGAGCGAGAGGATCGCCATGTCGGTCGACGGCCCCGGCTCGCCATAGGTGGAGAGCGGCGCGTACAGCGTCCAGCCGTTGCCGGCGCCGCCGAAGAACGGCGAGGCGAGCAGCAGCGAGAACGCCGGGATCAGCAGCCAGAAGCTGATGTTGTTCATGCGCGGGAAGGCCATGTCCGGCGCGCCGATCATCAGCGGCACGAACCAGTTGCCGAACCCGCCGATCATCGCCGGCATGACCATGAAGAACACCATGATCAGCCCGTGCGCCGTCACCAGCACGTTCCACAGGTGCAGCGATTCGTCGAGGCTGGCCTCGCCGCCATGAAGATGCGCCGCCCAGCCCTGAAGATACTGGATGCCCGGATGCATCAGCTCCGCGCGCATCAGGCCGGAAATCCCGCCGCCGATGATGCCCGCGGTGATCGCGAAGATCAGGTAGAGCGTTCCGATGTCCTTGTGGTTCGTCGACATGAACCAGCGGGCGAAGAAGCCCGGCTTGTGATCGGCATCATGATGGTGGTCGTGCGCGTGATGCGCCTCGAACGCCGAAGGTTGGATCGCGGTATCGGTCATGGCTCAGCGTCCGGTCGGGCCGGCCGGGCCCGCATTCGCGGTCGCGGCCTGATTGGTGGTGGGAGCGGCGGCATTCGCGGCCGGCGCGGCTGCATTGGCGGCGGCATCGGCCGGCGCGGCGGCCGGGGCCGATGCGGCGGCGGCCGGCTTGGCTGCGCCCGGCATCGTGCCGCCCTTGGCCTTGATCCACGCGGCGAACTCCGCCGGCGGCACCGCTTCCACCGCGATCGGCATGAAGGCGTGGCGCGCGCCGCACAATTCGGAGCACTGGCCGAAATAGAGGCCCGGCTTGTCGATCGTGAAGCTCGTCTCGTTGAGGCGCCCCGGCACCGCGTCGAGCTTGATCCAGAAGGCCGGGACCGCCCAGCTATGGATCACGTCGTTGGCGGTGGTGATGAGGCGGATCGGCACGCCGACCGGCAGCACGATGCGATTGTCCACCGCGAGCAGGCGCGGGCCGTCCGCATCGGTGCGGTAACGCTCGCCGGCGGCGACCTGATCCTTTTCCTTCAGCATGTTGGCGGTGATCTCGATCCCGCCGTTGTCCGGATATTGGTAGCTCCAATACCATTGGTTGCCGATCGCCTTGAGCGTGACGGCATTGGCCGGCGCCGGCTTGTACTGCGCGGAGAGCAGGCCGATCGACGGCACCGCGACCGCGACGAGGATCAGCACCGGCAGCAGCGTCCACACCACCTCGATCACGGTGTTGTGGCTGGTCTTGGACGGCACCGGGTTCGCCGCGCGGCGATAGCGGATGACCACCCACATCAGCAGCGCCAGCACGAGGAGCGAGATGAAGGTGATCAGCGGCAGCAGGATGTAATTGTGGAAATCGTGCGCGCGCTGCCCGACCTTCGTCACCTGCGGCTGGAGGTGCATCAGGCCGTCGGTCGGCTGGCCGATCATCGGCTTGACCGTCATCGCCGGCGCGCCGTCCATCGCCAGTTCGGGCGAGGCCGGCGTCGCGGCGGCCGCGGGAGCTGCAGCGGCGGGCGCCGCGGCGGCGGCCACGGGCGCTTCCTGTTTCGCGGGCGCCTGCGCCGAGGCGGGCATCAGCCCCGCCAGCGCGAGGCTGGCCGCGAGAGCCAATCCTTTGATCGCGATCTTCATCGTCTTGTTGTCACCCCTGCCTGTGCCGGCCCCAAAACCGCCGCCTGCGCGACGCAGATTCCGTCCATTCGGCCTGCGCTATACGCAGCCACCCCCGCCGCCTCAAGCGCTAAGGGCATTTTTGGCTGTCGGCGTTGCGCGGACCGCAGCCCGGCCGTATTTGCGCGGGCGGGCCGGAGGCGAAAGGATCATCATGAACGACGACGAGGTGCTGGCCGAGTTTCGCGCGGCGGACGCGCTGCTCGAAGGGCATTTCATCCTCTCCTCCGGGCTGCGCAGCCCGCGCTACCTGCAATGCGCGCGCGTGCTGATGGACCCGCGCCGCGGCGCGCGGCTGGCGGAGGCGCTCGCCGCGCGCATCCCGGCGGAGCTGCGCGCGCGGATCAGCGCGGTCGTCTCGCCGGCGATGGGCGGGGTGATCGCGGGGCACGAGATGGCGCGCGCGCTGGGCGTCGAGGCGATGTTCGTCGAGCGGCCGGCCGGCACGTTCGAGCTGCGGCGCGGCTTCCGCCTCGTGCCGGGGCAGGAGGTGCTGATGATGGAGGATGTCGTCACCACCGGCCTTTCCAGCCGCGAGGCGATTCTGGCGATCGAGGCGGCCGGCGGCAGGGTGATCGCGGGGGCGGCGCTGGTCGACCGTTCGAACGGGACGGCCGATCTCGGCGTTCCGTTCTTCCCGCTGATCCGCCTCGACGTCCCGACCTATGCGGCGGACGCGCTGCCGCCGGAGCTGGCCGCGATCCCCGCGATCAAGCCGGGCAGCAGGGCGGCGGCGTGAGCCACGAACTCCGCCTCGGCGTCAACATCGATCATGTCGCGACCGTGCGCAACGCGCGCGGCGGCGCGACCCCCGATCCGGTGCGCGCGGCGCTGCTCGCGGCACAGGCGGGGGCGGACGGCATCACCGCGCACCTGCGCGAGGATCGCCGCCACATCACCGACGACGATATCGCCCGCCTCTCCGCCGACCTCGCGATTCCGCTCAACCTCGAGATGGCGGCGACCGGCGAGATGCTGGCGATCGCGCTGCGCCACCGCCCGCACGCCGCCTGCATCGTGCCGGAGAAGCGCGCCGAGCGGACGACCGAAGGCGGGCTGGACGCCGCCGGGCAATTCGATCACCTCGCCCCGATGATCCGCGAGCTGAGCGCGGCGAACATCCGCGTCTCGCTGTTCATCGAGCCGGACGCGGCGCAGATCGAGGCGGCAGTGCGGCTCGGCGCGCCGGTGGTGGAGCTGCACACCGGCCGCTACGCCGAGCTTGCCGGCGAGGCGCGCACGGGCGAACTGCGCCGGCTGACCGACGCGGCGGCGCTTGCGGCGAAGAACGGCATCGAGGTCCATGCCGGCCACGGCCTCACCTATGACAATGTCATCCCGGTCGCCGCGATCCCGCAGGTGCGCGAGCTGAACATCGGCCATTTCCTGATCGGCGAGGCGATCTTCGTCGGGCTGGCGGAGAGCGTCCGGCGGATGCGCGAACTGATGGATGCGGCGCGGTGACGTTTTTGATTGGCGGCACCGGGCCGCTCGCCCACCCGGCCTCCCATAAGATGCTGCCGCCGGGCCAGGTGGGGGAGCGGGTCGGAGCCGATTCCGCGTCAGCGGACAAACCGGCATGATCGTCGGCCTCGGCTCGGACCTGTGCAACATCGAGCGCATCCAGTCCTCGCTCGACCGGTTCGGCGAGCGGTTCGAGCAGCGCGTGTTCACCGCTATCGAGCGCGCCAAGGCGGCGCGGCGCCCCTTCACCCGCGCCGGCACCTACGCCAAGCGCTTCGCCGCCAAGGAGGCCTTTTCCAAGGCGGTCGGAACCGGATTCAAGCGCGGCGTGTTCATGCGCGACATCGGGGTGGTCAACGCGCCGTCGGGCGCGCCGACGCTGGCCCTGGAAGGCGGCGCGAAGGCGAGGCTTGACGCGATGATCCCGGAGGGCCACGTCGCCCGCATCCACCTGACCCTTACCGACGATCACCCCTGGGCACAGGCGTTCGTGATCATCGAAGCGGTCCCAGCAGAGTGATTTCATGGCCGAGGAGCTGGCATTGACGAGCGAACCGCCGGCCGCGGAGGAGGCCGCCCCCCGTCGCGGAGTCGACTGGCGCGGCGAGCTGCGCGGCATGTTCTGGCTGATCCTCGCGGTGCTGGGCTTCCACAGCTTCATCGCCAAGCCCTTCTACATCCCCAGCGAATCGATGCTGCCGGGGCTGGAGGTGGGCGACCGGCTGGTCGTCTCCAAATATGCCTATGGCTGGTCGTTCGTCTCGCCGACCATCCCCGATCCGGTCGCGATCTTCGACAGCGTCGTGCTGCACAAGCCGGAGGATAGCTGGTCGGTGCAGCTTCCCTTCATCAAGGGCCGGCTGTGGGGCAAGATGCCGGAGCGCGGCGACGTGGTGATCGTCACCCCGCCGGGCCAGTCGAGCGACTATATCAAACGCGTCATCGGCCTGCCCGGCGACACGCTGGAGGTGCGCGGCGGCGTGGTGATCCTGAACGGCCAGCCGGTCGCGCGCAGCGCCATCCACTATCGCGACCTGCCGGTGGACGCCAACGCCACCTGCGATCCGACGCAATATCCCGGCGCGCGCGTCACGCTGCCGAACGGCACCACCGTCTGCCGGCTGCCGATCGTCACCGAGACGCTGCCCAACGGCCGCCGCTACGACACGGTCGATCTGGAGCCGGACAGCCCCGGCGATTATTATCACGCGGGCAGCCCGATCACGATTCCCGCCGGCCATGTCTTCCTGATGGGCGACAATCGCGATCGCTCCGCCGACAGCCGCTTTGCGCTCGGCGGGTTCGAGCGCGGATTGGGCGGGCCGGTTCCGTGGGAGAATCTGGGCGGGCGCGCCGAGTTCATCACCTTCTCGGTCGACGGCAACGCCACGCTCAATCCGCTGACCTGGTGGCACGCGCTGCGCCCCGGCCGCGCGGGCACCTCGCTCCACCCGGAGCAGGTGCGGTGAGCGGTCCGCGGGTGGAGGTCGTCGCCGGCGCCAGCCCGCACGAGGTCCGCAATCCGGAGACGCGCCGCGAGATCCGCCGCGCCGCCGTATGGCTCGGCATGGCCTCCGCGATCGCGCTGGTCGTGCTGCTGATCCAGCCGCTGCTCATCATCTTCGCCGGGCTGGTGTTCGCCGCGCTGCTCGACGGCGGCGTTCGGCTATTGGGCCGCGTGCTGCCGATCGCGCGCGGCTTGCGGCTGCTGATCGTCTGCCTGCTGACGATCGCCTTCCTCGTCGCGACCTTCTACATCGCCGGCGTCCAGATCGCTGATCAGGTGACGCAGCTCCGCTCCACCGTGGAGGTGCAGGGGACGCGCTTCGCGGGCTGGCTTTCCGCGCAGGGGCTGATCCCCGGCGCGAATGATGTGAGCGGCATGGCGCGTGAGGCGCTCTCGTCGGTCGGGCGGCTCACCTCATGGGTCGGCACCGCGTTCGGCGCGCTGACCACGATGTTCATGATCATGGTGATCGGCCTGTTCGTGGCGATGGACCCCCGGGTCTATGATCGCGGGCTGCAATGGATGGTGCCGGAGGACAGTCGCCGCGAATTTGCCATCACCGTGCAGGAGATGGGCAAGACGATGCGCCGGCTGCTTGCCGGGCGGCTCGTCGGCATGGCGGCGGAGGGCGTGTTCGTCGGCGTCGCGCTGGCGATCGCCGGCGTGCCGATGGCGCTGATCCTCGGCATCCTGACCGGGATGCTCGCCTTCATCCCCAATATCGGCGCGTTCATTTCCGGCGCGCTGACCATCGCGGTGGGCTTCTCCGCCGGGCTTCACACCGGCTTCGCGGCGATCGGCATCTATGTCGCGGTGCAATTGTTCGACGGCTATGTCATCATCCCGATGGTCGCCAAGCGCGCGGTGGACCTGCCGCCGGCGCTGACGCTGAGCGCGCAGATTCTCGCGAGCGCGCTGTTCGGCATCCTCGGGCTCGCGCTGGCCGATCCGATGACCGTGCTGATCAAGACCGCGATGGAGCGCCGTTCCGAGCATGTCGAGGATGAGGACGCCGCCGCGATGGACACGCCATGAAGATCACGCTGCACGATTACTGGCGCTCCTCGGCCGCCTATCGCGTCCGCATCGCCCTCAATCTCAAGGGCGTCGCCTACGATATCGTGCCGGTCAACCTGCTGGAAGGCGCACAGACCTCCGCCGCGAACCGCGCGATAAACCCGCAGGGGCTGGTGCCGACCCTGTTGGTGGACGGCCGCGCTTTCACGCAGAGCCTCGCGATCATCGACTGGCTCGACGCGCAATTCCCCGATCCGCCGCTGCTGTCGCGCGATCCCTTCATCCGCGCCGACCAGTTGGCCCGCGCGCTGGTGATCGCCGCGGACATCCACCCGATCGACAATCTGCGCGTGCTCAAGCGGCTCGAATCGCAATTCGGCGCGGATCAGGCGGCGAAGGACGCCTGGTACGCGCACTGGATCGTCGAGGGGCTGAACGCGCTGGAGCAAATGGCCGGGGAGGGTCCTTTCCTAGGCGGCGATGCCCCGGATATCTCCGACGTGTGCCTCGTCCCGCAACTCGCCAACGCGCGCCGCTTCAACGTGCCGCTCGACCCGTGGCCGCGCCTTCGGGCGGCGGAAGCGACGTGTCAGGCGCTGCCGGCGTTTCAGGCCGCCGCGCCGGAGCGGGTGCGCCCGGCATGAGCGAATCGAACAGCTCCAGATAGCGCAGCGCCGAATCCGCCCCCGGCGGCGGCACGGGCAATGGCCGAACGGCGGCCGGACCCAGCCATGCGTCGAGCGCCGCAACCAGCGCATCCCCGTCGTGCGCCGGCACGATCGTCCCCAGCGCCGGCGCGGAGACGATCTCCGCCACCGCCGGCGACGAATCGGTAGTGACGACGGGCGTGCCCACCGACAGCGCCTCGCGCAGCACGCCGGGCACGCCCTCGTAATCGGAGGTCAGCGCCAGCACCGCGGCGGCGCGCATCGCCAGCAGCGGATCGGCGGCATGGCCGGGAAGGCGCAGGTCCACGCCGAGTGAGGCCGCGCGCGCCTCGATCGCCTCGCGCTCCTCGCCCTCGCCCAGGATGACGAGCGGCAGGCGTTCGGCGAGTCGCGTCATCGCGTCGAGCAGCCGGTCCCATCGTTTCTGCCGCACCAGCCGGCCGACGCCGAGGACATAGCGCGGCGGCAGATCGGCGAGCGTCGATCCCGGCAGCGGCAGCGCGGGGGGATTGGGGATGACCGGCACGCGCGCGGCATCGATTCGCGTCGTCTCCACCACATCGCGCGCGCTCGCCTCGCTCATCGCGACGATCCGGTCGAGGAACCAGGGATGGGCGCGCAGCCATGCGGCATGGCCCAGGTTGACCAGCGGCGGATGGTCCCCGCGCCGCATCGCGTTCGACACCTTGCCGACGATCGGCGGGCAAGATCCGGCGAGCCGCAGCCGCGTCCACAAGGCGATGCCGGTGTAATAGGAGCCGGCGCAGAAGATCACGTCCGGCCGCATTTCCCGCACGACACGCGGCACCGCGAACAGCGCGCGATACGTCCGTCCGCCCAGCGGCACCACTTCCAGCCCCGCCGGAATCTCGGCTGCGAGCGGCCCTCCGGCGTCGCCGATCGCCAGCGTGACGCGCCGCCCCGCCTCGATCCACCCGCGCGCGAGCCGGAGCTGGGCACGCTCCACCCCGCCGCCTTCCAGCGTTTCGGCATAGGTAAAGATGTGTTTCGCGCGGTCCATCTTGCACCCTGCCATGCAACAGCCCAGATTTGCCTACAAGAATCCACAATCAGCCGCGAAGGGGTTAACGTCCCCGAAACGGGTTGCCCAAGACCCGAAATCGGGCGAACCGAAAGACAGCCTTGCCCGCCGGAGCCCCGCCCGAGATGCCCGCCACCGCCCTTGCGCCCGATCCGGTCGTCGAACTCGCCGGGCTGGAGCCGGTCGAGACGATCAGGCGCCGCTGGCCGATGTTCCTCGGCGGGCTGGTGACGATCGCGATGATCGTCAGCCTCGGTTACGAGTTGCTCGGCTCCGGGCTGGCCGGGCTGCACCGCACCGTGCCGACAAACCCGTGGTTCTACCTCTGCTTCACGGCGCTCTATTTCACCTTCCCGGTCGGCGACGTACTGATCTTCCGCTATCTGTGGCGGATTCCGTGGCTCGGCGGGTTCATCGCGCTCAACAAGAAGCGGATCGCCAACGACGTGGTGCTCGGCTATTCGGGCGAGGCTTATTTCTACGCCTGGGCGCGCGCCAGATCGCACATGATCGCCGCCCCGTTCGGCGCGGTGAAGGACGTCGGCATCCTTTCCGGCATCGCCGGCAATTGCGCGACGATCCTGCTTTGCGCCATCGCGCTGCCGCTCGGCTACCAGCTCATCCCGCCGCATATCCTGAAGGCGGTGGCGTGGTCGGGCGGCGTCACATTGTTCATCTCGGTGGCGATCGTCGCTTTCTCCAAGCGGGTATTCTCGCTGCCGCGCCGGCAATTGTGGGCGATTTTCGCCATCCATGTCACGCGCATCGCGATCGGCTCGGTGCTGCTGGCCCTGTGCTGGCACTTCGCCATGCCGGAGGTTTCGGTGGGCATGTGGCTGTTCCTTTCCGCCGGCCGGCTGCTCGTCTCGCGGCTGCCGTTCCTGCCGAACAAGGACCTGCTGTTCGCCAATTTCGCGATCATCATCATCGGGCAGGACCAGGCCCTTTCGGAGATGATCGCCTTCACCGCCGCCTTCACCCTTCTCGTCCACGTCGTCGTCATCGCTGTGATCGGCGCCGGGACCGCACTTGCAAAGGCCCGCGAATGGTACGCCGCCGCCTGATCCCGCTCGCCGCCGCGCTTTTCCCGCTGCTCGCGCCGCTGGCCGCCGCCGCGCAGCCGGTCGGCGAGACCGACGCCTGCGTCAACGGCCCCGGCATCCGCGCCGAGATCGTCGGCATGAAGGACCGGCAGGGCTCGCTGAAGCTGGAGCTTTTCCCGGCGACGGAGCAGGATTTCCTCCGCGACGACCATGACTTGCTGGCCGAAGGCAAGGTGTTCCGCCGCGTCTGGGTCGCCACACCGCACACCGGCCCGGTGGTGATGTGCATGCGCGTGCCGCATCCCGGCAGCTATGCGATCCTGTTCACGCATGATCGCGACGGGAAGAACAAGTTCAATTTCTGGACCGACGGCGCCGGCGTGCCGGGCAACCAGCGGCTCGGCCGGTCGCGCCCGAAGCTCGCCAACGCGCTGGTCAACGTGGGCAACGGGGTGACGACGGTGGTGATCCGCGCGCAATATCTCCATGGCTTCCCGCCCGCCTTCAGCCCGGTGGGCGAATAAAATGCGCATCGTCGACGTGAACGAGATCTACTCGCCGACCGGCGGGGGCGTGCGCACCTATATCGACCGCAAGATCGGCATCATGGCCGATCTGGGGCACGAACTGATCGTGCTCGCCTGCGGCAAGGAGGAGCGGATCGAGGATCGCCCCGGCGGCGGCCGCATCCACTACGTCAAGTCACCGCCGATCCCGTTCGACAAGAATTACGGCCTGTTCTGGGATCGCGACGCGATCACCGGCCTGCTCGACCATTACGATCCGGACGTGGTGGAGAATTGCAGCCCGTGGAAGCCGGCATGGTTCGTCGGCGACTGGCAGGGCCGCGCGCTCAAATCCTATTTCATGCACAACGACAATATGGCCGCCTACGCCCAGCGCTGGTTCGAGGGCGTGGCGAGCGCGGAGCGGGTGGAGCGCGCCTTCGCCTGGTACACGCGCTACATGGCGCGCTTCCTCGACAAATATGATTGCGTCGTCACCAACGGGCCGGCACTGCAGAAGCGGCTGACGGCGCGCGGGCTCAGGATCGACGCGGCCTTCCCGCTGGGGATCGAGCGGCAGCATTTCTCGCCGCGCTTCCGCGACGAGCGGCTGCGCCGCGCGCTGCTCGCGCAGTGCGGGCTGCCGGAGGACGGGCTGCTGCTGTTCGGCGTCGGCCGCCATCATCGCGAGAAGCGGTGGGACATGATCATCGACGCGGTGGAGCGCGCCGGCGCGCACCTGCCGGTCGGGCTGATCCTGATCGGCCACGGCAGCCAGACCCCGGCGCTGGAGCGGCGCGCGGCGGGCAGCCCGCATATCCGCCTGTTCAAGCCGGTCTATGACCGCGAGCGGCTCGCCAGCATCATGGCCAGCGCGGACGCCTGCATCCATGGCTGCGAGATCGAGACGTTCGGGCTGGTCGTGTCCGAGGCGCTGGCCTCGGGCGCGCCGCTGATCGTGCCCGACGAGGGTGGCGCGGCGGAAGTCGCCCGGCCGGCATTCGCCGAAACCTATGCCGCGGGGGACGCCAAGGCCTGCGCCGCGGCGATCCGCCGGCTCGCCGCGCGCGACCAGCGCATCCTGCGCCGCGCCGCCGTCGTCGCCGCCGCGCAGGTGGTCGACGATCATCAGCACGCGCAGGCGCTGGTCGATTATTATGCGGAGCAGATCGCGCGACGCGACGGCGCTCAGCGCGCAAGGGCGTGAGGATAAGAGAGGAGGGCCTGAGCGCGCTCAGTGGCTGGCTCCCGTCATCCCCGCCTTGTGTCAGGTCCGCTCTGCCTCGAACCGTACCGCAAGACCCTCTTGTTCGCCTCCCCGCCGGCCCCGGCACAAGGCCGGCGTGACGACAGGCGCTGGGTTCATCCCCTCAGGTCGGCATAACGCGACGGCACGCGCCCGCCGCGCGTGAAAGCGCGGAAGGTGCGGTCGATGCTCTCCAGCAGCCGGGGAACATGTGCGTCGCCGGGGTGGACGGCGACCCGCACCACCTTCGCCGGCTGGAGCAGATGGCGCAGCACGGCGGCGGCGGCGAGCGAGCTTAGCTGCCGCGCGTTGGTGCGGCTCGCCCAGGTGATGACCGGGCCGCGCGTCAGCACCCGGTCGCGCTCGATCGGCGACCAGACGCGGCCGTGGTTCTCCGCCAGCGCGAAGCCCGCCTCGCCCAGCGCCTTGAGCGCGCCGTCCGAATAGAGCCACGCCGGCGCTATGAACCCCGCCGCCGGGCGACCGATGATATCCTCCACCAGCGCCTTGCCGCGCGTCATCCGGTCGAGCGCGGTGACGTGGTCGAGGCCGAGGAACTCGCCCTCGCTCGCCGTCATGTGCTTCGCCTTGAGGGCGGCGATGCCGTGATGCTCGCTTGTGTCGCGGTGAAACCAGCCGTGGACGAACATCTCGACGCCCGCCTCCGCCCACCCACGCAGCCGCGTCGCAAAGGGGGTGCCGAGGGTCAACGGCGCCTCGCCCCAGTGGTCAGGCACAACCAGCATCGCGAGGCGCGGCCCGCCGAGATGGCCCGACAGCCGCTCCAGCAGCGCGTCCACCTCGCACTCGGAGCGTGGGCCGACATCATGGATCGAGGCGAGCAGGCGCTTCATTGTCCCGCCATCCGGCCGGACAAATTCGGCACATAAATCCCCATGTCTCCGCGCTCATAAAGCAAGTGATAATGCTCTGATATCAACATCCTGACCGAATTTTCATCGGTTCCGGGCATCATATTCTTCATCTCGATCGCGCTATAATCGTGGTTCGCGATCGCGTCGTGAAAACGCTTTCTGAATTCCCCTTGCGCCAATTTTTGCCGGGTCGAGAAAAAATCCACCTCGAAATTCTTCCCCGCCCAATAGCACAAGGCGAGATCTTCGCAGGCGACCGGTCCCGGCATCATCCTTATCCGGGAGATCATTGCCTCGGCTGTCGCGACACTCTCCGCTTTTCCCCTGATCTCCCCGGCGCTCACCACGGCTCCGTACGGAATCAGGATCGCCAGCGGCAGCGCCAGCAGAAACCGGAAACGCCTCCCCCACGCTGACGACGATCGCAACGCAAGCGCGACCGGACACGCGATCGACAGGAAAATCAGCGTCTCGAAATAGGCATTGATATCGACACCGCTGCCGCTCCCCTGAAGCACCCCCAGCAGCAACGACACCCAAATTCCGATCACCAACAAGCCGGCGCGACGATCCCATCGCCGCTCATGCCACAACTGGCCCGAGCACAGGGTCATCGGAATAAAGAGAATGGCCACCAGGGAATGAAGCAGCATCCTGTCCAGCGAATAGGATCTTTTGAACTCGATTACCGATGCGATCATATTTCCATCGAACAGCAAACCGTCGAGCGCGGCGATCGCGACGACGGACAGGATCGCCATCACCAGGCAGATGAAAAAGGCGCGACGATCGAATGAGAGAAGCCATATCGCAACGGACAAGGGAATTGCGACTATATTATGCTTCACCAGCATTCCGAGGAACATCATGAGAGAGAACATTATGATGGCAGGCAGCGGCACCCGCTTTTCCGGCGCCCGCCATATCAGGGCGAGTACTCCTGCCATCATGAACGCATGCCCCATCCATTGGGGATCGTTCATGGCGACATAAGAGCGAAAAACGGTGACGTTGAACAAAAGAAATATCAAGCATCCCAGCCAGGGAAAGATTCTTCTCTCCGGCACGATCCTTCCTATTGCCGCATGAATAGCTCCGGAGACAACGATCACGGAAATCAACGACACAATTCGCCCGGATACAATAAGGTCACCAAAGAATTTTGAGAAAAAACTGACGGCGTAGAAAGATAACGGCGGATAATTGTTCGCCGTAAACCCGTTCGCTGGTGGATACAGCGCCCCCTTCCCCATCGCAGCGGCCGCTTGAAAGGCGTTCCATCCTTCATTATAGTCAAGAAGAACGGACGAAAATACGGTTCCCAGCCTGCCCAATGCCAGCAGCGCGACAACGATCCACAAGAACCACATCAACCGCGTTGAAAATCCGCGATATATCATTGTATCCGCAGAAGGAAGATGATGAACAACTGCGATGATACGAGAATCAAGGAAATCTTTGGAATTATCCCATTTTTATTCACGATCGACAATATACCGAATATTATCGACATAGATGTCAATATATCTATTGTATAATAATGAAATATTATGCTACAAATTATATTAGCTATTGTCGATAGTATCGACAAAATCCCAAGCATGTCATTTGGGTCTATTCTTTTCAGCTCTTCCTTTATATCGTCGTCTTCGCGATCCATGACGCCACCCCTCGGCCACCACATCGACTTCCGTCAAAGCGCCTTATAGGGCCTCCAGGATCGCGCGCCAGCGCGCGGCGACCGCATCCGCTCCATAGGCCGCCGCAAGGTGCGCCCGGCCCGCCGCCAGTGCCGCCGCCGTCTCGTCCGACCATTGCCGATATCGTTCCAGCCCGCCCTGCCAGTCATCGAGCGCGATGAACGGCCGCAGTTCCTCATAGGAAGGGAGCGCATCCGCCACGACGCCCAATCCGGCCAGCAGCGCGGTAGCAGGGCGATTGATCGTCTTGCCGGCGGTATAATCGTTCTGCTCCAGCGGGATTACCGCCACGCGATGCCGCGCCAGCGCGATCGGCGCGCTCGCCAGCGTCCAGGGAACATAGGTGACGGGCACCGGCCAGCGACGCCGCGCGCCGCGATAGCCCAGCCAGTCGTTGCTGACGATGGTAAGCGTCGTCGGATGGGCGAAGCGCCCCAGTTCGCGCGCCGCCGCGCCGACATGGGCATAGCCGGATGCCTGCCCGAGGCTCTTGCCGAACCACACGCAATGCAATGCGCCGGCATGCCGGGCGTGGAACCGCCGCAGGCTGGCGAGCGCCACCTGGTCGCGGAGCGACAACGGCAACGCGGCCGGCGGATCGATATCCAATACGTCGGGAATGACCGACGTTGGCGCTCTCAGACCGGGCACTTCCTCCGCGATCTGCTCGGCCAGCGTGGCGGTGGAGAAGGTGAGATGGGTCGCGAGTCCGAGCATCTCGCGCAGGCGGGCGACCCGCGCGCCGCTGGCATGGCCGGCGCGCTGCGCGGCGAACAGATTGTCGCAAAGATCGAATATCACCTCATGCCCGCCCGCCCGCGCGCGCCGCGCCGCCGCCACCGCTGCGGGCGAATGCGATTTGGAGAAGATGATCGCGGCATAGTCGCGCCCCGCCTGATATTGCTCGATCGCCACGCCCTGCCGGCGCAGCGCATCGAGTGGCGCGAGCAACCTGTAGCGGATCGACGCCAGCCGCCTGTCGTAACTGTCGGCATGCCAGGCGAAGCGCGCGATCATCCTTTCCTCCGGCGATAGACGGAAATGATCTCGTCGCCCATCGGTAGCCGGGCGACCAGCCCATAATGCGCGCCGATCGCCGCCATGACGCGGCGGCGCACTTCCGGCCGCTCTCCAGACACCGCAGGGCGCATCGTGATCGCGTCCGGCTCTCGCGCGAGAATGCGCCCAACCTCGGCAAGCTGGTCGACGCCGACCGCCCCTTCCTCATGCGCGAGATAGAGATGCCCCGGAAACATCCAGCGCGAACAGGCAGCCCGCCCGGTCGACGCATACAGCATCGGCGTGCCCGAATAGACGTACAGGCATCCGCCTCCATGACCTACGGCGTCGGTCAATGCCACGAACTGCGCGGTCGTGCCGCGCCCCATGATATTGCCGATCACCACGCCCTGGCCCGCCAGCGCGGCCAGCAGCAGGATCGACGCGCTCCAACGCTTGCGTATCTGTCCAAGAAACGGGGCGGCCGCCACGGCACCTGGCAACAGCGCGGGCAGCGCATAATGCAGATACCAGTCGCCGAACACGATAATCGCGCCAAGCGACACCGCGAACCATGCAAGCACAAAGCGGCGAGCCGGTGCCGCGCCGCGCGCCGCCACGGCCATGCCGATCAGCGGGGCGAGCAACAGCGTGACATGCGCGAGATTGCCCGCCTGCACCGTCCACGGATCGGCCTTGCGCGCCGCAATCGAGAAGAAGTTGGCATAGGCGAAGGCTGCGCCCTGCCCGATCGCAGCATAATAACCGGCTGCGGCGGCAGTCGGCAGCAGGGCGACCGACGCCAGAACCACGCCCCGCGCCATCACCCGCGCCATCGCCATGCCGCCCTGGTGCAGTCGCCACATGATCCACAGTCCGAAGAACACCCCTTCGAACACGACGCTGTATTTGATCTGCAGCGCGATGCCGACGAGCAGCATCGCCGCCGCATCTGGCGCGAACCGGCGTCGCTCGTTGGCGAGGATCAGCGCGGCGGCGCCCGCCATCGGCAGATTGTGGAAAACGCCCGCCTGCCCGCCTTGCCCTCCCGCCAGGTTCAGCCACAGGATATAGGTAACGCCAGCGAGCAGCGCGCCGCGATCCGACGCGACACGGCGCGCCATATGGGTCACGAGGAGCGCCGTCGCCACCACCGCCGCCAGCGCCATCGCCTGATAGCTCCAGACGCCCCACCGGAAGGGGAGCGCCGCCGGCGGCATGTAGAGCAGGAACAGCCCCACCGGCTTCCTGTCCCATATGTCGAGATAGGGGATCGCCCCTCCCCACATCGCCCGCGCGACGGTGAAATAGAAAGCCTCGTCGACATGGACGACCGGATTGCCGAAGGTCGCCGCCCGCGCCGCGATCGCGACGGCGAGCAGCAGGATCAGGCGACGGGCGACGGGCGAAGCGGGGTTCAGAGATCCTCCGCCTTCATCCGCACGATCGGCTGCGTCGGCACATGCGCCGCCATGCGATAGAGCAGTTCGTCCAGCGTCTCGGAAACGATCAGCAGGTCGCGATGCTGCGGCCGCAGGAAGCCGACCGTCGCCATCTTCGCCCAGAAGGCGACGAGATCGTCATAATAGCCCATCGTGTTTAGCAGCCCGACCGGATCGCTGTGATAGCCGAGCTGCGCCCACGACAGCGCCTCCCACAATTCGTCCATCGTGCCAGTGCCGCCGGGGATGGTGACGAAGCCGTCGGCGATGTCGGTGAACGCCTTCTTCCGCTCGTGCATGCCGGGCACGACGTGCAACTCGGTCAGCCCGCGATGCGCCACCTCCGCATCGACCAGAGCCTGCGGGATCACGCCGATCACCTCGCCGCCCGCCGCCAGCGCCGCATCCGCGACCGCGCCCATCAGCCCGAGCCGGCCGCCGCCATAGACGAGGCCGATGCCGCGCTCGGCCAGCCCGCGCCCCACCGCGCGCGCGGTTTCGAGATAGACCGGATCGGTCGGGGTAGCCGAGCCGCAATAGACCGCGAGACGCTTCATAGGATCAACCTGCCGGAAAGCGCCGCGCTAGCGAAAGAGCGGCGGCCGGACAAGCGCCGACCTATGCCCGGCCCAGCATCAGGTCCGCCGTCGCCGTCGCGCTGCTCAGCACACCCGGAATCCCCGCGCCGGGATGGGTGGCCGCGCCGACGAAGTAGAGATTGCCGATCGCGTCGTCGCGATTGTGGACACGGAACCAGCCGCTTTGCGCCGGCAGCGGCTCCGGACCGAAGGCGCTGCCGAGATGCGTGTGAAGGTCGTGCGCGAAATCGACCGGGGTATGGCTGAACCGCGTCACGATCCGCTCGTGCACATCGGGGATCAGCCTTCGCCCGATCTCGTCCAGCACGCGCCGCTCCATGATCGGGGCGATGCGCGCCCAGTCCTCCGGAAACCTGCCGAGATGCGGCACCGGAACGAGCGCCTGGAAGGTCGAGCATCCCTCCGGCGCAAGCGACGGGTCGGTCACGCTCGGATGGGCGAGCGAGATCGGGAAATCGGGCGAAAGGATGCCGTGCTCGTAGATGTCGGCGAGCTGCTCGCGATAGCGCGGGCCGAACAGCACCATGCGGTGCGGGATGCCCGGCCACGTCCCCCTGATCCCGAAATGCAGGAGGAACAGCGAGGGTGAATAACGCCTGCGCATCAGCCGCTCCGCCCCGCGCCGCGCCGCCGCCGATCCGGCGAGCAGGTCGCGATAGGTGTGGACCGCATCGCTGTTCGCGGCGAGCATCGCGCAATCGGCACGCCAGCCGCTCGCCGTCTCCACCGCCGTCACGCGGTCGCCGAGCGTCTCGATCCGCACCGCCGCGTCGCCCGGCCGGATCGTCCCGCCCAGTCGCTCGAACAGCGCCGCCAGCGCCGCGACCAGCCGGTTGGTGCCGCCGCGCACGCTCCACAGGCCACCCGGCGCGAGCCACGGCGCATGGATCGCGCTCGCCGTCATCGGATTGCCGCCGGCGAGCAGCACATGGAACGCCAGCGCCTGCCGCAGCTTCTCGTTGCGGACGAAGCGCGACACGGTGAAATAGACCGAGCGCCATGCCTGATATCTCGCCAGCAGCGGCACCGCGCGCACCATCGCGCCGAGATCGGAAAAGGCATTATCGCCGAACTCGCGCCGCGCGCCGGCCGCATGATCGAGCAACCGCGCATAGCCCGCGACATCGGCCGGATCGAGCTTGCCGATTTCCGCGCGCACCGTCGCGTCGTTGCCGCCGAGATCGAAATTCGTGCCATCCGGCCAGTTGAAGCGACAGAAAGGCTCGATCCGGTCGAGCGTCACGTCGGCGGCCATGTCCTGCCCGCTCAGCGCCCATAATGCCGCGAAGGCATCCGGGTCGGTGATCGCGGTGGGGCCGGTGTCGAAGGTATAGCCGTCGCATTGCCAGAAGCCGGCGCAGCCGCCGGGCTGGTCGCGCGCCTCGACGATCGTCGTCGCGACCCCCGCCGATTGCAGCCGGATGGCGAGCGCCAGCCCGCCCAATCCGGCCCCGATCACCACCGCCGTCGTCACGCCATCCGTCTCGCCACCCTTACCGCGCGCGAGAAGGGCACGGGTAGCCTGCCACTAAGCACCCGCGTCTTGTCCGAAAAGGTGGAACGTGCGGCGTGGAAGCGCGAAATCACTCCAGCCGGCTGGCGATAGAGATGCTCGAACAGGCGATAGCGCGTGTCCGGGTCGGCGGCGCGGAACAACATCGCGGAGGCGAGCCGGTAGAAGCGCCGCTCGTCCCACATCGTCCGCGCATGATCGTGAGTCAGTGCGTGGAGCGCGTCTCCCGACAGGTCGTCCGCCGCCGCGATCCTCACCGCGAGACGCACCGCATCGGGCAATGAATCGCCCGTCGTCGGGTGGAACAGCCCCGCGCGCATCCCGGCCTTGGCGACCCGCGCGCCGCCCGCGCGCCAATAGGCCTCGAAATCGCCGCCGATCGCCACCGGCAGCGCGCCGCGCTCCTCGCGCACCGCCTCGCCGATGTGCCAGCCGCGATTCGCGGCATAGCCCTCGATCCGCCGGCCGAGCGCGCCGGCGTTCACATTGGCGGTGTCGCTGTAATAGCTGTCCTCGACAAACAGCCGCGTCGGCGACAGCGGCAGGCAGGAAACGAAGCGGAAGCCGTCGTGCTGCGCCACGGTGGCGTCCATCACCAGCGGACGTTCGAGGCCATGCCCGTCGGGCACCTCCAGCTCGCGCCCGACGAACTTGCGCCAGCCAGGATCGAGCGCGGAGAAATCGCCCGCGCCGCGCGCGTCGATCACGCCTTTCGCCTCAATCCGCTCGCCCTCCACGAACGAGACGCTGGTCGCGGTGACGCTCTGCACCTTGCGTCCGGTCATCACCGCCGCTTCGGACAGGCGCGCACGCACCACCAGATCCAGCCGCGCCGCGTCGATCGCATAGCAGGGCTGGCGGAGCGTCCGGGCATGTGCCGGAAAGGTCACGTCGTACTCGGGCCATGCGTGGCAGACGAGCGGGGTGAGCAGCCAGCGATCTTCCCGCGCCACGTCGGCGTCGAGGAACGACCGGAGCCGGTTGCCACCGATCGTCTCGCCCGCCTCGATCAGCAGCAGCGAGAGATCGGGGCGTTTTTCCGCGAGCGCCAGCGCGATCAGCGATCCGGCCAGGCCGCCGCCGACGATCGCCACGTCGCAACCGTGGATTTCCGCCATTCCGGCGGCGTAGCGAATCGCTGGCGCGGGCGAAAGAGCGGGAAAATCGCACGAGGCCCGGATCGGGACGGTCGTTTCCGCGAAAGCAGCGATGCGATTCCGGCTCGAACGATCGCCGCGAGCCGGTTATGCGCGGGCGGCCTGATCCTTGACGACAACGGGCGCGCGGGGCTCCCGTCCCGTCGCCGCGACGGACCCGAATGCGGGCTCATCGGTTGAAGCCGTGGAAACGAGAGGGGAATTTCATTTGCGCGCTTTCCACCCGATCATTCTCGCCGGCATGTTCGCCGCGACGCCGGCGCTGGCGCAGCAGGCCGCCGGCCCCTCCGACGAGGATCTCGCGCGCGACAGCGTGACGGTGGGCATCGCCGCCAGCTACATGACCGATTATGAGGGCGCGGACCATTATTCCTTCTTCCCGCTGCCCGGCGCGATCGGCTCGGTCGGGGGACACAGTTTCACGGTGATCGGCAACCGCGCCAGCGTGGACCTGATTCGCAACCAGCCGGGGCCACGGTGGGACGTGCAGCTCGGCCCGATCGCGGTGGTCAACTTCAACCGCAACAGCCGCGGCGCGATCAACGATCCGCAGGTCCGCGCGCTGCCCAAACGCGGGCTGGCGGTGGAGCTGGGCGGCTATGTCGGGATCGGCAAGACCGGCGTCGTCACCAGCCCCTATGACAAACTGTCGATCTCGGTCAGCTATCGTCACGATGTGACCGGCGTGCACGACAGCGCGATCGTCGCCCCGACCGTGAATTACATGACTCCGCTGAGCCGCAAGACGGCGGTCGCGCTGTTCGTGTCGGCCGAGCATGTCGGGCGGCGCTACATGCAGACCTATTTCGACGTCACCCCGGCGGACAGCCTGGCGAGCGGCCTGCCCGTGTTCAGCGGGCGCGGCGGGTGGAAGAGCTGGACGGCGGGGGCGATCGGCACCGTCTCGATCTCGGGCGATCTGCTGCGCGGCTGGAAGCTGGTCGGCGGCGTCACCTATCGCCGGATGCTCGGCGATGCGGCGCAAAGCCCCTTGGTCAGCGATGTCGGCTCGCCGAATCAGTGGCTTGGCGCGCTCGGCGTCGCCTATACTTTCTGATCGGCCGCAATCGGGAAGCGACAGGCGGGCGATCTGCGCTTATGGCCACGCGGTCGCGATTCTGTCGATTCGTTCAGCTTGGCGACAGCGAAACACTTTAGGCCGCGTTTTGCCCGGAAGATAACGGGCGGGTTCAGGAAGGAAGGCAGCAATGACGCAGGACGAGCGACTTGCCGGGACGCCCGGAACGCCCCCCGAAACGGCCGGGGAGCGCAGCGACGATCGCCGCGCCTTCTTCGCCGCCGCGATCGGCGCGGCCGCGATCGGCACGGGCGCGTTCCTCTTCGCCGATCCGCTTTCGGCGCAGACGATCACCGACGCGGACGTGCTGAACTTCGCGCTGAACCTCGAATATCTTCAGGCGAATTATTACGGCTACGCCTCGGCCGGCGCGGGCCTCGCCACCGCCGACACGCAGAGCGGCGCCGCCACGCCGACGCCGGGCAGCTCGGTGACGCCGGGACGGCAGGCGACCTTCTCCGATGCGACCGTCGCGGCCTATGCCAAGGAAATGGCCGCCGACCAGCTCGCTCAGGTCCGCTTCCTCCGTACGCAACTCGCCACCTCGGCGGTTGCGCAGCCGGCGATCGATCTCGGCTATTCGGCGACCAGCGCGTTCAGCGTGATGGCGCAGAATGCCGGACTGGTCGGCTCGGGCGTTGCGTTCGATCCCTATGCCTCCGACGCCAATTTCCTGCTTGGCGCCTTCTTTCTCCAGGATATCGCGGTCAGCGCCTATCAGGGGATGGTCTCGCTCCTGACGAGCCAGAGCTATCGCGAAGCGGTCGGCGGGCTGATGGCGACCGAGGCCTATCACGCCGCGCTGGTGCGCACGACGTTGTACCAGAAGAGCGTCGCGACCCCGGCGCTGCTCGATCAGGTCAACACGATCTCCAATTACCGCGACAGCCTCGACGGCGGCAGCGACGACGATCAGGGCATCAGCCCGGTCGGCTCGGTGGCGAACATCGCGCCGGTGGACAGCAACGGCAACACCTTCCCGCGGGCGAGCGGCGCGGTGCTCAACATTCTGTTCCTCACCCGCATCTCCACCACCAAGGGCGGCTTCTTCCCCGGCGGGGTGAACGGCAACATCACGACGAGCGCCGCGAGCTGACGGACGCGCCCCGGCGCCTCCGCCCTCGCTCTCCAGGATTCACAGGAATATCGTCATGATCGACCAGGAAAAGATCGCCACCGTCCTCGACGCCGCCGCGCTGCGCAGCGCGGAGCGCCGCCGCTTCCTCAGCCTCGTCGGGCGCGGCGGAGCCGCAGCCGGCGGCCTCGCGCTGCTTTCGGCGTGCGGCGGGAGCAGTTCGGGATCGGCCACGCCGACGCCCACGCCGAGCGCGACCTCCACCAGCAGCATCGAGGCGGCGGACATCTCGATCCTCAACTACGCGCTGAACCTCGAATATCTCTCGGCGCAATATTTCTCCTGGGCCGCGCAGGGCAGCGGGCTGCCGTCGAGCGACACCAGCGGCACCGGCACGCCGGGCAGCGTCACCGGCGGGACGCAGGTGACCTTCGCTGATCCGATCGTCGCCGCCTGCGCGCGAGAGATCGCGCGCGATGAGCGGGCGCATGTCGAATATCTTCGCGCGCAACTCGGCAGCGCGGCGGTGGCGATGCCCGCGATCGACATCTCGAACGCCTTCGCCGCCCTCGGGCAGATCGCCGGGGTGGCGAGCTTCAACCCCTATTCCTCCGACGAGAACTTCCTCTACGGCGCCTTCATCCTGAAGGATGTGATCGTCACCGCCTACAAGGGGCTGGCTCCGCTGGTCGGCACCCCGGCGTGGATCGCGGGCGTCGCGGGCATTCTGGGCGCCGAATCCTATCATGGCGGCCTGATCCGCACCTTGCTCTATCAAAAGGGCTTCACGGTCACGGCGACCAAGTTCAGCGATGCGCGCGACAGTCTGGACGGCTCGACCGACCTCGATCAGGGCATCGCCGGGGCGGACAGCTCGATCTCGAACGTGGCGCCGGTGGACGGCAACGGCATCGTCTTCAGCCGCTCGACCGGGCAGGCGCTCAACATCTTCTTCCTCAACAAGGCGTCGACTACTTCCGGCGGGTTCTTCCCGTCGGGCGTGAACGGCACGGTCAACGCCAGCGCCGCCAGCGGCTGATCCGGCCGGCGGCGCTGGACGCCGCCGTCACAACGCTCTATCCATCACCTATCCCCGGGGGACCGCTGTCGCGGCGGTTGAGAGGAGGGCCGCAGCCCTCGACCCGCCGAACCTGATCCGGCTGACACCGGCGTAGGGAGGGAGCGGCGCAAACCTCGCCCCGTGTCCTTCCCCGCGACAATGCGAGGAACAAAGACATGGCCGACATCCCTGCCCGCACCGAGATTGGCGTCACCACCGGCCCGATTCGCGGTTCCCGCAAGATCCATGTCGGCCCGTTCAGGGTCGCGATGCGTGCGATCGATCTGGAGCCGTCGGCGGGCGAGCCCCCACTCAACGTCTATGATACGTCCGGACCTTACACCGATCCGGAGGCGTCGATCGACATCATGGCCGGCCTGCCCGCGCTGCGCCGCGAGTGGATCGTCGGGCGCGGCGACGTGGAAAGCTATGACGCGCGCGCGGTGAAGCCGGAGGACAATGGCCTCAAGGGGCCGGACCGCTCGGCCGGCGTCGCGCAATTCCCCAATGTCGTGAAGCGCCCGCTGCGCGCCAAGCCGGGGATGAACGTCAGCCAGATGCATTATGCCCGGCGCGGCATCATCACGCCGGAGATGGAATATGTCGCGACGCGCGAGAATCTCGGCCGCGAGATGCTCAAGGAATATATTCGCGACGGCCAGAGCTGGGGCGCGGCGATCCCCGACTACGTGACGCCGGAGTTCGTTCGCGACGAGGTGGCGCGCGGCCGGGCGATCATCCCGAACAACATCAACCACCCGGAAAGCGAGCCGATGGCGATCGGTCGCAACTTCCTCGTCAAGATCAACGCCAATATCGGCAATTCCGCCGTCGCCAGCGACGTGGCGAGCGAGGTCGACAAGATGGTCTGGTCGATCCGCTGGGGCGCGGACACGGTGATGGACCTTTCCACCGGCCGTAACATCCACGACACCCGCGAATGGATCATCCGCAACTCGCCGGTGCCGATCGGCACCGTGCCGATCTATCAGGCGCTGGAGAAGGTGGGCGGCATCGCGGAAGACCTGACCTGGGAGATCTTCCGCGACACGCTGATCGAGCAGGCCGAGCAGGGCGTCGATTATTTCACGATCCACGCCGGCGTGCGCCTGCCCTATGTGCCGCTCACCGCGAAGCGCGTCACCGGGATCGTCTCGCGCGGCGGCTCGATCATGGCGAAATGGTGCCTCGCGCATCACAAGGAATCGTTCCTCTACGAGCGGTTCGATGAGATCACCGAGATCATGAAAGCCTATGACATCGCCTATTCGCTCGGCGATGGCTTGCGTCCGGGCAGCATCGCGGACGCCAACGACGAGGCGCAGTTCGCCGAACTCTACACGCTCGGCGAATTGACCAAGCGGGCGTGGCAGCAGGATGTGCAGGTGATGATCGAAGGCCCCGGCCACGTGCCGATGCACAAGATCAAGGAGAATATGGACAAGCAGCTCGAGGCGTGTGGCGAGGCCCCCTTCTACACGCTCGGGCCGCTGACCACAGACATCGCGCCCGGCTACGACCACATCACCAGCGGCATCGGCGCCGCGATGATCGGCTGGTACGGCACGGCGATGCTCTGCTACGTCACGCCCAAGGAGCATCTCGGCCTGCCCGATCGCGACGACGTGAAGGTCGGCGTGGTGACGTATAAGCTCGCCGCCCATGCTGCCGATCTTGCGAAGGGCCACCCGGCGGCGAAGCTGCGCGACGACGCCCTCTCCCGCGCGCGCTTCGAATTCCGCTGGCGCGATCAGTTCAACCTGTCGCTCGACCCCGACACGGCGGAGGAATATCACGACCAGACGCTGCCGGCGGAGGGCGCCAAGACCGCGCATTTCTGCTCGATGTGCGGGCCAAAGTTCTGCTCGATGAAGATCACGCAGGAAGTGCGCGATTTCGCCGCGAAGCAGAATGCGCCGGTCGAGACGTTCGTCGCCACCGAGGACGCCGAAGCCGGCATGGCGGAGATGAGCGAGAAGTTCCGCGAGCAGGGCAGCGAGGTCTATCTGCCCGCGGCGGAATGAAGCGTGCCGACGTCCTGTCGCTGCTGCTGGCTGCGCCGGTGGTGATGGCCGGCCAGGCCGCTTCCTCCGCTCGCCCCGACTTCGCGACGGTGACAAGCGTCGCCGCCGCGAAGCAACTCGCCGCGACGGGCGCGCTGGTGAAGGTCCTGCTGTTCCCGGCGGAACTGGGTGGCAAGCCGGATGCGGAGAATCTCGTCTATATCACGCCGCAGGCCGCCGCCGATCGCGCGCTCGTGATCCAGACGCTCACGCAGATGGTGCATGACGGCGTGGTCAACCAGATGACGGTCGAACCGGACTATCGCGGCGGCAGCTTCATTCCCGCCCGCATCCGCATGAAGGCCTGGCGGGACGGCAAGAAGGGCAGTTTCGAACGCACCATCGAGGTCTGGTAAGCGCGCGCTATCGTGCGGTAGGGCAATCCGCGCGCAGCGGGCAGGCGGCGCAATGCGGCGCTTCGTGGTGGCAATAGAGCTGCCCCAGCCGCTTCATCACGATATGCAGATCGAGGAAATCCGGCCCCGTCCACGCCGGCAGCGCGGCCGTCACCGCCTCGCTCGTCGCGCGATAATCGGCATGATCCGGCACCGCGCCAAGCCGACGCAGCACCCGCAGGACATGCGTATCGACGATCATCACCGGCAGCGCCAGCGTGCTCGCGTTCAGCGTCGAGGCGGAAACCTTGCGGCCCACGCCGTCCAGGCGTTCCAGCCACGCCAGCGCCTCATCGAGCGGGCGATCGGCGAGCGAATCGAGCCTGAAGCCCGCCGGCTCGCGCTGCAACCTGCGCAGCGCGGACACGACGTATCGCGCCTTGTCCTGCGCGAAGGTCACGTCCCCGATGAGCCGCTCCACCATGGCCGGCGGCGCCTCCGCCAGCCGCGCGGCGCTGCCGAACTTCGCGGTCAAGCGATCGAACGCTGCCTGCGACACCGCATCGCGCGTCCGGCCGCTGATCATCGACTTGATGAGTTGCGCGACCGGCCTGCGCGCGGGCCATGGCGCGACTCCCGCACGCAAGGCCGCCACCCGGCCGCGCCAGCGCACGATATCCGCGCCCAGAAAGCCGAACGCCATTTGCATGACGTTCGATTAGAACAAAATAAGAACGAATGCCAGTGGTCTATTAGACCCTTTCCGGCAGTGACCAGTCGATCTTCCCGCGCCCGCTCTTCTCCAGAAACGCATTGGCCTGCGAGAAATGCCGGCTGCCGAACCAGCCGCTGTGCGCCGACAGCGGCGAGGGGTGCGGCGCTTTCAGCACCAGATGGTGCCCGCCCTGCTCCACGCTGCGCACGAACGCCGCCTTCTTCTGCGCATAGCTGCCCCACAGCATGAACACGATCGGCTCTGGCCGCGCGGCGATCAGGCGGATGATCGCATCGGTGAACTTCTCCCACCCCCGGTCGCGATGCGAGGCGGCCTGCCCGCTCACGACGGTCAGCACGCTGTTGAGCAGCAGCACGCCCTGCTCCGCCCAGCTTTCGAGGAAGCCGTGCGCCGGCGGCCGGATGCCGCAATCGCTCTCCAGCTCCTTGTAGATATTGACGAGGCTCGGCGGGGGACGGACGCCGGGGCGGACGGAGAAGCACAGGCCGTGGGCCTGCCCCGGTCCGTGATACGGGTCCTGCCCGAGGATCACGACGCGCACGTCGGGCAGCGGCGTCAGTTCCAGCGCGCGGAACCAGTCGGCGGAATGCGGGAAGATCTGTCTGCCCGCCGCCTTCTCCGCCAGCAGGAACTGACGCAGTACGCCCATGTAATCGCTGGCGAATTCAGCGCGGAGCGGCTCCAGCCACGTCGCGTCCATCTTCGGATCGGCCATGCCCCGCCTCCTTCAGCGCTTGCGGACGAACTCGGCGCGCAGAACGAGGCCCTTGATGCCGTCGAACTTGCAGTCGATCTCCTGCGGGTCGCCGGTCAGCCGGATCGACTTGATGAGCGTGCCGCGCTTCAGCGTCTGCCCGGCGCCCTTCACGTCGAGGTCCTTGATCAGCGTCACCTGATCGCCGTCCGAGAGCAGGTTGCCGACAGAATCGCGCACCTCCACCCGGTCCGCCGCCGCCCGCTTCCCGGCCAGCTCGGACGCGGGGAGCCATTCGCCGCTTTCCTCGTCGAACACATAATCGTCGTCGTCAGCCATGCCTGGCTCCCTTGGGTCGCAATCCGATCAGCGGGCGGACGAACGGAATCGCGCGCCCGCCAAGGTAGAAGGCCCAGCACCCCGCCACCGTCGCGGCGACGAGGATCGCGAATTCCGCCGGCCCCGAAAGGTGCAGCGGCAGCAGCCAGAACATCACCACCACGATGATCGTCTGGTGGATGATATAGAAGGGGAACACCGCCTCCGTCAGCATCCGCCGCGCGGGCGTGTCGCGATTCCACCAGCGATCCGCCACGCCGAGCAGCGCGACGATCGAGCCCCATTGCTGCAAGGCATGCGCCGCGCCGTAAGGGCGGAGCACCCAGCGCGGCGTCGGCACGGAGGGCGGCCAGGTGAACTCGATCGCCAGCACGCAGCCGAACGCGGCCAGCGCGACCGCCGCCGCGACCGGCCACAGCCGGGCGATCGCCGCCATCGCCGGCGCCGAGCGCGCCAGCCCGAAGCCGAACAGGAAATAAGGCACGTACATGGAATGCGCCATCGTATCGTCGAACAGCCCATGGGTTTCGCCGACCATCGGGAACCACCAGACATGCACGGCCAGCGCCCATGCCATCGGGACGAGGATCACGCCCCAACCGCGGAACAGCCGGTCGAACCAGCGCTGCAACAGCTCCGTCCGCACCAGCATGACGAGCAGGGTCAGCCCGAGCGTATAGACCCACAGATAGCCGACGAACCACAGGTGGTTCCATGTCGGCAGCACGATCCCGTCCAGCGGACCGAAACGGAAATAGTCGTGCAGCCAGAAATAGGGGAAGCCGTGAGCATAGCCGTATTTGGTGGTCAGCTCGACCCACGGCTGCGGCGGCACGATCACCGCCACGCCGAAGGCGAGCGGCACCAGCAGCCGCCAGCTCCGATTGGCCAGGAACGCCCCCGGCCCCGCCGAGCGCCGGATCAGCGCGCGGCTGGCATAGCCCGAGACGACGAACAGCAGCGGCAGCCGCCACGCGTTCGTCGCCATCATCGGCAGGGTCGTCCAGTCCTCGCCGTTGGTCGACTTCACATGGAAGTTCCACGGCACGAAAACCATGCCGATATGATAGAGGATGAGCAGGCCGAATGCCCCGATGCGCAGCCAGTCCATCCCGTAATGTCGTGCCATCCGGGCGGCTGTAGGGTCCAAAGCCCGGAAGGACAATCACATGGGGCATTCGGCGAAGCGGACGAGGCCACCGCTTCGCCGTGCAGAACGGCCGGTCCTAGCGTTTGATGCGCGGCATTCCCATGAAGTCGCGCTTGCCGATCTCGACGCCCTTCATGCGCAGGATCGCATAGGCGATCGAGGCGTGGAAATAGAAGTTCGGCTGCGAGAAGCTGAGCAGGAAACTGGCGCCGCCGAAGGGCAGCGCGGTTTCGCCGAAGCGGAACTCGGTATCGCGATCGGCCAGCGCATCCACCTCCGCCGGATCGAGCGCCTTGAGCGCCGCGATCCCGTCCTGCACCTTGACGCGCAGCCCGGCGAAGTCGGTAGGCCAGGCGTCAAGGTTGGGCGAATAGCTGCCCGCGCGCACTCCTTCGATCGCGCCGACGGCATGTTCGACGGACGCCTTCACCTGATAGCCGAACGGCAGCATGTCGGGCGCGAGCCGCGCGTCGATCAGTTCGGCCGGCGCGATGCCCCGCTCGGCGGCGAACGCCTCCGCCTTGTCGATCAGTCCGGCGACCGCGCCGAGGATCTGGATATTCGAGGGGATCGTCGCGTCGTACAGGGAAAGCGTCATCGAACCTGCTCCTTTTCGGTACGCGGCGTTCCGTTCCGCGTTGCAACCCGCTATATCGCCTCCGACCCCGATAGGAAGCGTATCCATGTCCGTCCGTCCCTGGCGCGATATCCAGCGCCGCAAGAGCCGCCAGATCATGGTGGGCAGCGTCCCCGTCGGCGGCGACGCGCCCGTCACCGTGCAGACCATGACCAACACCCCGACCAGCGACGCGAAGGCGACGATCGACCAGATCCGCCGCTGCGAGGAGGCGGGCGTCGACATCATCCGCGTGAGCTGCCCGGACGTGGAGAGCACGACCGCGTTCCGCCAGATCGTCCGCGCCGCGCGCGTGCCGATCGTCGCGGACATCCATTTCCACTACAAGCGCGCGCTGGAGGCGGCGGACGCGGGCGCGGCGTGCCTGCGCATCAACCCCGGCAACATCGGCTCGGCCGAGCGCGTCAACGAGGTGGTCAACGCCGCCAAGGCCAATGGCTGCGCGATCCGCATCGGCGTGAACGCCGGCAGCCTCGAGAAAGACCTGCTCGAAAAATACGGCGAGCCGTGCCCGGAGGCTTTGGTCGAGAGCGCGCTCGACCATATCAAGCTGCTGCAGGACCGCGATTTCCACGAGTTCAAGGTGGCGGTGAAGGCGTCGGACGTGTTCCTCGCGGTCGCCGCCTACCAACAGCTTGCCGAGGCGGTCGATTGCCCGCTGCATCTCGGCATCACCGAGGCGGGCGGGTTCGTCGGCGGGACGGTGAAGTCGGCGATCGGGATCGGCTCGCTCCTGTGGTACGGGATCGGCGACACGATCCGCGTCTCGCTCTCCGCCGAGCCGGAGGATGAGGTGCGCGTCGGCTTCGAGATTTTGAAGGCGCTCGGCATCCGCAACCGCGGCGTGCGCGTGGTGAGCTGCCCGAGCTGCGCGCGGCAGGGCTTCGACGTGATCCGCACCGTGCAGGCGCTGGAGGAGCGGCTCCAGCATATCCGCACGCCGATGTCGCTCTCGGTGCTGGGCTGCGTCGTCAACGGCCCCGGCGAGGCGCGCGAGACCGATATCGGCATCACCGGCGGCGGCAACGGCAAACACATGGTCTATCTGTCGGGCGTCACCGACCATCATGTGCAGGACGCCGACATGATCGAGCATATCGTCAAGCTGGTCGAGGCCAAGGCGGCGGAGATCGAGGCCGCGTCCGACGCGGCGACGATCGCGGCCGAATAGCCGCCCCGCGCCCACCCGATCCGTTGAACCGCCCGCTCTCCCCCGCGCTGGCTTTCGCCGTCGCGGCGGCGGGGATCGGGCTGTTCTCGATCATGGACGCCTTCATGAAGTCGCTGACGCTCGCGCTGGGCGTCTATAACGCGCTGATCTGGCGGACCGGCGTGTCGGCGCTGTTCGGCTTCGGCGCATGGGCGGCAAGCGGGGCGCGACGGCCGACGCGGCGCGGGATGCGGCTGCATGCGATCCGGGGCGCGATCACGGCGGCGATGGCGCTGCTGTTCTTCTGGGGTCTCGCCCGCGTGCCGATGGCGCAGGCGATCACGCTGTCATACATCGCGCCGCTGCTCGCGCTGCTGCTGGGGGCGCTGTTCCTGCACGAGCGGGTCGGGCGGCGCGTGGCGGGCGCATCGCTCGCCGCCTTCACCGGGGTGCTGGTGGTATTGGCCGGCCAATCGCAGGCGGCGCTCGGGCCGGGGGCGCTGGAGGGTGCGGTGGCGGTGCTCGGCTCGGCGTTGCTCTACGCCGTCAATCTCGTCGTCGCGCGGATGCAGAGCCAGGCCGCCGGCCCCGGCGAGATCGCCTTCTTCCAGGGCGCGATCGTCACCGCCTTCCTGGCGCTCGGCGCACCGTGGCTACTCGCGGTGCCGGAGGCGGGGCAATGGTGGAAGATCGCGGTGGCGGCAGCGCTCGCCACCGCCTCGCTGTTCCTGCTCGGCTGGGCCTATGCGCATGGCGAGACGGGCTATCTGGCGACGACCGAATATACCTCGTTCGTCTATGCCGCGACGCTCGGCTACGCGGTGTTCGGCGAACGCCTGTCGCCGTACACGCTGGCGGGCGCGGCGATCATCGTCGCGGCGTGCCTTTATGCCGCAAGGCGTCGCGATATCGCGCAAGCCGCGCTAGAGGGCGCGGTATGACCGTCACCATCCGCCCCGCCGCACCGCACGATTGCGGCACGATCCTGCGCTTCGTGCGCGAACTGGCCGAATATGAGCGCGAACCGGACGCCGTGGAGGCGACCGAGGAGATGCTCGCCGCCGCGCTGTTCTCGACGCCGCCCGCCGCCGAGGCGCTGATCGCCGAGCGCGACGGCGAGGCGATCGGCTTTGCCCTGTTCTTCCACAATTTCTCGACCTGGGCGGGCAAGCGCGGCATCTATCTCGAAGACCTGTACGTCACCCCCGCCGCGCGCGGGTCGGGGGCGGGCAAAGCGTTGCTCGCGCATCTCGCCGGGCTGGCGCTCGATCGCGGCTGCGCGCGGTTCGAATGGGCGGTGCTCGACTGGAATACTCCGGCGATCGACTTCTATCGCGCGATGGGCGCGGTCGGCATGGACGAATGGACCGTGCAGCGCGTCAGCGGCGACGCGCTCGTCCGCCTCGCGGGACGCGGCTGATGGCGTGGCTGTGGCTGATCGTCGGCGGCTGTTTCGAGGTGGGGTTCACCACCTGCCTGCGCTACGTCGACGGCTTCCGCAACGTGCCGTGGACGCTCGGCTTCCTCGCTTCGGTCACGCTGTCGATGGGGCTGCTGGAGGTCGCCTCGCGCGCGATCCCGATGGGCACGGCCTATGCGGTTTGGGGCGGGATCGGCGCGCTCGGCACGGTGCTGGTCGGCATCGCCTTCTTCGGCGAGCCGCTGAGCGCGGTGCGCGGCCTGCTGATCCTCGGCGTGGTCGCCTGCATCGCCGGACTCAAGATGACCGCGTGAGCATCGACGCCGGCCTTGCCGATTGGGTGGAGGAGGCGATGGCGCCGATCGGCACGGTCACGCGCAAGCGATTGTTCGGCGGGGCCGCGCTCTATTGCGACGGGCTGACCTTCGCGATCATCGCGTTCGATGTCCTGTGGTTCAAGGCGGACGCGCAAAGCGCCGCCGCATGGGACGCGATCGACGCGCCGCTGTTCACCGTCACGCGCGACAACGGCCGGGTGCAGTCCCTGCCCTATCGCCGCGCGCCGGACGATGTGTATGACGATCCCGAGGCGCTGCGCGACTGGGCCATGCTCGCGCTGGAGGCGGCGCGGCGCGCACCGCCAAAACCGGCACTGCGCCGTAAGCGGGCGGCACGCGGGTAAGCCCCGCGCCCCGCCCGGCGTCGCTTCAGGCGGCCTTGGTCTTCTTCGCGCGGTCGATCGCCTCGATCACGATCTGCCGCGCCTCCTCGGCGTCGCCCCAATTGCCGATCCGCACCCACTTCTCGGATTCGAGATCCTTATAGTGGGTGAAGAAATGCTCGATCTGCTGAAGCACGATCGAGGGCAGGTCCTGCCGCTCGCCGACATCCGAATAATAAGGGAAGGTCGTATCGACCGGCACGCAGATCAGCTTCTCGTCACCGCCATGCTCGTCCTCCAGGTTGAGCACGCCGATCGGCCGCGCGCGGACGACGCAGCCGGGAATGAACGGCGAGCGCGAGATCACCAGCGCGTCCAGCGGGTCGCCGTCCGGCGACAGGGTATGCGGCACGAAGCCGTAGTTCGCCGGATAGCGCATCGGCGTATGCAGGATGCGGTCGACGAACAAGGCGCCGGATTCCTTGTCGAACTCGTATTTCACCGGCTCGCCGCCAAGCGGCACCTCGATGATGACGTTGAGATCCTCGGGCGGGTTCTTGCCCACGGGGATGAGGTCGATGCGCATCTTGTCCTTCACTTCGCTCGAACGACACGGCACCGGCCCGCGCGTCAGCGCGGGGCCAGCAGCCTGTCCAGACCACCCTCTCCGGTCCCGATCTTTTCGAGGCGCGGGTAGCGCAGCCCGCCGTGCCAGTCGAGCGTTACCGTGCGATAATCCTCGCCATTCCGCACGAGCAGCGTCACCGGCGCCCTTGTATCCTTCGCGGCGGCGATCGCGCCCTTCAGCCCTTCGGCCGAATAGCTCTCGCCGTTGACCGCCGCGATCACCGTGCCCACGGTCAGCCCCGCCTTGAACGCGGCGCCATCCCACGTCACTCCGCTCAACGCCCCGCCCTCGCCGACGATGAAGCCGCCGGAATAAGTGAGATCGGTGACCTTGCGCACCTTCTCCCCATCGCGGAACGCGGGCGTCGCCCGATCGGTATAGACGAGGCGATAGCCGTTGCGCTCGAAGCCCTCGATCGGCGCGCCCTCGGCATGTTCGGTCAGCCGCTTCACCAGATAGGCCTTCCAGTCCCACGGCTGGATCGCGTTCAGCGTCTGCGCGACGTCGTCGATCGTATAGGTCAGCTCGCCCCAGTCGCCGTCGCGCATCCCGAAGAACGCGCGGGCGAAATCGTCGATCGACTTCCGCCCGCCCGATTTCTCGCGCAGCAGCGAATCGACGTCCATCCAGACGAGCAATCCCTCGTTGTAATAATCCTCGCTGCGCTCCCAGCTCAGCCAGCCCTTCGGCTTGCGCTGGGCGATCACCGGATCGTTGGTGGTGTCGAGAAGGTCGCGCCAGTGCCGCGCGGGCTGCGAATCGTAATTCGCCATGATCGCGGCATATTGATCGAGCGTGTCCTGCTTGGAGACCAGCCCCGACCGCGCCTGGAGCACATAGCCCCAGAATTGCGTCTGCCCCTCATAGACCCACAAAAGCGATCCGCGCATCGGCGTGCGGAAATCGGGCGTCCACAGGTCCGCGCCGCGCCGGAACTTGCCATTCCAGCTATGGGTATATTCGTGCGGCAGCAGGTTGCGGCGGCCCGGCCCTTCGTCCCATTTCGCGAAATAGCCCGGCGTCACGCCGTCCTCGGAGCTGCGGTGATGCTCCAGCCCGATCCCGCCGAGCCGGTCGGCGATCGAGAGCAGGAAGTCGTAATGGTCGTAATGCTGCGATCCGAAGGTCTTGACCGCCTGATCGACCAGCTTCTTGTGCGCGTCGATCTGCGCCGGCGTGGCGACCAACTCGCCCGGATTGTCGGCGAAGACGTTGAGCGTCACCTTGTCGCTCAGCGGGATCACCCGGCCGTAGCGCCCGGCGAGCATCGGCGAATCGACCAGCACCTCGTAATTGGTCTGTTCGTAGGCCCAGGTGTTGCCGCCCGTGCCGGCCGGCTTGCCACGCAGCGCGCCCGCCGCCGTCCAGCCCGCCGGCCAAGTCACGTTCATCCGCACCGGGATGCGACGCGTGAACCATCCGGCCGGATAGAGGCTGACCGAATTCGGCTGGAGGCTGATCATCGTCGGGGTGACGGCGATGCGGCCCTGATCCTTCTTGGTCGCGGAGAGGAACTGGAATTCCACATCAAGCTGCGCCGCGCCCTTCGGAACGTCGATATGGAAAGCGAAGACATCGACCGGATCGCGCGTCCATGGCACCGGCTTGCCGCCCGCGCGGATCACCAGACCGGCGACCTTCTCGATCTCGGCGCGCGGCGAATGCGCGCCGGGGAGCCATTTCGGGAAAAGCAGCGTGAGGGCGCCGGCCTTGGCGACGGGAATGGTCTGCTTCACGCGCAGGATGCCGCGCACCGTGTCGGTCGCATCGACGTTCACCACCATCGGGCCGGCGGGATAGGCCTCGTCGCGCGGCTGCGGGATCGTGTCGACGAAGGGGACCGGCTGCGGCGCGGAATTGCCGGCGGGAACCTGGGCCAAGGCGGCGGAAGATGCGGAAAGCAGAAAAGCGGCAAAGACGCTACGGATCATCAATCAGGCTTTCGGAAGAATGACATATGTCGCGACGCTAGACGCCGCCGCCCGCCGGCTCAATGCCCGCTGCTGCCCAGCACGTTGATGGTGAAGGCGAGCACGCCGATGTTGAACACGAAGGCCGCGAGGCACTGGCCGATCGACACCCGCCGCATCCGCCGCGAGGTCATGTTCACGTCCGACGTCTGGAAGGTCATGCCCAGCGTGAAGCTGAAATAGATGAAGTCCCAATAGTTCGGCTCGTCGCAGTTCGGGAAATCCAGCCCGCCGGTGTCCTGTCCTGATTTCTCGCTGTAGTAGATGTGCGCATAGTGCAGCGCATAGACGATGTTCGAGAACAGCCACGCGAGCGCCAGCGTCGCGACGACCAGCGCGATGATCCACGCCGATGGCTGCGTGGCGAGTTCGGTCAGCACCACCACCAGGATGACGATCATCACCAGCCCGGTGATCGCCAGCAGCCCGGCGCGGTTCGCGTCATTGTCCTTGGCGTGCGCGCGCATGTCGCTGCTGTCGTCATCGAGCAGCGGCCAGAGCGAGGCGAGGAACACCACCGCGCCCGCGTCGAAGCCGATCATCAGCGCCCGGCCCCATTCGAACTTCCCGACGATTCCGGCGGCAACGCCAATTGCCGCCATGATCGCGATCGAGACGAGGAAACGCACCGGCGCGAGGCGCCGGCCGATGTGCCATCCGTGATCGCTGCGGGTCATATCCTCCACCTAGCGTCGCGCGCGTTCCTCGCATAGATAGCCGCCCTTCATCATGGCCCGTATCCAGACCCCCAATCGCGTCCGCGGCACGCAGGACATCTTCGGCGCGGAGCAGCGCCGCTTCGCCACCGTGCTCGACACGTTCGATCGCGTGCGCCAGCTCTATTGCTTCGGCCGCGTCGACGTGCCCGTGTTCGAGGCGACCGAGGTCTTCGCCCGCTCGATCGGCGAGACCACCGACGTCGTCTCCAAGGAGATGTACACCTTCCCCGACAAGGGCGGGGATTCGCTGACGCTGCGGCCGGAGTTCACCGCCGGCATCGCGCGCGCCTATATCACCGAGGGGTGGCAGCAATTCGCCCCGCTCAAGCTCGCCACCTCCGGCGCGGTGTTCCGCTACGAGCGGCCGCAGAAGGGGCGCTATCGCCAGTTCCACCAGATCGACGCCGAGATTCTGGGCGCGCCCGAGCCATCCGCCGACGTGGAATTGCTGTGCCTCGCCGATCAGTTGCTCCATGAACTCGGCATCGCGGACGGGGTGACGTTGCAGCTCAACACGCTCGGCGACGCGGCGACGCGCGATGCGTGGCGCGATGCCCTGATCGCGCATTTCGAGCGGCATCGCGGCGAGCTGTCCGAGGACAGCATGGCGCGGCTCGACAAGAACCCGCTGCGCATCCTCGATTCGAAGGACCCGCGCGACCGCCCGATCGCCGACGCCGCCCCCGGCATCGACGATTTCATGACCGTCGAGGCGGGGGCGTTCTTCGAGAGCGTGACGCGCGGGCTGGACGCGGCGGGCGTGGCGTGGACGCGCAACGCGCGGCTGGTGCGCGGACTGGACTATTACCGCCACACCGCGTTCGAGTTCGTCACCGACCGGCTCGGCGCGCAGGGCACGGTGCTGGGCGGCGGACGCTATGACGGACTGGTCGAGAACCTCGGCGGCCCGGCGACGGCGGGTGTCGGCTGGGCGGCGGGGGTCGAGCGGCTGGCGATGCTGCTGGCGGAGCCGGCGGCGGAGCGCCCGGACGTGGCGGTGGTCGCGGAGAACCAAGCACGCGAGGAGGACGCTGGCGCGCTGACCAGCGCCTTGCGGCGCGGCGGCATCGCGGCGGAATTGTTCGTCACCGGCAGCCCACGCAAGCGCTTCGGCAAGGCGATGGAACGCAAGCCCGCCGCGATCGTCTCGCTCGACGTACGCGACGGCGCGCGGACGCACAGCTTCAGGCTGCTGGACGAGGCGTTCGCCGAAGTGGCGCGGGCGCGCGCCATCTTCGAGCAACACACCGCCGCATGACCGCCATCTCGCTCGACCGTATCCGGCAGATCGAGGCGCGGCGCGACGAGCTGGCCGCGCTGATGGCGACCGGCGACCTGTCGGGCGAGCGCTTCGTCGCCGTGTCGAAGGAATATGCCGAGCTTGAGCCGGTCGCTGTCGCCGCCGCCGAGGTGCGCCGGCTGCGGCAGGAGGCGGAGAGCCTCGCGCAGATGACCGGCGACGCCGACGCCGAGTTGCGCGCGATGGCCGAGGAGGAATTGCGCGAGAACAGGGCAGCGCTGGAACTGGCCGACCGCCGCCTCGCCCTCGCCCTGCTGCCGCGCGACGCCGCCGACGAGCGATCCGCGATGCTGGAGGTGCGCGCCGGCACCGGCGGGGACGAGGCGGCACTGTTCGCCGGCGACCTGTTCCGCATGTACCAACGCTACGCCGAGACGCAGGGCTGGCGGGTCGAGCTGATCTCCGCATCCGAGAGCGAGATGGGCGGGTTCAAGGAGGTGGTCGCTTCCGTCACCGGGCAGGGCGTGTTCGCGAAGCTCAAGTTCGAGAGCGGCGTCCACCGCGTCCAGCGCGTGCCCGTAACCGAGAGCGGCGGGCGCATCCACACCTCCGCCGCCACCGTCGCGGTGCTGCCGGAAGCGGAGGAGGTCGACGTGCAGATCGACGACAAGGATCTGCGCATCGACATCTATCGCTCGTCCGGGCCGGGCGGCCAGTCGGTCAACACCACCGATTCGGCAGTGCGCATCGTCCATATCCCGACCGGCCTCACCGTGATCCAGCAGGACGAGAAGTCGCAGCACAAGAACAAGGCCAAGGCGATGAAGGTGCTGCGCACCCGCCTCTACGAGATGGAGCGCGAGCGGCTCCATGCCGAACGGGCGGGCGCGCGCAAGTCGATGGTGGGTTCCGGCGACCGGTCGGAGCGTATCCGCACCTATAATTTCCCGCAGGGCCGCGTGACCGACCACCGCATCAACTTGACGCTCCATCGCCTGCCGGAGATTCTGGCTGGCGACATGGGCGAGTTGATCGGCGCGCTGATCGCGGAGGATGAGGCGGAACGGCTTGCCTCCCTCGACGCCGCCTGACTCAGGAAAGGCGCTTGAGAGCGCCCGCGCCGCGCTGACCGACGCCACCGCGCGCTTCGCCTTCTCCGCCACCCCCCGGCTCGATGCGGAGCTGCTGCTCGCCCACGCTCTCGGCATCACGCGCGAGCGGATGCTGCTGACGCTGGCCGACCACGCAGCTCCGCCCGCCTTCGCCGCGCTGGTGGAACGCCGCGCGCGCTATGAGCCGGTCGCCTATATCACAGGCGCGCGCGCCTTCTGGACGATCGACCTCGATGTCGCGCCCGGCGTGCTGGTCCCGCGCGCCGACAGCGAGACGCTGATCGAAGCGGCGGTCGCGCATTTCAACGGCACGGCAGGGCCGGGGCGCGTGCTCGATCTCGGCACCGGCTCCGGCGCGCTGCTGCTCGCCGCGCTCGATCAATGGCCGCAGGCGAGCGGCGTGGGGCTGGATGCCTCCCCCGCCGCGCTCGCAATCGCGCGCGACAATGCCGCGCGGATCGCTCCCGGTCGCGCGACGATCGCGGCGGGCGGCTGGGACGGCACCGGCGAGGCGTTCGACCTGATCCTGTGCAACCCGCCCTATATCGCCGCCGACGCCGCGCTGTCGCCCGAGGTGGCGGAATATGAACCGGCCTCCGCGCTGTTCGCCGGGCCGGAGGGGCTGGACGACTATCGCGCCATCGCTCCCGTGCTCGGCCGGCAGATCGCGCCCGGCGGCGTGGCCTGCATCGAGATCGGATACGACCAGGGCGAAAGCGCCGCCACGCTGTTCCGCGCCGCTGGCCTGGCCGTCGCATTGCGCCGCGATCTTGCCGGCCGCGACCGTTGCCTCGTCGTCACGCCTTGAAACTGACATGCGAAATTCGCACATTTCGCTTTGAGAAACCCCGCGTAACCGCTAAGAGGCCGGCAGGGGCACGCCATATCAACTCCAAGTAGTTGAAAAAGGGCAGGTTGCCCGCTCTTCGTCATAAGCCGCTGTAGTCCGGCGGCCTTGGCAGGTCCGGTTCGCGCGACGATTCGCGCTGCACCGGGCCGGGAATGTCGCACCGGGAAGTCCGGCGCCGGTTTCGGGATTGGGGCCATTTGGGTTCGAGGACGAGGACAGTAATTTGATCAACAATCGTCAGAACGGCCGCCGTCGCGGTCGCGGTGGTGGGCAGCGTTCGCCCGGCGGTGGGCAGGGGCAGCGCGACAGCGGCAATCGCATCGACAGCCGCGCGCGCGGCAATGCCGCCCAGCTTCTTGAGAAATACAAGAACATGGCGCGCGACGCCCAGCTTTCCGGCGACCGCGTCAACACCGAATATTATCTCCAGTTCGCCGATCACTATTTCCGCGTCCTCGCCGACCAGCGCGGCCGTTTCGAGGATCAGAACCGCGATCGCCGCCCGCGCGACGATTTCGACGACGGCGACGATTTCGGCGACGATAACGATATCGTCCGCGCCGACGAGCAGCAGCCGCGCGACGAAGGTCGTCGCGAGGAGCGAAATTGGGACCGTAACGGCCGCGAGGACCGTAACGGTCGGGAGGAGCGCAACGCCCGCGAGGACCGCAACGGTCGCGATCGCCGCTTCGAGCGCCGCGACGAGAACCCTCGCGCGGCACCCGCCGAGCCGGCGCGCGAGGAAGCGCCCGCTCCGGTCGCCGCCGAGGAAAGCGCCGACAACGCCGCTGTCGAGGCGCCGCGCCCGCGTCGCGGTCGTCCGCGCCGCAATCCGCTTCCGGAGACGGAGCAAGCCGAGGCGCTCGGCGCCGATCGCCTGCCGCCGTCGCTCGGCGCGGTGCCGCCCGAGGGCGTGATCGCCAGCGAGGGCGAGCCGGTCGAGGCGCCCAAGCCGCGCACCCGTCGCCGTCGCACGACCGACGCGGAAGCCAGCGCGAACTGATCCATCGCGGGATCGACGAAAAAGGGCCGGTTTCCCCACGCGGGAAACCGGCCCTTTTGCTTATCCCGCTCCCCGCCGGTCAGTGCCGGTCGCGATCGTCCACCGCTTCGTCGTGCCCGGTGCCGGAGCTGAGGAAGGCAAGGCCCATCAGCGCGCCGGCCATCAGCACGGTGCCCACGACGCCGCCGATCGTCGCCAGCGTCGCCACCCAGCCGAGCGTGCCGTAGATCCGCCCGAGCGCCCAAACCGAGACGATCGCCGCGATCACCCCCACCAGCCCCATCCACGTCAGGATGCGGCGGAAGCGTGCCCAGGCGAAGCGTGCGGATTCGGGGTCGTCCAGCCCGGTTTTATGCTCGTTCATCCTTTGCCATTAGCCCGGAAAAGTGAGACGCTGCCAGCCCGACATGGCAGGAGACGGACGATGACGATCGCGGCGATCCTCGGCAACAAGGGGCGGGACGTGATCTACGTCAGCCCGACGCAGACGGTGGCGGAGGCGATCGCGCTGCTCGCGAAACACCGGATCGGCGCCGTCCCCGTGATCGACGGCGGCGCGGTGGTCGGCGTCTTTTCCGAACGCGACGTGATCCACGGGCTGAGCGACGGCGACACCACGACGCTGCAACGCGCGGTATCCGAGACGATGACCGCGCCGGCCCATACCGTCACGCTCGCCGAGCCGGTGCTCGCCGCGCTCTCGCTGATGACGCGGCGGCGGATACGTCACCTGCCGGTGGTGGAGGACGGGCGCGTCATCGGCATCGTCTCGATCGGCGACCTGGTGAAATATCGCATCGAGAAGATCGAGGCGGATGCGGCGGCGATGCGGGAATATATCCAGCAGGCCTAGGGCCCTCTCAAACATCCGCCCAGCGGCGCAGCAGGTTGTGATAGACGCCGGTCAGGCGGATCACCTCGGCATCGTCCTGCCCGCGATCCTGCCCGATCGCCTGTACCGACTGGTCCAGCTCAAACAGGATGCGCCGCGCGCCCTCGTCGCGCACCATCGACTGGATCCAGAAGAAGGACGCGATCCGCGCGCCGCGCGTCACCGGCGTCACGCGATGCAGGCTGGAGGCGGGATAGAGCACCATATGCCCGGCGGGCAGCTTGACGCTCTGCTCGCCGAACTGCCCCTCGATTACCAGCTCGCCACCGTCATAGCTGTCGGGATCGGCGAGGAACAGGGTAGCCGAAAGGTCGCTGCGGATGCGGAAATCGCTGCCGCGCCGGATGCGCACGGCATTGTCGACGTGCTGGCCGAACGTCTCCCCGCCCTCATAGCGATTGAACAGCGGCGGAAAGACCTTGAGCGGCAATGCGGCGGCGACGAACAGCGGGGAGCGGGCCAGCGCGTCGAGCACCATGTTCCCCGCCTCGCGCGCGGCGGGGCTTTCCTCCGCGAGTTGCTGGTTGCGCTTGGCGAGCGCGGATTGCGGGCCGGAGGTGGAATTGCCGTCGATCCATTCGGCGGCGTCGATCAGCGCGCGCAGTCGCGCCACGCCGCCCGCGTCGAGCACATCGGGGATCGTGATCAGCATCCTGCACCTTCCTTCAGCGCGGCCACGCCGCGGTCCGCGAAACCGGGCACATCGCTCGCCGCCAGCCATGCCAGCGCCTTGGCGACGAACCGCTCGTTGCCAAGCTCGCCCGCGCGCCGCAGCCAAGGCAAAGCTTCCTTCACATCGCCGGCCACGCCGAGCAGCCGCGCGTGATTGAAGCAGCCGCGAAAATCGCCGCCCTCGGCCGCGCGGGCATAGCAATCCGCCGCCTTGGCCATGTCGCGCGGCCCTACCCAGCCGTCCTCGGCGAAGCTGCCGACATGATTGATCGCCTTGGCATAGCCGGCGGCGGCCGCCTGTTCGAACAACGCCAGCGCGGCGGCCTTGTCCTCCGCCACGCCAACGCCGAGCGCCAGTGCGGTGCCGTAATTATATTGCGCCTCGGGCAACCCGCGCGCTGACGCGACGCGAAAGCATTCCGCCGCGCGCGTCTTGTCCACCGCCACGCCCCAGCCGAGATCATAGCAGCGCCCGACCATGTTGAGCGCCATCGCATGATGCTGCCGCGCGGCACGTTCGAACCATCGGAAGGCGGCGCGCTCGTCCCGCGCCACGCCGTTGCCGTCGAGCAAAAGCTGGCCGAACAACGCCTGCGCCTCGGCCACGCCCTGCTCGGCGAGCTGACGCAGGAACGCCGCGCGCTCCTCCGGCGGACCGGAGAGGCGCGCGGCGATTTCCTCGCGCGTCAGGGACGAGGCGTCGCCCACCCGCGTCAGTAACGTACCGACAGCGTGGCGAATGCCGACCGGCCCGGCGCGATCGTCGCATAATGCGAGGCATAGGCCTGGGTGAAATAGGTCTTGTCGGTGAGGTTCTGCACGTTGACGCTGAGGTTCACCCGCTCGGTGATATCATAACCGAGCCGCGCGTCGAACCGGGTATAGCCCGGCACCGAGCGCGCCAGCACCGTCGTCGCTGGCTTCACCGTGATATTGCCGCTGGTATCCTGCGAGGCGCTGCGGTTGTCGGCATAGCCGCCATAGACGCGACTGAAATAGAAGACGCCGCCACCGATCTGGAGCTTCTCGAACAGGGTGACGTTGGTCCACAGCGAAACACTGTCCTTCGCCGTCTGCGGCGCCTGCTTGCCGTTGTTGACCGAGGGGACCAGCACCGTCGTCGCCTTCGCCGGCCCGTTCGCCGCCACGGTGAGCGAACTGAAGCCGCCGTCGACGATCTTCGGGTCGAGATGGGTGTAGCCGCCGAAGATCGTCCAGCCCGGCAGGATCGTGCCGTTGACGCTCAGCTCGACGCCGCGGATGCGGCGCTTGCCGATGAACTGGACGGTGTTGTCATCGCCGGTGACGCGGGCATTGTCCGTATCGGTCTGGAACGCCGCTGCCGAAAGACTCAGCCGCCCGCCGAGCAGGTCCGCCTTCGCCCCGACCTCATAGGATTTGGTCTTTTCCGGCTTCAGCGCATCGAGCACGTTCGCAGTCGCCACCGTCGTCGGCAGCGCATTGCCCTCGGACCCCTCGCCAAGCAGGCTGTTCGGCGGCGTCGCGGCGGTGGCGTAGCTCGCATAGAGGCTGGTGTTGTGCGTCGGCTTGAACACCAGGCCGGCCTGCCAATTGAACAATTCGTCGGTGCGCTCGAACTGGATCATGCTCGTCGCCGTGATCGGCTGGCCCGGCCGGACCCGCGAATGGAAACGATCGTAGCGCAGCCCGAGGTTGAGGATCAGCGGCTCGGCCAGCGTGATCGAATCGAAGCCGTAGATGCCGAGCGTGTTGGCATCGTTCTGTGTTTCGGCGATCGGCAGGTTGCGCGAGATCGCCGCCGGCGTGGTGGAGGTATCGCTGGCATAATTGACCCACGGATCGTTCGGATTCGGGTTAAAGATGCTGGTGCAATAATAGCGCGAAACGGTCGTGGCGTTGCAGCGCGGCGAGATCGTCCCGCCGGTGGAAAGCAACTCGTTCCCTGACGAGTTGACGAAGCCGCGCGTCACGAAGGCGCCCCGCCGCGCCTTCTCCCACGCCAGCTCTGCGCCGATCGCGAAGCTGTGCTTGATGCCGCCGGTATCGAACTTGCCGAACAGGTCCGTCTGGTTGACGATCGAGTCGGCATAGCCATAGCGGGTGTTGGCGCGCCGCCACACCTGCCCGGTGTTGTAGACATTGCCCTGCGAATCGTCCGGCAGCAGGAAGATGTACGCCTGCCAGTTATGCGTGAAGCGCGAGGTGTTGCGCAGCGTGATGCCGCCGAAGTCGTGCTCGGCGCGGATCGTCGCCTGATCGATGTCGGTATCGCGGAAATCGCGATCCTTGAGGCCGTAGAAGGTCGAGCGATCGACATAGCCCGACTGGCCGTTGGCGGTGGTGACATGGCCGATCGCCGGCTCCGACAGGACATAGCCCGTCCTGGGCACGTTGCCGATCGTGTAGAGATACGGGATGCCGGAATCCGGCAGCTCGTTACTGTGCATATGATAATAGCCGATCGTCAGCCGGGTCGGCGAATCCACCCCGATCGTGATCGACGGCGCGACGCCCCAGCGGCGCTGCCAGATCGCGTCGCGGCCGGCGACGTCCTGATCGTGGAACATGCCCTCGACACGCACCGCGATCATGTCGGAGACGCGCTGGTTCACGTCCGCCGTGAAGCGCTTGTAATCGGCCGTGCCGTAGCTCGCGGTGGCGCGGGCGAAGCTTTCCTTCTGCGGCGTCTTGGAGATGATGTTGATCGTGCCGCCGGCATTGCCGCGCCCGCCGAGCGTGGTGTCCGAACCGCGGATGATCTGGATCGAATCGACCGCGAACACCTCGCGGCTCTGCGACGCGAAATCGCGCACGCCGTCGACATAGGTGGAGCCCTGGCTGTCGAAGCCGCGGATGAACGGGCGGTCGCCGATCGGGTTGCCCCCCTCCGCCGCGCCGAAGGTGATGCCGGGCACGGTGCGCAGCGCATCGGCGAGCGTCGCGGAACCGGTCTGCTCGATCGTCTCCGCCGGCAGCACCACGATCGAGCGCGGTGTATCGACCGGCGGGGCGATGAACTTGGGATTGGCGTCGCGGCGCTCGCGCTCGCCGGTCACCACCACGTCGGAATGACGAACCGCGTCGCCATCGGCCTCAGGCGCGTCGGCGTTGCCGGGTAGCGCGGCCGCTCCCGCCGGCGCGCTGGCGATGAACCCGACGCACGACAGCGCCAGAAAAGACTTGGACTTGTTCGACACGAAGATCCCCTTTCGGGGATCGCGCTATTGAGAGTCGTTCGCATAGTCAACGCTATTGCGAGATATTCTCATCATTGTCGCAAAATATGTCGAACAGCCAGCTGCGCAACGCGCTGGCGAGATTGGGTGGATCGGGCTGGACGATGCGCAGCGCGTCGATCTCCGCCACCAATGCGCTCAGCGGCAACGCGCGCGCCGCCGCCGCCTTCTCCAGCGCGCGCCAGAACAAAGGCTCCAGGCTTACCGAGGTCTGGTGCCCGGCGATGGTGATCGATCGCTTGACCGGGCCGACGAAGCCTTCGCCGGGGGCGGTTATCACGGCGTGTCGAACAGCGCGGCGAGTTGCTCGATGATCGTGCCGCCGAGCTGGTCTACGTCCATGATCGTCACCGCGCGGGTGTAATAGCGCGTCACGTCATGGCCGATGCCGATCGCCACCAGCTCGACCGGCGAGCGTTTCTCGATCCAGTCGATCACTTGCCGGAGATGCCGCTCCAGATACGAGCCGGAATTGACGCTGAGCGTGGAATCGTCGACCGGCGCGCCGTCCGAGATCACCATCAGGATGCGCCGTTCCTCCGGCCGCGCGACCAGCCGCGCGTGCGCCCACATCAGCGCCTCGCCGTCGATATTCTCCTTGAGCAGCCCCTCGCGCATCATCAGCCCGAGCGAGGTGCGCGCGCGCCGCCACGGCTCATCGGCCTTCTTGTAGACGATGTGGCGGATATCGTTGAGCCGCCCCGGCTGCGGCGGGCGGCCGGCGGCGAGCCAGGATTCGCGGCTCTGCCCACCCTTCCACGCGCGGGTGGTGAAGCCGAGAATCTCGGTCTTGACCCCGCAGCGCTCCAGTGTGCGCGCGAGGATGTCGGCGGAGATCGCCGCGATCGAGATCGGCCGCCCGCGCATCGATCCGGAATTGTCGATCAGCAGCGTCACCACGGTATCGCGGAACTCGGTGTCGCGCTCGATCTTGTATGAAAGCGACATGTCCGGGCTGACCACCACGCGCGCCAGCCGCGCCGCGTCGAGCAGCCCTTCCTCCTGATCGAAATCCCACGAGCGGCTCTGCTGCGCCATCAGCCGGCGCTGGAGCCGGTTGGCGAGCTTCGACACCACCGATTGCAGGTGGACGAGCTGCTGGTCGAGATAGGCGCGCAGCCGCACCAGCTCGTCGGCGTCGCACAGGTCGGTCGCCGCGATCACCTCGTCGAAGTCGGTGGTCCAGACGCGATAGTCGAACTGCGGGGAAAGATCGGCGAAGGGGCGATTGGGGCGCACCGGCTGCATCCCCTCCTCGCCCTCGTCGCCCGGCTCGCCGTCCATGTCCTGGACGTCGTCACCCATTTCCTGGCCTTCGCCGTCCTCGTTCTCGGCATCGCGCTGCTCGCCGCGCGCCTCTACCTGCGCCTCGCCCTGCCCTTCGCCGTCCTCGTCCTGATCGCCCTTCTCGTCATTCTCCTGATCGTCGGCGCCCTCGTCCTCGCTATCGCTGTCCTCGCTGTCCTCGGGCAGTTCGTCGCCCTGCGTCAGCTCGAGGTCCTCGAGCAACTTCCTCGCGAGGCTCTGGAAGGCGCGCTGGTCGTCCAGCGCGAGCGCGAGCGAATCGAGATCGGCGCCCGCCTTCTCGTCGATCCAGTCGCGGACCAGCGCGAGGCCGGGGGCCGCCGCCGCCGGCGCCGCGCGACCGGTCAGCCGCTCGCGCACGATCAGGCCGAGCGCGGTGGAAAGCGGCACCTCCTCGCGCGTGCGGGCGCGGGTGATGGGGTCGGCGCGCAGTTTCACGTCGAGCGCGGTCGCCAGATTGTCGGCGATGCCGGCATAGCCTCGGCTGCCGAGCGCCTCGACGCGGGCATTCTCCACCGCGTCGAACACCGCGCGCGCCACCGCCTCGTGCGGCGCGGCGCGCAGGTGCAGCGCGGGGTCGTGGTGCCTGAGCCGCAGCGCGAAGCTGTCCGCGAAGCCGCGCGCCTCCGCCACCTGCTCCGCCGGCAGCGCGCGGGCGGGCATCGGCACCTTGAGATGCTTGCCCGACTGCGCCGGCGCATCGGCGGTGAAGGCCAGCTCCACCTCCGGCTCGTCGGCCAGCGCGCGCGCCGTGCCGCCGAGCACGTCCTTGAACAGATCGAGCGGGGTGCGTTCAGCCATGTCCCGGCTTTAGGACCATCGCGGCGGGGCGCACAAGACCGCTGCCCCCGTCGAGGCGATATCCGCGCGCATCGACGATATCGCCGCGATCCGTGCCAATCCGGGACATGAGACGCCCGCCGCGATCGCTTGCGCACGACCGATAATTGCTTAATATGTCATTAAGAACGATGTTGATTCGCTTCGGCCGCGTTCTGGGTAAAACAAACCATCCGGGTCTTCGTCAACGTTTAGGTCGCGATCGGCATTTGCCGGTAGCGGTGGTGTCATTTACCTGCCGATTGTGCCGTCATGATCGCAGGCAACAGGGGAAGGTCCATGAAGTCCTTGATGCTCGCGAGCGCCGCCGCCATCGCCGCGCTCGCACTTCCGGCGAGCGCCGCGTCGCTGAACGCGCCGGTGCCGACCAATGCGACGATCAACTATGGTGGGCTGCAATGGGCCTGGGCCTCGCCGCTCGATCAATCCAGCGTCGACCTCAGCTATCAGTCGCAGTTCGGCTGGCGTCTGCCGACGGCGCAGGAACTGCTCAACGCGCCAAGCGCGATGGATTTCATGTTTGCCGGCGCCAATGTTCCGCTCGGCGGCACGGATCCGGTCAGCGGCGTATATTTCGCCTATACCGCGCCCACGCTGGATTCGGCGGCAGCGCTCGCCGTGGCCTATTTCAGCTCATATGATCATGGCGACTGGTGCAACGCACCCGGCTCTGCCTGCGGCTTCGGCGAGGTTCCGTGGAACACGGGCAACGGCTATAACGAATCGCTCGTCGTGCGGGCGATCGCCGGCGGCGTGCCGGAACCGGCGACCTGGGCGCTGATGATCCTCGGCTTCGGGGCGGTCGGCGTGGCGATGCGCGGCAAGCGCCGGGTCTCGGCCAAGGTGCGGCTCGCCTGACCGGCGATCTCACGACCGATCACTGAAAAAGGGGCGGCGCCGGAAAGGACGCCGCCCCTTTTTTCGTCACCCCATGAACGGTGGGGTCAGGCCCTTCCGACCACGCTTTCGGGCAGGTCCTTGCCGAACACGCGCTGGTAATATTCCGCCACCAGCGGCCGCTCCGCCTCGTCGCACTTGTTGAGGAAAGACAGGCGGAAGGCGAAGCCGACATCCTTGAAGATCAGCGCGTTCTGCGCCCAGGTGATGACGGTGCGCGGGCTCATCACGGTGGAGATATCGCCGTTGATGAAGCCCTTGCGGGTCAGGTCGGCGACGCGGACCATGTTGTCCACCACCTTCTTGCCCTCCGGCTTGTCATATTCGCCGGACTTGGCGAGCACGATCTGCGCCTCGGTCGCTGCCGGCAGGTAGTTCAGGGTGACAACGATGTTCCAGCGGTCCATCTGGCCCTGGTTGATCTGCTGCGTGCCATGATAGAGGCCGCTGGTGTCGCCGAGGCCGACGGTGTTGGCGGTGGAGAACAGGCGGAAATACGGGTTCGGCCGGATCACGCGATTCTGGTCGAGCAGGGTGAGTTTGCCCTCCGTCTCCAGCACGCGCTGGATCACGAACATCACGTCCGGGCGCCCGGCATCATATTCGTCGAACACCAGAGCGGTCGGCGTCTGGAGCGCCCACGGCAGCAGGCCCTCGCGGAACTCCGTCACCTGCTGGCCGTCGCGCAGCACGATCGCGTCGCGGCCCACCAGATCGATGCGGCTGATATGCGCGTCGAGGTTGATGCGGATGCACGGCCATTTCAGCCGCGCCGCGACCTGCTCGATATGGCTCGACTTGCCGGTGCCGTGATAGCCCTGCACCATCACGCGGCGGTTGTGCGCGAAGCCGGCGAGGATCGCCAGCGTCGTGTCCGGATCGAATACATAAGCGGGGTCGAGATCGGGCACACGCTCGTCCGCCTCGCTGAACGCGGGGCATTCCATGTCGCTGTCGATGCCGAACATCTCGCGGACGCTGATGATCTTGTCGGGCGCGTCGAGGATCGTCGTCTCGCGGCTGTCGGGCTGGGTGTTCGGAATATCGGTCATGCGCGCCTCGCGGAATCTTGCACACGCCTTAAGCGCGGCGGCACCCGTTATTCAACCTCTGCCTTGGGCGGAAGCGCGAACAGGTCGATGAAGGCGCGCGCCTTTTCCCGGTCGCCGCCGAACACCAGCGCGCCTTCCGCCTCGGCTTCCTCGATCGGCCATTTGCCATAGACGATATTGGCCATGAACCGCGCGTTGGTGGCGAAATGCACATCGGTTTCGCCTTCGCCGCGCGCGATCGGCAGCGCGCCATCCGCCAGCCGCGCGACGAACGACTCGGCGCCGAAGGTGAAGCCGATCGTCATCGGCGGCAGCTTGCGCGCCTTCTCCACGTCGATCATCGTGCGCAGCGACAGCATCATCGAGGCGGAGGACAAGGACAGCGTCGGGTCATGATCCGGCGAGCGCGCTGCCCATGCGCCGAGCGCCTTGATCGCGTCCTCCGCCTCATAACCCCATTGCGTCAGTTCATAGACCTGCACGCTGGCGGGCGGCGGCAGCCTGCGGCGCTTCAGAATGTGGGCCTTCTCAAGCCCCTCCAGCCGCTGCGTCAGCACATTGGCGCTGATCCCGGTGAGCGACGCCTTCAGCTCCCCGAAGCGGCGCGCGCCGAACATCAGTTCGCGCACGATCAGCAGCGCCCAGCGCTCGCCGACCAATTCCATCGCCAGCGCGGTGCCGCAGGCGTCATCATACCAACGCTTCGTCGTCGCCTTGCTTCCTTCAGTCACTTTTTCTAACTTCATGGTTGCTTTTTGTAACCTTGGAGCGCACCCATCGCAAGCACCGATTCGAAATAGGAGAGTTTCCAATGGCAAAGATGATTTTCGTGAACCTGCCGGTGGCCGATGTCGCGAAGTCGACCGCCTTCTACGAGGCGATCGGGATGAAGCGGAATCCGACCTTCTCGAACGACCGCGCATCGGCGATGGAATGGTCCGACACGATCGGGTTCATGCTGCTCGACCATGCTTTCTATTCCACCTTCACCGACAAGAAGATCATCGACGCCAGGAAGAGCAGCGGCGCGCTGATCGCTTTGTCGTTCGACAGCCGCGACGCGGTCGACGCCATCACCGAAGCGGCGCTCGCCGCGGGCGGGCGTGAGCTGCACGATCCGGAGAACGAGCCCTATATGTACAGCCGCGCGTTCGAGGATCTCGACGGCCACGGCTTCGGCCCGTTCTGGATGGACATGGCGGCGGCCGAACAGGCGCTCGCGCCGGTCAACGGCTGAACCGTCGCGCGGATGACAAGGACGAGAGAGATGCCGGACAAACCACAGATCATCACCTTCGGCTGGGTGCCGGAGTTCGCGCGCGGCTTCGTCCGCGATATCCGACCGCGCTGGGCGTGCGAGGAGGTCGGCCAGCCTTATGAGGCGGTGCTGATCGCCGACGCCAAGGGGCCGGAGCATCGCCGGCTCCAGCCGTTCGGGCAGGTGCCGGCGTATCGCGACGGCGAACTGGAGATGTTCGAATCCGGCGCGATCGTGCTGCACATCTGCGAGAAGGCGGGGAAGCTCGTGCCCGCCGATCCGGCGGCGCGAGCGCGGGCGATCCAGTGGCTGGTCGCCGCGCTCAATTCGGTCGAGCCGTGGGTGATGGCGCTGGCGGTCAACGACATGTTCGAGGCGGACCGGCCGTGGTCCGCGATGCGGCATGACAAGGTGGTGGCGGACCTCGACGGCCGGCTCGCCGATCTGGAGAATGCGCTCGGCGACCGGCAATGGCTCGACGGCGACGAATTCACCGTCGGCGACCTGATGATGGTGTCGGTGCTGGGCGGCTTGCGCGGCACCGGCGTGCTCGACCGGTTCCCGCGCCTGGCCGCCTATGTCGCGCGCGGCGAGGCGCGGCCGGCGCACCGCAAGGCGATGGCCGACCATCTCGCCACCTTCGACCAGCCCGCAGCCGCCTGAGGAGCCGAACCATGAGCTATTTCCAGGGATTCGTCGTGCCGGTGAAGCGCGGCGATCAGGCCGCCTATCGGGATTTCGCCGCGATGGTCGCCCCGGGCTTCACCGAATTTGGCGCGACACGCATCGTGGAGTGCTGGGGCGACGACGTGATGATCGGCAAGAACACCGATTTCCGCCGCGCCGTGAACGCCGCCGACGATGAGGAGGTCGTCTTCGCGTGGGTCGAATGGCCCGACCGCGCGACCTGCGACGCCGCCGCGACGAAGATGACCCCGCCTGAAACGCCGGCACCGTTCGACACGCGACGGATGATCTACGGCGGCTATGATCTGGATTATCAAAGCGGAACGGAAGGGCCGTTCGGCTATGTCGACGGCATCCTCGCCTCGGTGCCGGACGACAAGCGCGCGGCCTTCGCCGACACTGCCCACGCGATCGGCGTGATCTTCCGCGATCATGGCGCGACCCGCGTGGTGGACGGCTGGGGCGCGGACGTGCCGGATGGCAAGGTCACCGATTTCCGCCGCGCGGTGCAGGCCCCGGCGGGCGAGACGGTGATCTTCGGCTGGATCGAATGGCCCGACAAGGCGACGCGCGACGCCGGCATGGCCGCGCTGATGCAGGACGGCCGGATGCGCGACAATCCGCCGCCGTGGAACGGCCAGCTCGCGATCTTCGGCGGGTTCGCCCCGATCCTCGACACCCGCCACGCCTAGGAGAGCGACGATGAGCAACATGGAAGGCACGCCAGTCTGGTTCGAGCTGACCACGCCCGACCCGGACGAATCGCAGGATTTCTACAGGCATGTCGCCGGCTGGACGATCGCGCCCTCCGCGATGGCCGAACACGGCGGCTATCGCATCGCCACCGCCCCGGACGGCGAGCGGATCGCGGGGCTGATGGCGCCGCCGCCGGGCGCCCCTTCGCCGGTCGGCTGGACGGTCTATTTCGGCGTGGCGGACGTCGACGCGGCGGCCGCGCGGGTGAAGGAGCTGGGCGGCGCGGTCCATTTCGGGCCGATGGACATCCCGCATGTCGGCCGCTTCGCCGCGGTGAGCGATCCACAAGGCATCGGCTTCAACCTGCTGACCGGCGCCGACCCCGCAGGCTCGCGCGCCTTCGCCGCCGCGCCGGGAGCGATCGGGCATGGCGTGTGGGTCGAGCTGGCGACGCCGGACCCGGACGGTGCGTTCGCCTTCTATGGCGCGCTGTTCGGCTGGGAGAAGGCCGGCGCGATGCCGATGGGCGAGATGGGCGACTATGCCTTCATCGGCAAGGGCGCGGATTTCCGTCCCGGCGCGGTGATGTCGAGCAGCCTGAGCGGCGCGCCGGCGCGGTGGAACTGGTACGTCCACGTCCCCGACATCGACGCCGCGATCGAAACGGCCAAGGCGCATCAGGGCGCGCTGATCCAGGGCCCCGATCCGATTCCCGGCGGCGACTATTCCGCCAACGTATCCGACGCGCACGGCTTCCAGATCGGCCTCGTCGGGCCGCGCAAGTAACGGAGAGGAACGATGATCAAGATGCGCACCTGCCTCTGGTTCGACCACGGCGAAGCCCGCAAGGCGGCGGAATTCTATGCCCGCACCTTCCCCGACAGCCATGTCGAGCAGGCGAACGACGCGCCGTCCGATTTCCCCGGCGGGACGAAGGGCAGCGAGCTGACCGTGCTTTTCACGGTGCTCGGCCAGCCCTTCATGGGCCTGAACGGCGGACCGAACTTCAAGCCGAACGAGGCGGTCAGCTTCATCGTCCATACCGAGACGCAGGAGGAAACCGATCGCTACTGGAACGCGATCGTCGGCGAGGGCGGCGCCGAAAGCGCCTGCGGCTGGTGCAAGGATCGCTGGGGCTATTCGTGGCAGATCACGCCGCGCGTGCTGATGGATGCGATGGGCGACGCCGATCCGGCGGTGTCGAAGCGCGTGTTCGAGGCGATGATGACGATGCGCAAGATCGACATCGCCGCGATCGAGCGCGCGCGGCGCGGCGAGGAGATCACCGCGTGAACAGCGCCGACAACGAGCTGGCGATCGAGCGCGTGATCGACGCGCCGCGCGACGCGGTGTGGCGGGCGATGACCGATCACCTCGCCGAATGGTGGTGCCCGCGTCCGTGGGGGACCGAGATCATCGCGCTGGAATGGCGTTCGGGCGGGCGCTTCCATCTCGCGATGCACGGGCCGGAGGGCGAGGTGCACGGCGGCGATGGCATGTTGCTGGAGGTGGTGCCAAATGAGCGGATCGTCTTCACCAACGCGCTCGGCGAAGGCTGGGCGCCGCAGGCGGCGCAGCCGGTGGCGATCGTCGGCATGCTCACGCTCGCCGATGCGCCCGATGGCCGCACCGCCTATCGCGCCAGCGCGCGCCACTGGAACGCCGCCGATACGAAAGCGCATGACGAGATGGGCTTCGCCGAGGGCTGGGGCATCTGCGCCGACCAGCTTGAGGAAGTGGCGCGCCACCTGACGGAGGCAGCTGATGCGTAAGCTCGTCGGCGGGGTGTTCCAGTCGCTCGACGGCGTGATGCAGGCGCCGGGCGGGCCGAGCGAGGACTGGACCGGCGGCTTCACGCTCGGCGGCTGGTCGGCGACATTCTGGGACGAGATGATGGGGCAGGCGATGGGCGGCATGTTCGGCGGCCCGTTCGACCTGCTGCTCGGCCGCAAGACATGGGAGATATTCGCCGCGCACTGGCCCTATGTCGGGGCGGACGATCCGATGGGTGCGCTGTTCGACGGCGTGACCAAGTTCGTCGTGACGCGCGGCGACGATCCGCTGGAGTGGCGGAACAGCCGCCGCGTCGCCAGCATCGAGGAGGTCGCGGCGGTCAAGGCGTCCGACGGGCCGGACCTGCTGATCCAGGGCAGCACCACCCTGTATCCCGCGCTGTTCGCGGCGGGGCTGGTCGACCGGCTGTTCGTGATGACATTCCCCGTGGTGCTCGGCGCGGGCAAGCGGCTGTTCGGCCCCGGCACCCCGCCCTTCGCGCTGAGGCTCGTCGAGCATCGGGTGTCGACCACCGGCGTCACGATCGCCACCTATGAGCCGGCGGGCGCGGTGCCGATCGGCGACTTCCAGCTCAGCGAGCCGAGCGAGCGCGAGAAGGCGCGGCAGGAACGGATGAAGCGCGAGGGATAGCCCTCAGGCGAAGGCGGGCGCCTGCCGCAATTGCTGATAGGCCGCGATCACCTTCGCCAGCGTGCCTTCGTGGCTGCGGTCCCCGCCGTTGCGATCGGGATGGTAGCGGCGGACCAGCTCCGAATAGCGGCGGCGCAGCGCGTGGCGATCGGCGTCCGGCTCCAGCCCCAGCACCTTCAGGCTCGCGCGGTCCTGCCCGGACAGCGGCTTGCCGTCCTTGCGCTCGGGCGGGGTCTCGCGGCGGAAGCGCGCGCTGATCGCGTCGAGCGGATCGGCGAAATCCGCCCAGCGCGGGCCGGGATCGGTGCCGGCGCGCGCGAAGGCCCGCGCCTCGCGCTCCCACCCGGCGATCGGGCGTTGCGCGGCGTGGATCTCCTCGGCGCTCATGCCCTCGAAATAATTATAGCCGGCGTTGAACGCGCGGACATGATCGAGGCAGAACCAGCGGAACGCCGGCGGCCCGTCATAGCCGCCGCCCACGCCCTCGGGCGGCGGCGCGCGAAACTCGCCCGGCTCGGCGCAGCCCGGCGCGGAGCACGGGCGATCGCCCGCGACCCGGCCGTGAAAGCGCGTGTTCGGTCGTTCCTTCCTTTCGCGCACCAGTCCCGAGCCTTTCACGGAAAAGCCCGCTATATAGGGACGATGACCGATATCGCCACCGGCCCCGTCGCCCGTGAAATCGCCGCCCGGCTCACCGCCGCGCTCGCCCCGACGCGCCTCAATGTTATCAACGAGAGCGCGCAACATCGCGGCCATATGGGCGACGACGGATCGGGCGAGAGCCACTTCCGCGTCGTCGTGGAGAGCGCCGCCTTCGCCGGCCAGTCGCGCGTCCAGCGGCAGCGGCTGGTCAACCAGGCATTGGCCGAGCTGCTGCGCGATCACGTCCACGCGCTCGCCATCCGCGCCCTCGCACCCGGCGAGGCGGCGTGAGGGCCGAGCGCCCGGCCGCGCGCATCCTGCTGGTCGACGCGGCGGGGCGCGTACTGCTGTTCCGCTTCGACACCGGCGACGAGCGGCCGCCCTTCTGGTGCACACCGGGCGGCGCGGTCGATCCGGGCGAGAGCTACGCCGCCGCTGCGCGCCGCGAATTGCTGGAGGAAACCGGCATCCACGCCGATCCCGGCCCGGAGGTGGCGCAGCGCATCGTCGAGTTCCTCACCATCGAGCGCGTCGAGGTGATCGCCGACGAACGCTGGTTCCGCGTCGATATCGACGGCGCGGAAGTGGATTCGTCGCGCCACACCGCGCTGGAGCGGCGGGTGATGACGCAATGGCGCTGGTTCGCGCGCGAGGAGATCGCGCGCTGGCCGGAGACGATCTATCCGGCGGATATAGCTGCGATGCTGGAAGCGACGGACGCGCGCCACTCTCCATCGGACTAACGAGATCGCCTCACGATGACGGGCCAGCGATTTCGCACGAGATTCGGGAATTATTCAATCAGGCGCGTGAAAGGGCGCTGCCTGGCAAGTCGCCGTGGTAAATCCTTCAACTTTGCCAAACAGGGTGACGACCTGATGGTCGGTTAACTTTCCTGTCCGGCGATCGAAAGTCAGTAAACGCTCAGTGGGAGCGCCACGCACATCGGCAAGCTTTATCGGGTTGGAGGTGGCATCGCTGATCTTGTGGGTTTGCCAAGCCTTACATTCCGCGTAGCAATAATGACCCGAGGCAAGGTCAATGCTGAATGTCATTGAATATGGAACCATTTTCTCGGGTTGTTTTTCGCTCGAGATCGTCTCGGTACCAACGCAAATTTCACCGAACTTGTCCGGGCTGGATGCGTAAGCCGATGCTGGCCACATCAATGCCAAAGCGACAAACGCGGCTTTCATAAAAACCTCCTCGACGCGGCCAGTCTCGGCAGGGTCATTGTAAAGCCGCCACAGGGCAAATGCCACAATGGCACGTCGACCAACAAGCCCGGCTTTGCGGAGCTCTGAGCAAAAACGCGCCTGCTCGTTGGCCAGTAATTGGCACCCTCAATGATGCTCGTGCTCGTGCCCATCCTCATGCGCATGGCCATGCAGCGCCTCCAGCACCTCGTCGGTCCGCGCCGGATCGCCGATCGCCAGCACCTGCCCGCTGCTCGCGGAGGTCAGCGGGTCGCCGTTCCAGTCGCACATCCGCCCGCCCGCGCCCTCCACCACCGGCACCAGCGCGGCGAAGTCGTAGAGCGCCAGCCCCGCCTCGCACACCAGATCGAGCTGCCCCGCCGCGAGCAGCCCGTAATTGTAGCAGTCGCCGCCATAGACCGGCCCCTGCCGCGCATGGCCGCCCGACACCGCCGCCACGAGCGCGAGGAAGCCGTCCGCTTCCTCTCCGCTGAAGGCGTGCGGGCTGGTGGTGGCGAGCAGCGCGCCCTCCAACGTCGCGCAGGGCCGCGTACGGATCTCGCGCGCGTTGAGCGTCGTCGGCCGCCCCGCCGCGCCGAGCCAGCGCTCGCGCTGCACCGGCTGGTCGATGATGCCGAGCACCGGCCAGCCGTCCTCGACCAGCGCGATCAGCGTGCCGAAGATCGCGCGCCCGGCGGTGAAGCTGCGCGTGCCGTCGATCGGGTCGAGCACCCATTGCCGCGCGGTCACGCCTTCCTTCACGCCATATTCCTCGCCGACGATCCCGTCGCCCGAGCGTTCGGCGTCGAGGATGCGGCGCATCGCCGCCTCCGCCGCGTGATCGGCGAGAGTGACGGGGGAATGGTCCGCCTTGATCTCCACGCCATGCTCGGCACGGAAATAGGGACGGATCGCTTCGCCCGCCGCATCGGCGAGACGGAGCGCGAGATCGATATCTGCTTGGCGGATCGGCATGGCCATGCGCCTATCGCACCCGGCGCGATCGCGCTAGGATCGGCGCGTACGCAAGGAGATCCCGACATGCGCCTACTCCCGCTGTTCGCCGCCACCGCCGCCGTGGCGTTCGCCGTCCCCGCCGCCGCCACGCTCGCGCCGGGGGCCAAAGCGCCCGATTTCACCACGCGCGGCGCGATCGCCGGCAAGGTGGTGCGCGTCAGCCTCGCCGAGAAGCTGCGCCACGGCCCGGTGGTGCTCTATTTCTTTCCCGCCGCCTTCACCCCGGGCTGCAACGCCGAGGCGAAGGCTTTCGCCGAGAAGGTCGACGAGTTCCGCGCGGCGGGCGCGACGGTGATCGGCATGTCGGCCGATACCGTTGAAGACCTGCAGAAATTTTCCTCCGCCGAGTGCGCCGGCAAGTTCGCGGTGGCCAGCGCCGGGCCGAACATCGTGCAAGGCTATGACGTATCGCTGCCGCGCACGATCAATGGCCGACAAGTTACCAACCGCACCAGTTACGTCATCGATCGCAGCGGCAAAATCGTCTTCGTCCACAGTGACATGAACCCGGCGGAACATATCACGTCGACACTGGAAGCGGTGCGAAAGCTTAAGACCCGCTAACATCTGGTCACAAGTTCTTAGCTCTTTGCCGATACCAGCCCTTTGAACAACGCACGCGGCGGCCGTCAGATGCGGCTGCCGCACGCCAGAGGGATGCTGACGGTGGAGTTCATTGCTGCGCGGCAGGTACAGGAAGGCAGCGCGCCGCTGGGGCTGTTCGAACGGATCGGGATGTTCCTCGCCGAGCATCGGTTGAGCCCCGAACCGGCGCATTATTCCTTTTCCTATCACGTTCTTAGCGATCCCGAGGGCGAACTGGCGCGCGCGGTCGCGGCGATCACCGACGGCGGCGTGCGGCTGTCGCGCGACGATATCGTCTCGCTCGGCGGCGAGGCGGTGACGGGGCCGGCGGTGGAATATTCGGGCGAGTCGCCGCGAGTCGCGCCCTCGCTTCCCACCCCCGACGAGCAAGCCGACGCCGCCGCGCTGATCGCCAAGACGCAGGCACAGGTCGATGGCTTCGCCGATACGGTGCGCGCGATCCATGTCGAGGCGAAAGGGTTCGGCCGCGATATCGCCGCCAGCGCCGCCGCGATGCGCAAGGACACGCTGGGCGAGGGAATCGACGAGATCGCGCGGCTGACCGGCGCGATGCTGGAGCGCGTCCGGCAGGTGGAAGCACGGCTGGAGGTGGCGACCCGCGAGACCGAGGAACTGCGCTCCGCGCTCGCCGTCGCGCGCGGCAATGCGCGGCTCGATCCGCTCACCGAACTGGCCAACCGCCGCGCGTTCGACGAGGCCTATGCCGCGCTCATGCCGGGCACGTCCGCCGTGGTCGCGGTGTGCGACGTCGATCATTTCAAGCGGGTCAACGACGATTTCGGCCATGCCGTCGGCGATCGCGTGCTCAAGACGATCGGCCATACGCTCGCCACCGAATGCGAAGGCCATCTCGTCGCGCGGCTGGGCGGGGAGGAATTCGGCATATTGTTCGTCGGCGTCGAGCTGGACGAGGCGCGCGTCCTGGTCGAACGCGCGCGCGGCGCGGTCGCGAGCCGGCGACTGCGGCTGCGCTCCACCGATGCGTTCATCGGCACGATCACGATATCCGCCGGGATCGCGCGCACCTTCGCGGCGGAGCGCCAGGAGGCCGGCATGGCCCGCGCCGACGCCGCGCTCTACGCCGCCAAGCGCGCCGGGCGCGATCGCGTGGAAATCGCGCCTTAAATTGGTGTTCAGCGCCGATTAAGTGCGGCGTATTTCGCCATATCCTTTGGCGCTGTTTTTATAACATACTGATTCAACACAGTTTATAAAACTGGCACGGCTCCTGCAATTATGCCGGCATCAACCGCCGAACTCCTCGGCGGCCAGCAACAGGAAAGCCAAAGCCATGACCGACCGTTTCACCACCGCCCGCCATTATGCCCTGAGCCTCGCCGGCGCGCTGTTCGTCGCCGCGCTGATGGTCAGCGCCGCCGTTCCCGTCGTGCCGATCGCCTGATCGGCACGCCCGCTTCATCGGAGAGACCAGAGATGTACCGCCCCTTCGCCCTCGGCTTCGCCTCCTTCGCCACCGCCGCGCTGCTGATCTACGTCAACGCCGTCAGCGCCGTCGCCTGATCTTCCTCAACGCCCGACCGGCAGGTCCCTGAACGCGGCGTCCTTGTCGACGCGGATCTCGCCGGGCAGACCGAGCACGCGCTCGGCGATGATGTTCTTCAATATCTCGTCCGTCCCCCCGGCGATGCGCAGGCCGGGCGCGTTCATCACCGCCGTCTGGAACAGGCCCTTGAGCGGCAGCAGCGCGGGATCGGCGATGATCCCGTACTGATCCTCCGCCTCCACCGCCGCATTGCCCAGGTCCTGAAGCTGGTTGGCGGCGATGATCTTGCCGATCGAGCTTTCCGGCCCCGGTGTCTGCCCGCGGCTCAAAGCGGTGATCGTGCGCATCCGCGTGTTGCGCAGCCCCTCGGCCTGCACATACCAGTCGGCGAGGCGCTGCCGGAAGGCGGGGTCCGCGATCAGCGGCCCGTCCGCCGCGTCAAGGTCCTTCGCCAGCGCGAGGATTTCCTTCGGCGACGCGCCCACGCCGCCGCCCACGGCCAGCCGCTCGTTCATCAGCGTCACCAGCGCGACCTTCCACCCGTCGTCCACCGCGCCGAGCCGCTGAGAATCCGGAATGCGGACGTCGGTGAAGTAGATTTCGTTGAAGTTCGATCCGCCGGACATCTGGTGGATCGGCCTGATCTCGATCCCCGGCGAGCGCAGGTCGAGCCAGAACATCGTCAGCCCCTTGTGCTTGGGCACGTCGACGTTGGTGCGGACCAGCACGATGCCGTAATCCGAATAATGCGCGCCGGAGGTCCACACCTTCTGACCGTTGACCACCCAGTCATCGCCGTCCCTCACCGCGCGGGTGCGGATCGCCGCCACGTCCGATCCGCCGGCCGGCTCGGAAAAGAGCTGCGACCAGATTTCCTCGCCGCGCAGCGCCGGGCCGACGAAGCGCTTCTTCGTCTCCTCATCGGCGAAGGCCATCACGGTCGGCACGCACATGCCCAGGCCGATCGTGAAATAGCCATATTGGACAGGGAATTTCGCTTCCTCCTGCCCGAAGATCACGCCCTGGATCGGCGTGCCCCCACCGCCGCCCCATTCCTTCGGCCAGGTGATCTGGGCATAGCCCGCCGCCGCCTTGCGCGCTTGCCAGCTTCGCGCGGCGGCCATGTCGTCGGCATGGGGGAGCGCCTTGTGCTCCGCGACGTTCTTCTCCAGCCAGGCGCGCGCGGCGGCGCGATATCCGGCTTCTTCCGCCGTGTCGTTGAAGTCCATCCTTGCTCTCCCCGATCAGGCCGCGTTGCGCATTTCGAGCTGGCTCACCAGTCGCTCGCGCCATGTCGCGGGCGCGCCCGCCACGAGGCTCAACTGCCGCGAGCGGCGGTAATAAAGCTGCGGGTCCGCCTCCCAGGTGAAACCGATGCCGCCGTGCGTCTGGATATTCTCCTTCGACGCGAACCAGAACGCCTCGCTCGCCGCGACGCGCGCGGTGGCGGCGGCGAGCGGCAGTTCGGCGGCGGCGGTGTTGAGCGCCCATGCGCCGTAATAGGCATTGGACCGCGCGATCTCGTTCTTCACATAGATATCGGCGAGCTTGTGCTTGATCGCCTGATAGCCCGCGATCGCGCGCCCGAAGGCGAAACGCTCCAGCGCGTAATCCTTCGCCATTTCGAGGCAGCGGTCCGCCCCGCCGAGCTGCTCGAAGGCGAGCAGCACCGCCGCGCGATCGAACACCGCCTGCATCGCGACGATGCCGTCGTCCCCGCCCAGCCGTTCGGCCGGGGCCGAATCGAAGACGAGCTTCGCCGCCGAGCGCGTCGGATCGAGCGTCCGGAGCACCTCCGCCGAGACGCCCGCGCCCTTCTCGACCAGATACAGCCCGTCCTTCGCCAGCACGACGATCAGGTCCGCCACGTCGCCGTCCGTCACCGGGATCTTCTCGCCGGACAGCGTGCCGCCGGTCGCGACCGTATGCAGCGACGCCTGCGTCACCGGCCCGGCGCGCTCGCTGGTGGCGAAGGCGCCGATCGCCTCACCGGTGGCGATCCGGGGCAGCCATTTCGCCTTCTGCGCCTCGCTGCCGAACAGCATCAGCGCCTCGGCGACGAAATAGACCGTCGAGGCGAACGGGATCGGCGCGCAGGCGCGGCCGAGTTCCTCCGCCAGCGCGCACAATTCGACATGGCCCAGCCCCAGCCCGCCATAAGCCTCCGGGATCGCGGTGCCGAGCCAGCCCTGCTCCGCCACTGCCTTCCACAGCGCCGCATCATAAGCGCGGTCGTCATGATCGAGCACGCCGCGCACCACCTTCGCATCGCATTTCGCGGCGAGGAAACGGCGCGCTTCGTCCTTCAGCATCTTCTGATCGTCGGAATAATCGAAGTTCATCGCCCGTCCCCTATCGCGGCTGCATCCGGATCGCGCCGTCGAGCCGCACGTCCTCGCCGTTGAAATAGCCGTTGCGGATCATCTCCAGCGCCAGCGCGGCATATTCCTCCGCCGCGCCGAGCCGCTTCGGGAACGGCACCATCGCCGCCAGCGCCGCCTTCACCTGCGGCTTGGCGCGCGCGAGCAGCGGCGTGTCGAAGATGCCGGGCAGGATCGTGTTGACGCGGATGCCCTCGCTCATCAGGTCGCGCGCGATCGGCAGGGTCATGCCGATCACCCCGGCCTTGGCGGAGGCATAGGCGACCTGCCCCATCTGCCCTTCCTCCCCCGCGACGCTGGCGGTGTTGACGATCGCCCCGCGATCGCCGTCCGGCAGCGGATCGAGCGTCATCATCCCCGCCGCCGCGCCCACGATGCAGCGGAAGCTGCCGATCAGGTTCAGCTCGATCGTCCTGATATATTTGTCGAGCGGATAGGGCTCGATCTCGCCCGTCTCCTTCGAGCGCGCCACCGTCTTGTGCGCGCCGAAGCCGCCGCCGGCGCAGTTGACGAGGACGCGCTCCTGCCCGTTCGCCGCGCGCGCCTGCGCGAAACCGGCGTCGACCGAGGCCTGGTCCATCACGTCGACCGCGCAGAACGTCGCGCCGATCCTCGTCGCCGCCTCCGGCCCGATCTCCTCGTTCTTGTCGAACAGCGAGACCTTCACCCCCGCCGCACGGAGCGCGCTCGCCGTGGCATGGCCGAGCCCGGAGGCCCCGCCCGTGACGATCGCCGCGATATCCGGTCCCAGCTTCACGCATCGCTCTCCTGTATCCTGTTGCGGGATAACATCAGTTATGTTGAGGTGCGCGTCAACAGATCGTGGGAGAAGGCGCGTGGGCTACGAAACGCTGATCGTCGAGCGGCAGGGCGAGGTCGATCGGGTGACGCTGAACCGCCCGGACCGGCTCAACACGCTGGACGACACGATGATCGCGGAGCTTTCGGGCTATTTCGGCGGCCTCGCCACCGATCGCGATTGCCGCGTGGTGGTGCTGAAGGGCGCCGGGCGCGGCTATTGCGCCGGGCTGGACCTGACGGCGGCGGGCGGCAGGCGGCGCGACACGATCGACCGGCTCGCCCATCAGCGCAGCATCGCGGAGATCGTGATGAAGATGCGCTATTGCCCGCAGCCGATCGTCAGCCTCGTCCACGGCCCGGCGTGCGGCGGCGGCTTCGCGATGGCGCTGGCGAGCGACATCCGCATCGCCGGCGAATCGGCGCGGATGAACGCGGCCTTCATCCGCATCGGCCTGTCCGCCTGCGACATCGGGGTGAGCTATTTCCTCCCCCGGCTGGTCGGCGCGAGCGTCGCGGCGGAGTTCATGCTGACGGGCGATTTCATCACCGCCGATCGCGCATTGGCGACGGGGCTGGTCAGCCGCGTGGTGCCAGACGACCGGATGGAGGAAGCCGCCGCGCCGCTGATCGAAGCGATGCTCACCACCGCGCCGCTCGGCCTCAGGCTCACCAAGGAATGCCTGCGCATGGCGATCGACGCGCCGAGCCTGGAGGCGGCGGTGGCGATGGAGGATCGCAACCAGATACTTTGCGCCTCCGGCCCCGATTTCGAGGAGGCGATCGCCGCCTTCTTCGAGAAGCGCCGGCCGGATTATGCCCGGAAGGAACCGGCCTGAACGGGCCGCCTTTCGCCTCTCCCTTTCCGGGGAGGGGGCTTGGGCCTCACACCCGCATCGGCATCAGCACGTAGAGCGCGGGCGCCTTGTCGTTCTCGCGGATCAGCGTCGGCGCGGCAGCGTCGGCGAGGTGGACCTCCACCATGTCGCCGTCGATCTGGCCGAGGATGTCGAGCAGGTAGCGGCTGTTGAAGCCGATCTCGAACGGGGCCGAGACATATTCGCCCGGCACTTCCTCCGCCGCCGTGCCGTTCTCCGGGCTGGTGACCGAGAGCGTGACCTTGTCGTGGTCCAGCCCGACCTTCACCGCGCGGGTCTTTTCCGTCGCGATGGTCGAGACGCGATCGACGCCCTCCATGAAGCTCTTGGGGTCGATCTTGAGGATCTTGTCGTTGCCGGTCGGGATGACGCGCGAATAATCCGGGAAGGTGCCGTCGATCAGCTTGGAGGTGAGGATCGCCTGCCCGAGATCGAAGCGGATCTTGGTCGCGGAGAGCGACACGCCGACCGAGCCGTCCACCTCGTCGAGCAGCTTGCGCAGTTCCGCCACGCATTTGCGCGGCACGATCACGTCCGGCATCCCCTCCGCGCCGTCGGGGCGGGGCATCGTCACGCGGGCGAGGCGGTGGCCGTCGGTCGCCGCCGCCTTCAGCACCGGCTGCGCGCCCTCGTCGGCGACGTGCAGGAAGATGCCGTTGAGATAATAGCGCGTCTCCTCGGTGGAGATGGCGAATCGCGTCTTGTCGATGATCTGCTTCAGCGCCTCGGCCGGCATCTCGAACTGGGTCGGCAGCTCGCCTTCCGCGATCACCGGGAAATCGTCGCGCGGCAGCGTGCCGAGCGAGAAGCGCGCGCGGCCCGCCACGATCGTCATCCGCCCCTCGGCGGCCGAGAGCGAGACCTGCGCGCCCTCCGGCAGCTTGCGCGCGATGTCGAACAAGGTGTGCGCCGAAACGGTGGTCGCGCCGGGCTGGTCGACCGCCGCCGGCACGCTCTCGTTGATCTGGAGGTCGAGGTCGGTGGCCATCAGCCGCAGCGCGCCCTCCGCCGTCGCCTCGATCAGCACGTTGGACAGAATCGGGATGGTGTTCCTGCGCTCCACCACGGATTGCACATGGCTAAGCCCCTTGAGGAGCGTCGCGCGTTCGATCGTCGCCTTCATTCTTTCATCCCCCAGCCCGCCGGCATAGCCCGGGGGACAGTTGATTCCACCCTAGCCAATGAAAAAGGGCCGGAGCAAGCGCCCCGGCCCTTCTTTTCGGTGGATGGGTGCCGCCGCCGCTCAGAAGCGGATGCCGACACCGCCCATGATCTGATGGCGATCGACGTTCGGGTCGTAATTGTCGATGCCGTTGATGTGCCCGTAGTGCGAGTAGCGATACTCGCCCTTGATATAGGCGGTCGGCGTCAGATTGTATTCCACGCCCGCGCCCACGCGATAGCCGTCGAGGTTGCGGCCGTCCTCATAGACGGTCGAGGTGCCGTCGAAGTAGCGCGAGTTGAAGCGGGCGTTGGTGTAGCCCGCCTTGGCGTAGATCATCGCCTGCGGCGACACGACATAGCCGAGACGACCGCCGACATAGATGTCGCGGCCCGCCTTGAGGCGGAAGCTGTCGTTGGCGTTGACGAGATCGTAGGCGCGTGCGCGGGTGGTCGAACCGTCGATCTCGCCCTCGATGCCGAGCACGGCGTTGCCGCCGATGCGGGCGTCGTAGCCGACCGCGCCGCCATAGGTGAAACCGTCGCGGCCATCGCCGTCGCTGTCACGGGTGTTCACATGATCCCAGCCGGCGAGAACCTCGACACGCGGACCCGAGAACGGGACCTGGCTCTGCGCCAGCGCCGGGGTGGCGAGGGCGGCACCCATCGCAGCGGCCGCGGTGGCGATAACGAGCTTACGCATATAAAACTCCATTCACTAAACCGTCCCCGGAAAACTGGGGGCGCGGCGGCTATTTGGGCCTTCTCCGCGCGCTTTGCATGAACCTCAGATAAACGCGGAAATCCGTTGTTTTTGGGCCACAGGGGGTTGAAATCCCCCCGGTCTGTTCCAATCGCGCGGGCATCGAGAAAGGCGTTGCGCCGCGCCCCTCCGGCGGTCCAGAGAGCACGTTCATGGACGCATCCCCGATCCGCCGCCTCGGCCGCGATTTCATCGCCCGCCACGGCGAAACCGTGTTCAACGCCGCCCGCCGCCTGCAGGGGGATGCGCTGCATACGCCGCTCACCCGCGCCGGATTCGCGCAGGCGGAGGAGATGGGCCGCGCGCTGCGCGAAAGGCTCGGGCCTGCCCCGGCGCTCACGCTCTGGGCATCAAGCACCGGCCGCGCGCTCCAGACGCTGGCGATTGTCGCCGAGCATCTCGATCTCGACTGGCACGACGCGCGGATCGACCCGCGCCTCACCGAGATCGGCATGGGAAGCTGGGGCGGGCGCTATTACGCCGACGTTATCGGCGAGGTCGGGCCGGTGATCGACGCCGAGGGGCTGCTGCGCCCCGCGCCGGACGGCGAGGATTATCCGGCGATCGCGCGCCGCGTCTCGGGCTGGCTCGCCGACACCGCCGGGGATGCCGGCGACCGGCTGGTCATCATGCACGGCATCTCCAGCCGGGTGATGCGCGGGGTGATGACCGGCGCGCCGGACGGCCGCTATGGCGCGCCGGTGCTGCCCGGCCATCCGCAGGGCACCGTCACGCTAATCGAGGGCGGCCGCGAATCGCTCGTCCATCTCGGCGCGGGATACGCCCCGGCGTGATCGCCGCCGCGCTCCTGCTGCTCGCCACCGCCGCCGAGGGGCGCGCGACGCTCGGCGTGTGGCAGAGCTGGGGCGCGTTCCGCGACGCCGCGCCCGCGCGCTGCTTCGCGATGGCGGCGCCGATGCGCGCGGGCGCCGCCGCGCGCTGGCGGCCGTTCGCCAGCGTCGTAAGCCGTTTCGGGCGGGACCGGCGCGGTGCGCTGTTCGTCCGCCTCAGCGCCGCCGTCCGCCCCGGCGCGCCGGTGACGCTGGCGATCGGCGACCGCCGCTTCACCCTCTCCGCGCGCGATTCCGCCGCCTGGTCGCCCGACGCCGCGACCGACCACGCGGTGATCGCGGCGATGCGCGGCGCGCGCAGCATGAGCATCTCCACCGTCGCGCCGAATGGCCGCCCCTTCGCGGACACCTATGCCCTGTCCGGCGCGGCGACCGCGATCGACGCCGCCGCTTTGGGCTGCGCCGGGCGCTGATTCGCGGCGACTGGAAAAAACGCGCGGTTTCGCTTATGTGCGCGTCCATGCAGACAGCTTCGGCCGCCCCCATGCCCATTCCGGGGCACATCGACCCCGTGCCCGTGGAGCGCACCCTCGCGCCGCGCAGCGACGGGCGCATCGACCTGCTCGGCCTGTCGAAGCACGATCTGCGCATGGCGCTGGAAACGTCACAGCTCGAGCCGAAGCAGGCCAAGCTGCGCGCCAAGCAGCTCTGGCACTGGATCTACAACCGCGGCGTCACCGATTTCGAGCTGATGACCGATATCTCCAAGACGTTGCGCCCGTGGCTGGCGCAACGCTTCGTCATCAGCCGGCCGGAAGTGGTGACGGCGCAGGTCTCGACCGACGGCACGCGCAAGTGGCTGCTCCGTTCCGACGACAGGCAGGATTACGAGATGGTGTTCATCCCCGACGCCGATCGGGGCACCCTGTGCGTCTCCAGCCAGGTCGGCTGCACGCTCAACTGCCGCTTCTGCCACACGGGCACGATGCGCCTCGTCCGCAACCTCACCGCAGGCGAGATCGTCGGGCAGGTGATGCTGGCGCGCGACGCGCTCGGCGAATGGCCGAGCCAGCCCGAAGGGCGGATGCTCACCAACATCGTGATGATGGGTATGGGCGAGCCGCTCTACAATTTCGAGAACGTGCGCGACGCGCTCAGGCTCGTGATGGACGGCGACGGCCTCGCGCTGTCGAAGCGGCGCATCACGCTCTCCACCTCGGGCGTGGTGCCGATGATGGCGCGCGCCGGCGAGGAGATCGGGGTGAACCTCGCCGTCTCGCTCCACGCGGTGACGAAGGAGGTGCGCGACGAGATCGTGCCCCTGAACCGCAAATACGGCATCGAGGAGTTGCTCCAGGCCTGCGCCGATTATCCCGGCGCGAACAACGCCCGGCGCATCACGTTCGAATATGTCATGCTGAAGGACAAGAACGATTCGGACGAGGACGCCCGCGAGCTGGTGCGGCTGATCCGCCAGTATCGCCTGCCCGCGAAGGTGAACCTGATCCCGTTCAACCCGTGGCCCGGCGCGCCCTATGAATGTTCCGCGCCGGAGCGGATCAGGGCCTTCTCGAACATCATATTCGAGGGCGGCATCTCCGCCCCGACGCGCACTCCGCGCGGGCGCGACATCGACGCCGCCTGCGGCCAGCTCAAGACGGCGGCGGAGCGGAAAAGCCGCGCGGAGCTCGATCGGCTGGCGGAGGAGAAGCTCGCCGCGCTGGGATGATGCCCCCGCCTAGCTCGCGCGCGGCGCGGGCGGCGTGACGGTGCGCGCCGAATCGACCAGCAGCTCGGCGCCGTTCACCAGCAGCGCCTCGTCCGACGCGAGATAGAGCGCGGCATAGGCGAACTGCCGGGGATCGCCCGCGACCGGGCTTTCGGGCGGCAGGCCCAGCCCTTCGCGCAGGTTGCGCACCATCGGCGTGTCGATCGTCCCCGGATGGATCGAGTTGCAGCGGATGCCATAGCCCTGGTTCTGGCAATGGACGGCGACCGACTTGGTCAACGAGCGCACCGCGCCCTTCGATGCGCAATAAGCGGCGGCATAGGCCTCGCCGCTGTGCGAGCCGACCGAGGCGATGTTGACGATCGACCCGCCGCCGCTCTGCTTCATCGCCCGCACCGCCATCCGGCAGCCGAGGAACACCCCGTCGGCGTTGACCGCCTGAACCCGCCGCCAGTCGGCGACATCGGCATCCTCGATCGAGCCGGGAATCAGGATCGCGGCGTTGTTCACCAATATGTCGATCCGCCCGAACCGCTCGACCGCCGCGCGGCCGACCGCCTCCCAATCCTCCGGCGAGGACACGTCATGGCGCAGGAACAGGCCGGGCCGGGCGAGCCGCGCCGCCGCCTGCCCCGCCTCCTCCGCCACGTCGGTGAGCAGCACGCTCGCCCCTTCTTCCGCGAACAAGGTGGCGATCGCCGCGCCCAGCCCCATCGCCGCGCCGGTGACGATCGCGACCTTCCCCTCCAGCCGACCGGTCATTCGCCCGCTCCGGCGAGCGCATCGCGAAACTCGCCGACCAGACGATAATAATCGTCGTCCGGCCAGCGCAGGCTGTGGGCGCCCGCCGGCCAGTCGGCATAGGCCCCGCTCGCCGGCACCACGGTCGAGAAATCGGAGAGGCCCCGGCGGCGCAGGATCTTCCACACCCCGGCGCGGCATTCGCACAGGTCGATGTAGCGGCCCTCGAAGAAGGCGTCCTCCTCGCCGTGTCCGTCCGCCGCCTTGCGCCGATGATGCGCGAGATAATAGCTTTCGGCCAGCGCCCGCTCGCCCCGCACCTCGACCGAGACGTTCGAGATGTGATGCGCCGCGTGGAGGCAGCGCTCGATGATCGGCAGCGCATAATCGATGAAGCCGTCGGCCGGGCCGCGATAGCCGCCGTGCGCGATCGTCGCCTCCGGCCAATAGCATTGCCGCATCGCCGCGATATGCTTGCGATCGTTGGCGCGCGCGCCGGCATGGATCAGCGTGGTCACCGCGAGCGTGGCCTCGATCCGGCACAGCCGCTCCGCGAGGTCCGCTTCCATCACCTATTGCCCCTCGTCGCGGCTGATGGCGAAGGCGGTGGCCTTGGTCAGCCCGTTAGAGATCGTCGCGATCGCGCGCCGCGCGCCCGGCACCTGCCGCTCGCCGCCGCGATCGGTGACCTGGATCACCGCCTCAGAAAGCTGCGTCATCCCATGTAGCCGCCCCTCGCCCAGCGCCCCGCCGCCGGTGTTGACCGGCAGCTTGCCGCCGAGGCTGCCGTGCCCGTCGCGCAGGAAGGCCAGCCCCTCGCCGCGCGGCACGATGCCCAGCCCCTCCAGCCACAGATACACGAACGGCGCGAAGCCGTCGTAAAGCTGGGCGTTGTCGAAATCGCGCGGGCCGAGGCCGGTCGCCTCCCACAGCCGCGCCGCGACCTGCTCGCACCCGATCCAGATATCGTCGAGCGTCATCGGCACGCCGGTCGGTGCAGAATGGGTGCCGGCGGCGAAGCCGGTCAGCAGCGCCGGCTTCTGCTTCAGGTCGCGCGCGCGCTCGGTCGAGGTGAGCAGCAGCGCCGCGCAGCCGTCGACCGGAATGTCGCAATCGAGGATCGACATAGGGTCGGCGATCATCCGCGCATTGAGATAATCGTCCGCCACCAGCGGCTTGCCGCGCCAGAAGCCATTGGGATTGCGGCAGGTGTTGGCGCGATTGTCGACGATGTAGCGCGCGAAGTCGGCGCGCGAATAGCCGAACATCTCGAAATAGCGTTTGACCACGCTCGCCGCCCATGACGGCGGGCCGCTGAAGCCGAACGGCGCCAGCCACTGCTCCGGCCCGACCGAATATTTGTTCTCGTAATTGATGTAGCTGCCCGGCGGCACATGCAGCGCGCGATAGACGACCACATGGCTGCACACGCCGCTGGCGATCGCCATCGCCGCTTCCATGAACGCCTGCGTCACCATGCCGTTGGTCGAGCCGGTCCAGCGCGTATGGCCGTGGATGCCGAGCCGCTCGCCCAGCGCCCACGGGGTGACGACGTCGATCCCCTCCACCGTGCCCTTCGCCCCCCCGTAGCGCGGCATCGAGGGCGAGGTGGCAAGGCCGTCAAGCGCGCGGCGATCCAGCCCGGCGTCGGCCAGCGCCGCGTCCACCGCCTCCACCGCGAGGCTGGCGAGCGAGCGCTCCGGCCGGCGGGTCAATGGGCTGTAGCCGATGCCCGCGACCGCGATCCTGTCCCTGAAAGCCCACATCATGCCGCCTCCCGCGCCGGGCGGAATTGCGGCAGCGCGCACTCCTCCGTCACCCGCTCGAACGTCACCTCCAGCGGCATGCCGAGGCGCAACTCCTCCTCGCGCGCGCCGACGATATTGGTGGAGAGCAGCAGATGCGGCTGCTCCGCCAGCTCGACGATCGCCACGATCAGCGGCAGCATGTCGCGGAAGCCGGGGGCCGGCGCTTCCTTGAGCACGCACCAGGTGAACAGCGTGCCCTTGCCCGAGACCGTCTCATAACCCAGATTCTCGCTGCCGCAGGTCGGGCAGGCGAGGCTCGGCGCGTGGTTCCAGCGGCGGCAGGCGCGACAGCGCTGGATATCGAGTCGCCCGGCCTTCGCCGCCTCCCAGAACGCCCCGCTCACCTCGTCGCCGAGCGGCAACGGCCGCAGGACGGCTTCGCTCTCCACGGTCACCGCTGATCCTTTCTTCCTCGCCGGATATAGCACTATAGTGCAATTTTCACGCATTTGTGTGCCCCCATTCGCCGCCCGTTGCAAGCGCTTCGCCGAAATTTGACGAACGCCGTTGACGGGTCCGGCGCGAGTCCGTATTTTTCACTCAAATGCAAAATTGATAGGATGAGGCCCAATCCATGCAAGCGACCGCCGCCGTTCGTCCAAGCCATGTGCCGCCCGAGCTGGTCGGCGGCTTCAACCTGATGGACGACCCGTCGATGCTGCCGCAACCGCTCGGCGATCCGCATACCGCGATCGCCCGGCTGCTGGACGGGCCGCCGGTCTTCTATTCGCTCAACATGACCCGCAACGGCGAGGGCGCGTGGATCGTGGTCCGCGCCGAGGACCAGCGCCGCGTGTTGCAGGACGGCGTGACCTTCTCCAGCAATCGCAACATCTTCTCGTCCGCGCTGGGCGAGACCTGGCCGCTGATCCCGCTCGAGATCGATCCGCCGGAGCACGGCAAGTGGCGCTCGCTGCTCAATCCTTTGCTCTCCCCGCGCCGCGTGGTGAACCTCGAGCCGATCGTCCGCCAGCGCGCGATCGACCTGATCGAGGGGATCAAGGCGAAGGGCACGAGCTGCGAGGCGATGAGCGAGTTCGCCTTCCCCTTCGCGGTCAGCATCTTCCTCCAGTTCCTCGGCATCGGCCATGAGCGGCTGCACGAATTCGTCGGCTGGGCCAACGACCTGCTGCACGGCACGCCGGCGCAGCGCACCGAGGCGGCGAAGATCGTCGTCGCCTATCTCGACGACCTGCAGGCGCTGCGCCGCCGCGAGCCGGCCGACGACTTCATGACCTTCGTCACGCAGGCGGAGGTCGACGGCCGCCGGATGACCGAGCATGAAGTGAAGTCGATGAGCGTCCTGCTGTTCATCGCCGGACTGGACACGGTGGCGGCGGCGATCGGCTTCGACCTGCTCTACCTCGCGCAGCATCAGGCCGCGCAGGAGCAGCTCCGCACCGAGCCGGGCCGCATCCTGCTCGCCGCCGAGGAGATGCTGCGCGCCTTCCCCACCGTCACGCCGATCCGCCGCGCGACGCGCGACGTGGAGGTGGCGGGCGTGCTCATCAAGGCGGGCGACCTCATCGCCTGCCCGTCGATGACCGCGAACCGCGATCCGGCCGAATTCCCCAACCCGGACAAGATCGACTTCGCGCGCGAGGACAACCGCCACGTCGCCTTCGCCTATGGCCCGCACCGCTGCCTCGGCTCGCATCTCGCGCGGCGCGAGGTGGTGATCGGGCTGGAGGAATGGCTGGGGCGGATTCCCACCTTCCGCTTCAAGGAAGGGCATCTGCCGACCGTGTACGGCGGCTTCGTGTTCGGGGTCGAGGATCTGGTGCTGGCGTGGGACTGACGCGGCAAAGCGAGAGGAACGTAACGATGCGCGTGATCGTGGATGGCGCCAAATGCCAGGGCAACGCCCGCTGTTGGGCGCAGGATGCCGAGATGTTCGACCTCAACGACGAGGGCTATCTGCCGACGCAGGTGATCGACGTGCCGGACGATCCCGACAAGCAGCTCAAGGCGCGGCGCGGCGTGCGCGCCTGCCCGGAACGCGCGCTGACGCTGGAGGAATAGGCCGGGCCGGGACGGAGACGTTATCCCCACCTGGGCCGGCGGGAGCGCGCTTCCGCCGGCTTTTTCGTGTGCGCGGCGGGACGCTTCGACCCCACATAAGCCTTTGCCGGCATTGGGCCGCAACGGCAGAAGGGCGGCGCTGCCGCAGCAGCCCCGCCCCTCCGTTTCGCCCCCGTGAGGAAAGCGGTGTCAGAACTTGAAGCGCACGCCCGCCGTGAAGGCGCGGCCGACGAAATCGTACACCGCGATATTGGTCGGCAAATTGACGCCCGGCACGGTGCCGGGGATCAGCGGCGGGTCCTTGTCGAACAGGTTGTTGATCGTCAGGAACGGCTCGAACTGCTTGCCGGCCCCGACATCGACCTTCGCCCGCAGCGTGAGATCGGTGTAGAACACCGCGCCGACGTGATCGTCGACGAAGCTGACGCGGGCGCCGTTCGGCAGCGCGCCCGGAATGTCGAGCCGCATCGATCCGATCATCTGCTCCGATATCGTGATGCCGAAGCGCTCGGTGCTGTAGTCGGCGGTCAGCGAGCCGCGCCAGCGCGGATAGGCCGCCGGGTTGGAGCCGACCACGTTGACCCCCGCGTAATGTAGCGTCGGCGCGCCGGCATATTGCTGGGTATCGAACTTGTCGAGGTAGTTGGCGTAGAGCCGTAACGCGAGCCCGCCATCGCCCAGACGGGTGCGATAGGTGGCGTCGAAATCGATGCCGGCGGTCTTCAGGAAGGCGATGTTCGCCGGCGCGATGCGGATCAGCGTTGGGAAGGCCGTGGGCGAGCTGCGCGTGATGAGCGCGCACTCCGGCCCGGTGCCGCCGCTGTTGGTGCAATTGTCGACGATCTGCTGCGCCGAAAGCTGGTCGATCAGCGAATCGACCCTGATCGAATAATAGTCGATCGACATGCTGAAGCCGGGCATGAAGCTCGGGGTCAGCACCGTGCCGATCGTCAGCGTCTTGGCCTTCTCCGGCTTCAGATTGAGGTTGCCGGAAGTGACGGACGAAACGTTCTGGTTGATGCCCGAACCGATCGAGCCAACGATCTTGTCGTTGATGATGCCGATCGCCGACTGCGCGCCGCTGTACAGCTCGAACAGGTTGGGCGCGCGGATGTCACGCGAATAGGTGGCGCGCAGCAGGAAGTCCTGCACCGGCTTCCAGGTGCCGCCGACCTTCCAGGTGGTGACGGTGCCCGAGGTGGAATAATCGGTCACGCGCACCGCGCCGTTAAGGCTCAGTTCCTGGAACAGCGGCGCATCCTTCAGGATCGGCACCGCCAGTTCGGCGAAACCTTCCTTCACGTTATAGCTGCCGTGGCCCTGGCCGACGTTGGTCAACCAGTAGAACAATGCGCCGGCCGGCACGCCGCGCAGCCCCGCGAAATAGGCGCTGCGCTTGGCCGCGGTGTCCAGATCGGCCGGATCGGCATTGCTGGTGAGATCGAGCGACTGGTTGCGCCACTCGACGCCGGCGGCGAGGTCGACCGGCCCGGCCGGCAGGTTGAACAGGCTGCCGGAGATGCTAGCGGTGACCGAATCCTGCTTGATCGTCGCATCGTAGCGCGACGTCCCGGTGGCATAGGCATAGCCGGCCGGGGTCGCCGTCGCCGGATTGCCCGCGAGCAGGTTGAGCGGCTGGCAGCCGGCATATTGCGCCGCCACGGTCGGATCGGTCAGCACGCGGCAGGTCGGCGTACCGTTCACCATCACCACATCGGTCGCCGCGAACAGCTTCTTGTTATCGTACAGGCCAGAGGTGGCCATGTGGTGCACCGACTGGCCGTGGGTATAGTTCAGCGACCATTTGAAATCGCCGAAATGGCCGTCGAGCCCGGCGGTGGCCATCCAGTAATCGGTGCGCTCTCGCGCCAGCGGCTGCGGCTGGCCGGCGTCATAGGAACCGACGGTGAGATAATCGTTCGGCCCGGCCAGGGTGGCCTGCATCGCCGGCGAGAGATAGGGGTTGCCGCTGTAGAGGTTCACCGCCTCGCTGGGCGGCACGAGCGCGTTGGTCTGCGTCGGATAGACATAGTCGCTGCGGCTGAACAGGCCCTGGACATAGACGTTGATGCCATCGGACACGTCATAGGACAGGCGGCCGAACGTGTTGTAGGTCTTGCCGGGGATGATCGCGGCGTTCTGCTGCGTGATGCCATATCCGTCGCCGCCCGACTGGAAGCCGGCGGTGCCGACCGCCGTTCCGGTATTGAACGGCCGGGTGGTGCCGTCGGGGTTGACCACCCGTCCGATCAACGGATTGGCAAGCGAGCTGGCGCTGGTGATGCGCGCGTTGCTGGTCAGCGCGGAGATGCGCACGTCGGTGCCGATCGTATAGGGATTGGTCGCCGTGCCCGGCGTGCCGCCGCCGACGACCGAGCCGACGTAATTATAGCCCTTGTTCGAGAAATCGCGGTCGGCGCGTTTCATCCCATCGTTGTTGTTATATTCGGCGCTGAACTCGATATGGCCGCGGCCGCCGGCGAAGCCGGTGCCGCCGGCGATGCCGATGCGCTGGCTGCCGGCATAGCCGCGCTGCGCCACGCCTGCCTGCGCCACGCCGCTCAACCCGTTGAAATTCTTGTCGAGCACGAAGTTGACGACGCCCGCGACAGCGTCCGACCCCCATGCCGCCGAAGCGCCGCCGGTGACGACGTCGACGCGCTGCATCAGCAGTTCCGGCAGCACGTTGGTGTCGATCGTGCCGACATATTCGGTCGGCGAGACGCGCAGGCCATCGAACAGGATCAGCGTGCGTAGCGGCCCCTTCGGATTGGCGCCGGTGGTGCCGAGGCCGCGCAGGTTGAGGATGTTGCCGTGGATCGGCAGGTTCGAGAAGTTCGACGCGGCCTTGCTCGGGCTGAGCGAGTTGGCGAACTGCGGCAGCTTGTTGAGCGCGTCGGGCACGCCCGACGGCGTCGACTTGAGCAGATCGTCGGTGGTGGCCACAGTCACCGGGGTCGGCGCGGTATAGCCGTCGCGCACGATGCGCGTGCCGGTGACGACGACGTCGGGCGTGGTCTGCGCCGGCGCGGGCTGGCCCTGAACCGCCTGGTCCTGCGCAGCGGCCGGAGCGGCCGGGCTGGCAGGCGGCGTCTCTGCCAAAGCGGGCACGGCGAACGTCAGCGCGCTGGTCGCCATGAGCGCGGCAATGGCACGAACTCTCATATCCTACCTCCCCAAAGCAGCGCCGGCGGTTGATCTTTGACCGGCGTCAAAAGTGGACTTGAATGCAAAATTCGTACGGCGATGAATCTTGCGTGTCAATGCAATATTAGGGCTGGATCGAAAGCCCCGTCTCGCGCCGCCACCGCTTATGCCACGCGGCGATCGCCGCCGGCCTGATGCCCTGCGTCACGGTCATCCGGTCGCGCACCAGCAATGTCTCGAGCGCGCCGGGCACGGTGCGCGGCCAGATCACCGGCCCCGCGCCATTGGGGTCGCCGGAGCGCAGGAAGTTCAGCCACAGGCCGCGCCATCGCCGCGCCATCGCGGCGGTGCGCGGATCGTCCTCCGGCGCGACGCCGAACAGATAGGGCATGTCGGCGCAATGCGGCGCGCCAGGCGCGCTCGCGCGCTCGGCCGGCGGCACGAAATCGAAATGATAGCTCCACGCCGGCGCGCGCCGCGCGGCGAGCCCCGCCATGCCGAGCGCGGCCGAAGTGAAGATGAAATCGGTCTGCACGCGGCGGATCAGTTCGGCGTCGCTCAACGGACCGTCGGCTTCGTAGATCGGTCGCCACGAATCGAGGTCGATCCCGAACAGGCGCTTGAGCGTCGGCGCGTCGAAGCCCATCAGCCCGAACACGCTCGCCTCGTTGCTGGTCGATCCGGCGATGAACGGCACCGGCGCCTGCTCGCCGCGCGCGAAGATCGCCGAGATCCGATCGGTCAGCAGCCGTCCGTCGACGATCGCGCCGAACGCCGGCGGCCCCGGATCGGCGGCGAGCACCTCGGCGATGCTCAGGCGGCGCAGCGCCGCAAGCCCCGCCGAGCCCTTGTCGGTGACGCCCGCCCGCGCGGCGAAGGCCACGCCTTCCGCCTCCGCGCGGTCGAGCGGGCGGGTGGCGTTGAAGAAGCCCCCGCCGGAATGCGCGCTGGCCCGTGCGAACAATCCGCGCGCGGCCGGCGAGGCCATCAGCGCGTTGACGCTCGATCCGCCGGCAGAGCAGCCGAGGATGGTGATATTGCCGGGATCGCCGCCAAACCGCGCGATGTTGCGCCGCGTCCATTCCAGCGCGCGGAGCTGATCGGAGAGCCAGAAATTACCAGTCCCGTGCCCCGCCTCCGCGACCAGCGCGGGATGCGCGAAGAAGCCGAAGCGGCCGACGCGATAGTTGGGCGAGACGAGGATCACCCCGCCGCGCACCAGCGGCGACAGCCCGGCCTCCGCCATGTAGCGCCCCGAGCCGAAGGCATAAGCGCCGCCGTGGATCGAGAACAGCACCGGCAGCCGCTTCGCCGCGCGATCCGGCGTGACGATGCTGAGCGTCAGGCAATCCTCGCCCTGCGCGTGGGTCGGCCGGTCACCTTCCGGCTTCTGCGGGCAATCGAAGCCGAAGCGCGTGGCGTCGCGTATGCCCTTCCACGGACGGACCGGCCGCGCCTCGCGCCAGCGCAGCGCGCCCACCGGCGGCAGCGCATAAGGGATGCCGCGCCACGCCGCGCCCTGCTCCAGCGCCTCGCCGCGCACCCGCCCGGTGTCGGTGGCGACGACCGGCCCGGCGTTCCCGGCGAGCAGCGCCGCCGCGGCGAGCAGCCCGATCGCCCGCCGCGCGCGCCTCATTGGTTGAGGTCCACCATCTTCGCGTCGATCAGGCGCGGCAGCACCGCCTTCTCGAACAGGCGCAGGCTCGCCCACGACAGATCCGGGTCCAGCCCGCCCAGCAAAGCGTGGAAGTTGATCCCGGCGTTGGCCGGCTGGGTCTTGAGCCAGTCGAAGCACTGGTCCGGGGTCAGCACCTTGATGTTGGGCATCGCCTTCAGCGCCTCGACCGTCTCGGCCGCCTTGTAGAGCGTGTCGCCGGTGCCGCGCTCGGTCGCCCATTGCGCATAGGTGTTGGTGGCGTAGGCGACATGCGGCGCGATGCGCGGCCAGTCGCGGTCGGGATCGTCGGTGATGTAGAGGAAGCTGGCGATCGACTTGACCAGCGGCTCGGGCGGCGGAAAGCCCAGCTTCGCGCGCTCCTCGGCATAGATGTCCCACAGGCCGGGATGGCCGGGGAAATATTGATAGCCGCCCTTCGCCGCGCGCAGCGCCGATTTCTCGGTCGATCCGCCCATGTAGATCTTCGGGCCGCCCGGCTGCACCCCCGGCGGGGTGACGCGCACGATGCGCCCGTCATACTCGAACGGCTCGCCGCCCCACGCCTTCTTCAGCGTGTCGAGCGCCTTGTTCATCAGCCCGAGGCGCTTGGTGATGTCCTTGCCGAACATCTCGAACTCGTGCGGGCGATAGCCCATGCCGGCGGTGAGCCAGATGCGCCCGTTCGAGATATTGTCGAGCACCGCGAGGTCCTCGGCCAGCCGCAGCGGATCGTGCATGGTGACGACCAATGCGGAAAGGTGGACGTTGATCCGCTCCGTCACCGCGAAGATCGACGCGGCCTGCACCATCGAGGACGGGCAATAGCCGTCTTCCGCGCCGTGATGCTCGGCGAGGAACACCTGCGTGAAGCCGAGCTTGTCGGCCCATGCCGCCTGCTCGATCGCGGTGCGATAGAGCGCGGGATGCGGCGCCCCGAACTTCGGGCTGTTCATGTCGTAGCGCAGATTGAGCTGCATGGCGGTGGCTTTCGCTATGGCCTGGGCGCGGACGCCTCAGGCGTTGACCTTGGAGGCAATGCGGCCGGTGACGTCGGCGGGCTGGATCGCGATGCGGCGGGCGAGCAGATCGTCGATTTCGGCGTCGCTGTAGCCGACCTCGGCGAGCAGCGCGCGGGTGTGCTCGCCAAGGCGCGGCGCGGCGTTGGCGGCGTGGCCGGGCGTCTTCGAGAGCCGGTTGAACAGCCCGTATTCGCGGACATGGCCGTACATCGACTGGAAATTCTCGATCACGCGGTTGCTGTCGAGCAACCAGTCGAACCACAGGGCGTCGTCGATCCACAAAGTCTCGCAGACGATCTCGGCCGGGGCGGCGGCGGCATCGAGCGCGGCGAACGCCTCCTCCTTGCCGCGCGCGGCGAACCAGCCGTCGAGCAGCGCCTTCAGCGCGTCATCGGCCGCGTCGCGGTCGCGCACCGTCGGGTAGCGCGCGGCGAGATCGGGCTGGCCGATCGCGCGGGCCAGCGCGGCGAAGCGATCGTCGGCGCGGCACGAGATGCAGACCCAGCCGTCATTGGTACGATAGATGCGGTCGAGCGCGTTGAACCCCTGCTGCCCGGCGTCGGCGCGCAGGCCATAGACCGGCTTCATGTCGGCATCGAGGAAATGCTCGGAGGTGGTCCACAGGCTCGAATGGAGCTGCGGGCATTCGACATATTCCGCCGCGCCGCCCTTCTGGTCGCGGTTCTCCAGCGCCATCATCACTGCCGCGGCGGCGAGGAAGCCGTTGTTGTAATCCTCGTTGCCGAACGCCGAACGGTTGGGCGTGTTGCCCTTCCCGCCCGTCTCGTAGAGCAGGCCGACCCAGCCGCTGACCAGCGGCGCGAAGCTCTTGAGCAGCGACTTCGGCCCCTTCGATCCATAGCCGGGCAGATAGAGGTAGATGAGGTTGGGGTTGATCGCCTTCAGCGCCTCGAAGCCGATGCCGAGCTTGTCGGCCTTGCCGGGGCGCAGATTGTGCGTGACGACATCGGCGGTGGCGACCAGCCTGCGCGCGGCCTCCAGCCCCTCCGGGGTCTTGAGGTCGAGCACCACGTCGCGCTTGCCGCGATTGGCCGCCGCGAACACGTCGGGCAGCGGGCGCATCTGGTCGCCGCCCGGCGTCTCGACCTTGATGACGTCCGCGCCGAGATCGTTGAGCAGACGCCCGCCGAAGCCGACCGCGAAGAAGGAGGAGAAATCCACCACGCGCACGCCCTCCAGCGGGCGACGGATGTCGCGCACCTTCGGGAAGGCGGGCGCCCTGCGCTGCGACAGCGCCGCCAGCGCGTCATTGTCCGCGCCGATCTCCGGCGCGGGCTGCGGCGTGTCGCAGGGCGTGTCGGCAAAGCGGATCGCCGGGGCGGCCTGATGGATCGTCCCGAAATCCTTGTCGGGCAGCGCGATGCGCATCTTCACGAACTCGACCTGCTCGTCGAGCAGGATCTCGCCCGGCTCCAGCACGGGCAGCGCGGCGACGTCGGCCGCCTGGAACAATTCGATCCACTCGGCGCGCGGCTTCTTCTTGAAGGCGTCGAATATCTCGACGCGCGCGACCTGATATTCGTCCTCGGTCAGCGGCACCGCCATCTCCGGCCCCTTCACCGCCCGAATGCGATCGCCGAAGCCGAGGATGTCGAACGCCGGCTTGAAGCCGCCCGAGCCGGTGTGGACCTGAAGGAACTTGCCGTCGCCGCATTCGAACATGCCGGTGACGAGGCGGACGTTGCCGAAGCGGTCGAGCGCGCCGGAATCGCCCTTCTTGATGTAAGAGATGCCGTCTTCCTGCCACCAGTGGTTCATCGGGCTCTGCGCGAGGAAGGCGTCGAGCAGCGAGGCCTCCACCTCCTGCCCCGTGCCGATCGAGCGGCGCGCACGCACGGCGGCGAGCGCCGAGATCGTCGCGAGGAACGCCTGCCCGTAATGCAGCGCGGGGTGGCCGAGGTACATCGGCCCCGGCCGGTGCGAGCTGCCCTTGTCGACCATCGTGCCGAGCCGCGCGGCGACGAGCGATTCGCCATAGGGCCGGTTCGCCAGCGGCGTGTCGCGGCTGTAGGCGGTGAGCGCGCAGGAGACGAGCGACGGGAAATTGCGCTCGAGGCTGGCCGCGTCGAGGCCCAGCGCCGCCGCCTCCGCGTCGGACAGCGAGTGGATGAAGATATCGGCGCCTTTCAGCAAGCCGCGCAGCTTCTCCGGCTCCGCCGCGATATCGAACTCGACGCTGCGCTTGCCGCGATCCCACCCCTTGCGCGTCAGGTCATGGGCGAAGAAGGCGCCGCCGAGCGGCTCGACCTTCACCACCTCGGCGCCGTGATCGGCCAGCAGCATGGCGGCCATCGCGCCGGGCATGACGGTGGAGGCTTCGACGACGCGCAGGTGCGCGAGCGGTCCGGACATAACTCTCTCCCAAAGCGCGGCGCCGCAGTTGATCGGCCCGTCGAATCGAAATCTGCACCTGCGTGAAAAAAGATTCAACTAATTTTAGACAGCGGTAAAAAATTTTGCGTTCGCGAAATCTTGGTGCATGATCGGCGGCAAGGGGAGGAAGACGCGCCGTGACCAAGCCGCAGGAACCGGAAGGCTATGCCAGCCCCGCTATGCTGGAACGCCGCAAGCGCATCCTCGCCGAAACGCGGGCGCTGGTTTCCGAGAAAGGCATCGAGGGATGGAGCCTTGCCGAGCTCGCCGCCCGCGCCGGCGTCTCGCGGCAGACCTTCTATTACGCCTTCGGCGGCAAGGAGGATGTCATCGCCGCCGCGATCCTCGATTATTTCGAGGAATATGAGCGCGTCATCCCGTATCGCGCCGCGCCCGGCAGCATCGACCGGCTGATCGAGCGCATCGTCGCGATCGGCCACCGCAACCTGACGATCCGCAACTATGTCGCCGCGCTCATCACCATCTATTACGGGCGCTCGCCGGAATTGTGGCGGACGATGCACGACGTCTCCTCGCGCCCGCATCAGGCGACGATCGACGCGCTGACGGCGGCGCGCCAGTTGCAGCCGTGGGTCGATCCGGCCGCGCTCGCCGAAATGATGGTGGGGCAGACGATCCTGATCGCCAACGCCTGGCTGCAGGGGCGCATCGCCGACGCGGCGATGATCGACCGCATGGCGCTGGCCGTGCTTACCGAGCTTGCCGGCTCCGCCCGCGAGGAGACGCGCGCGCGGATCGAGACGACGATCCGGCGGATCGCCGCCGGGGGCGCGGATGCCTATATCGCCGCGATCTAGGCCTCCTGTGCCGTACCGGCCCGCTCCCCCACCCCGCCTTCCGTCAAGGATAGACTGTGGGAGGCGGGGTGGGGGAGCGGCCGGTGCCGCGAAATGCGCCTGCGGCGCATTTCCTGACAAACTTCAATCCCGCGCCGCGATCGCCGCGTCGAGTCGCGGTAGCACCGCGCGCATCGCGACGAGCGCCAGCCCCGCGCCGCCGATTACGACGATCGCCAGCGACTGCCCGACCATCGCCTCGTTGTGGAAGACATAGGTGGTGATCGCCCCGACGATCGCGGGGCCCGCGCCGAAGCCGACGATGTTGAACACGAACATCAACATGCCGAGCAACTGCCCGCGCAACCCCGCCGGGGCGAGCAGCGCGATGATCGCGGAGCCGTAGACGATGAACGGAACGGTGATGAGCTGGATCAGCGCGTAGCAAGCGAGGAACACATATGGGTTGGTGGCGAGGAAGGCATAGATGATCGCGGGCGACAGCGCGACGATCGTCCAGGTGTAGAAACGCAGATGCGCGTCGCGCATCCCGCGCGCGAACAGCCGGTCGACCACCCGCCCGCATACCACCAGCGCCAGCGCGCCGAAGATGTTCATCGCCGACAGCGCCACGCCGTAGCGCGCCGGCTCCCAGCCGAAATGCCGGTCCATATAGGCCGGCACCCACGAGGTCAGCGAATAGCCGACCACCGCGAGGCAGGAGAAGGCGAAGGTCGCCGCCGAGAGCAGCACGGCATGCTGCTTCAGGAAGGCGCGGAGCGTGCCCTTGGCGACCGCTTCCTGCCTGCCCGCGTCGCGGCGCGGCGGCTCCGGGAAGCTGAGCGCGAGGAACATCAGCAGGAAGCCGGGGATGCCGATCAGCGCGAAGGTGATCTGCCAGTAATGCGCCGGGCCGTGGAACGGCCAGTCGATATGGTCGAGCGACTTCGCGAAGGCGATCGCGAAGCCGCCGAGGCCGAAGGCGGCGGCCGAGCCGGTCTTGCCCGCCGCCTGGAACACCGAGGTGGCGACCGTCACCTTGTCGCGCGGGAAGGCGTCGCCGATCATCGAATAGGCCGCCGGCAGCAGCGCCGCCTCGCCGATCCCGACGATCACGCGCGCCGCCATCAGCTCGCCGAAAGTGGCGGCGAACCCGCAGGCCAGCGTCGCCATCGCCCAGATGCCGACGCCGCAGAAGATCACGATACGCCGCGGGAAGCGGTCGGCCGCCCAGCCGAGCGGGATGGCGAACACCGCATAGGATAGCGCGAAGGCCGGCCCGAGGATCAGGCTCATCTGGAAATCGGTAAGCGCCATCTGCTGCTTGATCGGCGGCACCAGCATCGACACGGTGAGCCGGTCGAGCCACGCGAAGACGTAGATCAGGAACAGCGCGCCCACCATCCACCAGGCCGTCGCCAGCGAGGGACGCCCTGCCGCCTCGCCCGGCGCATCCTGCGCCGTCGTGCCGGTCGCGACTCCGGTCGGGGTTGGGCTTGCGGTTGCGGTCGTCATCCTCATCCTCGTGACTTTTCGTTAAATCGATCGGATAAATCCGGCGCGATGCAGCAGCTCCCGATCGAATCGTCCGCTACCGCCGCGCTGAAGCGTGCCGCGATGCGGCTGTTCGCCGAGCGCGGGACCGACGGGGTGACGGTGCGCGAGATCGCGCGCGCGGCGGGGCAGCTCAACCACGGCGCGGTCAGCTATCATTTCGGCGGCAAGGACGCGCTGATCCGGGCGATCGTCAGCGACGGCGCGCGGATCATCGACCAGCGCCGCAACACCCGGCTCGACCTGATCGAGGCAGCCGGCGGCCCCTTCACGCTGACAGAAGTAATCGACACCATCGTCTATCCCTCGCTGGCGGTGTTCGGGCCGGACGAGGAGGAATGCTATCTGCGCTTCATCGCGGTGCTCGGCATGACGCGCCGGGCGCTGTTCGACGAGGCGGTCGGGGAGCAATGGAACGGCGGCTATCAGCGCTGCCTCGCCCATCTGCGCCGGCTGATGCCGCCGATGCCGGCCGCGCAGGCCAATCAGCGGCTGGTATTCGTCGGCGCCTATATCGCGCAGATCCTCGCGCTGCGGCAAACCCGCCTGTCCGACACCAGCCGCGCGCACGCGACCTGGCCGAGCGAGAGCACGCTGCGCCACCTCACCCACACCGCCGCCGCCATGCTCGAAGCGCCGGACTGCGCGGTGGGGACGGGCGAGTAGCGCCACCGCGTCAGGCCTTGCCGGCCTGCTGCTTGTTGGCGCTGGCCATGCTCTTGCCGTCGAACCCGCCGGCGAGCGAACCGGTGACGATCTGGTTATGCGCATGGGCCAGATGGTGCATGTGGAACACCGCGTCCATCGTCGTGCGCTTGCCCCGCGCCTCCTCGACATGATTGATCGCCTGCTTGCACAGCGCGAGGCCGAAGCGCGGGCGCTGCGCCATCTCCAGCGCGATCTTCTCCACCTCCGCCTCCAGCTCGGCGCGCGGGAAGATGCGGTTGACCATGCCGAACTGATGCGCGCGCGAGGCCGGCATCCGCTCGCCCAGCATCAGCAGCTCGCGCGCGATGCGCGGCGGCAGTTCGAAGGCATGGGCGAAATATTCGACGCCGGGGAAGCCCATCCGCACCACCGGGTCCTGGAAGAAGGCGTCGTCGGAGGCGACGATCATGTCGCATACCCAGGCCAGCATCAGCCCGCCCGCGACGCAGGCGCCCTGCACCATTGCGATCATCGGCTTGGGGATTTCCTGCCAGCGGCGGCAGAAACCGAGATAGACGTCCTGCTCCAGCGCATATTGCGCCTCGGCTCCCTCCAGCCCGAGATGATCGTACCACAGGAGCTTGCGCTCGCGCGGCATCAGCCGGTCGTATTCCGGGGTGCCGAGATCGTGCCCGGCGGAGAAATGCTTGCCGTGGCCGCCCAGCACGATGACCTTGACCGCATCGTCCTCCACCGCGCGGCGGAAGGCGTCGTCAAGCTGGCCGAGCAGGCGATAGTTCTGGCTGTTGGCGTAATCGGGCCGGTTGAGCCTGATCCACGCCACGCCCTCGCGCCGCTCATAGGTGATATAGTTCGGGACGTCGCCCGCCTCGCCGGCCGCGAGGGCCGCATTCGCCACGCTGTTTTCCATGAAAAATGCTCTCAACCTGTTTCGCCCTGTGCGCGGGGCAGCCTCATCGTTACACAAGGATGCAAAATTCCACAACCCGCCGGGCGCGTCAATTCTATCCTTGCGTGCAGAATTAAGATTGACTTGGCGGAATGCGCCGTGCATCACCGCCAGCCAGGATCATTCGGGAGAATCCGTGAGCACCTCCGCCGCCCCTGACGCCGAAGCCGTCGACGATTTCCGCCGTGAGGTGCGCGCGTGGCTGGCCGCCAATTTCCCGCCGAGCCTGAAGGGCCATCCCGCGCTGCTCAGCGGGCATGACGATCTACACGGGCCACCTGAGGACCATGCCCGCTGGAAGGCCGCCGTCGCCGGCAAGGGCTGGGGCGTGCCGACCTGGCCGGTCGAATATGGCGGCGCGGGGCTGAGCGAGGAGCAGGCGGACGTCATCGCCGGGGAGATGGAGCGGATCGGCGCATTCCAGCCGATCATGAGCATGGGGCTGATGATGCTCGGCCCCACCCTGCTCGAATTCGGCAACGAGGAGCAGAAGCGCCGCCACCTGCCGCCGATCGCGCGCAGCGAGACGCAATGGTGCCAGGGCTTCTCCGAGCCGGGCGCCGGCTCCGACCTCGCCTCGCTCCGGCTGCGCTGCGAGGACCGGGGCGATCACTGGCTGCTCAACGGACAGAAGATCTGGACGTCTTACGCCCATCATTCCGACTGGTGCTTCCTGCTCGCCCGCACCGACACCTCGGTCAAGCACCGCGGGATCAGCTTCCTGCTGGTCGACATGAAGACGCCGGGAATCGAGGTGCGCCCGATCGAGCTGATCAACGGCATCTCGCATTTCTGCGAGGTGTTCTTCTCCGACGTGCGCGTGCCGAAGGAGAATCTGGTCGGCGAGGTCAACGGCGGCTGGGCGATCGGCAAGCGGCTGCTCCAGCACGAGCGCACCGGCCTGTCGCGGCTGCGTGGGGCAAAGGCGCATGTGCTCGATCTCGTCCCGATCGCGCGCCGTTATCAGGAGACGGACGCCGACGCGCGGCTCGTCGACGGCGATCTGCGCGGGCGGCTGGCCGAGCATCTGATGACAGACCACGCCTATCGCCTGACGCTGGAGCGGCGGCGCGCCGAAACCGAAGCGGGGGCGAAGCCGACCACGCCCGTCTCCACGCTCAAGAATATCGGCGCGGCGATGGGTCAGCAGCGCGGCGAGCTGGCGGTCGAGCTGATCGGCCTGAACAGCCTCGGCTGGGCGGGCGACGGCTACAGCGCGGAGGAGCTGGAGCTGACGAGCCAGTGGCTCCATTCCAAATGCTATTCGATCTACGGCGGCAGCCACGAGATCCAGAACAACATCACGGCCCGGCACGAGCTTGGCCTGCCTTCGGACTGAGCGGATATCCTCATGACCCTGGCCCTCACCGAAGAACAGACGATGATCCGCGACGCCGCCGCCGGCTGGGCGGCGGAGCGCGCGCCGACCACCGCGCTGCGCGCGCTGCGCAAGGACGCGCTCGCCGCGACCGGCCATGATCCCGCGCTCTATGCCGAGATGGCGGAGATGGGCTGGACCGGCGTGACCATCCCGGAGGCGGAGGGCGGCTTCGGCATGGGCTTCGCCGCCGCCGGCCTGATCGCGGAGCAACTCGGCCGCACATTGGTCGGCTCGCCGCTGATCGGCTCGGCCGTGGTCGCGGGTTCTATCCTCGTCATGGCCGGCAGCGCGGAGCAGAAGGCCGCTTGGCTGCCGCGCATCATCGCCGGCGACGCGGTGGTCGCGCTCGCGCTGGACGAAGGGCCGCGCCACGATCCCGCCCGCGTCGCGCTCGACGCGCGGCGCGAGGGCTCGGATTGGGCGCTCGACGGCGTCAAGCGCCCGGTGTTCGACGGGACGGCCGCCGACGCCTTCATCGTCGTCGCGCGCACGCGTGGCGGCCTGTCGCTGTTCCTCTGCCCAGCCGACGCGCCGGGCGTGAGCCGCGCCGCGCTGCGCCAGATCGACAGCCGTGGGGCGGCGATCGTCACCTTCGCCGGCTGCCGGCTCGGCGCTGGGGCGCTGATCGGGGCGGAGGGCGACGCGGCAACGGTGCTCGACCGCGCGCTCGATCGCGGCCGCGCGGTGCTCGCCGCCGAGATGCTCGGCAGCGCGCAGGCCGCGTTCGACGCGACGATCGACTATCTGCGCACCCGCGTGCAGTTCGACAAGCCGATCGGCGCGTTCCAGGCGCTCCAGCACCGCGCCGCCGACCTGCTCGCCGAGCTGGAGCTGACCCGCTCGGCGGTGCGCGCCGCGCTCGCCGCGATCGATGCGGGCGACGCCGACGAGGCGCGCCTCGCCTCGCTCGCCAAGGCGCTCGCCGGCCGGACATTGCGCAAGGTCGCGCAGGAGATGGTCCAGATGCACGGCGGCATCGGCATGACCGACGAGCATGACGCGGGCCTCTACCTCAAGCGCGCGCAGGCGGCGGACATGACATGGGGCAATGCCGCCTTCCACCGCGACCGCTACGCGCGGCTGTCCGGATTCTGATCTATCACGATGGTGCAGATTCCGGTTGGCCTTGCCCCTGAACCGTGACACTTAGGGCCGATGCTGGACCAGGACGACACCGCAGGCCCCGAAGGACAGGAAGCCGCTGCCGGCAATGCGCGGTCCGCCGGCTATTCCAGCCCCTCGATCGTCGCCCGCCGCCACCGCATCCTGGACGAGACACGCCGGATGATCGGCGAGGTCGGCCTGACCAATCTCAGCATGGACGACGTGGCGAAGCGCGCGAACGTCGCCAAGCGCACGCTCTACAATGCGTTCCAGAGCAAGGAGCACCTCGTCGCCTCCGCGATCAGCAAATATATGGAGGCTTACGAGCGCAAGATCCATTATTCCAAAGAGGATGCGACGCTCGACTGGATGCTCGAGCGCCTCGTCATCGTCGCGCGCCGCAACCTGGAAATCCGCAACTACACCCGCGCGCTGATGAACATCTATCATCTCGCCGAGGTGGACCCGGAAATCCGCCAGGCGATCCACGACATCGCCGCCCATTCGCATGAGCCGTGGATACGCCGGCTGGCGGCGAAGCGGCAGCTCCAGCCGTGGGTCGACCCCGACGATCTCACCTCGATGCTGGTGCGCTACCGCTACGCCACCGCCCACGCCTGGACCGAGGGCGAGATTCCCGACGAGAACATGGTGGTGGAGGTGGTGCGCGGCTTCCTGACGGTGATGGCGGGCGCGACGCGCGGGGCTGCGCGCAAGGAAATCGTCGACGCGCTCAATACGCTCGATCAGCATCCGCTCCTGAAGGAGCATTTCGCCGGGATGAGGAAGAAGAAGGGCTGAGAGCGTTTCGCGCTTTCTCACAGGTGTATGGGGATTCAGTTCAGGGCGCAGCGAAAAAGGTGGATTTCGAGAACCGGCGCGCAGCGTACTTCCGGTACGTGAGCACCGGAAGCGCGGAAAGCCGCCTTTTGCAGCCCGCCATGAGCTGAATATCCACAACCTCCGATCAGGCGTCGGTCCTGATCCACACCCCCTTGGTCTCGAGATAGCTTTCGACATGGTCGAAGCTGCCCTCGCGGCCGCTGCCGCTCATCTTGTAGCCGCCGAACGGCACGCCCGGGTCCATCGTGTGATAATGGTTGATCCAGATCGTGCCCGCGCGCACGCGCCGCGCCACCGTCATCGCGCGCGAGATGTCGCGGGTCCACACCGCGCCGGCCAGCCCGAACTGCGTGGCGTTGGCGCGTGCGATGACCTCCTCCATCGTGTCGAACGGCATGACGCAGCCGACCGGCCCGAAAATCTCCTCGCGCGCGACGCGCATGTCGTCGCGGACGTTGCCCAGCACGGTCGGCGCGACATAGAAGCCGCTGGCGAGATCACCCTCGTTCAGCGCCGATCCGCCGAGCAGGACGCTCGCCCCCTCGCGCGGCGCGAGATCGAGATAGCCGCACACCCGCTCGAACTGCACGTCCGACACGATCGGGCCGACCTGCGTCGCGGGATCGAGCGAATGGCCGATGACATAGTGCCGCCCGACCTCGGCGAGCCGCGCGACGAATTCGTCGTGGATCGCGCGCTCGACGAAAATGCGCGATCCGGCACTGCACACCTGCCCGCTGTTGTTGAAGATCGCGCTGGCCGCCATCGGCACGGCGAGATCGAGATTGGCGTCCGCGAAGATGATGTTGGGCGATTTGCCGCCCAGCTCCATCGTCACCTTCTTCACCGTGGCGGCGCTTGCGGCGATGATCTTCTGCCCCGTGCCGCACGAGCCGGTGAAGCTGATCTTGTCGACGTCGGGATGCGCGGAGAGCGCCGCGCCCGCGCCGCCGTGGCCGGTCACGACATTGACCACGCCCGGCGGAATCCCCGCCTCCAGGCACAGTTCGGCGAAGCGCAGCGGGGTCAGCGAGCCGCGTTCGGAGGGCTTGAGCACGATCGTGCAGCCCGCCGCCAGCGCTGGCGCGCATTTCCACACGGCGGAGAAGATCGGCCCGTTCCACGGGATGATGACACCGACCACGCCCACCGGCTCCTTGAGCGTCATGCTCATCAACTCGACCGGCGCGGAATTTTCGAGCGTATAGCCGTGGATCGCCGTGGCGAGGCCGGCGAAGTGGCGCACCGCGCGGACGATGATCGAGCGGATCGCCTTCGACGCGGTGATCGGCCGCCCCATCTCCAGCGTGTCGACCAGCGCGAGATCGTCGAACTCGCGCTCGATCAGGTCGGCGAGCCTGAGCAGGACGAGCTGGCGGTCGGCGGCCTTGAACTTGCTCCACGGCCCCTCGAACGCGGCGCGCGCGCTGGCGACGGCGCGGTCGATGTCCTGCGCGTCGCCCTCCGCGATCTGCGCGATCGCCTTGCCGGTGCACGGGTCGATCGCGTCGAACCACTGGCCGCCCGACGGCTCGACCTTCCTGCCGTCGATCAGCAGCAGATTGCGGCCCGCATCGAATTGCGGGGGCAGCGCGGCGGAAAAGTCGTTCATCGGTTCAGTCCCTGACGGCGGCGAGGCGGCGCAGCTGGGCGCGGCCCTGCGCGAAGAGGATGGCGGAAACGGAAAGCACGATCGCCACCAGCAGGATCAGCGACGTGCCGATCTTCAGCGGATCGCCCAGCACCTTGTCGGTGAAGAAGCCGACGAGGAACGTGCCCAGCGCCATGCCGATCAGCCCGGTGACGAGCACGAAGAGGGCGGAGACGCGCCCGCGCAGCTCGGGCGGCGTCACCACCTGAGTCGCGGCCGGGCCCATCGAGGCGGTGGAGAGGATGAACAGCATGTAGCCGCCGAACAGCGCCACGGTCAGCACCGGGCTGCCGACGAGGAAGGCGCAGATCGCCAGCGGCGCCGCGACCAGCATGGTCATCAGGCACCACAGGATATGCGCGTCGCGCCGGCCGCGCGAGAACATGCGGTCCACCGCCCAGCCATGCAGCGGCAGGCTCGCCGCCGGGACGATCTGCGCGATGCCCATCGTCACGCCGATCTGCGTCGGCGTCCAGCCATAGATGCGGATGAGATAGGTCGGCGTCCACAATTGCAGCGCGATCGTCACCGTATAGACGAGGCCGATCCCCAGGATGATCGCGGCGAAGGCGCGCCGGTTGGCGAGGATGAAGCGCAGCGCCTCGCCATAGCCGCCGCCCGCCGACGCACCGGCCGCGCGCTGGCGCGGCGGCTCCGGGAACAGCAGGATCAGCAGCGCGGTGGCGACGCCCGGGAGGCCGGTGATCAGGAACGCCTGCTGCCACGGGGCGAAATGGCCGATCAGCGGCCAGCCGGCGGTCGCGCCCTTCAGCACCGCGCCGACCAGCGGACCGCCGAGCAGGAAGACGATGCCCGCGCCCATCACCCCGCCCATCACGAAGATCGACATGGCGAGCGACAGCCGCTCCGGCGGGAAGCTGTCGCCGATGATCGAATAGGCGCCGGTGGTGTAGCCCGCCTCGCCCGCGCCGACCAGCGAACGGCCGAGCGCCAGCGCGGCGAAGGTGCCCGCCAGCCCGCAGAAGGCAGCCCCCGAACTCCAAAGCACGACGCAGCCGAACAGCACCCAGCGCCGGCTGGAACGATCGAGCAGCAGCCCGACCGGGATCGCGCAGATGCTGTAGAGCACGGCGAAGGCCGGCCCCTGCAACAGGCTGACCTGAAGGTCCGACAGGCCGAGGTCCGCCTTGATCGGCTCGACCATCAGCGCCATCAGATAGCGGTCCGCCAGCGAGCGGATATAGAGGACGAACAGGATCGCGACGGTCAGCCACGCGATCCGCGCCGGCGGGTAGCGCAGGCCGGTCATGCCTCGTCGTCCTTCTTCATGCGGGCGGGATCGAACGTCGGCCGGTCGAGCTTGAACTGGTCGGTGGTGCGGGCATACCAGCCCGCGCCGTGGGTCCGCCCGATCAGCCCCATCGCGGGGGTGTCGAGATAGAGTTTGTCGGGATCGCTGATGAACGCATCGGCGATATGCGCGACGAGGATTTCGCCGATCATCACCGTCTGGTGCGTGCCGATGTCCAGCGCGGCGACCTTGCGGCATTCGAAGCTGACCGGGCTGGTCGCGACGCGCGGCGGCCGCACCGCCTCCGACGGCAGCGTCTCGATCCCGGCATAGTCGATCTCGCTCACCTCGCGCGGGGCATCGACGCTGGAGAGGTTCATCTTCTCCGCATCGCCCTCGCAGACGAGGTTCACGACGAACTCGCCGGTGTCGATGATGTTGGCCGCGGTGTCCTTGAGCTGGCGGGTGCGCAGGTCCTTGAGCAGCCCGAGCACGACCAGCGGCGGCTCCACCCCGCAGACGTTGAAGAAGCTGTATGGCGCGGCATTGACCACGCCGCCCTTCGACATGGTGGTCACCCAGGCGATCGGCCGCGGCGTGACGGTGGAGTTGAGGATCTTGTAGCGCGCCGCCAGCGGCAGCTCGCGCAGGTCATAGCGCATTGGGTCAGCCCTTCCTTGCGGCCGATCGCGCGGCGAAGCCCTCGCGGGCGCGGATCGCTTCCTCGCCGGACTGTAGCTGGTGGCAATAGGCCAGCTCCAGCGCGTGCGCATTCTCCAGGCTGGCGGTTTCGGAGGCGTGGATCAGCCGCTTGCTCAGCTCGGTCGCATGGCGGTTGCCGTCGCCGACACCGCGCGCGAAGGCCAGCGCCTCCGCCACCACCGTCCCATCCGGCACGATGCGGCTGACGAGGCCGAGCCGCGCCGCTTCCTCGACCGGCACGGCGCGGCCGGAATAGACGATCTCGGAGGCGATCCGCCGCCCCGCCGCACGCGTCAGATACCAGGAGACGCCGCCGTCCGGCACCAGCCCGTAGCGCACGAACGGCGCGCCGAACGAGGCCGAGGCCCCGGCGATCAGCACGTCGCAGGCGAGCGCGATGCCCCAGGCGACGCCCCACGCGCCGCCCTCCACCGCCGCGATCGTCGGCACCGGCAGCGCGGAGAGCCGGCGGATCGCCCGCTGGCCAAGCTCCAGCCGCGCGGCGAGGTTCATCGCCCCTTCGCCGCGCGCCGGCGGGTTCTTCATGTCGCCGCCGTTGCTGAACCAGCCTTCCGCGCCGCAGATCACCAGCGCGCGCGGCGGCGTGCTCGCCTCGATTTCGGTCAGCAGGTCGGCGAAGGCCTCCCACATCGCGAACGAGACGGTGTTCTTCGCGCGCGGCCGGTTGAGCGTGACGAGGATCACCCCGTCATCGCCGCGCTCCACCAGCAGGTCCTCGTTCCGTTCCTCCGCCATGCTATTTCTTCGGCGCGGTTTCGCGCGCGCGCTGGCGGATATAGTGGCGCAATCCCTCAAGCTCCGCGTCGCTCAGGTTGGCGAAGCGGCCCATGCCGCGATCCATCAGCGCGCCCTCATGGACGATGCTGTAGAAAGCGTCCTTGTCGAGCGGCACGGCGGACTTGCGCAGGTCCGGCGCGGCGCCGCCGGCGATCATCCCGCCGCCGTGGCAGATCACGCAGCTCGTACCGTAGATCGCCGCGCCGATCGCTGCCTTCTTCGGATCGATCACGAAGGCGGGATCGTCGGCGATCTCCTCCGTCACAGGCTCGAACTTCGGCAAGCTGGCGGTGCCGCCGAGGCGGAAGGTCAGCACGCGGCGATGCTGCTGGCGGTAATCCCAGTTGGGCGTGTTGGCAAAGCTGGAGCGGAAGCTGGCGAGCACCGTCACATACTGCACGCCGTCCACCAGATAGCTGATCGGCGCGGAAAGGATGCCGTTCTGCGCGAAGAAGCTCCACAGCTTCGTCCCGTCGCTGGCGCGATAGGCGATGAGGTCGCCGGTGTTGACGCCCTGGAAGATCAGGTTGCCGCCGGTCGCCAGCACCCCGCCGTTGAACGTGCCCGGCTGCGGGATCAACCATGCCTTGCGCTGCTTCGCCGCGTCCCACGCGACGAGGAAGCTCTTCGACGGCGGCACCGCGATGTCCGGCGGCGGCGCGCCCAGCCCGGTGTTGACGAACATCCCGTTGTGAACCTTCCACGTCTTGAGATCGGGATCGATATGGACGCGCCCGCCCTCCATCACCGGGATATAGGTGAGGCCGGACTTCGGATCATGCGCCATCGCCTGCACGCCGTGCGCGCCGTTGGGGAAGGGATAGAGCACGAACGGCTTGCCGTTCGGATAGCGCGCCGCGGGATTCTCGACCGGGCGGCCGGTCGCCATGTCGATCCTGTCGGCCCAGTTGACCTGCGCGAACTTCTCCGCCGACATCAGCTTGCCCGTCTCGCGGTCGATCACATAATAGAAGCCGTTCTTCGGCGCGTGGATCAGCACCGGACGCTTGCGGCCATCGACGACCAGATCGGTCAGCTCGATGTCCATCGCATTGTTGAAGTCCCAGGTGTCGCCGGGATTGGTCTGGTAATGCCAGGCGTACTTCCCGGTCTTCGCATCCAGCGCGACGACCGAGGCGAGATAGAGATTGTCGCCGCCGCCGGGCGAGCGGATCTTCTCGTTCCACGGAAAGCCGTTACCGGTGCCGATGTAGATACGGTCGTATTTCGCGTCATAGGCCATCGCCTGATAGACCGCGCCGCCGCCGCCGAACTTCCACCATTCGCCGGTCCAGGTGGAGGCCGCCTTCCGCGTCGTCTCGTCATGGTCGACCGCCGGGTTGCCGGGGACGACATACCAGCGCCACGCCTTCTTGCCGGTATTGAGATCGTAGGCGGTGACATAGCCGCGCACCGGCGAGTAATCCGCGCCGCCGAAGCCGATCACCACCTTGTCGCCGGCAATGAAGGGCGGGCCGGTGATATAGCCGCCCGGCGCCTCGTCGAGCGTCTCGACGCTCCACAGGAGCTTGCCATCCTTCGCATCGACCGCGAGCAGGCGGCCGTCGCGCGTCGCGGTGAAAATCTTGCCGTCGCGATAAGCGATGCCGCGGATGCCCCAGCCGGCACGCATCCGGGTCTGCGCGCCGGGCGAATCCGCGACGCGCGGATCATATTGCCACAGCAGCTTGCCGGTCTTCGCGTCGAGCGCGTGGATCACGCTGTTGCCGGCGGCGAAATAGAGCACGCCGTTCACCGCCAGCGGTGCGGTATAGGCGTCGAACGTGTCGATGTCGTAATACCAGGCGAGGCCGAGCCGGCCGACGTTTGCCTCGGTGATCTGGGTCAATGGGCTATAATGCTGCTCGCTGTCGTCGCCGCCGAAGCTGAACCAGTCGCGCCCCTCGACCGGGCCGCCGCCGGGGGCCGCCCCGGTCTGCGCCGCCATGGCCGCCAGCAACGCGGCGGCGCCCGCCAGAAGCGCGCCGCGCCCAAGAAAACCGCCCATCTGCACCTTCCCGAACTATGATCGCCGGCGCGTGTTCGCGCTCCGCATAAATGCACGATGGTGCAATTTTCGCGTGAAGTCAACACGGCCCCATGCTATGCGGACGCGCAGTTTCGGAAGCGGCTTCGGGCACGAAGCGGCAGGGCGGGAGAGGGACGAGGGATGAACCAGATCGATCGCAGGACGGCGCTGGCCGGGACGATGCTGGCCGGGAGTTTCGCGGCGGGAAGCGGCAGCGCGCGCGCCGCGCCGGGGAAGGTGGCAACCAGCCCCACCGCGCAGCTCGACATGCTGCTGTCGCGGGCGCAGATCGAGGAGGTGCTGATGCAATATGCGCGCGGCAACGACCATGCCGACGAGGCGATGATCCGCGACTGCTTCTGGCCCGAATCCACCCACAAGCACGGCGGCTTCGACGGGCGCTCGCAGGATTTCGTCGGCTTCGCGATGAAGATCCTGACGAAGCTCAAATATTGCGCGCACCATATCTCGAACGTCTCGATCCGCGTGAAGGGCGACCGCGCGTTCAGCGAATGCTATTATTTCGCGCACCATCGCCGCGAGACGAAGGACGGGACGGGCGAGGAGGACGCCTTCTTCGAGGGGCGCTACCTCGATTTCCTCGAGCGGCGCGGCGGCGTGTGGAAGATCATCCGCCGGCGCGGCCTGTCCGACTATACCGCCGATCCGATCCCCGCGAACACCCCGTTCGCCGCGTGGCCGGCGGGCACGCACACCGAGCGCAGCCGCGACGACGAATGGTATCGGATGCTCGCCCAGTTCGACGCGGCGTAGCGACGACGCTCACTGCCCCCGGTCGTCGGCCGGGGGCTTGCGCGCCGGCGCGGCCTGCGTCTCCCGCGCGCGCTGGCGGACATAGTTCATGATCGCGCGCAGCTCGCGATCCGACAGTTCGCCGAACTTCGGCATCCCGCGCGACACCAGGATTCCGCCGCGCACCACCTGCTCGAAGCCCGCGAAGTCGAGCGGCACCGGCGAGCGGCGCAGGTCCGGCGCCGCGCCGCCGGACAGCGCGTTCGCGCCATGGCAGGTCGCGCAGCGCTCGGCATAAGGCTCCGCCCCCTCCTTCGCCAGCGCCGCGTCGAACGGGAAAGCGTGGTCGTCGGGGAAGGAACGATCGACCGGCGGCGGCGCGGGCAATTTGTCCTTGCCGTCGAGTGCGAAGGCCAGCACGCGCCAGCCGCGCTCGCGATAATCCCATTCCGGGCCGTAGCCCTGCGCGGTGGGGAAGCGCGATCCGGCGATGACGGCGATATATTGCTTGCCACGCGCGCGATAGGTGATCGGCTGCGCCATCACCGCGGTCTGCGCGTCGAACGACCAGAGCTGGCGGCCGGTGTCGGCGGCGAGGATGGTGAACTGCCCGCTGCCGCGTCCTTCGAGCAGCAGGTTGCCGGCGGTGGTCGCGGTGCCGCCGCCGCCGCGCACGCCCTGCAACGGGATGCGCCACGCCTCGCGCTGTTTCGCCGGGTCCCACGCCAGCAGGAACGAGCTTGGCGTGCGCGGCTTGAGATCGGGCGGCGGCGTGCCGATGCCGTTGCTGATCCGCTGGCCGGAAAGGAACTTCCAGTCGGCCAGCTTGCCCGGCGGATCGACATAGACCCGCCCCTGGTCCATCGCCGGGATATAGACGAGGCCGGTCGCCGGGTTGAAGCTCATCGCCTCGATATTGTGCGCGCCGAACGGCGAGGGATAGACGATCGCCGCCTTCCCGTCCGGGAAGCGCGCGGCGGGGTTCTCGATCGGGCGGCCGGTTTTGGGATCGATGCCCTTCGCCCAGTTCACCGGCACGTAGTTCTTCGCGGAGATCAGCTTCCCGTCGCGCCGGTCGATCACGTAGAAGAAGCCGTTCTTCGGCGCGTGGAGGATCACCGGGCGCGTCTCGCCGCCGATCTTCAGGTCGGCCAGCTCGATATCCATGTCGGAATTGAAGTCCCAGGTCTCGCCGGGATTGGTCTGATAGTGCCAGATATAGTCGCCGGTATCGGCGTCCAGCGCGACGATCGAGCAGACGAACAGATTGTCGCCGCCGCCGGGCGAGCGAATCTTGCGGTTCCATGGCGTGCCGTTGCCGGTGCCGATATAGAGCCGGTTCAGTTCGGGGTCGTAGGCCATGGCGTTCCACACCGTGGCCCCGCCGCCATATTTCCACCATTCGCCGGTCCAGGTCTTCGCGGCCATCGCCATGGCCTTGTTCTCGAAGCCCTTCTTCGGGTCGCCCGGCACGGTGTAGAAGCGCCACGCCTGCTTGCCGCTCGCCTGATCGTAGGCGGTGACGTAGCCGCGCACCGGCGCGTAATCCGCGCCGCCGTGGCCGACGACCACCTTGTCCTTGTAAACCCATGGCGCGCCGGAGATGTAGCGCCCGTCGTTCGGCCCTTCGGTGGTCTGTACCTCCCAGTCGAGCTTGCCGGTCTTTGCGTCGAGCGCGATCAGCCGACCGTCCATCGTGCCGGTGAAGATGCGGCCATTGGCATAAGCGATGCCACGGCTGCCCCATGCGCCGCGCAACTTGTCCCCGGCCTTTTCGCGGGCGTGGGAGTCGTAAGTCCACAACAGCTTGCCGGTCGCCGCGTCGAGCGCGTGGACGAAGCTCGATCCGGCGGCGAAATACAGCACCCCATCGACCGCGACGGGGGCGGTGAGGCTCGAACCGCCAATGTCGATATCGTAATGCCAGGCGAGGCCGAGCCGCCCGACATTGCCGGCGTTGATCTGGTCGAGCGGGCTGTAATGCGTCGTGCCCGGCCCGTCATAATCCGGCCAGTCGTCGCCGTTCGCGCCCTTCGGGCCGTGGCCGCATCCGGCCAGCGCAAGCGCGAGGGCCGAAGCCAGTGCAAGACGCCGCATCATCCGCTCTCCTCAGCCGCCGATCGTCCGGTCGCCCGGCCAGAAGCGCTGGCGGAGCTGCTTCTTGTTGATCTTGCCCATCGCGTTGCGGCCGATATCGTCGACGAAATCGTAGCTGCGCGGGCATTTGAAGCCGGCGAGCGCCGCGCGGCAGAAACGGTCCAGCTCCGCCGCGTCCGGCGGGTTGGCCGGATCGCGCGGGATGACGAGCGCCTTCACCTCCTCGCCCATCTCCCTGTTCGGGGCGGCGAGCACGGCGACGTCGGCCACCTCGGGGTGGCGGATCAGCACCTGCTCCGCCTCGGCCGGATAGATGTTCACCCCGCCCGAGACGATCATGTCGGAGACGCGATCGGTGATGAAGAGATAACCTTCCTCATCGACATAGCCGACCTCGCCCAGCGTGAAGACGCCCGGCGCGATGTGCGCGGCGGCGGTCTTCTCCGGATCGCCCTCATAGACGATCCCGCGCCCGGTGCTGTCGCGGAAATAGACCTGCCCCTCCTGGTTCGGGCCAAGCTCCCGGCCGTCCTCGCCGATGATGACGGTGGCATAGGGCGGCAGCGCCTTGCCGACCGAGCCGGGTCGCTCCAGCCATTCGGGCGAGGTGATGAAGGTGGTCGATCCCGCCTCCGTGCCGCCATAGGCCTCGACCAGCACCGGCCCAAACCAGTCGATCATCGCCTTCTTCACGTCGCGCGGGCAGGCCGCGCCGGTATGCGCGAGCCGCTGCATCGAGGAGACGTCATATTTCGCCTTCACCGCGTCGGGCAGCGCGAGCAGGCGCTGGAAATGCGTCGGCACCATCACCGATCCGGCGACCCTGTGCCGCTCGATCAGCGCCAGCGCCCGTTCGGCATCGAAATGGCCCATCACCACCAGCGCCGATCCGGCGAAGACGTTGCGCGCCATGCCCAGCGGCCCGGTGTGATAAAGCGGCCCGACCGCGATCCCCGGCGCGGGCGTGCGGCGCGGGCGGACGATCGCGGCGAATTCGGCGACCGTCGCGGCCTCCGGGAAATATTGCGGCGGCGTTTGCGTCGCCTTGGGCGTGCCAGTGGTGCCGGAGGTGTAATGGAGGTGCGGCAGCGGCTTCACCGACGCGTCCGGCTCCGCCTCGGACGCGGCGGCGAGCCAGTCCTCCCATGCGGTCAGCCCGTCCCGCGGCTCGCAGCGCCAGCCGATCACCGTTTCGAGGCCGGCCGCGCGCGCCGCCTCCAGGCCGGTCTCCGCCGTCTCCGGCCCGACGAACAGCACCGAGGCACCCGAATCACGCAGGATATATTCAAGCTCGCCGACGGTGAGGTGATAGCTCACCGGCACGGTCGAGACGCCTGCCTCCAGCCCCGCGACATAGGCGATCACCGTCTCCGCGCTATTGGGCGCGAACACCGCCGCGCGGCGCATGGCGTCGACCGCACGAAACAGCGCGTTGGCGGCGCGGTTGAGCACCGGATCGAGCCGGTTCCAGCTATATTCCACCCGCTCGTCGACCAGCGCGAGCGCGTCGCGCTGGTCCGGGGCGACGGAGAGCAAGGTCTGCGACATCAGCGACGCTCCGCATATTCGGCGACCTTGAGCTTGCCGAGCTGCGACATGTGCACCTCGTCCGGCCCGTCGGCCATGCGCAGGTAGCGCGCGGTGCCGAAGATCGTGGCGAGCGGGTAATCGCGGCTGAAGCCGATCGCGCCATGCACCTGCATCGCCCGGTCGGCGACCGTCTGCGCCATGCGCGGGGCGACGATCTTGATCGCGGCGATCAGGTCCTTCGCCGCCTTGTTGCCGACGCGGTCCATCGCATCGGCCGCCTTCAGCGTCAGCAGCCGCGCCTGCTCGATCTCGCAGAAGGAGAGCGCGATATCCTGCCGCACGGATGACTGGTCGGCGAGCTTGCGCCCGAACGCGACGCGCTCGTCGGCGCGCCTGCACATCAGCTCCAGCGCGCGCTGCGCCATGCCGATCAGGCGCATGCAATGGTGGATGCGCCCCGGCCCGAGCCGGCCCTGCGCGATCTCGAACCCGCGCCCCTCGCCGAGCAGCAGGTTCTCCTTCGGCACGCGGACGTTGGTGAACTGGATCTCGCAATGGCCGCCCGGCGAGTGCAGCGCCTCCAGCACGTGCAGCGGGCGGATCACTTCGATGCCCGGCGTGTCGGCGGGGATGATGATCTGCGAATGCTGCTGATGGCGCGGCTTGTCGGCATTGGGCGTCTTGCCGAGCAGGATATAGACCTTGCAGCGCGGGTCCATCGCGCTGGAAATCCACCATTTGCGGCCGTTGATGACATAATCGTCACCGTCGCGCACGATCGTCGCCTCGATATTGGTCGCATCGGACGAGGCGACGCCCGGCTCGGTCATCACATAAGCGGAGCGGATCTCGCCGGCGAGCAGCGGCCTGAGCCATTTCTCCTGCTGCTCCGGCGTGCCGTATTTGGCGAGGATCTCCATATTGCCCGTGTCCGGCGCGGCGCAGTTGAAATATTCCGACGCGCCCAGCACGCGCCCCATCAGCTCGGCCAGCGGGGCGTATTCGAGGTTGGTGAGGCCGGGCGAGAATGCGCCATATTCATGCGGCAGGAACAGGTTCCACAGCCCCTCCGCCTTCGCCTTCGCCTTCAGCGCCTCAGTCCCCGGCCACGGCTGCCACAAGGTCGCCGGATCGTGGAGGAAATGATCGCGCTCCGCCTCGATCGGATACACATTCTCGCGCATGAAGCCCTCGACCCGCTCGCGCAGGGCCTGCACCTTGGGGCTGTACTGGAAGTCCATCGCTTGTCCTCTCGTGATCCTAGAGCGTGACGCCGCCATCGACGACGAGCGTCTGGCCGCACATGAAGCCGGCCAGCGGCGAGGCGAGGAACAGCGCGACATTGGCCATGTCCTCCACCGTGCCGAAGCGGCCGAGCGGGATGCGGGAGAGCGCGCCGGCGCGACGCTCCGCATTGTCCATCGTCACCCTGGTCATCTTGGTATCGACCAGGCTGGGCGCGATGCCGTTGACCCGGATGCCCGCCCCCGCCCAGGCCAGCGCCAGCGTGCGGACGAGCTGCACCGCCGCCGCCTTGGACGCGGCATAGGCGGGGTTGCCGAACGTCGCCTTGAACGCGCCGATCGAGCTTATCACGATCACGCTGCCCTTCGCCCCGGCCAGCGCGTCGTGGAAACGCTGCGATATCTGCATCACGCTGGCGACGTTCACCGCCATCACCTTGTCGAAGCCCGCGCGCTCGAACTCCTGCCTCTTGTAGAGCACCATGCCCTGCGAATGGACCAGCACGTCCAGCCCGTCGGGGAAGGGATCGGGCGCGGCGGCGATCGCGGCGGGATCGGCAACGTCGACCTGCGTATAGCCGAGGCCGGCGAGGTCCGATCCTTCGGCCGCGTCATACTCGTCCGGGCTGGCGCGCGTGCCCCAGACATGGACCTGCGCGCCCTTCGCATGGAACGCCTGCGCGATGCCGTTGCCGATCCCGCTCGATCCGCCGACCACCAGCACGCGCTTGCCGCTGAAATCGAGTTCGCCTGTCATGCCTGCTCCCTTTCGACGCGGAACGCGCCCTCGTTTATCCAGCGACGGGCGCGGGCCAGCAGCCAGCGGCTGCGCGCGTGCAGCCGCTCGCCCACGTCGCGCGCCGCCTTGCCGGCGCAGGCGCGCGCATAGGTCCCTTCCAGCAGGATCGCGAACTTGTAGCAGGCGAACACGGCATACCAGTCCATCCGCGCCAGCGAGCGGCGCGAGCGCGCGGCATAGTGCGCGACCAGTTCCGCGCCGGTCGGAAATCCGTTCCACGGCGCGATGTCGAGCATCCCGCCGTCCGCCTCCTCCGGCCAGGTCGACAGCATCCAGCCGAGATCGATCAGCGGGTCGCCGATCGTTGCCAGCTCCCAGTCGATGATCGCGGCAAGCTCCGGCGCGTCGTGACGGTACATGACGTTGGCGAGATGATAGTCGCCGTGGAGGATGCCTGGGGTGAAGCTGGCGGGGCGGTTGGCCTCCAGCCAGCGCGCGACGCCGGCGACGTCGCCCAGCTCGTCGCGCCCCGGCCAGCCGACCAGCTCGCCATAGCTGTCGAGCTGCGCCTGCCAGCGCGCGACCTGCCGCTCGAGGAAGCCCTCTGTCCTGCCGAAATCGCCGAGCCCGGCGGCGACATGATCGACCGCGTGGAGCGCCGCCAGGCCCTCCACCAGCGCAAGGCCCATGCGGCGTTGGACCGCCGCATCGTGATGGCTCGCGGGCAGGCCGTTGACCGGATTGAAGCCGTCGATCGGCTCCATGAGATAGAAAGCCGCGCCGAGCACATTTTCGTCGCCGCAGGCCGCGATCAGCGCGGGATGCGGCACGTCGCTGCCGGCCAGCGCGCCCAGCACGCGCGCCTCGCGCCGCATCGTCTCGTTGCTGTTGGCGCGCAGGTGCAGCGGCGGGCGGCGCAGCACGAACGCGCGGCCGCCGCGCTCGAATCGCGCCAGCACGTTCTGGCTGCCGCCGGAGAGGAGCTCCAGCCGCTCGATCGGGCCGCCCGCAAGCCCCGCTCCGTCCATCCATGCCGTCAGCGCGGCCTTGTCGACCCCGGCGGCTTCGCGTTCCTCGCCCATGTCCCACCTGATTAAATCGCTTGGATAATGCCCTTGACGTTTCTGCATTGCAATGCAATTTTTAGCTCGCCACGCAATGTCGGAGAATGTGGCGGACAAGGGCATGGCGGGGCAGTAGAAACCCCGTTCGGCAATCTGATGGGAGCGGCTTTCTCGGTGATGACGGCAGACGAAGCGCACGCCCTTTCGACCCTGCCGGCCGAGGCGCTGCTGGCGCGCGCCGCCGCGATTCGCGACGCGGCGTTCGGGGTCGTGCAGAGCTGGTCGCCCAAGGTGTTCATCCCGCTCACCCAGCTTTGCCGCGACCTTTGCCATTATTGCACCTTCTCGCGCCCTCGCGCCGGGCAGCGCGCCTATATGACGCCGGAGGAAGTGCTGGCGGTGGCGCGCGCGGGCGCGGCGGCGGGCTGCACCGAGGCGCTGTTCACGCTCGGCGACAAGCCGGAACTGCGCTTCGCCGTCGCGCGGCGCGAGCTGGCGGCAATGGGCCATGCCACCACGATCGACTATCTGGAGGCGATGTGCCGCCTCGTCCTCGCCGAGACCGGCCTCATCCCGCACGTCAACGCCGGGGTGATGACGCGCGCGGAGATGGCGCGGCTCAAGTTGGTGTCCGGATCGCAGGGGCTGATGCTCGAAACGATCGCCGACCGGCTCGGCGCGAAGGGCGGCCCGCATTACCGTTCGCCCGACAAGATCCCGGCGGCGCGGCTCACGGCGACGGCGCTGGCCGGCGAGTTGAACATCCCCTTCACCAGCGGCATATTGATCGGCATCGGCGAGACGCGCGCGGAGCGGATCGACACGCTGCTGGCGATCCGCGACCTCCACGCGCGCCACGGCCATATCCAGGAAGTGATCGTCCAGAACTTCCGCGCCAAGCCGCGCACGCCGATGGCCGACGCGGACGAACCGACGCTGGACGAATTGCTATGGTCGATCGCCGCCGCGCGGCTGATCCTGCCCGCCGGCATCTCGCTCCAGGCGCCGCCGAACCTCGCCGACGCCGCATTCCCGCGCCTCATGGAAGCGGGGATCAACGACTGGGGCGGCATCTCCCCGGTGACGCCGGACCACGTCAATCCGGAGCGGCCATGGCCGGCGGTGGACAAGTTGCGCGCCGCGACCGAGGCCGCCGGCCGCCGGCTGGTCGCGCGCCTGCCCGCCTATCCCGCCTTCCTCGCCGCGCCGTGGCAGGAGGATGCGCCGCGTCGTGCATTGCTCGCACAGGCCGATGCACACGGATTCGCGCGCGCCGATCGCTGGTCGCCGGGCCAGCCGCTCCCGCCGCAGCCCGCGCCCGCCACGGGCAAGGTCTCGCCGCGCATCGAGCGGATCGTCGCCCGCGCGACCGCCGGGCAGGAGATCGCGGCGGATGAGATCGAGGCGCTGTTCGCGGCGCGTGGCGCGGATGTCGAGCATATCTGCCGCAGCGCCGACGCGCTGCGCCGCGCGATCAACGGCGACGAGGTGACGTTCGTCGTCAACCGCAATATCAACTATACCAATATCTGCGCCTATAAATGCAGCTTCTGCGCCTTCTCCAAGGGGCGCGGGGCGGAGAGCCTGCGCGGCGCGCCTTACGACCTCGATCTCGCCGAAGTCGCTCGCCGCGCTGACGAAGCGGTGGCGCGCGGCGGCACCGAGGTGTGCATGCAGGGCGGCATCCACCCCTCCTATACCGGCGAGACCTATCTCGCATTGCTCGGCGCGGTGAAGGCGGCGCAGCCCGATCTCCACATCCACGCCTTCTCCCCGCTGGAGGTGCGGCACGGCGCGGGGTCGCTGGGCCTGCCGCTCGACGATTATCTCGCGCGGCTTAAGGCGGCGGGCCTCGGCTCGCTGCCCGGCACCGCCGCCGAAATCCTCGACGACGAGGTACGCGCGGTGATCTGCCCCGACAAGCTCGACACCGCGCAATGGCTGGAGACGATCGAGGCGGCGCACCGCGCCGGGCTGCGCACCACCGCGACGATCATGTTCGGCCATGTCGACGGCCCGCGCCACTGGGCGCGCCACCTGATCGCGATCCGCGACCTGCAACGGCGCACTGGCGGCTTCACCGAGTTCGTGCCGCTGCCGTTCGTGCCGATGGAGGCGCCGATGGGCCTGAGGGGCGAGAGCCGTCGCGGCCCGACCTTCCGCGAGGTGCGGCTGATGCATGCGGTGGCGCGGCTGGCGCTGCACCCGCATCTCACCTCGATCCAGGTGAGCTGGGTCAAGCTGGGGGCGAACGGCGTGAAGGCGTGCCTGAACGGCGGCGCCAACGATCTCGGCGGCACGCTGATGGACGAGAGCATCTCCCGCGCGGCCGGCGCGGCGCACGGGCAGGAATTGCCGCCGCAGGAGATGGAGGCGCTGATCCGCTCGATCGGCCGCGCGCCGCGCCAGCGCACCACGCTTTACGGGGAAGTCGCGCCGGCGGTCCGGGCGATGGGGCGCGCCGCTCCGCCGCTCACGCCGGTCGTGCTCACCCCACCCAGGAAACGCAAAGAGAGGGCGGCCGAAGATGCCTGAGACGAAGAAGACCATCGCCGTGCTCGGCGGCACCGGCAAGGAAGGTGGCGGGCTGGCGCTGCGCTGGGCGCATCTCGGCCATCCGGTGATCGTCGGCAGCCGCACCGCCGAACGCGCGGAGGAAGCCGCCGCCGGTATGCGCGACACGCTGGGCGGCGGCGCGGACGTGCGCGGCATGGCCAATCCCGATGCCGCGCGCGCCGCCGACATCGTCGTGCTCGCGGTGCCGTTCGCGGCGCAACGCTCGACCGTCGCGGAAGTCGCCGACGCGCTTCAGGGCAAGATCCTGATCGACGTCACCGTTCCGCTCGTCCCGCCGAAGGTCAGTCGCGTGCAGCTTCCCGATGGCGGCAGCGCGGTGGAGGCGGTGCAGAAGCTGCTCGGCGAAGGCGTGCGCGTCGTCTCCGCCTTCCAGAACATCTCCGCGCACCACCTGACCAAGCTGGACGAGGACGTGGAGTGCGACGTGCTGGTCTGCGCCGACGATCCGGCGGCGGCGGAGGAAGTGGTCGCGCTGGCGCGGGAGATCGGCCTTACCGCGTGGAATGCCGGGCCGCTGTGCAACTCGGTGGTGGCGGAGGCGCTGACCAGCGTGCTGATCGCGCTCAACCGCCGCTACAAGGTGCCCGGCTCGGGCATCCGCATCACCGGCGTGCCACAGGCGGCGTGAGCGGACGCGGCTATTCGGTGACGGCGCTGGCCGGCGTGCCCGTGGTGCGGCCGGGCGACGATCTGTGCCGGGTGGTCGTGCAAGCGGCGGAAGCGAGCGGCATGGCGCTGGAGGACGGCGATGTCGTCGTCCTCGCGCAGAAGATCGTTTCCAAGGCGGAAGGGCGGCAGGTCGCGCTCGACAGCGTCGTCCCCTCGCCCGCCGCGCTGGAACTGGCGGCGCGCACCGGCAAGGACGCGCGGTTGGTCGAGCTGATCCTCTCCGAGAGCGACGCGGTGGTGCGGGTGCGCCCCAACCTGCTGATCGTGCGGCACCGGCTCGGGCTGGTGCTGGCCAACGCCGGGATCGACCAGTCGAACGTGCTGCCCGGCGACGGCCCGCAGGCGCTGCTGCTGCCGATCGATCCGGACGCCAGCGCGGCGCGGCTGCGTGACGCGCTCAAGCACGCGACCGGCCGCACCGTCGCGGTGCTGGTGATCGACAGCCTCGGCCGCGCGTGGCGGATGGGGACGACCGGCACGGCGATCGGCGTCGCCGGCCTGCCGGCGGTGCTGGACCTGCGCGGGCGGCCCGACCTCACCGGGCGCAAGCTAGAATCGAGCGAACTGGGCCTCGCCGACGAGGCCGCCGCCGCCGCGTCGCTGGCGATGGGTCAGGCGGACGAGGGCACGCCGGTCGTGATCCTGCGCGGCCTTTCCTATGCGCCGGACGGCAGCACCGCGCGCGCGATCGTCCGCCCGCGCGGGATGGACCTGTTCCAATGATCGTCGCGCTGGCCGGCGGGGTCGGCGGCGCACGGCTCGCCAACGGCCTCGCGGGCGTGCTCCAGCCGGGCGAGTTGCTCGTCGCGGTCAATGTCGGCGACGATTTCGAGCATCTCGGCCTCACCATCTGCCCCGATATCGACACGGTGACCTATACGCTCGCCGGCCTCAACGATCGCGAGCGCGGCTGGGGGGTGAAGGAAGAGAGCTGGGCGTTCATGGACACGCTGCGCAAGCTCGGCGGACCAGACTGGTTCGCGCTGGGCGACCGCGACCTCGCCAAGCATGTGCTGCGCACCGACCGGCTGCGCCGGGGCGACACGCTCACCGCGATCACGCAGGACATCGCCCGCGCCTGCGGCATCGTCCAGACGATCGTGCCGGTGAGCGACGATCCGGTGCGCTCGATCGTCGAGACCGACGAGGGCGCGCTGCCGTTCCAGGATTATTTCGTCCGCCGCCGCTGCGAACCGGTGTTCCGCGGCATTCGCTACGAGGGAGCGGAGACCGCGCGGCCCGCGCCGGCGCTGCTTGCGGCGCTCGACGATCCGGCGCTGGAGGCGATCGTGATCTGCCCGTCCAACCCGGTGCTGAGCATCGGCCCGTTGCTCGCGGTGCCCGGCATCGCCGACGCGCTGCGGCGACGGCGCGCGCCGTGCATCGCCGTCTCTCCGTTCATCGGCGGGGAGGCGGTGAAGGGGCCGGCGGCGAAGATCATGCGCGAATTGGGCATCGCGCCGGGCGCGGCGGCGTTGGCGAAGCCTTATGCCGGCATCGTCGATGCGATATTGTGCGACTATGACGACCCCGGCGCGGGAACCACGATGGACGGCATCCGGCTGATCGCGGCCGACACGCTGATGCGCGACGACATCGGCCAGCGGCGGCTGGCGCGCGTCGCGCTCGCGCTGGCGGCGATGCTGCGGAAGCCGGCGTGAGCTTCTCGATCGTCATCCCCGTCCGGCCGCCAGGCGAGGGCAAGAGTCGTCTCGCCCCCGCGCTGGACGAGAGGGCGCGCGCGGCGCTGGTCGAGCGGATGTTCCGTCACGTCCTGCGCGTCGCGACGCAGGTCGTGCCGCCCGTGCAATGCCATGTCGTCAGCCGCAGCCCGCTGCTGCTCGATCTCGCGGCGGCTGGCGGTGCGCGGGCGATCCGTGAAACCGGCAGCGGGCTGAACGCCGCGCTGCGGCAGGCAAGCGCGCTGGTCGATCCGGCGCTGCCGCTGCTAGCGCTCAGCGCCGACCTTCCCTTGCTCGCGCCGGCGGACCTCGCGGCGCTGGCGGAGATGCTCGACACCGCCGACGTCACCGCCGCGACCGACCGCGCCGGGATCGGTACCAACGCGCTGCTGCTGCGACGGCCGGGCCTGATCGACTATTCGTTCGGAGCGGACAGCCTCGCCCTCCATCGCGCGCGGGCGATGGCGAGCGGGTTGCGCTTCACGGTGATGCGCCGCGAAGGGCTGTCGGCCGATCTCGACGAGCCGCGCGACCTCGCGCTGCTCGCGCGGCCGTCGCTCAGCGCTGCCTGACGGCGCCCTTTTCCTCCAGCCCGGCGAACTCGGCGTCCGACACGCCCAGCCAGTCGCCCAGCAGCTCGCGGCTATGCTCGCCGACCTGCGGCGGGCGATGGCGATAGTCGGTCGGCGTCGCGGAGAATTTGCCGGGGAAGGCGACGGTGGGGATTTCCACCCCGTCCTCGCGGGTGAAGCGATGCACCACGCCGCGCGCCACGATGAACGGATCGGCGTAGATATCCTTGATCGTATTGACCGGCCCGGCAGGCACGTTGGCCGCGACCAGCCGCTCGATCAGCGGGCCACCCGGCATGTCGCGCACGATCTCCTGCACGATCGCCTCGATCTCCTCGCGGTTGATCAGCCGCTGGCGGCCGGTGACGAAGCGCGGATCGGCGGCCAGCTCCGGCCGGCCCATTTCGTGGCAGAAGGCGCGGAACTGCCCGTCGTTGCCGATCGCGATGATGATCGTGCCGTCCGCCACCTCGAACGTCTTGTACGGCACGACGGTCGGGTGGCGATTGCCGAGCCGGCCGGGATTGACCCCGCCGACCAGCCAGTTCGATCCCTGGTTGGCGAGCATCGCGATCTGCGTGTCGAGCAGCGACACGTCGATCTGCTGCCCCTCCCCGGTGCGCTCGGCATGGCGCAGCGCGGCGAGGATCGAGACGGTCGCGTACATGCCGGTGGAAAGATCGGCCATGGCGACCCCGGCGCGCAGCGGCCCGCCATGCTCCTCGCCGGTGATCGACATGAACGCGCCCATCCCCTGCGCGACGAAGTCATAGCCCGGCCGGTCGGCATAGGGGCCGGTCTGGCCGAAGCCGGTGATCGAGCAATAGACGATGCGCGGGTTGATCGCGCGGATGCTGGCATAGTCCAGCCCGTATTTGACCAGCCCGCCGACCTTGAAATTCTCGACGAGGATATCGGCCTCGGCGGCGAGCCGGCGGATCAGCGCCGCGCCCTCCGGGTTGGCGAGATCGATCGCGGCCGAGCGCTTGTTGCGGTTGCAGCACAGGTAATAGGCGCTTTCCTGCGGATCGTCGCTGCCGTCCGGGAGCGTCAGGAACGGCGGCCCCCAGCCGCGCGTGTCGTCGCCCTTGCCGGGCAGCTCGACCTTGAGCACGTCAGCGCCGAGATCGGCGAGAATCTGCGTAGACCAGGGCCCGGCGAGCACGCGCGACAGATCGAGAACCTTGATCCCTTCAAGCGCCCGTCCGGGCCGTCCGTCCGTCACGCGGTTTCCACCCCCTGCTGATATTTCGCGCGGTTGCTACGGGACAACGACACGCGACTCAAGCGCTATTATTGCACGCGAGGGCAATTTTCAGCGCAATGTCGTGAGATAGGCGATCAGATCGGCGCGATCCTTCGGATCGGTGACCGCGATCGCCATGCGCGTGCCGGGAGCATAGCGCGTCGGCGATGTGATGAAGGCGTCCAGCGCCGCCGGCGTCCACGTCACGTTCTTTCCCTTGAGCCCGGCGGAATAAGCGAAGCCGGGCGCGCTGGCGGCGCGGCGGCCGACCACGCCCTTCAGCGAGGGGCCGACGCGATTGGCGCCGGTCGTCGCGTCATGGCAGGCGGCGCAGCGCGCGAACACCGCGCGGCCGTGCGCCACGTCCCCGGCGGGCGGCCCGGCGCTCGCCACGCCCGCGAGGGCCAGCAGGCCAAGGGTTCCCAGCGAAGCAACGACGATCCTCATCCCATCCTCCTGACGCTTTTCGCGCCTCTGGCGCACAATCGCTGGACGCGCAATGAACAGCTATCCGAGCCTGACCAGGGTGCGACCCATGCTGCTGCCGTCGAATAGCGCGTTGAAGGCGGCAAGCGCCTGGTCGATCCCGTCGAACACCGTCTCCACCGGATCGAGCAGCCCGGCGCGATGCCATGCCGAAACATCGGCGAGGAAATGCTGCTCGATATCGAAATGATCGAGCGCGATGAACCCTTCAAGCCGCAGCCGCTTGCCCATGATGAGCGTCAGGTTGCGCGGCGGCGTCACCTGCCCGGCGGCGTTATACTGCGAGATCATGCCGCAGATCGCCATCCGCGCGAACGGCTTCGCCACCGCGATCGCCGCGTGGAGATGGTCGCCGCCGACATTGTCGAAATAAAGGTCGATCCCTTCCGCGCCGATCGCCTTCGTCTCGCGCGCCAATGCCTTGGTGAGGTTCGGCTCGACCTTATAGTCGATCACGCCGTCGAGCTTCAGCCGGTCGCGCAGGAACGCCGCCTTGGCCGCGCCGCCGGCCGAGCCGATCACCTTGTGCCCCTTGAGCTTCGCCATCTGGCACACCAGCGACCCCACGCCGCCCGACGCGGCGGAGACGAACACCACGTCGCCCGGCTTGAGCTGACCGACGCGGAACAGGCCGGCATAGGCGGTGAGACCGGTCATCCCCGCGAAGCCGAGATAGGCCTGCGCCGGCAGCACCGTGCAATCGCGCTTCCGCAACGCCTCGCCGGGCGCGACGAACGCCTCGCGCCAGCCGAGGCGCGAGAACACCATGTCGCCCGGCGTGAAGCCGGGATCGTTCGAGGCGACCACCTCGCCGATCGCCGGCCCCTCCATCGGCGCGTCGAGTGCGAACGGCGGGACATAACTCTTGGCGTCGTCCATCCGCCCGCGCATCGCGGGATCGACGGCCATCCAGCGGTTGCGGACCAGCACCTCGCCCGCGCCCGGCGCCGCGACCTCGCGTTCCACCGTGGCGAAATCCCCGGCGACCGGGGCGCCGGCAGGCCGGCGGACAAGATGGATTTCGCGCGATCTCATGGGGGGCCTCTCCGGGGTTGCCATTGGCCCCGGTTATCCCGACCGCACCGATTTCGCCAGATCATTTCTGCACATCTGCGCAAATTTGATATGTCCGGCGCTTCGTCGCAATCAGTTTGCGGAACCCGCCCCCGCGCTGATACGCAGCGTCCGTGCCTTGGAGGGGAAGCTGCACATGGGGTCCAGATCTTTCGTCGGCATCGCGATCGCCATGGCGATGCTGCCTGCCGTCGCTCACGCCGACGATCCGCGCGACGCTGCGATGCGCAGCGCCGCGGCGCGGGCGCACGACAGTGAGATGACTCGCCAGCTCAACCTCAAGGCCGGCGTCGCCGCGCGCGCGACCGGGCAGCGGCGCGTGGTGCTGGCTGGCGGGGGCGATTATGCGGCCGCCATGCGCGCGCACGAAGACGAGATGGCGCGCTACACCCGCAATCGCGCGCAATATGAGCGCGACATGGCCGAGTGGCGCCGCGCGGTCGCTGCCTGCCACGCGGGCGACTATTCCGCCTGCGATTATTGAGGACGCACGATCGGGCCGCCGGGGACGTTCCAGCGAAACAGCACGAGGTGCCACAGACCGGGTGCCTTGCGCGACGGGTCGATCAGCCCGTCCGCTCCCTGAGCCTCGATCCAGTCGCGCACGCTCCATGAAGGTGGCGCGGCGGTTTCCCGCCAGTCGGCGAACGGATCACCCGCCTCTTCGCGGACTCGCGCGAGCGTATCGCCGTCGCGCAGATCTGCGATGCGAACCGCCTCCACCGCGAATCGCAGGACGACGCGCTCCCGCTCGTCTGATGCGCGATGGGCGATCAAAGCCGCCTCGACGCCCTCAAGCGAGGCGCTGAGATAAAGCGTGGGTTGTCCGGCGCGCGAATAGCGGCCGTCGCCGCGCGAGCCGGACAGGGCTTCGGCCGCATGGAGCGGGTCCACCGCGCGGAAGAATATGCCGCTCACCGACTTGAGCGGCAGCGTCGCGATCATCGCGACCAGCGCGCCCAGATCGCGGTGGGCAGCGCCAGTCCGCGCGCTTCCTCGCGCACGCCGAGCTCGCCCGCCTCCACCGTCCCCGGCAGGTCCGCGAACGCCTGCCGCAGCATCTCGCCGATCGCCAGCGCCGACATGCGCACGGCATAGACGGTGAGGAACAGATAGCGCGATTCGGCATCTAGCAGCCGCCGGCAATCGGCGATCAGGCCGGGGAGGTCTTCCTCCAACCGCCACACCTCGCCGGTCGGGCCGCGCCCGTATTTCGGCGGATCGAGCAATATGCCGTCATAGCGCCGCCCGCGCCGCACCTCGCGGCTCACGAACTTCGCCGCGTCATCGATGATCCAGCGCACCGGCGCGTCGGCGAGGCCGGAGAGCGCCGCATTGCCCCGCGCCGCCTCGACCGATTTCTTCGAGGCGTCGACGTGCACCATCCGCGCGTCGATCGCGGAAAGCGCCAGCGTGCCGACACCGGTATAGCCGAACAGGTTGAGGCATTCGGGATTGTCGCGCCCGGCCAGCCGCTCGCGCATCCAAGACCATACCGGGGCCATGTCGGGGAAGAAGCCGAGATGGCGGAACGGCGTGGTTTGCGCGGTGAAGCGCACCTCGTTCCACGACAGCGGCCAGCCTTCGCGCGGGACCGGCTCGGCGAAATGCCACTGCCCGCCGCCGTCCTCGTCGCTGCCGGGGACGAACTCGCCATGCGCGCGCCAGTCCGCCTGCGCCGGCGTCCACAGCGCCTGCGGCTCCGGGCGGATGAAGCGGAAGCGGCCGTAACGCTCCAGCTTCCGCCCGTTGCCCGAATCGATCAGGCCGTAATCGGCCCATGGCTCGCCGACGAGGGTGTCGAGTTTCACGCCCTCACCCGCGCGGGATCGCCCGCTCGGCGATATAGCCGCTCACCGCATCGAAGGTCGCGTCGAGCGTGACGAAACGCTCCTCGCGCTCGAACAGGTCGCCGACGCGCGCCGGAAGCGACGGGCGGATGCCGGTCGCGCGCTCCACCGCGTCGCGGAACTTGGCCGGGTGCGCGGTCGCCAGCGTGACCATCGGCACGTCGCCGGCCTGCCGGCGCGCCGCCGCGAAGCCGATCGCCGTGTGCGGGTCGATCACCTGCCCGGCATGTTCGCTCGCCCAGCGCATCGCCAGCGCCATGTCGTCCACGTCGACGCGCTCGCTGGCGAACAGCGCCGCCGCGCCCTCGCGCTGCGCGTTGGTGAGCCGCATCGCGCGCGTCGCCTCGAAGCCGCGCATCTGCTCGGCCAGCGCCGCGCCATCGCGCCCGCCGAGATCGAACAGCAGCCGCTCGAAATTGGACGAGACCTGAATGTCCATCGACGGCGTCGGCGTCGGCACCACTTCGCGGCACGAATAATCGCCGCTCGCCAGCGCGCGCGCGAGGATGTCGTTGACGTTGGTCGCGACCACCAGCCTCGCCACCGGCAGCCCCATCCGCGCCGCGACATAGCCGGCGAAGACGTCGCCGAAATTGCCGGTCGGCACGCTGAACGCCACTGCCCGTTCGGGCGCGCCGAGCCGGACGGCGGCGTGGAAATAATAGACCACCTGCGCCATCAGCCGCGCCCAGTTGATCGAATTGACCGCCGACAGGTCGAACCGCCCGGAAAAGGCGGGATCGTTGAACATCGCCTTCACCAGCGCCTGCGCCTGATCGAAATCGCCGCGGATCGCGATATTGTGGACGTTGGGCGCGCCGACCGTGGTCATCTGGCGGCGCTGCACGTCGCTGACCCGCCCTTCCGGATGGAGCATGAAGATATCGACGCCCGCGCGCCCCGCTACCGCGTCGATCGCCGCTGAGCCGGTGTCGCCGGAGGTCGCGCCGACGATCGTCAGATGCCGGTCGGAGCCGGACAGGAATTTCTCGAACAGCAGGCCGAGCAGTTGCAGCGCCACGTCCTTGAACGCCAGCGTCGGGCCGTGGAACAGCTCAAGCAGCCATTGGTCATGATCGAGCTGGACGAGCGGGGTGACGGCGGCATGATCGAACCGGCCGTAGGCGGCGGCGCACAGCGCCTTCAGCTCATCGCGCGTCAGGCTGTCGCCGACGAACGGCACCATCACCGCCACCGCCGTATCGACGTAGCTGAGGCCGGCGAGCGCCGCGATCTCGTCCCGCGTCAGCGTCGGCCAGCGCTCGGGGATATAGAGGCCGCCGTCCGAGGCGAGGCCGGCGAGCGTGACGTCGCGAAAATCGAGCGCGGGCGCGGCGCCGCGAGTGGAGATGTAGCGCATGAATGGCGCGCCTAACGCCCGTCGCCGTCGCGGGCAATCCTCCGACGTACCGCGAGGACGTAGATGACGCTCGCGACGGCGGCGAAGAAGAACCATTGGATCGCATAGGCGAAATGGTTGTTGGGCACGATGCCGATATCCGGCCGGCTGTTCGCGGCAAGGCCCGGCGCGGGCGTGTCCGCCACCAGCAGCAGCTCGCGCGGGACATGATCGAACAGCCCGGCGATCAGCGGCCGCGCATCCGGCGCATGGCTGATCCAGCCGGACACCTTGCCGCCGCCCCATCGCACCTTCGCATCGGGATCGCGCGTGGTGCCGAGTTGCACCTTAATCCCCGGCCCCTCCGCCCCGGTGCGGCAATTGGCGATCAGGCGATAGCCGGCATTGCCCGCCCCGGCGCGCTCGATCGAGGCGACCGACAGGCAGAAGCCGCTCGCGCGGCGGAACAGCAGCGAATCGTCGGGGAAGCGTGGGAAGGCGATCGCCGGTTTGGCCGGATTGGCGGCGAGCTGGGCGAGTTGCGCCTCTTTCTCGGGCAGGCGGATCAGAAGCTGCCACAGCCCGAGCGCGATCATCGCCGCCACCGCCAGCGCGACGAGGACCGTCGGGACGAGCGGCCAGCGCCTCATTGCTTCAGCCGCCCCTCGCGCGCGGCATTGCGATATTCGAGCGCGATCAGCCAGCCCTTCGCCACCCGCAGGCTGAGCACGACGCCGGCCAGCGTCACCGGCGGCCAGATCAGCAGATGCACCCAGAAGGGCGGGCTGGCCGACAACTCCAGCGCCACCGCGCCGATCACGACGATCGTGCCGAGGATCAGGGTGAGGAAAGCCGCCGGCCCGTCGCCGACATTGAACGCGGCATAATCGAGGCCGCACAGGCGGCAGCGATCGGCGAACCTGATCCAGCCGGCGAACAGGGTCTTCGCGCCACAGCGCGGGCACAGGCCCTTGAGGCCACAATCGAGCGGGCGCGGCGAGCCGTCGCCCACCGCGCCCGTTTCCTTGCCGACCGGGATTTCGGGACCGGCGGGAGCTTCCCCCCGGTCCGAAATTCCTTCGGGATCAGCCACCGTGGACCGGCGCGCCCCAGCCGCCCCAGACGTAGATGGCGACGAACAGGAACAGCCACACCACGTCGACGAAATGCCAGTACCACGCCGCCGCCTCGAAGCCGAAATGCTGGCGCGGGGTGAAATCACCGCGATAGGCGCGGATCAGGCAGACCGTCAGGAAGATCGTGCCGATGATGACGTGGAAGCCGTGGAAACCCGTCGCCATGAAGAAGGCCGCGCCATAGTTCAGCCCCTTGAACGGGAACGGCGCGTGAATGTATTCATAGGCCTGGATCGAGGTGAAGATCAGGCCGAGCACGATCGTCAGCCACAGGCCCTTCAGCACGCTGTCGCGATTGCCGACGCCGAGCAGACCCCACAGCCCGACCTTCTCGCCGCCGCGCTGGTTATGGATCAGCGCGTGGTGCGCCCAGGTGACGGTGGTGCCGCTGGTCAGCAGGATCAGCGTGTTGAGCAGCGGGAATTCGAAGGCGTCGATCACCTCGAGGCCCTTGGGCGGCCATTGCGCGGCGATCGCGGCGGCGCCCTCGGCCGCATGCTCCACCTGCCCGTTGACGAAGCTGATCGCGGCGGGGAACAGCGCGAAATCGAAATAGGCCCAGAACCAGCCGACGAAGAACATCACCTCCGAGGCGATGAACAGGATCATGCCGTAGCGGAAATGAAGCTGCACCACCGGCGTGTGATCGCCGTGATGCGCTTCCTTGATGACGTTGCGCCACCAGCAGAACATCGTGAACAGCACCGCCAGCAGCCCCGCGAAGAACAGGAAGCCGCCGCCGTTGGGCTTGCCGACATGGCCGCCGTGCATCCACATGATGCCGCCGGCCGCCATCGCGAGCGCGGAGAACGATCCGATCAACGGCCACGGATCGGGTGGCAGGATATGGTAATCGTGGTTCTTGGCGCCGGCCATTCGTTGCGTTCCCTGTTCCTAAGTCGCTGGTTCTCTAGCTCGCGGGCTTGCCGGAATCCACCGGGTAAAATGTGTAGCTCAGCGTGATCGTCTCGACATCCTTCGTATCGGGATCGTCGAGGATCTTCGGATCGACGAAGAAGATCACCGGCATTCGCGCCGTCTCGCCCGGTTTCAGCGTCTGCTGGGTAAAGCAGAAGCACTGGATCTTGGTGAAATATTTGCCCGCCTGATAAGGGGTTACGTTATAGGTCGCGGTGCCGGTGACCGGCACGGCGGCGCGATTGGTGGCGGTGAAGAAGGCCATGTCGCGCGCGCCCACCTCCACCGTCTCGCTCCCCTGCTCGGGCACGAAGCGCCACGGCATGTGCGGGCTGGTGTTGGCGTCGAAATCGATGCGGATCCTGTGATGCACGCTGCCCGGCGCGATCAGGCCGCGCTGGGTGGTGCCGTTCAGGCCGGTCGCCGCGCAGAACAGGCGATAGAGCGGCACGCTGGCGAAGGCGAGGCCGGTCATGAAGCAGATCCCGAGCACCGCGAACAACGCGGTCCGCGTGGTGCGCGCGATCCTCATTTCGCCACGATCCCCGCCTTGATCTTGACGATGGTGATGGCGAACACCAGCACCACGAACGCTCCCAGCAGCAGCGCCATCACGAACGCGCGGCCCTTCTGCCGCTCCCGGATCAGGTCTTCCTCGTCGTGCTTCATGCCACCCACCGGTCGATCACCAGCGCGCCGAACACGACGAACAGGTAGAGAATCGAGAATTTGAACAGCGCCTTCTCGGGCTTCATCGCGTCGTCGGGCTGCGTCGTGCGGCGCGCGACGCGGAAGGCGAGCCAGCCGAACCACGCCGTCGTCGCCACCGAAACCATGCCATAGATCGGCCCGGACAGCCCCAGCGGCCACGGCAGCACCGCCGCGATCGCCATCGGGATCGTGTAAAGCCCGATCTGGCGCCGCGTCGTGCGCTCGCCCGCCACCACCGGCAGCATCGGGATGCCGGCATTGGCGTAGTCGGTCTTCACGAACAGCGCGAGCGCCCAGAAGTGCGGCGGCGTCCACAGGAAGACGAGCGTGAACAGCAGCACCGGCAGCAACGTCACCTGCCCGGTCGCGGCGGCCCAGCCGATCAGCGGCGGGAAGGCGCCGGCCGCGCCGCCGATCACGATGTTCTGCGGCGTGCGCGGCTTCAGCCACACGGTATAGACCAGCACGTAGAACAGGATCGAGACGGCGAGGATCGCCGCTGCCAGCAGGTTGAGCGCCAGCCCCATCAGGATAACGGAAAAGGCGCCCAGCCCCACGCCGAAGTGCAGCGCCGCCTGCCGATCCATCCGCCCGGCGGGTAGCGGGCGCGCGGCGGTGCGGCGCATCACCGCGTCGATATCCGCCTCATACCATTGGTTGAGCGCCCCCGCCGCGCCCGCGCCGAGCGCGATGCACAGGATCGCGGTGAAGCCCAGCACGGGGTTGATGCCATGCCCGTCGACCGCCGGCGCGGCGAGCAGGCCGCACAGCCCGGTATAGACGACGAGCGTCATCACCCGCGGCTTGGTCAGCGCGAGGAAATCCCGCCAGTGCGCCGGCGGCAGAAGGGGTGATGTGGTGCTCATGGCAGGTTCGCGACGCGCCATAGCCCGTCGCGCGGCGCGGGGGAAGGGTCGCGTGAACGAGTCGGCTAACGTGCCCCGCCGGGCACCCACAACACGTCGCCGCCGGCGCCAAGGTTCACCTTGCGGCAGGCGACGAACAGGAAGTCTGAGAGGCGATTGAGGTAGATCAGCGCCTGCGGGTTGACGCCGCCGCCGATCGCCACTGCCGACCTTTCCGCGCGACGCGACACCGCGCGCGCGACGTGCAGCGCCGCCGCCGCCCCGCCGGGGAGGATGAAGCTGCGCAGCGGCGGCACGCCCGCGTTCATCGCGTCGATCTCCGCCTCCAGCCGCTCGACCTGCGCAGAGACGATGCGCAGCGTCATCTCGGTCGGGGTGAAATCCTCGCCGGGCGTCGCGAGGTCCGCACCGAGGTCGAACAGATCGTTCTGGATGCGTGACAAGGCGATGCGGAGATCGGCGTCGTCCAATCCCACAATCGCGAAGCCGATCGCCGAATTGGCCTCGTCCACGTCACCGATCGCCTGCATCCGCGCATCGGCCTTGGAAACGCGGCTGCCGTCTACCAGCCCGGTCGTCCCCGCGTCACCGGTGCGGGTGTAGATCTTGTTGAGTTTGACCATCGCCGGAACTCAGATCACGTCCGCCCCATCGCGAACAGCAGGACGACGCAGATCAGGATCGCCAGCGCCTGATAGAGGATGCGCTGCTGCATCATGCGATTGGACTTGAGCTGGCTTTCGGTCGGGCCGTCCATGCGCTCGCCCCGCGCTTCGGCGCTCGCGCCCTGAAGGAAGGTGACGATGCCGCGCACCAACGCGACCACCGTGGCGATCATCGCTGCCACCAGCAGGATGACGAGGAAGATCTTCATGGCGTCCCCCTACGCGCTCGCGCCGGCAATGGGAAGCCGCCCGGCGCGCAGCCTGTCCGCCACCGCGCGCCCGTCCTCGCCCGCCTCGCGCAAGGCCGCGAGCGTCGGGCTGCCGTGGCGCTTGGCGAGCCGCTCGCCGTCCGGCCCGACGAGCAGGTCGTGATGATGATAGTCCGGCGCCGGCAGACCGAGCAGCGCCTGCAGCAGCCGATGGACATGCGTCGCGGCGAACAGGTCGCGCCCGCGCACCACGTCGGTCACCCCCTGCGCCGCATCGTCGACCGTCACCGCGAGATGGTAGCTGGCCGGCGCGTCCTTGCGCGCCAGCACCACGTCGCCCGCCGCGAGCGGATCGGTTGCGACCGTCCGGCCGTGATCGCGCCACTCGAGCGGCCCGGCGAGCGCCGCCGCTTTCGCCATGTCGATCCGCCAGCAATGCGGCTCGCCCATCCGCGCGGCGGCGTCCACGCCGCGACAGGTGCCGGGATAGACCGGCTCCGGCCCGTGCGGCGCGGAGAGGCTGGCGGCGACGATCTCGGCGCGGGTGCAGAAACAGGGATAGAGCAGCCCCATCGCACGCAGCCGCTCCAGCGCCTCGGCATAAAGATGCAGCCGCCGCGACTGGAAGACCACCTCCCCGTCCCATTCCAGCCCGAGCCAGCGCAGGTCCTCGACGATCGTCGCGACATGCTCCGGCCGGCTGCGCGTGCCGTCGATATCCTCGATGCGCAACAGGAAGCGGCCGCCCCGCGCCCGCGCGAAATCGTGCGCCAGGATCGCGGACCAGGCATGGCCGGAATGCAGTCGCCCGGTTGGCGAAGGAGCGAAACGCGTGACGGTCACCCCGGTCATGTGGCGCGGGCGGTGCGCGGCGGCAATGGTCCATTTATGAAACCGTAACACGTACTTAACAATTGCTTAACCTGTCCGACATGCCAAATTGCACGCGCCGAATCGGGGGAGCGGCATTGGGGTCAGCGACAATATTGCTCGAATGGATCGACGCGGCGACACGCGAGATGACGCTGTTCGCGGCCGCGGGGTTCCTGATTGGCGGGGTCGACGATCTGCTGGTCGATCTGGTGTGGCTGGTGCGGCGCGCCTGGCGTCGCGGCGGCGGCACCGCGACGCTGGACGAGCTGCCCGCGCCCACCACGCCGCGCCGCTTCGCGATCTTCGTGCCGGCATGGGACGAAAGCGCGGTGATCGGCGCGATGCTGCGCACCACGCTGGCGCGGCTCGATCATCCCGCGTTCCGCATTTTCGTCGGCTGCTATCCCAACGATCGCGCGACGATCGACGCGGTGGCCGATGCCGCCGCCGGTGACGCGCGGGTGGTGCTGGTGATCGGCGAGCGCCCCGGCCCGACGACCAAGGCCGATTGCCTCAACAACCTGTGGAACGCGCTCGCCCGCGCCAGCGAACCGGTCGATGCGATCGTGCTGCACGATGCGGAGGACGTGGTGCATCCGGCCGAGTTGCGGCTGTTCGACGCGCTGCTCGACGCCCATGCCGCGGTGCAGATTCCGGTGCTGCCGCTGCCGCGCGCCGAATCGCCCCTCGTCGCGGGCCATTACAGCGGGGAATTCGCGGAAGCGCATGGCAAGGAGCTGGTCGTGCGCACCGCGTTGAAAGCTGCGCTGCCGTTCGCGGGGGTCGGCTGCGCGATCCGCATCGAGGCGCTCGCCGCGCTCGCCGCCGGGCACGGCACGCCGTTCGATGCGCAAAGCGTCACGGAGGATTACGAACTCGGCCTGCGCCTCGCCGCCGCCGGTCATGCCGCGCATTTCGCGCGGGTGCGGGAGCGGCCGGGCGGCGCGGTGATCGCGGTGCGCGAATATTTCCCGGCGACGGTCAACGCGGCGGTGCGCCAGAAGGCCCGCTGGATGACCGGCATCGCGCTCGCCGGGTGGGACCGGCTCGGCTGGGGCCGCGCGCTCGATCTCGGCGACCATTGGATGCGGCTGCGCGACCGGCGCGCGACGCTGGCGGTGATCGTGCTCGCCGCCGGCTATGCCGCACTGGTCGGCTGGGGGCTGTCGCTCGCCGGCCATGCGCTATTCGGCGGGGCAACGCCGGAACCGCCCGCGCCACTGCAAGCGATCCTCGCCGCGAACCTCGCGCTGCTGCTGTGGCGGGCGATGTGGCGGACGGCCTTCACCGCGCGCAGCTACGGCTGGCGCGAGGCATGCTGGGCGCCTTCGCGCATGGTGGTCGGCAATTTCATCGCGCTGCTGGCGGCGCGGCGGGCGGTGATGCGCTATGCGGGGCTGCTCGCCGGGCGCGCGCCGCAGTGGGACAAGACCGCCCATGCCTATCCGGCGGAAATCGTGCCTTGATACGGCAGAGTCGTCCGTTGCGTTTCGTGATGGCGATCGTCGGCGGATGGATCGGCGCGCGCGTCGCGATCCTGTGGCCGGCGCATGGGCCGGAAGCGGCGGTGATGGCGATCGCGCCACGCGCCTTCGCCGCGCTCCCCGCCACCACTCCCCCGCGCCCGCGCACGACCGGCGGAGCGGCCACGGCGATCACGCGCGCCACCTTCCCGCACCCCGCGACGCTCGTATTCGACAGGTCGCCGATTCCGGACGCGGAGATCGAACCGGCCGTCGCGCTCACCGCGCCAGCGCGAATCGCTCCGACCAGGGAGGCCGCCGATTGGCCGGCCCGGATCGTGCCCGGCGAGATGGTCGGCGCGCCGCTGCCGCCATTGAGCCGCACCGCGAGCGCGCGCCCCCGGCTGGCCGGCAGCGGCTGGCTGATCGCGCGCGGGGCCGGCCCGGCGACGCCTTTCGCGCCACAGCTCGGCGGCAGCCAGGCCGGCACGCGGCTAACGTATGCGCTGGGCGATTCGCGGCGCGTCGCGATCGCCGCGCGTTTCTCCAGCGCGCTCGCGGCGCGGCAGCGCGAAGCGGCGCTGGGCCTCGACTGGCAGCCGACCGCACTGCCGGTCCATCTCTTCGCGGAGCAGCGGATCGCCATCGCCGGCGCGCGCGGCGGTCCGAGCGCCGGGTTGATCGCCGGCCTGCCGCCGACGCCGGTCGCGGCGGGCTTCTCGCTCGATGCCTACGGACAGGCCGGCGTGATCGCGCGTAACGGCGGAGAGGGCTTCGTCGACGGCGCGGCGCGGGTTACGCGCCCGGTCGCGGCGATCGGCAGGTCGCGGGTGGAACTCGGCCTGGGCGCGTGGGGCGGGGCGCAGCGCAGCGCGGCGCGGCTCGACGTCGGCCCGGCGGCGAGCGTCGCGGTGCCGGCGGCGATGCCGCTGCGCATCTCGCTGGAATGGCGGCAGCGCATCGCGGGAGACGCGCGGCCCGGATCGGGGCCGGCGCTGTCGATCGGGGCGGATTTCTAGCTCCCCGCATCTTCCGCCCGGCACGCGAAACGCTTACCGCTCGCCGGATGGACCTTTACCTGCCGATCGCCAACCTGTCGGTGAACGCGCTCGTCATCGTCGCGCTCGGCGCGGGGGTGGGGCTGCTCTCCGGCATGTTCGGGGTCGGCGGCGGGTTCCTCACCACGCCGCTGCTGATCGTCTATGGCATCCCGCCCACCGTCGCCGCCGCCAGCGCCGCGAGCCAGGTGACGGGGGCGAGCGTTTCCGGCGTGTTCGCCTATTTCCGCCGCGACGGGGTGGACGTGAAGATGGGCGGCGTGCTGGTCGCCGGCGGGATCATCGGCTCGCTGCTCGGCGCGTGGCTGTTCCGGCTGCTGCAGGCGGTGGGACAGATCGATACGACGATCGCGATCACCTACGTCCTACTGCTCGGCACGATCGGCGGGCTGATGCTGAAGGAATCGATCGAGGCGATCCGCGTCGTGCACGGCAAGGCGGTCGCACGGCCGAAGCGGCGGCGGCACCATCCGCTCGTCGCCAGCCTGCCGTTCCGCATGCGCTTCTATCGCTCCGGCCTCTATATCTCGCCGCTCGCGCCGCTGCTGCTGGGCGTGGCGACCGGGATATTGACGATCCTGCTCGGCATCGGCGGCGGCTTCGTGCTGGTGCCGGCGATGATCTACCTGCTCGGCATGGCGACGCAGGTGGTGGTCGGCACCTCGCTGTTCCAGATCCTGTTCGTCACCGCCATCGCGACGATGGTGCACGCCACCACCACCAAGGCGGTGGACATCGTGCTCGCCGGGCTGCTGCTGCTCGGCTCGGTCGCGGGCGCGCAGGTCGGCGCGCGCTTCGCCGAGAGGGCCAGGCCCGAATATCTCCGCCTCGCGCTGGCGATCATCGTGTTGCTGGTGGCGATCCGCATCGGCATGGGACTGGGGTGGCGGCCGGACGAGATCTACACGGTGGAATTGTCGTGAGGCGCCGGGCAGTCGCCCTCGCGCTCGCTGCGCCGCTGCTGCTGGCCGAGGCGAAGCCGGTGCTGGTGCCCGACGTCTCGCAGCGCGAGATCGAGATCGCGTACAGCTTCACCGGCGCCGAACTCCTCCTGTTCGGCGCGATCCTGCTCCCGCCGGGAGAGCCGCGCGCCGACGCGCGCCATCCGATCGACGTGGTGGTGGTGGTGAAGGGGCCGGCGCAGTCGATCACCATCCGCGAGAAGGAGAAGGTCGCCGGCATCTGGGTGAACGCCGACCGGCTGCGCTACAGCTCCGCGCCGAGCTTCTACGCCATCGCCTCATCGCGGCCGATCCGCGATCTGGTCGACGACCGGACGCGCGCGATCTACGAGCTGGGGCTGGACAGCCTGCAGCTCTCCCCCACCTCCTCCGCGCCATCCGACGTGCAGGACCGCTTCACGCGCGGGCTGGTCGACCTTAGGACGCGCGGCGGCCTTTATTACGAAGCGCCGCACGCCGTGGAGATCACCGACGGCGTGCTTTATCGCGCACGGGTCAACATCCCGGCGCGCGTGCCAGTCGGGCGCTTCACGGCGGAGACCTTCCTGATCCGCGACGGCAAAGTGCTGGGCGCGGCGGTGCGCGACATCGACGTGCGCAAATCCGGCTTCGAACGCTTCGTCGCGCACGCCGCCGAGCGTTCGTCCTTCCTCTACGGGCTGACGGCGGTGGCGCTGTCGGTGCTGCTCGGCTGGGGTGCCGGCGCGATCGCGCGGAAGGTGTAGGCGATCTCCCCACCTCACCCTTAATTTACCAAATCCGGCGATAACGCCCCGGTTCTGTCGACACCGTGGGACTTGACGCATGACCGAGATGCCGGCGCCGGGCGCCTTTCTGCACACCAGCCCCGAAGCGGCGCATGACGCCTCCGGCCTGCCCGATCCGATCGGCGTGGTGCTGGAGATCGGCGGCTCGTCCGGCAAGGTGATGTTCGAGATGGCGGCACTGGCGGCGCTGGCCGATCATCCCGATCCGCTGGTGGCGGTCGCCGGGCAGGTCGGCAGCCAGATCAAGGTGCCGGTCGGCCCCAACTGGCTGATCGCCAACGTCCGCTCGCTCAAGCTGGAGAATCTCGGCACCGGCCGCATCATCGCGGAGATCGATTTCCTCGGCGAGGGCGGCGAGGAGAAGCTGACGCGCAAGCTCTACCACTTCCGGCGCGGCGTGACGCGCTATCCGTCGCCGGGCGCGGAAGTGTATCCGGTCACGCGGGTCGACCTGCGCCAGGTTTATGCCGCCGACGACCGCGCGCATATCGAGGTGGGCGCGGTCTATCCCACGCGCGACATCCGCGGCGCGCTGTTCGTCGACGCGATGCTCGGCAAGCATTTCGCGCTGCTCGGCTCCACCGGCACCGGCAAGTCGACCTCCGCCGCGCTGATCCTGCACCGCATCTGCGAGCGCGCGCCGCACGGCCATATCGTGATGATCGACCCGCACGGCGAATATTCCGCCGCCTTCCGCGGCAACGGCGCGCTCTATGACGTGTCGAACCTCCAGATGCCGTACTGGCTGATGAACTTCGAGGAGCATTGCGAGGTGTTCCTCACCTCCGAGGGCGCCGAACGGCAGGTGGATGCCGACATCCTCGCGAAATGCCTGCTCGCCGCACGCGGCAAGAGCCGGGTCGGCCAGGGCATCCCCAAGCTCACCGTCGACGCGCCGGTCCCCTATCTGTTGAGCGACCTCAGCGCGCAGATCCAGGCCGAGATGGGCAAGATGGACAAGGCGTCCAGCACCGCGCCCTATCTGCGCATCAAGTCCAAGATCGAGGAGATCAAGGCCGATCCGCGCTACGGCTTCATGTTCTCGGGCATGCTGGTGAGCGACACGATGGCGAGCTTCATCGCCCGCGTGTTCCGCCTGCCGGGGGATGGCAAGCCGATCTCGATCATCGACGTATCCGGCGTGCCGAGCGAGATCACCTCGGTGGTGGTGGCGATGCTGAGCCGCATGGTGTTCGATTTCGCGATCTGGTCGCGCAACGAGCCGCAGCGGCCGATCCTGCTCGTCTGCGAGGAGGCGCATCGCTACATCCCGTCCGATCAGGACGCGCCGAGCGCCGTTTCGCGCATCCTCGGCCGTATCGCCAAGGAAGGCCGCAAATACGGGGTCGCGCTGGGCCTCATCACGCAGCGCCCGTCCGATCTGGCGGAGGGCGTGCTGTCGCAATGCGGCACGATCATCGCGATGCGCCTCAACAACGATCGCGACCAGGCGTTCGTCCGCGCGGCGATGCCCGAGGGCGCGCGCGGCTTCCTCGATTCGATCCCGGCGCTGCGCAACCGCGAGTGCGTGATCTGCGGCGAGGGCGTCGCGATCCCGATCCGCGTCGCCTTCGACACGCTGGACGAGGAACGCCGCCCGGCCTCCGCCGATCCCCTGTTCTCCGAGCTGTGGACCGAGGTGGGCCACGAGGAGGAGATCATCGAGCGCACCATCCAGAAGTGGCGCGTGCAGGGGAAGTGATCCTCGCGCCCTTCCCCTCAGGGAAGGGTCGCCACCGGACTCAGCGCGCTGGCGCGGTCGCCAGCAGGTTCGCCACCTTGGCCTTGAACTCGCGCAGCGCCTTGCCCGAGAGCACCGCGACGCTGGACAGGGAAATCGAGCGCGGATTGACCGACACGCCGTTCTTCCACACCTCCCAATGCAGGTGCGGGCCGGTCGACAGGCCGGTCGAGCCGACATAGCCGATCACCTGCCCGCGCGAGACGTGCTGGCCGGCGCGCACCGCGATGCGGCTCATATGGCCATAGCCGGTGGCGACGCCGCCGGGATGCGCGAGCTTGACGAAATTGCCGTAGCCCCCGGCACGTCCCGCCTGCGCGACCACGCCGTCGCTCGCGGCGTGGATCGGCGAGCCATAAGGGGCGCCGATGTCCATCCCCCGGTGCATCCGCATGAAGCCGAGCAGCGGGTGCATCCGGTTGCCATAGGTGGAGGTGACGTGGCCCGCGACCGGCATCCCCATCGCGCCGCGCCGCTCGCTCTGCCCCCTGGCGTCCCACCATTGCGCATTGTCGCCCCAGCGGACGAGCTGGATCTTGCGATGGCCCTGATCCAGCCCGGCGAACTGGAGCTGGCCGACCTGCACCTCGCCGGTGGCGGCGCGCTGCTGTTCGGCGATGATGTCGAAACGGTCGTCGGCGCGCACGTCGCGCCCGATCGACACGCGCGAGGCGAGCGCCTTGATATAGGCTTCCACCAGCCGCGCCGGCACGCCCGCCGCGCGGGCCGAGCGATAGAGGCTGGAACCGACGCGCCCCGTGACGCGCAGCGGCGTGTGATCGATCGCGATCGGGTGGCGTTCGAGCGTCAGCCCCTCGCCGGCGCGGTTGATCGCGAGGTTGAGGTCGAATTTCGCGCGGAACGCCAGCCGCTCCAGCGGCCGCGCCACGCGCTTGTCGGCGCGGCGGCCGAGCGTGAGGTCGAGCATCGTGCCGGAGGGGATGTCGTCCAGCGCCACCGCCCGCGCGATCAGCGATGCCGCCTCGGCGGCGTCGGGGCGGCCGACACCGGCGCGCTGCAGCGCGGAGACCAGCCGGTCGCCGTCGCCCAGCGTCGCGGTCAGCTCGATGACCGGGCGCTCGGGCGTCTCGGCGAGCGGGCGGACGAGATCGGTCGCCGCCATCCGCCGCCCGGTGCCGCCGCCCAGCGCGAGCGGCGCGATCGCCAGCGGCCGCGCCTCCTCCCATGCCGCGCCAGTCATCGGGGCGGCGACGAAGCCCGGCACCGGGCGCAAGCCGGGCGCGGTGAGGATCGCGGCGCCGCACAGCAGGGTGCAGGTGGCAAGCCCGCGCCACCAGGTCAGCGAGCCGATCTCGGCGCCGAGATCGGGCACCCAGTCGATCCGCGCCGCCGCGATGCGCAGTTGCTCGTAGCGCGAAAGCGATTTTACCGGGACGAGCGCGCGCCCGAACGAGCCGGTCCCGGCGCCGCCGGCAAGCTCCAGTCCAGGCTGTTCGCGCAAAAACATGCGAGGAGGCGTCCCCCGAAATCCACCGTCGCCGACCCCCCGGCGCGTCCAGTCGCCGGGATGTAAGCCCAATGTTCTAAAGTCAAATTAACCGGCGGAAACCGTGGGTTCCGATGCGGCGGGGCGTTCGCGCCCTGCGGCGAAGCGGCCGGAAGGTTGCATCATCGCACGCCGCCGCCGATGTAACGTCGGTCATGCGCGTTCCAGACAATGCCCGCGTCACCGCGGTGCTCGGCCCCACCAATACCGGCAAGACCCACCTCGCCGTCGAGCGGATGGCGGCGCATTCCAGCGGGATGATCGGCTTCCCGCTGCGGCTGCTGGCGCGCGAGGTCTATGACCGGGTGGTGGCGATGAAGGGGCCGGAGCGCGTCGCGCTGATCACCGGCGAGGAACGCATCGTGCCGAAGGACGCGCGCTGGTTCCTGTGCACCGCCGAGAGCATGCCGCTGCGCGAAAGCCGGCAGGCCGGGAGCGCCAGCGAAAACCTCCGCGACGTGGCCTTCGTCGCATTGGACGAGGCGCAGCTCGGCGCGGACCCGGAGCGCGGCCACGTCTTCACCGACCGGCTGCTCCACGCGCGTGGGCGCGAGGAGACGATGATCCTCGGCGCCGATACGCTGCGCCCGGTGCTGCGCCATCTCGTCCCCGGCGCGGAGATCGTCGAGCGGCCGCGCTTCTCGACGCTCAGCTATGCGGGGGCGAAGAAGATCAGCCGCCTGCCGCGCCGCTCCGCGATCGTCGCCTTCTCCGCCGAGGAGGTTTACGCGGTGGCGGAAATGCTGCGCCGGCTGCGCGGCGGGGCGGCGGTGGTGATGGGCTCGCTCTCCCCGCGCACCCGCAACGCGCAGGTGGCGATGTTCCAGGCAGGCGAGGTCGATTATCTCGTCGCGACCGACGCGATCGGCATGGGCCTCAACATGGACGTGGCGCATGTCGCCTTCGCCGGGCTGCACAAGTTCGACGGACGCCGCCGCCGCCGACTGACGATCGCGGAGATGGCACAGATCGCCGGCCGCGCCGGCCGCCACCAGCGCGACGGCACGTTCGGCGCGCTGGTCGAGGAAGGGCCGGAGGCGTTCCTGCCCGAGGAGGTGCTGGCGATCGAGGAGCATCGCTTCGCGCCGCTCGACTGGCTCTACTGGCGCGAGGGGCGGCCGGACCTGTCGAGCCTCGACGCGCTGATCGCTTCGCTCTCCGCCCCACCCGACGATCTGATGCTGCGCGCCGCGCCGGAGGCGATCGATCTCGCCGTGCTGCGCCGCCTCGCCGACGATCCCGCGATCCGCGCGCGGGCGAAGGGGCAGGTCGCGCGGCTGTGGGCGGCGTGCGGCATCCCCGATTTCCAGAAGCTTGGGCCGGACGTCCACGCGCGCTTCGTCTCGCGCATCTTCACCTATCTCGCCGAGGGCCATATCCCGCACCAATGGTTCGCCGACGAGGTGGCGCGGCTCGATCGCCCCGATGGCGACGTCGAGACCTTGGCGGGGCGGCTCGCGGCGATCCGCACCTGGGCGTATATCGCCCAGCGCGGCGACTGGCTCGCCGACCCCGCGCATTGGGCGGCGCGTACCCTGGCGGTGGAGGAGCGGCTGTCCGACGCGCTCCACGCCGGGCTGACGCAGCGCTTCGTCGACAAGCGCACCAGCGCGCTCGTCCGCCAGATCGGGGGCGGCGCGGCGGCGCTGCCGGTGACGATCGGCGAGGATGGCGAGGTGATGATCGACACCCATCCGATCGGCCGGCTGGAGGGATTCCGCTTCGTCGTCGCCCCGGAAGCGCGCGCCACGGACAAGCGGCTGCTGCTCGCCACCGCCGAGAAGCGGCTGGCGGCGGAGCGCGCGCGCCGCGCCCGCGCGCTGATCGACGCGCCGGACGGCGATTTGTCGATGCGCGAGGGCGAGATCCGCTGGCAGGGACATGTCGTCGCGACGCTGGCGGCGGGACGGTCGCTCGCGCGGCCCGAGGCGACGCTCGACCCCGCGCTCGATTGCCTCGACGTCGCGCTGCGCCGCGAGGTGCTGACGCGGGTACGGCGCTGGACCGCGGACGCGGTGGCGCAGGCCGTGCCGACGCTCGCCCGGCTCGCGGAACTGGCGCGCGACGAACAGGCGACGCCCGCGCTGCGCAGCATCGCCGGGGCGCTGGAAGCTGGCGCCGGCTTCACCGAGCGGCAGCCGCTGCGCGCCGCGATCGACGCACTCACGCCGGCCGATCGCCAGCGGCTGCGCAAGGCGGGCGTGACGATCGGCGCGCTCGATCTGTTCGACCCACGCCTGCTCAAGCCGCGCGCGCAGCCGTGGCGGATCGCCTTGCTCGCGGCGCGCGGCGAGGCGGTGGCGCTGCCGCCTGCCGGCGCGACCGCCCTAGCGCGCGGCACACCGGGCGGGGTTCCCGCAATGGGCTTCCGCCCGCTCGCGACGCAGGCGGTGCGGGTCGATCTGGTCGAGCGGATCGCGCGCGCGGCGCATGAGGCGCGCGACGGCCGCAAGCCATTCACCCCCGATCCGGCGCTCGCCACCTCGATCGGGTTGCAGCCGACGACGATCGCGCGGCTGATGGCCGAACTTGGCTTCCGCCCGGCGCAGGATGCGGAGGGCGCATCGGGCTGGCGCTGGCACGGCCGCCCGCAAGCCCGCCGCGCCGCGCAGCCGCCCGCACCGGGCAACGTCTTCGCCGCGCTGGCCACGCTGCGCCGTGGCTGACGTGCCGGGAGCGATGCGGCTCGACCGATTCCTGTGGTTCGCGCGCATCGTCAGGACACGCGGCGCGGCACAGGCGCTGGCGAGCGACGGCCACCTGCGCATCGACGGCCGCGCGGTGGAGCGCGCCGCCGCGCCCGTCCGCGTCGGCAACGTGCTGACCTTCGCGCACGGCGGCCGCGTCCGCGCGTTGCGGATCGAGGCGCTGCCGGCGCGGCGCGGGCCGCCGGCGGAGGCGCGCGCCTGCTATCTAGACCTCATTGCTGATAACCACTCGCAGCAAGCCGGGAACGATTGACGATGCCGGTCGCGCGGCATAGCAGCGAATTTGTCCGTCCGAGGGGAGTTATCCGGCAATGACCTACGTCGTCACCGACGCCTGCATCCGCTGCAAATATATGGATTGCGTCGAGGTGTGCCCGGTCGACTGTTTCTACGAGGGCGAGAACATGCTCGTCATCAACCCCAGCGAGTGCATCGACTGCGGCGTGTGCGAGCCGGAATGCCCGGCCGAGGCGATCCTGCCCGATACCGAGAGCGGGCTGGAGAAGTGGCTGGAGCTGAACAACACCTTCTCCGCGCAATGGCCCAACGTCACGCGCAAGAACGATCAGACCCCGGCCGACGCCGACGAGCACAAGGGCGAGACCGGCAAGTACGACAAATATTTCTCCGCCGAGCCGGGCGCGGGCGACTGACCCCGCCGCCCCGCCGCCGGGGCCTTCCGACATCGCCGAATCGAACAGGCCAGCATCACTGCCATTGTGATGCTGGCAATTTTATTACAGGCGTGCTATATACGTCCGTGACGGCCGGATTCGAACCGCATGGCCGCCGGAGATGTCCAACCCTTATCCTCCCCCTGTTTCCTCGACGTGGCTTTCACCGCGGCGCGGACGGGCGGGATCATATCCTGACGAAAGGCCCCTAAATGGCTGCCAAGGCTCTGCATTTCGATGTCGGTGATTATGTCGTGTATCCCAAGCACGGGGTCGGCAGGGTCATCGAACTGCAGAAACAGGAAATCGCCGGCATGCAGCTCGAGCTTTACGTGCTGCGCTTCGAGAAGGAGAAGATGACGCTCCGCGTGCCGACCAACAAGGCGGAATCGGTCGGGATGCGCAAGCTCTCGTCCGACAAGACGATGCGCGAGGCGATGGAGACGCTGAAGGGCAAGCCCAAGGTCAAGCGCACCATGTGGTCGCGCCGCGCGCAGGAATATGAGGCGAAGATCAACTCGGGCGACCTCGTGTCGATCGCCGAGGTGGTCCGCGACCTGTTCCGCGCCGACGACCAGCCCGAGCAGAGCTATTCCGAGCGCCAGATCTTCGAGGGCGCGACGAGCCGCCTCGCTCGCGAGCTGGCCGCGATGGAGCAGATCGACGAGGGCGCGGCGCAGGAGAAGATCCTCGATATCCTCCGCAAGGCCGCCGCGATCTACAACAAGGACAAGGCGCCGGCCTGATCGGCCCGCCGCCGCGACCGGACGAGGGCGGTCCCCGACGGGGCCGCCCTTTTTCTTTGTCTCATCCCGCTGCGGGGTCGCCGTTTTTTCGTTTACAGGCGTAATCATCTCGGTGTATTGTCGCTCCAATACACCAAGGAGAGTATCGATGCGTCCTGTGCTTCTCGCCCTGCCGCTCGTGGCGATCGCCGCCACCGCCGGCGCCGCCTCGTGGGACAGCGATCGCGGGCCGGGTATCGCCCCGCGCCGCGACGGCGCCGCCCTGGTCTATCCGGTCGACGGCTTCAACTCGGTCGGGCTGGCCTTGCCGGCGCACGTCGACGTGCGCGTCGGCCCGTTCTTCTCGGTCCGCGCGACCGGCCCGGCGCAGGCATTCGCCGACGTGCGCGTCACCCGCAACGGCGATTCGCTCCAGATCGAGCAGCGCTACAGCGACCGCGCGCGCGACGAACGCGCGCTGCGCGCGGTGCGCTTCGTGGTGACGATGCCGCGCATCCGCAGCGCGAACATCGGCGGCAGCGGCGGGATCAACGTCGATCGCGTGACCGGCGGCCGGTTCGACGGGGCGATCGGCGGGTCCGGCTCGCTCACCCTTGGCAATGTCGCGGTCGAGCAATTGAGCGGATCGATCGGAGGCAGCGGATCGATCATCGCATCCGGAGACGCCCGCGAACTGAAGGTCAACCTCGGCGGCTCAGGCCGGTTCGCCGGCGAGCGGCTGCGCGCCCGCGCGGCCGATATCTCGATCGCCGGATCGGGCGGCGTCCGTGCGCAGGTCGATGGCGAGGCGCGCGTCTCGATCGCCGGCAGCGGCGACGCCGATCTCGGGCCGCGTGCGCGCTGCGCGGTGAGCCGCGTCGGCAGCGGCAGGGCATTGTGCGGCGGACGTTAGGATTGACTTGCAATAGCTCCGATGTGTATTATTACATTAATACACATCGGAGGATTCCCGAGATGCGCACCCTGATCCTTGCCATGCTCCTGCCGCTCGCCGCCTGCGGCGGTCTGGACGACGACGATGCGCGCAACGCCATCCCGCCCAGCGGAACCGGCTCGGCGCGCAGCTATGCCGCGAGCGGCTTCACCGCCATCGACCTGCGCGGCGCGGACGATGTGGACGTGCGCGTCGGATCGGCCTTCTCGGTCCGCGCCGAGGGCGATTCCGCCGTGCTCGACCGGCTGGTGATCGCGCGGCACGGCGACGCGCTGCGCATCGGGCGGAAATCCGGCTTCAACTGGGGATCGGGCAAGGCGAAGGTCTATGTGACGATGCCGCGCATCACCGCCGGCTCGCTCGCCGGATCGGGCGACATGGCGATCGACCGCATCGATGGCGCCGATTTCGACGGTTCGCTCGCCGGCTCCGGCAGTCTGACGATCGGCTCGCTGGCGGCCGATGACGTCGAATTCTCGATCGCCGGGTCGGGCAATATCGTCGCGCGCGGCGGCAAGACGCAGCAGTTCGCCGTGTCGATCGCTGGCGCCGGCGACGTCGACGCGCGGCAAGTCACCGCCAGCTCGGCGAAGGTCGACATCGCCGGATCGGGCAGCGTCCGAGCGCTGGTCGATGGGCCGGCGAAGATATCGATCATGGGATCGGGCGACGTCGATCTCGGCCCGAAGGCGAAGTGCGAGACGAGCAAGGCCGGCTCCGGCACGGTGCGCTGCGGCGGCTGACGGCTTGCGCCCGCGCGCGCTTCGCGCGACGCTCGGGCCATGAAGCTTTCACTTTCCCTCGCCGTGATGGCGTGCATCGCCGCCGCGCCGGCCCAGTCCGCCGAGCGCAGCTACAGCGTCGGCAGCTACGAACGCCTGCGCGTCGACGGGCCGTTCGAGGTGCATGTCGTCGCCGGCGGCTCGCCGCGCGCGAGCGCCAGCGGCAGCGAGGAGATGCTGGCGCGGCTCGATCTCAGGGTGGAGGGGACGACGCTCGCCGTCCGCCTCGGCCCTGGCGGCTGGGGCGAGACGCCGAAGGCGGCGGCGAGCGGCAAGCCGCTGATCGTCACGCTTTCCACCCCGCGCCTCACCACGATCCTGCTCAGCGCCGGGGCCGAGGTGACGGCGAGCAAGGTCGCCGCGCAGCGGCTCGACCTGGGCGTCAACGGCGCCGGCACGCTGGCGGTGGACGGGATACAGGCGGACCAGCTCGAAGCCTCGCTGATCGGCACCGGCACGATGCGGCTCGCCGGCCGCGTCAATCGCGCGCGGCTGGCGAGCAACGGCGCCGGCACGATCGACGCCGCCGCGCTCTCCGCCGGCGACCTCATGGTGCGCGTCGACGGCACCGGCGAAACCCGCGCCACCGCGCGCTACACCGCGCAGGTGACGACAACCGGGCTGGGCAAGGTAACGGTGCTGGGGGCCGCCAAATGCACGGTGAAGGCCGTCGCGGACGGCCCGGTGACGTGCGGAACGGGCGCCAGATAGCGCGCCGCCCGCCGATCGTCAGGCCGCCTCGTCCGCGTCCAGCCCGTAGGCGGTGTGGAGGACGCGCACCGCCAGCTCCGTCTCGTCCTCATGGATCAGCACCGAGACTTTGATCTCGCTGGTGGTGATCGCCATGATGTTGATCCCACGCGCGCCGAGCGTGGTGAACATCGTCGAGGCGACGCCGGCATGGCTGCGCATCCCCACCCCGACCACCGAGATCTTCGCGACGCGCGTGTCATGCACCAGCTCCGCGAAGCCGATCTTCTCGCGCCCCTGGTTGAGCGTCTCGATCGAGCGCGCCAGATCGGCGGCCGGCACGGTGAAGGTGACATCGGTCGATCCGGAACCATGCGCGATGTTCTGGATGATCATGTCGACGTTGATATTGGCCTCGGCCAGCGGCTCGAAGATGCTCGCCACCGCGCCGGGCTTGTCCGGCACGCTGGTCAGCGTGATCTTGGCCTCGTTCTTGTCGTGCGCGATGCCGGTGATGAGCTGCCGTTCCACGTCGTCGATCTCCTCCTCGCCCACGATCATCGTTCCGGGCAGTTCGTCCGCCATCGGCGCGTCCTCGCCGGTGAACGACGAGAGCACCTGGACGCGGACCTTTTCCTTCATCGCCAGCCCCACCGAGCGCGTCTGGAGCACCTTGGCCCCGACGCTGGCGAGTTCCAGCATCTCCTCATAGGTCACCTTGGCGAGCTTACGCGCGCGCGGGACGATGCGCGGATCGGTGGTATAGACGCCGTCCACATCGGTGTAGATGTCGCAGCGGTCGGCCTTCATCGCCGCCGCCACCGCCACCGCCGACGTGTCCGACCCGCCACGGCCGAGCGTCGTCACGCGGCCTTCGTGCACGCCCTGGAAGCCGGGGATCACCGCCACCTCGCCGGCCGCGAGGCTCTCGTCGAGCGCCTCGGTGTCGATCGTGCCGATCCGCGCCTTGGCGAAGGCATCGGAGGTGTTGATCGGCAATTGCCAGCCGAGCCACGAGCGCGCCTTCACGCCCAGCGCCTGAAGCGCGATCGCCAGCAGCCCGCTCGTCACCTGCTCCCCGGCGGAGACCACCACGTCATATTCGCGCGGATCGTAAAGCGGCGACGCCTCGCGGCAGAAACCGACCAGCCGGTCCGTTTCGCCCGCCATCGCGGAGACCACCACCGCGACCTGATTGCCGGCATCGACCTCGCGTTTGACGCGCGCGGCGACGCTCCTGATGCGCTCGATCCCGGCCATCGAGGTGCCGCCGAACTTCATCACGATGCGCGCCATTGTCGCTGCCGTCCAACCTTCCGCTTGGGGGGAAACGGCGGCCCTGATAGGTAGAGCTTATGCCCGACGCAACCGTAACAAAAGTGACAGACGCCGAAAGCGCGCCTTCATCGATCGATCCGCGCGAGGCGGCGCATTTCGGCGCGATGGCCGGCGACTGGTGGAACCCGAAGGGCTCCTCGGCGATGCTGCACCGGCTCAACCCGCCCCGGCTCGCTTATATCCGCGAGCGGATCGACACGCATTGGGACGACGACGGCGAGGGCTTCACCCCGCTTGCCGGCAAGCGCGCGCTGGACGTGGGCTGCGGCGCGGGGCTGCTCGCGGAGCCGCTCGCGCGGCTTGGCGCGAGCGTCACGGCGATCGACGCCGCGCCGGAGAATATCGCCGCCGCGCGCGATCATGCCGGCGCGCTGGCGATCGACTATCGCGTCGGCGGCGTGGAGACCGTGGCGGGCGAGACGTTCGATCTGGTCACCTCGATGGAGGTGATCGAACATGTCACCGATCCCGAATCGTTCGTCGCCGGGCTGGCGCGGGCGGTGGCGCCAGGCGGGCTGCTCATCATGTCCACGCCGAATCGCACGCCGCTGTCGCGGCTCGCGCTGATCACGCTGGCGGAAGGCACCGGCCGCATCCCGCGCGGCACGCACGACTGGAACCGCTTCCTGACGCCCGACGAACTCGGCGACCTGCTCGCGCGCGCCGGGATGCGCGTGATCGACGTGCGCGGGCTGAGCTTCTCCCCGACGCGCGGCTTCGCGCTGAGCGATTCGACCGTGCTCGATTATTTCGTGACGGCGGTGGGGGCGTAACCCCGCTCCTTGACGGCGGCCCCCGGCGTCCTGACATTCCGGCGATCCATGCCACCGATCGACCCCACCGCCGCGAAGACCGCCGACCGCCCGATGTGGCCGACGCTGCGGCGCTTCCTCCCCTATCTCTGGCCGTCGGATTCGCGCGCGATGCGCGCGCGCGTCGCCGGTGCGCTGGCGCTGGTCGTGCTGTCGAAGCTGGTGCAGGTCTATGGCGCACCCTTCGCGCTGCAGGGCGTGGTGGACGGCATGGCGCCCGGCGCTCGCTCGCCGGTCACGCTGATCGTGCTGCTGGCGATCGGCTATGCCGCCGCGCGCTTCGGCACCACGCTGTTCGACAATCTGCGCAACGCGGTGTTCGAGAGCGTCGGGCAGGAGGCGACGCGGCGGCTGGCGGTGCGGGTGTTCCGGCATCTCCACCAGCTTTCGCTGCGCTTCCACCTCGAACGGCGCACCGGGGCGGTCACCAAGGTCGTCGAGCGTGGCACCAAGAGCATCGACACGATGCTCTATTTCATGCTGTTCAACATCGCGCCGACGGTGCTGGAGCTGAGCCTCGTCATCGGCATCTTCTGGACGAAGTTCGGTTGGCCGCTGGTGGTGGCGACGCTGGCGATGGTGGTCGTCTATATCTGGTTCACGCGCTGGGTGACCGACTGGCGCGCCGCCCTGCGCGCGCAGATGAACGATCTCGATACCGGCGCGGTCGCCCATGCGGTCGATTCGCTGCTCAATTTCGAGACGGTGAAATATTTCAACGCGGAAGGGCGTGAGGGCCGCCGCTACGAAGCGGCGATGACCGCTTATGCCGGGGCGGCGGTGAAATCGGAGAACAGCCTCGCCTGGCTCAACATCGGGCAGGCGCTCATCACCAACCTGATGCTCGCCGCCGGCATGGCGTGGGTGGTGGTCGGCTGGGGCCACGGCCGGTTCACGGCGGGCAATGTCGTGCTCGTCTCCACCCTGCTGTCGCAGCTGTTCCGCCCGCTCGACCTGCTCGGCATGGTCTATCGCACGATCCGCCAGGGCGTAATCGACATGGGCGCGATGTTCGATCTGGTCGACACGCCGGCCGAGGTAACCGACGCGCCCGGCGCGCCGCCGTTGCTGGTGACGCGCGGCCATCTGCGCTTCGAGGACGTGCGCTTCGGCTATGAGCCGGGGCGCGATATCCTGAAGGGCATCGACCTCGACGTGCCGGCCGGCGCGACCGTGGCGGTGGTCGGCCCGTCCGGCGCGGGCAAATCGACGCTCGCGCGGCTGCTCTATCGTTTCTACGACCTCACCGGCGGGCGCGTGACGATCGACGGGCAGGACATCGCCGAGGTGACGCAGGCTTCCTTACGCGCCGCGATCGGCATCGTCCCGCAGGATACGGTGCTGTTCAACGACACGATCGGCTACAACATCGCCTATGGCCGCGAGGGCGCGGGCGAGGCGGAGATCGAGGCAGCGGCGCGCGGCGCAGCGATCGCGGATTTCATCGAGCGTCAGCCCGAAGGCTACGGCACCCGCGTCGGCGAGCGCGGGCTGAAGCTCTCCGGCGGCGAGAAGCAGCGCGTGGCGATCGCGCGGACCTTGCTGAAGGACCCGCCGATCCTGATCCTCGACGAGGCGACCAGCGCGCTCGACAGCCGCACCGAGGCGGAGATCATGGCGACGCTGGAGGCGATCGAGCGCGGCCGCACCACGATCATGATCGCGCATCGCCTTTCCACCGTGGTTCATGCCGACAAGATCGTTGTGCTGGAGGCCGGGCGGATCGTGGAGCAGGGCAGCCACGCGCAGCTATTGGCGCGCGGCGGCCTCTACGCGGAGATGTGGGCGCGGCAGGCCAAAGAGCGCGAGGAAGCGCTCGCGGCGGAGTGAGTCGTCACCCCAGCGAAAGCTGGGGTCTCGGACGGCAGGCGTTACTCCCATGGCGCGCGACCCCAGCTTTCGCTGGGGTGACGGACATTACGCGAGCAAATCCCGATATTCGTCGTGCCGCTCGATATAGGCGCGCACGAAGGAGCATTGCGGCACCACCTTCAGCCCCTGGTCGCGCGCACTGTCGAGCGCGGCGCGGATCAGCTTCGATCCGATCCCCCGCCCCTCCAGTGCCTTCGGCACCAAGGTATGCGTGAACACGATCCGGTCGCCCTCGATCTGATAGGCGGCGAGGGCGCGGTGCCCGTCGACGTCCAGCTCGAATTCCTGCTCGGCCCGGTTGTCGCGCACGATTTCCATCGAAAGTCCTTTCATGTCTGTCGGGCTGGTGCCGCAGCCTTTTCCATCGCTATAGCGCACGGATCATGCTTGCCGACCCGGTTTCCACCCTCCAGCGCATCTTCGGCTTCCCCGACTTCCGCGGTGTCCAGCGCGACGTGGTGAGCCGCGTGCTGGCGGGCGAGAACACGCTGGCGGTGATGCCGACCGGCGCGGGCAAGTCGCTGTGCTATCAGCTTCCGGCGGTGATGCTGGAAGGGACGTGCGTCGTCGTCTCCCCGCTGATCGCGCTGATGCACGACCAGCTTCGCGCGGCGGAGGCGGTTGGCATCCGCGCCGCCACCCTCACCAGCGTGGACGAGAACCGCGCCGAGACGCGCGGACGCTTCCTCGATGGCGCGCTCGACCTGCTCTATGTCGCGCCCGAACGCGCCTCGACCGCCGATTTCCGCGACCTGCTCCAGCGCGGCCGCATCTCGCTGTTCGCGATCGACGAGGCGCATTGCGTCAGCGAATGGGGGCATGATTTCCGCCCCGACTATCGGCTGCTGCGCCCGCTGCTCGACAGCTTCCCGGATCTCCCGCGCCTCGCGCTCACCGCCACCGCCGACGCGCATACCCGCGCCGACATCCTCGATCAGCTCGGCATTCCGCACGACGGGATGATCGTCGCCGGCTTCGACCGGCCGAACATCCGCTACGCCATCACCCCGCGCGACAACACCACGCGGCAGATCCTCGACCTGATCCGCGCCACGCCCGGCCCCGGCATCGTCTATGCCCAGACGCGCGCGGGGACGGAGCGGCTGGCGGAGGCGCTGGCGGTCACCGGCCGCCCGGTGCGCGCCTATCACGCCGGGCTGGAGCCGGCGGTGCGCGCCGCCAACCAGGCCGCCTTCGTCGCCAGCGAGGACATGGTGATCTGCGCCACGGTCGCCTTCGGCATGGGGATCGACAAGCCGGACGTCCGCTTCGTCGCGCATGCCGGCCTGCCCAAGTCGATCGAGGCTTATTATCAGGAGACCGGCCGCGCCGGGCGAGACGGCGATCCGGCGGTGGCGCATCTCTTCTGGGGCGCCGAGGATTTCGCCCGCGCCCGCCAGCGCATCGCCGAGGTGGAGGAGCGCCGCCAGCCCGGCGAGCGCGCCCGGCTAAATGCGCTCGGCGCGCTGGTCGAGACGGCCGGGTGCCGCCGCCGCATCCTGCTGCGGCATTTCGGCGAAGAGCCGCCCGAAAGCTGCGGCAATTGCGACAATTGCCTGTCGCCGCCCAGCGCGATCGACGCGAGCACGGTGGCGCAGAAATATCTCTCCGCCGTGTTCCGCACCGGGCAGATGTTCGGATCGACCTATGTCGAGCAGGTGCTGACGGGCAAATCGTCCGAGCGCAGCCTGATGAACGGCCATGAATCGCTCTCCGTCTGGGGGATCGTCGACGGGGAGGATACGGCGCTGCTCAAGCCGGTCGGCCGCGCGCTCCAGCTTCGCGATGCCTTGCGCGCCAATCCGCATGGCGGGCTTGAGTTCGGCCCCGCGGCGCGCGCCATCCTGAAGGGCGAGGAGCAGGTCGCATTGGTCCTGCCGCCGAAGCGGGAGCGCCGCCGCAAGGGCGAGGCCGCCGCCAACCCCGTCGGCGATCCGCTGTTCGAGGCGCTGCGCGAGAAGCGCCGCGATCTCGCGAAGGAGGCGCAGGTGCCGCCGTACGTCATCTTCCACGATTCGGTGCTGCGCGAGATGGCGGCGTCCCGACCAGCCTCGCTTGGCCAGATGGCGCGGATCGCCGGCATCGGGCAGCGCAAGCTCGATGCCTATGGCGAGGCATTCCTCCGGGTTATCCACGAAAACTGATCGTCCACCCGGTTCAATCCCGCGACAAGCTGCGCTAAGGCCGCTTCAGCTTCGCTGAATCGGCGGCCGGTGCCGCGTCCGCGCAAGCGGACCAACACAAGGCCACGACCATGCTCGACATTCGCCCCATCGACGCCACCATCGCCGTCGCGCCGCAGATCGCGCCGGAGGATATCGCCGCGATCAAGGCCGCCGGCTTCGTCGCGATCGTCAACAACCGCCCGGACGGCGAGGAAGCCGGCCAGCCGGACGGCGACGCGATCCGCACGGCGGCGGAGGATGCGGGGCTTGCCTATACCGCGATCCCGATCACCCAAGCCGGCTTCTCCCAGCCGCAGGTGACGGCGATGATCGATGCGCTGGAGAAAGCCGGCGGCCCGGTGCTCGCCTTCTGCCGCTCCGGCACCCGCTCGTGCAACCTGTGGGCGCTGGCGCAGGCGAAACTGGGCGCGGATGCCGACGAGGTGACGGCGAAGGGCGAGGGCGCGGGCTACGGCCTCGCCAATCTTCGCCCGCTGATGGACGCGGTGGCGCGGCAGGGCTGACGCACTTGGCGGCGATGAACTGGATCACCCTGGGCGGGTCGCTCGGCGCTGTGCTGGCGCTTGGCGGCATCGCGGCGGGACTGAAGCTCGGCCGGAAGGAGCGCATCCTGGTCGAGGAAGCCGATGCGCTGCGCGCCGCCGATGAGGCAATCGCCGGCTTCGTCGCCGTCTCCGCCGTGATCGGGTCGGACGGGCGCGGCGCCCTGGTGTTCGGGGAGGATCGCCGCGTCGTGGTGCTCAAGGCGCACGGCGCGCGCATCGCCGCGCGCGTGATCGAATGGGACGCGGTGCGCGCCACTCCCGGCGGAATGCTGGTCGAAACCGGCGAGCGGCGCTTCGGCGCGGTGGCGCTGCCGGGTGTGGATGCGCTCGACGTGCGCAGGCTGGCGCCGCAACTGACACGAGTGTAAGCTCGCGGGCGTGACCCCGCCCGCGCTGCCCGATCCGGTCAACATCGCCGTCCCCGGCTTCGTCCTGCTCGTGCTGGCGGAGATGGTGGTGGCGCGCTTCCGCGATCGTAGCCGCTACGAGCCGCGCGATACGCTCACCAGCCTGATGCTCGGCTTCGGCAGCACGATCGCGGGGGTGCTGTCGGCCGGTGCGGTCTATGCGCTGGCGATGTGGGTGTGGCGCTTCCGCCTGTTCGACATCGGCTGGCAATGGTATTGGTTCGCCGTCGCCTTCGTGCTGGATGATCTGGCCTATTACGTCTTCCACCGCTCAGCGCATCGCGTGCGCTGGTTCTGGGCGAGCCATGTGATCCACCACAGCTCGCAGCATTACAACCTGTCCACCGCGCTGCGGCAGACGTGGACCGGCTTCTTCAGCATGGCCTTCCTGTTCCGCCTGCCTTTATTTCTGATCGGCTTCCCGCCGGCGATGGTGTTCTTCGTCGCGGGGGTGAACCTCGTCTATCAATTCTGGATCCATACCGAGGTGATCGGGCGGATGCCGCGCTGGTTCGAGGCGGTGATGAACACGCCGTCGCACCACCGCGTCCACCATGCGACCAACCCGCGCTATCTCGACCGCAATTATGCCGGCGTGTTCATCGTGTGGGACCGGATGTTCGGCACGTTCGAGCCGGAGCTTGACGAGGAGCGCCCACGCTACGGCATCGTCCACCAGCTCGGCTCGTTCAACCTGATCTGGGCGGCGTTCCATGAATGGATCGGCATCGCGCGCGACGTGCGAGCCGCGCCGTGGCGCGCCAAGTCCGGCTATATCTGGCGCCCGCCCGGCTGGAGCCACGACAACAGCCGCGACACCAGCGAGAGCCTGAAAGCCGCCTGGGCGGCGCGTCAGATGAGGCCCAGCTCGCCCAGCTTGCCGGCCAACGACGCCGGCAGCACCTCGCCGCCGCCCTCCCCGTCGGAGAGGTCGAGCGGCGCGTCCGCCGCCTCGAGATAGCGCCAGCCCTGATGCGCGCGCTTCGGCCGGGGATGGACGAGGCGCAGCACCGGATCGATATGGATCGCGACGCGCCCGCCTTCCGCCTCGCCGAACTTCAGGATCGGTGAACGTGCGACCAGGGCGTGCTTGATGATCCAGAACAGCGAGCCGCGCCCCGCGATCTCCTCGTGCCGCTTCGGCAGATAGCGCGTGGTGAGGAACACCGGCCCCTGCTCGCCACGCCAGCGCAGCCGCTCGGCCAGATCGTCCACCCCGCTTGCCCCGAACGCGACCTTGGTGAGATGCAGCATGGGAGGGATGTGGGTCAGCCGCCCAGCCCCCACAAGGCGGCGAGGCCCAAGAAGGAGAAGAATCCCATCACGTCGGTCATCGTCGTGACGAACACGGCGGAAGACACCGCCGGATCGACGTTCGCCTTGTCCAGCGCCACCGGCACCATCACGCCGACCAGCCCGGCGACGATGCTGTTGATGATCATCGCCACCGCGAACACCACCGACAGGCCGGCGTTGCCGAGGATGACATAGCTCCCCAATGCCCCGATCGCCCCCAGCGCGATGCCGTTGAAGATCGCCACACGGAACTCGCGCAGCAACATGCGCAAGGTGTTCGAGCTGGTGAGCTGGTTGGTGGCGAGCGCGCGCACCACCACCGCCAGCGTCTGCGTGCCGGCATTGCCACCCAGCGCGGAGACGATCGGCATCAGCGCGGCGAGCAGCGCGAAGCGCGCGATCTCGCCCTGGAACAGCCCGACCACCGAGGCGGACAGCATCGTCGCGCCGAGATTGACCACCAGCCACGCGACGCGGGTGCGCACGGTGACGGCGAGCGGCTCGTTGATGTCGCCGTCGCCCGCGCCGGCGAGCTTCAGCGTGTCCTCGCCAGCTTCCTCCTGGATGATATGGACCACGTCATCGACGGTGATCATGCCGACCAGCCGCCCGCTGCCATCGACCACGGCCGCCGAGATCAGCGCATATTTCTGGAAGCGCAGCGCCACTTCCTCCTGGTCCATGTCGACCGGGATCAGCGTCTGCTCGCGCTGCATCACGTCGGCGATCGGGATCGCGCGCGGCGTGCGTAATATCCACGACAGCGCCACGGTGCCGACCGGACGATGCGAGGGATCGACCACGAACACTTCCCAGAAGTCGGTGGTCAGCTCCTCATGCCCGCGCAGGAAATCGATCGTATCGCCGATCGTCCAATGCTCCGGCACCGCGATCAGCTCGCGCTGCATCAGGCGGCCGGCGGATTCCTCCGGGTAGCTCAGCGCCTCCTCGATCGCGGCGCGATCGTCCGGCTCCATCGCCCGGAGCACCTCGCGCTGGTCCTCGACGTCGAGGTCCTCGATGATCGCGACGGCGTCGTCGGTGTCGAGCTCGGAGGCGATGTCCGCCACCTGCCGCGCGTCGAGCGTGTCGATCACGTCCTCGCGGACGTAATCGTTCATCTCGGCGAACACATCGGCATCGAGCAGGTCGGCGAGCGCCTTCGCCAGCGCGGCGCGGCGGTCCTCCGCCACCAGCTCGAACAAATCGGCGATATCGGCGGCATGGAGCGGCTCGACCAACGCGCGCGCCGCCTCGTCGTCGCCGGCCTCGACGGCGGCGAGCACCGCATCGACGAATTCGGGCTTCAGCCGGTCGTCCGCGTCGAGCTGGCTTTCGTCGTCCACGACCTGAAGTTCGGTGTCGCTCATCGCTTCGCCTCCTTCCAGTATCGCGCGTGCCTGCTGATATGGGCACGACGGTGGATCGACAAGCCGCGATTTGCCATGCGGCCGCGCCGGCGGTAGGGCGCCGGCTTCCCCGGAATCAGGAGCCGACGATGGCCGATACCTTCCAGACGCTGACCATGACGCTCGCCGACGGCGACGTGACGATCAAGCTGCGCCCCGATCTCGCGCCGAATCACGTCGAGCGCATCGCGACGCTGGCCAATCAGGGCTTCTACGACGGCGTGGTGTTCCACCGCGTCATCCCCGGCTTCATGGCGCAGGGCGGCGATCCCACCGGCACCGGGATGCACGGTTCGGACCTGCCGGACCTGAAGCAGGAGTTCAGCCGCGAGCCGCATGTGCGCGGCGTCTGCTCGATGGCGCGGACGATGAACCCGGACAGCGCCAATTCGCAGTTCTTCATCTGCTTCGACGACGCCCGCTTCCTCGACGGCCAATATACCGTGTGGGGCGAGGTGACGTCCGGCATGGAGCATATCGACGCGCTCCCCAAGGGCGAGCCGCCGCGCGAGCCGGGCAAGATCGAGAAGATGCGCGCGGAATAAGGTCTTCTCCGAACGGCCGCCACCCCGGCCTTGTGCCGGGGTCCACCGGGCGGCGGTCGATTCGATTGGGTTCCTTCCCATCGCGCGCCACGATCGCGCCGCGGTGAAGCCGCGTCGCCGGACGGGTTCGCTGACGCGACCCGTCGGCCGGGCTTGGCGGTCTCGCGGATAGCATGGCTGTCCGCGGGCCGCCTGCGCTCTACACCCCTTCCTGCCGGAGATTGGCGAGCAGCCAGTCGCGGAAGATCTTCACCGGCTTCTGCTGCAACGCGCGCGGGCGGCAGACGAACCAGTAGCTGTAAGGGCTTTCCACCTCGATATCGGCGAACAGCCGGACGAGACGCGGATCGTGCGCATCCTCGAAATGGCTTTCGAGCATGAAGGCGACGCCCAGTCCCTGCGCCGCCGCCTCCAGCATCAGCCCGCCCGAATCGAAATGGTCGATCGCCACCGGCTCGATCTCCGGCAGCCCGGCGGCGTGGCGCCAGGTGGAATAGGTGTCGGGCATGTCGCGGTGGATCAGCACCGAAAGGTCGGCAAGCTGCTCGGGCCGCGTGATCGGGTTCGGCCCTTCGACCAGCGCCCGCGCGCCGATCGCATAGACCATGTTGCGATCGAGCCGGCGGGCATAAAGCGTCGGATCGACCTCTCGCGCCAACGCGATCACCGCGTCCAGCCCCTCACCCAGCCGGGTCATCGCATGGCCGGCGGTATCGATGTCGAGATGCAGTTCCGGATGGGCGGCGCGCAGCCCGCCGAGCCGCGGGAACAGCCGCTGCGAGGCGAACAGCGGCATCACGCCGAGCCGCAGCCGCACCACCTCCGCCGCGCTGGTAAGTCCGGCGAGCGCATCGGACAATTGATCGAGCACCGGCGCGATCTGCGCCAGCAGCCGCTCGCCATCCGCATTGGGCACCATCGCCTGATGGCGGCGATCGAACAGCGGCCGGCCGATGAAGCGTTCGAGCGTCTGCACGCGCCGGCTCAGCGCGGGCGGCGACAGCGCCAGCTCCTGCGCGCCCGCCTTCACCGAGCCGAGCCGGGCGACGGCAACGAACGCCTCGATCGCGGTCAGGGGTGGCAGCCGACGCATGGAATCCCGCTCTTTTCTTGTGCATCGCATCATGCACTCGCGGCGCGGGGCAACGCAAGCGTCAGAACTTAGCGATTGCAAAAAATGCAATCATGCTAACTTTCTTCGCACTTGCACAATAACCTGCCGCGCCGCACATAGGGCGGGCCTTTCAGGCATCCTCTCCTATAAACTTTCATGGGCCGGTCCTCGCGATCGGCCCTTTTTTTATGCCTGCGCCCATGCGCGCGGCATCTCGAAACCGGCACCGATCGTTTCTATCTTCCACAGCGAGGCTGTTTGGAGATCGGATAGTGGCGGACGGTGGCGAGGCGACACGCAAGCTGCAGGTGGCGAACGCGCGGCCGGAGGATTCCGGGCACGGCATCGCTCATCTCCCGCGCGCCTTCATGACGGCGGCGGGCATCGCCGAGGGCGACGTCATCGAGATCGTCGGCAAGAAATCCACGCCCGCCCGCGCGGTCGGCCCCTATGGCGACGACGAGGGGCTGGAGATCATTCGCATCGACGGTCTGCAACGCGCCAATGCCGGCGTCGGCGCGGGCGACTATGTCGAGGTGCATCGCGCCGAATCGAAGCCGGCGACCCGTGTCGTCTTCGCGCCGGCGCAGCAGAATCTGCGCCTGCAGGGATCGACCCACGCACTGAAGCGCACCTTCTTCAACCGTCCGCTGTGCCAGGGCGATATCGTCGCGACCGCCGGCCACCAGCGCGTGCAGAACATGCCGCCGAACATGGCGCAGTTCGTCAACGCCCCGGCCTATGCGTTGCAGGAGATCCGCCTCGTCGTGGTATCGGCCGCGCCCAAGGGCATCGTCCATATCGACGAGAATACCGAAGTGGAGCTGCGCCCCGAATATCAGGAGCCGGGCGACGCGCGGCGCGCCGATGTCACCTATGACGATATCGGCGGCATGGCCGCCACGATCGACCAGCTCCGCGAGATGGTCGAGCTGCCGCTGCGCTATCCCGAATTGTTCGAGCGGCTGGGCGTCGAGCCGCCCAAGGGCGTGCTGCTCCATGGCCCGCCCGGCACCGGCAAGACGCGGCTCGCCCGCGCCGTGGCGAACGAGAGCGACGCGCAATTCTTCCTCATCAACGGCCCGGAGATCATGGGCTCGGCCTATGGCGAGAGCGAGCAGCGGCTGAGGAGCGTGTTCGAGGAGGCGGCGAAGAACGCCCCCTCGATCGTGTTCATCGACGAGATCGATTCGATCGCGCCGAAGCGCGGGCAGGTTTCCGGCGAGGCGGAGAAGCGCGTCGTCGCCCAGCTCCTGACGCTGATGGACGGGCTGGAGGCGCGCGCCAACCTCGTCGTGATCGCCGCCACCAACCGGCCGGAGGCGATCGACGAGGCGCTGCGCCGCCCCGGCCGCTTCGATCGCGAGATCGTCGTCGGCGTGCCGGACGAGCGCGGGCGGCGCGAGATCCTCGGCATCCACACGCGCGGTATGCCGCTGGAGCATAACGTCAGCCTCGACGAGCTGGCGCGCACCACCTTCGGCTTCGTCGGCGCGGACATCGCCGCGCTCACCCGCGAGGCGGCGATCGAGGCGGTGCGCCGCATCATGCCGAAGCTCAACCTCGAGGAGCGCACCATCCCCGCCGAGGTGCTCGACACGCTGGCGGTGACGCGCAACGACTTTATGGAGGCGCTAAAGCGCGTCCAGCCGTCGGCGATGCGCGAGGTGATGGTGCAGGCCCCCACCGTCCGCTGGACCGACGTGGGCGGGCTGGACGACGCGCAGATGCGGCTGAAGGAAGGGGTGGAGCTGCCGCTCAAGGACCCTAACGCCTTCCGCCGGCTCGGCATCCGCCCGGCCAAGGGCTTCCTGCTCTATGGCCCGCCGGGCACCGGCAAGACCCTGCTTGCCAAGGCCGTCGCGCGCGAGGCGGAGGCGAATTTCATCGCCACCAAGTCGTCCGACCTGCTGAGCAAATGGTATGGCGAGAGCGAGCAGCAGATCGCCCGCCTGTTCCAGCGCGCGCGTCAGGTGGCGCCGACGGTGATCTTCATCGACGAGCTGGACAGCCTCGTCCCCGCGCGCGGCGGCGGGCTGGGCGAGCCGCAGGTGACCGAGCGGGTGGTCAACACCATCCTTGCCGAGATGGACGGGCTGGAGGAATTGCAATCCGTGGTGGTGATCGGCGCAACCAACCGGCCCAACCTGATCGATCCGGCGCTGCTCAGGCCGGGGCGGTTCGACGAATTGATCTATGTCGGCGTGCCCGATCAGGCGGGGCGGCGGCGCATCCTGGCGATCCAGACGCAGAAGATGCCGCTCGCGCCCGATGTCGATCTCGACGCGATCGCGGCGGAGACGGATCGCTTCACCGGGGCCGATCTGGAGGACGTGGTGCGCCGCGCCGGCCTGGTCGCGCTGCGCGAATCGCTGGAGACGAAGCAGGTGACGATGGCGCATTTCCGCGCCGCGCTGAAGGAATCGCGCGCCAGCGTGACGCCGGAGCTGGAGCAGGAATATGCCCAGATCGCCGCCCGGCTGAAGCAGGAGGCCAACGCGCCGCAGTCGATCGGCTTCGCCATGCCGGGCCAGTCAACCCGGCAACGCTGACCTCCGATCAGCCGGCCAGCCCGTCGTGCGGCGCCTCGGCCGGCTGATCGCGCAACTGCTTCCAGCAATAAGCGAACAGCAGCAGGCAGGCGAGGCCGGCGGAGAGATAGGGCAGCGGGCGATGCAGTTCGTACAGCCCGACGCCGATCGACGGGCCGAGGATGAAGCTCGCGCCATTGATGCTCGTCACCTTGCCGGCGACCGACCCCTGCGATTCATATCCCACGGCGAGGCTCGACCCCGCCGTGTAGCCGGGCCGGATGAAACCGAAGCCGAGGCTCGCCAGCGCATAAGCGGTGGCGATGCCGTAGAGCGAGGTCGCCGTGCCGGTCAGCGCGGCGCCCGCCGCCGCGAGCAGCAGCCCCCACAGCACCAGCGCGCGCGGCGTGAGGTTGAGCAGCGGGATCAGCCCCCATTGCGCCAGCAGCGAGGCCCCCGCCCCCATCATCAGCACGATGCCGGTCGGCTCCAGCGCGGCGGCGGGGGCAAGGTGCAGCCGATCGATGACGAGGAAGCCGACCACCTGGCTGGTCATCGCCTGCGCATGGCCGGCGACGAGGCCGACGATCATCCAGCCGCGGATGCGCCGGTCGGTGAACTTCACCTCCGCCCCGTGCGGCTCGGTCGCGGCGCGCACGCTGGCGCCGGTCGGCTGGCCGCCGATCGAGGGATAGGCGCTCATCGCGCCGTAAACCTCGCCTTCGACATCGCGGTCGTCCGCCAGCATTCGCCTGACGGTCAGGAACATCGCCAGCCCGAACGCCGCGAAGATAAACGCCGGGCCGGCCAGCCCGATCTCGAACGCGCCGAACGTGCCAAGGATCAGATAGGGCGCGATCGCCGGGCCGAGGATCGTCCCGAGGCCGAAGGCGGAGGCGAGGAGGGTCAGCGCGCGGGTACGCTCCTCCCGCGTGGTGTTGCCGGCGACCATCGCCTGCACCGCCGGCGGCGCGGCCGAGCCGAACGTGCCGTAGATCAGGCGCCCGAGGATGAACAGGCCGAAGGCGGCGGTGCCGCTGATCCAGCCGTTGATGCCGGCGGCGAGGAACAGGCCGCAAAGGCCGAGGCTGACGGTGAAGCCGCCGACGCCCAGCAGCACCATCGCGCGCCGCCCCTGCCGGTCGGATCGATTGGCCCAGAAGGGTGCGGCGATCACCCACAGCAGCGCGGAAACCGAGAAGGCCGCCGCCACCGCGCTATCCATCACCCCCAGCGAGCGCCCCAGCGCGGGCAGCACGGATTGCAGCGCGGTGTTGCCCGCCGCGATCGTCAGCATGACGAGGAACAGCAGCGTGAAGCGCCGGTCGAACCCTCGCGTCACGGCCGCGTCCAGCCATAGCCGCGCTCGACGCGCGTCACGATCACCTGATAGCTTTCATACCAGTCCGCCCGCCCGCGCGCGCGGATCGCGGCGTGCTCGGGATGGGCACGCCACGCCAGCGCCTCCGCCTCGCTCGCCCAATAGGAGACGGTGATGCCCAATCCGTCCGCATCGCGCGCGCTGTCCACCCCGCGATAGCCGGGCTGCCGGGCGGCGAGCGCGTCCATCGCCGCGGCCGCCGCCGCATATCCCGCCCCATCGGCGGAGGTGCGCTGCGAGACGAAGATCACCGCCACCTGCCCCGCCCGGTCCACGCTCGTTCCGTCGTGCATGACGCCCGCTTAGGCGCTTGCCGCGCGGACGCAACCCCGGCCGTGCAACTGATAGCGCTTGCCCAGCGTTCGAAAGATGTGCGACGGGGCAAAATCCTATCCTGCCCATTTCCACGTCCGGGAGTGACATAGCCTCGATGCCCAGTTCGACCAGCGCCGTCCGCCGCGCGCGATCCCGCCCCGCCGGCGTTCCGGGTCCGTGGCAGATGTTCTTCCAGGGCTTCCTCAAGCATCCGGTGATGGTGGGATCGATCATCCCCTCGTCGGAGAAGCTGATCGAGAAGATGCTCGGCCCCGTCGACTGGCAGCGGTGCAAGCTGTTCGTCGAATACGGCCCCGGCGTCGGCACCTTCTGCCGCCCGATCCTGAGCAAGATGGCGCCGGATGCGACCCTGATCGCGATCGACACCAATCCGGACTTCATCAACTACCTGCGCCACACGATCGTGGATTCGCGCTTCGTGCCGGTGCTCGGCTCCGCCGCCGACGTGGAGAAGATCGTCGCGGATCACGGGCATGAGAAGGCCGATTACGTGCTTTCCGGCCTTCCTTTTTCCACCCTGCCCACCGGCGTCGGCCCGGCGATCGCATCGGCGACACAGCGGGTGATCCGCACGGGCGGGGCGTTCCTCGTCTATCAGTTCAGCCCCAAGGTGCATGATTTCATCGCGCCGCACTTCCCGCGCATCGATCACGGGATGGAATGGTGGAACGTGCCGCCGGCGCAGCTTTACTGGGCGTGGAAGGACGCGGAGTAAGGCGGGGCGCAGGCGCGTCGGCGAAGCGACGGCGCGATGCGCCAAAGGCGCAGCGCGCGGCCCGGCCGGCGGGTCGGCATAGCCGAACCCGTCCGACGACGGCTTGGCCGCCGCCCCCCCTCAGTCATCGATCCCGAAATTCAGCCCGCGCGACAGCGTCGGGTCCGCCACGCCGACGATCAGATAGGCGAAGAACTGCTTCACCCGCTGCCACCAGCCGGTCGCGGCACGATAGGCGTCGGGCGTGATCTCGATCGAGCGCGCCACCTCGCCATCGATATAGCGGCGGACATAGGCGGCGAAGGCGGCGTCATCGATCCGCAGCATCAGCTCCAGATTGATGAACAGGCTGCGCATGTCGAAATTGGCGCTGCCGATATGCACCGCATTGTCGATCGCATAGAGCTTGGTGTGCAGCTTCGACGGCTGATATTCGAAGATGCGCACCCCCTGCTTCAGCAGCCCGCGATAGCTGAAGCGCGCGGCGGCGATCGTGGCGTTGTTGTCCGATCGCGCTGCGGTGACGATCCGCACCGCGTCGCCGCGCCGCGCCGCGCGGTCGATCCGCCGCAGCATCGTCGGGCTGGGCGTGAAATAGCCGGCGATGATGTCGATCCGCGCCGCCAGCCGCATGTCGTGGCGCACCGCGCGCGCCCAGGGCGACAGCCGCCGCGTCGGGCCGCCGATCAGCCAGCGCACCCGCCCTGCCGGCTCGCTCCACCGCGCCAGCACGCGGCCGAGATGCCGCGTCCGTCCCGCCGGAAGCAGCACCCATTCGCGCAGCGCGTCGAAATAGCGCGCGATCCGCCCCGCCGCCGGCCCTTCGACCAGCAGGCCGAGATCGCGCCACGCGTCCGCATCCTCGGCGGCGAAATAATCGTTGGCGATGTTGAACCCGCCGATCATGATCCGCGCCTCGTCGGCGAGCGCGAGCTTTTGGTGGTTGCGCAGCAGGTAGCGGCGGCCGAAGCGCGGCGCGAACCAGCATATCGAGATGCCGGCCGCCGCCAGCGGGTCGAAGAAATGCTTGCGGCTGGCCGCGTCGCTGCCGAAGCCGTCGACGATCAGCGCCACCCGTACCCCGCGCGCGGCGGCGGCGAGCAAAGCCTCGTTGACGCGCCGGCCCGATTCGTCGTCGGCATAGATGTAATAGAGGATGCGCAGGCTTCTGCGCGCGCCATCGATCAATGCCACCAGCGCGTCGAGCCGCGCCGGCCCTTCGGTGAGCAGGGTCAGGCGATTGCCCTCGACGGTGAACGTCTCCATCGCGCTCATGTTGGCCGGGCGGCGGCGCGGCGACAAGCGCGCTTTTCTTGACTTTGCGCGCCCGCCCACCTAGATCGCGCGCCTTCATCCAGCGAAATTCAAGCGAAGGAAAGCGTCCATGGCGCGCGTCACGGTCGAGGATTGCGTCGACAAGATCCCCAACCGCTTCGATCTGGTCCTGCTCGCGGCGCAGCGCGCGCGGCAGGTATCGGGCGGCGCGGAACTGACGATTGATCGCGACCGCGATAAAAATCCGGTGGTCGCGCTGCGCGAGATCGCCGAGCAGACGATCCTGCCCGGCCACCTCGAGGAATCGCTCGTCGCCAGCCTGCAGCGCGTGCAGATCGACGACGACGACGAGGCGGATGCGGTCGGCAGCCTCGCCGCGTCGGCGGAGGCGCTGCGCCTCACCGCCGCCGCCCCGCCGCGCAACCAGAACCTCGGCGCCGATTACGAGGGCTGACGCCCTTTCGGCACCGGGCTGAAAAAAGGCCGCGACCGTCTCGATACGGTCGCGGCCTTTTTCGTTCAGGCCTCAGGCCGCCGACAGCGCCTCGTCGCTGACGAACATGTTCCATTGCCGCTCATGGCCGAAGGTGCTGGCCTTGCCGTGCCCCGGAATGAAGGTCACGTCGTCGCCCAGCGGCCACAGCTTCGTGACGATCGACTCGATCAGCTGCTGGTGGTTGCCCTGCGGCAGGTCGGTGCGCCCGACCGAGCCCTGGAACAGCACGTCGCCGACCTGCGCGAATCGCGACGGCGCGTGGTGGTAGATCACATGGCCCGCCGTGTGGCCGGGCGTGTGATAGACGTCGAGCGTCAGATCGCCGACCGTCACCGTGTCGCCGTCCTCCAGCCAGCGGTCCGGCTCGAACGGCACGCCGCGAATCCCCCAGTTGCGGCCGTCGTCGGCCAGTCGGGCGAGCCAGAAGCGATCGTCCTCGTGCGGCCCCTCGATCGGCACGCCCAGCTCGTCGGCCAGCGGCTTCGCCTCGCCGGCGTGGTCGATATGGCCGTGGGTGAGCAGCACCTTCTCCACCGTCACGCCGGCCTGCGCGATCGCCGCCTTGATGCGCGGGATGTCGCCGCCCGGATCGATCACCGCCGCCTTCCTCGTCGCGGTGCACCAGACGATCGTGCAATTCTGTTCGATCGCCGTGACCGGCACGATCATCGCGCGCAACGCGGGTTCGGTCATCGAAACGATCCTTTCGGCAGAAAGCGGCCACGCCGCGATGCGGTGATTCCTAATCACCTCCACGCCCTTGCCGCAAGGCGATGCGGCGGGCATCACCGCGCGCGATGCTGCCGCCTGCCCCTTTCGTGCTGCTTGACGACGCGCGCGCCGATGGCGCGCCCGCGCGGCTCTACAGCGCGCCGGCGGCGGTGATCGAGGCGCGGTCGCCCGACGAGGTGGCCCCGGCGCTCGCCGAGCTGCGCGCGGCCGTGGCGGCGGGGCGGCACGCGGCGGGCTTCCTTTCCTATGAGGCAGGGTATGCGCTGGAGCCGGGCGCCGGCCCCGCGCTGCATCCGCCGACGCCGCTCCTGTGGTTCGGCCTGTTCGACGGATTCGCCGAAGTTCCCGACCCCGCCGCGCTGCTCCCCGATCCGGCCGGCGCATGGGTCGGCGCGCCGCAGCCGGAGGTGTCGCGCGGCGATTACGATGCGATGATCGCGCGGGTGCAGACGCTGATTGCGGCGGGCGACATCTATCAGGCTAACCTCACCTTCCGCGCGATGGTGCCGTTCGCCGGCGACCCGCCCGCGCTCTATGCCGCGGTGCGCGCGCGGGCGAAGGCCGGCTGGGGGGCGCTGGTGGCGATGGGGCGCGAGACGCTGCTCTCCTTCTCGCCCGAATTGTTCTTCGATCTCGCGGACGGCCGCATCACCTGCCGCCCGATGAAGGGCACCGCGCGGCGCATCGCCGACCCGGCGCTCGACGCGGCGGCCGCCGCCGCGCTGGCGGCGGACGGGAAGCAGCGCGCCGAGAATCTGATGATTGTCGACCTGATGCGCAACGACCTGTCACGCGTCGCCGCGCCGGGCAGTGTCGCGGTGCCGGAACTGTTCGCGGTGGAGCATTATCCGACCGTCCATCAGATGACCTCCACCGTCACCGCCGCGCTCGATCCGGCGCGCGACGGGGTCGACGTGCTGGCGGCGCTGTTTCCCTGCGGCTCGATCACCGGCGCGCCGAAGCTGCGCGCGATGCAGGTGATCGGCGAGGTGGAGCGATCACCGCGCGGCCCATATACCGGCGCGATCGGGAGTATCGACGCGCCGGGCGCGGCGCAGTTCAACGTCGCGATCCGCACCATGCTGGTGGACGGCGCGGGCCGCGCGACGATCGGGCTGGGCGGCGGCATCGTCGCCGAATCCCGCGCCGACGCCGAATGGGACGAGGCGCTGGCCAAGGGCGATTTCCTCACCCATGACGCACCGCGCTTCGACCTGATCGAGACGATGGCGTTCGACCCGGAGGAGGGCGTGCTGCGGGTGGAGGCGCATCTCGCGCGGATGAAGGCCAGCGCCGAGGCGCTCGGCTTCGCCTTCGACCGCCACGACACGCGCAACGAATTGCAGGCGGCGACCTTCCGCCTGCGCCGCGCTGCGAGGATCAGGCTGCTCGCAGCGCGCACCGGCCGAATCGCGATCGAGATCGGCCCCCTGCCCGCGCCGCGCGCCGCGCCGCTGGAGGTCGCGATCGTTCCGCTGCCGGTCGCGCCCGGCGATTTCCGCCTGCGCCACAAGACCAGCGACCGCGACTTCCTCGATCGCGCGCGCGCGGCGGCGGGCACCGACGAGGTGGCGTTCGCCGGGCCTGACGGATCGCTCACCGAAGGCAGCTTCACCACGATCTTCGTCGAGCGCGACGGCACGCTCGTCACGCCGCCGCTGGCGCGCGGCCTGCTGCCCGGCGTATTGCGCGCCGAACTGATCGCAGAGGGCCGCGCGGTGGAGGGCGATCTCGCCCCCGCCGATCTCACGGACGGCTTTTTCATGGGAAATGCGCTGCGCGGGCTGATGCCGGCCGTTGTTGCGGTTGCGAAATCGGAACCGCGCCCGCTATAGGCGCCGCGACATAAGCGGATCGCGCAACCGCGCTTCCGCGCAACATCAAGAGGCCTGCCCCATGAAGCCCTCCGCCGCGCTCGACCGCATCAGCCCCTCGCCCACGCTCGCCATCACCACCAAGGTGCTGGAACTGAAGCGCGCCGGCGTGGACGTGATCGGCCTCGGCGCGGGCGAGCCGGATTTCGACACGCCCGATTTCGTCAAGGAAGCCGCGATCCAGGCGATTCGCGACGGCAAGACGAAATATACGAACGTCGACGGCACGCAGGAGCTGAAGGAGGCGATCGTCGCCAAGTTCAAGCGCGACAACAACCTCGATTACACGACACAGCAGATCAGCGTGAACGTCGGCGGCAAGCACACCCTGTTCAACGCGCTGCTCGCCACGCTCAACCCCGGCGACGAGGTGATCGTCCCCGCGCCTTACTGGGTGAGCTATCCCGACATCGTCCAGTTCGCGGGCGCGACGCCGGTGATCGTCGCGGCCGGCGCTGCGCTCGGCTACAAGCTGACCCCGGCGATGCTGGAGGCGGCGATCACGCCCAGGACGAAGTGGCTGATCCTCAACTCGCCCTCCAACCCCACCGGCGCGGCCTATACGGCGGCCGAGCTGAAGGCGCTGGGCGAGGTGCTGGAACGCCATCCGCATGTGTGGATCATGGCGGACGATATGTATGAGCATATCGTCTATGACGATTTCCGCTTCACCACGATCGCCGAGGTCTGCCCGTCGCTCTACGAGCGCACGCTGACGGTCAACGGCTGTTCCAAGGCCTATGCGATGACCGGCTGGCGGATCGGCTTCGCGGCCGGCGCGCCATGGCTCATCAAGGCGATGGCCAAGCTCCAGTCGCAGTCCACGTCCAATCCCTGCTCGATCGCGCAGGCGGCGGCGACGGCGGCGCTGAACGGCGACCAGTCGTTCCTCGCCGAGCGCAACGCGGCGTTCCAGAAGCGCCGCGATCTGGTGGTGTCGATGCTCAACCAGGCGGACGGCATCAACTGCCCGCGCCCGGAAGGCGCCTTCTACGTCTATCCCGAGGTGGCCGGCGTGATCGGCAAGGCCACCCCGGCGGGCAAGCGCATCGAGAACGACAGCGATTTCGTCACCTATCTGCTGGAGGACGCGCGCGTCGCGGCGGTGCAGGGCGTGGCGTTCGGCCTCTCGCCGGCGATGCGCATCAGCTACGCGACGAGCGAGGAACTGCTGCGTACGGCGTGCGAGCGGATTCAGGCCGCCTGCGGGGCGTTGCGCTAAGCGACAATGGTTTCAGCGACGAAACATAAAGTTTCGATCGCTGAAATAGCGCGGCAAAGCGCAGGCACCTATATCGCAACTGCGAGATGAACGGCGGCGCCAGCCGGGGTTCAGCAAGCCCGACTATAACTTCCCCGTCGCCGGCCGGACGCGCTCCGCCCGTCGGCCTGTCCAGATTCCGATAACGAGACCCGAGCGTATGACCCGTTTCCTCAAATCCACCTTATTGTGGCAGTTCACGGGCGGGTTCGTGATCGGCGCGATCGGGCTGTTCGCGCTGCACCCCGCGCTTGCCGACACGCCCGCGCCGGACGCGCCGACGCACGTTGTCAGCCAGAAGTAAGCGGGCGCGCTTCCTCTACCAGCAGCACCGGCACGCCGTCGCGGATCGGATAGGCGAGACCGGCGGCCTCCGAAACCAGCTCCCCCGCCGCCTCGTCGTAGCGCAGCGGCTGGCGCGTGACGGGGCAGGCCAGCCGCTCCAATAGCCACGGATCGATCATTGCAGCGTCACGCGGTCTTCGCCGTCGTGGCGGCCGAAGAATTGCAGGAGCTGGACGATCAGTTCGGCGCGTTCGGCGATCGTCGGCGTTTCGAGCAGCGCCTGCTTGGCTGCCGCGTCGAACGGCGCGATCTGCGCGATGCCGTTGACGAGGCTGGCGTCGTCGAGCCGACCCACCGCGTTCCAGTCCACGGCATAGCCCTGCGCCTCGGCGAAGCGCTTCGATTCCATCTCCAGCCCGGCGCGCGCGGCGAGCGACAGCGCGTCGTCGGCCGGGGTGGCGATCAGCTCCGCCTCGACCTGACGGAACTTGGTCGTCACCTCCAGCTCGCGTGCGACGCGGAACAGCGACTGTCCTTCGAGCACGATGTTCGAGCGCCCATCGTCGAGCATCTCGACCTCGACGATCCGCCCGATGCAGCCGATGTCGTACAGCGGCGGCGCCTCGCCTTCGCCGCGCGGCTGGATCATCCCGATCCGGCGGTCGCGCGCCATCGCATCGGAGACCAATGCGCGATAACGCGGCTCGAAGATGTGCAGCGGCAGGTGCATCCCCGGAAAGAGGATCGCGCCGGCAAGAGGAAAGATCGACAGCCGCGTCATGTCACCCGAACAGGATCGCCGAGAGCTTGCGGCGCTGCTGCGACACCCACGGGTCTTCCAGCCCGACCACCTCGAACAATTTGAGGAGCTGCTGGCGCGCGGCGCCCTCGTTCCACTCGCGGTCGGCGGCGGTGATGGCGAGGAAACCCTCCGCCGCCGCATCGCGATTCCCCGCCGCCATCCGGGCGTTGGCGAGGTCGTAGCGCGCCTGAAGATCGTTCGGATCGGCCGCCACCGCCGCTTCCAGCGGGGCGAGATCGGACACTTCGGGCGCGGATTTCGCCAGCTCCACCGCCGATCGGGCGCGCTCGATATCGGGCAGCTTCGCCACCTCCTCCGGCAGCGCGGCGATCGCGGCCTCGGCGGCGGCGAGATCGCCCGCCGCCACCAGCGCGCGGATGCGGCCGGAGAGGACGGCGTGGTGATCCGGCCCCATCTCCACGAGCTGGTCGAAGATCGACAGCGCGCGTTGCGCGTCGCCCGAAGCCAGCACCTCCTCGCCCATCGCGATCAGCGGCTCGAGCTCCGCCTCCTGCGATTGCGCCTCGCCCTGGATAGGGAGCTGGCGCAGGAGCTGGTCGAGCGTCGTGCGGAGCTGCGATTCGGTGCGCGCATTGGTCAGGTCCGCGACGAGCTGGCCCTGGAACATCGCATAGACGGTGGGGATCGAGCGCACCTGGAATTGCGCGGCGATGAACTGGTTCTTGTCGGTATCGACCTTCGCCAGCACCACGCCCTTGTCGGCATAGGCTTCCGCGACCTTTTCCAGCACCGGGGCGAGCGCCTTGCACGGCCCGCACCATTCCGCCCAGAAATCGATGATGACGAGCTTCGTCATCGACGGTTCGACCACGTCGCGGCGGAATTCCTGCACCGCCGTCTTTTCCGCTTCACTCATGCCCAGGGTTGCCAAGGGTCGCTCCAGCTTGATTGGTGCGCCCTTATGTGGGGACGGGCCGGGGGAAGCAAACCCCCCGGCCCGCCCGGAGCATCAAATGAAGGTCAGAACGCGGCGGTCACCGAAAACAGCGCGGTGGAGCCGGCGATCGAGCTGCCGTCCTTGGTGGAGGCGAAGTTCGGCCAGAGATAGGCCGATTTGCTCCGGCTGATATCCGTGTCGATCCACGCCGCGCTCAGCGTCAGCGGCGTTCCCTTCACCACGAAATCGGCCCCGACCATCCAGTCCCAGTAATGGCCGGTCGGCGCGGCGCTGGTGCCGTTGGGGCCAAGGCCGCTGTTGCCGTCCGAATGGCCAAGATGGGCCTTGGCGGTGAGCGGGGTGGAGGGAATGGCGGCCGACAGGTCGGTCCAGATATAGAGGTTGTCGTTCTTTGCGCCCGGATGGGTGGGCGTGCCGAGCCCGTAATCCGTCGCGCCGTCATACCATTTGCCCAGCGCCTGCTGCTTGGGCGCATAGGCGACGCCGACCAGCGCGCTCACCGGACCGGCGGTGCCCGAAAGCTTCACGAACGGCTCCGCGAAATCGCTTTTGCTCGCGCCGCCCGGATACATGTACCAGGTGAGGCCGGCGTCGACCGAGATGCCGCTGCCCAGCGATCTCTTGTAGCCGCCGATCAGGTCCAGTTCCATGTTGGCGCCACCGAACGTGCCCCAGCCGGCAAGGCTCGATCCCCAGGTGCCGACATAGAAGCCGCTCTCGTGCGCGATGGTGAAGCCACCCTGCACCGCGGCGTGCTTGTCGGACTGCGACACGCCGCGCAGGCGATAGTCGCTCACCACGGCGACACTGCCGGTGACGGTGATGGCCTTGGGGGGAGCGGTTTCCTGTGCGGCTGCGGGATGTGCCGCGAGACCGAGCGCGATAGCGGGAATGAGATAGAACGTCTTCATGTGGAACCTCCTGTTGGTCAGAGGCTCCTCCTGCTTCTCCGTCCGCCGATGCTCTCACCCGCGAAGGGCGGGCATCGGCTGGCCGGAGGTCATTACGCTAGTGCAGCATTTTATCACTTTTGTTGCTGAATCGTGTCGAAATGTTTCTACAGGCGTGCTCAGCTCGCGAGTGTGGCGATTTTGCCACGCGTCGCACCCAGCATCTCCACCGGCGCGCCACTGGCGCGGCGGCGCTGGAACCAGTCGCGCAGCAGCTCCGCGCTGGTGTGGTCGATCGCCGCGAGCCGCGAAACGTCCAGCCGCACCGGCCTGCCCGCCGGCACGCGATCGAGCGTGTCGGACAGTTTCGGGAGGCTGACGAAGGTCGCCGCGCCGTCGAGCGCGATATGGTGCGCCTCGTCCTCCGCCCGTTCCTCCACCTTGAGGCGCAGGCGGCGGAAATGCGGCAGCAGTTCCAGCAGCGACAGGCCGATGCCGACCAGCACGCCGGTCAAGAGGTCGGTCGCCACCACCATGATCAGCGTCGCCGCCCAGATCACCACCGGCAGCACGCCGTGGTCGCGCAACAGGTGCTTCGCATGGGCGAGACTCACCAGCCGCCAGCCGGTGACAACGAGAATCGCGCCGAGCGCCGCCATCGGAATCTCGCGCAGCAGCCATGGCAGCAGCGCGACGAAGCCGAGGATCCACGCGCCGTGCAGGATCGCCGAGGCGCGCGTCACCGCCCCGGCCTGCACATTGGCGGAGGAGCGGACGATCACGCCGGTCATCGGCAGCGCGCCCGCCGCGCCGCACAGCAGGTTGCCGACGCCCTGCGCGCGCAATTCCTTGTTGTAATCGGTGCGCACCCCGTCGTGCATCTTGTCGACCGCCGCCGCCGACAGCAACGTCTCGGCCGAGGCGATGAAGGCGATGGCCAACGCGCTGGCGAGCACCGAGGGATCGAGCCACTTCGCCCAGAAGCCGCTTTCCGGCAGCGCGATCGCGGCGGTGATCGATTCGGGCACCGCGACTTTCGCCACGTCCAGCCCCAGCGCGACCGTCAGTAACGTCCCCGCGAGCACGCCGACCAGCGCCCCCGGCGCGAGCTTCAGCGACGCGGGACGCCACTTCTCCCACGCCAGCATCGCGCCGATCGTCACCAGCGCGACGATGAAGGCGAGTTCGGCCGCCGCCATGTTGCTGGCGGAGAGGCCGAGCAGGCGGCCGGGCATCGCGGCGAGGTTGGCGGGGCCGCTCGACAGCGGCTTCGCGTCGAACAGCACATGGAACTGGCCGACGACGATCAGCACGCCGATCCCAGCGAGCATCCCGTGGACCACCGCCGGGCTGATCGCGCGGAACCAGCCGCCGAGCCGGAACACGCCCGCCGCGACCTGGATCGCGCCGGCAAGGATCAGGATCGGGCCGAGCGCCGAAAGGCCCTGATCGCGCACCAGTTCGAACACGATCACCGCGAGGCCGGCGGCGGGGCCGCTGACCTGCAACGGCGATCCCGCCAGCGCGCCGACGACGATGCCGCCGATGATGCCGGTGATGAGTCCCTTTTCCGGCGGGACGCCGGAGGCGATCGCAATGCCCATGCACAGCGGCATCGCGACGAGGAACACGACGATCGACGCGGTGAGATCGCGCCCGAGGAACTTCAGCCGGGGCATCGAAACGCCGGGCCGGGGGATAACTGCCTCCGTCACTCCGCCGCCTCCGGCCACGAGAAATCGGCCGCGATGCGCGGGGTGGCGCGCACGGCGACGGGCAGCGGCGCATCCTCGCGCACCGCGACGAAGCGGCCGGTCTCGCCATCCAGCGCCAGCATCTGCCCGGCGTGGATGTCGACGAACCAGCCGTGCAGCGCGATCTCGCCCCGCGCGATGCCCGCTGCCACCGAGGGGTGGGTGCGCAGATGCGCGATCTGCACCACGACATTCTCCAGGCTCGCCGCGCGCACCGCCGCGCCGTTCTCCAGCGTGGGATAGGAAGCATCGAGCACGCATTTCGCCGCATGGCTGTGGCGCAGCCACGCCGCGACATTGGGCATCCCCTCCATCAGTTCAGGGTTCACCAGCGCCTTCATCGCGCCGCAGTCCGAATGGCCGCACACGATGATGTCGCGCACCTTGAGCGCCGCGACGGCATATTCCACCGTCGAGGAGACGCCGCCGTTCATCGTCGCGAACGGCGGCACGATGTTGCCCGCGTTGCGGCAGACGAACAGGTCGCCGGGCTGCGCCTGCATGATGTGCTCGGGCACGACGCGCGAATCCGCGCAGGATATCATCAGCGCCTTGGGGCTTTGCCCATGCGTCGCCAATTGCGAGTAAAGCGCCTGCTGGTTCGGGAATACCTGTTTCTCGAAGCTGAAGACGCGGCCGATCAGTTCGTTCACGAGAGCCTGCTCCTCTTTGTCATGGAGCAGGGTAACTAGGTGGGCAATTTTGCTGCGACGCCGCGCGTTTGTTAAATTTTATGTCCCGGCAGCCGGATCACCGCCTCCAGCCCGCGCGGCGCGCGATTGGCGAGCGTCAGCGTGCCGCCCTCCGCCAGCACCGCCTGCGTCGCGATCGCCAGCCCCAGCCCGAAGCCGACCGTATCGCGCCGCCGCGCCGGATCGAGCCGGACGAACGGTTGCAGCACCTCGCTGAGCTTGTCCTCCGGGATGCCCGGCCCGTCGTCGATCACCCGCACCGTGACGCCGCCCGCATCCGCCTCCAGCGCGATCGTCAGCCGCTCGCCGTAATGCAGCGCATTGTCGACCAGATTGGTCAGCGCGCGCTTGAAGCCGGAACGCCGCATCCGCAGCTCCAGATGATCCGGCCCGACATAATCGGCCGCCTGCCCGGCGTCGCTGGCATCATCTACCAGCGTCGCGCACATCACCGCGAGATCGACCGGCACCGGCGTCTCGGGATCGCTCTCCCCGCCGAGGAAGGCGAGCAGCGAGGTGACCATCGCCTCCATCTCGGCGAGGTCGTGTTCGATCGCACCGCGCGTGTCGGCGTCGCCCACCGCTTCGGTGCGCAGCCGGAGCCGCGCCAGCGGCGTGCGCAGATCGTGCCCCACCGCCGCCAGCGCCTGGGTGCGCGTGTCGATCAGCGCGCGGATGCGGGCCTGCATCCGGTTGAACGCCGCCACCACGCGGCGCACGTCGCCCGGCCCGTGCTCCGGCACCGGCGCCACCTCGTCATGCCCGACGCGATCCGCCGCCACCGCCAGCCGTCGCAGCGGCAACAGCGCGCGGCGCAGCATCAGCCCGCCGATCACCATCAGCGCGATCGCCGGCACCAGCGCCAGCGCGATCCGCTCCAGCCCGAAATTGAGCCGCGCGACCGGCGCCAGCGTGCGAAAATGCAGCCAGCTCGCGTCGTCCAGCCGCAAGCCGCCGGTCACCGCCGAACTGGCCCCCGGCGAGGCCAGCCGGATGCGCAGGTCGCGCGCGCCGAGCGACGGCTCCCACTCGACGATCTGCCGCCGCATCTGGTCCAGCGTCGGCGCGACCGGCGGGACGTGCGGCGGCTCGCGATCCCAATGGATCTCGTAGCGGTCGGTGGTGAGGTCGTCGGCCATCGCCGTGCGCTCCGCCGGCGTGCGCTCCTCGACCAGCCGCCGGCTGATGACGAGATGTTCGGCCAGCCGCCGCGCCTCGTCGTCGCGCACCGAGAACTGGCTGGCGCGCTCGTAGAGCACGGTCGAGACGCCGAACTCGATCAGCATCGTCAGCAGCAGGATCGCGACGACCTGCCCGAGCAGGCCGACCGAGGGGACGAGCCGCCTCAACTGCGCTCCACCGGCACGTTGAGCATATAGCCCACGCCGCGCACCGTGACGATCGGCGCGGCATGGCCGGCGCCGGAGAGCTTGCGCCGGAGCCGGCTGACCAGCACGTCGATCGAGCGATCCGAGCTGTCGCCCAGCCGCGTGCGCGACAGCTCGATCAGCCGCTCGCGCGCGATGACCCGCTGGGCGTGGTCGGCGAGCACCACGAGCAGGTCGAACTCAGCGCCGGTCAGGTCCACCACCGCGCCGGTCGGCGAGATCAGCTCGCGGCGCGGCAGGTTGACCGTCCACCCCTCGAACTTCAGCAGCCCCGAATCGCCCTCGCCGGAGCGGCGATCGAGCGGTGGCCGGCGCAGCACCGCGCGTACCCGCGCGACCAGCTCGCGCACGCCGAACGGCTTGGCGATATAATCGTCCGCGCCCAGCTCCAGCCCGACGACGCGATCCGTCTCGCTGGAGCGCGCCGACATGAAGATGATCGGCACATCGCTTTTCTGGCGCAGCGCGCGGCACAGGTCGATGCCGCTGGTGCCGGGCAGCATGATGTCGAGCAGCACGAGGTCGACCGGCCCCGAATCGAGCGCCAGCCACATCTCCGGCGCGGCGGAGGCGGGGCGCACGACGAAGCCGTTCTCCTGCAACGCGCGCGCCGTCAGCATGCGCAGCGCGGGATCGTCCTCGACGAGCAGGATCACGGGGGCGGTCATCGCGTGCTGGCCTAATCGCGAAGCGGTTGTGCGGTCAACGTGACGAAGGGGGTTGGCAAGGCCGGAATCGGCTGCTAGTGGCCGCGCCTCACCCGCCCGGAACCTTCCGGGCCAGGCGCCAGAGCGGGCGTAGCTCAGGGGTAGAGCACAACCTTGCCAAGGTTGGGGTCGAGGGTTCGAATCCCTTCGCCCGCTCCAATTTTCTAAGAAAATCAATAGCTTAGTGGGCGCGGGCCACGCGCTCATTGCCTTGATTTTGCGCGGGCGACCACCGGGCGACCACGCAGGTTACTCATGCTGGCGTACAGCTTGGTACGTTGGCGTCGAAATCAGTCCACCGGGGAAACGCCTTGCCCGATGCGTGCACAGTGTTTCGTCCGGCCGCCACGTCTTCATTTCCCGGTCGTAGTTCTCTCCGCTGCCTCGACCTTCCGGTCGAGCTTCTCGCGCTCACGGGCCTGATCGACTTCGCGATTGCGGCGCCCACGATCGAGGCCCGCTTGCCCCTCGGCCCTAGCAGCTAAATCGGTGCTCTTGAGGCGGCTGCCAATTCCAGCTTGCGCTTTGATCGCAACGTCGGTCCGCGCTTCGACGAGATCGGGATCATCGGCCTCGCCCTGCCGCAGTAACGTCCTCGCTGACGATCCGAAAGTCCAGCTGAACTTCGGCCATCGTTACGTCTTCACTCAGCCGGATTGCCTCGTCGTCCAGTGTGGCGATCGAGCCCCGCCATGCCCCGATGCGCACTCCCACACAGGGAACAGTCGATTCCCAGATGCTGCAACCGCCTTCCCGGCAGGCGTCGTAGAACATCTTGTCAGCCTGCCGGCGCGAACCTGCCTCTTCGCAAGCGATATCGTGCACGATCGATGCACGGCGATAGTCGCCGGTGTGGGGCGAGCCCACTATGGTCCACAGCGGCTTGGGAATCGAGGCGCCGCTGATCCGGCTGCTACGAGCCGCCGACCATTTCCGTCCCTTTCGGTCGATGAACCAGAAGTCCTCGAGCAGCACCATGTTGCGGTCGGGGCCGCGTTCGGTCTCCCATCGGGTTTTCGACTCGCCGGAAACCCGATGAGCATCCTGCCGACGCTGCGGGGCCGCACATTCGCGCATGGCCGATCCCACGGCGCCCCCGACACCGAAGTCGAACTTATATGGATAGCCCGCCCGTATCGTGATGCGAAAGGCTCCGATGCTGGAACGTTTCGTTACCAATCACAGGTGCTTTTTCCGATGCAGGCAGCATGAGACCGATCACGCGCTACTTGTATTTGGAGCACTGATCGGCATTGCGGTCATAAGTGACCACAATACGGAGCAGCAGATGCTGACCATCGGTCTCAAGGATGCGAAGGCGGGGCTTTCCCATCTTGTTGACAAAGCCATCAGGGGCGAGTTCGTGACGATTACCCGCCACGGCAAGCCCGTCGCCGCACTCGTGTCGCTCGAAGCCGCCGAAATCGCGCATCGGACGATCCGGCGCGAAAGGGCTAGCTTCGTCTCCTACCTGCGGAGCTTTCCCGGCGGTGAGTTCGAACGCAATCACGCGCGTTCACGGGACATCGAGCTTTGAGACGCCCACGGCATACTGGACAGAATTGCATCCGGCTTCTTCAGGCGTTTCGAAGGGGTGCCCGACAGCAAGGCGGCGCGGCCGAGCACATCGGCATCGGGCGCGAAGGTCCGGTGCTCGGGCATCGCCTCGATCTGATCACGGATGACGGTGATGACATTCGGCGTCCGCTTGTCGGCCGGATCGAGTACGCCGATTGTGTGGCTGAGTTCCTGAATCGCGACCGTCGAATGATTGACCTGTCGCTTGTCGATCAGCCCCTCGACCAGCGACGGCGCGCGGCCCTGGAGTTGATCGATATAAACGCAGGTGGCGAGCAGCAGAGGTTGCCCGGCCAACTCTTCCGCGCTGGCGGAGGGTAACTCTCCGTCCGCCCGACGTTGCAGTGTGCGACCGGGATCGAAGCGCGACCAGCGCAGTGCCGCGCCGATATCGAACGCCGCCACCTTCAGAAGCCGAGCTGGATGTCCGGATCCACCTTGCCGCGCGCGGCCTTGAAGCACTCGGCGAACCCATCCTCTAGCGCGACGTTGGCCAGCGCAAATTCGATGAGATCGGTGTCGGTATCGATGCCGGTCAGCGCCTTGGCGCGCTTGACGAGCGCCGGGCTCACCCGGCCGCCGATCCGGCCGCTCTTTTCCTCGAGCAACCCGGAGCGTTCGGCCGCCGCCATCACTGCCTCGACCTGGCCGGCATGACCCGTGACACGCTCCGTCGTTTTCGCCGTTCGCACGCTGCGTCCCGATTTCGTGTGAGCGGTCTTGCCGCTCTTAGCGCCGCTCAAAAATTGATGTTTGCCCATGACCATGTCCAACAAATCCTATTTCTGTTGAACAGAAGATGCCAGTGCGAGTCACGCAAGACATGCCGCATCAGAATGCGCGTGGTCGCAGGCGGAGCAGATGCGCCTCGCAATGGCGACAATCGCTGCTGCCAAAGCCCGGGACAGGCACGTCGAACCGCCCTGTTGCCAGAAGCTGCGCGACGATCACGCATTCATGCCCGTCAGGCACGGCGAAGGCGTGGATGGCGTCGGCGATGCCGGTCAACCGGTCGATATGCCGGTGCAGGCGCTTGTCGCGCCAAAGATGACGCCGCAGACGTGCGCCGATCCCGCCGGAGCCATAGGCGTTGCCGGCGTAGACGTAATATCCGGAGCACAGCCTGATCTCGGAGTGAAGCAGTCGCAGGTCGAGCGGTGCGTCGAGGCGCAGCAGCAGCAGATAGGCGCCTTTGTCGGCGGGCGGCGAAGCCGCCACGCTACGCAAATATTGCGCCCCGGCGCCGAGACTCGTTGCCAGTTCGCCGATGATCCGCGCTTCATCTCCCTCCATCCGCCTATCGGTGCTCTCGCTTCTGCCCATCGTCCATACGTGATCGCTGCTGGTCGTGCGGACTATCAGCCCTACCAAGCAGTTCACCGGTTATGAAACCGGGTCCGGCGTCTTCCGCCAACACAGCAGCCATTCGAACGACAAATCCGGCTGTCAAAAAGGTGCCCTACATTCGTCGCCCCGCACTCGGCATCTGGGAGTGCTCGGAGAGCGCCCCCAGATTACTCAGTTTGAAACGTGTTGCGTCAGGCGAGCGGCGGTCCCTTCAGGCCATGTGCTTGTCGAACCACTCGATCAGCCGTTCGGGATGCTGGCCGAAGTGGTTGTAGGCGTAAAAGCGCTGGTTCGACTGGTCGATCCACAGCAGCTCCTTCGTTTCAGCGGCAAGTGAGTCGAAGATCTCCTGACCGTCCTTCTCGCCATGGATCAGGAAGTCGCGGCGCAACTGCGCCACGAAAGTGGGAATGGTGACTCCGTGGCCGTAGTCCTGCGGCCGAAAATCGAAGACGCTGAATCCAGTCGTCTCCCGGCAGCGCTCATCGAGCCGCTTCGCAGCAGCGGCCGGGTCGAGCCCGAGGTTTTCCGCGCCGCGCTCGATGAAGGTCGGGCCAGAAACGACGTTGAGCAGAGCAAGCGCCTCGATGTGACGGAATTCGTCAGGCCATTTGGCCATTGCTATGATTGTCGAGTTGCCACCCATGCAACGGCTGAACAGGCTGGTGCGCATCTTGCCCATGACGGGATGCTCGCGAGCATGGCGCACCGAGCCGACGACGTCGCGGCATTCGAGCAATCCGAGCCCACTGATCCCGCCATTGCCTTCCCCGCTGCGGCCGCAATTGCGAAGATCGTAAGTCAGGATGTTGTAGCCGGCGTCATGGAGCGCCGTGAGCTCCGGCAGGAAATTGACCTCGAAGCCGCCAAAGTAGGCCTTGTACTCGGGTAGGTGGCCCGGAAAGCCGTATCGATTGCAGGTCATCGGATGATTGATGATGAGCAGTTTGTCGGAGGGCGCGGGAATGAACCAGGCTTCCAGCGGTACGCCGTCCATCGACGGGAACCAGGTCTCCTCGAAGTCCATGTCGTAGTCGCTCGGCTTGCGCATCACAGGTGTGCGCAGGCCAGTCTTGAACAGGCCGGCATATTGCTCGGTCAGCGGGTCAAGCTTGTCGACGACCTTTCCGGCCATGCCCTTGATCGCCTCGACTGCGGTATCGACGAGGCCGCCGTCGTCGGCGCCGAGCGCCTTCTTGTAGTCGATGTCGTTTGCGCCGACATCGACCGCAGTGTCGCTCGCGGCGAGTGTGTATGCTTCGTTGCTCATGGCGCTTCTCCTCGAGATGGTTCGTGAACTTCGGGAAATTGCGGTCAGCAGCCAGTGCTGATGAAACAGATCTAGGCCAAAGCGGGTCCAGCGATTAGACTCTCAATTCCGCATGAACCTATCATCTGAGTGATAAATGCGCCGCGACGAGATGGCCGACATGACTGCGTTTCTCGTGGTCGCCGAAGAGCGCAGCTTCACGCGCGCCGCTGTTCGGCTCGGAATGTCGCAGTCGTCGCTCAGCCAGATCGTCCGGAAACTGGAGGCCAGGCTAGGTCTTCGGTTGTTGTCGCGCACGACCCGCAGTGTGGCACCGACAGAAGCGGGTGATCGCTTAATTGCGACACTGGCACCGATGATGCGCGACATGGATGCCGCAATCGCGTCGTTGAGCGACCTGCGCGACAAGCCCTCCGGCACGATTAGCATTACGACGGTCGAGCACGCGGCCAAGATCGTCCTGCTGCCGGCGATGGACAGACTTCTGCCAGATCATCCCGACATCACTGTCGAGATAACAATTGACTATGGCATGGCCGATATCGTGGCGGATCGGTTCGACGCGGGCGTGAGGCTCGGCGGCGAGATCGCGAAGGACATGATCGCCGTCCGCATCAGCGCGGATGTCCCGATGGCGATCGTTGGCGCACCATCGTATTTCGAGGCGCATGGCCGCCCGAGCTCGCCATCAGAGCTCGTCGAGCATCGAGCGATCAATCTCCGCTTGCCAAGTTCCGGGACGCTGAACGGATGGCGCCTGGCAGTCGGGAAACGCGAAACACGCGTGCGCATCGATGGTCCGCTTATACTCAACACAATTGATCTCATTCGCGACGCCGCTCTGGCCGGCCATGGGCTCGCCTACCTTCCGCTCGATCAGATCAAGGATCATCTTGGTGATGGTCGGCTTGAACGTGTGCTTTCCCGTGCCACGCCCGATCTTCCTGGCTATCACCTGTACTACCCGAGCCGTCGGTTTGCTTCGCCAGCCTTCAAGCTGTTCGTGGACGCCTTGCGATACCGCGACGGGTAGCGCCCCGATAGGCGCATTCGACGGCCGAAAGCGGGTCCCTGAAACCTGCCCTTCATTCATGAAGCTGTCGCGGCCGGCTTATCGACCTGCTTTGGGACAAACCCGACGTTCCGTTGCCGCAGGTCGAGCGTCAGCTCTTGCCGCTTGCTGTCTGACAGGTCTTGGGATGGCGGAAAGCTATAGCTGCCGTTCCCCCTGCATCCTTGTGTGAAAGGAGCCGCTGACTTAACCGTCATCCAGGGGTCCATTTTGGAAGCCCAATAGCTGTCTGTCATTCAGGTTGGCCAGCATCGCCGGTTCCAGATGGCAGCTCGGCGGACGGGATGGACACCATCGCCCATGTGTTATGGCTCGACCTCCATCGAAGCGCCCAACCCAGCTAAGCTGAGTTGTCACCGAGGATAACGGTCTCAGCTTTCGGCGCGGCATCTCGCAAAATTGCTCGCGCAAAACTCTCGCTAGGAAAGTATTCTTCGGCATTATCAGTGTAATCAGCAAGATTTACATCGACGCTTGCGGCGTTGAATGCGTTCATCGCGGTTTGCAGGTGTTTTTGAAATTGCCGCGACAAAATTCCGCCGGCTTCCGGAATGAGCCGCTCTAACCGCAGCAGCGTTTTCGGCCGCGTTTGTGTCGTTCGGGTTGCGCTTCCGGGAAGCCATCCCTTCTCAAGATCTTGTATCGCGAACAGGAACTGATCGTGCCAGACCCCGTCCTCATGATCTTCTGCGAAGTAGACATGGGCCATAGCTTTATTGCGAAGCGCGACGACGGCCGCATGGTCCGCCAGCAGCTGCGGAGGAAGACGGGACGAAACTTGGATCGCACCCCTCTCCCCATATTGGCCCGTCGAGTGTGTCGCCCGCGAATACAAAGACACGGCCATCATTAACAGTGATTGCTGAACGGTTCGATGGGCTGCGCTATACTCATCTTCGCGCCCTGGATGTTCGGTGCTTCGAAAGACTTCGCAGCAATGCCCCGCCTGCCTAAGATCGGCGAGGCACGATTGAGCCGTGGCAGCCTTCCGCAGCGGACCCGTGAACGATCCGTGCGTGCCCCTGGCCCGGAGGTCGCTCGCCAAGCGAAGAAGATCCAAAATCTTTGGTAGCGCCATGAATATCCTCGGAAACAAGCTGGCCCATTCTAAAAAATTTGCCTTCTCATGCTAGCATCTTTTGATGTAGAAAAACCTCGCTGCTGGCCGGTGGTGCCGACAATTCTGCCGTTCGCCGCCAGGTTGAACCGCCCGAAAGCGGCCATACGTTAGCACGGGTCCGCATGAACCGAGATTGGGCCGTCTGCAGACTGGCGGGTTTCAGATATGCGATGCAGGAACCGGCCCTTCCGAAAGCCGAAAACGCGGATGAGATTCTGAAATTGACGCGGATCGTCCGCGCGGGCCAGAATCTCGCGCCATCGTGCAGGTGCCCGCGAGCGAGGCATCCGGCGCACAGGAGCGGACAGCTAATACCATGGCAGACAATCATCCCCGCAACGCCTTCGAACGCGCCCGGGACGCGATGCTCGCGTATGGTATCTCGTGGTGGGAATCGGTAGCGAACGCGGCCGAGGAGGCGGCGCCCGGCGCAACGGTCTCCAAGCCAGAGATTTTCATTAGAGGCGACCCGCTCGCGGGTTTCGGGGAGCAGATCCTCGAGCGGCGGACCATCACCTTTCCGAAGCAGGGCCGCAAGAAGCCGCGGAGTTGGACGATCACCCGCGCCGTGCCGATCCGCTTCAGAATGTTGCCGCCCGAGGAGCTTGAAACCATTGCCCGCGAGGTGCTCGAGCAAGGTGAAGCAGAGCATCGCGCCGTCAATCTCGCCAATGTGCTCGAATGGGCAGTGTCGATGGATGGTGAGGAAGGGCTCGACATCGCCCGTATGTGTCTCGGAGACGATGCGAGTGAAGACGAGCTCAAGGCCTATGCCGCTTCGCTCGTGCCGGATGCGTTACGCAAGGGCGGCGCAGCGGCGGAGAAGTTCTTCGACGAGGCGATCTCGGTGGTGTCGATCGACGAAGATGCCGAGGGCGGGCCGCAAATGCTGCCCGAGCCGGCGCCCGCGCCCGGCGTGCATCCGATCGATACCGGTGAGTGGGATTTCTACACCCTCGAAGAAATCGACGAACTCTCAGGCCCCGAAAGCGATCCGGCCTATGCCTTCCGTGTCGTGCGCCTGTGCGAGGCGATGCGCGCCAATCCAGAGCGCGCCACGCACATCGCCATTATGCTCGGCGCGATCACGCGCGAATGGGAGCTGTGGCGCGAGAATTACGAGTTCCTGCAGGCGGGTCGCACCCGCTTCGCCGAACAGAGCCGACTCGCGCGCTCGAAGCGCAAAAAGCCGTGGATGGCGCAGGTGCGTGCGGATTTCGAAGCGGGCAAGATTGGACCCAGCATTGCCGCATACGCGCGCAAGTTCAGCCGCCAGCGCAATCTCAATCCGCCCGGCGTCGACACCATCCAGAACTTCATTTCGAAGCTGCGCAGGGAGCAGAAAGCTGCGGCGCAAACGTCACAATAGCCAAGCTTTTGTGACACAAATGCCAAGGTTGATGTGACGAAATCCATGCTGAAGCTTCGGCCTCACAGTCGGAGCTTTCGTCATGACGATCCTCGATCCTGCCACTCTCACCGCCTTCGCCCAGCTTCTGCTCGGCGGAGCCGCCCTTATCGCCTCGCTGCGCGGACGCAGGCCGCCGGAAGAATAGAATGTGTGATTTGACCAAGCCGATCCACCCGTAATTCTGGCGACGTGATCCAACGTCGCCGAAAGGTATTTCGCCCGCATCGTGCGCGGAACCCGGGGTCGTCTGCAATGCGTCCAGCGTGGCGTTGAAAGCGGAGCGCTAAGATTGGGCAACGACGCTACGCGGCCGCTTGCTGCATCGAAACTGGGATGCGGGGTTCGACTACGGATTGGATCCCCAGCGCATCTTAGATCGACGCTATCGCCCCAAAATTGCTCACCTGGACTTGGCCCGCCATCCTGGCGAGCGCGAACTCCATCGGGACTGGATTGCGGAACAGGAGATGGCTCTCGATCGCATCTAGCGACGGTCGTCCAACATAGGTGGCGACTAGCGGCAGGTGCTTCCGAATGACCTCCAATCGGTCCAGATGCTTACGCAGCTCGTCGCGCTTGCCGTTCGAGCGAATCTCGCCGCGAAAATCGCTGAGCTGCTCCGCCATTTCGCCTAGCGTCTTGCGGAACTGGACATCCTTGCACTCGATCGCGAGTACGCGGCCGTCGTCACGCCACGCCAGCACGTCGACATCGCCATAGTCCTTGTCGAAACCGCGCCGAAGCAGCTTGGTCACCTTGACCTCGACCTCGGCGTGCCATCCATTGGCGCGCATAGCCTCGGCCACTTCCTCAGCGAATATCGTGCCACGCCGCCCGTTCGCGATCCCGCGCCAGGCCGCCATCTTGGGCGTGAGCTGGCTGCCGGGGAAGTCGCCGCTCTCGTAGAGCGAATACATATAGACAAGGCTGTCGCGCAGCATGCCGGGCGCGACGAGCAGCATGTCGCCGGCAGGATCCCAGTCGAGGATCGGGCGGCGCAGGAATGACAATTGCCGCCGGAAGCGCCACGGATGGCGATCCCGCTCCTCGAAGCCCTGTGGTACGTCGCGCCAACTATCGCGCGAGGTAAGCGTGAGGGTCGCGAGGATGCGCCCGGCCGTCACATCACCGATCGAAGCATCGCCGACCCGCATTTCCTTAAAGCGGTCGCGCGTCACCCGGATAACCTGCGCATCCTCTTCGATGCCTATCTGTTCGACGGAATCGACGAACAGCCGGACTTCGTCGATCGTTGCCCCGATCTGTTCAACCCAGGCTTCGGCAAAATCGTGCTCGAGCTCGCCTTGCACGCTTTCGGACGTCGGTCGCTCCTCCAGGTTCTTCGCATAGCCGGTGATCGCTCGTTCGATCCGCTCTTCACCGGTGGCGTTGGCGTGCGGGATGATGATCTCGTCGTAGAAGCCGAAATTGGCATGGATGTCGCCGAGCGGCGTGATCCGAATATCGGGTTTCATCACGTCCCAGCGCACTGCGTCGGACCAGCCGCCGATCTCGAACAGGAGGGTCGACTTCGCCATCAACAGCGAGATGTCGAGCCGGCCCGGTCGCGCGCCGCCGGCGAGCGGACATTCGCAGATCGCCATCTCGACGAGGATGCGAGTCGCCTGGAAGACGGCGTTCAAGCTCTGCTCGGCCTTGATCAGGCGAGCGAGCGTTTCAGGCGTGCGGCCATGGAGCGCGATCAGCGCCGATGACGTCCGCGTCCACCGATCGCGGTCGTCGATAGCCAGCTCATGATTGCGCAGCAGGCGCTCGAGCATCTGGCGACGGTCATATCCTCGTAGCATCTCGAGCAATTCGTCCTGGAGATGCGTGACGACCGCATTGAGGAACGCGGTACAGTCGGCCTTGCCGAGGATCGTCGCGCCCTCCGACCGTTCGCGGACGCTCCAGCCGAGATTGAGCCGCGTATAGGCATCATCCTCGCGCGTGATGCGAATGAGCTGGTTGCCCGCATCATGGGTGCGGACATGATCGCGAAAGCTGCGCTGCGCGAAGGCATGGCTGTGCCGCGCTTCCGGACTGGTCACGATCTCGCCGAGCAGCGCATCCGTGATCGCGTCGGGATCGACCTCTCCCGCGAGCTGGGCGGCGCCGCTAATTAGCGCTGCGACTAGCGCGCGCTCGGCGATGTTCTGCGGGTGGAACAGCGCCTTGTCGAAGTCGCTGCCGATGCGGGTGACGATCGTCGATCGAGCAGGGTCGATCTCAACCCGGATCGCGGCCCGTGCCGCGTCATAGGTCAGCCGATCGTGCACGAGACGGCGATCGCTCAGATCGCCTTCGAAGATCAGGTCCCACAGTATCGGACCGGCGGGCAGATCTAGCTTCTGCTCCAGCCGCGGCGCGGCACGCGACAGCCAGACGCTCGCCATCCGCCACCGCTCATAGGCGACGGTGCCGCCGGCCTGCTCGGGACTTTCAACATCCGCCCACCAGTCCCGGTGGTCGGAGACGTAGGCGATCATCGGCTTGTCATGCCGGCCCGGATCCTCGCTGCCATAGACGGGAGCGCGGCGGTCATCGTCGAACACAGAGGGCGCGTCGCGGCGAAGCCGCAGCCAATTGCCATCGACGAACCGTCCGACACGGAAATCGGCTTCAAGCGCCGCCTCCTGCCGCAATTCGCGAAGACCGTTCTGGGCCATCAGTAGTACAGTACCGCCGCCGGCCGAGGCCTCGGGAACCTCGGCATGGGGTACGAGATGGCCGCCAAGCGATCGCGACCAAGAGACGAGGTTTAGCAAGCCATTGACGTTGGGCAAGCGCAGGCCAAGCGACCGGATGCGGTCGCGCGCTTCCAGGATTCGCCAGAGATTGGCGGTGCGGAAGCGGTGGAGCAGGCTCAGCGCGAGCAGGTCATGGGCAGGACAGCTCTCAACCCGCCAACCGGGATGATCGTCACCACCGAACGAGACTGCAGATGCGCGGCCGATGCCGCAGCCGACCAGCAGCGTCATGCCTTCCTTGTAATCGGGGTCTCCTGCGGCCTGGCTATAGCGCGCCGCGATCCGTTTCTCGAACATCTCGCCAAGCGTGACGCCCGCCGGGTTGAGGCCGGACAGGCCCGTCTCGTCGATGTCATCGAGCGTGTCGGTAAAGAACAGGAAGTGGATGGTCCGCCCGGTGTCGAACCGGATCATGGTTTCGGCGACCAACGCGCCACCGTCGGGCTCGAAGTCAAGCACCGCACTCGAGGCGCCGCCGAGCAGCTGAATCTCGTTGAACAGCTGCGCGTAGCTGAGGCTGAGCGCGCGACAGAGGTCGGTGCGGCGGCCTAGGCGGGTGAGCGCGTCGATGACCCAGTAGCGAATCGCAGCGGTAACAGCGTTCGGAAGGACCAGATGATATTCGCCGCCGGCTGCGATCAGCGGGCGGCGTTCGAGCACCGTGTTGCCGAGCGCGCTCGACAACAAAACTGGTTTGTCGGCGGTGGTCGACACGAAGGGTGCAAGATCGTCCGGAACGATCCCCAGCCGATCGAGGTCGGAGTCGGAGAAGGAGAGCCATGATCGGCCCCGCATCCATCTGCCGAGCTGCTCCTTCGCGACCGCCCTGAGCGGCATCTCGGCACCAAGTGCGTGCCGTGCGAGACCGCCCCGCGCGCATAATTCTTCGGACAGCTTGAGCAATGCGATGACCGGCCGCTGGACGCTTTCGAACGGTTCGCCTTCGGGCATATGGGCGATGACATCGAGGAAGCGCTGCAAAAAGAAGCCGCCCCCCTCCCAAAGGCCGGCAACTACCCGGAAGTTGCCCCAGGGACCGCGCACCGCCTCGATCATCAGATCCTCGGCCGGATCCTCGAGATGCCCGGCGACCGACCCGACATGGTGGTAAAGGTCGTGCGTGAGGCGGCTGCTCGGCGCTTGCGTGCCCTGCGCATAGGCGACGGCCAAATGGACCATCGCCTCGATCCGCGCCGAGCTCGCCTGCAGCTCTGGAACCGTCAACAGCGCGCCGAAGGTGGTGGCTGCCTGCGGCGACAATGCCTGCAGCCGACGGACGATGTCAGGCCGCTTGCCAAGCATTTGGTCGAGCCCGCCATAACCCCCACCGCTGAAGGCGCCGAGCATGGCGAACACGTCTTCGAGGTCGAGGTCATCCTGGGATACAAGTTCGTCGCTGATCATCGTTGCGATCTAGCACGAAGTGTTGCGTGATCGCCATTTGTTCCACTTCGATCCGGAACGATTTGTCAGGGTCTCACGTGAAGAGCGCGGATTCCACCAGTGGCCGCTTTCAGGTGCCAATTGTACGTCCCCAGATGACCAAAATTGCCTGGTTGCCACGCCACTCGACCCGCTCCTTCAAACCAATACTCTCCATATAGACGCCGATCCCGCTGCTTTATGATACGGGTTACCTGATCAGAAGCGCGTTTGGAGAACTCGACCCAACAGCCGTCCTCAGGAAAGCCCGCGACGCATCGCCCGCGCGGCAAGTTGCAGAGGAACATCGCACACCCCCGAGATAGACGCCTTTGAGCAAGGACACCGGCCAATAGGCTGGCTTGAATTGATCCTGCTGCACCCCGGGCCGATCCGGCGGCGGCTTCGAGCAACTAGCCAGGCATAGCGATAAGAAAAGACCGAGCATCAGGGTCGCATACTGGGCGAATTTTGTCCGCAGCGCTGATCCGTCGCCAACACTCCCCCAGCGGGGGTGTTCGAACGTCGTGAAAACTCGTCCGAAGACTCGGAGCCGCGTGTACAGCCCCGTCTCACGGGCGCTTATGAGGATGACCGCATAAACTGCGATGAACGATCCAGCCACCAGCATATGAAAGATGACGGTTTGATGATCTCCGCGAGCGAAAACTCTGACCACCGCACTGGTCTGACGACAGTTTCGCCCTTCTCGTCTTTTTCGATTAACCCCGTCATCATGTATCGATCTGACAGGAGAGTGTACGCTTAGCAACCAGGCGTTGACGCGGATCCAAAGTCAGCCGGCCCCGGTCATCGCGCCGCGCATCACGAACAAACGACAAGTTTCGGGGCCGTGCCTCATCGGATTGAATGGCCGCTATTGGGGCGCTTAGCTGCCAGGCGGCTTCGCAATTATCCGAATGGCTGGATCTGGGGACAAACCCGTCGTTCCCATGCCACAGCTTGAACGTCGGCTCTTGTCGGAAGCTGACGTTCAACGCTTGTCCGCGCGGCGTCGCGTTACGACTGAAGCTGGGCCGCTTCCAGACAGACAGCTTTTGGACGAGATAGTCGCGAAGCAGACATTCGAGGTAGGGCTTTCCGTTTAGGCCGGGTGGGTCTGGCGTAGGCCTTTTACGGTCAGCGTTTATCCAGTGACCTAACGCGAATGCCGACATCGTTTAGTAAGAGCTGCTGGCCTGCTCGCAATATACCGTATCGGCATCACCGAAATCGATATTTTAAAACGCCGGACTTCCCGCACCACGCGTTCGACGCCTAGTATACTTCGATGAGGTTTATTGCCGACGGTCCGGAACTACCCGACGAGCTGCTGACCGCCCGCGACGCCGGACATGTCCTGTTCTTCTGCGGAGCGGGCGTCTCGCAAGCTGAGGCACACCTGCCGAATTTTCCCAGCCTTGCTGGCCGGGTGCTGTCCTCTCTGGGCTCCGCCCTCGACAGCCCGGCCAGACGATTGTTCTCGGCGAGCCAGGACTTCGAGAAGGCGACCGGCCTCACCGGCGTCGTCGCCACCGACCGGATCTTCGGCCTACTAGAGCAGGAGTTCTACCCCGAAGAGGTGCGCCAGGCCGTCGCTAAGGCCCTGGTTCCTCCTCACGGGCATGGGCTCGGCGCCCATCGCACCTTGCTCGACCTGTCACGCGATCCGGCGGACGTCGTCAGGCTGATCACCACTAACTTCGACCGGCTGTTCGAGGACTGCGACCCCGGTCTCGGCTCGTTCAATCCGCCGCATCTGCCCGATCCTCGGCGCCCGGCGGACTTCAGGGGCGTCATCCACATCCATGGCCGCGTCGATGCCGAGTATAGCCGCGCCTGCGACAACGAGTTCGTTCTTTCGAGCGCAGACTTCGGCCGGGCGTATCTCGCGGATGGCTGGGCAACCCGCTACATCCGGACGCTGCTGCAACGCTTCAAGATCGTGTTCGTCGGGTATTCGGCGGACGATCCGCCGGTCCAGTATCTTCTGGAGGCGCTCAGCCGGGAGGAGGACAGGCCGAACGACCTCTACGCCTTCCAGTCAGGCAGCATCGACCAGGCCGCCGCGCAATGGAAGCATAAGGGCGTGCAGCCCATCGCATACGACAGCGCCAACGGCCACTTTGCGCTCTGGGAGACCTTGCGGGCATGGGCGGACCGAGCGCGCGACGTGGACGCCTGGCACGAGAGGGTCATCGCCATGGCGGCCGCCGGCCCGGGCGCCCTCCAGCCCCACGAGCGGGGTATCGTCGCCCACGTTGCGGCGACGCGCGACGGCGCCCGGCGGCTGGCGGACAAGGGAACGCCTCTTCCGGCGGAATGGCTCTGCGTCTTCGATCCGAAGAGGCGCTACGCGCCTCCCGGCCCGCGAGACCCTCACGTGGAAGGAAGCGAGCGCGTCGATCCGTTCGATTTACTAAGTCTCGACTCGGATCGACCACCACCGACGACCGATCCCGACGACCGGTTCTCCAGCCGCGAGGCTCCGGCGGACGCTTGGGATCTGCTTGCCGCCACCGAAGCCGATCGCGAGCGGCTGGCACCGGACGCGACGGGTCGGCTGCGGGGTCCGGATGCCGGCCGCCCTTCGAAGCTGCCGACCCGCCTCTGGCATCTTGGAGCGTATCTGGTCCGCGTCGCCCACCAGCCGGCCGCAATCTGGTGGGCGGCGCACCAGCACGGTCTGCATCCCGACGTCGTGTCGCATCTCGAATGGTCACTGCGCCAGCAGCAGGATCGCTTTCCGGCGACCATCCGAGAGGCATGGCGCCTGCTCATCGCCGCGTGGCGCACCGACCCGCCAGACCCCAATCGCCAGCGCTACGAGATCGAGGCGGTGGTCGCCCAGTCGGGCTGGTCGACGGCGGCGGTCAGGTCGACGATCGACATGTATCGTCCGCTGCTGACCGTCGAGCCGCCGATCCTCACGCGACTGCCTCCGGGCCAGGATGAAGTGGCGATCGGGAACGTGCTCAGGCCGGACGTCAAGTATCCGAGACCGCACGAGCCGCTCGTCATCCCGCCGGAGCATCTCGGCTATGCGCTGCAGCTTCTTCGAGCCCAGATCGAGCATGCGATCGTCCTCGAACGCGAGATCGGCGGACATGACCGGATCTACTTCGACACCACGCGGGCGGACGATGGAGAACAGCCTGACGAGGACGGTTTCCAACTGACCGGCCTCCTCGCGACGTTCGTAAACATGATGGTCCGCCTGGCAGAGGCCGACCGCGCGGCGGCGAGGGAGGAGTTCGGCCGCTGGCCGGCCGGTTCGAATCCGGTCTTCGACCGCCTCCGGATCTGGGCGGCGGGCCAGCCCACAATCCTCGATCCGCACGAGGCCGCCGAGGTGTTTCTGTCTCTCGACGACGAGTCGTTCTGGACCGATCAGCAGGAACGGGACCTTCTGTATGCACTGCGCGACAGATGGACGGACCTAGACGCGAAGAGTCGACAGGACCTCGAGCGCCGTCTGCTGACAGGCTCATTCCCCTGGCCAGAGCCCCGCGACGATCTCGCCAGGATCAAGGCTCACTACCGCCTCAACCGCCTTCAATGGCTGAGCGCTCAAGGAGTGAAGTTCGGTTTCGGCCTGGAAGCCGAGATGACCAACCTGCGCAAAGACAATCCCGATTGGGAGACCAGGTTCGCAGATCGCACGGCCCAGCCGAACGTAGGCAAGGTCCGCAGCATTCCGACCGACACCGACCCCACTCCTCTGGAGGGGCTCCCGGTCGGAGAGGTGCTGGCCGCCGTGCGCGAAGCCTCGGGCCGCGACTTCGAGACCTTCATCGACCACCGGCCCTTCTCCGGGCTGGCCGAAAGGCGTCCCGCGTTCGCGCTGTCGGTGCTGACCGATGCCGCACGCAAAGGTGAGTTTCCGGCGCGGGAATGGGCCGCTCTCCTGCACGAAACCGCCAAGGGCGAACCCAACCGACGCCTGCTGACCGCCATTGCGGCGCGGCTCGCCAGGCTTGGGCCGCAGAAAGTCGCGGAGCTCCAGCATCCCGTCAGCGAATGGATTTGCGACCGCGCCACTTGGCTACTGACCAACCTTCCCGACGTGTTCCAGGCGGTGTGGGACTTGCTCGTCGCCGCGTTGTCGGCCCACCCGCCGAAGGACCGGTTCAGACGAGCGGACGCCGGATGGGTCGATGACGGTCTCAACCAGCCGGCCGGCCGCATGGTCGATGCCCTCTTCAAGGATCCGGCGAAGGCAGACTTCAATTCGAATAAGGGTCTGCCTGCCGAGTGGAAGACCCGGCTCGATCAGCTCCTCGCGCTCCCCGGCGACGCGCGCCGGCACGCGATCGCCATGACCGCGCCGCACTCGAACTGGCTCTACTTCATCGACCCGGACTGGACCGAAAGACGACTGCTGACTGTCGCCGACGGAGACGATGCCGACGCCCAGGCCTTCTGGGGAGGGTATTTCTGGGCGGCCCGGACGCCGCAGCTTCCGCTCTACACTCGCCTCAAGCCTGGCTTCATCGCGCTGGCTAGATCGGGTGCGAAGCGCCGGGACCACGCCAACAAGCTCGCCGGGATGTTGCTCGCGGGCTGGGCCGGCAGCGACGACCCCACCGACGACGACGCGCTCATCCCCGATGTGGAACTGCGCGAGGTGCTGATTCACGCCGACGACGAACTGCGGACCCAGATGCTGTGGTATCTGCAGCGGTGGTCGAACGAGCCCGACTCGAAATGGGGCGACCGGATCCTTCCCTTCCTGGAACGCGTGTGGCCACGACAGCGGTCCGTCCGGACACCTCAGACGTCAGGCAGGCTGGTCGACATGGCGCTGGCGATGCCGGACAGATTCGTCGAGATCGTCAATGCGATCCTACCGCTGCTCGATGCGGTCGCGGGTCAGGCGGTGCGAATGGGACACTTCATCGACATGGAGGAAGGGATCGCCTCCCAGCATCCGCGAGAGCTCCTCGACTTGTTGTGGAAGGTTCTCCCCGAAGACGCATGGCTGTGGCCATACGAGACGCGCCGGACGCTCGACGCGCTCAAGGCGCAGGAACCTGTCCGGGACGATCCTAGGCTGGCCGAGCTGTCGCGGCGCGAACAGAACAGGTAGCTATCCGAGCGCCACGAGGCGCCCATCGCGGCCAATCTCCAACGGGAACATGGTGGCGTGCGGATCGCCGGGCAGATCGACGTCGCAATGATCTGCCGCAGCGAGCCCGGTCTCGAAGATCGTCACGATGCAGCCGATGGGCTTGCCGAAGTTCTCAACCGGCACGTCGGCCACCACCCGCAGCGTCCCAGTCTCGTCACGAACGACCGCCCGGAGGGGCGCGAACTGCCCGTCCGGAAGTTCGAGGCGCGCGCCGTGCATCAGCGTGATCGCATGCAGAGCGAAGAACGGCGCGATGCCGAGGAAGGCGTCGCGATCCGAAGCGGCGAGGGCGCCAGAATCGATGAGAACATCCGCGAATTCCCCCGCCAGCGTCGCATCGTCGAAAGCGAACTGCCAGACGAAACTGCCTCCGAGATAATTGACGGCCGCCTTCTGCTTGGCACTGGGCAACCGCCCGAGCTCGAGCTGCTTGAGGCCCTGGACGAACTGCGACCGGGCGACCTGCCTGCTGGTTCCCAACCGTCTTCGGATCTGTTCGTCGGTGGCGATTTTCAGATTTGCGAACCCCGCCGCCTTCGTATCCTCGATCGAAGGGACGATCCCAAAGTGCTGTCTCACCCAAATGCGCGCGCTGATCTGGATGTCGCCCACGCGGCGCATCGCGATGCCCTTGTTCCTCTCTTCGCGGTGAGCGGCGAAGTCTCCTATCTCGGTGACGGTCGGGCGCCCCGGATCCGCGAATCTGAGATCGGCGAACAGCCGGTCGAGATCGGTGACGTTGCGATCTCCCCGGATCAAGCGCCCGACGCGCAGCCTGTGCTCCTCGGCGGCCATATGCGCACCCTAACATCCTACGCTCGGAATTGCGTCCCGACGCTCGCTCCGTTGCGTTATTCGTCCTCGCCGACACGCTTGACGAAGGAGATCAGGCCCCTCGACACCATCTCCTTCACCGTTGGCCCCTCGATTGTGGGCGGCGAGGAGAGCATTACGGAGGTTATGCGGATGTCGGCGATCGCCTGGACCGGGACGGCGTAATAATAGTCGCCGCCCGTGCAGCCCCTCGAGCTTATGGCGAACACTCTGCCCGTCCGATCCATCACTGGACCTCCGCTCGAGCCGGCTCCGATGTAGCCTTCGATGACGTAGCACGGCGACGGGAACAGGCTCCCCGTGCCCTTCGGGAACCAGTCGATGACCCTGCCTTCCGTTAGCAGCGGAATCATCGTGAGCTGCAGGCCGTCGACTTGATCGAAGAGGATCGGGTCCGGATACGAATACTGGTGGACCGCGTCGCCGATCTCGAACCGGTCGGTGGTCAGCGCCAGCACCTTGTTCGAAAAGCTCTCTCCTGACCTTAGATGGACCACCGGCTGCAGCCGCGCCACCGCTACGTCGAAGCGCGGATGGGGATGTGCCGCGACGATCTCGCGATAGCCCATCGTGTGGTCATCGTAGTGCTGCATCACGGCGACGAAGCTGTGGGGCGACAGATGCTGCATCGATGACAGAAATGCGGGCTCGAACTCGAGCACGTGCCTAGCAGTGCAGACGAGTCCGACTTCGGAGATGAACACGCCCGTCGCGAACGGCTGAAATAGCTCGATGGTCGGATCGAAGAACCCGATCGCGACTACCGTCTCGAGCGGTGACGAAGGCTCGCCCGCGTGATTCACGAAGCTGATGCGGTGATCGAAGAACCTCCCCTCGTCTTCAGTCCCCGCCACGCGCGACCCTCCCGTAGACTCGGCTCGACCCGAATGCTTGCCTTTGTCTACTACGAACGGCAGCCTGCGCCACATGACCTACGTCGCCGCCAGCGGGACCGCGAGGATCCGACACGCCACTACGGGCGCCGTCTACGAGATCGAGGCCGACGAGCTCGACTTCGAGGCCATCGGCGCCGACGAACGCAACATGGGCCCCGAAGTCCATTATCAGGCGGATTTTGAGCATCCGGAACTAGGAACCCTCGCGTGGGGTCTTTGGGAATATCCGATCGGCATCGAGAACATGCAGGAGACCGACGTCGGCGAGCACGAGCTGCTTGAGGACATCTCCTACGGGCTGCAACACGAGCCCGTTTACGATGAGCCGCCCGAAGACGAGCAAGAGGACCTCGAGGCGATGCTGCAGCGGCTGCCACAGCAGCTCTCCGCCCTCGACGCGGCATTGGAGCGGCTAGCTCAGCTCTCCAGCATGATTGGGCACAACGCTCCGCCCACCGAGTTCCGGCTGACGCTAACCGACGACGACATAGCGCGTCTGCGAGAGAGCATCGTCGCGGTTCACGGCGAGCTAGTGAAGCCCGATGCCATCACCACTGCCGACGCCGCGACGCTCACGGAGGCGCGTGATCGCTTCTCTGGGCTCGGCTCGAGGCTTGGAGGCTTCGGCAAATGGGCCGGCGTCGCCGTGGGAGCGGGCATCCTAGGCGGTCTGGGCAAAGAGGTGGGCGAGCAGATCTGGACCGAGATGCCCTTTCTGCATGTCCTGGTCCACTCGATCATTCAGACGCTGTCCGCATGGATCCACGCCATCGCCGCGCTCCTGTAGGAGCGCTTGCCCTACAGTCGTCAAGTGAAGTCGAAATAGTCGGCAAGAATGCGAACGTTGCTCCACGCAGCTACGCCGTTCGGTATCAGCGAAATTTGTTCGCGACCGCCCGGCGGTAGATTACGGCGGGTTTGCTGCACGAGATCAGCGGCGGTCCCGAAATCGCCGATGGCGCCAGCGCCACGGTGTTCTCGCCGGTACGCGGCAGCCTAGTCGCTGGCCTTGGACCAGGCGTTCCCGTTCTGCTTGGCCTCGACCTTGATGGACTCCACTCGGTAGGGCGCGCAGGCGACGATCTCGACGGCGTCGGGATCGAAGATCGCTATGTTGAAGCCACGCTTCTCTCCGGCGTCGCCGAAATGGCTCTTGTAGCCGATCGCGTCGTATCCCGCGCTCCGGAACAGCTCGGCCAATATCTGGGTCGGCGCGTAGTCGGCGCGGTCGTCGGTCGAAGTGACTGGCTCCGAAAACGCGTTGTCGATGTCGATCCAGACGGCCTCCTCCTTTTCGGCCGGCGTCAAGTCCGGGCCGCCCATGACATGCTGGAACACCGGTCCGGCGAACGAAGTCCTGCCATGGCCCTGCGTAAGGTCGAGCGTCCGCATGGGCTTCACCAGCCGGCACCAGGCGAGCGAGACGTCCGCACCGATCCAGGGCCTCACCTCCGATATCGCCGTCTCGATGGTCGTGCCCACGTAGAGCGCCGGTATGCCGATAGGGTTCGCTCTTCCCTCGCGGACGCGGTCGGTTAAAGGCTTCATCCGCTTGGCTCCGAATCCCACGATCTCCTCGCCCGTCCAGTTGCCGTCCTCGTCCTTCTGATCGAGGAAATCGACGCCGAGCTGGGCGCGGTAGAAGGTCCGCCCCTCCTTGAAATGCACGTCCCGGTCGTGGATCGTTGCGAGCACCGTTTCCAGGAAGGCCCTTTCCTCGTCGCCCCAGACGTATCGACCGGTGAAGCGGACGTGCCGCGCGAAGCGCGAAAAGCTATCCCACCGCGCGAACTCCGTAGCCCTATCCTCGCGGTCCGCCATGCCCATCTCCCGATCCCTCCGCCGTGCCAGCCCTATGTGTTTGAAGTGCGCCCGCCCGCTCCTAAATTCCAGCGATGACCGCACCGGACCCGACCTACAACCTCTCCGCCTTCGCCGACCGCTTCTTCGCCGAGAAGCGGCTCATCCCGCTTGCGAACCAGATCCGGCGCGCGCGCGACCTCCATTCGCTGTCGACCGATCTCGTGATGGCGATGGAGAGCATCGATGCGCTGGAGGCGGAGCTGACCGTTCCGGCCGATCCCGACGACCACCGCAAGCTCATCACCGAGTCGGCGCTGCTCAACAACGCGCTCGTGCTCTACGTCCGTGCGACCAAGACAGAGTCGAAGGAACGAGGCGGCTTCGATCTGCGAACCCGCTTCGGCGACGAGGAGAAGATCGTCCACAAGGAGCTGAGCGATCTGCGCGACAGCGCGATCGCCCATTTCGGCTCCGGCGGAAGCTACGGCGGCGAATGGCAGGCCGAGCTCGTCATCCTCCAGTTCAGCGGGGCGGAAGCGAAGGTCGGCGTGGTGACCAGGCGGCAGACCGTGGATCGAAACCTCGTGCGGCGCGCCCGTCAGCAGATCGAGACCGCGTTGAACCTAATGCGTGCGGTCTACTACGAAAAGCTGGCCGAGATCACCGCCTCGATCGAGGCGGAGGCCGCCGCCGACGCGAAGTTCTCGGAAGAGATCCACCGCCACCCGCTCAATCTGGACCTCTTCATGAAGTCGGCCGACGCCGCCGATGCCGCGCGCGGGTCGTTCGGCTCGGGCTACGCGATGGGCAGCGTGAGCCACAATTAGCCCATGCGTCCGGGTCAGGCGGCCTCGGACGCGCTGTCGGCAGCGGCAAGCGCATCGCGACGGACTTCGGCGAGACGCTGGTGGAAGGTGGGGTGCTGGAGGCGCAGGAGGAGGCCGATCATCCAGTTGAAGCTGATCCCGAACTCGTATCGGAGCGCCCCATGCGTCAACGAGGACGCGAAGCCGTTCGCCAGCCCGGTGCGCTTCGAGAACGTGGCGCCGAGGCCGCCGTGCCCGGCAAACTCCGGATCGCCGGTGTGGTCGAACCAGAACTGGAACCGGCCGTCCGCCCCCATGCGGACGCTCACGGGGTTCGCGTCGCTGCGCCCGATCGCGAAGTCCACAAGAGCCGTGAAGCGCGGACCGCCCACTTCCGCGATGTGGCAGGCCAGAACCTTCGCCAGATACCGGAAGACGTTCAGGTAAGGCGCGCTCCCCAGGGCGTAGCGCGGATCATCGAACGCGGTTGCGGGATCGGCGCCCTGCGCGAGCAACTCCCGCGCTGCCTCGTCGAAGCGCGCGAACTCGACGTCTGCGTCCTGCGTCCTCGTCGAGTTGCAGGCGGCGCAGACCCTCGACTGGAAGTGGAAAGCCTTAGACTTGGAGCTCTGCGCCCGACGAGGACGCGCCCCTTCGTCGAACGTGCCGATCATCATCGGCTCGCCCGAGAACAGCGACCTGATCGTCGACGCCTTCACCTTGTGCTCGCCCGTCAGGTCCTGCGCCGAGCCGCACAGACAGCATCGGTCGGGATCGTGCGGCGCAAAGACTTCGGCCATTTCCTCCTCCTTCGCGCCCGAGATGGGGATTCGCGTGAGAATTTGGAACTCATCCTCCGCACCCACCGACGGGGCACCTTGTTCCCGTCCTATTCCAAGCTATTCAGCCCGAGAATCGAATGGAGGACGGCCTCGTCGATGTTCTCCAGAACCGCTTCTTTTCCGACGAGTTGATTCTTCCGCCGATCGTCCGTGCTATTGGAGCTAAATGATCGACCTGAGTGACAGCATCGCCACCATCCGAGCACAACTTGAAGAAGGTTCCCCGCGCAACCTGACCTATGCTGCGCTGGAGTGCAGGCTCGCCCTGGAGCGGATCTGTTATGAACGGCTGCGCGCCATGCATGACTATATCTCGCATGACGAGATCCGATGGCAGCCGGCTCGGGTGATCAAGATACTTACCGAGGGCGTCGATCCCCATGTGGCTGACACCTACACGCTCTCGATGAGCCGCCATCCATTGCCTAGTGGCCTCGAGCCGACACGGGAAGACTACGAGGCGCAGGAATATATCAAGATCGGCACCCAGGTCGGCTTCAAGGCGAATTATGTCCAGAAGCTCTGGAACGCCCTCTCCAACGTGGCGCTGCATGCCAACTTGCCGGTCAACAAGGCGGATCAGGTCAAGCAATATGGTGACGCCACCAAAATCAGAAAGCAGGTCGAAGTGGCGCTAGCCGAGATCGAGCGCATCGCAACCGGCACGATGATCTCCACGGGGCTTGGTAAAGAGGTCAAGTTCGAGTGCCTGTGCGGCGCGACCAACAAACGCCGGATGCAATGCCTCCCAGAGGGCAAGATCGTCAGCTGCATTAATCCGGAATGCGCCGAGACATGGTATGTCGAGATCAGCGAAGGCGAATATGAGTTCGCCAGACGGGGGCGCGACCTGGAATGCTTGTGCGGAAGGACGCACTTTGTGACCTCCGCCTCTATCGAGAAAATGGCCAGGCACGAGTGGGGCACCATTCCCTGCGACTGTGGCGGGAGGCTGCTGCTCCGCTGGTCCTTGAACTATGCGAAAATGCAACCCGAGTCAGAACTGGCAGCACCGCGCGAACCCGCGGAGTGATAAGGGCCGCCCGGAGTATATGACAGTTATCAGACGCGCCCCGAGGCAGTTTGAATGGCTGATCTTGGGAGGGTCGAACGTTTGAGCTGCCCAACCTCATCCGCCACTTTGTCCCATTGGCCGTCGTACCTACGGCGATCTCGGCCGTATGAACGAATGGCAGGTTCCGGGCGGGTGCGGAGGCAGGCTGAACGTCCGATATTTGGGCGCGTTGCTGCCCAGCTGCTATCAGCGTTGAGATTGGCCGGTTCCGGCGTGAGCGGACATTCCCGCATTGCATCGGAACGGTGTGTGTTGGTCGGTTCCTGACGTCGACACCGACGCAATCGAATGTCTGCCGTCCCGTCTTCTGATCTACGAAGCCGCCGTTCCGGATCGTCCGACATTGTGGACATTCGTATGATTGTCGTGCGATCTGGATCAGTAAGCAGAATCGCCAATAGCCGCGCTTGCATCGCCTGACTGATCATCATCGCCTTCCTGCTGTGCATGCAACTGAACTTCGCGGATGCGTTCTTCGATTGCGTGCGAGAAAGTGCCGAGCATGAACCCGGATCCTGCTGGCATGTTTGCGACCTCTTCGGTCGCGGCGGGCAACTCACGGAGCAGCCGTTTCGTGACATCGCCAACGCGGCGAACCGTAGCTTTTGCGGCGAGGCCGCAGGCGCCAGCCATGCGCTGCCAATGGCGTCCATAAATATGCCGTCCGCGGCGCTGGCCACCGATGGCCTGGGCGTGGTTTTGCGTGATCCCGTCCCAGGCCAGGCCGGACATCAGATCATAAAGCGGTGCGAGGCTCGGGCCTTCAGCAGGCAGAAGAATGGAATAATTCTTGGCGTGCGAATCCACATTGCCGATCGCAATGTTGAAAATCACGGCATCGAGAAGCCGGGTGATATCGCGGGCGGTCATGTGCTGGCGTAGCAGTGCGAACATATCCGCCACCGATGGCCCATGTCGTCCAGTCCGGTTGAGCTCATATTTGGCCGCGGGCACCCGGCCCAGGGCCTGACAGAAATCTTCCTGATGGATGCGACGGGCGTCATATTCGCCGATCTCACGATCATAGCGCGTCACCAGCAGATAGGAGCGCTCGCCGGCCCTGCCCGTGGTGACAGGCGCGGTCGGTAATCCGATGCGGCGCGCGAGAACCATGCACAGCGCTTCATTCTGAACGCTATCGGGCAGACGACGATTGTCGGGCTTCAATATGTGTGTGGAGGGCGCGCCATTGACCGGAATAGCCAGCCGATCCCCGCGCAAAGCAACCGGCAGCTTGTCCTGCGCTCCGGCCAGGCTCATCGAGACACCGTCTTCGCCGACGAGAAAGGGGCGCGCCGGCAGGTCGGTAATGATGCGTTCCAGCGCGGCGGCATCCGGAATGACGCGATAGGCAGGCGATCCCTGCTGTTCCGCGGAGCCGATGGAGAGCGCGCCGGCAAGATCGCTACCAATCTCCATGATAAGGCCGAGCACGTCTTCCACCGAGACACCCAGCGCACGTGTCATTGCCCGCAGGGGTTCGCCTTCGGGCAGCAGATTCATCAGCCAGGGCAGGATCGTGGCGGCGTCATAATGCGCATCGCCAAGCGGCATGGTGAGCGAGATCGGAAAGCGATCGGGTGCGGTCAGCCAGTTCGCGTCGTAGCTGAGGCGCACGTCATCAGCATCAGCCAGAATCGTCGCGACGGGTCGATCGCAATAGTGGACAGGCAGCAGCATCGATCAGCCCAGCGTCAGATGCAGCCCGACAGCGTGGGCGGCAGCCAGGGCCTTCCCAAGCTGCGCCGTGGGCTTGCCCGCCTCAAGGTCGACAATGAAACGTTCGCCGCTGTTGATGGCAAGCGCCAGCTCGCGCTGGGTCAACCCCAGAGTCTTGCGTGCCTGCGTAACCGCCGCGCCGAATTCTTCTGCCGATCGAACCATGCTTCTTACCGATCGGGAAGATCATATAAGCGAGGTGGATTTGCAAGAGGGATTCTTACCGATCGGGATGATTTGATCGGAGCGGCATGCCTCACAAGTCCAATCTTCCCGATCGGGAAGAATTTTAGGCTGATCCTCTTCCCCGCTTCTTATGGTTCTGCAACGAAGCCCACCCTGTTAAGCGCTCGGCCCGATTCAAGAGAGGCCGATTTCAGTTATATGAGTTTTACGCGTAAGCCTTTACGAAAGAAGGCAATTAGAGAATCCCAAGTCCAGCCATCCAAGCCCGGTCGCAAACCTCTTCCAATCGTCGAGTTCCCCAAGCCGCGATCTCTGTCGTGGAAAGACCCTGCCACCTTCCACGAGGCGCTCACGCTGCACATGGCGCGACATGGAGAAACCGCCGGCCGACTGCTCAAGGCAATCTCCGAGCCGGAAGATCGCACCGACCGGAAGACAATCGCCCGATGGGCCGCGGGTCTGAAAACACCCCGCACGCTTGCCAGGCCTGGATATGCTGACTCGGATCGAACGGCGTTATCAACTGCCGGCCGGTTATTTTCGAGCAAAGCTTCCCAATCGCGCGCATGCGGCGCGCGGTCATCGGAAGCTTGAGGATGTTTCACCATCCGAGCGACGGCGGCTTGCCTGGCATTTGCCGGATGATTTCGACAGGCGGTCTCCGACCGAGCGTGCCGAGATCGTGGCATGGATTCGGCGTGTCATCATAGCCGGCTCAACCGAGTACCGCCGGTTTCAGGCTCAGGCGCTCAAACAGCGATACGCACTGCGCTTTCCCGAACTTACGGGCCGAAAGCCATCGTTGGTCCACAAGCCTGACGATGAAGATCGCAACCCGCTGGACGACGTCGAGTGCGAACTGGTCGCGGCGAGCAAGGACGCACCCGCAGGCCTTGCAAAAGAAGTCGCCCGATTTGTCGGCTTCAAGACCGCCACGCTTACGGAGATAGGATATCTGCGCAGCGGCGTTTGGAACGAGCAGACGGCCATGCAGCAGGTCGAATATCTCGGACTGTTGTTCGGCGCGCTGGCGTCATCGCCGTCTTCCCCGGTCGCGGGCGCAGGTGTGCCACGCGCGAGCCTGGCCATGGGCTTGTTGATTTTTCCTGCGGTCTGGGACTGGTATTTCCAATGGCGGGAGCGCCGCCGCGGCTTCTTCACCGCCTGGGAAGCCAATATGCTGCAACTTGGCCTGGCGCTGACCGGCGCAGGAACGGGCTGGTTACGTCAGCATTCCGAGCTTGCCGACCGTGTCCGTCCCATCCCCGGTCTGATCACGCCAACCGATATCGCCGCCGTGCAGGCTGACTGGGACGGAGCTTGCGATGCTTTCTATCGATACGGCTTTGCTCGCGCGGGCGAAATCCGAAGAGTCGCCCGCGTCCATCGCGATCCTTTCGAACCGATCTTGCCAATCCTCGAAGCGGAGAGTCCGCTCGGAGAATATCGTCTCATCGTTCAGGAGATCATTCGCTTGATGCCCGACGCGGATCGCTACCCGTTGGCGGCGGCCGAAGCCGTCCGATCGATATTGATGCTGCGTCTGGGTCTTCACCTCGGATTGCGTCAGAAGAATCTGCGGCAGCTTCTGTTGTGTCTTCCGGGCCATCCGCCGACGCCGGAGCGCCAGTTGGAGCTTCGGAAATGCGGAGAACTGCGCTGGCTTGAGCGTGAAGGCATATGGGAGGTGTTCATCCCGGCCGTAGCGTTCAAGAACGCCGGCTCGTCCTTCTTTGCCAGACGTCCCTTCCAGTTCCGCCTTCCCGATCTGGAGGGGCTCTACGGTTATATCGAAACCTACATCCGCCGGGATCGATCGATACTGCTTGGCGGTTTTGCCGACCCCGGCACATTTTTCGTGAAGACCGTGAAACGGACCAGCAGAGAAGCCGCCTATGACCAGAACAGCTTCTACGAAGCCTGGCGCCTGATTATCCAACGATACGGAATCTATAATCCCTATACGGGGCGGGGGGCTATCAAGGGGCTTTTACCTCACGGTCCGCACAGTGTTCGAGACGTGCTCGCGACGCATACCCTGAAAAAGACCGGCTCCTATGAGCAGGCAAGCTATGCCATTCAGGACACACCCGATGTGGTTGCGAGACATTATGCCCGCTTCCTTCCGCAGGACAAAGCGGCGTTGGCCGCGCAGGTGCTCAATCAGGTTTGGGAGGCGGCATGAGCGGACTTATGCTCTGGTTTCACGGACGAGTTGCAGCGTCGATAGCCGTTCGATGATCCGATTGCCGCGCTCCTCACCCAACAGTTCCGGCGCGGCCATCGGCCAGAGATCCAGGGCCCGCTGCACGGTAGCTTTGACTTCGCGCGCGATCCATTTGGGATCGACCTGGACGAAGCTCGCCACCCGTTCGAACCGATGCAGGTTGACGATCTCGAACTGGTGCGTCCCCACGAAACGCAGCGCCATCCTGTCGCCCGGGATAAAGAGGAAGGTCGGCACGATGTCATAAGCTGGTGACAGGCGGACCTGTCCGGGCTCTGGAAAGATGAACGACCAGTTCTTGAGGTGGTTGTCGCCATTCCCGAGCAGCACGTCCGCGACGATCCGCCGCACCGCTTCCAATATGTCGTCGCGGCGATCCGTGCTGAAGCGGCGGATCATGTTGATGACCGTCTCGGTGGTGGCCATCGTATATTTTCGGTCGCCAACCGCGCCGACGATCTGGCCGGCATCCTCGATGTGAATGCGCTGGCCCTCGGCCGTGCGATCGAAACGATCGACGGCCAGGACGTTCCCGCCATGAGCGAGAAGTTCCGGCGGTATGCCCGCGATGGCGTCTCGCGGGACAAGACGACAGGGCGCGGTTCTGACGCCGATCATCTCGGCGAGACGCATCGCGCCATATTCGGCTTCAGGCAGACCGGGGAAGCGATCGCTCGGCGCCTTGATGATGCAGCGGCCTGTGGCGCCACGCCCCGGAACGGTCAGGCGGTCACCATCGGGGTTGGCGGTGAATTTGAGCTGGATGCCCGCCAGCGAGAATTTGACTGTTCCGTCGGGAAGGGGCGCCTGGAAACCTGCGATGGTCTCCAGCGTGACAGGTCCCGCGGAGGGCGGGATACCCGTTTCCGGGACGACCAGCACCGCACCGGGAAGGTCGGCGCCGAGCCGGGTCAGCACGTCGAACTGGTCATGGTCACCAGGCCCCATTTCGCTGAGGACGAGTTCGCGGAGCGCGCCTTCGGGTAGCAACCCCGAGAACCAGGGCGGCAGCGAGCCATGCAGGCCGATCTTGTCCCGCCGGGCCGCCAGCCGGTCACGTGTACCGTCCTCGCTGTCGGGATCGTACCAACCGAGGCTCAGGATCGGCCTGGCGGGGTCACGGAGGTAGGATTCGGCGACCGCGAAGGCGACCCCGCCATCGGCATCCCGAGCCAACGTACCCACCCGCACGGGACCGCGCGCCTCGTCCAGCAGATGAACGCCGAGGATGGCTGGAACCTTGGCCATCAGGCCTCTCCTCCTTCGTCCTCTCCGAGATCGACGAAGAGCTCATCATATGCGGTGCGTGCCGGATGGGCGCGCGGCGTGCTTTGATCCCTTCCCCCGACCAGCGCACGGATTTCCGCAGCACGCGAACGAGGTGTCAGGATGGGGACAAGGTCGAGTGCGTCACAAATCTCTGCGAACAGCGTGAGTCTGTCGCGGCCCCAGCGATCGTTTGCGAGATCGCGCTCCAGTTCCGAGATGCGAGCCCGATTGCGGCCGAGCCGCGCAGCCAGCGCAGGTTGGCTTAGTCCGCGCTGCATCCGTGCCGCGCGGAGCTGAGAGCCCAGCATGTTGAAGACCGATTCTGGCATACGGAATTCCGATCATCAAAGCATAGATGTGCGATATTCCGATACTATGAGGTTGAACAAAATGCAAGCGTTATTCCGCTACTTTGATGATCAAAGAGCGGAATAACGATCCTCAAAACGATTCTTCCGAGCTTTAATAAATGGACCGCGGATGCGCCGGCGGGAGATCATCTAAGGGGGCAAAAAGTTTTCCCGACCGTTGCCGGCGGCCCCTTAAATTGTATACGCCAACCTTGCTGAGGCTGCGGCGGGCTACGATAGAGTTGGATGCATCTATCCCTTTGAAGTATCTTGACAAAATGTCATTTTCTGGCTATCCTCAATTGGGATAGTTTGTACGCAATTTTGCCAAGGTTGGGGTCGAGGGTTCGAATCCCTTCGCCCGCTCCATTTTTTCCAGTAAAATCATCTGTTTACGGGAAGGGCCGCAACTCCTTTCTGTTCCATTTTCGTGGCATCGTCCACCCGTCGTCCATTTTCTTTGGAGAGGTCGGCGCGCTGTTTTCGCTGACCGGAATAGAATGTTTCGAGGGGATGCATTCCCCAGCCGGGGAGCTAAGCCTTCCGAATCCCTTCAGCGCGGGTGGTCCCGGCATTGATCCCGCCTTGATTCAGCAGCACGCTGGCCTCACCCTGCCGCAGCACGTCCTCGCTCAGCCGGATCGCCGGATAGTCCAGGGTCGCAACGGCACGCTACCCACGATGCACCAATGCGAACTCCCACACAGAGAACGGTCTCGACGAAAGCTTCATCGACAGCAAGCGCACCGGCGACGCGGCCTGATGTGTATCCGTCAGGTCCGTTCCAGAACGACATAGTTGCCATCATATCCTATGCGACGACAAACTCTGTCCTTCACGGCTAAGGTGCGTCCGGTGGGAACCTGCGTCGAGCGACCGCTGTTGTAGGCCTGCTCGAACCTGGATGCTTCGACAGTCTTGCCGAACCGGCCGAGTGCCTCGGCCGCAAGCCGCTTGATGCCGATGAGTGGAGCCGGTTTACCAGTGAACGGAGACAACTCCGCCTTGGCGTAGGCGTCCTCGCCGGAAAAGGAAGCGCGGCTCAGGCATTCAGCCGCTCAATCCGCACGTCGAGCCGGTGGAGGCCGCGCAGCGTGTTGTGCGGGCGGCGCTCCGCCTCGATCACTTCGAACTTCGCCACATGCTTCAGTAGCGCTTCGACGATGAGCGAGATTTCCAGCCTGGCGAGATGCTTGCCCGCGCAAAGATGCGTCCCCATGCCGAAGCCGAGATGATCGCCTGGCTTGCGTGTGATGTCGAAACGCTCCGCGTCCTCGAAGCGGGCCTCGTCCCGGTTGGCGCAAGCGTAGAGCATCAGCACGCGCGAATTTTCAGGGATGGCGACACCGCATTCCTCATGATCGGTCAGCGTCAGCCGCGAGAAGGCGCGGATCGGCGATTCGAGGCGGATCACCTCGTCGATCGCATGGGGGATCAGCAAGGGATCGGCGCGCAATATGTCCCACTGCTCCGGGTTCTTCGCGAACAGCTCTATGGCGGCGCTGGTCGCGTTGATGGTGGTGTCGAGCGCGGGGGAGAGATAATCGATCAGCATCATGCGCGCGGTCAACTCGCTGATCTCGCCACGGTCATGCGCAGCGAACAGCGCTTCGCCCCAGCCGGTCGGCACTAGATTGCGGCGTTCGAGCCGGTTCATCACATAGTCGACGACATATTGCGTGACCTGCATGCCTTCGCGCGTGCGCGGTTTGTCGATCGGGCCGAAGGCGTTGAAGATCGCCGCGGCCCAATCGAGCATATGCTCGCGGCCTTCCGCATCGAGCCCGACCAGCTCGACGACGATCGACAACGGCAGGAAATGCGCGAGGTCCTTGACCGCGTCGAAGCTGCCCTTTGCGACCAGTTCCTCCACGCGCCCGTTGGCAAGCTGGGCGAGCCGGTCCTTCAGCTCGACAAGCGCCTTGGGCATCAGCGGCTTCTGGAACAGCCGCCGCCTCGCCAGATGCTCCGGATCGTCGCTGTTGAGCATCGTGCCCTTGGCGGCGGCGTTGGTCGGCTCGTTCATCGTCGTGCCATGGGCGGAGGAATAGACCGCCGCGTTGAGCAGGCCGTTCTTCACGCTGGCATGATGGGTAAGGGCGAACGTATTGTGCCGCTCCATCCAGATAACGGGCCCCAGCGCGCGCAATTCGCGATAGGCGGGATAGGGGTTGAGAATAACCTCATCGCTCCAGAAATCGCCTTCATAGACGGGTGCTTTCTGCAAGGTGGGGGCATCGGTCATGGCCATGTCAGCCTCTCCTTCATCAGTCCTGTTTTCCGGGCGAGCGAAAGCATGTCGCGCCGCGCGGTCCTTCGTCCGGTTCGATTGTCACTGGCCCCTGCGGAAAAGCGATATGCTCCGGCGGCGGTGGCGCGCTTTTCCTATGCCATGTCGGGCACCGCCAGCCCGGCATCGGCGAGATCGTTTGCGAAATCCTCCAGCAGCGCGCCTAGTTCCTCTCCCGACGCCGCGCCGCCATAGACATAGAAATCCGGACGGACGACCATCGCCGACCAGTCCCGCCGATCGAGGAAGCCGGTTATGCGGCCCTCGCAATCGCGCCATGCGCCCGCCTCTTCGCCGAGCAGCAGGATCTGGCCGCCGATCCGGTTCAGTATGTCCTGCGCCCGCGCGGGGATCGCGGCGGGGTCCAGCCCGCGCAGCACCAGCAGGAAGCCCGGCCCGAACACCGAATCCATGCGCGCCGCCTTGCCGTCGCGCTCGATGATCGCATGCGGGCCGAGCAGGCCGGCGCCCGGCTGGAGCCTGCCGTCGTCAAGCCGGTGCAACAGGCCGGTGGTGAGGCAGGGATAATCCGGAAAGGGCGGATAGGCGCCGCTGGCGAAGGCGGCATCGCGCTTCGCCGCCTCGGCCGGGTCGGCGAGGCAGATGACCTCGCCCAGATAGACCGCCATCTCGATCATCTGCCGCACATGCGGATAGCGTTCCCGCGTATAATCCTCGAAAATCGCGTCCGTCGCATTGTCGTCGAGCGCCAGCGCCAGCCGCCATGCGAGGTTCCAGGAATCGCGGATGCCCGAGCACAGCCCCTGCCCGAGGAAGGGCGGCGTCAGATGGGCGGCGTCGCCGGCGATCATGACGCGCCGGTCGCGCCACTGGTTGGAAATCAGCGACCGGAAATTATAGGTCCTGTGCCGCACCAGCTCGACTTGATCCGGCCGGGCCCAGCGGTCGAGCAATTCCCAGACCTTTGCCTCGCTTTCGAGATCCTCGATCGCTTCGCCGGGCAGCTTCATGAATTCCCAGCGCCGGAACAGGCGGCCATCCTTGTCGATCCCGGCGGGGACGATGGTGGTGGGCCGCTCGGGATTGCAATATTGGCCGCTTTCGGGGAGCCCGAGGCCCTCCACGGTCACGCCGTCCTTCAGGAGGACATCGACGACCAGCCAATGTTCCTGAAAACCAAGATCCTCGACCCCGCCGGAGATATAATTGCGCACGAGGCTGTTGGCGCCATCGCAACCGATCACATAGCGGCCGGTGAAGCGCTCCGTCTCCCCTGTCGCGACGTGCTTCGCCTCGACCCATGCGCCCTGCTCGTTCTGCCCCACCGAAATGGCCTCGCGCCCGAGGAAGAGCCGCACCCCCGGTTGCGCGCGCACGCCAGTGTCGAGCACTTCCTCCAGCAGGGGCTGGTTGATGTAGTTGGCGGACAGCCCGCCGGAAACGGGCGGTGCGCTCAAGTCGATGACGAGCAGCTCTTCCCAATCAGCGTTGAACCACTGATATTTCGCGGCGCCGTGGCAGATGGCGGAGAGCGGCGCGTCGAGGCCCTGCGCGGCGATGATGCGGAAAATCTCATGATCGATATGGACGGCGCGAGGGAGGGGATAGCGTTCCTCCCAGCGCTCGACCACGGCCACCGACCGGCCTTGCCGCCCGAGCGCGACCGCGAGAAGCTGCGCCGTCGGGCCATAACCCACAAGCACCACGTCAAAATGTGAGGACATGCATCCACTCGCTCGTTCTCATTATCGACTATTGTGTCACTTTGACATCATGCGGCAATTCAAGTCAATGCGCATTTGCGGGCACCGCCGGAAGGGCGGAAAAGCGCGATTCCTATTCGAGCGGGCGCCACCAGGGCAAGCTCCCGGGGCCAAGCTCGCGCAGCCTGTCATAGGCTTGCCGGACCACCTTTTCCGCCTTTGAATGCGACACGCCAAGGGCGTTCAGCACCAGTTCGGTCATGGCGGTCATATAGTCCACGCCGCGATTGTCGGCGACGATCCTGCGAATCGCCTCGATCGTCGCGCCGATGACCAGGTCAACGGCGACATCGACCGAGCGCACGAAATAATCGCCCGTTTTGATGCCTGTCTCGATATCGTGCCGGATATTGTTGAGGATGCGCACATCGTCCTTACTGAACAGGTCGAGATGCGTGACGAAACCGCCCCAGTCGCGATCTATGATCGATCGGGCGAGATAAGCCTGAAAGCCGGTCGCGGTGCGCTGGACGGGATCGGTCAGGCGTCCATAATATTCCGAGGACGATATCACCATCTCATCGACCATTTCAAAGGCGAGCTGCGAAATGGCTTCTTCCAGTGAATCGAAATATTTATAGAAGGTGCCACGCGATACATTGGCGTATTGCACCACATCCTCGATAACGGCGGGTCCGGTGATCTTGCGGCCGGAGCAGACGCTAGTGACGGCCTGCAGCAGATGGCGGCGCATGCGCTCGCGCCTTTCCCTACCCACCCGCGTGCGATGATCCTCGCCCGGCATCCGCACCTGTATGGGGGCAGTCTTTGGAGCCGGGGATTTGCGTATCCGGGTCGCCTTGGCCGGGCTGTCCATGAGGAGTGACTCCACGAAATGACAATTTGTCATGTTGATAGCGTATCCGGTTTCGAAAACGCAACCCGGGCGTTCTTATCGGAAGCCTGCGCTGTGACGCCGATCCTTTGATTGCGGCGGGGGCTTCTTTTCGAAAAGTCAGTATTTGAGCGGTTTATAGCGCCCATATGGGGCTTTTTTCTTATCGTTCGCAATCGGGAGCGAAGGGCGCATGCGTTTCCGGTGTCCGACCCGCCGCCCTCCTGAACGCATTCAAGGCGGAGAGTCGTGCAGTTTGAAATGAATGAATTTGTCATCTTGACGTTCAAGGTGAATTTTGAGACCAGTTCCTTACCGATCGGGCGCAAACAGCCCGGCATTATGGGGAGGATCGTATATGAAAGGGTTGCGTCTGGTTTCCGTGTCCTGGATTGCTTTGGCTCTGGCCGCGCCTGCATGGGCCCAGGATGGCACTGGTGATTCGGTCGTGAAGGGCGACATCGTCGTCACCGCACGCAAGAGAACCGAGACGGTTCAGAATATTCCGCTTTCCATTCAGGTTGTTTCTCCCGACGCACTCAGCAAGTCGGGTTCCGCCTCGCTGCTGGACCTCGCTTCGGTCGCGCCGGGTGTCAACATCACGCGCGCGCCCAATGAGAGCCAGATCGGCATCACGTTGCGCGGCCTGGGTACCAATGCGGGCGTGCCCTCGTTCGACAGCTCGGTCAGCCTGTTCGTCGACGGCGTCTATGCGCCGCGCAGCCGCGAATTCTCGGCCTCCGTATTCGATATCCAGCGCATCGAGGTCATCAGCGGCACGCAGGCGGCGCTGCTCGGCAAGAATACCAGCCTTGGCGCCGTCAACCTCATCACCCGCAAGCCGGGCAACAGCCTGGAGGCGGACGGCATCGCTTCCTATGAATTCGAATATGGGAGCCGGCGCCTCTCCGCCGGTGTCGATCTGCCCCTCTCCGACACGCTGAAGGTCCGCGTTTCGGGGCTGACCGAGAAGTCGGCTGGCTGGGTCAGGAACATCATCATCGACAAGGACGCGACGCAGTCCGACAATGATTCCATCCGCGCGGTCGTCGTCTGGCAACCCACGAGCAAGATCGATGTCACCGGCGTCGCCCAGCATTTCTTCGGCAAGAATTACGGCACCCCCGCCGAATTCGTGCAGACCGACGGCACGCCCGAGATGCTGGCCGCCTTTGCGGGCTATCCTGGCGTCATCGAGACGAAGCTCGATCGTGTCTCCGAATCCAGCACCCCGTTCAGCGGCGGCGAGCAGAAAGAGCGCCTGCGCGTCGACAAATATACGCTGACCGCCAATATCGGGCTGGGCGAGCATACCCTCACCAGCATCACCGGCTATTCCGATTATGCGGACACCGCGCTGGCGGATATCGACTATCTGCCGAGCGACTTCGCGCGGGAGCGCATGGATGAGAGCGGCCACCAGTTCAGCCAGGAAATCCGCCTCGTCTCGCCGTCCGGCCAGCGGCTGGAATATCTGTTCGGCGGTCTTTACCTGCGCGGCACGCTGAACAACACCACCGTCTATACCGCCAATTATCCGTTCGAGCCGGTGCCGGGCTCGCCGTTCGCCGGGTCGGAAGCGACCGATTTCTATCAGGTTACGACCGATTATTCGGGCTTCGGCCAGGTCAGCTACCGCATAACCGATCGTCTGAAGGCGACCGCGAGCGCCCGCTTCACCCATGAGGAGAAGGATGTCGATCTGGGGCGGCGGGTTCTGGTCCCCGGATTCTTCAGCTTGGCGGTCTTCCCGCCCTATGCGCCCTTCTCCATGGCGCGGAGCGAGAGCAATTTCGACTATTCGGCGGGTCTGGAATATCAGATCACGCCGAACGCCCTCGTCTATGCCTCCTATGGCAAGGGCACGAAGGGCGGCGGCTTCGCCCAGTCAGTGACCGAGCTGGATAAGGCGGAATATGGCAAGGAAATCTCGCGCACCAGCGAAGTCGGCGTGAAACTGTCGGATCCGGCGCGCAAGTGGGTCTTCAACCTGTCGGCGTTCAATACCAATGTGGACGGCTTCCAGGTGGTGTCCTTCACCGGCATCCAGTTCATCGTCGTCAATACCGACCTGCGCAGCCGGGGCTTCGAGCTTGCGTCCTACTGGTATCCGGTTCCGTGGCTGCGGCTGTTCCTCAACAACACCTACGCCGATGCGAAAGATCGCCACACCGGCGCGCCCATTCCGCTCGCTCCGAAATGGACCGGAACCGGCGGCTTCAACGTCGACACGTCGCTCAGCCCGGCCCTGCGTTTCAAGCTGGACGGCTCGATAGACTGGCGCTCGAAGCGCTATTATCAACAGGACCCCGCGACTTCGCCGCCGGGCAAGTCCTTCGTCACTTATAATCTCGGCGTGGCGCTCGCGGACCAATCGGACAAATATGAGCTGCGTCTGATCGGCCGCAACCTGACCAACGCCAACAGCATTGCCTTCGCTTTTCCGACGCCGTTCCTGCCCGCGGGCAACCAGAACGCGATCTCGGAGCGGGGCAGGACCATCGCCCTACAACTGAGCGTGAAATACTGACAGCCAGCGCTTGCCGGGGACAGCCGAGAGGAGCGGACGGCATGACGCTTATCATGAACGCCTGGCATGCGGGCGCATGGTCCTCCGAGGTCTCCGGATAAGGTGACGAAGAAGGACGGCGGGATCAGCAGTGATTATTGGGTGCCCGATCTGCCACCCTCGCCGGTCTTCGCGACGATCTGGATGAAGAGCGAGCGTGTCGACCAGTTCGCGTGCATGACATGGCGGGCGGTGAGCAAGCTCTTCCTCGATCTCGGCATCATCCCGCCGGGCGCCGACCACTCCGAGGGATGGCATCTGCCGAGCGCCCATATCCTGACGCTGGAGGATGAGACCAACAGCCATTATTTCTGGGCCTTCGCGCGCAATTTCGCGATCGACGACGATCAGGTGACGGCAGCGATCGTGAAACCGGCGCCATGGCCTTCGGCATGGAAGACAAGCCGATGATCGAGGAAGCCCAGAAAGTGTTGCTGCGCAATGAGGTGAAACTGGTCAATTTCTCCGGCGGCGATGCGGCCTCGGCTCGGGTGCGCAGGGCGCTAGGCGGCGTGGCTGCGGGGGAAGAGGTGGAACTGGCGGGGGTTTGAAGGAGCAGGCCGGTAAGCTTTGCGCCGCTTAAAAGAGCATAGCGTGGATGGTACGACAGACAACGCCAACATTACGCGCTTGCTCGCTCGCTACCCCCGCTTTGGCCTTATCGGAGACGAATGACCGCTTCGAGGAACCATGCCGTCTTACCAGAAGTAAGAATTTGGACGCACAAACTTAGCGTTTACGCCCAATGTTGACAGTTAGCGAGTGGTTCTTCCGATAGTCCTGACTTTGCATTCAAAGTTCCGCGCGTCGTCAATGTCGCCCGTGCCCTTATAAATCGCCTCCTGCGGAAACGGACAGAGCGGACGGGTGCGGACCTTTTTCCCGGCCATCAGCCGTTCGGAGATGATCCGGGCCGGCGCCACGCCCGTATCGCGCCACTTGTCGACTGCGGTCAGCGCATCGAAGTCGCTGCCGCCATATTGTCCGACGGAGCAATGGTCCGTGTTCGGTGCCATGACCAGACGCATGAACGACGAAGCATCGTATGGGGGCGTGGCGGAAGACACGTTGCGCCCCAGTTCGATACCGAGGGCCTTCTTGTAGAAAGCGATCGTCGTTTCCGGCGTTATGCCCCAATCCGCCCAACCCTGGACGATCAGCAGCTTGCCGCCGCGCTTGCGGAAGGCGTCGAAATTGCTCGTCCATTCGGTGTCGTGAGTCGCCGCAACGATCTTGTCCACCAGTTGTGGCGTGAACGAGCGCCAGTCCCAATTCGGCTTCTGGGTGTAGAAGCGGCCGAAGCCCGTCTCGAATGGCGTCACCTCCGCGCCGGAATGGACGATCGTCGAAGGGCCCCGCCCGGGTGCCTGGCCAGCGAAGTAATTCTCTCCCGGGCCTGGGAAATGGGTTCCGCCCTTCGCATTGCGAAGCGGCCGGTAATAGACTTCAAGACCCTTGACTTGCGGCGCGGTGAGGCATCCGCTTGTCTGGCCGGGCTTGCAGAGAAGTTGCGCCGGTTTGAAGTCGCAGCGTCGGGGGTCCTCTATCGAGTTGTCGGTCAGCCCGTCGTTCGCATCGCACTTTTTGAAGATCGCATCCCATGTGACCTGGACGTCTTTGGGTGAAAGGATCGCCTCGGGCGTTCGGTGGGATGCTAGCGACGCATTGAAGAGGAAAGCCCACGCCAGTTGGGGATTGGTGGGGGCGAACGCGACGATCGCGTCATAATCTTCAGGGTAGCGCGTCGCTTCGAGCAGTGCCTGATGCCCACCGCCCGAACAACCTGCGAAGGTCGAGAAGGTCGGTGACCTGCCATAGAAGGACGACACGATCTGCTTGGCGACCACCGCCGCCTTGTGCGTGCCTTCGAGCAGGAAGTTGCGGACCCGCTCGGGCTGGCCGAACGACCATGCCGCGCCATATTGGTCACCCCGATCGAGCTCGTGTCCCGTATCGGTTGCGACGGCGGCGTAGCCGCGCTTCAGCGCGTCGCTCAAACCGGGAAGCGACTTGTGCGATCCGACATAAGTGATGGTTCCGGCAAAGCCGCCAATGCCCACGCCGTGAAACTTCCCGTTCCATTCCAGCGGAAGCCATACTTCGAAGTTGATTTCCTTCTCGATCGTCCCGACGATCCTGCAGAACGGCGGCAGATCGGTGACTTTCCCGCTCTCCGTCGTCGAGGCTCCGCGCGACGTCATCATGGCATCGCCGCCCGGCAGTTGGAAGACGCCGCCATCGATCAGTTCGGTTTTCTGGATGCGCACGTTCTTCAACGCCGTTTGGGCCATTGCGGCGCAACGGTCTTGCGCCACTTGCGGTGTCATTGCCGGGGCGACCGACATGGCAGGCAACGACACGCCGGCAACCGGCGCGTCATCCCCGCTGCGCAAGGCGCGCGCCGGCGCAAGTCCGATGGCGACCGCGCCCAGCGCCACGCCCGTGGCCAGAACCGCGACGGAAATTTTCTCTAGGCGCACATCCCTCTCCTTCTGATCGACGATCACTGGTTCTTCTGTCCGATGGCTCGCTGCCGTGGCGATGATCGTTCCGACGTTTCAGAATTTCGCCTGCACGCCCGCGAAAAATGTCCGGCCGACGTCGTCGAACGTACCGCCGCCGTCCGACGGGGTCGTCCCGCCGATGATAGGCACCAGCCGATCGCCGACATTGTTGATGCCGCCGCGAAGCTTGAACCGCTTCGCGACGTCGACCTCCACGAAGACGTCGAAGAGGCTGTAGGCACCCACGCCGGGAACGACAAAATTGGGCGAGAGGACGGTGCTCACATCCTTGAAGCGGCCGGTATACCGCCACCGCCCGCCGACGAGGAAGGAATCGGACTGATAGGTCAGGGAGGTCACCGCTTTCCAACGCGGATAAGGCTGACTGCCGGTGCCGATTGTGCCGGCGAAATCCTGCACCACGGCTCCCGGAAGCTGCTGGATCTTGAAATTGTCGAGGTAACTTATCGTTGTGGTGAAGTTGAGCGAGCCGGCATTCGCGCCGAGCCCCATGTCCGCCAAGTCGGACAGGATGTTGAGCTGAGCGTCGATGCCCGCCGTCTTGAACCCGCCAAGGTTCAGATAGGGCTGCCGCAGGACGCCCGGCGATCCGTTCGCCGCCCGGCCGAACAGCGAGCAGAAGAAATTCGAGGCGGAGTAGCCTGGGTTGGAGCCATCGAGGTTATAGCATTTGGTGACGACGGTCGGCCCGTCGATCAGCCCAATCGCATCCTTGATCGTAATGTTGTAATAATCGACCGAGAGCGACACGCGGCGCAGTGCGGGTGTATTGAACTTCGGCGTTATGACGACGCCGGCAGTGTAGGTGTCCGCCTTTTCCGGCGTGAGACTGCGCGTGCCGGAAACCACAGCGGGCAGGCCGCTGACACGGAACGTGTAGGCATCGATGATGCCGGCGGGGACCCCCGTGGCGATACACAGGCTGCGCACTTGCGCGGCGGCAGGTCCATTGCGCGCGGCGGAGGCGATATCGCAGGGATCGCCGGCATTCGGCGGAACGCCCAAGAAGGTCGCGCCGCCGACCGAGGTGCTGAACAACTCCGCGATGTTGGGTGCGCGCACGGCGCGCTCGTACCCTCCACGGATCAGCACGGGCTCGACCGGCCGCCAGTCGCCTTCCGCCTTGTAAGTCGTGATGCCGCCGCTGGTGTCGTAATCGGAATAGCGCAAGCCGAGCGTCAGGTTGAGCGACTTCGCGAGCGTCATGTCGCGAAGCAGTGGCACGAGGATTTCGGCCGAGATTTCCTTGACCGTAATCGACCCCTCGGACGGCTCGGTGGGACTGATCGTGCTGATGTCGCCGCGACGGATCAGCGGGTCGGGTGTGAACCGAAAGCCCTCCCGGCGATAATCGAGCGTGACCGCTGCCTTGGCGGGGCCGGCGGGCAGCTCGATCAGCGACCCTTGCAACGAGGCCTCAACCGCGCGCCGATCGGTCCGTGTGCGGTTGGATGTGTCCCCCTCGACGTAGGCCCGGCATTGCGCGGAAAGCCGCAGCGAATTGGTGTAGCCGAACGGGTTATATCCCCCCGCGCAGATCGAAGCACCGCCGTCGGGCGCCGCTACCAACTCGTTCAGCTTGGGGATCGACACGGAATTGGCGAGCGTTTCATCGATCGTGCTGCGATCATAGGAACCGTAGATGTTCCACGTCCAGTCCCCGCCCAGCGTGCCGCGCAGACCGGCGACGAACTGAAAGGTATCGGATCGCACCGTCGTGATCCGGTCACCCAATTCCTCCAGCGCCCGATTGACCACGAACGGCGCGGAGGCGACGGGCCGGGACGCGAGGATGGTGCGGAGGTCCGCCGGGATGAAGGGGTTGGTGGCCGGCACGATCAGCGACCATTGGGCGCCGGACAAGTTGACGTTGAAATTGCTGCGGACCTTGGACGTCGAATAGAGGCCCTGCGCGAAAATCTGAATGTCGTCGCTCAGGCTGTATTCCGCCTTTCCGAACGCAGAGAAGCGCTCGAGCGGGACCGCGAGATATGCGCGGCCGGTGCGATATCCGACCGCGCCGTCCGCGTTCTGGACGAATCGCTCGCTGCCGGCGAGCGGATTGACGAAGTTCGCGCCGTTCGCGGTGTTGAATAGCGTACCGTCGTCGTTGAAGCCGAAGGACGAGGTCGGCGTCGCTCGGCCGGGCGCTACGCCGTATCGCGCGAACACCGCGTTCACGACGGCGGCGCTCGGCAGATTGGTGCCGCTCGGCAGCGCAACGCCCGTCGGAATGATCGTGCTCGGCGCGAGCTGATAGTAGAAGGGGCGGCTGCTCTGCGTGACAAGCCCCCGGCCGGTATAGTTCAGCGCCAGCATAACGTTGCCGCTGCCGGGCGCGTTGAACCCGGCGACGAGCGACACGTCCTGCGCCGCGGCATCACCGCGCGTTGAGGCGCCCGCTTGCGCATCGAGCTCGATGCCGTTGAAAGGCTGACGCAGCTTGAAATTGACGACGCCCGACACAGCGTCGGAACCGTATACCGCCGATGCGCCGCCGCTGATGACCTCGACATCGCCTATGATGGAGCGCGGCAAGATGTTGATGTCGACCACGCCTTGTGCATTGGCGGCCGGCAGTCTGCGGCCGTCGAGCAGCACCAGATTGCGATTCGCGCCGAGGCCGCGCAGATTGAGCGTTGCAATCCCGATCGCGCCGCTGCCGATGAATGAGTTCGAATTCGCTCCAAGCGACGGCGTGAATTGCGGCAGCTGATTGAGGGTGGCTTCCAGGCTGACCTTGCCGGCCCGCGCCAAATCCTCCTGCGCGACGGTGGCGATAGGGCTCGCCGAAACCAGGTCGCGCCTGCTGATACGGGAGCCAGTTACGACAATATCGGAGGATTGGGGCGCCTCCGCGCCGGTTGGCGCGATGGGGGCTTCGTCCTGACCGGGATCGCCAGCGACCACGCTCGCTTGGCTGGCGCTCGCCAGAACAAGAGGGTCACCGGCCACCTTCTGCGCTTGAGGTTTCGCGTACGCGGGCAGCGGCACGATCGCCGTCACGGCCGACACGAGAAGGACGCCCTTTAAGGTCATAGCTGTTTCCCCCCAAAATGTCGCCATTTTCTGGCGATCGAATCTCTCAAGGTCGATGCAGTCAAATAGGTAAAATATATTTATGGAGTCAAGTGAGTTTTTTTGTTTCAATGCATATTTGTATCTGCTTTGGCGAAAATTTGGTTCGCATGTTGGCTACAATCTACAGGCTAAGCCGGACTGTATTGACGGGGGATCGACACCGCACGGTGATCTTCGAATGTCGTCAAGGCCTCTTCTCGTTTCAAAGTTCCGAGTCCCGATAGACCGCGACTTCGGCTGCGGGCAGGAATCGTCGCGCGACCGCGAAGCGTTCGGCCAAGCGCTTCATTGAATGGAGGATAACCAGATGGACGCGCATCGTCGCTCCGCAGCCGTAGAATTCTTCGGCGACGGTATCGAGGGTAGGGAGCGCATCCAGTCCATCGGGCGTGCGCATGCTGTCGCGATCACACCTGGGCGTGCGACGCGCTGGAATCGCCTGCCTGCCCGGCCGCGATGGCCGTCCTGCCACAGACATAGGCTTTGCCTTTAAAATCTATTTTATGATGGATTGCACATCATCGATATCAGCGTGTCGAATGCTAAGTGAGCGGAGAAGACGATCGGATATCATCGGCTACTGGCGGGTAGATCGCTGACGCTCGCCACCCTGGCCATTCTCGGCGCTGTAAACCCAGACCCGACGAGACAGAAGTGTTCGTGTCGACGGACGGAGATGCAGCAACTGCCCCGTTCGTAACCGGCGGCGCACCGATCCCCGTCGCCAGAGCGCGGCGCGACAGCCAGCGCGAGGGCAGCGGCGCAGCGCGCGTGGCGATCGGTTCGGGCTGGGGCGACGAGCCAGACACGAGCCAGACACGAGATCGTCGCCCTCGCTCACAAGTTCCGCTCCCGGCCGCGCGTCCGCTCGATCCGGACGATCTGCTGCTTATTCGTGCCGAGCCGGAGTTCGACCGAGAACAGCCGGTCGATCACCATAACGGCCCGACACACGATAGTTGACCAGCTCGGCCTTGTGCCTCTCGCCGATCAGGAACAGCGGCGGCAACTCGCTTTGCCCGATGCTGTCGGGGAAAAGCAGGTGGGTCTTGGCACCGTCGTTCGAACACCTGAACGGGCTTCCACGGCGGATTGGCGCCCGAGAGTCGGTAAGCGAAATCGCTCCGCCGGATCGATTCCGGTCTGGACCTGAGTGGCGGTAAACTGCGCGTTCGCCCGCACCGCGATCAGCTCGTCCTGCGGATAGGATCAGCCGACGCTCGCCATGTAGGTGGCCGGCGTCAAACGCAGCTCGACGTGATAGGTGCGCTTGGTCGTATTGATGAGAGGTTGGTGCGTAAGGCGGGATCGATCGGCTTGACGAGGATATCCGGCGAGCGGCCCTGAACGACCGCATCGCGGGAAAGCACGGGCGAGCGCGCACGCGTCCGCCTGAACCCACCGCGCTCGTTCTCGCCCACTTCTCGTCGCGCGATGCCGGATCGGTCAGGCTCCGCGTTCTGGGAAAGCTTCCGCGATCGCTATTCCTTGTGATCGCCTCACGATGCGAAATCCGGCGGGGCGGCCGGGCCCCATTGGTGGCCCAGCATTGTCGGGATGTCGGTGATGTTGGCGGGGGCGTGGGCATCGAACAGGTCGCCGTCGGTCCAATGCTCGACGCGATTGCCCCAGGGATCGCGCCAGTAATCGAACACCTGGCTGCCGAGGACGTGGCGGCCGACCCCCCATTCATGCCGATAGCCCTTTTCCGCGAGATAGCGGCCGCCAGCCATCAGGTCGTCGAGGTCCGCCACTTCGAAGGCGGCGTGGTGGAATTTCGGCGGCACGCCGGGCAGCGCGGCGAAGTTGAGCGTGTGGTGATCGACCGGCTCGTCACCGCGGTCGCAGCGGATGAACAGCGCGGCGACGGCATCGTTGGGCGCGCGCACCTCATCCGACACCAGCAGGCCGAACCGGCTTTGCCACCACGCCCAGGTCCGCGTCATGTCCGACACGCCCAGGACGACATGGCCGAGCCGGACGACATGCGCCGGCCGCACCGCGATACGCTTCGCTTCGCCAGGTCGTTCACGGCGTGCGGCGATGTTCCAGGCGTTGACCGGGGCCTGCGGCAGCGGCGGCACCCGTGGCCGTTCGGCGACGGCCTCCACCCGGAAGCCGTCCGGATCGGCGAGCATCACGCGCCAGCCGCCGCCGGTCGCTGTCTCCACCGTGGCGCTCTCGGCCTCGGCAAGCGCCTTGAGGTCGTCGATGGAGCGCACGCGGACGGCCAGGTTGACGAACCCCGGCTCGCCCTCGACCGTCTCGTGCAGGAAAGGGGTGTCGCCCGCTCCCCGCATCCGCAACACGCCGTCGCCGAAATCCTGAGCGGCGTGCAGGCCGAAATCCTCGAGGAATCCCCGCATCCGCGTGAGATCGGGAGCGGAGAAGCGCACCGATTCGACATCGACCGCCTTTGCAATCATCGTTTCAACCATCCCATCTCTCCCTTGCGTTCAGGCGCGCGCCGCCGCGCCGCGAATCCGATCTGCCTTGGCCAGCGCGTCGATATGGTCGGCGAGGCAACCCGCGACCTGCCCGGGTTCCAGCCGACCCAGCCCGCAATAGGCGGCCAGCCCGAAATCGGGCAGGAAGCGGCGCGCCTGCCGATAGCGTTCCTCGAAACTGTCCATCGAATGGACCAGCCCGAGATAGATTCGCGCGTCGCCGAGCGCGAGGTTCGCCAGCGGGGCGTAGAACGCCTCGTCCACGGTATCGAGCGCGGGGATATGCATCCAGTCGATCGGGCGGGCCGCGACGGCGGCGATCGCATTGGCCAGCTCGACGGTGCGCGCCAGCGTGTCGGGGGCGAAGCGCGGCCAGCCGCCGAACGTGCCGAAACACAGGTGGAAGCCCAGTTGCGCGCCCGGCGCGACGGCGGCGGTCAGTTCGGCGAATTGCGCGGTGTTGCGCTCGATCGAGCCTTCGATCGGCAGGCCGGTCGCGCCATGGACGTCGGTGACCTCGAACGAGCAGTCGAACTGCACCGCCAGCTCGTCGGCGGGAACGATCTCGCAGACCTTGCGGGTCTCGGCGACCAGCGACTCCTGGAACCCGGCGCGGACGATGCCCAGCTCGCGCTCGTCGGTGCCGAAGATCGCCGGGTTGCACACACTGTTGGTCGCGGGCAGCGACACCTGGAAACGCGCTTCCGGCCGCAGCTTCCCCTCGCGCTTCAGCGCCGAGAAGATGGCATAGGAATTCTGCGCGTCCTTGGCATAGCCCAGCCGCCAGCCCGGCATGTCGAACGACAGCCGCTCGATGCCGGGCCTGAGGCGGAAACGCCACACGTCCTCGCGGCTGGCGGGGATCAGCTTCTCGCAGCCGAGCGGGGCGTCGGGGCGATGCACGGTTTCCAGCGCGGCGTGGCCGTTGAACACCTGGAACGCCATCCGCAGCACCCAATAGCGGCGGTCGAGCACCTCGCCGTCTGGGATGCAGTCGAGGTGCGCACCGAGCCGCCCGGCGGAGGCCAGCATCACCTCCTGCGCGGATTCGAACGGCACGCTGCCCACCAGCAGCAACTTGTCTTCGTGCATCGCTTCCTCAAATCCCTTCGCTATCGCGATCAAAAGGCGACCTGATCGCCGCCCTTGAGCGCGAGGATCTCGCGCGCCTCGTCCGGGGTGGCGATTTCCAGCCCCAGCCCCTCGATGATCTTGCGCACCTGCGTGACCTGCGCGGCGTTGGTCTCGGCAAGCTGGCCCGCGCCGAGCCACAGCGAATCCTCCAGTCCGACGCGGACATTGCCGCCCATCGCCGCCGCCATCGCCGCCACCGGCATCTGCGCGCGCCCCGCGCCCAGCACCGACCAGCGATAATCATCGCCGAACAGCCGGTCGGCGGTGCGCTTCATGTGCATGACCTCGTCGGGATGCGTGCCGATGCCGCCGAGCAGGCCGAACACGGTCTGGATGAACAGCGGCCCCTTCACCAATCCCTCGCGATAGAAATAGTGGAGGTTGTGGAGGTGCGCGGTGTCATAGCACTCGAACTCGTAGCGCGTGCCCGACTCGCTCATCGTCTCGAGGATCGTGCGGATGTCCTTGAACGTGTTGCGGAAGATGAAATCGTCCGTGCTCGCCAGCATCGCCGGCTCCCAGTCGTGCTGGAACGTCTTGAAACGCTTGAGCATCGGGAACAGCCCGAAATTCATCGACCCCATGTTGAGGCTGGCGACTTCCGGCTGCCATCTCACGGCGGGGCGGATGCGTTCCTCCACGGTCATGCCGGCGGCGCCGCCGGTGGTGATGTTGCACACCACGTTGGAGCGCTGCTTGATCGAGCGCAGGAACGGCTCGAACGCTTCCGGCGTCTGGTCCGGGCGGCCGTCGGCCGGGTTGCGGGCGTGGAGATGGACGATCGCCGCGCCTGCCTCCGCCGCGCCGACGGCGGCATCGGCGATCTGTTCCGGCGTGATGGGCAGATGGGGTGACATCGAGGGCGTATGAATGCCGCCGGTCACCGCACAGGTGATGATAACCTTCCTCACAGACGCCCTCTTCTTCGAAATATCTAAGACTGGAAAATATATTTATTGCACTCTTAAATCGAGGATGCCAGACCTTTTTTGCAATCTCGACATGGGAGAGGAAGGATGGCGAGGATCGACTGCCCGGAGCACGCCGGGACAAGCGGGATGCCGCGCTCACCGCATCGGGGGAGCGAGCGTCATGGCTGACGCGGCCGCCCGCGTGGTCGCTCCGCGACTGGACCTCGACCTGTTCTCCGACCTCAGCCTGCGTGACCCGTTCGCCGACTACCGGAGGCTGCGCGACGCCGGGCCGCTGGTCCGGCTCAGCCATCCCGACGTCTATGCGATCGGCCGGTTCGCCGACGTGCAGGCGGCGCTGCGCGCGTCCGACGCGCTGATCAACGGCGAGGGCGTGGGGTTCAGCGACGCCTTCAACGCCCCCAAGGGGATGAACGTCATCCAGTCGGACGGCGATCTGCATCGCCGCCTGCGCACCGCCGTCACCCGCCCGCTGTCTCCCGCCCGCCTGCGCGAGGTGCGTCCCGACCTGAAGGCGATGATCGCCGAGCGCGTGCGCTCGCTGGTGGGGCAGGGCTGGTTCGACGCGATGGCGGGGCTGGCGCGTTTCCTGCCGGTGGAGGCGGTGTCGCATTTCGTCGGCCTGCCCGCGGTAGGGCGCGAGCGGATGCTGGAATGGGCGGCGGCGGCGTTCAACGTGATCGGCCCCGATCAGGAGCCGTCCGACGTCCAGTCGCTGCGCGAGGCCATCGGGTTCATGGCGAGCCTCAGCGAAGACAAGGTGCGCGACGGCAGCTGGGCGGGCGAATTGTTCGCCGCCGCGCGCGCCGGGCGGCTGTCGATGCAGGAGGCGATGGCGGCGATCAGCGCCTATGTCATCCCCAGCCTCGACACGACCATTCTCGCCAAGGGGCATCTGCTCGCCAATCTGGCGCGCAACCCGGATCAATGGGCGCTGCTGCGCGAGCGGCCGGAGCTGATCCCCGCCGCCGTGCTGGAAGGGGTGCGCCGCGATTCAGTGCTGCGCTGGTTCTCGCGCGTGGCGGCGCGGGACTATGAGGTGGGCGGCGCGACGGTGCCGCAGGGCGCGCGGGTGATGCTGCTCTATGGCTGCGCCAATCGCGACGAGCGGCATTATGACGACCCCGATCGCTTCGACGTGACGCGCGACGCCCGCGATCATCTCGCCTGGGGGACCGGGCCGCATATGTGCGCCGGGATGCATCTCGCGCGGATCGAGATGGAGGTGCTGCTGGAGGCGCTGGTCGAGGCGGGCGTGACGCTGGAAGCGGGCGAGCCGGAGATCGGCACCAATCGCGGGCTGTACGGCTTCACCAGCCTGTCCTTCCGTATCGGCCGGGGATAAGGTCCCGCAGGCAACGGAGATCGACGATCATGCCATCCCTCACCGCCCACGCCGCGCCGTGCCCGTGCTGCGCCTATGCCCATGCGCAATCGGCCCTGTCCTTCTCCCCCTTGTCGCTGTTCCGGTCCGCGCGGGCGCGGCGGGTCGGTGTGGCGGCCGAGGCGGCGCGGGCACCGGCGGAGCTGCACTTGACCGGCGTCACCGTGGTCGATCCGCGTGACGGGCGGAAGTCTCCCGGCATGACGGTGGTGATCCGCGCGGGCCGCATCGCAGCGTTGGTGCCGGACGCGCAGCAACTCCCCGCGAACGGCGCGCAGCGGATCGACGCGCGCGGCAAATTTGTCGTGCCCGGCTATAACGACATGCACAGCCATGTCCTCGAGCTGGACGATCCGTCGGGCAGCCTCGCGCTGATGCTGGCGGAGGGCGTGACGGGTTTCCGCCAGATGTCCGGCTCGCCCGCCTTGCTCGCGAAGCGGCGCGCGGGGACGCTGCCGATCGGCGCGGCGGCCCCGCAATTGCTACAGACGCCTGGCGCGATCCTCACCCCGTTCAACGCCGCGACGCCCGACGTCGCGCGGGAGGAAGTGCGGCGGCAGAAGGCGCAGGGCGCGGATTTCGTGAAAATGGGCTTCGCCAACCCCGATTCCTTCTTCGCGGCGGTGAATGAGGGGAGAAGGATCGGTATTCCGGTGCTCGGCCATTTGCAGGAAGGCACCGATCCGGTCGAGGCGACGGCAGCGGGCTTCCGCTCGATCGAGCACTTGGGGCCGGGCAGCGCGGTCTGGGTGCGCTGCTCGCACGACGAGGAGGAATTGCGCGCGGAAAGCTATCGCCGCGACGTCATCAAGCTGCCACCGTTCAAGATCCCGTTCATGGAACGGATCATCATGAAGAAGTTCGAGCGGATGCTGGTCAACCCGTCGGCTTTCTCGAAGGAGGCGGACGTCGATCGCCTGCGCCACGCGAGCGAGAGCTTCAGCAGCGCCAGGGCCGAGGACATGGCCGGCCATTTCGCCGAGGACGGCAGCTGGCAATGCCCGACTTTGGTGCGGCTGCGCACCCAGACCTTCGCCGACGCGCCCGATTATGAACACGACGAGATGCTGCACTATCTGCCGCGCAAGAGCGTGCGTCGCTGGCGCGAGGTGACGGACGTGTGGAAGGCGCGTCCGGCCGAGGTGCGGCAGACCTATCGCGACGTCTATCCGCGCCAGCTCGCGCTGACGAAATTGCTGCACGATGCGGGCGTGCGGATGATCGTCGGCACCGACGGCGGCTCCTATCTCGGCCCCGGCCTGACGCTGAAGCAGGAATTCCGCGAGCTGGCCGATGCGGGGATCGAGCCGCTGGCGATCCTGCAGATGGCGACGGTGAACGCCGCCGACTATCTCGACCGGCGCGACGCAATCGGGCTGGTCGAGCCGGGCTATGACGCTGATCTGGTCCTGCTCGACGCCGATCCGCTCGCGCGGGTGGAGAACCTCCATGCGATCACCGGGGTGGTGCGGGGCGGAGCCTATTATTCGCGCCGCAATCTCGATGCGCTGAAGGATGAAGTGGCGGCGGGCGGCGGCTACCTGGGCTAGGCGCAAGTCCCACGTCACCCCGGCGCCGGGCCGAGGTGACGTAAGCCGATCAGAACTTGACCCCGAACCGTGCGCCGATCGTGCGGGGGTTGCCGTGGAAGCAGGTCACCGCTTCCGACTTGCCCGCCACGTCGAGCGCGCTCAGCTGCGGGCCGAACGGCAGATAGCCCTCGTTCACGCAATAATGTTTGTCGGTCAGGTTCTGGCCGAACAGCGCGAGCGAATAGCGGTCATCGGGCGCGAAGATCGTCAGCCGCGCCGATAGCAGGGCATAGCCGTTCTGGAAGGTGATCGGGCTATAGTCGTTGACCGCGTTGATGTTCTGGCGGCTGACCGTGGTGACGTCGCCGCGCAGGGTTGCGCGATAGCCCGAGGTGAACTCCTTGCGGAACTCGATCCCCTCGCTGGTCGACCATTCGGGCGCATAGGTCGGGCGCGCGCCGGTCAGGTCCTGGCTGCCGGTGTCCCATGGCAGCGGCGGCGCGTTGCGGTAATCGGTGAACTTCGCGTCGTTATAGGCGATCGCCGCGTTGAGCCGCAGCCACTCGGTGGGCGCGGCGGAGAATTGCGCCTCGACGCCCTGGCTGCGGATCGAGCCGACATTGCGCACGATCGACGCCACGCTGGTCAGCGCGCGCTCCTGGAACCCGTTCACGTCCATGCGATAGACCGTGACGTTCGCCGTCACCCGACGATCGAGGAACTGCGTCTTGGCGCCGATCTCGTAATTCTTGACCGTTTCCGGCTGGAAGATGCGCAACTGGTCGAGCACCGCATTGGCCGCGCCGGAATTGAAGCCGCCCGCCTTGAACCCGGTCGAATAGGTTCCGAACAGCATGACGTCGTCGGCCGGCTTCCACGTCAGGTTGACGCGGCCGGTGAAGCGCCCGTCCGAATATTTGAACGACGAATCCTCGTTGGTGCCGAACACCGCCGCCGGGTTGGCGCGCACGCCCAGATAGCTCGCGCTCTTGTCCTCATGCGTATAGCGTCCGCCCAGCGTCAGATCGACGCGCGGCAGCAGCCCGATCGTCGCCTGCGCATAAGCGGCGTAGCTTTTCGTCAGCTGCGGAAAGCGGTTGTAGAAGGCGGACTGGGCCGGCCCCGCCTTGCACGGTCCCACCAGCGGTGGCGCGAAATTGGCCACGGCGGTGGTGCAGAATTCCGAGCGCAGGTTGTAATCCAGGTCGAGGTTGAAATCCTCCTGGAAGTAATAAAGCCCGGCGACGAAGTTCAGCCGCCCGCCGAGCAGGTCCTTGGGCGAGATGATCTGAAGCTCGTGGTTCTGGCTCTTGCTGTCATAGATGAAGTGCCGATAGACCAAGGGCACGGGCAGGAAGGTGACTTCGCCGTCTTGCTCGCTCGCCCGCCAGTGGCGGAAGCTGTTGATGAGCTTGAAGGTGAAATCGGAATCGGTGTTGTAGCTGAGCGTGCTCGATGCGCCCCAGTGATAATCGTCGATATTGGCGGTCGACACGTCCTGCGCCGACGAATTGGAATCGATGCCGATCGTCGGCAGCCGCCCGCCCAGCACACGGTCCAGCCCGGCCCGGATCGTCGGCGTGACCGAGGAGGGGACGATCGAGATATTATACCAGGCGTCGCCGGTCTGGCTCGCATAGTCGCCGCGCACGACCCAGTTCAGATGCGGCGTGATGTCCCAGCGCGCGGTCAGGCGCAGGCTGATCGTGTCGGTGCCGCCGAAGCGCTTGCCGGTCTGCGATTGATGCCAATAACCGCCGAACTTCTCGCCCAACCCGGCGAAGCGGATCGCGAACGTGTCGCTGAACGGCAGGTTGGCGACCACCTCGCCGCGATAACGCTGGCCGCTGCCCGCCTCGAACGCGGCATTGCCTTCGAGCTGGTTGGTGGGAAGCGCGGAGGTGATGCTGATCGCGCCGACCGAGGCGTTGCGGCCGAACAGCGTGCCTTGCGGACCCGACAGCACCTCCAGGCTCTGTACGTCGATCAGCGTCGAATTGAGCGATCCGGCGCGCGGCACGTACACGCCGTCGAGATAGGTGGCGACGCTGGGCTCGATCGCGCTGTTGCCAAACGAGCCGAGGCCACGGATGCCGTTGCGCGCGGCGACCGTGCCGGGGCCGGAGCCGAACTTGAAGGTCGGGACGATCTTGGTGAGGTCCTGCACTTGCGACACCCCGGTGTCGCGCAGGGTCGCCGCGCCGAACGCCTGGATCGAGATCGGCACGCTCTGCACGTTTTCCGCGCGCTTCTGGGCGGTGACGATGATGTCGGTGTCGGACGTGGGGGCGTCGGCGGACGCGGTGTCGGTCGCGGGCGGATTGGGGGACGCGGCGGGGGTGGTCTGCGCATGCGCATAGGCCGAGGTGCCCGCGAGCGCGATCGCGGCAAGCGTGGTGAAGCGCCCCGCGCGTGCGCCGGTGCAGGTGCCGCGGGCGGCAAGCAAGGTGTTCAGAACCGTCATTCGTCCCCTCCCAATGGGTCAGCCGCCGCGCTGATCGCTGCCGGCGATATAGTTATATATTAATAGAATGTTTTATTGATAAATATCTTGTTATTAAGCCGCCTCGGTTTCGGCGGCGATCAGCGCGTCCATTCGGCGCCGGACCAGCACCGCGCCCTTGTCGATCTTGAGCAGCGCAGGACGCAGCGACCAGAAATCGGCATCGCCGATCCGCTCCTGCTGCGCGGCGATCATCGGCTCGTCCTCGGTCTCGAAGATGTGCTGGCGGGTGCGGCGGGTCTCCTCGTTCAACGCGGCGTCATCCAGCCGGAAATCGCGTGTCGAGGCGAAGAAATAATGGCTGGTCGAGGCGGTCTCGGGGGTGAAGATATGGACGTTGATCGAATTGCCGCCCTGCTCGCGCGGGGCGCCCGTCGGCACCGCGCCGGCCACCAGCTTGATGACGCCGGGCGCGCTCCATTCCACCTCGGTCCAGCTATCGACCCGGTCGACGCCCGGCGGCAGCCGGCCCAGCGCGAGCGGGATCGGCACCTCGTTCATCGGGCGCCAGCTCATCGCGATGATGCCGTCGGGGCGCTCCTCCACCTCGCCGGGGGTGCGGGTGATCGATCCGCCGCCGAGCGTATCGGGGTGGAGGAAATCGGTGTGCGAGAGATCGAGGATATTATCGACGAACAGCTGATAATGGCCGGTGCCGCGGATATAGCCCTTGTTGAACGCGGTGTCCGGCGCGGCGGCGAGGAAATCGAGATCGCGGATCAGCGCGGGGTCGGCCAGCGCCGGATCGCCCGGCCAGATCCAAAGCGCGCGATACGCCTCCGCCACCGGATAGGCGCGCACGTCGAGCGCGCGCGTCACCGGCCCGTGCGGATTGCGCACGCAACGCCCTTCGCCGTTGAACGCCAGCCCGTGATAGGCGCACACCGCCGCGCCGTCCTCGACCCAGCCCTTGCTGAGCGGGGCGAAGCGATGCGGGCAGCGATCGAACAAGGCATGGGCCACGCCCGCTTCGTCGCGGTAGAAATAGACCGGCTCGTCCAGCAGCGTGCGGGCGAGGCCGCCCGTCGCAGGCAAATCGTCGCTCCAACCCGCCATGTACCAGCAATTGCGGAGATAGGTCATCGTACAATTCCCTTGCGCGCGTGGATGAAGAGCAGCGCGGCCGCCACGAGCGCCGCCGCGGCGAACCCGCCCGAAACCCCGGTGCGGCCGAAGCCGGCGGCGAACAGATAGCCGGCGAGCAGCGGCGACACCGCGCTCGACACCCGGCCGACGCCGATGACGAAGCCGCTGCCCGAGGCGCGCTCGGCATCGCCGAAGCTGCGCGCCAGCACGCCGTAGAAACCGGCCGCACTGCCGAACAGGCAGAAGCCGCACAATGCCGCCATCACGAACAGCGACACGGTGGAAAGCGAGGCCGCGCCGAAAGCGGCGATCGACAGACCCAGCCCGATGACGGCGATGGCGGTGACGCGCGCCTGGCCGAAGCGATTGGCCAGCCCGCCGACCAGCAGCCCGCCGGCAATGCCGATCAGGCTCATCGTCGCGGAGATCAGGCTGGCGGTGGACGGTTTCTGTCCGGCGTCCGCGACAAGCTGGGGCAACCAACTCAACAGGTAATAGCTGACGGCGGCAACGAGCAGGTTGACGATCGAAAGGCGAAGCGTCGCGCCGATCCGGTCGGGCGCGAAAACCAAACGATAGCCCACCTGCCGCGGCCGGCCGGAGGGTTGCGCAGCTATATCATGATGGCCGAACCGCGCGAGCAGGCGGTCGAGCCGCGCCAGATGATGCGCTCCGCCGCGCGCGGCGAGGAAGCTTGGCGACTCGGGCAGGAAAAGCGCTACCACCGGCAGCAGTACGAAGGTCGCCACCGCCCCGGCGACGAACACCGAACGCCAGCCGTGGACGGGCATCAGCGCGGCGGCGATCAGCCCGCCGACGAGGCCCCCCGCCGGATAACCCAGCGACATCAGCGCCACTGCGAGGGGCCGCCGCCGCCCACTGGCGAACTCCGCCGCCAGCGGATTGATGACCGAGATGCATGCGCCGATCCCCAGCCCGGTGACGACCCGCCACGCGGTCAGCGCGCCGATCGACCCCGCCGCCGCCGAGCCGCACGAGCCCAGCGCCATCAGGACCAGGCTGGCGATGACCAGCCCGCGCCTTCCGAGCGAATCCGCCAGCGGCGCGAGGAAGAACGATCCCGCCGCCATGCCCGCCAGCCCGGCCGACAGCACGACGCCCAGCGCCGCCTTGTCAATCCCCCAATCGTGCGTGATCGCGGGGGCGGCGAAGGTGACCGACAGCACGTCGAAGCCATCGACCGCCGACAGCAGGATGGTCGTCGCTACCGCCATCACCTGGGTGCGGCTCATCGGCGCGTCGTCGAGCCGCTGGCGGATATCGTCGAGGGGAAGCGAGAGGGTCACGCCGGCACGGTGTCCTCGAGATGCCCGGTCGCCCGCGCCAGCGCGCCGGTCCAGCGATCGCCGCGCCAGGCGACGTGCTGGTCGGGACGGACCAGCGCGAGCCGCGCCTCGTAGAGCGCGGCGATGTCCACGCCGTCCGGGCGGACCACCGCCAGCGGCACGCCGAGCGCCCTCGCCTCGGCCACCGCCTTGTCGATCTCCGCCGCGTCGGCGTCGGTCGCCACGACCAGCGAGAAGCCCTGTCCGAACAGGTCGTAGAGCGAGCGGCCGTCAGGCAGCCACGCATGTGGCGCGAGGCATCCCGGCCGCGCCGATGGCGTATAGACCTGGCTGTCATGCTCCGGGACGGGGCCGTCCTCGCGCGCGATCAGCGGGGATTCGTAGCAAAGCCCCAGCACGGTGCCGAGCGTGGCGAATTCGCGCGCCTTGCTGGCCTGCACGCCCGCGCCGACCCTGGCGCGGATCGCGTCGCCCTCGGCCGTCGCCTCCTCGATGCCGGGCGGCGGCGGAGCGACATAGATGGCGTAATTGGCCATCGCCTCGTCGATCACCTTGCGGTGGACGGGGCGGCGTTCCGCCTCATAGCTGTCGATCAGCGCCGGCCCGCCCCAGCCCTGCAGCGTCGCGGCGATCTTCCAGCCCAGGTCGATGCCGTCGCCGACCCCCATGTTCATGCCGTATCCGCCCGCCGGAGGGTGGAGATGACAAGCGTCGCCCGCGAGGATGATGCGCCGGTCTGCATAATGATCGGCCAGCAGGTCGTGCGCGGACCAGGTGTCGGCGCTGACCACTTCGAAATCGAGGTCGATGCCGGTACGCTCGCGGATCAAGGCGGCGGCTTCCTCCGGGAGCAGCGACTGGCCGGGCTTGGCCCCGCCCGGTGCGAAGAACCACAAATCGCCCTTGTCCATCGGCCCGACCGCGCTGAACCCGTGCTTGCCGATCTGCCAATAGATCGCGGCGGGGCCGAAATCGTGCGCCGCCGCCATGCCCGGCGCACGGAAGATGATGTTGTAATGGTGCGACAGGCCGTGCTGCCCCTCCATTCTCGCGCCGATCAGGTCGCGGATCGCGCTGCGCGCGCCGTCCGCGCCGATCAGATAGGCGGCGCGGACCTGGAATTCCTCGCCCCCGACCGCGCGCAGCGTGGCGGTGACGCCATCGGCATCCTGCTCGGCGGTGACGAATTCGGTGTTGAGGCGCACGTCCACACCCGGCAACTCGCGCACCTTTTCGAGCAGCACCTTCTCCAGCCGGTATTGCGGCACCCACTGGCCATGCTCGGGATAGCGCGGGTCGCGCTCGGGCGAGGCGTTGAAGGCGTCGGCGAAGCGCGCCAGTTCATGCCCGTCCGGCCCCAGCCGGGTCACGAACACCATGTTGTTGGGATAATCGATCCCGAACGGCGCTTCCGCGGCGAGCCGGTCGGCGATGCCCCAGCGCCGCAGGTGGGTGCGGGTGCGGACATTGGTGGTCTTGGCGCGCGGCGCGACGCCGACCCGCTCGTTCCGCTCCGCCAGCAACACGCGGACGCCGCGCGTACCAAGCTCGATGGCGGCGGCCAGCCCAACCGGGCCGGCACCTACCACCACAACATCGGTGTCGATCATGCTTTTCGCCTCTCCTGCGCGCCCGTCATGCGGTCGGCGCGATCACCTTGTTCTCGATAGTGCCCAGCCCCTCCACCTCGCAGCGCACCACGTCGCCGGGCTTCAGGAATTGCGGCGGGGTCATGGCGATGCCGACGCCGTCTGGCGTGCCGGTCGCGATCAGGTCGCCCGCGTCGAGCGTGAAGGCGGTCGAGAGATAGGCGATCTGGTCCCACACGTCATAAACCAGCTCGCTGGTGCTGCCGTCCTGGCGCGGCTCGCCGTTGACGAACGAGCGGAGCCGCAGCGCATGGGGATCGCGCACCTCGTCGGCGGTGGTGATCCATGGCCCGACCGGCCCGTGCGTGTCGAACGACTTGCCCACGGTGAAAGTCGGCGAATGCTTCTGCCAGTCGCGCGCGGACACGTCGTTGCACACCATGTAGCCGAACACATGGTCGCGGGCGTTGTCCCGCGATACGCGCTTGGCGGGCTTGCCGATGACGACGCACATCTCCACCTCATAGTCGAGCTGCTCGGTCACGCCGGGATCGGTGTCGTCATGCGGGCCGACGATGCAGCTCGTCTGCTTGTTGAACCAGAATTGATGATCGGGGATGGCGACGCCGAGTCGCTTTGCCTCTTCGATGTGCTTGCGGTAGTTCATGCCGATCGCGAGGAATTTTCCAGGCCGTTCGACGGGGGCCAGCAGATGGACATCGGAAAGAGAGGCATGAACCGGCGCCGTGTCGACGAACGACCGGACCTGCGCCAGCGCCCCTTCTCCGCCTGCAATCAACGACAACATCGTGGGGTAGTCGCCCGCCAGCGGCGCGAGGCTCACGACGTTGCCGTCGCAACAGACTCCAAGCGTGGGGCGTCCGCCATCATCAAACCGCAGCAATTTCATCTAGCATTCCTCCGTCCGTCGCGCGCTTCCCCGGTGGCGCTTTCACACACAAACCTTGCCACTAACAATTTTTTGGAGCAATATATATTTCTATGCTGAGGTTAATAGATAATGAGCGAGCCGATCCGGCCGCCCCCCGCAGCCAGACCAGCGCCGCTTATTCGGAGATCAAGTCCGGCATTCTGACCGGCCGGATCGGGAGCGGAGAAAAGCTCAAGATCAACGATCTTGCGGCTCAGCTCTCGGTCAGCCCCGGCGCGGTACGCGAGGCATTGTCGCGGCTGGTGCCGGAAGGCTTCGTCATTTCGCGCGACCAGCGCGGCTTCACCGTCGCGCCGCTCTCGATCGAGGATTTGCTCGATCTGACCCGGCTGCGTTGCGACATAGAGGAGATCGCGCTGCGCCGATCGGTTGCGGAAGGCGACCCGGCATGGGAGGCGTCCGTCCTCGCCACCGCGCATCGTCTGCGCCGCACGCCGCGCGTGGTCGATGATGCGCCCAACGTCGACTGGCTCGCCCAGCACGAAGCGTTCCACCGCGCATTGGTGAATGGCGCATCCAGTCCACGGCTGTTGATGCTGAATTCTCAGCTTTACCAGCAACTTGAGCGGTATCGTGTGCTGGCTTGGAGGGCCGATCGCGCGCGCGATGTCGATGCCGAGCATCAGGGACTGGTGGATGCGGCGCTCGATCGTGATGCCGACGCGCTGGTGCGCCAGGCACGCGCGCATTTCGAGAAGACGGCGATATTGATCGTCGACGCCGCGAAAAACGACGACGCGAATCTGGCCGCCGGCTGAACATCTGCGACGCAGGGGAATTTTGCTTATATAAAATTTTATTGCAAAAAAAGTTTTTTTACAGCTATTGGCGCCAACATAACAAAGCGGACGAGATTCGTCCGAGTTAGGGAGGTTCCGATGCGTCATATTCTGCTGTGTTCCGCTTCTGCCCTGATGTTTTTCGGCGGACAGGCCACCGCCCAATCGACCGGCAACACCGCTCCCGCCAGCACGGCCAGCGCCCCGGACGCGCAGGCAGCGGGCCAGCTCGGCGACATCATCGTCACCGCTCAGCGGCGCGAGGAAAGCATGCAGCGCGCGGCGGTCGCGGTGAACGTGGCCAAGGGGTCCGACCTCATCTCCGCCGGCATCACCGAGCCGTATCGCCTGTCGGAACTCGCGCCCGGCCTCACTATCCAGCCGACCAGCGCCGGCAATCTGATCTTCATGCGCGGCGTCGGCAACGTGACCACCACGCCCAACAGCGACCCGGCGATCGCGTTCAACTATGACGGCGTCTATATCGCGCGTCCGACCGCGACCAACGGCCTCTTCTTCGATCTCGACCGCGTCGAGGTGCTGAAGGGGCCGCAGGGCACGCTCTACGGCCGCAACGCGACCGGCGGCGCGATCAACGTGATCCCGGCGCAGCCGAGGGCCGGCGAATTGTCCGGCTATCTCACCGGCAGCTACGGCAATTACAACACGCGCACGCTGGAGGGCGCGGTGAACCTGCCGATGGGCGACACCGGCGCGCTGCGCGTTTCGGGTGCGATCGCCAAGCATGACGGCTATCTGCGCGACGGCACCTATGACAACGACACCGCCTCGCTGCGGGTGCAGATGAAATCCGAGCTGACGCCGAACCTCACCGTGCGCATGGCGGCCGATTTCGAGCATGTCGGTGGAACCTCCTTCGCGCCGACGCTGATGGGCAGCTACAATTCGACCGCCTCGGGCAACACCTTCGTCCCGTCGGGCCTGTCGCTCGACGCCGGCAGCTTCACGCCGGAGGCGACCGCCTATCGCACCAGCCTGATCGCCGGCACCGCCGCGCGGCCCTATAACGCCACCGTCCCCTATCCGAACCATGACGATCGCTTCTACGGCGCCAATGCCCAGATCGACTGGAAGACCGGCGCGGGCACGCTGACGATCATCCCGTCGTGGCGTTATGGCTCGCTCAATTCCAGCTCGGACGGCGGCGGCATCTTCTATTACCGCACCCGCGAGAAGGATGAGCAGTTCAGCCTGGAGGCGCGCTTCACCGGCAATCGCCTCGGCATCTTCGATTATGTGCTGGGCGCTTATTATTTCCACGAGGACATCGCCTCGCGGATCACGGTGAACGTGCAGTCGGCGGCGTCCTTCCCCGGGCCGAACGACTATACGACCGAATCCATCGCACCGTTCGCGCGGGTGACGGCCAACCTGACCGACCGCCTGCGCCTGGTCGGCGGCTTGCGCTATACCAAGGACACCAAGAGCTTCGTCGGCACCACCACCAGCTTCCAGATCATCTGCGTCGCGGCAAGCTGCCCGACGGCTCCGCTGCTGCCGACGGTCGATTATTACACCGAATATCCGTTCCCCTACCCCACCACGGCGGGGACCGTTCCATATGCGCCGGGCGCGCTCCTGGCGCGTGGCGCGACGCGGAACGACAACAGCCGCCTGAGCAACGACCGCGTCACCTATCACGGCGGCATCGAGTTTGACGCCGGCCCGCGCTCGCTGGTCTATGCCACGGTGGAAAGCGGCTATCGCGCCGGCGGCTTCAACCCGGCGACGGGCTTCGAGACGTACAAGCCGGAATATATCACCGCCTATACGATCGGGTCGAAGAACCGCTTCCTCGACGATCGCCTCCAGCTCAATATCGAGGGCTATTGGTGGGAATATAGCAATCAGCAGATCTCGCACGTCGGCGTCGACCTGTCCGGCCGCGCCGCCAATTTCACCCAGAATGTCGGCAGGTCGCGCATCAAGGGTGTAGAGGTCGAGGCGCGCGCGCTGGTGACGCGCAACACGCTGGTCAGCGCCGACGTGCAATATCTCGACGCGCGCTATCTCTCCTTCTCCTATCCGCAACTCGCCACCGGCAAGATGCCGCTCAACGGCTGCTCCAACACCACCAGCGGCACTTTGGTGACGACCGATTGCTCGGGCCGCTCGGCGCTCAACGCGCCGAAATGGACGATCAACCTGGCAGGACAGCAGACCATCCCGCTCGGCGACTACAAGCTGGTGGCCGGTGTCGATACGCAGCATCAGTCGAGCCGCTATGTCGGCTTCGAATATCTGCCGCAGGAACTGGTCGGCCCGACCTGGACGACGAACGCGCAGCTCACCTTCTCGCCGCAGAATGATCGCTGGTCGATCTCCGGCTTCGTCCGCAACATCGAGGATAACCGCATCTATCTGAACACCACGATCGTCCCGACCACCACCATTCTGGCGGTCGGCACCTCGGCGCCGCGCACCTATGGCGTGCGCGCGTCGGTGAAGTTCTGACGTGATGCGGATAACGGCGATCCTGGGGGCGTTCGCGGCGGTTGCCGTCGCGGGCGCCGCCCCGGCGCGCGAGGCGCGGCCGGGCGGAGACGTGGTGCTGACCAACGTGCGGGTCATCACCGGCACGGGCAAGGTGATCGAGCATGGCGCGATCGTCGTCGCGGACGGCAAGATCGTGTCGGTTGCGGAAGGCGCGGCACCGCGCGCGGCGCGCGGGACGCGGATCGACGCGAGCGGGATGACCGCGATCGCCGGCTATATCGACACCCACCGCCACCTGATCCCGATGGCGAGGCCGGGGGCGGGGCCGACAGTGGCGCAATATCTGGCGGGCGACGCCGCGCGCGACATGCAGGCGTTGCTCGAATCCGGCATCACCACCGTCCAGTCGGGCGGGGACGATGCGAAGGGCATCATCGCGCTGCGCGACATGGTGGCGGAGGGCAAGATCAGCGGCCCGCGCATCATCGCCGGGGCGTGGGCCTTCCCGCCGGTGCTGGCGCCGCGCACGATGACCGAGGCGCAGGTGCGCGCCGCGATCGACGCGATCCATGACGAGGGCGCGGATTCGGTCGCCGAAATCCCCTATCCGACGATCGCGTCGATGACGGCGGACACGCAATGGCCGTTCAACCCGACCGAGCAGGAAACCCGCAATCTCGCCGCCGCGCTGGATGAGGGGAAGAAGCTGGGCATGGAGGTGCAGGTCCACGCCGTCAGCCCGCCGGCGCAGGTGGCGGCGACGCGGCTGGGCGCGCGCCGGCTGGTCCATTCCTCGCATTATGCGTTCATGACCGATGCCGAGGCGAAGGAGATCGCGGCGACCGGCGCGATGGTCGCTTCGTCTGTCGCCAACGCCTCGCCGCTGTTCGGCGTGTTCAACCATGACAATAAGCCGACGACGCGCGACGGCGCGCCCTGGCCCGGGGGCAATCCGGCGGCGGAGGATCGCGGGCAGGCCGCGGGCAAGTTCCCGCTCAACCTGCGCACGCTGTACGACAACGGCGTCACCGTCGCTTATTCGTCGGACACCAGTTTCGACCCGACCGCCACGCTCGCGCATGAACTGAACACGCTGAGCCTCGTCTTCTCGCCGGTCGACCTCGTGCGGATCATCGGGCCGAACTCGGCGGCGTTCGTCGATCATGCCGCGGATCGCGGCACGCTGGAGCCGGGCAAGCTCGGCGACATCCTGCTGCTCACCGGCAACCCGCTCGACGGTTACTGGAATTTCCTGAAGCCGGTGGTGGTCATCAAGGACGGCAAGGTCGTGGTCGACAAGCGCGGCGAATTGCGCACCGTCAGGACGCTGTAGAGGAGAGAGAGTATGACCGGAATCGGTGGCAGGTTGTTGGCCGGGATCATGCTCGCGGCGCTGGGCGCTCCCGCGTCGGCGGACACGCCGCCCGCGCGGGCGACATGGACGACGCTCGGCACCAATTCCGGCCCGATCCCGCGCAAGGACCGCTCCGAACCTGCCAATCTGCTGCGCTATGGCGATCAGGCCATATTGGTCGATGCCGGGGACGGCGCTTCGGTGCAGCTAGCCAAGGCGGGCGTGCCGCTGGCGGGGCTGCACGCTCTGGTCATCAGCCATCTGCATTTCGATCATACCGGCGGCCTGTTCGCGGTGATCGCCGAGCGATATCAGATGATCGCGCCCGGCAAGCTCGTCATCTACGGCCCGCCCGGCACGAAGGAGATGGTGCGGGGATTGATCGCGGCAATGCATCCATCGCCATCCTCCGGCCCCGGCGCGCGCGTGCCGCCGGACCAGACGGTGGAAGTGAACGAGGTCGGCGACGGCGCGCAATTCACCATCGGCGCGGTCCATATCACCGCCGCCGCCAACACCCATTACGCCGCGACCCCGGCGGCGGCCGGCGATGTGTCGCTGTCGTATCGCTTCGATACGCCGGGCCGCTCGATCACCTATACCGGCGACACGGGGCCGAGCGAGAAGGTCGAGGCGCTGGCGCGGGGCACCGACCTGCTGGTCAGCGAGATCATCGACCCGCAGGACGCCATCAGCCAGCTACGCCGCACGCGGCCCGACGTCACCGAGGCGCAACTTGCCGTGGTGATGCGCCATTACGAACAGGAGCATCTGCCGCCACAGCAGGCCGGGCAACTCGCCCGCCGCGCCGGGGCGAAAGCGCTGGTGCTGACGCATGACGCGGTCGATCCGCAGCGCACGCCCGAACTGTTGCCGGGTATTGCGGCGGAATATCATGGCCCGGTCCGCTTCGCGCGCGATCTGGACACGTTCTGATTCTTTAACGGCACCATTCCTTTCGGCGAATAGAACATTGCGAAGTTGAGGAAAGGCATGGCATCCGCCGCGCAGTCGGAGGTCGATAGCGCGGTATAAACCCATGTGGGATCCACTGGTCGAACTCGCAGCACTGCCGCGTCGCGTCGAATGGCTCTGGCGCGGGGCCGAGGAAGGTCCTTCCGTCAGCAACGGCTGGTCGCTGGAGAAGGGGATCCGCTGGCCACAACGGACCGCGGACCGCTACATTCACGTGGTCCAAGTGACACAATCCCACCTCGACACGCTTGACGCGGATGACGACGGTCTGCCCCGGCTCCGCGAGCGGATTTCCATTACTATGGGCGCGGCTGGCAAGCACGCAGGACGAGCGTGAGCAGCAGATCAGGGCTCAGCTCGCTGAGCTCGAGATCGAGTTGGAGAACCTTTCGCGCAATTTGCTGGCTGGCGTCCTGAGCAGCACGCTCGCCAAGATGCTCTCCGATCGAGAGGAAGAGCGCGAAGCATTGCTCGGGCGGCTCGGAGGCGGGCAGACCGCGGATGTGAAGATCCTGCCCCATCCCGCCCTGCTGCGACATTTCGAGCAGAGAGTAACGAAAATCCGCGAGGCGCTGAACGACCCTGCGCACAAGAGCGAAGCTGCTGAGACGATCCGGTCGCTGATCGACCGCGTGACGATCAGCACTGAGGACGGCGAGATCGTCGCTGACATCGAAGCCTCGACGACCTCGCTGCTCGACTTCGCCCAAACGCAGAAAGCCCCCGCCGCTTTCGCGATGGAAGCCGTTCTGTAGCGGTGGTTGCGGGGACAGGATTTGAACCTGTGACCTTCAGGTTATGAGCCTGACGAGCTACCGGGCTGCTCCACCCCGCGTCACCGTGAGCGGCGTATATG
>MKSU01000001.1 GCA_001897375.1 Sphingomonas sp. 67-36 | reverse complement strand
CTTCCGTCTGCTCAAGGCTCGTCTCCTTCGGCAACCTTGAATCAGACCTCAACTCAAAACGGAATCCACTGAATGCAGACAACGCCTAGAGCGGTTGTCGATCCGATTGCATCGGATCACCGCTCTATTTTCCTTTGTTTGCCGCGATTTCCGAGCCGGCAGGTGATTCCACCTGCCTCGAAATCGCTCTAGCCGCGCTGTCCGGACGGCATTCGCGCCGCTGATCGACCCTGTCGGGCGCGCCGGGCGCGCGGATCAGGATCGAGAGATTGCGGCACGCCCGCGCGCCGACGCGCTCCGATGGGCCGGCAACGACGAAGCCTCCTTCGTCGCCGTTCCGCGCGCGCCATTCCTGCATCTCGCCGGTGCGTAGCGCTACGTCGATCGCCGCGGCGCGGCCCTGCACGCTCATTGCATCCACCGCATCGCTCGCGGATTCGGCCGGGGGAGCGGCCGCCGGTCGCTGAGCCGCCGTGCGATGCGCCGGTCGGTGGTTCGCGATCTCCTTGCGCAGGCGCGGCGCAATCGGCTCGCGATCCGGCACCGGAACGCTGACGACATAATCGCCACGCAGCGGCCCGCCGGTCGCGGCTAGCGCGATGCCGCCCGCACCGACGCACAGCAATGCGGCAAGCCCGGCGGGATACCAGCCCGCCAGGCGCCGCCCGCGCGTCAGCCGCATCCGCATCGCCGCGCCGTCATAGCGATGCTCCTCGCGCACGATATGGAGCGGGCCGAGGCTGATCGTCGTCCGCCGCAGGATATGCGCGACAGCGCGCCCGTCTTGTCCCCGTATTGCTGGATCGTTCCTGACGCTCACCACATTTCCCCTGCATCCGGCGAACCGGTAGCGCGACTCGATTCCATTATGGTTAAGGCCCCGGAGGATCGCGCTCGCGCCGCCGCTTGGCAAGCGCGAAGCGGCGCCGGAGCGCGTTCAGTAAGGCGTCCCGTCCTTGTGCTTGTATTGCCCGGTCGCCCCATCGAGCGCGAGGTCGATATCGGGATAATGGCACGCCGAAGCCTCGGGCACGCCCCACACGACGAATACGCAGCCGCCCGGTCCGCCGATCAGGTGATGTCCGTTGCCGTCGCCCTTGGGAAAGGCGACGCAATCGCCCGCCCCGAGCGTGGTCTCGCCGTGATTGTCGACCAGCGTCGCCGCCCCGCTGAGCATGACGAGGAACTCGTCCTCCGCCTCGTGCCAATGGCGTTGGCTGGACCAGGCACCTTCGGGCAACTCGACATGGGTGATGTTGAAATCGCTGATTCCGCCCGGCCCCTCCAGCCGGCGACAAACGCGCGCGCCGGCCGCGCGGTCGAACGGCGCGGGATAGCCGCTGCCGGTCTGCCCCGGAACCGTCGCGAGGTCGATCCGCGGCATCCGCGTTCCCTTCAATAGCCGGCGTAGTCGCTGAAGCGCGTGATCGTCGGGTCGAACTTCAGCACCACCTTGCCGGTGGCGCCGTGGCGCTGCTTGGCGACGATCAGTTCGGCGAGACCGAACACGCGCTCCATGTTCGTCGCCCATTGCGCATGGTCTTCGAACACCTTGCTGTCATCGCCCTCCATCGGGCGCTTCGGCTCCTTCTGCGCGACGTAATAATCCTCGCGGAACACGAACCACACCATGTCGGCGTCCTGCTCGATCGAGCCGGATTCGCGCAGGTCGGAAAGCTGCGGGCGCTTGTCCTCGCGCTGCTCGACGGCGCGGCTTAGCTGGGAGAGCGCGAGCACCGGGACATTCATGTCCTTGGCCAGCGTCTTCAGCCCGCGCGAGATTTCGGAGATTTCCTGCACGCGGTTGCCGTCGCTCGACTTGCCGCTGCCGGTGAGAAGCTGGAGGTAATCGACCACCACCAGCCCGATCTCGTTGTTATGGCGCCGCTGGAGCCGGCGGACGCGGGTGTGCAGCGCGCCGATCGACAGGCCGCCGGTGTCGTCGATGAACAGCGGCAGGTTCTCCAGCTCCGCCGCCGCCGTCGCCAGTTTCTCGAACTCGGCGCGGCTGATCTTGCCCATGCGCAGCGCCTCCGAACTGATGCCGGATTGCTCGGCGAGGATGCGGGTGGCAAGCTGGTCGGCCGACATTTCGAGGCTGAAGAAGGCGACCTTCGCCCCGACCGACTGCGATGGCGGGATGCCGTCCTCCATGTCTCGCATCCAGCGCCGCGCGGCGTTGAAGGCGATGTTGGTGGCGAGCGAGGTCTTGCCCATGCCGGGACGGCCGGCAAGAATCATCAGGTCCGAATGGTGCATGCCGCCGATCTTGGCGTTGACCGAATCGAGGCCGGTGGTGACGCCCGACAGGTTGCCTCCCGAGTTCAACGCGCGCTCGGCCATCTTCACGGCCATCGTCGTCGCCTGGACGAAGGTCTTGACGCTGCTCTCCGCCCCACCGTCGGCCGCGACCTTGAACAGCTCCTCCTCCGCCGCCTCGATCTGCGCGCGCGGATTGACCTCCTCGGAGGTGTCGAGCGCGCGGTCCACGAGGGTGCGCCCCACCGTCACCAGCGCGCGGAGCATGGCGAGATCGTAGATCTGCTGCGCGAACTGCCGCGCGCCGATCAGCCCCGCGCCCGATCCGGTGAGGCTGGCGAGATAGGCCGGGCCGCCCAGCTCCTTCATCCCCTCGTCCGCCTCGAACATCGGGCGCAGCGTGACGGGGGTGGCCAGCATGTCGCTCCCCCGCAGCGTCTTGATCGCGGCGAAGACGCGGCCGTGCAGCGGCTCGTAGAAATGCTGCGGCTCGATCCGGTCGACGATGTCGTCCGCCAGCCGGTTGTCGATCATCATCGCGCCGAGCAGCGCCGCCTCCGCCTCCACGTTGCGCGGCAGGTGGATCGGCTCGGCGGGGGTCGCCGCCGGGTTCGGGAACGCGAGAGTGGCCATTGCGCCATCTTCTACGCTCGCCACCGCGCGCGGCTCAACCCGGATCGCGCCGAATGATCTGTGGATAAGGCGGATGGATTGTCGCGCGCGCCGTTCGTCTCTATCGCCACCACAATGGCCGATCCCCGGATCATCGATGTCGAGCTGGACGAGCGCACGATCCTGTGGCGCTCGGCCGACATCGAGCAGGAGCGGCGGATCGCGATCTTCGACCTGATCGAGGGCAATCACTTCGCGCCGCAGAAGGTCCATGCCGACGGCTATGCCGGCCCCTATCGCCTCGCTTTGTCGGTGGAGGAAGGGCGGCTGGCGCTGGCGATCCGGCGCGAAGACGGCGCGCCGCTGGAGACGCATATCCTCGCGATGGGCCGCTTCCGCCGCCCGATCCGCGATTATTTCGCGATCTGCGACAGTTATTTCCAGGCGATCCGCCAATCGACCCCGCAGCAGATCGAGACGGTCGACATGGCGCGCCGCGCGATCCACAACGAGGCGGCGGAGCTGCTCAAGGAGCGACTGGAGGGAAAGATCGAAATCGATTTCGACACCGCCCGCCGCCTGTTCACGCTGATCTGCGTGCTGCACATCAAGGGCTGACGGGAATGTGGGGGCTGGGGCGTTTCGTGCTGATCGTGGCGGCGCTCGCGCTGGCGGGCGTGGCGGCGTGGCAATATGCGACGCGCTGGCATCCTTCGGTGGAACGCTATCCGGTGCAGGGCGTCGACGTCGACGCGAGCGACGGCGCGATCGAGTGGAACACGGTCGCCGCCGCCGGCGCCGACTTCGCCTATGTCGCCGCGACGCGCGGATCTAACCAGCGCGACCCGGCGTTCGAGGCGAACTGGCGCGGGGTGGACGCGGCCGGGATGCGGCGCGGCGCGGTCCACGTCTATTCCTTCTGCCAGCCGGCGCGCGAGCAGGCCAACGCCTTCAACACCTTCGTCCCCTCGGATGCCGAAGCGTTGCCGGTGGCGATCGACATCAGCTACGATCCCGCCTGCGCCACCCGCCCGGAGCGCGCCGCATTGCTCGACGATCTCCGGCTGCTTGCCAGCACGATCGAGGCGCATATGGGCAAGCCCGTGCTGCTGCGCGTCGCCCGCGCGGTGGAAAGCGACTATGAAGTCAGCGCCGCGCTGCCCCGCAACCTGTGGGCGACCGGCAATTTCCTCGCGCCATCCTATGCCGCGCGCCCGTGGCGGCTGTGGCGCGCCAACGACATGCGCCGGGTCGACGGGATCGACGGCCCCGCCAATTGGGACGTCGCCGCGCCATGACAGAAGCCATGACACAACCGGCCGCGCTGATCGCCGCCGCCCGCGCCGTCGCGCTCAACGCCCATGCGCCTTACTCGCGCTTCGCGGTCGGCGCGGCGCTGCTGTTGAGCGACGGATCGGTGGTGACCGGCGCGAACGTCGAGAACGCCAGCTACGGCCTGTCGCTATGCGCAGAGACGGTCGCGGTGGCGAGCGCCAGCGCGGCGGGGCGGCTGGCCGATATCGTCGCGGTGGCGGTGATCGGCGGGCTGATGGACACGCACGGCGTCCCGACCGGCGCGCATGTCGTGAACCCGTGCGGCCGCTGCCGGCAGGTGCTCAATGAGGCCGCGCAGATGGGCGGGCGCGACCTGATCGTCCATTGCGGCGCGGCGGAGGGCGATGCGATCGTCACCTATCGCCTGTCGGAGCTGCTGCCCGACGCTTTCGGCCCCGCGGACCTAGGCATCGTGCAGCGATCCTGATCGCTTTGCCTACTCCGCCAATGCATTGGCGCCGGCGTCGCCAAGGTCCGAGCCGCCATCGACGTTCAGGATCGTGCCGGTGACATATTTCGCCTCCGGGCTGGCGAGATACAGCGCGGCCTCCGCGATATCCCGCTTCTCCCCGTAATCGCGCAGCGCCAGCCGGCCCTTGATCTGCTTCTCGCGCTCCGGGTCGGCGAGCCGCCGCATCCCCTCGGTGTCGCCGATCGGCCCCGGCGAGATCGCGTTGACCCTGACGCCCGCCGGTCCCCATTCGAGCGCGAGACATTTCGTCACCATGTTAACCCCGGCCTTGGCGGCGCAGGCGTGGATCTGGAAGCTCATCGGATGCACCGCCTGCCCGGCGGTGATCGCGATCAGCGACGCGCCGGGTTTCGCCAGATGGTCCCAGCTCGCGCGGAACACGTTGAACGTGCCGAGCAGGTCGATATCCACCACCGTTTTGAACGCATTGGCGCTGAGCTTCACCGCCGGGGCGAGGAAATTGCCCGCCGCGCCGGAGATCAGCACGTCGACCTTGCCGAACGCCGCCACCGCCTGCGCATAGGCCGCCTCCAGCCCCGCATAATCGCGCACGTCGCAGGCGATGCCCAGCGCCTCAGCACCGGCGTCGCGCAATTCCCGCGCCGCCGCCTGGATCTTTTCCTCGCTACGGCTGAGCACGGTGAGCTTCGCGCCTTCCGCCGCGAAACCGTGCGCGATGCCGAGATTGATGCCGCTGGAGGCACCCGCGACGAATACGTGCTTGCCCGCGAACCGCTTGGTCATGTCCGTCCTCTCCGATCTGTCACGAGCGGCGATGACGAAAGCATGGCGGAAATTCAAGCGCGGCGCCGGGCCGCTTTGGTACGGGTGGTCGGACTCGAACCGACAATCTGTTGCCAGAGGCGGATTTTGAGTCCGCTGCGTCTACCAATTCCGCCACACCCGCATCCGGCCGGCGCGCAAGGCGTCGGTAGTTGCGGCAAGCCCTATAGGTGGGCTGCCCGGCGATTGCCAGCCGGGAAACCGCCCCGCCTCACGCAAATTCCTCGGTATCGATTTCGGCCTGGGTCACGGCGGGATAGCGCGGGCCGGCCACGGCGTCGGGCGTCATCAGCCGGTCGACCTTCTCCAGCGCCTCGCGCGGCAATTCGGCCGGCGTCGCGAAATTCTCCGCGAGATGATCGATCGAGGTCGTGCCGGGGATCGCGACGACATGCTCGCCACGCGACAGCACCCAGCCGAGCGAAAGCTGCGCCGGGGTGCATCCCGCCTCTGCCGCGATCGCGCGGAAGCGACCGAGCAGTTCGAGGTTGCGCGGGAAATTGTCCGGCTGGAAGCGCGGCATGCCGCGACGGATATCACCCGGCTCCAGCGCCTCGGGCGAATGCACGCCGTCCGCGAGGAACCCGCGCGCGACCGGCGAGAAGGCGACCAGCGCCGCGCCAAGCTCGCGAGTTGCGTCGAGCACACCGATCTCCACGTTGCGCGACCAGGGCGAATATTCGTTCTGCACCGCCGCGATCGGGTGGATCGCATGGGCGCGGCGCAACGTTCCGGCGGAGATTTCGCTCAGCCCGATCGCACGCACCTTCCCCGCCTCGACCATCCGCGCCAGCGCGCCGACCGATTCCTCGATCGGCACCTTCTTGTCCCAGCGATGGAGGTAATAGAGGTCGATCACATCGGCGCGCAGGCGGCGAAGCGATTCGTCAATCGTCGCGAGCAGGGTCTCGGGCCGCCCGTCGATCACGCGCTTGCCCTCGACCCCGGTCATCCCGCATTTCGAGGCGAGGACATATTCCCCGCGCCGGTGCCCGATCGCCTCGCCCAGTAGCGTCTCGTTCGCGCCGAAACCGTAGAGCGCGGCGGTGTCGAGGAAGTCATGGCCGAGATCGAGCGCGCGGTTGAGCAGCCGCGCCGCGTCCTCGCGCGGCGGCGGCGTGCCATAGGCGTGGCTCAGCGACATGCAGCCGAGCCCGATGGGGTTGACCTCGAACGGACCGATCCGGCGTTTCGCGCTCACATTTCCTCCGGCCAATACAGCCGCATCGGGTTATCGATCAGCAGCTTGCGCTGCAACTCGGCCGTGGGCGCGATGCGCGGGATGACGTCCACCAGCGCGCCGTCGTCGGGGATATTGTCCTGCATGTTGGGATGTGGCCAGTCGGTGCCCCACAGCACGCGATCGGGGTAGTCCTCCACCAGCGGGCGCACGGCGCGGACGAAATCGTCATATGGCGGCCCCTTGGCGTCGAGCCGGTCGGGGCAGGTCACCTTGGTCCAGATATCGTCACGGCTGTCGAGCAGGGCGCGGAAAGCGCGCATGTCGGCGCCGTCCGGCCCCTGGCTCACGTCCGGGCGGCCCATATGGTCGATCACCACGGGCACCGGGATGGCGGCGAGGAACGGGCGCAGCTCCGCCAATATGTCGGCCTCGAAATAGACCACGACATGCCAGCCGAGCCGCGCGATGCGATGGGACACGTCGATGAACCTGTCCTTCGGCGCATCGTCCACCAGCCGCTTGAGGAAGTTGAAGCGCACGCCGCGCATCCCGCCCGCGTGCAGCCGGTCCAGCTGCACATCATCGATCGCCGGATCGACCACCGCCACGCCGCGCGCCTGGCCGTTCGATCGCGCGATGGCATGGAGCGTCGCGGCGTTATCGGTGCCGTGGCAACTCGCCTGAACGATCACGTTGCGGGTGAAGCCGAGATGGTCGCGCAGCGCGAACAGCGCCTCCGGCCCGGCGTCGCGCGGCAGATATTTGGCCTTGGCGCTGAACGGGAATTGCGCTTGCGGCCCGAATACATGGCAATGCGCATCGACTGCGCCCGGCGGCGGCGCGAAGGCGGGTTTCGAAGGATTGAGCGTCCAGCTCAGGATACGCCCGGCCTGATCGTCGCTCATCCGAACACCATCCCATCCATCAATTTGCGCGCGGTGCGCAGCATCCCCGCCTCGACCGGCTGGCCACGCTCGTCGACCGTCACCACGCATTCGGTGACGCCGGTGGGGTGCTCGACGCCGAGCGTTTTCGTCATACCCTCCGGCACGCGCGCGACGGCATGGGCGGGCGAGCCCTCGATCAGGCAGGCGGTCGCCACGCTCACCGCGCCGAGCACGCCGATCGAGGCATGGACGCGGTGCGGGATCAGCGAGCGGACCGCGACCGCCCCGCCCTCGCGCGGCGCGGCGACGAGCATCATCTTCGGCACCGATTTCGCGCCGACATCGCCGAGGTTCATCAGCGGCCCGGCGGCGAGGCGGATCGCCTCCACCTTCGCCTTCATCGCCGCATCGGCATCGAGCGTGTCGCGATCCTCGTAGCCGGTCACGCCGACGCTCGCGGCGCTCAGCACGACGCAGGGCATGCCGTTGTCGATCAGCGTGCAGGCGACGCCCGCGATCTCGTCCACCCCGTTGCCGGTCGGCAGCAGCGCACCGCAGGAGGAACCGGCGGTGTCGCGGAAGGCGAGCGGGATCGGCGCGGCGGTGCCGGGCACGCCGCTGATCGACGCCTCACCGTCATAGGCGACGATGCCGCCCGGCGTCCGCACCGCGGCGACCGCGACCTGCCCGGTATTCTCCATGAAGATCGCGACGCGCGTCTCGCCGCCCCGCGCCGCGACCAGCCCGCGCTCGATCGCGAACGGGCCGACACCGGCGAGGATGTTGCCGCAATTCTGCGCGTCGGTGACGATCGCCTGATCGACGAACACCTGCAGGAACAGGTAATCGACATCGACGCCCGGCCGCGCCGACTTGCGCACCACCGCCACCTTGGAGGTCAGCGGGTCCGCGCCGCCCATGCCGTCGATCTGGCGCGGATCGGGCGAGCCCATCACGCGCAGCAGGAAGGCATCACGTTCGGCGGTGTCGGCGGGAAGATCGTCGGCGAGGAAATAGCCACCCTTCGAGGTGCCGCCGCGCATCCACATACAGCGCACGCCGCGCTCAGACATATTTCAGCCCCATCTGCGCGAGCTTGCCGCGCATGTCGTAGATATCGAGGCCGAGCTCGCCCGCCGCGAGCCGCTTGCGCTTGGCTTCCTCATTGGCCTCGCGCGCGCGGGCCTTCTCCAGCACCTTTTCCGCATCGGCGCGCGGAACGACGCACACGCCGTCGTCGTCCGCCACCACCACGTCGCCGGGATTGACCATCGCCCCCGCGCAGACCACCGGCACGTTGACCGAGCCGAGCGTCGCCTTCACCGTCCCCTGCGCGAACACCGCCTTCGACCAGACGGGGAAGCCCATCTCGGTCAGGTCGCGCACGTCGCGCACGCCCGCGTCGATGATGAGGCCGCGGCAGCCGCGCGCCATCGCGGAGGTGGCGAGCAGGTCGCCGAAATAGCCGTCCTCGCACGGGCTGGTCGGCGCGAGCACCAGCACGTCGCCTTCGCGCAGCTGCTGGATCGCGACATGCACCATCCAGTTATCGCCCGGCGGCGCGGAGATGGTGACGGCGGTGCCCGCGATCCGCGCGCGGGGGTAGATCGGCCGCATATGGCTGCGCATCAGCCCGGTGCGTCCCTGCGCCTCATGCACCGTCGCCACGCCGCAATGGGCTAGCCCGTCCACGATGGCGAGGGGCGGACGCTCCACCCCGGTCACGACGACACCGGCCATTTCACTCTCTCCGATTGACCGCTCGGGGATGGTCGTCGCCCGAACAAAGCACAATTCCGAATTACGGCGCTGTGATAAGTTTATGCTATATGTCGTCTCCAGCATGGCCCGGCCGTTCGACCTCAACCTGCGCCACCTGCGCGCGCTGCCGCTGATCGCGGAGCGAGGGAGCATGAGCGCGGCCGCCGAGGCGATCGGCCTGTCGCAGCCAGCGCTGGCGCAGGGGCTGGCGAAGTTGGAGGAGCGTTTCGGCGCGGCGCTGTTCGAGCGATTGCCCGACGGGATGCGCGCGACCGAGGCGGGCGGGCGCGCGATCCCGCGCATCACCGCCGCCCACGCCCGGCTCGCCCGCGCGATGCGCCCGCTGACGCGCGGCGCGCGGCGCGGCTTCGAGCGGCCGGAGAACCTGCTCACCGCGACACAGGTGCGCGCGCTGCTCAATCTCGCGGAGGCGGGGAGCTTCGTCGGCGCGGCGCGCGCGACCGGCGTGTCGCAGCCCGCGCTGCACCGCGCGGTGCGCGAACTGGAGGGGCTGTGCGGCGCCGCGTTGGCGGTGCGGCAGGGGCGCGGCGTGGCGCTGACCGTTGAGGGCAAACGGCTCGCACGCCACTTCCGCCTCGCCGCCGCAGAACTCGCCGCCGCGCTGGAGGAAGCGGAGGCGGACGGCGCGGGCGCGGCGCGGCTGGCTATCGGGGCGATGCCGCTGTGCCGCGCGCTGCTGCTGCCCAAAGCGGTCGCCGCCTTCACCCGCGCGATGCCCGCGAGCCATGTCGATATCGTCGAAGGATCGCATGTCGAACTGTCCGAGCCGCTGCGCGACGGGCGGATCGACCTGATGATCGGCGCGCTGCGCGATCCCTGCCCGCCCGATTTCTCGCAGACGCCGCTGTTCGTCGACCGGCTGATGATCGCCGCCCGCGCCGGCCATCCGCTCGCCGGGCGGACACCCGTCTCGGCGGAAAATCTCGGACACTTCCCGTGGATCGTCGGGCGGGCGGGATCGCCGCTGCGCCACCATTGGGAGCGGCTGTTCGACGCCGCCGGCCTGCCTCGCCCCGCCGCGCCGGTGGAATGCGGATCGGTGATGACGATCCGGGGCATATTGATCGATTCCGATTTCCTGACGCTCGTCTCGCCCGACCAGATCGCGCTGGAACTGCGCGCCGAGCTGCTCGCCGCCGTGCCGGCGACGCTGCCTGCGACCGAGCGGACGATCGGCGTGACGACCCGCGCGGACTGGCAGCCGACCCTAATCCAGCGTCAATTCCTCGACATCCTCCATACCGTAGCGCGCGAAAGCAAAATTCCGGAAATCGGATAGCCCTCGCAACTTCCGATTGGCGGCGAGGGCCGGACCCTCGCAGAACCGAGCCATGGTCAAGGTGGCTTTCATCGGACTGGGAGAGGCGGGAACGGCGTTTGCGCCGGCCAATACGCCGTCGCGCGGCTATGACCTGAAGCTGGACGAGGCCGCGACACGCGCCGCCAAGCTCGCCGATTTCGCCGCCGCCGGGGTCGCACCCGCCGACAGCAACGCCGCCGCCGTCGCGGACACGCCGCTGATCCTGTCGCTGGTGACGGCCGATCAAGCGCTCGCCGCCGCCGAGGCGACCGCGCGGTCGATCGCCGCCGGCGCGCTCTATTGCGACATGAACAGCGTCGCTCCCGACACCAAGCGCGCCGCCGCCGCGCTCATCGAGGCGGCGGGCGGGCGCTATGCCGATGTCGCGGTGATGGCCCCGGTCAATCCCGCGCGCCATGCCACGCCGCTGCTGGTGAGCGGCCCGCATACCGCCGACGCGGCGGCGGCGCTGCGCTCGATCGGCTTCATGAAGGTCGAACCGGTCGAAGGGCCGGTCGGCGCGGCCTCCGCGATCAAGATGATCCGATCGGTGATGGTGAAGGGGATCGAGGCGCTGTCCGCCGAATGCTTCCTCGCCGCGCATGCCGCCGGGGTGTCCGACGCGGTGATCGCCTCGCTCGACGCGAGCTGGCCGGGCGCGGACTGGCGGCAGCGCGCGGATTACAATCTCGACCGGATGCTGATCCACGGCCTGCGCCGCGCCGCCGAGATGGAGGAGGTGGTCAAGACGCTCGACGCGCTCGGCACCGGCTCCGCGATGACGCGCGGCACCGTCGAGCGCCAGCGCGCGATCGGCGCGCGCCGCCTCCCCTCGCCGGACGGCCTTGAGGCCAAGGCCGCGCTCATCCTTGCACAGAAGGCGGACGCCGCATGATCATCGACTGCCACGGCCATTACACCACCGTCCCCGCCGGCCATTCGGACTGGCGCGAGGCGCAGAAGGCGGCGTTCAAGGCCGGCGAGACGCCGCCGCCCTACCCCAACATCTCCGACGACGAGATCCGCGAGAGCCTGGAGAAGAACCAGATCCGCCTGATCCGCGAGCGCGGCGCGGACATGACGATCTTCTCCCCCCGCGCCTCGGCGATGGCGCCGCATGTCGGCGACGAAGCGGTCGCGACGCAATGGGCGCGGGTCAACAACGACCTCATCAAGCGCTGCGTCGATCTGTACCCGGAGATTTTCGCGGGCGTCTGCATGTTGCCGCAGAACCCCAGGGCGGACCTGACCGGCTCGATCGCGGAACTGGAGCGGTGCGTCACCGAACTCGGCTTCATCGGCTGCAACCTCAACCCCGATCCGGGCGGCGGCCATTTCACCGCGCCGCCACTGACCGACCGCTTCTGGTATCCCTTCTACGAGAAGATGGTCGAGCTGGACGTGCCGGCGATGATCCACGTCTCCGGCTCGTGCAATCCCGGCCTCCACGCCACCGGCGGCTATTATATCGCGGCGGACACTATCGCCTTCATGCAGTTGCTGGAGGGCGACCTGTTCGCCGATTTCCCGACCTTGCGCTTCATCATCCCGCATGGCGGCGGCGCGGTGCCCTATCACTGGGGGCGCTATCGCGGCCTCGCCGACATGCTCAGGAAGCCGGCGCTCGACGGGCATCTGATGAACAACGTTTTCTTCGACACCTGCGTCTATCACCAGCCGGGCATCGACCTGCTGGCCGACGTGATCGAGACGAAGAACATCCTGTTCGGCAGCGAGATGGTCGGCGCGGTGCGCGGGATCGATCCCACCACCGGCCATTATTTCGACGATACCAAGCGCTATGTCGACGCGCTGCCGATCAGCGCGGAGCAGCGCGCCGCGATCTTCGAGGGCAACGCCCGCCGCGTCTTCCCACGCCTGGACGAGTTGCTGAAGGAGCGCGGGCTATGACGGTGCCGAAAGACATCCACGAGTATCTCGCCGAGTTCGACGATATCCCCGGCACGCGCGTCTATACCGCGAAGCGGGCGCGGGCCGGCTATCACCTCAACCAGTTCTGCATGAGCCTGATGAAGGCGGAGAATCGCGAACGCTGGAAGGCGGACGAGCGCGCCTATCTCGACGAATGGCCGCTGACCGACGAGCAGAAGGAGGCGGTGCTGGCGCGCGACTACAACCGGCTGCTCGACCTGGGCGGCAACATCTATTTCCTCGCCAAGATCTTCTCCACCGACGGGCTGAGCTTCGTGCAGGCGGTGGGGACGATGACCGGCATGTCGGCGGAGGATTATCAGGCGATGATGGTCGCCGGCGGCCGCTCGCCGGAGGGCGTGCGCAGCATCAGAGCCAACCACGCCGGCGCAGACGGCGGGGACAGGAAGGAATCGAACTGATGGCCCGCATCACCGCCGGCATCGCCGCCAGCCACGTTCCCGCGATCGGCGCGGCGATCGATCTTGGCAGGACAGGCGAGGATTACTGGAAGCCGATGTTCGCCGGGTTCGACTGGACCAAAAGGTGGATCGCCGAGGCGAAGCCCGATGTCGTGATCCTCGTCTATAACGACCATGCCTCCGCCTTCGACATGCGGATCATCCCGACCTTCGCGATCGGCTGCGCGGAAAGCTTCAAGCCGGCCGACGAGGGCTGGGGGCCGCGTCCGGTGCCCGACGTGATCGGCCATCCCGATCTCGCCTGGCATCTCGCGCAGAGCCTGATCCTCGACGAGTTCGACATGACGATGATCAACGAGATGGATGTCGATCACGGCCTCACCGTGCCCTTGTCGCTGATGTTCGGCCAGCCGGAGGCGTGGCCGGTAAAGGTGGTGCCGCTGGCGGTGAACGTCGTCACCTATCCCCCGCCCTCCGGCAATCGCTGCTGGGCGCTGGGCGAGGCGATCGCGCGCGCGGTGGCGAGCTATCCCGAGGACCTCAACGTGCAGGTGTGGGGCACCGGCGGCATGAGCCACCAGCTCCAGGGGCCCCGCGCCGGCCTGATCAACGCGGAATGGGACAATCGCTTCCTCGACGGGATGATCGGAGACGGCGACGCGCTGCGCCATATCCCGCATATCGAATATCTGCGCGAAACCGGCTCGGAGGGGATCGAGCTGGTGATGTGGCTTATCATGCGCGGCGCGCTCGGACGGCGGACGCGAGCGCTCCACCGGCATTATCATGTGCCGGCCAGCAATACGGCGGTGGGGCATCTCGTGCTCGAACCGGTTTCCTAGGAGTAATTGACATGAAGATCGCTCTCGCGGGCGCGGGCGCCTTTGGGGAAAAGCATCTCGACGGGCTGAAGAATATCGCCGGGGTCGAGGTGGTGTCGCTGGTCGGACGGCAGATCGAGTCGACCCGCGCGGTGGCGGAAAAATACGGCGTCGCCCACGCGACCACCGATCTCGCGGAGAGCCTCGCGCGCGACGATGTGGACGCAGTGATCCTCTGCACGCCGACGCAGATGCACGCCGCGCAGGCGATCCAGTGCATGGACGCGGGCAAGCATGTGCAGGTCGAGATCCCCCTCGCCGACAGCCTCGCCGACGCGGAGGCGGTGCTCGCGAAGAGTCGGGAGACCGGCCGCGTCTGCATGGTCGGCCACACGCGGCGCTTCAATCCGTCGCACCAATGGCTCCACAAGCGCATCGCGGCGGGCGAGATCGCGGTGCAGCAGATGGACGTGCAGACCTATTTCTTTCGCCGCAGGAACATCAACGCCAAGGGCGAGCCGCGGAGCTGGACCGATCACCTGCTGTGGCACCACGCCGCGCATACCGTGGACCTGTTCGCCTATCAGGCCGGCCCGATCGTCAAGGCCAATGCGATCGAGGGGCCGATCCACCCGGAACTGGGCATCGCGATGGACATGTCGATCCAGCTCAAGGCGGAGAGCGGCGCGATCTGCACGCTATCGCTGTCGTTCAACAACGACGGGCCGCTCGGCACCTTCTTCCGCTACATCTGCGACAACGGGACATGGATCGCGCGCTACGACGATCTGGTGACGGGGCGCGAGGAACCGGTGGACGTCTCCACGGTGGACGTGTCGATGAACGGCATCGAGTTGCAGGACCGCGAGTTCGTCGCCGCGATCCGCGAGGGACGCGAGCCGAACAGCTCGGTCGCGCAGGTGATGCCCTGCTATCGCGTGCTGGGCGCGCTGGAACAGCAGCTCGCGGGGGCGTGAGCGGCCTCTCCCCTCCGCGCCATGCGGAGGGGAGAGGATTCCGTCAGCGGAACAGCCCGTCGATATAATCCGCGCCGATCCCCACGCGCTCATAATGCGCACGGGCGTCGGCGATATAATCGTGGACGTCGTAGTGGCCGACGCTCTCGCCCTTCTCGTCGAGCCAGATCAGCGGGCCGGTGACGACGAACAGGATCCTGGTCGGCACGCCGACGTCATAGGCGACGAGCGTATGCCCCTCGCCGGGGCTTTCGTAGATGAAGTCCCCGGCGCGAGCGGTCCACTCATGCTCCAGATAGCCCCATTGGCCCTGGATCGTATAAGCGAACACCTGATGCGGATGGTAATGCCGGTTCACGAGGCCGGCCTCCTTCGCCATCAATATGTCCGCCCACATGTTCCGCTGCGGCGATATCCATAACGGGCGCGAGAAGACCGTCGGGCTGAGCGGGAAATAATAACGCTCATCGTCGGTGGCCGCGTCCGGGATATATGTTTCCGGCAGCGCATCGGCGCGGAACACCCGCTTGATCGGAGGAATGTCCTTCCAGAACTCGCTGGTCGCGGCCTTTGCCATGGCCGCTACCTGATCTTCGCCAGTTCGTCCTGCACCTGCTTGAGCAGTTCATCGGTGATGCTGCCCTGGCTCATCGGCGCAAGCTGGGCGAGCGTCATCGTCTTGAACTGGTCATAGGCCGGATGGCCAAGCAACTGCGGCATCAATTTGTCGATCACCGCCTTGCTGCGCGGATCGCCCGCGAGCGTCTCGATCGGCGTTCCGTCTACCGAGAAGCCGGCCTTCGTGGTCGGCGCGGCAGCGGCGGCCGGGGCGATCTGCGCGGCGGCGGGCGCGGCGAGCGCCGCCATCAGCGCGAGTGCGACGATTTCCTTCATATATCCTCTCCTTGCCTTAGTCCTCAACGATGCGCGGCGATCGCCGACACCTCGAATTGCAGCGACGGCCCGGCCAGCCCCTCGACCATCACCAAAGTCTCCGCCGCGCGCGGCTGCCGGCCGCCGGCGAGCTTCGCGAGCGCCGCACGGAAGTGCGCCCGCACTGCCGCCGCGTCATTCCCCTTCTTCACGTACATCTTGTATTTGACGAGATCGGCGGTGGAGAGGCCGGCCGGGCGCAACGTGGCGGCGATCTTGCGCGCCGCGGCGTCCACCTGCTTCATCACGTCGGGCGAGACCTTGCCGCCATTGTCGAAGTCCACGCCCTCCATCCCTGCGAGATAGACCAGGGAGCCGGCCTGCACCGACTTGGCGATGTCCATTGGCATCTCGGTGAACGGAACGCGGTTCAGCGTGGCCGGATCGCCCTTCGCCGCGATCGCGTCGATCTCCAGCAGGAAGCCGGGAACGGCCATGCCGTCGACCAGCACGAGCGTGCCGACGCTGGGATGATCCTTGAGGCCCGGCGAATATTTGCGCGTCGCCTCGTGGAACTTCTCGATCACGTGGATCGGATCGGTGCCGCGGGTGACGTAGAGGTTGTGCGAGATCATGTTGCCGACCGACAGGCCGGCCTTCTTCATCGCGCCGTCCAGCTTGGCGACGATCACGTCGATCTGCTCGTCGATGCCGGGGACGAGCTTGCCGTTCTGGAAGTCCATCGCCTCCAGCCCGGCGGTGAAGATCACCGGGCCGGTGCCGATCGTCTCGACGATTTCCTTCGGGCCGAAGGTGAAGGGATGCCGCTCGAAGCCGGCCGCCTTGCCCGGCCCGGCGACGAGATCGACCGCGACGAGCGTGTTCTTGTCCGCGAACCCGGGCACGCGGATGATCGTGCCGACGCTCGGCTCGGCGACGAGGCTTGGCGCGAGCTTGCGCGCCGCGCCGTGGAAGCGGCCGAGCACGTCGATCGGCGAGGCGGCGCCGTCCTTCAGGTAGATGGTGTGCTGCATCATGTTGCCGATGCCCCCGGTGGCGCCGGCCTTGCGCAGCCGCGCGTCCATCTTCTTCACGATCTCGTCCACCTGCTCCATCGCGGTGCCGTGGGTGCCGGCGGCCATCGAGGGAAAGACCAGCCCGCCGGCCGCGACCGCATCGGGCGCGGCGGCGGCGGGAGTGGCGGCGGCGGCGTGCTTCGGCGCGGGCGCGGCCAGCGCGGGCGTCGCGACGCAGGCAAGCAGCGTGGCGAGGGCGGCAGTCTTACGCATCATGGGTGGTTCCCTTTCGAAAAGAAGGCGGATCAGCGCGGGATGACCGGCAGCAGGACGTGGCTGGGATAGCGCGCGGAGTGGAGCACCTGCTGATGCGCCACCGCCATCCGCGTGCCCGTCGCCGGATCCTCGCCGGTGTTGAGGTTGCGGTCGAAGCGCGGGAAGTTGCTGCTCGTCACCTCGACGCGGATGCGATGGCCGGGCAGGAAGGCGTTGCTCGACGCCCACATGTCGATGTCATATTGATAGACCCTGCCCGGCTCGATCGGCGAGGGCGGCGCGTCCTTGCCCTTGCGGTAGCGCGCGCGGACGATGCCGTCCTGGATGTTGCGGGCATAGCCGTTCGGATCGACGTCGATCAGCCGCACCACCCAGTCGGTGTCGGGCGCGGAGCTGGCGGCGTAGAGCGTCGCGCGGATCGGGCCGGTGACTTCCACCGTCTTGTCCAGCACCGGGCCGGTGAACACCAGCACGTCGGGCCGCTTCTCCACCAGGGAGTGATCGTGCGCGCCGGACGGCACCGAGCTGCAACAGATGTTGCCGCCGAGCGTCTGCACCGGGTTCGCCGGATCGTAATCGTAGCGGTCGCTTTCAGCGCCGGCCGGCTTCGTCGTGGAGAGCGCGCCGTCGCCGGCCGCCGTGTTCGCTCTCCCGCCGCTGGCGAGATAATAAGGCGTGTAGCGGGTGCGCTTCAGCGGCCATTCGTTCTCGGCGCGCCACTTGTTCTCGCCCATCACGAAGATGCGCACGGCCGGGTCCCGGTCCGCGCCATTGTCCACGCCCTTCAGCCAGTGATCGTGCCAGCGCAGGTAAAGCAGATTGCCGTTGAGCGCGGCGTCCGGCCCGTAATCCACGTCGTCCGGGGTGGACATGCCGCCGAACCCGCCCTTGCGCGGCGCGACCGTCTTGAAGTGCGTCCACGGGCCGATGACGATGCGCTTCTGCGCGCGGGCGAGCGGGGTCGCCCCGGCACCCTTGATCGCGGCATGATCGCCGAGCGCGCCGCGCAGGAAGATATCGTACCAGCCGCTGACCACCAGCGCGGGAATCGCGATCTTCGCCGCCTGCCGCTCGAAGCTGATGCCGTTCCAGTAGCCGTCGCCACGCAGCGGGTGCGCCAGCCAGTCGCGATAGGGCTGGTCGACCTTGTACGAGGCGGCGTCGGCAGTGTTCAGCGGCAGTTTCGCATAGGCTTCCGGCTTCATGAACGCGCCGCCGCCGTCGGTGGTGCGGCCATATACCGTCCCCGCCCCCCACGGCAGCGAGAAGCCGAGGAGGAACGCCCCGTCGCTGTAGACCCAACTATTGTAGATATCGGTGGTGGTGACGTCGGTCGCCACCGCCTTCAGCGCGGGATGGCCGCCGATCGCCTGCGTCAGCCCGGTATAGCCCAAATACGAGCCGCCGAGCGTGCCGAGCTTGCCGCTGCTCCACGGCTGGACGGCGGCCCAGGCGTCGGTGTCGTAACCGTCCTGCGCCTCGTGGCGATAGGTGTAGAAATCGCCGCCCGAGGCGAAGCGGCCGCGCACGTCCTCGTTGACGACGACATAGCCGCGCTCGGCATACCAGCGCGAGTTCTGTACCTCGTCGGGCGTCGCCTTGTTGTACGGCGTGCGCAGGACGATCACCGGGAACCTGCCCGGCGCGTCGGGGCGATAGACGTCGGCGGCGAGCTTCACCCCGTCGCGCATCGGCACGGGGACGTCCTTTTCGGCTATCACCTTGTAGCGCGCAGGCGAAAGCGCGGCCTCGCCCCGCTTCGCCCAGTCCGGCCCGTTCAGCGCCGGCGCGTCGGGCGACTGCGCCGCCGCGATCGAAGCCGTGCCGAGCAGCGCGACGAGAGCCAGATTGCGGACCTTCATCGTCATCCCCTCCTGTTTCGTGCGCCGTTCACGCGGCGCGATTGATCATCCTGACGAGCCGGGTGAGCGTATCGAGCACCGGCGTCGCCACCCCGTGCGCGGCGCCTTTTTCCGCGAGCTGGCCCGTGATCGAATCGATCTCGGTCGGGCGGCCGGCGAGCACGTCCTGCAACATCGACGGCTGGTGCGGGCCGTGCGCCGCCCAGGCGTGCTCGATGATCGCGCGGACATGCGCGCGATCGACCGGCACGCCGCACGCATCGGCCACCGCGAAAGCCTCGGCGAGGATCGCCTCCGCCAGCGCCCGTCCATCCGGCTGCGCCGCCATGCCGCCGACCGTCTGCCGGGTGAGCGCGGCGACCGGGTTCATCACCGCGTTGAAGATCACCTTCTCCCAGATCGCGGTGACGACCGCGGGATCGGCGCGCGCCGCGATCCCCGCCTCGCCCAGCGCGGCGGCGATCCGCTCCAGTGCCGGATCGGGCGCGCCGGACCGGCTCCACAGCCGCACATGGCCTTCGCCGTGCGAGGCGACATGGCCCGGCCCCCTGAGGTCCGCCGGCACGTCGGTCATGCCGATCGCCACCGCCACGCCGGGCAGCGCGGCGGCGACGCGCTCGCCGGTGCCGAGGCCGTTCTGGAGCGTCAGCGCCCATGTTCCCGGCCCGGCGAGATGGCCGGCGGCGGCGAGCGCGGCGGCGGTGTGATAGCCCTTGGTGAAGACGATCAGCAGATCGACCGGCCCGGCGAAGGCGTCCGCGGTGCCGGCGCGGACGTTCGTCACCACCCGCTTCCCCTCGTCGAGATCGAGGCGCAGGCCGGCGCGATTGATCGCGTCGATATGCGGCCGGTTCACATCGATCAGCCACACCTCATGCCCGGCGAGCGCGAGCCGCCCGCCGAACAGGCTGCCCATCGCCCCCGCGCCGATCACCGCGACCCGCATCATCCGCCCCCGTTGCGATCAGCGCGGCGGCTGCTGCGGATGCTGGCTTTCCAGCGACAGCGGCGAGCCGGCCGACGAGGAATTGGCCGCGTTGCTCGGGTCCATCCCTCTGGTCGAATAGCGATCGGTGTCCGCCTGCGTCCACGGGCGGCCCGTCACCGGGTTGGGATAGGGGTAGGGCGGGACGTAATGGCCCGGATAGGCGTCGTATTGCACCGATTGCGGCGCGTCGGGCGGGAATTCCTTGCTCGGCCCGTTGTTGCCGAACGAGGCCTGCGCCCAGCCCTTGTCATAGGGGGTGAAATAGGTGCCGTACCAGCGCATCAGGCTGAACTTCCACTTGCCGTCCTCCTTGACGTAGCGGATGTCGTAGGTGCCCTCGGCCCACAGCCCCATCTTCTGCCACATGCCGATCTGGATGAAGGCGCGCCAGCGGCCGGTCGCGGTCTTGCCGTCCGGCGCGACATTGGTGACGCCCTGCAGCACCATATGGTTGGACAGCTCACCATCGGCGAGGCCCTTGTGCTGACGGCCGATCACCTTGGAGAACAAGGTGTCGACACCCTTCGCGCCCTTGTAGACGCCGCGCCCCGAAATCTCGACCACCGCATCCTTCGAGAACAGCGGGACAACCTCGCTCCACACCTTCTTGTCGATATAATAGCCATAGGCGCGGGTGAGGTTCTCGATCTGCGCGCGATCCTCCTCCAGCGCGACGCGCTTCTCCAGCGCGGCGAGGCGCGCCTCGACGCCGCGATCCGATTGCGCCAGCGCGGGGACGGCGACGATCGCGGCGGCCATGACGGCGCCGGCGAGTCCGACGCGGGTCCAGTTCTTGATGTTCATCATTGGGTCTCCGGTCACTGGGCGGGCTTGGGCGCGGGTGCGGCGGGCGTCGGCGATCCGGGCTGGATCGGCGGCCCGGCGGGCGCGGGCGACATGCCGGTGGTGGAATATTCGCGGCTTTCCTCGACCGTCCACGGCTTGCCCGTCACCGGGTTGGGATAGTGGAACGGCGGGACGTAGTGACCGGGATAGACATCATATTCCACCGACTGCGGCGCGTCCGGCGGGGCATCCCTGGTCGGCCCGTTGTTCGGCCGCGCGCCCTGCGCCCAGCCCTTCTCGTAAGGGGCGTAGAAAGTGGCGTAGAAGTGCATGTCGCTGATCTTCCACACCCCGCCTTCCTTGACGTATTCGTTCTCGTAGGTGCCTTCGGACCAGATGCCGAACATCTTCGCCTGCCCGATCTGGACGAAGGCGCGCCAGCGGCCCTTGGCGGTCCTGCCGTCGGGCGCGACATCGGTGACGCCTTGCAGGATCATGTGATTGAACAGGCCGCCGGGCCTCAGCCCGATCTGCCCGCCGCCCATCGACTGAAGGAACAGCCGCTGCACCCCGGCCTTGCCGAGATAGACGCCCCGCCCGGCGATCTCGACGCGGGCGTTGTTGGAGAACAGGTCGGCGACCTCGTTCCAGATCTGCTTGTCGACATAATAGCCGTAGGCGCGGGTGAGATTCTCGATCTTCGCGCGGTCGTCGAGCCGCTCGACCCGCGATTCGAGCGCGGCGAGCCGGCGCTCCACCGTGCTCTGCGCAGACGCGGCGGACGAGAGCGCGACGGCCCCCAGCGCACCGGCGGCGAGCAAGGCGCTCCCGCCCAGGCTGCGCAGTGAAAGCGGCGATTCGGCCATCGGCTTCTCCCTGATGAAATCCGGCTCCGGGCCGGCGGTCGTTGCACAATCGCTACCAGCATCGCGCGCAACAAACAAGTTTGATCTCACACTAGTTTCTGTTAGGCTGCGATCAGCCTGGACGGCGGCGGCATCTGTTCCCGCCGTGCGGAACGAGGTTTTGGGGAGGCGATTCGTGGTTCAACGTGACGGCGACGATCACGACCGCGCCACGATCAACCTGGGAGGAATGCCGATGATGAAGATGCTGAAATCCGGCGGGGCCGCGCTGCTCGCCGTCGCTGCGCTGCAACCGCTTGCCGCCGCCGAGCCGAAACAGGGGCCGAAGCCGACCACCGCGGCGGTGATGAACCTGCCGGTGCTCAGCTCCGCCGGGGCGCGGGCGGTGATGGACGCGGCGATCGCCAAGGCGACGGCGAACGGCTGGGGCTCCTCGATCGCGCTGGTCGACAATGCCGGCAAGCTGCTCGCCTTCCACCGCACCGATGGCGCGCCGATGGGCACGATCGACACCGCGATCGGCAAGGCGACCACCGCGATCATGTTCAAGGCGCCGACCGCGATGATCAGCCAGATGGTGTCGCAGAGCGCCGCGATGGCGACGATCCCCGGCGTGGTCGCCGTACCGGGCGGCTATCCGATCATGCGCGACGGCCAGGTGATCGGCGCGATCGGCGTCAGCGGCGGCATGGCCGGCGAGGACGACATCATCGCCAAGGCCGGCATGGATGCGATCCCCGGCGGGGCGGCCGCCGGCAAATGAGCGTTTCCGCCGCCGGGCCGTCGCCCGACTATGATATCGGCACGGCGATCGACGAGGGGCGCTGGACCGGCTACCAGAAGCTGATCCTGCTGCTCGTCGGCTGCGCGGTGATCTTCGACGGGTTCGACAACCAGTCGCTGGGTTTCGCCGCGCCCGCCATCATCCGGGACTGGGGCATTTCCAAGGAGATGCTCTCGCCGGTGATGGCGATCGGCCAGTTTGGCATGATGTTCGGCGCGGCGCTCGGCGGGATGATCGGCGACCGCTTCGGCCGCAAGGCGGCGCTGGTCGGCAGCGTGCTGACCTTCGGCGTGCTCACCGCGTGCATCGCGATCAGCAACAGCCTGATCGAGATCGGCGCGCTGCGCCTGTTCGCCAATGTCGGACTGGGCGCGGCCTTCCCCAACGCCGCCGCGCTGGTTTCGGAATATACGCCGCGCCGCAGCCGCAGCCTGGGCGTGACCGCGAGCATCGTCTGCGTGCCGCTCGGCGGCGTGGTCGGCGGGCTGATCGCGGCGAAGGTGCTGCCGGTGTTCGGCTGGCGGATGCTGTTCGCGGCGGCGGGCGGCGCGACGCTGACGGTGGCGCTGCTGCTGATCGCGCTGCTGCCCGAATCGACCCGCTTCCTGCTGCGCCGCGAAGGCGACACGCCGCGCCTGCGCCGGCTGCTCGCGCGCGTGGGGCTGGAGGTGCCGGGCGACGCGCGGCTGGTCGATCGTGGCGAGCAGGACGCCGCGCCGCAGGGCAAGTCGCCGGTCGCCGCGCTGTTCGCGGATAGCTGGCGACATGACACGATCGCCTTGTGGGCGGCGTTCGGCGCGTGCCTGTTCGCGGTCTATGCCGCCTTCAGCTGGCTGCCGACGATGCTGTCCGACGCCGGCTTCGACCTCGCCTTCTCCAGCCAGGGCCTCACCGCCTTCAACATCGGCGGGGTAATCGCCGCGCTGAGCGGGGCGTGGCTGATCGGGCACAAGGGATCACGCGCGCCGATGGTGGCGATGGCGATCGGCGGGGTGATCGGCGCGGGCGTGATGCTCGCCACGCCGCTCGATCCCGGCGGATCGCGCGCGATGCTGATCCTGATCCTCGGCGTGGAGGGCGCGTTCATCAACGGCGTGCAGACCACGCTCTACGCGCTCGCCGCGCATGTCTATCCCACCGCGATCCGCGCCACCGGGGTCGGCAGCGCGACCAGCGTCGGCCGCATCGGCGCGATCGCCAGCTCGTTCGGCGGCGCGCTGGCGCTCCATGCGCTCGGCGCGAGCGGGCTGAGCCTGATGCTGCTCGCCGCGATGGCGGCGACCACGATCGCGCTGCTCGCCGTCCGCCGCCATTCCCGACCCGCTTATTCAACCGGAGTTTGATGATGACCGTCCAATTGCTGATCGACGGCGAAAGCGTCGCGGCCACCGGCAATGCCACGTTCGACCGGCGCGACCCGTCGGGCACGCGCATCGCGACCACCGCCGCCGCCGCCACGCCGGACGACGCGCGGCGCGCCTGTGAGGCGGCCGCGCGCGCCTTCCCGGCGTGGGCGAAGCTGGGGCCGAACGCGCGGCGCGACCTGCTGCTGCGCGCCGCCGACGCGCTCGCCGCGCGGGTCGACGAGTTCGCCGCGCTGATGCGGGCGGAGATCGGCGCGACGCGCGGCTGGGCCGGGTTCAACGTCAAGCTCGCCTCCGGGATGCTGCGCGAGGCGGCGGCGATGACGACGCAGATCGCCGGCGAGGTGATCCCCTCCGACAAGCCGGGCACGATCGCGCTGGCGGTGCGCCAGCCGGCGGGCGTCTCGCTCGGCATCGCGCCGTGGAACGCGCCGGTGATCCTGGCGGTGCGCGCGATCGCCATGCCGCTCGCCTGCGGCAACACGGTGATCCTCAAGGCGTCGGAGATCTGCCCCGGCACGCACCGGCTGATCGGGCAGGTGCTGCACGACGCCGGGCTGCCGAAGGGCGTCGTCAACGTGCTGACCAACGCCCCCGCCGACGCCGGCGCGCTGGTGGAGGCGATCATCGCGCATCCGGCGGTGCGCCGCGTCAATTTCACCGGATCGACCAGGGTCGGCCGGATCATCGCCGAGGTCGCCGCGCGCCATCTCAAGCCCGCGCTGCTCGAGCTTGGCGGCAAGGCGCCGTTCGTCGTGCTCGACGACGCCGATCTCGACGCGGCGGTGGACGGCGCGGCGTTCGGCGCATTCATGAACCAGGGCCAGATCTGCATGTCGACCGAGCGGATCGTGGTCGACGGCAAGGTCGCCGACGATTTCGCCGCGCGCCTCAGGAAAAAGGCCGAGAGCCTGCGCGCGAGCGCGGCGGACGACGGCGCGGCGCAGCTCGGGACATTGGTGAGTTGCGAGGCGGTGGCGCGGGTCGAGGAGCTGGTCGCGGACGCGGTGAAGAACGGCGCGACCCTGCTCACCGGCGGCGCGAGCGACGGGCCGGTGATGCAGCCGACCGTGCTCGATCACGTCACCCCGGCGATGCGCATCTATGCCGAGGAATCGTTCGGCCCGGTCGTCACCATCGTCCGCGCGGACGGCGACGACGCGCTGGTCGCCGCCGCCAACGACACCGAGTTCGGCCTCTCCTCCGCCGTGTTCGGCCGCGACATCCGCCGCGCGCTCGGCGCCGCGCAGCGCATCCAGTCCGGCATCTGCCACATCAACGGCCCCACCGTGCACGACGAGGCGCAGATGCCCTTCGGCGGGGTCAAGGACAGCGGATACGGCCGGTTCGGCGGCAAGGCGGCGATCGCCGAGTTCACCGACCTCCGATGGATCACGATCGAGGACGAGCAGCACTATCCGTTCTGAGCCCCAACCCTTCTTATGCACAAAATTCACGTCAGGAATCACGCAATGTACACCGCCAGCACCGCCTTTCTCGAAGCACTGACGGAGGCGGGCGTCTCTTACATCTTCGCCAATTTCGGCAGCGACCATCCGGCGCTGGTGGAGGCGATCGCGGAAGCGCGGGCGAACGGGCGGAAGATACCGAAGGTCATCACCGCCCCGTTCGAGATGGTCGGCCTGTCGGCGGCGCAGGGTTTCGCGCAGGTCAGCGGCAAGCCGCAGGCGGTGGTGGTGCACGTCGAATGCGGCACGCAGTCGCTGGCGGGCGCGGTGCACAATGCGGCCAAGGGGCGATCCCCGGTGCTGATCTTCGCCGGCCTCTCGCCATTCACGCAGGAAGGCGAGCTGAAGGGCAGCCGCAACGAGTTCATCCAGTGGATCCAGGACGTGTACGACCAGCGCGGCATCGTCCGTGAATATATGAAATACGACAATGAGTTCCGCACCGGCACCAACGTCAAGCAGATCGTCCACCGCGCGATGCAGTTCGCCAACAGCGCCCCCAAGGGGCCGGTCTATCTGGTCGGCGCGCGCGAGGTGATGGAGGAGGAGGTGACACCGGTCGCGATCGACATGGCGCACTGGCAGCCGGTGCAGCCCGGCGCGCTGACCGCCGAGGGCGTCGACGCGATCCTCTCCGCGGTCGCCGGGGCGAAGCGGCCGATCGTCGTCACCTCCTTCGCGGGGCGCAACCCGGAGGCGGTGGGCGAACTGGTGCGCTTCTGCGAGACGTTCGGCGTCGGCCTGCTCGAATCGGTGCCGAGCGCGCTCAACTTCCCGCACAGCAACCCGCTCTATCAGGGCAGCCACTGGAACCATCCGTTCCAGAATCCGGTGCTGGCCGAGGCGGACGTGGTGCTGGTGCTCGACAGCGACGTGCCGTGGATCCCCACCGTCAGCCGGCCGCGCGAGGATGCGACGGTCTTCCATATCGACGTCGATCCGCTGAAGGCGTCAATGCCCTTGTGGTATATCCCCGCCGTCCAGTCGTTCCGCGCCGACGCGGCGACCGCGCTGCGCCAGCTCAACCGGCGCGCGGCGGCGCTGCCGCTCGACGCGGACATGGTGGCGGAGCGGCGCGCGCACTACGCCGGGCTGCACCAGCGGCGCGGCGCGTGGCTCGCCGAGCGGGCGAAGCCGGCGGAGCACCTCACCACCGAATATGTCATGGCGCGGCTGCGCACGATGCTGGGCAAGGACAGCATCGTGCTGAATGAGGGGATCACCAACTATCCCGAGATCCTCGACCATATCGCGCCGGACCAGCCGGGGACGTTCTTCGCCAGCGGCGGCGGGTCGCTCGGCTGGAACGGCGGCGCGGCGATCGGCGCCAAGCTCGCCGCGCCGGACAAGACGGTGGTCGCGGTGACGGGCGACGGATCGTACCTGTTCTCGGTGCCCTCGTCGGTTCACTGGATGGCGGGGCATTACAAGGCGCCGTTCCTGCACATCGTGCTCAACAATCGCGGGTGGAAGGCGCCGCGCTTTTCCGCGCTGGCGGTGCATCCGGCGGGCTATGCCGCGAACGCCGCCGATCTCGACGTCAATTTCGATCCGCCGCCGGACTATGCCGGCATCGCGGCGGCGGCCGGCGGCGCCTACGCCCGCGCGGTAAAGGAAGTGTCCGACGTGGACGCGGCGCTGGCCGAGGGGCTGCGCGTCGTCCGCGAGGAAGGCCGCTGCGCCGTGCTCGACATATGGCTGCCGCGCGGCTGACTTGAGTCCCCCCTCCATGTGAGGAAACTCCCCGCGTGCCTCCCAAGGCGCGCGGGTTTTCTTTTCCCTGAAGGCAAAAAAACGGCCCCGCCGGCCGGAAAGGGCTGGCGGGGCCGAGGTCGGAGAGCTGTCCTACTTCGGCGCGAAGGCGAGGATGACGTTGCCGGCCGAGCCATTCTGCATCCCGACATAGCCCGACGCGACATACAGCCGCCCGTTCGCCACCACCGCGCCCGACTGGCCAAGCGAGCCGCCCTTGCCGGGAATGCCGTTGATCGTCTGGAAATCGCGCTTCGTGTCGAACGTCCACACCAGTTTGCCGGCGGGATCGACCGCGCGCAGCACGCCGTCCCAGCCGCCGGTGAAGACGATGCCGGGGATCACGCTCGCCGGGCCGATCTGGCCACGCCCGTCGGCATGCATCGGCGTGGTCCACGCCGGCTTGCCGGTGGCGAGATCGAGCGCGGTCAGCCCGCCGCCCGGCCGCTGGAGCGGATAATAGACATGGCGGTTGTCCGCGCCGCCGCCGAAGATGACGAGGCCGTCGGCGGTCGGCGGCTTGTCCGTGAACAGCTTCGTGCGCCATACGACCTTGCCCTGCTGGTCCGGGTCGACCGCGACGGCGATGCCCGCCTTGCCCGCGCCGATCAGCACGTCCTTGCCGTTCGGCAGCGACGTCAGGATCACCGACGAGCCGCCGAAATCCCAGTCCGGCCCGATCTTCGTCGGGCAATGGTTGCCGGCTGGCGCGGTATCGGGGCAGCCAAGCGCGAAGGCGTCGCCGGCGATCTCCTGATGATGCCAGCGGATCTTGCCGGTCTCGAGGTCGAGCGCGACGATCGAGTCCGAGGTGGCGGCGGCCGGCTCGTTATAGCTGTTGCCGGTGCCGACATAGACCAGCTTGCGCCTGGGATCGACGGTCGGCGTGTTCCACACGCTCGCGCCGGATGGCCCCCACATCGCCACGCCGATCTCGTTCTTGCCGCGCGACACGATCGGCTCCTGGATGGTCGAGGCGTACCACACGAGCCGGCCGCTGCTGGCGTCGATCGAGGCAACCCCGCCGCTCGACTTGCAGCATTCGTATTTCGGGTTCGCGCCGGCCAGCGTCTCGGTGCCGGTGAAGGGCACATAGACGCGCCCGCCATAGGCCGCGATCGAGCCGGTGAGACCGTGCGGATCGTTCGACGGCTTCATCTTCCACAGCAATTCGCCGGTCCGCGCGCCGACCGCGAAGACGGTGCCGGACTGGCTGGCGAAGATGACCGCGAACTTCTCCTTCTGCCCGGTCACCGGCTGCACCACCGGCGCGGTGCGCACCCCGCCGTCGGCGTGGTACGACCAGTAAGCGCAGCCCGTATCGGCGTCGATGCCATAGACGGTGCCGTTGTCGCCGCCGAAGAACAGGCGGCCGCCGGCCGCCGCCGGCTGCGAGAACAGGCTGGCGCCCTGCGGCACGCCGAACGCCCATTTGAGCTTGAGCTTCGGCACGTCGCCCGCCGCGAGACCGCCGGCGTTCTGGAAGCGCGTGTTGCCGGCGGAGGGGCTCCAGCCGTTCCAGTCGCCCGCCCGCAACGCGAATTCGGGGTTCGCCTTGCAGAGATTCTTCATCGTCTTCACGTCGGTGCCGGCGGTGTCCATCATCGGTCGCCCGCCGAGAAATTCGGCCACCTGCTTCTTCTGCACGCGGTCCAGCCCCGCCGCCTGCTCCTTCATCTTGCCGTTGAGCATCACGTCGAAGATGCGCTCGGGCGACATGGAATGCAGCGTCGCGAGGTTCGGGATCGCGCGCCCGCCCATCTCCATGCCCTTCTCGGTATGGCAGGCGGCGCAATTCTCCTCGAACAGCTTCATCCCCGGCGGCGGGCCGAACTTCGGCCGCCCGCCGCTCAATTCGCCGCCCGCCGAAACCTCCGCCGCGCCGCCGCCGGGATTCTCCGCCTGACCGCTGGAATTGCCGCAGCCGAGCAGCATCAGCGGCGCGGCGACCAGCACCAGCCCGGTTGTCGAGGCAAGCAACATTCGCGGGGCGAGTCTGCGCCCATTCCTACCGGTAACAGCGGCGGTCATGCGCCTCTCCCTCTCCTGAACTCCATCAATATATAGTTGGATGACAAACCATGTTGTCAAGCCCGTTGTTGCGCGGTAAGCCAGCCATGATGGCGGGGACCGGGGACATTCCGTGCGATTTCGACGCGATGCGCGCGCGCGCGCGGCGGCGCCTGCCGCGCTTCGCGTTCGATTTCATCGACGGCGGCGCGCTGCGCGAAAGCGCGCTCGCCCGCAACGCCGCCGCGCTCGACGCGATCCGCCTCGTCCCGCGCGTACTGACCGGAGCAACGGCGCGCGACCTTTCGACCGTATTGCTCGACCGACGCTACGCCATGCCGTTCGGGGTGGCGCCGATCGGCATGGCCAACCTGGTCGCGCCGGGCACCGATCTCGCCCTCGCCCGCGCCGCCGCCACGGCCGGCATCGGCTACGTCCTGTCGACCGCCGGCACGACGGCGCTGGAGACGATCGCCGAGGCCGCGCCGGAAAGCTGGTTCCAGCTCTATGTCGGGCGCGATCCCGATATCACCGACGACCTGCTGCGCCGCGCGGAGGCGGCGGGCTACCCGGTGCTGGTCGTCACCGCCGACGTGCCCGCACCCGGCAAGAGGCTGCGTGACCTCAACAACCGTTTCACGCTGCCGCTGCGGCCCGGCCCCGGCATGGCGCTCGACCTCATCCGCCACCCCGGCTGGGCGCTGGCGATGGCGACCGGCGGCGCGCCGCGCTTCGCCAACCTCGAAGCCTATTCGCCGCCCGGCAGCTCCACCAGCTCGCTCGCCGAGCTGATGGCCGGGCAAAGCTCGGCGCGGCTCGACTGGGATCTGCTCGCGCGCATTCGCGAACGCTGGCCGCGGAAGCTGGTGCTGAAGGGCGTGCTGCATCCCGATGACGCGCGGCGCGCGGTGGCGCTGGGCGTGGATGCGATCGGTATCTCGAACCACGGCGGCCGCCAGCTCGACGCCGCCCCCGCGCCGGTGGAGATGATCGCGCCGGTCCGCGCGGCGGTCGGCGGCGCGGTGCCGCTGATCGTCGACGGCGGCGTGCGTGGCGGCGAGGACATCATGCGCTGCCTCGCATCCGGCGCAGATTTCGTGCTGCTCGGCCGCGCCTTCCTCTATGCGGCAGCGGCGCTGGGCGGCGCGCGCGGGCCGGCGGCGCTGATCGCGCTGCTCGGCGACGAGCTGGATCGCGCGATGACCCAATCGGGATGCCGGCGCATCGCGGAGATCGACGGCGCGCTACTGCACCGGCCGGGCGATTCTTGTGGAGGGCCGGGCGCGTGACTCTTATATCCGATGCGGCAATGCCGCGGCCAGGGAGGCGATGACGATTTGGGACCGCTGAAAGATTATATCGGCTTCCAGCTGCGGCGCGCGCAGGACGTCTCCTTCCAGGCGTTCGCCAAGCGCGTCGGCGAAGCGGACCTGAGCCCCGGCCATTTCGCGATCCTTTCGGTGATCAACGAGAATCCGGGCCTCAACCAGACCGCGCTGAGCTATGCCACCGGGCGCGACAAATCGACGCTGACGCCCGCGCTCAAGAGCCTGGAGAAGCACGGCTTCATCTCGCGCGACCGCTCGAAACTCGATCGCCGCGCCTATCACCTGAACCTGACACCGGCGGGCAAGAACTATCTCCAGAAGCTGGTCGTCCACGCCGAGGCGCACGATCGCATCCTCGACGAGATCGTCGGCGAGTTCCACAAGCCGCTGCTGATCCATTTGCTAGAGAAGATCATCGACGAACTGGGTCGCGACACCGGCGACGACGCATCGGCGAACGGGGCGCGATAGAAAGGCCCCGGCCGGGAAAGCGTCAGCCTGCGGCAACCGGGTGCAGTTGGCGCGGATCGATCTCGCTGTCGAAGGCGACGCCGATGCGCCCCTCGATCTGCCATGCGACGCGGCCAACGACCCAGCCGATCCCGGCCAGCTCGATCTCCACCGCCGCATCGGGCGCGAGGGGGCGCGGCACTTCCGCCATCAGTCCGCCGGCCGAGACGTTGCGGATGCGCACCTTCGTCGCGCGCTTCGCATCGCCGACCCGCAGCCGCGCGTTGAGCGACACGCTTTCGCGCCCGCGCTCCTGCCCGTCCAGCGGAGCGGCGTCGGCGAAGGCGCTTTTGCCGAGATGCTTCATCGACACCTCAATAGGCCGCCAGATATTGCCAAACCGGAACGCGCACGAGCTAACAAATCCTTAAGGTCAATCCTCGCGCGAGACCTTTTCCTGCCGCTCATGGCGCTCCTGCGCCTCGACGGTCATGGTCGCGATCGGCCGCGCTTCCAACCGGCCGAGGCTAATCGGCTCGCCGGTCACTTCGCAATAGCCATATTCGCCCTCGTCGAGCCGGCGCAACGCCGCGTCGATTTTCGCGATCAGCTTGCGCTGGCGATCGCGGGTGCGCAGTTCGATCGACCAGTCCGTCTCGCTCGAGGCGCGATCGTTGAGATCAGCCTCGCGCAGCGAATCGACCTGCAGTTGCGAGAGCGTGCCCTGCGCCTCGCGCAGGATCGCTTCCTTCCAGTCGAGCAGCTTGGCGCGAAAATATTCCTGCTGCCGCTCGCACATAAAGGGTTCGTCGGGACGCGGCCGATAACCGTTCCCGTCGTTGGCGGCCTCGCGACCATGGTCGCCCTGTCCCGTCCGATCGTATGCCGTCGCCATCGACCTTCTCCCGCCCCGTGCCGGCGTTCTCGCTCGCCGTGCACCGTCCGAGCGCGCCTATAGTCGGGTGCGAAGACGCAAACAAGCGATCACGAGCCGGGGCCTGTGGATCATCCTCTTGACCCGCTTCGCCTTTCTCCGTGCTGAACCGGGGCGCCGGTAACGATAGATACTGTCTCGTAATGAAACGAAGCGGCGCCGGCACGCGTGTTTCCCGGCTAGTGTTGCGTTCCGGCACGCGCAATCGTGGTAAACGAACTTGCACTTAAATCTTTGCTTTGCACTTGTCGGCTAGCGGCAATGCGACGCGCGTTGGGAATGGCGGCGGGAGTTATCGCCGACAAAGACTAGAGAGAATGAATCATGTCTGTGCGGATGGCCTTGGCGAAACTCGCGGCGTTTACCGCCGGCGGTGCCGTGATCGGCGGCGGCGCGGTGCATGTGGCTGAAAACGCCAAGCCGCGCACCGAATTCAGCAAGAAGAAGGTTGCCGCCAAGCCGGTCAAGCGCCGCCCGGTGCAGCGCGTCGCCGCGCGCACGCGGGTCAAGGCGCCGCCGATGCCGACGTGCCAGCCGACGGTCGTCACCGTTTCCACCCAGTCGCCCCCCGTGCCGCTTCCCCCCGCGCCGGAGATGCTGGCGAGCACCGGGCCCGCCGCGCCGCCGGCCGTGATCGGCGGCGGCTGGGGCGGCGGCTTCGGCGGCGGGTTCTTCGCCGGGGGCTTCTTCGGCGGCAGCGGCGGCGGATCGAGCGGGATCGTGGTGTCGTCCACCTCCAGCTCCAGCGGGGGATCGACCTCCAGCTCGACCTCCTCGGGCGGCTCCAGCGGCAACGTCTCCTCGTCGTCGGGCGGCTCGTCCAGCTCGTCATCCACCTCGACCGGCGGGGTCAGCAGCACCTCGTCCACGTCGAGCGGCAATGTCAGCAGCACGTCCTCCAGCGGCAACGTGAGCAGCACGTCGTCCAGCGGGAACGTCAGCAGCACCTCCTCGTCGAGCGGCAACGTCTCGTCCTCGTCCAGCGGGAACGTGTCGTCGTCCACCTCCTCGTCGTCGAGCGGCAATGTCTCCTCGTCCACCTCGTCCTCGACCTCGTCGAGCTCGAGCGGCAACGTCTCGACCTCCACCTCGTCGAGCTCCAGCTCGAACGGGTCAAGCAGCTCGACCTCATCGTCCACGTCCAGCTCGTCCTATGGCTCCAGCTCGAAGGGCTGGTCCTCGAACGGCGGCTGGTCATCCAATGGCGGCTGGTCCTCGAACGGGGGATGGTCCTCGAACGGCGGCCATCACGGCAGCAGCGGATCGAGCAGCGGCAACCCCACGCCGGTTCCCGCGCCGCCGATGATCCTGCTGTTCGGCGCGGCCGCCGCCGGCCTCGTCGCGCGGCGCCGGCTGGCGCGGAAGGCGGCCGCCGCCTGACGCTCAGGCGTCGGCGATCGCTTTCTGGATGTCCGCGACGGGGTGGCCGGTCAGGTCGCGCCCGATCTCGCAGCGCAGCCGCTCGGCGACGCTCTTGTGATAATGTTTGCGCAGCTCGCCCAGCGTGCGCGGCGGCGCGATGACGAACAATATCTTATAGTCATCGGCCAGCGCGCGGCGCTTGAGCAGCTCCGCCGCCTCCGCGGCGAACTGGTCCTGGTTGAGACGGTGATAATCCGGCTCCTGATAGGCGCTGCGCCCCCAGCCGACGCTGGAGAAGGAGCGGCCGGGACGATCCGTGCCCTGTTCGCCGGTGCGCGGATTATCCTGCTCGCGGCGCTGCTCCACCACCAGATCGGGATAGGTCGCGTCGCCCTCGTTTCGCAGGAACAGCATCTTCTCGCCGTCCGCGACGAGCACCAGCGAATTCGTGGGAAGCTGCACAATCGGTCTCCTTCCTGCCGACAGGGGCCATGGTCATATCATGAGTGAAACACCTTGCCACGCTGGCGGGTTGCCTCCCCTCGCCGCCGCCGCCATAGCGCGGACATGCACGACATCCGCCTGATCCGAGAGAATCCGTCCGATTTCGACGCCGCGATGGCGAAGCGCGGCAAGGAGGCGGAGAGCGCCGTCATCCTCGATCTCGACCGCCGCCGCCGCGAATTGCTGACCGAATTGCAGGCCGGGCAGGCGCGCCGCAACGAAGCCTCCAAGGCGATCGGCGCGGCCAAGGCGGCGAAGGACGAGGCGACCGCCTCGGCGCTGATGGCCGAGGTCGCCGCGCTCAAGCAGCGCCTGCCGGAGCTTGAGGCGGAGGAAGCGCGGATCGGCGGCGAGCTGGACGAGCTGCTCGCCTCGCTCCCCAATATCCCGCTGGCGGACGTGCCGGAGGGCGCGGACGAGGACGACAATGCGTTGGTCCACGAGCGCGGCACACGGCCGGATTTCGCCTTTCCGGTTAAGGAGCATGATGCGATCGGCCCGACGCTCGGCCTCGATTTCGAGACCGGAGCGCTGATCGCCGGCGCGCGCTTCACGCTGGTGCGCGGGCAGATGGCGAAGCTGGCGCGCGCGCTCGGCCAGTTCGGGCTGGACACGCTGACCCGCGAACATGGCTATGAGGAAGTCTCGCCACCGCTGCTGGTCAGGAGCGAGGCGATGTTCGGCACCGGGCAGCTCCCCAAGTTCGCCGAAGACCTGTTCGAGACGACCGATGGCCGCTGGCTGATCCCCACCGCCGAGGTGAGCCTCACCAATATCGTGCGCGAGAAGATCCTTTCCGCCGACGAGCTGCCACTGCGCTTCACCGCGCTCACCCCCTGCTTCCGCTCGGAGGCCGGCGCGGCGGGGCGCGACACGCGCGGCTTCATCCGCCAGCACCAGTTCGACAAGGCCGAGATGGTGTCGATCGTCACCCCCGACCAGTCCGAGGCGGAGCATGAGCGGATGACGGCGGCGGCCGAGGATGTGCTGACGCGGCTCGGCCTGCCGTTTCGCCGGATGAAATTGTGCACCGGCGACATGGGCTTCACCGCCGCGCGCACCTATGACCTCGAAGTGTGGCTGCCGGGCCAGGGGCGGTATCGCGAGATTTCGTCCTGCTCCACCTGCACCGATTTCCAGGCGCGGCGGATGAACGCACGCTACCGGCCGGAGGGCGAGAAGGCGACGCGCTTCGTCCATACGCTCAACGGCTCCGGGCTGGTGGTCGGGCGGATGATCGTCGCGATTCTGGAGAATTATCAGCAGGAGGACGGATCGGTGTGGGTGCCGGAAGTGCTCCAGCCTTATCTCGGCGGGGTGAACCGGCTGGAGCCGCGCTGATGCGCATCCTGCTGAGCAACGACGACGGCATCCACGCGCCGGGCCTGAAGGTGCTGGAGGATATCGCGCGGACGCTTTCCGACGACATCTGGATCGTCGCGCCCTCCGAGGAGCAGTCGGGCGCGGGGCGCTCGCTCACCCTCTCGCGGCCGTTGCGGGTTAGGCAGTTCGACGCGCGGCGCTTCGCCGTTTCCGGCACGCCGACCGATGCGGTGATGATGGCGCTGGCCCAGCTCATGCCGGCGAAACCGGACCTCATCCTCTCCGGCGTCAATCGCGGCGCGAATCTCGCCGAGGACGTGATGTATTCCGGCACCGTCGCGGCGGCGATGGAGGGGGCGCTGGCCGGCATTCCGTCGATCGCGCTGAGCCAGCGCTATGCCGATACCGGGCTGGGCGACGAAGTGTCGTTCGCCGCCGCCGAGGGCTGGGGCGAGCGGGTGCTGCGCCCGTTGCTCGGCCGCGAATGGACCCCCGGCACGGTGATCAACGTCAACTTCCCGCCCGTCCCCGCCGACGCGGTGAAGGGGGTGAAGGTCGTGCGGCAGGGGATGCGCGATTACGGCCGCGCCCGGCTGGAGCATCGCACCGATCCGCGCGGCTTTCCCTATTACTGGCTGTCGCTCGGCCGGATCGAGCACGCGCTCGCGCCCGGCACCGATCTCGCGGCGGTGGCGGAAGGTTATGTCACCGTCACCCCGCTGCATCTGGACCTGACGCACGAGCGGTCGCTAGAAGCGCTCCGCGACGCGTATTTGTAAGCGGAGGATCGGGATGCGGCGGCGGCTGAGCGCACTGGCGACCTGCCTCCTGCTCGGCGCCTGCATCCCGCAGGTCGATTCGCCGCGCCGCGCGCCGCCGCCGCCGCGTTATCCCGCTCCATCGCCACGGGTTCAGCCGCGCCAGCCGCTGGGCGAACGGGTGCAGCAGCTCCCCGCCCCCCGCCCGGCGTGGGAGATACGCGGGGCCGCCGCCGACGCGCATTATGTCGCCGCGCAGACCTGGGTCGTGCGGCCCGGCGACACGCTGAGCCATATCGCCGACCGCACCGGCGCAGGCGTGACGGTGATCGCCGCCGCCAACGGGCTGACCGCACCGTCCTATACCGTACGCGCCGGGCAGCGGCTGACGATCCCGCCGGGCCGCTACCACCTCGTCCGCGCCGGGCAGACCGGCATCGCCATCGCGCGCGCCTATGGCGTCGAATGGTCGCGGATCGTCGCTGCAAACGACCTCGCCGAGCCTTATGTGCTGCGCACCGGGCAGCGCATCCTGATCCCCGGCGGCACCCAGCCGACCAGCGCCGCCGAGCGCGCCGCCGCCTTCAAGCTCGACATCGACGACATCATCACCGGCGGCGAGCCGGCGATCGCGGCGAACCAGCGCCCCGCCGCGCCGGTGGAGACGCCGCGCCGCGCGCTGCCCGCCACCGTCGCCATCTCCGCGCCGATCGCCCCGCCGGGGCGCTTCCTGTGGCCGGTCGAGGGGCAGGTGGTGGCGCGCTTCGGCGCGGGGCAGAGCGGCGAACGCAACGACGGGATCAACATTGCCGTGCCGCTCGGCACGCCGATCCGCTCGACCGCCGACGGCACCGTCGCCTATGTCGGCGACGCGATCACCTCGATGGGCGGGCTGGTGATCGTCAAGCACGGCGAGGGCTGGACCAGCGTCTATGGCCATGCCTCGAAGCTGCTCGTCCAGCGCGGGCAGGCGGTGAAGAAGGGGCAGACGCTCGCCCTCTCCGGCGCGACCGGCTATGCCGACCGGCCGGAAGTGCATTTCGAGCTGCGCAGGGGGCGCGGGCCGGTCGATCCGCTGACGCAATTGCCGCGCGAGTGAGGTGCGTGTAACGCGCAGCCGTTATGACCGAGCTGAAGTCCGACCTGCTCCGCCTGCTCACCGAGCGCGGCTATGTCCATCAGATGACCGATGCGGCCGCGCTCGACGCGCTGGCGGCGAAGCAGGTGGTGCCGGGCTATATCGGCTTCGATCCGACCGCGCCTTCGCTGCATGTCGGCAGCCTGGTGCAGATCATGCTGCTGCGCCGGCTCCAGCAGACCGGGCACAAGCCGATCGTGCTGATGGGCGGCGGCACCGGCAAGATCGGCGACCCGAGCTTCAAGGACGAAGCGCGCAAATTGCTCGCGGAGGACGGGATCAACGCCAATGTCGCATCGATCAAGCGCATCTTCGAACGCTTCCTGACCTTCGGCGACGGGCCGTCCGACGCGATCATGCTCGACAATGCCGAGTGGCTCGACCGGCTGGAATATATCCCCTTCCTGCGCGAGGTGGGACAGCATTTCTCGGTCAACCGGATGCTGTCGTTCGATTCGGTGAAGCTCCGGCTCGATCGCGAACAGTCGCTGTCGTTCCTCGAATTCAATTACATGATCCTGCAAGCCTATGATTTCCGCGAGCTTTCGCAGCGCGCCGGCTGCCGGCTCCAGATGGGCGGCAGCGACCAATGGGGCAATATCGTCAATGGCGTCGAACTGACGCGGCGGATGGACGGGGTGGAGGTGTTCGGCGTCACCACCCCGCTCATCACCACGGCGGACGGCGGCAAGATGGGCAAGACGATGGCCGGCGCGGTGTGGCTGCACGAGGACCAGTTGCCGCATTTCGATTACTGGCAGTTCTGGCGCAACACCGACGACCGCGACGTGGGCCGCTTCCTGCGCCTGTTCACCGATCTGCCGCTCGACGAAATCGCGCGGCTTGAGGCGCTGGACGGCGCGGAGATCAACGAGGCGAAGAAGATACTCGCCAACGAGGCGACCGCGATGTGTCGCGGGCGCGCGGCGGCGGACGAGGCGGCGGAAACGGCGCGCCGCACCTTCGAGGAGGGCGCGAGCGGCGCGGCGCTGCCGACCTTCGCCGCGTCGGGCGCGGTGCCGCTGGTCGATGCGCTGGTGGGCCTCGGCTTCTGCGCATCGAAGGGGGAGGCGCGGCGGCTCATCAAGCAGGGCGGCGCGCGTGTCGGCGGCGAAAAGGTGAGCGACGAAGCGGCCACGGTGACGCCGGGCGCGGAGCCGCTCCGCATCTCCGCCGGCAAGAAGCATCACGGGCTGCTGGTGGCGGGATAAGGCCAACACTGCGTTGACCATTTCCGTTCGCACCCCTTTCACGGCCCTCCCGTAGCGATCAGCTTCAAGGGCTAAGGAGTATCGGGGGTGGCTGCATATCGGGCCGGATGGCCGGCAGTCGACGCACGCGGCGAATCACGCGACGAGGTGTTCCACCACGCGAGCGCGCGGCCGGACGGCGGCGCGCCATTCAGCCTGCTGATCGTCAACACCTCTCCCTCCGGCCTGATGGCGCGCTGTGACGGCGGGATGGCGCCGGGAACCGCGTTATCGGTGATGCTGCCGGTGACGGGCCGCGTCCGCGCGACGGTGCGCTGGGCGCTCGGCGGGCGGATCGGCTGCCAGTTCGAGCAGTCGATCCCGCCGCAGCTTTATTACGAGATGCTCGCCGCGCTCAGGCGCTGATCGCCGCGCAGCGCCGCATCGAACGCGACGCGATCGAGCTTCCCCTCCCAGCGCGACACGACCACCGTCGCCACCGCATTGCCGATGAAATTGGTCAGGCTGCGGCATTCGCTCATGAAGCGGTCGACGCCGAGGATCAGCGCCATCCCGGCGACCGGCACCGAGGGCACGATCGAGAGCGTCGCCGCGAGCGTGATGAACCCCGCGCCCGTCACCCCCGCCGCGCCCTTCGACGACAGCATCGCGACGCCCAGCAGCAGCAGCTCCTGCCCCAAGGTGAGATGCACGTCGCACGCCTGCGCGATGAACAGCGCCGCCAGCGTCATGTAGATGTTGGTGCCGTCGAGGTTGAAGCTGTAGCCGGTCGGCACGACCAGCCCGACCACCGATTTGGGGCAGCCGGCTCGCTCCATCTTCTCGATCAGCAGCGGCAGCGCGCTTTCCGACGAGGAGGTGCCGAGCACCAGCAGCAGCTCCGCCTTGAGATAGGCGATCAGCCGCAGGATCGAGAAGCCGCACGCCCACGCGACCGTGCCCAGCACGACCAGCACGAACAGCAGTGAGGTGAGGTAGAAGGTGCCGACCAGCGCCGCGAGATTGGCGAGCGTTCCCACGCCATATTTGCCGATCGTGAAGGCCATCGCCCCGAACGCGCCGATCGGTGCCGCCTTCATCAGGATCGCGACGATGCGGAACACCGCCGCCGACACATCCTCCAGCAGCGCGAGGACGCGCTCGCCGCGCTCGCCGATCGTCGCGAGGCCGATGCCGAACAGGATCGCGACGAACAACGTCTGGAGGATATCGCCGCCGGTCAGCGCGGAGAGGAACGTGTCCGGGATGATCGCGGTGAGGAAGCCGGTGATCGTCGTCTCATGTGCCTTGGCGGCATAATCGGCGACCTTGGCGGTATCGAGCGTCGCAGGGTCGATATGCAGCCCCGCCCCCGGCCGAACGACATTGGCGACGATCAGTCCGATGATCAGCGCCAGCGTGGAGAAGGTGAGGAAATAGGCGAAGGCGCGCGCCGCCACCCGCCCGACCGCGCCGAGATCGCGCATCCCGGCGATGCCGGTGACGATAGTGAGGAAGATCACCGGCGCGATGATCATCTTCACCAGCTTGATGAAGGCATCGCCGATCGGCTTCATCGCCTCGCCGGTCGCGGGCCAGAAATGGCCGAGCAGCACGCCAGCCGCGATCGCGACGAGCACCTGGAGGTAGAGATGCGCATACCACGGCCGCCGCGCGGGCGGCGGCGCATCCTGCGGTATCGCGATCATTCCCGTCCCCTTCCTTGCCCGAATGCGCGTTTCTTATGCGGATGACGCGCCGGGAGGAATCCCTTTGTTCGGAGGGCGAAAAGAGCTACGCGACCGGCGCGACGCCGAGCCGCGGAATCTCGATCGCGGGGCAGCGATCCATCACCACTTTCAGCCCGGCGGCTTCGGCGCGGGCGGCGGCGGCCGCGTCGATCACGCCGAGCTGCATCCACACCGATCGCGCGCCGCTGGCGATCGCCTCGTCCACCGCCGCGCCGGCCGCGTCGGAACGGCGGAAGATATCCACCATGTCGATCGGCTCGCCGATCTGCGACAGGTCGCGGAACACATATTCGCCGTGGACATGCTCGCCGGTGATCTGCGGATTGACCGGGATCACGCGATAGCCGTGGCCCTGCAGCATCGCCATCACGCGATACGAGGCGCGATCCGGCCGATCCGACGCGCCGATCATCGCGATCGTGCGCGTTTCCTCCAGCAGCGCCTTGATCGCGGCGGGATCGGTCAGCGGCACGGCTCAGGCCCCCTCGAAAACTGGTCCGCTCGTGCCGGCGGCATCAGCCCGCCAGCACGACCGGTGCTCCCTCAACGCCCTGCCCCGCCATCGGTTTCCAGCCATGCGACGACCTGTTCCGCGATGGGACGGAAAGTTCGGTCGGCAGGATCGGCCGCCGGCGGCTCGCCGGCATCGGACGCGCGGCGGATCGCGATGTCGAGGGGGACGCGGCCGAGGAACGGAACGCCGCGCGCCTTCGCCGCCGCCTCCGCGCCGCCGCGCCCGAACGGGTCGGAGACCTTGCCGCAATGCGGGCAGGCATAGCCCGCCATGTTCTCGATCACGCCGATGATCGGCACGCCGGTCTGGTCGAACAGGTCCATCGCGCGCGTCGCATCGATCAGCGCGAGGTCCTGCGGCGTGCAGACGATCACCGCGCCGGCCGGACGATGCTTCTGGACCATGGTGAGCTGCACGTCGCCGGTGCCGGGCGGCAGATCGATGACGAGCGTGTCGGCGACGCCCCATTCGGCGTCCATCAGCTGCCCGAGCGCCCCCGCCGCCATCGGCCCGCGCCACGCCAGCGCCTTGCCCGGCGCGACGAGCTGGCCCATCGACAGCATCGGCACGCCATAACGCGTCTGCACCGGCAACAGCACCTTGTCCTTCGCCTCCGGCCGCGTGCCCTCGGCGCCGAGCAGGCGCGGCTGCGACGGGCCGTAGATATCGGCATCGACCAGTCCGACGCGCCGCCCGAGCCGCGCCAGCGCGATGGCGAGATTGGCCGAGACGGTCGATTTGCCCACGCCGCCCTTGCCGCTCGCCACCGCGATCGCGCGGCGGCGCGGACGCTCGGCGGTGACGACCACGCGCACCTCGCGGCCCGGCGCGGTCGCCGCCATCTTCACCGCCGCCTCCAGCGCGTCGCGCGCCTTCGCGTCCAGCCCGGTCGCGTCCAGCACCACGCCCACCCGCGCGCCATCCACCTTCACCGTGGCGCGCGACCCGGCCACCGCCGCCACCGCCGCCCTTATGTCAGTCTCGTCCATGGACAGCGCGATACGATCGAACTGCGCGCTTGGCACTGTTTTTCGCGAATACCATTCCTATAAGGGGTGCATGATCACCTTGCCGCGCTGGTTCAGGCGCCAATCCATCCTGATGAACGAAACGCCCGGCGGCCCATGGGGGCCGGGGAACGACGACGACAAGAGCGGCCCGCGCAATCCGTGGGCGGTGCCGCCCGGCGGCCGCAAGGGCACGTCCAAGCCCACCGCGCTCGACGAGTTCCTGAAACGCGCGCGCGGCGCGGGCGGCGGCGGGCCGCAGCTTCCCCCCGGCGTCACCGCGCGCAACCTGTGGCTGATCGGCACCGGGGTGATCGTCGCGCTGTGGCTCGTGTTCACCTCCATCCACCAGATCGGGCCGCAGCAGCGCGGCGTCGTCACCTATTTCGGGCGCTATTCGGGCATCCTGGAGCCGGGCATCCGCCTCACCCTCCCCGCGCCGATCGTCGATGTCGAGAAGGTCGACGTGGAGCAGGTGCGCAACGACGATTTCCCGCGCGACGGCGGCGAGAACGTGCTGACCGGCGACCGCAACATCATCGACCTCGCCTATACCGTGCGCTGGCGGGTGGAGAATCCGCGCGATTTCGTGTTCGAGATCAAGGACCCGGAGGAAACCGTCCGCGCCACCGCCGAGAGCGCGATGCGCGCGGTGGTCGCCACCACCACGCTGAACGAGGCGATCGGTGCCGGCCGCACCACGATCGAGGCGCGCGTCACCCGCGCGATGCAGCAGATCCTCGACGATTATCAGGCCGGCGTCAGGATTCAGGGCGTGTCGATCAAGCAGGCCTCCGCGCCCGCGAGCCTGGTCGATGATTTCAACGCCGTCACCGCCGCGCAACAGGAGGCGGTGGCCAATCTCAACAACGCGCGCTCCTATTCGCAGCAGGTGATCGCCCATGCGCAGGGCGAGGCGGCCGCGTTCGACAAGGTTTACGAGCAGTACAAGCTCGCGCCCGAGGTGACGCGCCGCCGCATGTATTACGAGACGATGGAAGCCGTGCTGGGCAAGACCGACAAGGTGATCGTGGAGACGCCGGGCGTCGCGCCCTGGGTGCCGCTCGACAAGCTGCGCAAGGTGCCGGATGCGCAGGCCCAGCCCGCGCCGCAGCAGGGAGGCCAGCGATGAACCTCTCCCGCAATCCGATCGCGATCGGCTTCGCCGCGCTGGCCGCGGTGATCGTCGCCGCCGCCACCTTCGCCATCATTCCGGAGACGAAGCAGGCAGTGATCCTGCGCTTCGAGAATCCGGTCATCACCTACAACCAATGGCAACCAGGCCAGGTGATCGGCCAGAACACCGGCGCCGGGCTGATCGCGCGCATCCCGTTCATCGACAAGATCGTGTGGGTCGACAAGCGCGTGCTCGACGCCGATCTCGACAATACGCTCGTGCTGTCGACCGACCAGCTTCGGCTGAACGTCGATGCCTTCGCGCGCTTCCGCATCGTCGATCCGCTGAAGGCGGTGACCTCGACCGGCTCCACCTCCGCCACCGAGGAGCGCGTCGCGGACCAGCTCCGCCCGCTGCTCGGCACGGCGCTGAGGAACGAGCTGGGCAAGGTGCCCTTCTCCTCGCTGCTCACGCCCGAGCGCGGCGAGGTGATGGAGGCGATCCAGAATTCGCTCCAGCGCAACGCGCGGCAATATGGCGTGCAGATCGTCGACGTGCGCATCAAGCACGCCGACCTGCCCGAGGGCAGTCCGCTGGAAAGCGCGCTGCAATCGATGCGTACCGCGCGCCAGCAGGAGGCGAACACGATCCGCGCGCAGGGCCAGAAGCAGGCGCAGATCGTCCGCGCCGAGGCCGACGCCACCGCCGCCAAGGTCTATGCCGACGCATTCAGCAAGGACGCGGACTTCTACGATTTCTATCGCGCGATGCAGTCCTATCGCCGCACCTTCGGGGCGGACGGCGGGCCGGCGCCGGAGGGATCGACCACGATCCTGATGTCGCGCGACAATTCCTATCTGAAGGAGTTCGAAGGTCGCGGGAAATGATCCGGCGGCCGGAAACACCTCCGGCTGTCGAATCGTTCATATTCAATCGTCGTTCATCGGCGAAAGGCCATTGAAACACGCCCGGCCGCTGCCGGGTGATTGAGAGGAACATGAAGACCGTGCGCTACGCCTACGCCCTTACTGGCGCTCTCCTTCTCGGCGGCACCGCCGCATCGCTGGTGCTCCAGCACCCCGCGACCGCCGCGCAGGTTGCGCAGAACGAGCCCGGCACGATCAACGCCGCCGCGCCGCGCGCGGGCGCGCCGATGAGCTTCGCCGACATGGTGGCCAGGCTCCAGCCGGCCGTCGTCAACATCTCCACCGACCAGAAGGTGACGGTGCAGCAGCCCGCGAACCCGTTCGCCGGCACCCCCTTCGGCGACCTGTTCGGCCAGTTCGGCGGCGGCGGCGGGCGCGGTGGCGCCCCGGTGACGCGCGAGGCGCAGTCGCTCGGCTCCGGCTTCATCATCTCGCCGGACGGCTATATCGTCACCAACAACCATGTCGTCGCGGCCGGAATGCGCGGCGCGGTGGTCACCTCGATCCGCGTGACGCTGCCGGACCGCAAGGAATATGTCGCCAAGCTGATCGGCCGCGACGCCGCGTCCGACCTCGCCCTGCTCAAGATCACCGCGCCCGGCCCGCTGCCTTACGTGAAATGGGGCGATTCGGCCCATGCGCGCGTCGGCGACTGGGTGATCGCGATCGGCAATCCGTTCGGCCTGGGCGGCACCGTCACCGCCGGTATCATCTCCGCCGTCCACCGCGTCACCGGCGCGGGCGGCGCGAACGACCGCTTCATCCAGACCGACGCCTCGATCAACCAGGGCAATTCCGGCGGCCCGATGTTCGACATGAACGGCAACGTGATCGGCATCAACTCGCAGATCTTCTCGCAGTCCGGCGGCAATATCGGCATCGGCTTCGCCATTCCGGCGGAGGAGGCCAAGCCGATCATCGACACGCTGATGAAGGGCGGCAGCGTCAAGCGCGGCTATCTCGGCGTCGGCATCCAGCCGGTGACGGACGATATCGCCGCCGCGCTCGGCCTGCCCAAGAACTCGGGCGAGATCATCGGCCGCGTCGAGCCGGGCGGCCCCGCCGCCAAGGCCGGCCTGCGCGCGGGCGACGTGGTGACCAGGGTGAACGGCACCGCCGTGACGCCGGACACCACGCTCTCCTATCTGATCGCCAACGCCAGCCCCGGCTCGACGGTGAAGCTCGACATCATGCGCGAGGGCAAGCCGATGTCGATCACCGCCGGCGTCACCACGCGCCCGCCCGAGGATCAGCTCGCGACCACCACCGGCGGCGGCGACGACTTCTCCGGCGACGACGACGATCAGGGCAGCGAGCAGGCGGCCCCGGCGTCGAACGCGATCGGCGTCACCGTCCAGCCGCTCACCCCGGCGATCGCGCGGCAGGTGGGCGTGGATTCGACCGTGCAGGGCGTCGTCGTCAGCGCGGTCGATCCGTCGAGCGACGCCGGGCAGAAGCTGCGGCGCGGCGACGTGATCTCGGCGATCAACGGCACGCCGGTGCGCTCGGCGGCCGATCTCGCGCGCGGCGTGCAGGCGGCGAAATCGGCGGGCCGGCCGCAGGTGCTGCTGATGATCAACCGCGCGCGCGGGCAGAGCGGCTTCGTGCCGGTCAAGATCAAGTAATTCGGGTCGCAACCGAAGATGGGGCGTCGCGCGGGTCTGCTCGCGCGACGCCCTTTTCGTGTCGCGGGATGGCGGTTAGGTTCCTTCCACGGCAATTCCGGGAGCAGACATGACCGACGGCATCTTCATCGGCGCGGGCGCGGGCGGGGCCAATCCGCAGGTGCTACAGCTCAAGCGCGCCAACCGCCACGGGCTGATCGCCGGGGCGACCGGCACCGGCAAGACGGTGACGATCCAGGGCATCATCGAGGGGCTGTCGGGGCAGGGCGTCCCGTGCTTCGTCGCGGACGTGAAGGGCGATCTTTCCGGCATCGCCATGGCCGGATCGCCGCAGGCCAAGACACATGAGGCCTTCGCCCAGCGCGCCGCCGACATCGGCCTCGCCGACTGGCATTATGCCGACAATCCGGTGCAATTCTGGGATCTCTACGGCGAGCAGGGACACCCGATCCGCACCACCGTCAGCGAGATGGGCCCGCTGCTGCTCGCGCGCCTGATGGACCTCAACGAGGTGCAGGAGGGCGTGCTGACCATCGCCTTCCACGTCGCGGACAAGGAGGGGCTGCTGCTGCTCGACCTCGACGACCTGCAATCCATGCTCGCCAATTGCGCCGATCGCGCGGACGAGCTGACCACCACCTACGGCAACGTCTCCAAGCAATCGGTCGGCGCGATCCAGCGTCAGTTGCTCCAGCTGCGCAGCCAGGGGGCGGAGCATTTCTTCGGCGAGCCGGCGCTCGACATGGACGATTTCATCCGCACCGACGACAAGGGGCGCGGCATCGTCAACATCCTCGCCGCCGACAAGTTGATGGCGAGCCCCAAGCTCTATTCCACCTTCCTGCTGTGGCTGATGAGCGAATTGTTCGAGCATCTCCCCGAGGTGGGCGACCCGGACAAGCCGAAGCTGTGCTTCTTCTTCGACGAGGCGCATCTGCTGTTCGACGAGGCGCCCAAGGCGCTGCTGGAGAAGATCGAACAGGTCGTGCGGCTGATCCGTTCCAAGGGCGTCGGCGTCTATTTCATCACGCAGAACCCGATCGATGTGCCCGACACGATCGCGGGGCAGCTCGGCAACCGCGTGCAGCACGCGCTGCGCGCCTTCACCCCGCGCGATCAGGCGGCGGTGAAGGCGGCGGCGCAGACCTTCCGCGCCAATCCCGGCGTGGATGTCGCCACCGCGATCACCGAGCTGAAGGTGGGCGAGGCTTTGGTGTCATTGCTCCTGCCGGACGGCGCGCCGTCCCCCGTCGAGCGCACGCTGATCCGCCCGCCGCAGAGCCGCGTCGGCCCGATCACGCCGGTGGAGCGCGGCGTGCTGATCCAGACCGATGCGGTCGGCGCGAAATACGATACTTTGGTCAATCGCGAATCCGCGCAGGAACTGCTCGCCGCCAAGACCGCCGAGGCGGCGGCCGCCGCCTCCGCCGCACGCGCGCAGGATGACGCGGAGAAGGCCGCCGCGCTTCAGGCCAAGGCCGACGCGCAGGCCGCCAAGGAAGCCGAACGCGCCCGCATCGCCGCCGATCGCGAGGCGGCCAACTCGCCGTGGAACAAGGCGATCACCTCCGCCACGCGCGCGGCAAGCTCCTCGATCGGGCGACAGGTGGCGAACGAGATCGGCAAGCAGGTGTTCGGCACGTCGAGCCGGAGCTCCTCGTCAGGCGGCGGCCTGATCGGCAGCGTCGTGCGCGGCGTGCTGGGGGGATTGTTCCGGCGCTAGGCCGGCCCGCCCTATGCCACCCGATCCGGCTGCGCGGCGACGAGCGCCTCGAGGAACTGCCGCACGTCGCCCTCGATCGGCGTCGGCCGCCCGCTTGGGAGGTGGACGTGGACGCTCACCATGTCGATCACCGTGCAAAGCTCGCCGCGCTGGTTGGCCAGCTCGAACCTCTTGGTGATGCTGGAGGAGCCGAGCCGCTCGATCCTGACCGACGCCTCGATCGTATCCCCCAGCACGAGCGGGCGGAGATAATCCACCGCCGCGCGGCGGACGTGGAACTCCGTCTCGTGCCAGAGCTTCCCGAGCACCTCCCCGATGCCGGTCCATTCCCAATATTCGGTGACGGCGACATCGGCATATTCGAGATAGCGCGAGTTGAAGACCACCTTCTGCCCGTCGATCTCGGCATAGCGGACCTTGAAGCGGGTGGAGAAAGCGAAGCCGGGGCGAGTCATGGCGGCGGGGATGCGGGAGCGGAACGCGGAGGTCAACCGGAGACGGACGGCCACATCATCGGCCGATGATGTGAGCCTTCCGCACATAGCCGAAGTCGGTGCCGCCCGACCAATTCCGTCCATCGGGGAATCGCAACTCGATTCCGGCGAGATCCCCTTCGTCCGCCAGCCGCATGTTGACGCCCATCTGGACATTGCCGAACCTGGCGATGGCGCTTTCCGTCAGCGTGAAATGCGTTGTCGTACCGCAACGCTCGCAGAAATGGATTTCGGCGGCGGGATCGTCCTTGTCCTCCCTGCGATACCCCCTGGTTTTTCCCGTGACGCCGATATCAGCGGGATGGAAATAGGACCAGCGCGCGCCCGACTTGCCGCACAGCGCGCAATTGCATTCGTTGATAAAGTCCGGCTTTTTCGCCACCTCGATGCGCACCCGGCCGCAAAGGCAAGAGAGTTTCAGCATTCCCTCAAAACACCAGCTTCACGCCTACCACCGCCAGCGTCACCGCGAGGATCGGGACCAGCACGCGATCGGACACGCGGGTCGCGACGAGGCTGCCGATGACGATCCCCGGCACCGATCCGGCGAGCAGCGACACCAGCAGCGAGAAGTCCACCGCGCCGAGCGTCATATGGCCGAGGCCGGCGATCAGCGTCAGCGGCACGGCATGGGCGATGTCCGAGCCGACCAGCCGCTTCAGCTCCAGCCGGGGATAGAGCACCAGCAACGCGGTGATCCCCAGCGCCCCGGCGCCGACCGAGGTGAGCGAGACGAGCGCGCCGAGGATCGCGCCGAGCAGCACGGTGAGCCAGCCGATCCGCCGGTCGCTGAGCCGCCCGAAGCGCGGCGCGAGGCGCGAGACGATCCGCTCGCGGAACAGGATCGCGCCGGCGGTGAGCAGCAGCACCGCGCCGAGGATCGTCGCGACGAGATGCCCGGTGTCGGCCGAGCGATGCGTGGCGTAGCTCAGCGCGAACAGCATCGCGACCGTCGTCGGCACGCTGCCCGCCGCGAGCCGCCCGACCACGCGCCAGTCGACCGTCCCGCGCCAGCCGTGGACGGCGGTGCCGACCGTCTTGGTGGCGGAGGCGTAGAGCAGGTCGGTGCCGACCGCCGTCACCGGATGGAAGCCGAAGACGAGCACCAGCAGCGGCGTCATCAGCGATCCACCGCCGACGCCGGTCAGCCCGACGAGCAGGCCGACCAGCACCCCGGCCAGCGAATAGAAGGGGTTATAGACGATCGGCACGCCCGGTCGCCCGCCTATCCATCAGTCCGGCGGCCGGCAACGCGGCCGTCAGCGACGCGCGCCTTCACCCGGCGTTACGCGCAGGCGTGTTGACGCCCATCATCTGCAGATAGCGTTTCACGTTGCGCGCGGCCTGGCGCAACCTCTGCTCGTTCTCGACCATCGCGATGCGCACGTAACCCTCGCCGTTCTCGCCGTAGCCCACCCCTGGCGCAACCGCGACCTTGGCGTGAGTCAGCAATTGTTTGGAGAACTCAAGGCTACCTAGGTGCGCCAGCGCCGGCGGCAGCGGCGCCCACGCGAACATCGAGGCGCGCGGCGAGGGGATTTCCCACCCGGCGCGCGCGAAACTCTCCACCAGCACGTCGCGGCGCTTGTGATAGAGCTGGCGGTTCTTGTCGACGATATCCTGCGGCCCGTTGAGCGCGGCGCAGGCCGCCGCCTGGATCGGGGTGAAGGCGCCGTAATCGAGATACGACTTCACCCGCGTCATCGCCGCGATCAGCTTGCGGTTGCCGACCGCGAAGCCGATGCGCCAGCCGGCCATCGAATAGGTCTTGGAGAGCGAGGTGAACTCGATCGCCACGTCCTTCGCGCCCGGCACCTGCAGGATCGAGGGGGTCGGATTGCCGTCGTAATACAGCTCCGAATAAGCGAGGTCGGAGAGGATCCACACCTGATTCTCGCGCGCCCACGCCACCAGCCGCTCATAGAAGGCGAGATCGACCGTCTCGGCCGTCGGGTTCGACGGATAGTTGACCACCAGCACCGACGGGCGCGGCACGGTATAGGCCATCGCGCGCTCGAGGCTCTCGAAATAATGCTCGTCGGGCGTGGTCGGCACCGCGCGGATCGTCGCGCCGGCGATGATGAAGCCGAAGGTGTGGATCGGATAGGATGGATTCGGCGCCAGCACCACGTCGCCGGGCGCGGTGATCGCGGTGGCGAGGCTGGCCAGCCCCTCCTTCGACCCCATCGTCACGACCACTTCCGTCTCGGGATCGACCTCCACGCCGAAGCGGCGCGCGTAATAATTGGCCTGGGCGCGGCGCAGGCCGGGAATGCCCTTGGACTGCGAATAGCCATGCGCGGACGGCTTCTGCGCCACCTCGCACAATTTCTCGATCACATGGGCGGGTGGCGGCAGATCGGGGTTGCCCATGCCGAGGTCGATGATGTCCTCCCCTGCCGCGCGCGCCGCTGCCCGCATCGCATTGACCTCGGCGATGACATAGGGGGGCAGGCGCTTCATGCGGTAGAATTCGTCGGACATTTTTGTTCCTTTCGCAGCCGCATCATATCGCGTCCCGCGCGGCGGCGACAGGTGCCGCGTGCGGACGGGCGCAAAAAGCCGCTATCTCATCCCTGCAACATTGCTACCTTATGCGCGGGCGGCGCCGCCGCAACGCGCGCCCAAGGAGAGGATGATGACCGAATTCCAGTCCCCCAGCCTCGCAGACCTGCAACGCTGGACCTGGGTGCTCGGGCGGGCGCAGCAGATGATGCTGGAACACGGGATGGCGGCGATGCGCGGCGGCGAGGGCGCGGCCGGGCTGCCGGGCATTCCGGTGATCCCCGGTCTCAACGATCCCGCGACGCTGGAGCGGGCGAACGATTTCTGGCGCGACAGCCTCACCTTGTGGCAGCGTTTCCTCAACCCCGGCGCGGAGAGCAGCGCGCCCGCGCCCGAATCCGCCGCCCACGCGCGCGACAAGCGCTTCAAGGCCGAGGCGTGGCGCGACAACCCGCTGTTCGCGTGGATTCGCGACAGTTATTTCCTGATCGCCGACCATCTGTTGAAGAACGTCGAGGCGCTCGACGGGCTGGAGCCGGGGCAGAAGGAGCAGATCCGCTTCGCCGCCAAGGGCTTCATCGACGCGATGAGCCCGAGCAATTTCGCGCTGACCAACCCGGAGGTGATCGAGAAGACGATCGAGACCGGCGGCGAGAATCTGCTCAAGGGACTGCAACACATGCTGTCCGACATGGCGCGCGGGCAGCTTACCCATACCGACGGCGATGCGTTCGAGGTCGGCCGCAACCTCGCCGTCACCCCCGGCAAGGTGGTGAAGCGCACGCCCCTCTATGAGCTGATCCAGTACACGCCGACCACGAAGAAGGTGCTCGGCGTTCCGCTGGTGATCTTCCCGCCGTGGATCAACCGCTATTACATCCTCGACCTGACGCCGGAGAAAAGCTTCATCCGCTGGTGCGTCGATCAGGGGATCAGCGTGTTCGTCGTATCGTGGAAGTCGGCCGACGCCACGATGGCCGACATCGCGTGGGACGACTATGTCAACGCGCAGATCGAGGCGATCGACACGGTGCGCACCGCGCTGGAGGTGCCGGCGGTCCACACCATCGGCTATTGCGTCGCCGGCACCACGCTTGCCGCCACGCTGGCGCTGCTCGCCGCGCGCGGCGACGCGGACAAGGTGGCGAGCGCCACCTTCTTCACCGCGCAGGTGGATTTCTCCCGCGCGGGCGACCTGCTCAACTTCATCGACGACGAGCAGTTCGCGCTGATCCGCGCGCTTTCGCCGCAGGGCTTCCTCGACGGGCGCTATATGGCGGCGACCTTCAACCTGCTGCGCGGGCGCGACCTGATCTGGAACTACGTCACCAACAATTATCTGCTCGGCAACGATTATGCGCCGTTCGACCTGCTGCACTGGAACGGCGACACCACCAACCTGCCGGCGAAATGGCATCTGAGCTATCTGACCGACCTCTATCGCGACAACCTGCTGGTGCAGCCCGGGGCGCTGTCGGTGGACGGCACGCCGCTCGACCTCGGCAAGATCAGGACGCCGGCCTATGTGCAGGCCGGGCGCGAGGATCATATCGCCCCGGTGGAGAGCGTGTGGAAGCTGACGCAGATCCTCGCCGGCCCGGTCAAGTTCCTCCTCGCCGGCTCCGGCCATATCGCGGGCGTCGTCAACCCGCCGGCGCAGCATAAATACCAATATTGGACCAACCCGGCGCCGGTGAAATCGCTCGACGACTTCGTCGCCGGCGCGACCGAGACCAAGGGAAGCTGGTGGCCCGACTGGGACGCATGGCTGCGCTCGATCGACGCGAAGGAGGTTGCGGCGCAAGGCGCGCGCATTCCCGGAAGGGGCAAACTCAAGGCGATCGAGGACGCGCCGGGCACCTACGTCAAATCGAAATAATCGCGGCTTATCAATGACGGCATGATGCGACTCGACATTTTGTTGCGCCGCACAAAAATCCCTTGCCAAGCCGGTGCGGCTTCATTATGTTGCATCGCAGCAAGATGGAGTCGTGCGGATGACCGATACTGCCGCCAAGCCTGAACCGAAGCCGACCGCGCAAGTCGCGCCCGTCGCCAAGCCGGCCCCCGCCGCGGTAGCGGCCAAGCCCGCGCCGGTCGCGGCAAGCCCGGCCCAGCCGGCTCCGGCGAAGCAGGCGGCTGCGCCCGTCGCCCCCGCCGCTCCCGTCATCATCAAGGAACAGACGCCGGCGGCTCGCCGCACGGTCGTCAAGCCGGTCGCCAAGAAGCCGGCAATTCGGGCGAAGGCCGTAGCCTCGCCCAAACGCCCGGCCACCAAGCCGGTGACCAACGCTGCAAAGGAACCCAAGATGGCCGAGACGTTCAAGACCGTGACCGACAAGACCCAGGCGTATTTCGCCGACGCCAACCAGCGCGCGAAGGGCGCGCTCGAGAAGGGCGTGAAGGCGTTCGAGGACGCCAACGCTTTCCACAAGGGCAATATCGAGGCGCTCGTCGAATCGTCGAAGATCGCCGCCAAGGGCGCCGAGAAGTTCGGCCAGGACGCCGCCGCTTATGCGAAGGCGAGCTACGAGAAGGCCAACGAGGCGTTCAAGGCGATGTCCGCCGTCAAGTCGCCGACCGAGCTGTTCAAGCTCCAGAGCGATTATGTCCGCTCCTCGTTCGACGCCTTCGTCGCCGAGACCTCGCGCTCGACCGAAGCCGCGCTGAAGCTGGCGGGCGAGATCGCCCAGCCGCTGTCGAACCGCTTCGCGCTCGCCGCGGAGAAGGTCAAGGCGGCCGCCTGATCGCCGGCCCGGGCGGTGGCCCGCGCCAGGCATGATGAAGGGACGACCCGCGGGCCACGCGGTCGTCCCTTTTTCATGCGCGGCGCCCGGCGCGCGCCTCTTGCCCTCGGCAGCATCGTTGCCATATTTTAGCGCGAACCATGCAGCGCCAGAATCACCTCCCCGCGCCGATCCTGATGGCCGAGCGTCGCGACGACGATTCCGGCGGCGGCACAGGCATCGGCGTCGCCACCCGCACGCGGACCCGCACCAAACAGCCGACGCCCTATCGCGTGCTGATGCTCAACGACGATTACACGCCGATGGAATTCGTCGTGCTGTGCCTCCAGCGCTTCTTCCGCATGAACGTGGAGGAAGCGACGCGGGTGATGCTCCACGTCCACCAGAAGGGCGTCGGGGTGTGCGGCGTGTTCAGCTATGAGGTGGCGGAAACGAAGGTCGGCCAGGTGATCGACTTCGCCCGCCAGAACCAGCACCCGCTGCAGTGCACGCTGGAGAAGGCGTGATCTCCCTTTTCCGCTCGGGCTAAGGGCGAACGGAAGCGGAGCGGGGAGCGCGGTTCATTCTCTTCTCACCCCTTTGCGCCGCGCCGCCGCTCCGATAGACGCGGGCGAATGGACCGTATCCTCATCCGTGGCGGCAACCGCCTTTCCGGCACCCTTCCGATCTCCGGCGCGAAGAATGCCGCGCTGACCTTGCTGCCCTGCGCGCTGCTCACCGACGAGCCGCTGACGCTGCGCAACCTGCCGCGCCTCGCCGACGTCGACAGCTTCGGCCACCTGCTCAACCAGCTCGGCGCGTCGACCGCGATCGAAGGCTCGCGCCCCGAGGATTTCGGCCGCGTGATGACGATCCGCGCCGGCAAGCTCACCTCGACCGAGGCGCCCTACGATATCGTGCGCAAGATGCGCGCCTCGATCCTCGTGCTCGGCCCGATCCTGGCGCGGGCGGGCGAGGCGCGGGTGTCGCTGCCCGGCGGCTGCGCGATCGGCAACCGCCCGATCGACCTGCATTTGAAGGCGCTGGAGGCGATCGGCGCGGAGCTGGAGATGTCGGCCGGCTATGTCACCGCGCGCGCACCGGGCGGGCGGCTCTCGGGCGGGCGCTATTCCTTCCCGATCGTCTCGGTCGGCGCGACCGAGAATGTCGTGATGGCCGCCGTCACCGCGAAGGGATCGAGCCGGATCGAGAATGCCGCGCGCGAGCCCGAGATCGTGGACCTGTGCCGCTGCCTCGTCGCGATGGGCGCGCAGATCGAGGGGATCGGCAGCGAGACGCTGGAGATCGAGGGCGTCGAGCGGCTGCACGGCGCGACCTATGCCGTGATGCCCGACCGGATCGAGGCCGGCAGCTATGCCTGCGCCGCCGCGATCACCGGCGGCGATATCGAACTGACCAACGTCGATCCGAACGACATGGGCGCGACGCTCGACGCGCTGCGCGAGGCGGGGGTGACGGTGGTGGAGGGCAAGCGCTCGGTGCGCGTCTCCGCCAGCGGGCCGCTTCAGCCGCTGACGCTCTCCACTGCGCCCTTCCCCGGCTTCGCCACCGACATGCAGGCGCAGTTCATGGCGATGCTGTGCAAGGCGGAGGGCGCGAGCGTGCTGACCGAGACGATCTTCGAGAACCGCTACATGCACGTCCCGGAGCTGGCGCGGATGGGCGCGGACATCCAGGTGCGCGGGCGCACGGCGGTGGTGCGGGGGGTCGATCGCCTCGTCGGCGCGCCGGTGATGGCGACCGACCTGCGCGCCTCGATGAGCCTGATCCTCGCCGGCCTTGCGGCGGAGGGCGAGACGGCGGTGAGCCGCGTCTATCACCTCGATCGCGGATACGAGCGACTGGAGGAGAAGCTGAGCGCGGTCGGCGCGGATATCGAGCGCGCCAGCGACGGGTGAGCGGTCCCCGGCGTCAGGCCACCCCGGCCAGCTTCCGCGCCTTGCCGTAATCCGCCTTGCCGTTCGGCGCGCGGAGCGATTCCGCCGTCGCGACCAGCAGCTTGGGCTGCTTGTATCCGGCCAGCCGCGCGCGCAGGTCGTCTCGCGCCGCGCCCTCGTCATATCCCGGCGCGACTTCCACCACCGCCGCGACCGCCTGCCCCCATTTCGGGTCCGGCATCCCGAACACCAGGGCGTCCTTCACCGCCGGGCAGAGTTTCAGCGCCTCCTCCACCTCCTCCGGGAAGATCTTCTCGCCGGCCGAGTTGATGCAGGCCGAGCCGCGCCCGAGCAGGATCAGCGTGCCGTCCGCCGCCACCTCCGCGAAATCGCCGGGGATCGAATAGCGCACGCCGTCGATCGTGCGGAAGGTGCGCGCGCTCTTGGCCGGGTCCTTGTGATATTCCAGCGGGTTGGGCGGCGCCAGCGCGACCACGCCGCGCGCGCCCGATCCCGGCGCCACGTCGCGGTCATGCTCGTCGAGCACCCGACAGCGCGGGCCGACCATGAACTTCGCCGTCTCCACCGTGCCCTCGCGCGTGGTGAGCGCCACGCCCATGCCGATCGCCTCCGACGAGCTGAAATTGTCCTGGCACACCGCGTCAGGCATGTGACGCAGCAGCCCGTCCTTCACCGCCTGCGTCCACATCACGCCGGACGAGACGATCAGCCGCATCGAGGATACGTCCCACCGCCCCGGCGCGGCATCGAGCGCGTCGAGGATCGGGCGGGCGAAGGCGTCGCCCACCACGACGAGCCGGTTCGCCCGCCAACGCTCGATAGCGTCGAGCGCTTCCTCCGCATCGAAGCTCCGGCTCGGCAGGGTCACCGCCGTCCCGCCGGCGAGCAGCGCGGCATAGGCCGAAAGCAGCCCGGTGCCGTGCATGATCGGCGGCCCGACCAGCGTGACCGGATAATCGGGATTGGCGGCGGCGAAATCGGCGGCCTGCTCGACATCCTGAGGCACCGGCAATCCCTGCGACGCGGCGATCGCCAGCCCGATCGCGTTGAGATCGGCGTGCGCCCACACCACGCCCTTCGGCATCCCGGTGGTGCCGCCGGTGTAGATGAAGAAACGGTCCTGCGGGTCGCGCGCGATATCCAGCGGCGCGCCGTCGCCCGCGATCAGCGCGTCATAGCTTTCGGCGAAGGCCGGCGTATCGCCCTCCCCGCCCCATTCCACATAAGTCCGCACCAGCGGCGAGCGATCGACCACCGCCGCCACCGCGCCGCGCAACCGTGCGTCGTAGAACAGCACGGTCGCGTCGCTGTCGGCGAGGATATAGGCCAGTTCGTCGGCGACGTAGCGATAGTTGACGTTGACGTGCGTCCCCCGCGCCTTCCAGCACGCCATCAGCGCGACGAGATAATCGGCGCTGTTATAGGCGTAGAAGGCCACCCGCTCGCCGGGTCGCAGCCCGCGCCGGACCAGCGCGCGGGCGAGATTGTTCGAGCGGCGGCGCAACTCGCCCCAGTCCACCACCTCGTCGCCGTGCGCCAGCGCCACGCGATCGGCGGGGACTTTCCGCTCGACCGCCTCGATCATGTCGCCGAAGTTGAAGCTCATTTATTGCTCCCACAAACCTAGACCAGCGGCTTCTTCCCCCAATATTCGTCGCGCAGCAGCCGCTTGTAGAGCTTGCCGGTGTCGTGGCGCGGCAGCTCGGCGCGGAAGTCGATGCGGCGCGGCGTCTTGACGTGGCTGAGATGCTCGCGCGCGAAGGCGGTCAGTTCGGCGGCCAGCGCCTCGCCCGCTTCCGCCATGTCGCGCGGCTGGACCACGGCGACCACCTCCTCGCCCATCTCGTCGTGCGGCGCGCCGATCACCGCCACGTCCGCCACCTTGGGATGGGTGACGAGCAGGTTCTCGATCTCGGCAGGATAGATGTTCACGCCCCCGGAGATGATCATGAAGCTCTTGCGGTCGGTGAGGTAGAGATAGCCTTCCTCGTCCAGCCACCCCACGTCGCCCAGCGTCGTCCATCCGTGGCGATCGGTGGAATCCGCCGTCTTTTCGGGATCGTTGTGATAGGTGAAGGTGCGCAGCCCCTCCGGATGCTCGAAATAGATCGCGCCCTCGCTGCGCGGCGGCAGCGGATTGCCGTCCTCGTCGCAGATATGGGTGATGGTGGTGAGGTTGCGCCCGACCGAGCCCTTGTGCGTCAGCCATTCCGCCGACTGGATCGCATGGAAGCCGTTGCCCTCCGTGCCGGCATAATATTCACCGACGATCGGGCCCCACCAGTCGATCATCGCCTGCTTCACCGGCACCGGGCACGGCGCGGCGGCGTGCCACACCGCCTTCAGCGAGGAGACGTCGTATCCCGCGCGCACCTCCGGCGGCAGCTTAAGCATGCGGATGAAGTGGGTCGGCACCCATTGCGCATGGGTGACCTTGTACCTCTCGATATATTCCAGCGCCTTTTCGGCATCGAACCGGTCCATGACGACGACCGTGCCGCCGATCTGGTTGACCGCCATCGACCAGCGCAGCGGCGCCGCATGATACATCGGCGCGGGGCTGAGATAGACCAGATCGGGCGTCCAGCCGTACAGCGCCTGGCCCAGCCCGACGAGCGCCGAGGGATTCTCGCCGAACGGCTCCTCCGGCAGCGGGAAGCGCACGCCCTTGGGCTTGCCGGTGGTGCCGGAGGAATAGAGCATGATCTGCCCCGGCGACGGGTCCGCGATCGGGCCGTCCGGCTGCGCGTCGCGCGCCGCCTCGTAGCCGTCATAGCCCTCGATCGTGCCGCCGACCATGAAGCGCCGCATGTCGCCGATGCGAGTGAGCAGCGCGGCGGCTTGCGCCTCGATCGCCTTCGACACGATCAGCACGCGGCAATCGCCGTCGCGAAGGATATATTCCGCCTCGTCGACCAGCAGTTTCGAGGACAGGCAGGTGACATAGACGCCGGTGCGCTCGGCCGCCCACATGATCTCCAGATAGCGGGCGTTGTTGTCCATCATCACGGCGATCGCGTCGCCGCGCTTCAGACCCAGCGAGCGGAGCAGATGCGCGCCCTGGTTGGCGCGGCGGTCAAGCTCGCCATAAGTGACCGTCTCGCCCGTGGCGGCCATGATATAGGCGGCCTTGTCGGGCGTCGCCCGAGCATGAGCGACCGGGTGCAGCATTACTTCTCTCTCCAAAACAAGGCGTGGCGGCGTCTCCAGTGCGCCGCTCACGCCATCATGCCATCACCCCTCGACGCGCTCCACGATGATCGCCGGGGCCATGCCGCCGGCGGCGCACATCGTGACGAGGCCGTAGCGCTTGTTCCGGCGCTCCAGCTCGTCGACGACCGTGCCGATCAGGATCGCCCCGGTCGCGCCGATCGGGTGGCCGAGCGCGATCGAGCCGCCGTTCACGTTGACCTTGTCACGCGGCAGTTCCAGATCGCGGATAAACTTCTCGGAGACCACGGCGAACGCCTCGTTGATCTCCCACAGGTCGATATCCTCCTTCTTGAGGCCCGCCTTCTCCAGCACCTTCTTCGCCGCCGGCACCGGCGCGTTGAGCATCAGCGTGGGATCGTCGCCCATGTTGGCCATCGCGACGATCCGCGCGCGCGGCTTCAGCCCGTGTTTGTCGGCATATTCCTTCGAAGCGAGCAGCACCGCCGCCGCGCCGTCGACCACGCCGGACGAATTGCCGGCATGGTGGAAATGCTCGATCTTCAGATCCGGGTATTTGCGATTGATCTGCTTGCGGAAGGTGTCGCCCTTCTTGTTGATCGGCATGTCCGCCAGCGCCCCGAACGACGGCTTCAGGCTGGCAAGGCCCTCGGCGGTGGTCTGCGGGCGGGGATATTCGTCCTTCGCCAGCACGACGTTGCCGGCATCGTCCACCACCGGCACGATCGACTTGTCGAAACGCCCTTCCGCGATCGCCGCCGCCGCCTTCTGCTGGCTCTCCAGCCCGGCGCGGTCGAGCTGCTCGCGGGTGATCCCCTCCATGCTGGCGATCGCATCGCCGCAGATGCCCTGATGGCTCTGCGGATGGGTAAGGTCGAGCCGCTCGTTGCCCGCGCCCATGCCGAGCGAGGGCTTGCCCGCTTCCATGTCCTCCTGCGCCATCGCGGCGGTGAGGCTCATCATCTCGGTGCCGCCGGCGATCACCAGATCCTCCATGCCGGACATGATCTGCGCCGCTGCGAAGTTCACCGCGGTGATGCCGCCGCCGCAGAAGCGATCGAGCGTCGTGCCGCTCGCCTTGATGTCATAGCCCGCGTCGAGCGCCGCCATGCGGCCGAGGTCGCCGCCCTGCTTGCCGCGCTGCGCGGAAGTCGACCAGATGATGTCGTCCACCTCGGCGGTGTTCAGGTTGTTGCGCTCCTTAAGCGCCTTCAGCACCGTGGCGGCGAGATGCTGCGGATGCAGGTCGGCGAGCGCGCCCTTCCCCTGCTTGCCGATCCCGCGCGGGGTGCGGACGGCGTCGATGATATAAGCGTCGGGCATGGATGGACTCTCCAAGAGCGGTTGACGGCCCCGGCTCTTTACCGGCGCCGATTTCCGGCATAACCTTCGTTATGGTAGAGGGGATGTCAAGCGTGCAGCCAGCAAATCCGACAGCGACGCGATCGCCCGACCTCACGCCGCGCGACTGGCTGGAGGCCGGCCAGTCCCTGCTCCGGCGCGGCGGGCTGAAGGCGCTCAAGCTGCGCCCGCTGGCCGACGAGCTGCGCGTCTCGACCGGCAGCTTCTATCACCATTTCAAGGATTTCGACGACTATCAGACCCAGCTCGCGCGCTATTTCGCGGAATATCAGGTGACCGACCTGATCGATGCGCTGGAACGTGCGACGCCCGATCCGATCGAGCGCATCCGCCTGCTCGGCCAGACGGTGCGCCGGCGCGGCTCCACCCGGCTGGCGATTGCGATGCGCGCCTGGGCCGAAAGCGATCCGCACGCGCGGGCGGCGGTGGAGCGGCATGATACGCTGGTGCTCGATTTCCTCGCGCGCAGCCTGATGGCGGTCGGCTTCACCCGGCCCGAAGCGGAAATCCGCGCTTACGGCCTCATCACGCTGGGGCTGAGCAAGGTCCATGCGCCGCAGCTCGACCGGAACACATTGTTCGATTCGCTGCTCGACATCATGGTCGCGCGTCCAGCCGCGCGATGAAGGCGCTGGTCGTCTCCGCGTTGTCTCCCGACCTGTCGGGCACCGCGATCGCCGACGTGCCGGAACCGGCATCCGCCCCCGGCAAGGTGCTGGTGCGGGTGAAGGCGGCCTCGCTCAATTATCCCGACCTGCTGATGACGCGCGGCGAATATCAGCTCAAGCCGCCGCTGCCCTTCACCCCCGGCATGGAGGTGGCGGGGGAAGTGATCGCCGGAGACGGCTTCGCGCCCGGCGCGGCGGTGGTGGGCGGCACGCGGCTCGGCGGATTCGCGGAGATCGTCTCGGTCGACGCCGCCGCCGTCCGGCCCAAGCCGGCGCACCTCTCCTTCGCCGAGGCCGCGAGCGTCGGCACTGCCTATCTCACCGCTTATGTCGCGCTGGTCCGGCTGGGCATGGCGCAGGCGGGCGAATGGGCGCTGATCCACGGCGCGACCGGCGGCGTCGGGCTGGCGGCCGTCGATCTGGCCAAGGCGCTCGGCTGCCGCGTGATCGCCGCGTCGCGCTCGGCGGAGAAGCTGGCCGTGGTCGCGCGCGACTATGCGCCCGACGCGACCGTCACCACGCCCGGCTTCCGCGAAGCGGTGAAGGAGATCACCGGCGGCGGGGCGGACCTCATCTACGACCCCGTCGGCGGCGACGTATTCGACGAATCGACCCGCTGCATCGCCTTCGGCGGTCGGCTGCTGGTGGTCGGCTTCACCTCCGGCCGGATCGCGACCGTCTCCACCAACATGCCGCTCATCAAGGGCTTTTCGGTGAACGGCGTGCGCGCGGGGGAATATGGCCGGCGCTTTCCGGACAAGGGGCGCGAGAATCTCGACGCGATCTGGCGGCTGGCGGCGGAGGGGCGCATCCGGCCGCGCGTCCATGCAGAATATCCGCTTGCCGACTGGCGCGCCGCGTTCGAGGCGATGCGGGACAGCCGGATGGTCGGGAAACTGGTGCTCGTTCCGTAAGAAACAGGGCCATAAGAAACAGGAGAGAGTCGCGTGGCAGGCTATGATTATGTCGTCATCGGCGGCGGCTCGGCGGGCTGCACGCTCGCGGCGCGGCTTTCGGAAGACCCGGCGGCGAGCGTATGCCTGCTGGAGGCCGGCGGCGCCAACAACGAGATGCTGGTGCGGATGCCCGCCGGCGTCGGCAATCTGATAAAGGCCAAGGGCAAGCACAATTGGGGCTTCTGGACCGAGCCGGAGCCACATCTCGACAACCGCCGCCTGTGGTGGCCGCGTGGCCGTGGACTGGGCGGATCGTCGGCGATCAACGGCATGATCTACATGCGCGGCCATCCGCAGGATTATGACGAGTGGCGCCAGCTCGGGCTGGCCGGCTGGTCGTGGGACGACGTGCTGCCCTATTTCCGCCGGCTGGAGGGCCACCATCGCGGCGAGAGTGGCGGGCTGCATGGCGCAGGGGGACCGCTCACCGTTTCGGGCGGCGAGAGCGACAGCCCGTTCCACGACGCGCTGATCGAGGCGGGGCGGCAGGCCGGCTATCCGATCACCACCGATTTCAACGGCGCGGTGATGGAGGGGTTCGGCCGCTATGACCTGACCGTCGCGAACGGCCAACGCTGGTCGACCGCCTCGGCCTATCTGCGCCCGGCGATGGCGCGGCCGAACCTCACCGTCATCACCGGCGCGCGCACGACGCGGATCGTGATCGAGGGCGGCCGCGCGGTGGCGGTGGAATATCTCGCGGGCAATCGACTCGCGCGGGTCGAGGTGGCGGGCGAGGCGCTGTTGTGCGCCGGGGCGGTGCAAAGCCCGCAGATCCTCCAGCTTTCCGGGATCGGCGATCCGGCGCGGCTGAAGGACGCCGGCGTGCGCGCGGTCCACGACCTGCCCGGCGTGGGCGAGAATCTGCAGGACCATCTCGACGTCATCATGAACTGGCGTTCGCACGGGCTGACCACCGCCTATTCGGCGACCAAGGGGTTGCGGCAACTCAAGGTGGGGCTCGAATATCTGCTGCGCGGCACGGGATTCGGGCGGCAGCAATTCCTCGAATCCGGCGCGTTCGTCTGCTCGCGCCCCGGCCTGTCGCGGCCGGACGTGCAGATCCATGGCGTGCTCGCGATCATGCGCGATCACGGCAAGGTGCGCGCGAAGGAGGACGGCTTCTCCTTCCACCTCTGCCAGCTCCGCCCGGAAAGCCGCGGCCGCGTGACGATCGCGTCGGGCGACCCGCTGGCCGACCCGCTGATCTTCGCCAATTACCTGAGCCAGCACGAGGATGTGCGCGTGATGCGCGAATGCGTGAAGATCGGGCGCGACGTGGCGGCGCAGGCGGCGCTCGATCCCTATCGCGACGCGGAGCTTGCCCCCGGCGGCGAGGTGCGCACCGACGCGGAGATCGACGCCTGGGTGCGCCGCACGGCCGAGACGATCTACCACCCGGTCGGCACCTGCAAGATGGGCGCGGACGGGGATCGGCTGGCGGTGGTCGATGCGCGGCTCAAGGTGCGCGGGCTGGCGGGGCTGCGCGTCGTCGACGCCTCGGTGATGCCGGCGCTGGTCGGCTCGAACACCAACGCGCCGACGATCATGATCGCGGAGAAGGCGGCGGACATGATCCGGGAAAGGGTCGCTGCGGCGGCCTAGATTCGATTCTGTCCCGCTCTGGAACAGCGCTCGCGCGCCCGTTGCGGTGAAGGGCGAATCGCCTTAATGACCAGTTAACGGTCGCATCATTTTTCTCATCTTCGAGGGGTGTCATGAAAAAGATTGTTGCGAGCGTCGCCATGGCGACCGCCGTGTTGGGCGCGGGTGCCGCCCACGCGTCGCTTTCTCCCGATTTCACCGTGAAGGTCGAAGCGCCCGGAGTGGTGAACTCCACGGCCAATTTCGACTATTTCGGCGTCGAGACATTCGACAGCCAGAACACCGGCATCTCGACGTTCACCAGCACGTTCAACGGCAGCCCGATCACCGGGAACTATCAGAACGTCAACGTCATCCCGGCCAACCAATATGGCGGCGCGGGCGGCTCCGGCGATTATGCCGTCGCCGGCATCAGCCAGACGCATTCCTATTCGATCGACTTCAGCCAGACAGGCCAGAACGGAATCAACTATTTCGGCTTCTGGCTGTCGGCGCTCGATGGCGGCAACACGGTCGAGTTCTTCAACGGCGCGACGTCGCTGGGCACATTCGATCCGGCCAATGTGCTGTCGTTCGTGAGCGGCAACAATGCCTATTACGGCAATCCCTTCGCCCCCTTCCAGGGGCAGAATTCCGGCCAGCCCTATGTGTTCGTGAACTTCTTCCTGAATTCCGGCACGTTCGACAAGATCGTGTTCAATCAGACGAACTACAGCGCCGGCTACGAATCGGATAACCACACCGTCGGCTGGTTCAAGGACACGGGCGGCGGCACCGTCATCCCCGGCGTGCCGGAACCGTCGACATGGGCGATGATGATCCTCGGCTTCGGCCTGGTCGGCGGCGTGATGCGCACGCGCAAGACCGCCACGAAGGTCGCCTTCTCCCGCGCCTGACCGGCAATCGCATCGCGAGCATGGAGCGCCGGCGGGGCAACCCGCCGGCGTTTCCATCTCATCGGATGAAACGATCAGGCGGAAAGTGGCGCCTAGAGCGGTTGTCGATCCGACTGCATCGACCACCGCTCTATTTTCTTTGTTGCCGCGATTTCCGAGCCGGCAGGTGATTAGCTGCGCTGAACTGCGTTTCCACCTGCCTCGAAATCGCTCTAAGGCCGCCGGTCCTCATAGGCGCGCACACCCGGCCCTAGCCGGTTCGTCCCCAACGCCAGCCGCTCGCCGCTGACGTTGGCGACGAAGGCCGGGCTCTTGCTCTGGCCCGGCGCGAGCGTGGCGACATTGCCGTCGATGCGCAGGCCGGCGGCGGAATATTTGCGCTGCTCCGCCGCGACGACGATGAAGCCGGTCCAATTCTCCTTGTTCGCCCCCTGCACGAAGGTGTTGCGCAGAATCTCGCCGGTGCCGCCTTCGGGCAGGTCGATCGCGTAATTGGTCTTGCGCCCCTCGCTGTCGTCGAAGCTGTTGTCGTCGATCCGCACGCGCGGGCTGCGCAGCTTGACGTAATGCCCGCCCCGCCCGCGCTCGAAGCGGGAGTTGGTCACCGTGATCTCGCCGGTATTGGCGAGGTAGATCGAATGGGCGCAATCGGGCGTCTCGTCGCATTGGCCGAGGCCCGAGAAGGTCGAGTGATCGACCGTGATCCGCGTGGCGTCGCCGGTCGCGCCCAGGATGCCCTCCTGGCTGTCGAGGAACATCGCGTTGCGCACCGTAAGGTCGCCGATCTCGATGCGGATTCCCGCGCCGTTGCCGTCGCCCACGCGGATGTTGCGGAAGACGAGGCCGTCCACCGTCGATCCGCGCCCGCGTAGCACCAATGCGGCCTTGCCCTCGCACGCGCTCTCGAAGATCGCCTTGCCCGGCTCCGCCGCCTTGAAGGTGACGCGCCCCGCCTGCTGGATCGCGCATTCGCGATAGACGCCCGGTGCGATCAGCACGGTGAAATCCTGCCCGCGCCGCGCCATCAGCGCGTCCTGAAGATGGGCGAACCCCTCGCCGGTCTCCACGATCGTGAACGGCGCGGGGGGCGGCGCGGCGGCGGTGAGCGCGAGCGGCGACAGGCCGATAAGGGCGGCGAAACGGCGCATGCCGGCAGGTTCCTTTCGTCGTACCACGGCTTCTTGCGCGCGACGGCGACGGCGCGGAAGTGGCTTTCGCGGTTAATGCCCGGCACGTCCCGTCGCGGTACGGTTCGCACGCGTCGCGTTTCCTGTTGCAACCTAATCCGCGAGGCATCACAACCATACCCGATTCCCTAAAATGCCAGTGGAGAGGCCGGTCATGCAAAGCTACCTGAAGCACTATATCGATGGCGCATGGGTGGAGAGCGAGGGCGGGCGACGCCATGAGGTGATCGATCCCTCGACCGAGCAGCCCTGCACCGAGATCACGCTGGGCACCGCCGCCGATGTCGACAAGGCGGTCGCCGCCGCGAAGAAGGCGTTCGCGAGCTGGTCGCAGACCAGCATCGAGGAACGGGCCGCGATCCTCGAGAAGGTCATCGCCGGCATGAAGGCCCGCCTCCCCGAGCTTGCCGCCGCGACCAGCCGCGAGATGGGCGCGCCGATCTCCTTCGCGCAGATGGCGCAGGTGCCCGCCGGCCTCGGCCATTTCATGGGCACGCTCGCCGCGTTGCGCGAGTTCAAATTCTCCGAGCAGGTCGGCAATTCGCGCGTCGTCCACGAGCCGGTCGGCGTGGTGGCGATGATCACGCCGTGGAACTGGCCGCTCAACCAGATCTGCGCCAAGGTCGCCCCCGCGCTCGCCGCCGGCAACACGATGATCCTGAAGCCGTCGGAGGAAGCGCCGAGCAACGCGCTGATCCTGGCCGAGATCCTGCACGACGCGGGCGTGCCGGCGGGCGTGTTCAACCTCGTCAACGGCGACGGGCCGGGCGTCGGCGCGGCGCTTTCGGGTCACAAGGACGTCGACATGGTGAGCTTCACCGGATCGACCCGCGCGGGCGTGGCGGTCGCCACCGCCGCCGCCGCGACCGTGAAGCGCGTGCATCAGGAACTGGGCGGCAAGGCCCCCAACCTCGTGCTGGAAGGCGCGAAGCTGGAAGAGGTGCTGCCGCCGACGCTGGCCGGCGTGATCGCCAACACCGGGCAGAGCTGCATCGCCCCCACCCGCCTGCTGGTCCACAAGAGCCAGGTCGATGCCGCGACCGAGGTGGCCAAGGCGATCATGGAGGCGACGCAGGTCGGCAACCCCGAGGAGCAGGGCGCGCATATCGGCCCCGTGGTCAACAAGGCGCAGTTCGAGAAGATCCAGGGCCTGATCCAGTCCGCACTGGACGAGGGCGCGCGGCTCGTGACCGGCGGCACCGGGCGGCCGGACGGGCGCAACGCGGGCTATTTCGTCAAGCCGACCGTGCTGGCGGACGTGACGCCGGAGATGCGCATCTATCGCGAGGAGACGTTCGGCCCGGTCGCCACCATCACCACCTATGACGATCGCGATCAGGCGGTGGAGATGGCCAACGACACCGAATACGGCCTCTCCGCCACCATTTCCGGCGACCCCGCCGAGGCGGCCAAGATCGCCGGCAAGCTGCGCGCCGGGCTGGTGACGATCAATTCGTGGGGCCCGACGCCGGGAACGGCGTTCGGCGGCTACAAGCAATCGGGCAACGGCCGTGAGGGCGGCAAATACGGCCTCACCGACTTCATGGAAGTCAAGACGATCGTCGGCGAGCCGGCCTGAACCTTCCTCCCCCTGGGCGCCGCTCGATCCGACGGCGCCCTTTCTTTTGCCTGAAGGAAAGAACGTCATGATCGTGTCGGTCATCTATCCCAATCACGATGGCGCGCGTTTCGACAGCGCCTATTATCGCGACCATCATGCGAAGCTGGCGCAGGAAGTGTGGCAACCCGAGCGCGTCGAACTGATCGAGGGGCAGTCGATGGGCGGCGCGCCCAGCCCGTTCGCGCTGATCGCGCATTTCCATTTCGCCTCGCCGGAGGCGCTGGGCGCGGCGATGGCCAGCCCGCGCCGTGGCGAGCTTCAGGCCGATATCGTCAACTTCACCGATATCGCGCCGCAGGTTATGATCGGGCGCACGCTCGGCTGATCCCTCTTTCGTGTCGAGCCTGTCGAAACCCCGGTTTCGGCAGGCTCAATAATCCTTCGACACGCGCACGTTGACGCTCTGCCGCCCGAGCGTGGAGATGCTCGACAGGAGCGAGAGCCAGCGCGTCACCTGATATTCCACCCGCGTCGCTGAATAGCCCTGACCGTCGGTGATGATCTCGGCATAGAGCTTGCGCGTCACATATTTGCCCGCCGCGATCGAGGTCTGCTGCCCGGTCTGCACGTCGGCGGGAAGGATGCGCAGCCGGTCCAGCCCCGCCGCGCGGCGCACCGCGTTGATCGGGTTCAGCCCGCCATTGCCGTCCTTCAGCGCCGCCACCGCCGCCGCGAGCTGCAACGCCTCGGGCGCGGAGAGGTTGGTGATCGAGGTGCCGAACAACAGCCGCGAGAGCAACTCGTCCTGCGGCAGCGCGGGGGTGCTGGTGAAGGAAATCTCCGGCTTCTGCGCCACGCCCGTCACGCGGATCGTGGCGTTGAGGTTGGTCGAATCCGCATTGGCCTCGATATCGAGCGCGGGATTGGCGGGCACCTCCCCGGCGAAGCGGATCACGCCACGCGAAAGCTGGAACTCGCGCCCGGCGAACTCGTAGTTGCCGCGCACCAGATCGGCGCGGCCGGTGATCGCGGGATTGTCCGGCGCGCCGCCGATCCTGAGGTCCGCCGACCATTCGCTCGACAGGCCGAGGCCGCTGACCGCGAGCTGGTTCGGCGCGCGGGCGTGGACGTCGAGCCGCCACGGCGTCGCGCGCGCTTCTTCCTCCTCGCCGCCGCCGGGCAGGTTGATCTCACGTATCCTGAGTTGCGGCACGGCGGTGGCGGCGCTTGCCTGGCCGAGCCGGTAGCGGCTCCTGTCGAGCGTAACGTCGCCCGAGATCAGCCCGCCGTTGCCGCTGGAGTGCAGGCGCAGCGGCCCTGTGACGGTCGCGCCGATATCGTCGCGGTTGATGAGCACGGCATGGGCGGCGTCGAGCGAGAGGTCCAGCCCGATCCCGGCCTCGGCGGAGAAGTCGAACTGCCCGCTGCCGGTGACGCGCCCGCCCTTGCCGGCGTCGGCGGCGAATTGCTGGATTTGCAACCGCGAGCCCTGGAACGTGCCAGACGCCTGCACATTGGTCAGCACCGTGCCGGTCGTCGCGCTTTCGATCCGCGCGCCGCTGGTGCGCAGCATCCCGCGGATCGAGGGATCGGAGACGCGCCCGGTCACATCCGCGCCGAGCGCCATCGGGCCGGATATCGCCAGCATCTCCAGCCCGCTCAACCGCCACAATGTGTCCGCCGGGCCGTTGTAGCGTAGCTGCGCGAACAGGCCCGCGCCCATCAGCCGCTCGGCGATATCGCCCTGTCCGAGCGGGGAGAGCTGCGCCTGCGCGCGGCCGATCGTCTGCCCGCCGGACGCCATCACCGCGCGCACGCCCGCGCGGTCGGCGGAAAGCACGCCGGCGATGCCGATGTCGATCGGCGCGGAGGAAGCGAACAGGCCCGAGCGGGTGAGGCCGCGCACCGTCATGTCGACGCGGCCGGTCGGCGGGCCGTCGCCGCGCACCGCATAGCTGACATTGCCGGAGGCGCTGCCGCCCAGCGCCAGCCCCGGATAGCCGATATCGAGGATCGAGAGCGGCATCCGCGTCACCGCCGCCTCGACATTGGTGGCGTCGTCGCCGAACAGGCCGGAGAGCTTCGCCTCGCCGCCCGCGAAGGTCAGCCGCGTCGGCGCGAGCCGCCATGCGTCGCCCTCGCGCGTCACCACCGCCGGCTCCACCAGCTTGAGCGGGCGGCGATCGACGCTGCCCTCGGCGGTGATGCGATAGCTGTCCGGCGTGACGGCGATCACGCTCCTGACGTCGAAGGCGCGGCCACGCGCGGCGGAGATCTGTGCGGTGATCTCGCCGGTGCCGCCGCGCAGATGGGCGGCGGCGGCGAAGCGCCCGATCGTCAGCTTGCCGCGCCGCAGGCCGCCGCCGTTGACGCTTGCCTCGATCGACGTGCCCGCCGGATCGAGCAGCGCGACGAGGTCGAGATGCGCGCGCGCCACCGTCACCTTGCCGCCGAGCCGCGCGCGGCGCGCGTCGATATGGCCCTCGATGCGCTGCACATCGCCCGCCGGGCGGAACAGCAGCTCGCCCGACAGGCCGCCGCCGTCGAGCGCCAGCCGGCCCGCGAAGCCGCCCTCGACGATATCCAGCGTGCCGGTCGCGCGCGTGCCGCTCACGTCGATCCGCGCGAAGGCGATCTGCGCGGTGCCGCCGGAGGGCAGGAGGATATCGCCCGCCGCCTCGAACGGCCCCAGCCGCGAGCCGCCGGCGGCGGTGAAGGCGAAGCCCTTCGCGGTCGGATCGAGATGCGCGCGCACCTGCGACAACCCCATCGCGGCGTTGGGCGAAGCGAGCAGCAGGTCGATCGTCGGATGGTCGATCTGCCCGTCGAGCTTGAGCGTCAGCGGGCCGTAGCTCGCCTGCGTGCCCCGCCCCTCGAAATGGAAACTGCCGTCGCGGCGGCGATAGCCGGTGCCCGCGAGGCGCAGCGATGGCGCGGTGAGGATCAGGTTGGTGAAATGCAGCACGCCGTCCGGCGTCCGCTCCAGCGCGGTGCGGATGCGCGGCAGGCCACCGGCGAGGCTGCGGAAGAAGGCGTTGTCGAGCCGCACCATCCGCGCCTCGCCCTGCCCGACGACGCGGGTGCCATGCCCGCCCGGCCCCGGCACGACGCGCAGGGTGGAGGTGACGTCGACCACGCCGAGGCCGGGGATCAGATAGCGCCCGAGCGCGCCGTTGACGCCGACCTGATAGTCGCCGGTCGCGAGATCGAGCAGCAGATTGATCCGCCCGGTGAGCTTGTCCGACTTCACGCGCAGATCGTCGCCGGTGACGAGCTTGCTGGTGATGCGCAGCACGCCGTCGACCGACAGGTTGCGCAACATGCCGCCCGCCACGTCGCCCACCCCGGTCACGCGCGCGGCGGTGAAATGGATCGGCAGGCTGACCGGCGATTTCGAGAAACGACCCTTCCCCGCCGCCCGCGCCTGATCGAAGCCGGTGTCGTCGAAGGCGAAGCGGGTCGCGGTGAGGCGATAATCGAAACCGGCGGTGGCGAAGGCCCCGTCGAGCACCGCGCGCAATTCCACGTCGCGTCCGGTCATGTTCGGGAACAAGGCGGCGGGCTGGAGCAATCGCGCGCGCAGGCGGACGTTGCGGAAAGCGCTCGCGCCGAGATCGAGCGTGCCGGCGGCGTCCACCGCCAGCGCCGCCGAGCGCAGCGCGAGATTGCCCGCCAACCGCCGGTTGGCGAGCGTCGCGCCGCCGTTCACCGCGACACGCGGCGCGGTCAATCGAGCGAGCTTGCCACCCGCCACCGCCGAGGGGACGAAATCGCCGGTGAGCGTATAGGCGCCCTTGCGGTTGCCGAGCGTCAGGTCGATCACGCGCGCGCCGCCGGCATTGGCAAGCGCATGGCCGTCCCAGCGCGTCCAGCTCCCCGCGCCGCCGACCTCCAGCCGCAGCGGCTTGCGGATGCCGCTGAGCCGCGCCAGCACGCCATCCTTCACGCCACGCGCGCGGACGGCGATGTCGAACCTGTCGCGATCCGGCTCGGCGTCGATCCTCAGCCGCAGCGCGTCGCTGCCCTCCACCACCGCCGCGAGATCGACCAGCGCGCGCCCGGCATGGATATCGGCGCGGCCCCGGATGCGGCCATAGCGCGCGACCCCGGTGACGCGGCGATCGACATACAGGCGATCGACCCGCAGCCGCCCGATGCGAATATCGAAATCGGGAAGCAGCGGCCCCTGCTTCGCGCTCGGCCTGGTATGGGGCCATTTGGCGAAGGTCGCGGTGGGGATATCCAGCGCGGTGATGTCGAGCCGGTTGGCGAACCAGCGCAACGGCGACCAGCGCAGCCGGGCGACCGGCGCGGAGAAAACGAGACCGTCGAGATCGTGGACGCGCACGTCGCGCAGCACCGCGCGGCTGTAGATCGACCCGTCGATCCGCCCGACCGTGAAGCGCAGCCCGCTCGGCGTGCGCACCGCCGCGATCCGGTCCGCCACCCAGCGGTGCCCCATGTCGGTATCGACCACCAGCACCGCCGCGCCGAGGATCGCCAGCGCGGCCGCGACAAGCCCGGCGATCCACTTCGCCGCCCGCCTCAAAACGCCTGCCCCAGCGAGACATAGACGGCGACGCGCGAATCCCCCTTCTGCGGGTTGATCGGCGTACCGACATCGACGCGGATCGGCCCGAAATTGGAATAGTAACGCACGCCCAGCCCCGCGCCGTAGCGCAGCCCGGTGAACTTCGGCAGCGGCGAGGTGTAGATATTGCCGCCGTCGAAGAACGGCACGAGGCCGAAGCTGCCCCAGACCTTCACGCGCGTCTCGATGGAGAATTCGGTCAGGCTGCGGCCGCCGATCGGATCGTTGTTCGGATCGCGCGGCCCGATCGCCTGATAGCCATAGCCGCGCACCGACGCCCCGCCGCCGGCATAGAAGCGCCGCGACGGCGCGATCGCGTCGCGCGGCGCGCCGAGGATCGTGCCGAGCCGCACCCGCCCGGCCAGCACCACCTTGTCGCCGAGCGGGGTATAGGCGCTGGCGTCGAGCTGCGTCCGCGCATAGCCGAACGCCGTGCCGAGCAGCGACAGCTCAGGGCTGAGCCGCCCGCCGAGCCGGAAGCCCTTCGTCGGATTGAGCAGGTCGTCCGAGCCGTCATAGGTGAGGCTCAAGGGCAGCGCGGCGATATAATAGGTGCGCCGGCGCGGCTGGCCGGTGGAAGCGATCACGTCGCGCTCGTCGGTGCTGACCAGTTCCGCGCCGAGCGACCACACCCACGCCTTCTGGAAGAAGATATTGGTCTGCCGCTCGAGCGAGCCGGAGAGCGAGAAGGTGTCGGCGGTATAGGCCAGCCGCTCGGTGTGCGAGGCGGCGACCTGCGCGGTCAGCACGCGGTCGCGGCCCTCGAAATTGTTGCGGCGATAAGTGATCTGGGCAAGCTGCTCCTGCGTCCCCAGCACGCCGCGCAGGATGATCGCGCCCTCCGGCGGGAAGAAGTTGCGGTGCGTCCAGCTCACCTCGGCGCGCGCGCCTTCCCCGGTGCCGTAGCCCAGCTCGCCCGCGATGGTGCGCGGCGGGGCGGGCTGGAGCGTCACGTCCACGTCCACCGTGTCCGGCGTGTCGCCCGGCACCGGCTTCACCTCCGCGCTGGAGACGAGGCTGGTCTGGATCAGCGCGCGCTTCAGGTCGTCGAGGTTCGGCGCGTAATAAAGGTCGCCGGGCTGGAAGCGTGCGATCTCCTGCACGTGCTTCGCGCCGAACACATGGTTGTTCGGATTGACGCGGATGCGGCCGAACTTGCGCGCGCGGCCGGGATCGACCGTCAGGTCCAGCGTCGCGGTGCGCGCGGTGCGGTCGACCGTGATTTCCGGCTCGCCGATCTTCGCGAAGGGGAAGCCCTGCTTGCCGGCCTGCTCGGTCAGCCGCGCTTGCCCCACGACGATCGCATCGGCGTTGACCGGATCGTCCTGCTTCACCCCGAAGGCGTCGGTCAGCGCCGCCGCCTTGTCGCCGGCCGCCGCCATGCCGTCGATCGTGACGCCGGCGAAGCGATAGAGCTGCCCCGGCTCGGCCGAGAGCACCACCACCGGCTTGCCGCCGCTCGCGTCCACGCTGGTCTGGACGCGCGCGTCGTAATAGCCCTCCGCGCGCAGCAGGGTGACGAGCAGATCCGCATCCTCGCGCGCGCGGCGATCGAGCTGCGCGGCGTTGGCCGGCTCGCCGTCATGCTGGTCGAGCACGGAAAGCTCGGCGAAGCGCTGACGCAGCAGCGGCGAGGGCACCGCGTCGATCCCCTCGATGCGATAGCCGTAGCGCGTCTCGGCGGCGGCGTTGGTCTGCGCGCTCTCCGTATCGGCCAGGGCCTTGCTCAGATCGGGCCACGCCACGCCGATATCGGGCAGCGGCGCGAGCGGGGCGTTGGGATCGAGCATGTCGCCGGCATCGGCAGCGGGCGGCGGCTGAACGGCCGGCGCGGCGGGTTGCTGCTGTGCCACGGCGGGCGGCACGGCGACGATCGCGACCAGTAATGCGGCGCCTCGCCGAACCATTTCAGCCTGATAGCGCGTGATCGCGCCGGGCGACAATGGTGTCAGTGAATCGTGCCGTCCGCGCGCCCGGCCGAGAGCCACCCGACCAGCCGCTCGATCTGGCGCCAGCGGCAGAAATGGATGTGATTGCCGAGATCGCGGCTGCGATCGGCGCGCGCGAAGGCCTCGTCGGCAGCGGCGCTGCCGAAGGCGAGGATCAGCGCCTGCGCGTCATTGAGCGCGGTGCGATCGGCGACATAGGGGAAATCGTCCATGCCCGGCCCTGTTGCGCGCGGGCTGCCTAAAAGTCCGTTCGGGAAATGCCTTTCCAAAGTGTTGCGATGGGGCGCTGGCGTCCCGCCGCAGGACATGGCAAGGGCGCGCGGCAATGTCCGACAAGCCTTCCCGTCCCTCCGCCGCTGGCGGCTTCCTGATCGCCAGCGGCGTGCTGGCGGGCGCGATGCTCGGTTTCGCCGCCGGCCAGGCGACGATCGGGGTGCTGATCGGCCTTGCCGTGACCGTCGCGATCTCGGTCGCGATGTGGTGGCGCGAGCGACGCTGACCGCGCGGATCAGGCCGGCGCGCGCAGCAGCAGCTTCACCCGGCCGATCACCTCCACCTCCAGCCCCGGCACGGTGAGCGGCGGATAGGCCGGGTTGTCGCTCGCCAGCGTGATCGTGTCGCCCCGCGCCGTCACGCGCTTGACCAGCAGGTCGCCGTCGCGGCGGGCGACGACGATCGCGCCCGTCCGCGCGATCCGCCGGTCGCCGCGATCGACCACCAGCCGATCGCCGTCGAGGATCGTCGGCGCCATCGAATCCCCGCGCGCCATGATGATCGAGGCGGTGCGCGGCGCGATCCCCGCCGCCGCCAGCGTCTCGGGGGCGAATCGCTCCACGCGGATGGGACGTTCGTCCGCCGCATCGGCCCCGGCACCCGCCGCTGCCGACAGCGCGAGCCACGGCACCTCGACCAGCGCCGCGCCCGCCGCCGCACCGCCGAGAACGCGCTCCTCCACGCCGAAGAACGCCGCCAGCGCGCGGCGATCCTCTTCCGCCAGCCGCTTCGGCGAGCCGCGCCCGACGAATTGCTGGAGATAGGCGACGTTGCGCCCGAGCATCGCGGAGAGCGCCGCGAGGCTGACGCCGCGCTCGCTCGCCAGCCGCATCAGCGCCTCGCGGGGGTCCTGGGACATGGCAGCAGCATAGGCGCAGGAAATTTCCTGGACAAGTTGGATTTCTTGCGAGAACAAACAGGGAACGAATCAACGGGAGTCGAGTCGGAATGACGCTGCTGACCAAAATCGACCTTTATCTGCGCCGCACCGGGATGCCGCCGAGCACCTTCGGCCGCCGCGCCGTGAAGGACCCGCGGCTGGTGGGCGACCTCAGGCTGGGGCGCGTGCCGGGGCCGCGCCTTTCCGCGCGCGTCGACGCTTTCATCGCGAGGACGAAATGATGCGCGGCCCCGGCGTCGTGCGCCTGCTGGAACGCGCCCTGTGCGCGGCGGAGACGGGGATTGCGATCACCCGCCATCACGCGACCGAATGGCACAGCGCGACCTTCTCCGGTATGCGCCACGAGATTTCGGGCGAGGCGGCGACCAGCGCGGCGCTAGACCGATGGCTGGAGGGATTGGCGGAAGCGGAACTGCCGGTCGCGGGGCATCTCGTCGCCGACATCGCCGTCGCGGAAGTCAGCCGCGATCCGCTGCGCACGCGCTTCCGGCTGGAGGCGCTGACGGTGGTGGAGAGCTAAGGGCCGATCGAACGAAATCCCCTTCCCGTTCGGGCGAGCGGAGGTTCAGATCTGGCGCCCTAGATTCCCCCCGGCACCGGCGCGTGACCGGCGGCGGCCAGCGCCTCGGCGAGGTCGGCGATGCATCGATCGACCTGCGCCGCGTCGGGCGAGCGGATGACGAAATTGGCGCCGGTGCGGCCTTCGCGGAAGAAGGGATAGCTGCCGATCGCCACCCCGGCGTGGCTGCGCTCCATCGTGCCGAGCAGGTCCGCCACCTCGCTTTCCCCCACCCAGCAGCCGAGCGTGCCACTCACCACCGGACGGCCGCCCTCCAGCGTGCCGGTCAGCGCATCGAGCATCCCGGCGGTGATGTGCGGCACGCCGGCCATCACGAAGATGTTGCCGATGCGGATGCCCGGCGCGCCGGACATGCGGTTCTCGATCAGGTCCGCGCCTTCCGGCACGCGCGCCATGCGCAGCCGCGCCTCGGTCGCGCCGCCGCGCGTCGCGTAATAACGCTCCAGCACCGCCACCGCCTTCGGATGATGCACCACGCCGACGCCGAGCGCGGCGGCGATCGCGTCCACCGTGATATCGTCATGCGTCGGGCCGATGCCGCCGGTGGTGAACAGATAGTCGTTGCGCGCGCGCAGCGCGTTGACCGCCTCGACGATCGCCTTCTCGCGATCGGCGACGACGCGCACCTCGGACAGGCGGATGCCCTGCACGTTGAGCCACAGCGCGATCTGCGCGACGTTCCTGTCCTGCGTGCGGCCGGAGAGAATCTCGTCGCCGATGACGACGAGCGCGGCGGTCCAGATGCGTTCCTCAACCATGAAGCTCCGCCATAACCTCGCCAATCGCGCTTCGCCACGCTATATCGGCGGGCATGACCGAATATGTTACCGTCACCAGCGACGCGCCGCTCGGGCGCGACGGCGCGATCAAGCTCCACGGGCGCGATGCGTTCGATGGGATGCACAAGGCCGGCCGCCTCGCCGCCGAAACGCTCGACATGATCGTGCCGCACATGGTTCCCGGCGTCTCCACGGCGGAGATCGACCGGCTGATCCACGATTTCATCGTCGCGCGCGGCGGCGTGCCCGCGACGCTCGGCTATCGCGGCTATACGCATAGCTCGTGCATCTCGATCAACCATGTCGTCTGCCACGGCATCCCCAGCGACAAGACGCTGAAATCCGGCGATATCGTCAATGTCGACGTGACGCCGATCCTCGACGGCTGGCACGGCGATTCGAGCCGCATGTACCTGATCGGCGAGGTGCCGCTGAAGGCGCGGCGCCTGGTCGACGTCACCTATGAATGCCTGATGCTCGGCATCGAGCAGGCGAGGCCGGGCAACCATCTCGGCGACGTGGCGCATGCGATCCAGCGCCATGCCGAGGCGCATCGCTATGGCGTGGTGCGCGATTTCTGCGGGCACGGTCTCGGCCGGCTGTTCCACGACGCGCCGGAAGTGGTGCATGTCGGCCGCCCCGGCACCGGGCCGGAGCTGAAGCCCGGCATGATCTTCACGATCGAGCCGATGATCAATATCGGCCGCCCGGACGTGAAGCTGCTCGACGACGGCTGGACGGCGGTGACGCGCGACCGCTCGCTCTCCGCGCAGTTCGAACATTCGATCGGCATCACCGAGGACGGCTGCGAGATCTTCACGCTTTCCCCGGCTGGTCTGGATCGTCCGCCTTACGCCTGAGCCGGCGGGAGCCGGGCTGAACCATACCGGTATTTCCAAAGCGCCCGAGCAAAGGAAGCACTTCCCCCCTTCCCTTCCTTTCAATCCTGCGTCACCATCGCGCCGACGACTTCAGGAACGGAGCGGGGAGAGGGGTATGCGGAAGGGATTCGCGCTGGCGCTGACGGCGGCGCTGCTCGCATCGTGCAGCGGCGGCCACCAGCAGGCGGCGGGCGGCGCGTCCGGCGTGGGCAAGGTCGACGGCGCGCTGCTGACCACCGGCGGCGACGGCAGCGACTGGGCGATGACCGGGTTCAATTATTCCGAGCAGCGCTTCTCCCCGCTCACCCAGGTCAACGACGGCAATGTCGGCCAGCTCGGCGTCGCCTGGTACGCCGACATGCCCGACGCACGCGGGCAGGAAGCCACGCCGATCGTGATCGACGGCAAGCTGTTCGTCACCGGCCCATGGTCCAAGGTGTTCGCGTTCGACGCGGCGACCGGCAAGCAGCTCTGGACCTATGACCCCAAGGTCGATCCGCAGAAGGGCGTGCAGGCGTGCTGCGACGTGGTCAATCGCGGCGTAGCGGCCTGGAAGGGGCGGCTCTATCTCGGCACGCTCGACGGACGGCTGATCGCGCTCGACGCGGCGACCGGCAAGGAGGACTGGTCGGTCCAGACCACCGACAAGGCAAAGCCCTATACGATCACCGGCGCGCCGCGCGTGGTGAAGGACATGGTGCTGATCGGCAACGGCGGCGCGGAGTTCGGCGTCCGCGGCTACGTCACCGCCTATGACGCGGCGACGGGGGCGAAGAAATGGCGCTTCTACACCGTCCCCAATCCCACGGGCGCGAAGGACGGCGAGGCATCCGACGCGGCGATGGCGAAGGTCGCGCCGACCTGGTCCGCCAACGGACAGTGGAAACAGTCCGGCGGCGGCGGCACCGTATGGGATTCGATCGTCTATGATCCCGAACTGGACCAGCTCTACCTCGGCGTCGGCAACGGCAGCCCGTGGAACCACGGCCTGCGCTCGGAGGGCAAGGGCGACAATCTGTTCCTCTCCTCGATCGTCGCGCTGAAGCCGGAGACGGGCGAATATCTCTGGCATTATCAGGAGACGCCGGCGGAAAGCTGGGACTTCACCGCGACCCAGCCGATCAACCTCGCCACGCTCAAGATCGACGGCAAGGACCGCAAGGTGCTGATGCAGGCGCCGAAGAACGGCTTCTTCTACGTCATCGACCGGACCGACGGGAAGCTCATCAACGCCGGCCAGTATATCCCCGGCGTCAACTGGGCGACCGGCTACGACCTCAAGACCGGGCGGCCGATCGAGAATCCGGCGGCGCGCTTCTACAAGACCGGCAAGCCGTTCCTCGCGCTGCCCTCCGCGATCGCCGCGCACAACTGGCAGCCGATGAGCTTCAATCCCAAGGCGGGCCTCGCCTATATCCCGGCGCAGATCGTCGCGGCGGGCTATATGGCCGGGAATGCGCCGCTCGATCAGGCCAAGCCGATCGGCTTCAACGTCGGCGAGAACATGGACGCGCTGATGTACCCGCGCGACGCCGCGACCATCAAGGCCGCCACCGCCGGGGCGACCGGGCTGCTGGTGGCGTGGGACCCGGTGGCGAACAAGCCGCGCTGGACGGTGAAATATCCGACGCCGTGGAACGGCGGCACGATGACCACCGCCGGCAACCTCGTCTTCCAGGGCACGTCGCTGGGCGAGTTCCGCGCCTATGCCGCCGATACGGGCAAGCAATTGTTCGCCTATCCGGTCGGCACCGGCGTGATGGCGGGCGCGGCGACCTATATGGTCGATGGCACGCAATATGTCGCGGTGCTCGCCGGGCGCGGCGGGGCGCTGCCGCTGTCTCTGGGCTATGCCTACGGCAAGGGCGCCGAGGTGCCGAACCACCCGCGCCTCGTCGTGTTCAAGCTGGGCGGCAAGGAGAAGCTTCCCGCCACCACCGCGCCGGACAGCGCGCCGGTGCCGCTGCCCGTCGCGACCGGCACGCCGGAACAGATCGCGCAGGGCCGCGCGCTGTTCGGCCGCTATTGCCAGGTATGTCACGGCGCCTCGGCGGCCGGCGGCGGCGGGGTGCTGCCCAACCTGCAACGCTCCGGCGCGCTGGGAAGCGCGGACGGGTGGAAGTCGATCCTGATCGACGGCGCGCTCAAGGATCAGGGGATGGTCAGCTTCGCCAGGGTGCTCACCCCCGATCAGGCACAGCTCATCCGTTACTACGTGATCGACGAGGCGCATTGGGCGCAGAAGAATTTGAACACCGACGGCGCGGCCCCCGTCGCGCCGGCCCGGTGACCGGGGGCAGCGGCGCGGCCTTTACCCCTCCCCACCGCGCCGCTGCCCTCGAAATCGGCACATATTGCCCGCCTGCCCGAAAAACGGGCAGCGAATATCGCGTCCGGGCGGCGAGTCGCCGCCTTGCCCTCCGCGCGCCTGACTGGCACGGTCGATGCAATGCCGTTCAGCAGACGGTGTGGTTTTCAATCGGGGACGGGCAACCAAGCGTGAAGAAGATCGAGGCGATCATCAAGCCGTTCAAGCTCGATGAAGTGAAGGAAGCGCTGCACGAAGTGGGCGTGTCGGGCATCACCGTCACCGAGGCCAAGGGCTTCGGGCGGCAGAAGGGCCATACCGAGCTTTATCGCGGCGCCGAATATGTCGTCGACTTCCTGCCGAAGGTGAAGCTGGAGGTGGTGGTCGAGGACGGTCTGGTCGAGCGCGTTGTCGAGGCGGTGGCGCAGGCGGCGCAGACCGGCCGGATCGGCGACGGCAAGATCTTCGTCATCCCCGTCGAGACCGCCTTGCGCATCCGCACCGGGGAACGCGACGACGACGCGATCTGAACCACCACATCATCTGTGAACCCCGCCGCTCCATCGGGCGCGCGGCATCTCGAACACGAAGGGCATTTTCATCATGGCGACGACGGCCAGCGACGTTCTGAAGCGCATCAAGGACGAGGCGATCGAGTGGGTCGATCTCCGCTTCACCGATCCCAAGGGCAAATGGCAGCACCTCACCATGTGCGCCGGCGTGCTGGGCGAGGACGAGCTGACCGACGGCCTGATGTTCGACGGCTCCTCGATCGCCGGGTGGAAGGCGATCAACGAATCCGACATGACGCTGAAGCCGGATCTCGACGCGGTCTATGTCGATCCGTTTTCGGCCACGCCGATGCTCATCATGATCTGCGACATCGTGGAGCCTGCGACCGGCGAGCTGTACGCCCGCGATCCGCGCTCCACCGCGAAGCGCGCGGAGGCCTATCTCAAGACCACCGGGATCGGCGACACCGTGTATGTCGGCCCCGAGGCCGAGTTCTTCATGTTCGACGACGTGCGGTTCGAGAACACCTATTCGTCGAGCTATTACAAGATCGACGATATCGAACTGCCCGGCAATTCGGGCCGCGAATATGAGGGCGGCAACCTCGGCCACCGTCCGCGCGCCAAGGGCGGCTATTTCCCCGTCGCGCCGGTCGACAGCGCGGTCGACATCCGCGGCGAGATGGTCTCCACCATGCTCGAGATGGGCCTGCCGTGCGACAAGCACCACCATGAGGTCGCCGCCGCGCAGCACGAGCTGGGCCTCACCTTCGGCACGCTGACCACCACGGCGGACCGGATGCAGATCTACAAGTACGTCGTGCATCAGGTCGCACATGCCTATGGCAAGTCGGCGACGTTCATGCCCAAGCCGATCAAGGAGGATAACGGCTCGGGCATGCACACGCACTTCTCGATCTGGGAAGGCAAGACGCCGCTGTTCGCCGGCAACGGCTATGCCGGCCTCAGCGACATGTGCCTCTATTTCATTGGCGGCGTCATCAAGCACGCCAAGGCGATCAACGCCTTCACCAATCCGTCGACCAACAGCTACAAGCGGCTGGTGCCGGGTTACGAGGCCCCGGTGCTGCTGGCCTATTCGAGCCGCAACCGCTCGGCCTCGTGCCGCATCCCTTATGGCGCGGGCGCCAAGGCGAAGCGCGTCGAGGTGCGCTTCCCGGATGCGCTGGCGAACCCCTATCTCGCTTATGCCGCGCTGATGATGGCGGGCCTCGACGGCATCCAGAACAAGATCCATCCCGGCGACGCGATGGACAAGAACCTCTACGACCTGCCGCCGGCCGAGCTGGCGCAGGTGCCGACCGTGTGCGGCAGCCTTCGCGAGGCGCTGGAGTCGCTGACGGCGGACCACGACTTCCTGCTCAAGGGCGACGTCTTCTCCAAGGAGCAGATCGAATCGTACATCGAGCTGAAGTGGGAAGAGGTCGCGCGCTGGGAGATGACGCCCAGCCCGGTTGAGTACGACATGTACTACAGCGGCTGAGCGCGGCGGGCCGGCGGCGCAGCCGCCGTCGGCCGGCGTTGCGCCTGGCGACGACCGACGGCGCGGCTTTGCCGCGCCGTTTGCGTTTCAGCCTCTAGAGCGATTTCGAGGCAGGAATCACCTGCCGGCTCGGAAATCGCGGCAAACAGAGGAAAATAGAGCGGTGATCCGATGCAATCGGATCGACAACCGCTCTAGCGATAATCCGCCGGATCGGGCGTCGGCGCGTTGCACGCGGCATTGTTGCCGCGCTTGCACGCCGCGACCTGTAGCCGCCAGGCCGCCATCGCATCGGCATAGGCGCGCTCCTGCCGGGCATAGCGGGCGTCCTGCCGCGCGATGCGGCGATGGTGCACGCGCATCGCGCGGCGATAAGCCGCCACATCGGCCTGATATTGCGCCGCGTCGGCCTGCTGCACGTCGGCTTGCACGGCGGCCTGCGCGTTCGACTGATCGAGCACCGCGCGATTGGCGGCATCCACGCCGGGCCGCCCGGCGGCGTCGATCGCCTCGGTGCGCGGACTGTCCTTGTCATAGCCGCGGTCATAGGGGAGCGGCGCGCGCGGGGCGTTCGGGTCCTGCGGCGGCGTCTCCTGCGCCACGGCCGGGACAGCGCCGCCGAGCATCGCCCCGGCGACCAGCAACGGAAGAATACGCATCGGATGCCTCCTTGCATCGGGAGGCGATTCAACCGACCGCATGGGCGACGGGTTCCCGATTTCAGAAGGAGATGCCGACCCGTGCCGTCAGCCTGTCCCCGCTGTTGCGCGCATCCGCATAGGGCGAGGCCACCGTCCGATCGATATCGGTGCCCGAATAATCCAGCCCCAGCGTCAGCGGCCCTGTGACGCGCCGCACGCCGACCAGCCAGTCGCTGTAGCTGCCCCCCGGGCGCAGCCGCGCCGCGCGCAGGGGATCATCGACCGAGCCGGAGGAATGGCCGACGCTGGCGGTGAAGGTATAAGGCGTCGCCGGCAGGCCGAATTGCGCGCGCGCGGAGACGTAGAGATTGTCGCCGCCGATCGCGCTCTGCGACGGGGCATAGCGCGCGTCAGCGCCGAGCTGCGCCGGGCCGAGCTGGTAGCTCAGCCCCAGGCCGCCCTCGACATAATCCATATGCCCGCGCGCGCCGGTGAAGGCATGGGCAATGACATATCCCTCGCCGCGAAAGCCGAGGCCAAGATTGCCGCCATAGCCGAGCGAGGCGTCGACCACCGCATCCGCCCCGCCCGAACGCACGCTCTCGCGCAGCCCGGTGAGGCGCGCGCTGACATCGAACCCGGCCGGAAGCTGGAGCGACAGCGATGCGGACGGCGCGACTTTCCCCTCGCTCCAGCTTATCCCGCGCCGCCGCTCGTCGGAAACGACATCGACCGAGCCGCCAACCGAAAGCTGCGCGGCGGCGGGCAGCGCGGTGCCGGCCAGCAGGACGGCGGCGATGATTTCGGCGTGGCGCATGTCAACTCCCCGGCGCGGTTTCCGCCGCCCGAGTCTCGCCTTCACGCGCCTTTAGGTCAATCATCTGTCGACGCCCCGAATCCGCCGGTCGACAAAACGCGCGCGGCGCGCCACGATCGTCGCCAGATTTCAGGGGGTTCGCCGCATGATCGTCCGTTCCGCGTTCGCCACGCTCGCGCTGCTGCTCGCCGCCGCCGCAACCAGCGCGCCCGAGCAGAAGATGCGCACGACGGTGGATGCGGAGGTCGCGCGCGACGAGGCGCTGCTCGAACGGCTGGTGAAGCAGAATTCCGGCACGCTCAACCTGCCCGGCGTGACGGCGGTGGGCGAGATGATGCGCGGCGAGCTGGCGCCGCTCGGCTTCGACGTGCGGTGGATCGACATGCGCGCCACCGGCCGCGCCGGGCATATCGTCGCGACCCACAAGGGCGACGGGCGCGGCCAGCGCATCCTGCTGATCGGCCACCTCGACACGGTGTTCGAGCCGTCCAGCCCCTTCACCGGCTTCACGCGCGAGGGCAATCGCGCGACCGGCCCCGGCGTCGGGGATGACAAGGGCGGACTGGTGGTGATCGTCGCCGCGCTGCGCGCGATGCAGGCGGCGGGAACGCTGAGGAACGCCGACATCAAGGTGGTGCTGACCGGCGACGAGGAGCGCGCCGGCACGCCGCAGGACGCCGCCCGGCGCGACCTGATCGAAGCCGGGAAATGGGCCGATATCGCGCTGGAATATGAGAATGTCGCGACCGACAAGGGCGTGGATTACGCCACGATCGCGCGGCGCGGTTCGCTGACGTGGGAGATCGTCGCGCATGGCAAGACCGGCCATTCGAGCGGCGTGTTCGGCGCGGACCTCGGCTATGGCGCGATCTACGAGCTGGCGCGCATCCTCGACGATTTCCGCCGCGAGCTGCCGGAGAAGAACCTCAACTATAACGTCGGGGTGATGGCGGGCGGCACGCCGGCGGCGATGGATGCGGCCGGCGTCACTGCGACCGGCACCGGCAAGCCCAATATCGTCGCCGCCGACGCGGTGGCGCGCGGCGACCTGCGCGCGCTCACCCCGGATCAGGAGGCGCGGGTGCGCGGGCGGATGGAGAAGATCGTCGCGCAGCACCTGCCCGGCACGCAGGCGACGATCGCTTTCTTCGAAGGCTATCCGACGATGCCGCCGACCGACGCCAACCGCGCGCTGCTCGCCGAGCTGAACCGCGCCAACCGCGATCTCGGCCTGCCCGAGATGCCGGAATACGATCCGGCGAAACGCGGCGCGGCGGATTCGAGCTTCGTCGCGGCGGATACGGTGGCGATGGGCGGGCTGGGCGCGTCCGGCGGCAACTCCCACGCGCCGGGCGAATGGGTCGATCTCGCCAGCCTGCCGCGCCAGGCGCTGCGCAGCGCCGTGTTCATCAGCCGCCTCGCCGCACGGCCGCGCGACGCTCAATCGCGGAAGCGATAGCCGACGACGAGGCCGCACACGAATGCCGCGAGCAGCGCCATGCTCACCCGGCCGTGCGGATCGTCCCAATGAAAATAGTCGCCGCCGAATGCGAAAAGAGCAATGAACAGCGCCGTTGCGATGCCTGAGATCATACTTCGACCCTCGCTCCCGCACGGGCACCATCGCAGAACGGCGTAAAAATCGCGTTAAGGTTGCGGGGCGGCGCGCGCTCCGGCATAGGCGCGCCTATGAAGCTCCGCATCCATGTGACGCTCAAGCCCGGCGTGCTCGATCCGCAGGGCAAGGCGATCGAGCACGCGCTCGCCGGCCTCGGTTTCTCCGGAATCAACGGCGCGCGGGTGGGCCGGCTGATCGAGCTGGACGTCGCCGATTCGACCGACGATTCGGCGATCGACGCAATGTGCCGTCAGCTCCTCGCCAACACCGTGATCGAGAATTACCGCATCGAGCATCTGGAGCCGGCGAAGTGAAGACCGCGGTCATCGTCTTTCCGGGATCGAACTGCGACCGCGACATCGCGGTGGCGCTGGAGGCGGTGACCGGGCGCAAGCCGGCGATGGTGTGGCACCGCGACAGCGAGCTGCCCGACGGCACGGGTCTCGTCGCGCTGCCGGGCGGCTTTTCCTATGGCGACTATTTGCGCTCCGGCGCGATGGCGGCCCGTTCACCGATCATGCGCGCAGTGTCCGACGCGGCGGCGAAAGGCATGCCGGTGCTGGGCGTGTGCAACGGTTTCCAGGTGCTGACCGAGGCGGGGCTGCTGCCCGGCGCACTGATGCGCAACGCCGGGCTGAACTTCGTCTGCCGCGACGTGGCGTTGACGGTGGAGAATGCCCAATCGGCCTTCACCAGCCGCTATGCCGCCGGCGAGCGCATCATGATTCCGGTGGCGCATCATGACGGCAATTATTTCGCCGACAGCGACACGCTCGACCGGCTGGAGGGCGAGGGCCGCGTCGCTTTCCGCTATGCCGAGGACGTCAACGGCAGCGCGCGGTCGATCGCGGGCGTACTCAACGACGCCGGCAACGTGCTGGGCATGATGCCCCATCCCGAGCGCCGGATCGAGCCGGCGCACGGCGGTGACGAAGGCCGGCGGCTGTTCGAGGGGCTGCTGGAACTGGTGGCCTGACCTGAAGGGTCATCCTGACGAAAGTCAGGATCTCAGGCGGCATGGGTAACGCTTACTGCACCCGACCCCGGCTTGCGCCGGGGTGACGATTGCAGTTCACGCCGGCCCCAGATCGCCCAGCCCGACCGTGCCGCTCGCCATCGCCAGCATCGCATCGAGGCTCTTCCTCGCGCCGAGCCGCAATTCCTCGTCCATCTCGATGCGCGGCTCCAGATCGCGCAGCGCGACGTAGAGCTTCTCCAGCGTGTTGAGCGCCATGTACGGGCAGATATTGCAGTTGCAATTGCCGTCCGCGCCCGGCGCGCCGATGAAGGTCTTTTCCGGCAGCGCCTTTTCCATCTGGTGGATGATGTGCGGCTCGGTCGCGACGATCAGCGTGTCGCCGGGGAAGGACTTGGCGTAGTCGAGGATGCCGCTGGTCGAGCCGACATAATCGGCATGGTCGAGGATCACCGGCGGACATTCCGGGTGCGCGGCGATCGGCGCGTCGGGATGCTCGGCCTTGAGCTTGAGCAATTCCGTCTCGCTGAACGCCTCGTGGACGATGCACACGCCCGGCCACAGGATCAGGTCCCGCCCCGTCTTGCGCGCGAGATAGCCGCCGAGATTGCGATCCGGGCCGAAGATGATCTTCTGCTCCTTGGGGATCTGCGACAGGATCTTCTCGGCCGATGAGGAGGTGACGATCACGTCCGACAGCGCCTTCACCGCCGCCGAGCAATTGATATAGGTCAGCGCGATCGCATCCGGGTGCTGCGCGCGGAAGGCCGCGAACTGCTCGGGCGGGCAGCTATCCTCCAGGCTGCACCCGGCGTCCATGTCGGGCAGCACCACGATCTTTTGTGGCGAGAGAATCTTCGCCGTCTCCGCCATGAAGCGCACGCCGCAGAAGGCGATGACATCGGCGTCGGTCGCCTGCGCCTTGCGGCTGAGGTCGAGGCTGTCGCCGACGAAATCGGCGAGATCCTGAATCTCCGGCTTCTGGTAATAATGCGCGAGGATGACGGCGTTGCGCTCCTTGCGGAGGCGGTCGATCTCGGCGCGCAGGTCGAGGCCGCGCAGATTGGTGGGCTGCTCCATGCGCGTCAGATGGACCGACCGCGCCGCGCAATCAAGGGAATGGCGGATAAACCAGCGGCGCGAGCTTCGCGCCCGCCCCGCCCGCGACCGGCACGCCATATGCCGACAGCGCCATTCCGGTGGTGGAGACAAACCCGATCAGCAATTGATCGGCAACCAGCACCCCGATCCCCCAGCCCCAGGCCGGATGGATGCGCCCGGCGCTGCGCTGGTCGTGGATCACCCCGGCGAGCGGGAACAGCATCATTCCAGCGAAGATCGCCCATGGCGTCCAGGGGATCAGCAGCGGCCCCGGCAGCAGCCGTCCGAACGCCGGCCCGGTCAGCCCGGCCATCGCGCAGGCCATCAACCGGCGATGCCAGTCGCTGCGCCCGCGCATCGCGATCGCCGCCGCGAACAACCCCGCGAAGGCAATGACCGACAGCGAGTTCATCGTCAGGAAATAGAGCGGCTTGAAGAACGGCGGCGCACGCCCCTCGCGCACTATCCTCGCGGTGATTGCGATGCCCAGCACCACCATCGCCGTTACCCAGCCGACGCCGATCCAGCCGATCCGCCGGTGCAGCGCGACATTCCCGGTGAACACCAACATATTCTGCGACAGATAGAAGAAGGTCCAGCCCATGAAGGTGACGGCATGGGCATGGACGAGCAGGGGCGCGGCGAAGGTCGATCGCCCCATCGCGAACTGGAACGCGAACCCCGCGACGATCGTCACCGTCATCGCGACGGCGAGGAAGAAGAAGAACCGCCGGTCCCCGGCGATATCGAATCGTGCCGAAACGCTCGCCATTATCGGTGCCCTCCGAAGAAGCCGATTGACCGCGCGACCAGTTATGTTGCGGGCGTTCCTATACTGCGCTTTCCGCCGCCGCTCAACGCCGGTTGCCGAGCACTTCCTCCAGGCTGCGGCTCACGTCCCAATGCTCATCGTTGCGCACGGGATCGTCGGCGAAGCGCACGTTGACGGTGGCGTCGATGCCGGCGGCCTTGAGCGGCATGGCGAAGCTGCGCTCCACCGCGCGGCGGGTGGCATCCTTCGCCATGTTCATCATCGGCGCGGCGCGCGCCTGTTTCAGCAGTTCGGCCTGCCCCGCGCTGCGGTTGGCGGCGTCGAGCGTCTCGCGCGCGGCGGTGAGCGTCATCAGCACCCCGCCCGAGCCATAGCTCCGGATCGCGTCGAGATCGATCGCCGGCGGCGTCACCTCCACCGCCGGCAGCCGCACCGACAGCGTATGCGTCGCGCCGTCCCACGCCACGTCGCGCTGCGAGAGGCGGCCGAGATCGACCTCGTAGCGCACCATGCCGGGCATGATCGTCGTCCGTTCCGCGCTCAGCCCGAACTGCGACTGTTTCGAGGTGACGACCGCGACGAAGCGCGCCGCGAAGGCGGAAAGCCGGTTCTGCTCGCGCAAGCCAGAAAGGCTGGCGTTGGCGATCGTCGTCGGATCGGGCGCGAGCCGCGCGTTGACATAGCGCTGCGCCAGCCACCAACCGCCGCCCGCGAGCAGCAGCAGGATCGCCAGCGCGGCGAGGAAATCGACGATGAATGGCCTTACCCGCGGTTCCGCCATGTCCCCGCCTCAGCCTCCACCACCCCGCGCCGCTCAAGATCGACGAGGTGCGCCAGCACGGAATGTTCCGCCGCGCCGAACAGCCGGCGGTCGATCCCGACATACATCTGCTCGACCATCGCCGGGATCGTACCGACGCCCTTGCCGATCAGCCGCAATATCTGCCCCTCGCGCTGCTTGCGGTGGCCGAGCAGACCGCGCACCAGCCGCTGCGGCTTTTCCACCGCCTCGCCGTGGCCGGGGTAATAGATACGATCGTCGCGGCGGAGCAGCTTCTCGAGGCTTGCCATGTAGGCGCTCATGTTGCCGTCCGGCGGCGACACCACGCTGGTCGACCAGCCCATGACGTGATCGCCGGAGAACAGCGCCTTCGTCTCCGGCAAGGCATAAGCGAGATGGTTGGAGGTGTGGCCGGGCGTCGCGATCGCCTCCAGCGTCCAGCCCTCGCCGCTCACCCGGTCGCCCTCCGCCAGCACCTGATCGGGGGCGTAATCCGCATCGAAGGCCGCATCGGCGCGCGGGCCGTCGTCCGAGAGGTGGAAGGGCGCGGCGCCGACGATCGGCGCGCCGGTCTCCGCCTTCAGCCGGATCGCTCCGGGCGAATGGTCGCGATGATGGTGGGTGATGACGATCGCGCGAACCGGGCGGCCGGCGATGGCGGCGAGCAGCGCGGCATGATGCGCCTCCTCCGCCGGGCCGGGATCGATCACCGCGAGATCATGTGTGCCGACGATATGCGTCTGCGTACCGGTGAAAGTATAGGGCGACGGATTGGGCGCCAGAACCCGCGTGACGAGCGGTTCGAGCGCGATCGCGATGCCGGTCGGTGGCTCGTCCATGCGCGGGAGATGGCGGCTGCGCACCGTCATGGCAAGGGAAAGCGGCACAAAACGGCCGGCCCCGCCGCTATCGTGGCGGTGGCCGGCCGACCGGCTTCCTCCCCGGATCGATCAATCGTGGCCGTCGCGCTCGCGCTCCATCTCCGCGATGTTGCGGTCCATATCGGCCAGCGCCTCGCGCCGCGCCTCCTCCAGCATGTCGCGGTTCGCCGCCAGCGCGGCGCGCGCGGCGCGCAGCCCGGCGAGCGCGCTGCCCATCGCCTGGCGACGGATCGCCTCCCCATCCACCACCGCCATCCGCGACGCGGCCTCCGCCGTGCGCGCCGCCTGAGCGCCGGCGCGGCCGATGCGGTCGCTGCAGATCACGATCATGCGATGGCCGTTCTCGTTGCTGTCCAGCGTCATCCGGCCGCTGCCGCCGCAATCGCGCGACACCACCGACGGCACCGAGGCCATCGCCCGCGCGACCCGGCGATCGATATCCGACCGCGACGGCGGCGCGGGAGGCGCGGGCGGAGGCGGCGGGGCCACCATGTCGGGCGACGGCGGCGCTGGCGGCACGGGCGGCTCCGGAGGCGTCGGCAGTGGGTTGGCCGCGACATAGGCGTCGGCGTCCGCGCCCTCATAGACATGCGTCTCGCCGTCGCGATGGATCACGATGCGGTGCTTGCCCTCTCCGGCTATGGGCGCAGCCGGCGCTTCGGGGGCTTGCGGCGCGGCGATCTGCGGCGGTGGCGGACGGAGCAGCGCGACGGGCTGAAGCGCGTCGATATCGACCCCGGTGGCGCGCTCCACCCCCGCGCGCATCTTCGCGGCGGCGGCGGTGCCGGAGGCGGTGAAGCCGAGCGCGGCGGCGCCCAGCGCGGCGATGCTTACCGTGCCGGCGAGGACACGCGCGCGGGTGGCTGGCGTCGAGAGCATCCGCAACCTCCCCTTGAGATCGTCAACCGTATGCAGATGGCAGGCGGCGGCGATCGCCCCGCCGTGCGCCGCCTTGACGATGGCGCAGGCATAGGCATGGCGATCCGCCGCGCTGCGCCCGGCAAGGACGCGCGCGTCGTTCGCCATCTCCTGATCGGCGCGATAGGCGCGGAAGGCGAACCAGGCGAGCGGGTTGAACCAGTGCAGCGCGAGCACCGCCAGCGCGACCCAATTGGCGATCAGATCGCCCCGCGCGTGGTGACCAAGTTCATGCTCCAGCGCCAGCGCGCGCTCGCTTTCGTCATAGCGGCCGGCGAAATCGCGCGGGAAAGCGACGAAGCGCCGCGCGATGCCGAACGCCAATGGCCCCGATGCCGCCGGGCTGGCGACGATCGTCACGCCGCCGATGCTGTCGAGCGGCGTCGCGGCGGCGAGCAGCCGGCGGCGGAAGCGGACATAGGTAACGAATTGCCAGCCGATGAAGCCCAGCGCGCCCAGCCCCCACAGGAGCAGCAACGCGCCGCCGAGCAGCGCCGCGAGGTCCGGCCCGGCGGCGGCGGGCGCATCGGCGGTCGCGGCGGGCAGGATCATCACCGACACCTGCTGCCCGACATCCACCAGCGGGGCGGCGATCGGCGGGACCATCCGGTCACGCAGCGTCGCCGGCAGCGGCGGGAGCGCCAGCCGCAGCACCGGTAGCAGCCACAAGGCATAAGCGACCGGCGCGCCGAACGCGCGGCGGACGGGGACACGGATCGCCAGCACCAGCGCGATCAGCACGGCCGAGGCGATCAGCGCCTCTACCGCCCAGCCGATCATTGCTTGAGCACCTTCAGCAGCGCCTCGATCTCGGCGATGTCCTGAGCGGAAAGCTCGTCGCGCTCGGCGAGATGGGCGACCAGCGGGGTAAGCTTGCCGCCGAACAGCCGGTCGATCAGCCGGCGCGATTCCCCGGTGACGTAATCGCTGCGCTGCACGGCCGGGCGATAGAGATAGCGCCGGCCGTCTTCTTCATGGGCAACCGCGCTCTTGGCGAGCAGCCGGCCGAGCAAGGTCTTGACGGTGTTGACGCTCCATCCGCGATCGGGGCCGACACGCTCGGCCACCTCCTGCGCGGTGAGCGGGGAATCGTCCCACAACACCTCCATCACGGCATGTTCGGCATCGCTGATCCGCTCGGCCACGACTCGGCTCTCCTATCGACTACGGATGTAATTACATTGATTACATCTGTGGTCAAGAGCATTCCGCTCGTGACCTATCGGGAGAGCATAGGGCTGATCTGTCGAGAAAATTTACAGGCGGCAACCCGAATGAATTCGCGTTAACCACAGAATCGGCCGGATTTCCGTCCGCTCGCCGCTCTGGCACGGGCACTGCATAATGTATCGCGCACCGAGCGTAATCACGCTTCAGCAGGGCGGGTGCGTCGCTTCCGATCTCGCGACGTCCCGCCCTCACCCGGTCAATCGGCCTTGGCGGCGCCTTCGAACAATTCGGCCAGCTCGCCCGACTCGTACATCTCCATCATGATGTCGGAGCCGCCGACGAACTCGCCGCCGACATAGAGCTGCGGGATGGTCGGCCAGTCGGAATAGGCCTTGATGCCCTGACGGATTCCCTGGTCCTGCAGCACGTCGACGCTCTCGAACTCGACGCCGAGATGCTGGAGGATCGCCACCGCGCGGCTGGAGAAGCCGCATTGCGGAAAAAGCGGGCTACCCTTCATGAACAGCACCACGGGATTGTTCTTCACCACCGCATCGATGCGGGCCTGCACGTCTTCGCTCATCGCCGGTTCCTCAAAAGTCGCTGGCCGTTATTTCGGGACGGCGGTGGTAAGCTGCAAGGCGTGGAGTACGCCGCCCATGCGGCCGCCGAGCGCGGCATAGACCGCCTGATGCTGCCGCACGCGCGGCATCCCCGCGAAGGTGGCGCTGACGACGCGCGCTGCATAATGATCGCCGTCGCCGGCGAGATCGGTGATCTCCACCTCGGCATCGGGGATGCCGGCGCGGATCAGCGCCGCGATGTCGTCCGCCGCCATCGCCATGTCACTGCGCTTCCATGAGCTGGCGGCGTGCCTCGACCGTCTGTTCCTCCAGCGCGCGGCGCACGGCGGCCTCGTCGATATCGACGCCCGCGGCGGTGAGGTCGCCGAGCAGCTTGCGCACCACGTCGTCGTCGCCGGCCTCTTCCAGATCGGCGTGGACCACCGTCTTGGCATAGGAATCGGCCTCGGCGGGGGTGAGCTTCATCAACTCCGCCGCCCACTGGCCGAGCAGCCGGTTGCGCCGCGCGACGACGCGAAAGGCCATTTCCTCGTCACGCGCGAACTTGGTTTCGAAAGCGCGCTCGCGATCGTCGAAAGTGCTCATGTCTGCTCCCAGCAATAGTCAAGGATGCAGATAGAGAGGGAGCAGCCCGCGCGCAACGCCGCGGACCGTCACGCCGCGACGCGCACCACCAGCTTGCCGATCGCGCCGCGCGCGGCGAGCTTGGCGATGGCCTCGCCACCCTTCTCCAGCGGATAGACGCCGGTCACCTTCGGCGCGATCCTGCCGGCGGCCCACAGATCGAACAGCCGCTGGATATTGGCGCGATTGCGCGCCGGCTCGCGCGCGGCGAACGCGCCCCAGAACACGCCGCAGATGTCGCAGCTCTTGAGCAATGTCAGATTGAGCGGCAGCCTGGGGATGCCGGCCGGGAAGCCGATCACCAGATAGCGCCCCTCCCACGCCATCGAACGCACCGCCGGCTCGGCATAGTCGCCGCCCACCGCGTCATAGACGAGATCGAAGCCGTTCGCCCCTGCCTTCGCCTTGAAGGCATCGGCCAGCGCTTTCGATTCTTCCTTCGAAAAAGGCGCGCGGCCGTAGATCAGCACATCGTCCGCGCCCGCATCGCGCACCGCCTGCGCCTTCTCCTCCGACGAGACGGCGCCGACCACCCGCGCGCCGAGCGCCTTGCCGAGTTCGACCGCCGCGAGGCCGACACCGCCAGCCGCGCCGAGCACGAGCAGATTGTCGCCTTCCTTGATATGGCCGCGATCGACCAAGGCGTGGATCGTCGTGCCATAGGTCAGCAGCATCGACGCGCCTTCCTCGAAGTTGCGCTCCGCCGGCAGCGGATAGAGCGCCGCCTCGCGAACCACCGCCTTTTCGGACATGCCGCCCATGCCGGTGTTGCCCATCACCCGGTCGCCCGGCCTGAAGGCGGTGACGCCCTCGCCGACGCTTTCCACCACGCCGGAAACCTCGCCGCCCGGCGCGAAGGGACGCTGTGGCTTGAACTGATATTTGTCCTCGATCACCAGCACGTCCGGGAAGTTGACCGCGCAGGCCTTCACCGCGACGATTACCTCGCCCGGCCCCGCGACCGGATCGGGCAGATCGCCCACCGTCAGAGTTTCCGGTCCGCCGATCGCGGTCGACAGCAATGCGCGCATGTCCGCTCCTTCCCTTCGTTGGCGCGCATCGAATCCCGAAGCGCGCGCGATTTTCGAATTGACGGTATCCCTTGCAGCGCGGGAAGCGACGCGTCCAGAGGGTTTAGCGAGTTGGCTACGCCGCCCGGCGGCTCACCCACGGACGGCTGACGTCGATCTCGCCCTCGTAACGCGCAATCGCCGCGTCGCGCTCCAGCGTCAGGCCGATCTCGTCCAGCCCGTGCATCAGGCATTGGCGGCGGAACGGGTCGAGCGAGAATTCGAACCGATCCTGGAACGGCGTCGTCACCGTCATATGCTCGAGGTCGATCGAGACCGGATCGGTCTTCGCCACCTCGATCAGCCGGTCGACCGCGTCCTGCGGCAGCACCACCGTGACGATGCCGTTCTTGAAAGCGTTGCCGGAGAAGATGTCGGAGAAGCTCGGCGCAATCACCGCCTTGATGCCGAGATCGTTGAGCGCCCAGGCGGCGTGCTCGCGACTGGAGCCGCAGCCGAAATTGTCACCCGCGATCAGGATCGGGCTGCCGGCATATTCGGGATCGTCGAACACATTGCCCGGCACCGCGCGCACCGTCTCGAACGCGCCGCGCCCCAGCCCCGCGCGGGTGATCGTCTTGAGCCAATGCGCCGGAATGATCACGTCGGTATCGACGTTCTTCTGGCCCCACGGATAGGCGCGGCCGGAAACGCTCGTCACGGCTTCCATTTCAATACTCCTCGCGCGCGGATCAGCGCGCCGTTCGTTCCTTCGCCACCGTCGACGTCCGCGCGATCGCGGCATAAGCGGCGACGCCACTGAGCAACGATCCGGCAACCAGCAGCAGCAGCACCTTCTTCATCGCCGTTCCCCTCTCACCCGCTCTCGTTATCGCATCAATTCGCGCACGTCGGCCAGCCGCCCTTCCACCGCCGCCGCCGCCGCCATCGCCGGCGAGACGAGATGGGTGCGCGCGCCCGGCCCTTGCCGCCCGACGAAATTGCGGTTGCTGGTCGAGGCGCAGCGCTCGCCCGCCGGCACCTTGTCCGGATTCATCGCCAGGCACATCGAGCAGCCCGGCTCGCGCCATTCGAAGCCGGCGGCGGCGAAGATTCGGTCCAGTCCCTCGGCCTCGGCCTGCCGCTTCACCAGCCCCGAGCCGGGGACGACCATCGCCCGCACGCCGTCCGCCACGCGCCGCCCGTCGGCGACGGCGGCGGCCGCGCGCAGATCCTCGATCCGGCTGTTGGTGCAGCTTCCGATGAAGACGTGCTGGATCGCCACGTCCTGCATCCGCGTCCCAGGCGTCAGGCCCATGTAATCGAGCGACTTGGCCGCCGCCGCCTGCTTGGAGGGATCGGCGAAGCTCTCCGGATCGGGCACGACGCCGGTGATCGGCACGACATCCTCCGGGCTGGTGCCCCATGTCAGGCCCGGCGCGATATCGCCCGCCGCCAGCACGACGCGCTTGTCATATGCCGCGCCCGGATCGGTGGCGAGGCCACGCCACCATGCCACCGCCTTGCCCCAATCCGCGCCGGCGGGAGCCATCGGGCGGCCCTTGAGATAGGCGAAGGTGGTGTCGTCCGGCGCGATCATGCCGGCGCGCGCGCCGCCCTCGATCGACATGTTGGCGACCGTCAGCCGCCCCTCCAGCGACATGGCGCGGATCACGTCGCCGGTATATTCGATGACATGGCCGGTGCCGCCCGCCGCGCCGATCCGGCCGATGATCGCGAGGATCACGTCCTTCGGGCTGACGCCGAAACCGAGCGTGCCGTCGACCCGCACCTCCATCGTCTTCGACTGCGCGAGCAGCAGCGTCTGCGTGGCGAGCACATGCTCCACCTCGCTGGTGCCGATGCCGAACGCCAGCGCGCCGAGCGCGCCGTGCGCCGAGGTGTGGCTGTCGCCGCACACCATCGTCGTCCCCGGCAGCGTGAAGCCCTGTTCCGGCCCGACCACATGGACGATGCCCTGCTCCGGGGCGAGCGCGTCGATGTAGGGGACGCCGAATTCCGCGACATTGTGGCGCAGCGCGGCGAGCTGGGTCGCGCTTTCCGGATCGGCGATCGGCAGTTCGTTGCCGGCGGCGTCGACGCGCGCGGTGGTCGGCAGGTTGTGATCCGGCACCGCCAGCGTCAGGTCCGGCCGGCGCACCTTCCGCCCGGCGGCGCGCAGCCCCTCAAACGCCTGCGGGCTGGTCACCTCATGCACGAGGTGACGGTCGATGTAGATGAGGCAGGTGCCGTCGTCGCGCCGTTCGACGACATGTGCGTTCCAGACTTTTTCGTAGAGCGTGAGGGGACGAGTTGCCATGATGCGAGCGCCTTAGACCCAAAGCGCCCTTTCGCGAAACCCTAGTTTTCGCATCATTCCGGCAAGAAAGTTGCGCCGACGCGCCGAATAACCCCTCCCCCCACGGGGGAGGGGCTTATAGCGTCAGGCGACGTAGTGCGCGGTCGTCTTGGCGGCGAGTTCCTCCGCCGTGACGCCGGGGGCCGTCTCGATCAGGCGGAACGGCGAGTTATGGTCGGGGCGCTGGAACACCGCGAGATCGGTGATGATCATGTCGACCACGTTCCGGCCGGTGAGCGGCAATGTGCAGGCCGGAATGAACTTCGGATCGCCGTTCTTGCTGGTGTGCTCCATCACCACGATGATCTTCTTCACGCCGGCGACGAGATCCATCGCGCCGCCCATGCCCTTGATCATCTTGCCGGGGATCATCCAGTTGGCGATGTCCCCCGTCTCGGCCACTTCCATCGCACCGAGCACGGTGAGGTCGATATGCCCGCCACGGATCATCGCGAAGCTCTGGTCCGAGCCGAAATAGACCGATTGCGGCAGTTCGCTGATCGTCTGCTTGCCGGCGTTGATAAGGTCCGGGTCGACCTCGTCGTCATAAGGGAACGGCCCGATGCCGAGCATCCCGTTCTCCGACTGGAGCGTCACCTCGACGCCCGCGGGGATATGGTTCGCCACCAAAGTCGGGATGCCGATGCCGAGGTTGACGTAAAAGCCGTCCTGCAATTCCTTCGCGGCGCGCGCCGCCATTTCGTCACGCGTCCACGCCATCACGCATTCTCCCGCTGGCGGGTGGTTCGGAACTCGATCTTCTTGTCATAGGGCGCGCCCACGATCAGCCGGTTCACGTAGATGCCGGGCAGGTGGATGCTGTCCGCGCCCAGGCTGCCTACGGCCACGATCTCCTCCACCTCGGCGACGCACACCTTGCCGGCGGTCGCCATCGGCTGATTGAAGTTGCGCGCGGTCTTGCGGAAGACGAGGTTGCCCGCCTCGTCCGCCTTCCAGCCCTTGATGATCGCAAGGTCCGCGCGGATGCCGCGCTCGAGGATATATTCCTCGCCGTCGAACTCCTTGACTTCCTTGCCCTCGGCCACCTGCGTGCCGACGCCGGTTTTCGTGTAGAAGCCGGGGATGCCCGCGCCGCCAGCGCGGCAACGCTCGGCCAACGTGCCCTGCGGACAGAATTCCACCTCGAGCTCGCCCGCGAGATACTGCCGCTCGAACTCCTTGTTCTCGCCGACATAGGACGAGATCATCTTCTTCACCTGTCGCGTGCGGAGCAGCTTGCCCAGCCCCTCGCCGTCGATCCCGGCGTTGTTGCTGGCGATGGTGAGGTTCTTCGTGCCGGCGGCGAGGATCGCGTCGATCAGCCGCTCGGGGATGCCGCACAGGCCGAAACCGCCCGCGCAAATCGTCATTCCATCGAACAATACGCCGTCCAGCGCGGCCGCGGCGTCGGGGTAGAGCTTCTTCATCGGCGGGTGACTCTCCTTCGTCCGGCCCGGCGATTAGCCCCGGACGAACGCCGCCGCAAGCGAAGCCGAATGGCGGTTCAACTTTGTCCCGCGAACCGCGGCACGCGGGTCAGAACAGCCCGCGCTCGACGCCCAGCACCTCGGCCAGCTCGCCCAGTGCCTGATCCTCGTCGCTGACCTTGATCGCATGCATCCCCAGCTCGGCCGCCGGCTTGCAGTTGATGCCGAGGTCGTCGAGATAGACGCACGCCGCCGCCGGCTTGGAGAAATGCGCGAGCATCATCTGGTAGATGCGCGGATCGGGCTTGCGGATGCCGACCTTGCTCGATTCGATCACGCAGTCGAACCGGACGAGCACCTCGCTCACCGCGCGCGCCCGCTCGCCGCTGCGCTCCATCCCGGCGCCCTCGCCCGACGGCACGTTGTTGGTGATGCAGCCGAGATGGTAGCCCTGCCGCTTCAGCCAGTCGAGCGCGTGGACCATGCGCGGGCGGATGTCGCCGGCCAGCACCGCCAGCACGTCCTCGCCGCGCAATTCATGGCCGAGCGCCTTGGCCTCCTCCGCGAAGGCCGCGTCGAAACCGGCGGAATCGATCTCCGCGCGCTCGAACCGCGCCCAGGCATTGTCGTCCGGCGAAAGCTGGTTGACCTTGCGGATGAAATCCCGCGGCAGGCCGCGCGCCCGCTCCAGCCGGTTGAACGCCTCGAACGGGGACGACGTGACCACCCCGCCGAAATCGAAGATCACTGTATCGCGCTTCATCGCCTCAAGTCGTGCCGCGCCGCGCGCCGTCGCGCAAGCCCCGTCGCTACAAAGTCGTGCCCACGAGGTCGCCGATGACATAGGTGACCAGCATCGCCAGCGCGCCCCAGAAAGTGACGCGCAAGGCTCCCCGCGTCGCGCTGGCGCCGCCCGCCCGCGCGCCGATCGCGCCCAGCACCGCGAGCAGCAGCAGCGCCACCGCCGGCACCGACCACACCAGGATCGCGGCCGGCGCCAGCAGCACCGTCAGCATCGGCGCGGCGCCCCCGGCGAAGAAGCTGCCGGCCGAGGCGAACGCCGCCTGCACCGGACGCGCGGCGACCGCCTCCGTCAGCCCCAGCTCGTCGCGCAGGTGCGCGGTGAGCGCGTCATGCGCGGAGAGCTGGGTCGCGACCTGCTCCGCCAGCGCCTCGTCCAGCCCGCGCGCGCGGTAGATCGCGACCAGCTCGCGATGCTCGCCGTCCGGGTTGCTCGCCAGCTCGTCGGCCTCCTTCGCGCGATCGGCGTTCTCGGCATCGGCCTGGCTGCTGACCGAGACGAACTCCCCCGCCGCCATCGACATCGCCCCCGCGACCAGCCCCGCCAGCCCGGCGAGCAGGATCGCCGACACGCCGGGCCGCGCCGCCGCGACGCCGACGATGATGCTGGAGACCGACAGGATGCCGTCGTTCGCCCCCAGCACCGCCGCGCGCAGCCAGCCGATGCGATCGACCGCGTGCGTCTCGCTATGCCGCGCGCGCAACGATCAATATTCCAGCTTGAGGCCGGGGCGCTTCCAGCGCGTCCTCACCAGCCGGCCGGTGCCGGAAAGCGTGATCCACGCATCCATCATGTCCGCGCCGCCGAAGCAGATGTTGGTGGTGAAGATATCGTCGGTCGCGACGAACTCCACCAGCTCGCCGGCCGGCGAGATCACGCTGATGCCGCTTTCGCCGATCGTCGCGACGCAGATGTTTCCGCAGGCTTCCACCGCCAGCGAATCGAAGAATTTGTAGCCGGCGGGGCGATAGAGCGGGATTCCCGGCCCGCCCGGCCCCGCGTCCGGCGCGACCTTGCCCGGCGCGGTAACGTTGAAGCTCATCAGCCGGCAGGTATAGGTCTCGGCGGCATAGAGCGTCCTCCCGTCCGGCGAGAGGCCGCAGCCGTTGGGGTTGTTCGACGGGAAGATCACCTCCTCCAGATGGCTGCCGTCCGCCTTCGCGTAGAAGATGCCGACGATGTCGTGGCAGCGCTTCGCATAATCGACCTTGCCGTGATCGGTGAACCAGAAGCCGCCGTGGGCATCGAACACGATGTCGTTCGGCCCGCGCAGCACGCAGCCGAAATCGCCCGATCGGTAGAGCACCTCCACCTTGCCGGTGGCGGGATCGATCCGCTCGATCCGGCCGCCGGAATAATCCTTCGCGATGCCGTGCGGCGCGAGGATTCCGCCCGCCTCGAGATATTCGAATCCGCCGTTGTTGCAGCAATAGAGCATCCCGTCCGGCCCCATCGCGAGGCCGTTGGGGCCGCCGCCCGGCTCGGCGACGGTCTGCTTGCGGCCGTCGGGCATGACGCGGGTGATGCGCCCCGCCTCGATCTCGACCAGGATGATGCTGCCGTCGGGCATCACCACCGGCCCTTCGGGGAAACGCAGGCCATCCGCTACCAGGGTGAAATCGCTCACGCCGCCGCTCTCCTCTTGCATGGTTCGCGGGCACGATCATCCAGCGCGCGCGGCTTGGCAATAGCCACCCTTCCCCTCTAGATGACGCGGATGGAGAGCAGGAACCGCACCGGAGGACGCGTCCTCGTCGATCAGCTCGTGGCGCAAGGCTGCGAACGCATCTTCACCGTGCCGGGGGAGAGCTTCCTCGCGGTGCTCGACGCGCTGGTCGACACGCCCGCGATCGAGGTCGTCACCTGTCGGCAGGAGGGCGGGGTCGCCTTCATGGCCTGCGCGGACGGCGCGCTGACGCACCGGCCCGGCATCGCCTTCGTCACGCGCGGGCCGGGCGCGACCAACGCCTCGATCGGGGTGCATGTCGCGATGCAGGACAGCCAGCCGATGATCCTGTTCGTCGGCGACGTCGATCGCGGCACGCGCGACCGCGAGGCGTTCCAGGAGATCAATTTCGAAGCGATGTTCGCCCCCGTCGCCAAATGGGCCGCGCGGATCGACGACGCGCGGCGCATCCCGGAATATGTCGCGCGCGCCTATGCGGTGGCGATGAACGGCCGGCCCGGCCCGGTGGTGCTGGCGCTGCCCGAGGACATGCTGCTCGACATGGTGGAGGCGACCGACCGGCCGCGCGTCGCACGCGTCGCGCAGGCGGCGGACGCTGCGGCGATCGACCGGCTGGCGGACCTGCTCGCCGCCGCCGAGCGCCCGGTCGCGATCATCGGCGGCGCGGGCTGGGACCATGACGCGGCGCGCGATTTCGCCGCCTGGGCGGATCGCTCCGGCATCCCGTTGGTCGCCGCCTTCCGCCGGCAGGACGCGGTGCCCAACGATTGCCCCGCTTATGCGGGCAATCTCGGCTATGGCCCCAATCCGAAGCTGGTCGCGCGGGTGAAGGCTGCGGACCTGCTGCTCGTCGTCGGCGCGCGGCTGGGAGAGGCGACCACCGACGGCTATACGCTCGTCACGCCCGATCATCCCGGCCAGCGGCTGATCCACGTACACCCCGACGCGGACGAACTGGGCATGACCTATGCCACCGACCTCGCGATCTGCGCGACGATGGCGGCGTTCGCGGCAGCGGCGGCGGCGATCGACGCGCCCGCGCGGCCCGACGCGGCGGCGGCGCACGGCGACTATCTCGACTGGTCGACCCCGCGCCCGCGCGACGGCGTGGCGATGGACCTCGGCCCATGCGTCGCGGCGATGCGGGAGCGGCTGCCGGCGGATACGATCATCTGCAACGGCGCGGGCAATTTCTCCGGCTGGTGGCACCGTTACTGGCGCTATGCCGGGCCGGGAACGCAGCTTGCGCCGACCGCCGGGGCGATGGGCTATGGCGTGCCGGCGGCGGTGGCCGCATCGCTGCGCCATCCCGAAAGGACGGTGGTGGCGCTGGCGGGCGACGGCGACTTCCTGATGAACGGGCAGGAACTGGCGACCGCCGTGCAGCACGGCTGCGACATGCTGGTGATCCTCGTCGACAACGGCGCCTATGGCACGATCCGCATGCACCAGGAGCGCGAATATCCCGGCCGCGTCTCCGCCACCCGGCTCGCCAACCCCGATTTCGCGGCGCTGGCGCGGGCCTATGGCGCATGGAGCGAGACGGTGACGCGGACGGAGAATTTCGCCCCCGCGCTGGACCGGGCGGTCGCCGGGCGCGGCGTGCGCCTGCTCCACGTCAGGACCGACGTGGAGCAGATCACCGCCGGCGCCACGCTTTCGGCGATCGCGAAGCGGTAGGGGCGGTCCCCTGCCGCCCCACGCGGCGGCGTCAGAAGCGCAGGCCGACGCCGGTCAGGATGCCGTTGGTCGAATAGCCGTTGCCATAAGTGACATAGCGATATTCGCTCTTGAGATAGGCGGCGGGCGACACCTTCACCTCGGCGCCGGCGCCGAGCAGCAGGCCGTCCAGGTCGCGCACCTGATCCAGCTCGCGGACTTGCAGGTTGGAATAGCCGACCTTGCCGTAGAGTAGCGCATTGTGCGTGACCGGCGTGCCGATCCGCCCGGAGAAATCGAACTCGCGCCGGCTGCGCAGCGCATCGTCGGCATAGGATACGTCGGAGAAATTCATCCCCGCCTCCGCGCCGATCACCATGCTGGGCGACACCGCCTTGTCATAGCCGAGCGCGAAGCCGTAGCCGACGTCGCTCGCCTTGTCGCGGCCCGTGCCGCCGATGTTCGACAGGTCGAAACGAAGCTGGTCCAGCCCGACCGTCGCCTCGACGCGCGGTCCCTGAAACGCCGCCGCATCCTGCGCCGCCGCCGGCGTCGCGGCGAGCGCGGCCAGCAGCGCGAAGCCCGCGACCGGGGCGGAAAGATACTGGTACATGATATTACTCCTCGAACATCGCCGCCGGCGAGGGGACCGGCGGCGTTCGAGGAAAAGCACCGCCGCTTCTCCGCGATATTGCGCGGAGTTTCAGGAACAAGGCGACTTTGCGGCCAATTGTCGCGGCCGTTTCAGCGGCGAAAGACACGCCTCGGCGCGGATACCTCAAGCACCATATCCGCCGATACGAAAAAGGCGGGGGCAACCGCGCGATGCAACGCGCCGGCTTGCTCCCCGCCCCTTTTTCGTAGAGCCCGGACAGCCAGGTCCTAGTTCAGCACGTTGACCTTGCCGTCCTTCTTCAGCACGTCGCCGCCCTTCATCACGAAGGCGACATGCTGGAGCTTGGTGATATCGGCGAGCGGATCGCCGTCCACCGCGACGATATCGGCGAAGCGCCCGGTCTGGACCGAGCCGATATCCTGCGACGCGCCGATCAGTTCGGCGGCGTTGCGGGTGCCCGCGAAGATCGCGTCCATCGGCGTCAGCCCGGCCTTGACCAGCAGCGCGAACTCCTCCGCCTTGTTGCGGTTGCCGAGGCCGGTCAGGTCGGTGCCGAGCGCGATCTTCACGCCGGCGCGATAGGCGCGACCGGCGTTGCCGATCATCGTCGGCGTCACCGCGATGGCCTTTTCCGGCACGGTCGGCGGCAGCTTCTCCGGCGTCTTGACGGCGGTCTGGTAGATCCAGTCGGCGACGAGCAGGGTCGGCACCAGGAACGTGCCGTGCTCCTTCATCAGCTTGTAGCTGGTCGCGTCGGCATAGGTGCCGTGCTCGATCGAATCGACCCCCGCCTCGATCGCGTGGTTGATCGCCTTGTTGCCATGGACATGCGCCGCGACCTTGAGGCCGAGCGAATGCGCCGTGTCGGTGACGGCCTTCATCTCGGCGTCGGTCATCGTCATGTGGTTGGGGTCGTCGCCGATCGAGGCCACGCCGCCCGACGGCATGATCTTGATGAGATCGGCGCCATCGCGACGGTGCTGACGCACCTTGTAAACGGCATCCTCCGGCCCGTCGATGATCGACAGTTCGCGGCCGTCGAAATGGACGCCGAGCTGCATGCCGTTCTGCGGATCGGAATGGCCGCCGGTGGCCGACAGCGGCTGCATCGCCGTCCAGATGCGCGGCCCGATCACCTGCTTCGCGGCGATGGCGCGCTTGAGCGCCGGCGCCTCGATGCCGCCGGAGCCGCAATCGCGGACCGCCGTGAAGCCCTGATCGATATCGCGTTCGGCGTTGCGGATTCCGGTGATCACCGCATCGCCATCGTTGCGCGTGAAGCGGCCCAGCACACCCCAGTCCGCATCCATCGAGATATGGTCGTGCACATCGATGAAGCCCGGCAGCACCGTCTTGGACGAAAGGTCGATCACCTCGGCGCCGGCCGGGGTGACGAAACCGTTCTGGATCCCGGTGATGCGATCGTCGTGGATCAGGATCGACACCTGCCGCCGCGGCGTCGCGGAGACGCCGTCGATCAGCGTGCCGGCGTGGACGACCACATCCTTCGCCATCGCCGGCGCCGTCATCGCCAGCAGCGCGGAGGCGCCGAGCAGCGCCCCGGCCATCTTCCTCGCAATGCTCATCGCATCATCCTTCCGCCGGTCTTGAGTATTTCGCCGCCCTTCATGACGAACTCGACGCGCTGGAGCGTGGTGATGTCGGCCAGCGGATCGCCGTCCACCGCGACGATATCGGCATAGCGCCCGGTCTGGACCGAGCCGATGTCCTGCGGCGTCCCGATCAGCTCGGCGGCGTTGCGGGTGGCGGTGAAGATCGCGTCCATCGGCGTCAGCCCGGCCTTGACCAACAGCGCGAATTCCTCCGCCTTGTTGCGGTCCGACGTGGCGCCCTGATCGGTGCCGAACGCGATCTTGACGCCGGCCTTGTAGGCGCGTCCGGCGTTGCCGATCATCACCGGCGTCACCGCGATCGCCTTGTCCGCCACGGTCGGCGGCAGCGTCTCGGGATGCTTGACCGCGTTCTGGTAGATCGCGTCGGCGACGAGCAGGGTCGGCACCAGGAACGTGCCGTGCTCCTTCATCAGCTTATAGCTTTCGGCATCCGAATAGGTGCCGTGCTCGATCGAATCGACGCCGGCGAGGATCGCGTGGTCGATCGCCTGCTTGCCGTGCGCGTGGGCGGCGACCTTCAACCCCAGCTCATGCGCGGTGTCGATCGCCGCCTTCATCTCGGCGTCGGTCATCGTCATGTGGTTGGGGTCGTCGCCGATCGAGCCGACGCCGCCCGACGGCATGATCTTGATGACGGTCGCGCCGTCGCGGCGATGCTGGCGCACCTTGACCACCGCGTCTTCCGGCCCGTCGATGATCGCCGCGTCGCGTCCCGCGATCGAGACGGCGGGGCTGAGGCCGTTCTGGCGATCGGAATGGCCGCCGGTCGGCCCCATCGCCTGCAGCGCCGTCCAGTAGCGCGGGCCGACGATCTGCTTGGCGGCGATCGCGCGGATCACCGCCGGGGCGGAAATCCCGTCGGAGCCGAGGTCGCGAACCGTGGTGAACCCTTCCTCGATCTCGCGCCGCGCATTGGCGACGGCGGCGATCGTCGCGTCGCCGGTGGTCTGGGTGAAGCGGTTGAGCGGGCGGCGATCACCGTTCGACGAGATGTGATCGTGGCATTCGATGAAGCCGGGCAGCACCGTCTTGGACGAAAGGTCGATCACCTCGGCGCCGGCCGGCGTGACGAAGCCGTTCTGGACTCCGGTGATGCGATCGTCGCGGATCAGGATCGACACCTGCGTCCGGGGCGTCGCGGAGACGCCGTCGATCAACTTGCCGGCGTGGATCACCACATCCTTGGCGGAGGCAGAGCCCCCGCCGAGGACGCCAGCGACCAGCGCGGCGGCAGCGCAGCCGCGCAGGATACTAGTCTTCATGTCGAACTTACCCCCGTTCGATTAGCGGAACTTGGCCATGAACTGCACCCCGACGACGCGCGGCGCGGTCGAGACGACGTAATTCGGCTTGATGACGTTGCCGTTGTAGCGCCAGCCGAGCTGGGTGGCGCTGGCGGTCCCGTTCGTCAGGCTGGTGAGGCCGATCGTGTTGAACAGATTGTTGGCGAACAGATAGACGCCCCAGAGGCCCTGATCCTTCTCCAGCCCGACCCGCAGCCCGACCGTGGCGAAGCCCGGCAACGTATAGAGCGCCGCGCCCCCCGGCGTTCCGGCCGGACCGTTCGGATATTTCGTGGCGTAGAGCGGCAGGTTGTAGGTGGTCAACGCGCTGCTGCGATAGCTGAGATCGCCGTGGTAGATGATCTCCAGATCGTCGCTGATCGGCGTGCTGTAATCCGCGCTCGTCTGAAGCGTCCACTTCGGCGAATAGGGGATCGGGTCGCCCGACTTGCCGGCGGCGATCGTCGCGCAGCCCGTGCTGCCGTCATAAGGAACCGGGCATGGCGTGATGCCGTTTGGCAGCGACTGGTCGCCCTTCAGCTTGGCATCGATATAGCTGCCCGACACCTTCAGCGACAGGCGGTCGACCGGATAGAAGGCCGTATCGAATTCGATGCCCTGGATCCGCGCCGGGCTGGAGCTGTTGGTGATGAAGCCGAAGGCGTTGTTGAAACTCGCCGAGACCTGCATGTTGGTCCAGTCCATGCGGAACGCATCGACGTTCAGCACCACCTTGCGATCGAACCACGCCGTCTTCAGGCCGGCTTCGTAGTTCCACACCGAATCGGAGTTGTAGATCGCGGCGTAGCTCGGGAGGCCCAGCGTCTGGTTCACACCGCCGGGGCGATAGCCCTGCGTCGCCGACGCATAGAACATCACGTCGCGGTTGAACTTGTAGTTGGCGCTGAACTTGAGCAGCGTGCCGTGCTCGTTACCGCCGGTGGTGAGCGGCGCCTGACGCGTGTTGCCCGCGATATAGCTGGGGATGATGACCGCCGAGGTCGTGCGCTTCTTGTAATTGAAGTAGCGGATGCCGCCGGTCACGCTGAGCTTGCTGGTGATGTCCCAGGTGCCCTCGGCGAAGCCCGCGACCTGCTCCAGCCGGTCGTCGATGGTACGATCGAGGCCAACCGTGTCGACGCCGACGGTATAGACATTACCCGCCGGATAGCCGACCGGATAAAGCTGGATACCAGTGACCGGATCGGCCGGGCTCAGGATGGATTCGGTGTAGTTCTTGCGATAGCTGTGATAGAATCCGACCGTCCACTTGAAAGCATTGCGGTCATCGGCGAGGCGGACTTCCTCCGTGGAAGTCTTGTTCGACTGCGGCTGATAGGTAGTGCTGTTGCCGTAGCCATTGACCAGTTGCTGATATCCGGCCGCATCGCAGGTCGTGCCCACTACGGCGCCGCCAAGGCAATCGCTCACGAAAGCAGCATAGCCCGGAATGGCCGAGCCGGCGCCGGTATAGGGCGCAACCAGCCCGCCGGTGTGATTGACCGACTGCCATTTCGAGAAATACGGCGTGTAATCGAACTTATACTGGAGAAGACGATCGGTATAGGACGCCGCCACCGTCAGGGTCGCGAAATCCATGTCCCAGTTCAGCGTGCCGGAGAACAGCTTCATCCGGTCTTCCTGCGGCTGCTGCATCAGCAGCGGCTGATCGTATTTCTTCCCGGTGAGCTGATATTCGGTATAGTTCCAGCTCGTGCCGACGCCCTTGCGGTTCTGATAGACCGCCATCAGGTCGAGGGTGATGTTGTCCGCCGGCTTGAGCCGCGCGGTCACGCGCCCACCATAGCTCTTGTTCGCATTCATGTTGCGGAGGCCGAGCAGGCTGTTGTCGATATAGCCCGCCGAGCGATCGTAATAACCGACCGCACGGACGCCGAGCACGTCGTTGATGATCGGCACGTTGACCATGCCGTTGATCTGACGGCCCAGGCTGCCGTTGCTCTCCGCGGACGTGTTGAGCTGACCGTCTATCGCGCCTTCATAGTGATCCAGCTTGGGCTTGTTGAAGATGATGCGCAGCGTGCCGCCCATCGAGCTGGCGCCGTAAAGCGTGCCCTGCGGGCCGCGCAGCACCTCGGCGCGCTCCACGTCGAACAGGCGCAGGCTGGGCTGGGTGGCGCCGGCGTCGTTCGAGACGCCGCCGGTGCCGCTCAGCGGAACGTCGTCGTAATAGATGCCGACCAGCGCTTCGCCGGTGGCGTAGAGGTTACGGATGATGACGCGGCTGCCGCCGTTGGAATTCTCGTTGATCTGCAGGCCCGGCGAAACGCGGCTCAGCGCGCTCGAATCCGTGATGTTCTGCTTTGTCAGAGTCTCGGCGCTTACCGCCGAGATGGCGAGCGGCGTCTGCTGGATGCTGGTGGCGCGCTTGAGCGCGGTGACGACGATCTCGGTATCATTCCCCGCCGCCGGCGCGGGCGCCGCTTCCGGCGCTGCGGGCACCGTCTGGGCATGGAGTGCGGTAGAGGTGGCGAGCGACGAGACGCCGGCCAGAATTCCCAGCATCAAGGCACGATGCGATCCACGATTGATCATGTCTAACCCCCCTATGAGCGGACGGACCCGCCGCCGCCATCCCGTTTAAGTCCGGGCGAGGTTCCTCCCGAAACTGCTCGCCACGCTCCCGTATCCGCACGATCAGATGTCACGCGTCTTACGCGAATTTGAAACCGAAATGGGTTCGAACGCAATTCTAAAATATCGCACCAAGATTGAAATTTTTGGCTGTTTTCCGGCAATGTGACGCACAAATAGTACAATAACTAACTTTGATGGCGCGAGCCGGTCCATCCGAGGGACTCGGACCGACTCCGACACCCTATGGCTTCGCGGGTGACGCTACGTTTTCCGACGAATCCCGCGATCGGTCGCGTCACGAGCCGGGAAAGCAGTTCGCCAACGCGATCCCGGCTCGCGGTTTCTTTTCGTCAGAGCGTTTTCAGCCCAATGCTGAGGAAGAACGTGCGCCCCGGTCCGGGGATGGCACCACTGCCGACGCCGGCGGCATAATCGTAGTTCCGCTTGTCGCCGATATTGCTCACGCCGCCACGGATCGTCAGCGGGCCGTTGAGCAACGCCGCCGACAGGTCGACCATCGTCGCCCCGGGCAGGAGACGGGTCTGACCCGTGTCGCCGAAATAATCGCCGCGATAGCGAAGGCCGGCGGCGAGCTGCAAGCTGCCGATCTTGTCCGGCAGCGCGATGTCGTAGCTGGTCCAGGCATTGCCGATCTGCTTCGGCACGCTCGGCACGCGATTGCCGATCTGCCCCGGATTCTGCGGATAATCCACCAGCACCGGATCCTGCAGCGTGAAATTGGCGTTGATGTTCCACGTCGCCGTCGGACGCAGGCTGAGATCGGTCTCCCAGCCCTTCACCCGATAGGAAAAGACCTGCGACACGTCGATGCTGCCCGGCCCGTTGGGATCGGGGACGAGCAGGATCGTATAGACGTTCTTTCGCGTGGTGCGGAACAGAGACGAGGAGAGCGACAGCCAGCTACCCTGCCGGAAGCGCAATCCTGCCTCGACCTGCGTCCCTTTCTCCGGCACCTGGCCGATGCTCTGCGGCTCCTCGGTGTTGAAGATCGGATAGCTGTTGCTCGAATAGCCGCCGAACAGGGCAAAGGAATCGGCGATCTGATAGACCGCGCCGACGTCCCATTCGAAGCGATCGTCGTTGCGCACCACTGGCTGGCCGGGAACGAACGGGCAGGTCGTCGCCTGTGGCGGGTCGCACGGATGCTCCGAGCCGGGGTTTGTCGGAATGACCGAGCGCCCCTCGGCCGACGTCCTGAACCAGTCCTCGCGGCCCGACAGCCGGAGCTTCAGGCGCGAGGTGAGATCGATCTGCGCCGTTCCATAGAGGCCGTAGAAGCGGCCATCGACCTTCGCGTCGTTGCAGCTATGGCTCTTGTCGCAGAGGAAGGTCAGCGCCGCGAGGCTCGTCTCCGGCGTCACCGGGTGATAGATGTCCGCGATAGCCGGCAGATCGGCGGTGCTGCGGCGCGTGGTGGCGCTGACATTGCGATATTCGAAGCCGGCGAGCAGCGTGACCGGCATCGATCCGGCGGCGAATTTCCACGTCGGCTCCGCCTGGAAGACGAAATCGTGGATATTGTCCTGCTGCTGGCGAAGCTGACGGCCGGTGAGCGAATAGGTGCTGCCCGCCGCTGTCAGCCGCCCGCCGGCATTGCGCGCGAGATCGACGTCGCGATCGGTATAGGCGGTGCGCAGATTGACGGTGAGGCTGTCGTTCACCGTCCAGGCGTCGCTCAGGAATGCGCGCTTGATCGACTGATCGGCATAGGCGAACGGCGTGTAATAGCGGTTGTTGATATCCACATTCGCCGGAAGGCCGGTGCCGCTCGGCGGAGAGAATGGCAGGCCGATCGCATCCGGGCGAACCTCGATCCGATGATATTCGAACCGCGCGAGGATGTCGTGATTGGCCGGATGGAAGCCGAGCGACCCGTAAACCTCGCCGCTCCGGCTGCGCGTGCCGCGAAAGCCGTCCGAACGCTGGAACTGTCCGTCGACGCGCGCATCCACGCCGCCACCGAGCGCGCCGTTGAGCGAGCCGTTGGCGGTGATCGTGTCGAACGAGCCGTATTGCAGGCTGGCGCTGGCCGAAGCCTTGTCGGTCGGGCGATAATGGACGAGGTTGATCGTGCCGCCCGGCTGGCTGGTGCCGAACAGGGCGGAGCCGGGGCCTTTGAGCACCTCGACGCGCTCGACGCCGGTAAGTGAGTGGACATAGCCGCCGAGATCGGAGGTCGTGTCCGGCAACCCGTCGTTCAGGAACGTGACGTTGAGGCCGCGCGACACGAAGCGATCGTAGAAGCCGAACGAGAATTGGCCGCCCTGCACGAGGCCGCTGACGTTGCGCAGCGTGTCCCTGAGCTGCGTGCCGCCCTGCTGGTCGATCAGTTCGCGCGGCACGATCTGGATGCTGCGCGGCGTGTCGAATAGCGACGTCCCGGTCTTGTCGACACCGGCTGCCTCGTCGAACGGCGTGGTCGACGGGGCGGTGACGATCACGGTCGAATCCGATGGCGCGTCCGCCGCCCGGGCCTGCGCGCCACCGAGCGCGATCGCCAATACGCAGAGCGATGCCCTGTGAACAAGATGCAGCCTTACTTTCATACTCGATACTCCCTGACGTTTCTTCATCTCGATGGCTAAAGGTGGAAGCGCAGCAGCCGGCCACCGCCCTCGTCATCGAGCGCAGTGGCGCGCACGTCGAAGATGCGCTTGATAAGATCGGCGGATACCGCCGCGGGTTCCTCCGCCACGGCCTGCAAACGGCCGTCGCGCAGAAAAATGAACCGGTCGCCATATTCCATGGCGAGGTTGAGATCGTGCAGCGTCACGACGATCGTGCAGCGCCGGCCGGGGAGCGAGCGCACGAGATCGAGAATCTGGAGCTGGTGATGGATGTCGAGGCTGGCGACCGGCTCGTCGAGGAAGATCGTGCGCGGCGCCGGCGCATCGCCGTCATCCCATACCTGCGCCAGCACGCGCGCGAGTTGCACGCGCTGCTGCTCGCCACCCGAAAGCGTGGGGTAGATCTGCCGGCGCTTGTCCGCCATGCCGACCAGATCGAGCGCGGCATCGACGATGCGGCGATCCTCGCGGCCCGGCGCGCGCGCGAAATGCGGGTAGCGCCCCATCAGCACGACTTCTTCCACGGTGATCGCGAAATCGATCTCGACATGCTGCGAGAGGAAGGCGCGGCGCACCGCCAGTTCCTTCGCCGCGATCGAGAAGATATCCCGATCGCCATAGCGCACGCGGCCGGCGGTCGGCTTCAGCCGGCCGGCCGCGATCTTCATCAGCGTGGATTTGCCCGCGCCGTTGGGGCCGAGGATGACGTTCACCTTGCCGGCGGCGAAGCCGAGGCTCACCCCCGCGACGATCGACGTGCCGCCGACCGACCAGCACACCTCGTCCAGCGCGATGATCGGGGCGTCGGCCATCACCAGCTCGTGATCCGCCGCCGGTAGACGAGCAATATCCACAGGAAGATCGGCGCGCCGATCAGCGCGGTGATGATCCCCACCGGCAGCTCGGCCGGGCGGATGACGAGCCGCGCCACCACGTCCACCGCCTCCATCAGCAACGCGCCGAACAGCGCGGAGGCTGGCAGCAGGAAACGATAGTCGGACGAGCGCAGCAACCGCATCATGTGCGGCACGATCAGCCCGACGAAGGCGATCACCCCCACCATCGCGGTCGCGACGGAGACGATCAGCGTGTTCAGGATCAGCAGCCGGAATACGAGCTTGTCGGGATCGAAGCCGATGAACGCGGCATCGTCCTCGCCCAGCATCAGCGCGTTCAGGTCCTTGCCGCGCCGCAGGATGAAGATCAGGCACGGCACGAAGACGATGGTGACGAGCAGGCTGCCGCGCCAGTCGGCGGTGGTGAAGGTGCCGAGGTTCCAGAAGGTGATGTTGCGCGCCTGCGGATCGCGCGCGATGTACGACAGGAAGCCGGTGCCGGCGTTGCACACCGCGTTGACCGCGATGCCGGCGAGCAGCAGTGCGAGCACGTCGGTATGCCCGAACAGGGTGGCGATGCGATAGACGAGCATCGTCGCCAGGAAGCCGCCGATGAACGCCATCACCGGCACCGCCGCCGTGCCGAGTGGCGAGGTGAATGCGAGCGCGGTGTTGCCGAGCACGAACACCATCGACGCGCCGAGCGCCGCGCCCGACGAGGTGCCGGCGAGGCCCGGCTCGACGATCGGGTTGCGGAACAATCCCTGCATCAACGCGCCCGACAGGCCCAGCGTCGCGCCCGTCACCCCGCACAGCAGGACGCGCGGCGCGCGCAGCGTGGCGAATACGTTGAGGTCCAGCGCCTCGTCCGCCCCGATCGGCGCGATGCCCAGCCAGTGCCGGAAGAAGCGGAAGATCTCCGCCGGCGGGAAATAGAAGGAGCCGATGCACAGCGACAGCAGCACCGCCGCCAGCAATCCTGCCGCCAGCAGAAGGTGAACACGCGCCCAGGATGATCGTCCTGCCGCCACGTCAGCGTCCGGGGTGCAGCCAGCCCGCGATCTTGCGCAGCGCGGCCGGCGTGCGCGGGCCGAAATACATGATCTCGGTTTCATCGATGCGATGGATGCGCAGGCTCTTCGCCGCCGGGGTCAGGGCCACGCCCGGCAACTCGCGGAACTTCGCCGGCGAGCCGTAGCGATCGAAGCCGACATCGGTGGCGATGATGATGTCCGGCGCGGAGCGGGCGATGATCTCGGGCGTCAGGCGCGACATGCCGCCCATCTGGTCGAGCGCGTTGACCCCGCCCGCCCAGGTGATGATCTGGTCGGCGGTGCTGCCGCGCGTCACGCCGAGATAATTGTTCACGATCTGCCCGAAATGGATCATCAGCACGCGCGGCTTCGGCCCCGTGGTATACCGGGCCATCGCCGCGAGCGCGGGCTTCATCTCCGCCCGCCAGCGCGCGACGACCGCCTTCGCCGCCGCCTCGCGGCCGAAATAGGCGCCGAGCCGGAGCATCAGCTCCTGCGCCGTCTCCGGGGTCTTGCCCGGCTCCATCGTCTCGACCGGGATGCCGACCGAGCGAACCTGCGCCAGCACCGGCTCCGGCCCGACATTGCCGTCGGTGAGCAGCACGCTCGGCCGCATCGAGATGATGCCCTCGGCGCTCAGCGCGCGATGATAGCCGACCGAAGGCAGCTTCCTGATCTGCGGCGGAAAGATCGAGGTGAGATCGCGCGCGACGAGGTGCGATTGCGCGCCGATGTCGAAGACGAATTCGTTGATCTGCTTGGATACGCACACCACCCGGTTGCCCGGGCCGGCCGCGAGGCTCCGCGCCGGCACAGCCGCCGCTGCTCCCGCCGCGAGAAGGAAACGACCGGCATCGCGCCGGGATAGACGGTTGTGGTCCACAGACATGCTACGGGACTCCAGAGGATCGAAAGGCACCGTCGCGGCACGGGCATCGCAGGGGAGCGCCGTCGGTTGGACGGCGCCCCCCGCGACGGATCATATGCCGGTCGCGACGTGCGGCGTGATCGTGATCGGGCGCAGCTTCGCCTGCCCGATCTGCGTGTTGAAGCCGGCAAGGTCGCCGGACTTCAACTGGTTCCACTCCGCGAGCAGGGAGGTGGCCTGCGCCTTGAGGTCGTCGAACTCCTGACGGGCCTGCGCGGTCGGCGGGTTGTCGCCCGTGCCGACCGTCAGCGCCAGCGACGCGAGCTGGTTGTTCAGCCGGATCGGGAAGTTCAGCGGATCCTCGTTGGCGACCGACAGCTTCTGGGTCAGCTTGTCCTCGAGCGCGCCGACCTTGGCGTCGAGCGCATCGGCCGACTGGACGATCGCGTCCTTGCCGTTCGCTTCCTTGCGCACCTCGGCGAGCTTCTCGTGGAGCTGGCGAATCTCCAGCACCGCGTTCTGCACCTCGCTCAATTCACGGTTGACGGCCATGGCGAGGTCGAACTGTTCCCTGAGCTGCGCCTGCGTCAGCTTGACGTTCGGGTTGGCGACGATCTCGATCGGCTGCGTCACCGCCTTGCCATTGACCGTGAGCCGCGCCTTGTACTGGCCCGGAATGGCCACCGGGCCGAGCGTGGAGGCATGCCACATCGCCAGTTTCGGCACATGCACGGGGCCCTGCACGCGCATGTCCCAGGCGAAGCGGTTCAGCCCCGCCCTGGTGCCCAGCGGCGTGGTGGGCGGCGGCGCGAAATCCTCGTCCTCATCGGCATCCTTGTCCTTGTGCGCGGGCTTGGCGGCCGCCTGGAAGGTACGGATCACCTTGTCCGACGCATCGAGGATTTCGAGCTTGATCGCGTCGGGCGCGACGTCCTGCCTCAGGTTGTAATAGAGGATCGTGCCCTGCGGCGGGTTGGTGCCGGTGAACTTGGTGTTCGAATCGCCGCGACCGGTGAAGACCATGCGGATCGTCTGGCGCGGCTTGAACAGGTGCACCGGCTCCTGCGCGATGCCGTCGGTCCACTGCCTGAGCGGGCTGAGGTCGTCGAGCACCCAGAAGGCGCGGCCGTGCGTCGCGACCGCGATGTCCCCGTCATGCACGGCGAGATCGTGCACCGGCACGCGCGGCAGGTTGAGCTGGAGCGGCTTCCAGTGCGCGCCGTCGTCGAACGAGAAGAAGATGCCGTTCTCCGTGCCGGCATAGAGCAGCCCCTCGCGCTCCGGATCGGCGCGCACGACATGGACATAGGCGTCCGCCGGCAGCCCGTTGGTGATCGACGTCCAGGTCTTGCCGAAATCGTCGGTGCGGAAAGCATAGGGCTTGTAATCGCCCATCTTGTGCCGCTCGACCGCGATATAGGCCGTGCCCGCCTTGTGCGGATGCGGCTCGACCATGTCGACCGTGCCCCATTCGGGCATGTCCTTCGGCGTGACGTTGCTCCACGCCTTGCCGCCGTCGGTGGTCATCTGGATCAGGCCATCGTCGGTGCCGGCCCACAGCAGGTCTTTCTGTGCCGGGGATTCGGCGAGCGAGAAGACCACGCCGTACATTTCGACGCTGGTATTGTCCTTGGTCAGCGGGCCGCCCGACGAAAGCTGCTTGCTCTTGTCGTTGCGGGTCAGGTCTGGCGAGATGATCTCCCACGACTGGCCGTCGTTGGTCGATTTGAACACCACTTCATTGGCGTTGTAGAGTACTTTCGGATCGTGCGGCGAGAACAGCAGCGGCTCGGTCCACTGGCCGCGATGCTTCACGTCCTTCGGCGCCCAGCCCATCGTCTCGTGCGGCCACGGCTTGATCGGGATCGCCTGGCCGGTGCGGTCGTCGAAGCGCGACACCTCGCCCCAATAGCTGCCGGCGATCACGATATGCGGGTCCTTCGGATCCGGGACGACATAGCCGCTTTCCCCGCCGCCGACCGGCCGCCAGTCGCGCATCGTGATCCCGCCGGTCACGTCGGCGGAGGCGATACGGACGGTCGTATTGTCCTGCTGCGCGCCGTAGATGTTGTACGGCACCTGATTATCCACCGCGATGTGATAGATCTGGCCGGTCGGCTGGTTGTCGCCCTGCGTCCAGCTTTCGCCGCCGTTGACCGAGACGTTCACCGCGCCGTCGTTGCTGTTCACCATATAACGCGGATCGCGCGGGTTGATCCACAACTGGTGATTGTCGCCGTGGAAGGTCGGCATGGACTTGAACGTCTTGCCGCCGTCGGTCGATTTATAGGCGCCGGTGTTCATCACGAACACCTTGTTCGGGTCCTTCGGATCCGCGAACACGTTGGTGTAATACCAGGCGCGCTGCTTGTAATCATTGTCGCTGTTGACGAGCTGCCACGAGGCGCCGCCATCGTCGGTGCGGTAGAGGCCACCCTTCTCCGCCTCGATCAAAGCATAGATGCGCTTGGGATCGGAAGTCGGCGCGACGCCGATCTTGCCAAGGATGCCTGTGGGCAGGCCGTTGCCGGTCACCTTCTGCCAGGTGGTGCCGCCGTCGGTGGAGCGATAGAGGCCGCTGCCGGGGCCGCCGCTCTCCATGATCCACGGCTTGCGATGCACCTGCCACATCGCGGCCCAGACGATATTGGGATTGGTCGGATCGATCTGCACGTCGACCGCGCCGGTCTTGTCGTCGACGAACAACACGCGCTCCCACGTCTTGCCGCCGTCGCGGGTGCGATAGAGGCCGCGCTCGCCGCCGTCGCGGAACAGGGGGCCACCCGCCGCGACGAAGACGAGATTGGGATCGGTGTCGCTGATCGCCATGCGGCCGATGAACTCGGACCCGCGCAGCCCGGCGAAGGACCAGGTCTTGCCCGCGTCGGTGGACTTATAGACGCCGTTGCCGCCCACGACATTGCCGCGCGGCGCCCCGCCCTCGCCGGTGCCGACGTAGATCACATCGGGGTTGGACGGCGACACGACGAGCGCGCCGACCGCCGGCGACGCCTCCGGGAACTTGTCCCACAGCGGAACCCAGGTGCGGCCCGCGTCGGTCGTCTTCCACACGCCGCCGGACGCCATGCCGCCGTAATAGACCCTCGTGTCGCCGGGCACACCCGCGACGCCGGTCGCGCGCCCGCCGCGGAACGGGCCGAGCTGGCGATATTCCATTCCGGCGAAAGTCGCCGCCGACTCGCTCGCCGCCGGGGTCGCCCTGGCGCGGGCAAGGGCCGGAGACGCGGGCAGGAGGGCGGTGCCGGCCAAAAGATAGGCCACCAGGAGAATATTCTTCTTCATCGTCGTCTTCCCCGTTTCATGACCCCGCCGTGATCCCTGACGCGAGGTCGTGTCATTCATTTCGCCGTCTTGCCCATGGACTCCCGGCAATCCGGGCGATCGGCGCCTGTCAGCGATTCATCGGATCGGAGGCGGCCGGTAGCCGAACCACTCGCGTCGCTTCGGCGACGGCGATCGGGCACGAATGATCTTCCGCGGCATCGTCATCCGCGGAGGCGGACTCCAGCCGCACAGCGCTTTGCAAGAAACGTTCGACACGCAACCCTCCAACCTCGTGCGGGCATGCGATTCTTCGCGTCGCAGCTACCCGTCCGGGCGCCATGCGGGCGCCGCCGGCCGCGATCATCCTGCCCGTATTCAGGGGCGCGGCGCGTCGCGACAGGGGAGTCGTAGTTCAAAAATGACAAAAAAAGCTACTAAAATTACTTAGTGACACCGCGCTTATGTGGGCATAGCATGGCCGGCCAACGCTACGGAAAACGGCCTTCGCTAGCGCCGGGAAGGGTGGCGTTCCAAGCGTTTTCCGCAGGATGCAGCCGCCCGGCCGATCGCCCCGGAATTGACTTGACCTGCCCGCGCGCCTGACGCTTAGTATGCTAAATATCCAGTCGGGCACGATATCGGAGCCGGGTCATGAAAACGCGTCGCATCGGCATCCCTCTCACCGATGAACTCAGCGCCTATATCGATCGATGGGGTTACAAAGAGACGCCGGCGATGGTGCAATGCCGGGAATATACCTCCACGATCGCGCGTTCGCTGATGCAGCTTTCGCCCGAGCAGGCCGCCCTGCTGCAAATCCTGGCGCAAATCATGGGCGCCCGGAACATCCTCGAGATCGGCACCTTCACCGGCTATTCCACGCTGGCCATGGCCATGGTGCTGCCGGCGGGCGGACGGATCACCACCCTCGACATTTCCGAAGACTATGTGAACACCGCGCGGACATTCTGGAAGGCGGGCGGCATGGAAGACCGGATCGACACGATGATCGGCGACGCCAACGCCAGCCTCTATTCGCTGATCGCGCAGGGCAAGGCCGGCACGTTCGATCTCGCCTTCATCGACGCCGACAAGAACGACGGCATCGATCATTTCAACAAATGCCTGCAACTGGTGCGCCCGGGCGGCCTGATCGTCGTCGACGATACGCTGGCTTTCGGCCGGGTGGCCACCGGCCCGCAGGAAGGCGATCATCCGGCGATCGTCGACATGGCACGCGACGGCCACCCGGAAAACATGCACATCCACGGCTGCGACGCCATCGACATGGTGCTGCTGCATTTCTCGAACGGCATGACGCTGGCGCGCAAGCGATAGGCGCTTCAGGGCCGATCCCTTCTCCCACCGGAAAGCCGCGCGGCTTGGTTCGCCGCCCGACAGGCGTGGCATGGATCGACTTTCAGAGGCTCCCCCGATCGCGATTCCGCAAGATCGCGCTCACCTCGCCTGGCCGGCCGCGGGCAGGTCGAGGATCACCGATGCCTCGGACGTCTGCGTCTGATAGGTCAGCGTCTCCAGGATATAGAGTTCGACGTCATCGGCGGTGTGGCCGCGATAGCCGATCGACAGGTCCAGCCCGATGGTGAGGTCGAAGTCGCCGCCCCGCGTGGTGACGACCACGCCGCCCTTGATCGCCGGGCACCAGATAACCTCCCGGTCGACCAGCTTCTCGATATGCTTGAGCACGGGATAGCCGTCATCGCTCTCGCCGGTGATATCGCTATAGGAATCGGCGCCGAGCACCAGCGCATAGGGGCCGTTGACCCCGGCGAGGCGCAGCGCATTGACCGCCTGCTCGATCACCGCCGGATAGGCGCGGACATCGCCCGGCAAGGTGAGCCTGGCGTTGCTGGTAACCTGGCGGATGCCGTTGATGCCGACCTGTCCGTAGCCCTCGAACACGACATGATCCTCGGCGAAGGCGATCGTGCGCGCGGCATCCTTGAGCGGCTGCCAGTCGGAATCGTTCGAACCGCGCTCGACATCGTCGATCGCCTTGCGGGTGAGCTTGAACGGCACGCACAGTTCGACGACCGGGGTCGTCTCGCGCTGGACGACCTGCAGGCCGTCGCAAAGCGGCGCGACCGCCCTGGTATGGCCGGTGCCGACCGCCGACAGGTCGAATCCCCTGGGGCCGATCACATCCACGACCTTGCGCGCGGCAAGATAGCGTTTGAGCGTCCGCTTCGCCTCATCCTCGATCTGGTCCCATGCGGCCGCCGAGATCGGAGCCAGTTCCCGATGCAGGTTGTTCATGTCCAGTCCTCCTACTTCAGCGATCCGATATTCAGTGAGCCGGGAGTCGGCGACACAGGCGCATCGCCGGTCGCATCGTCTTCCCCGGCCCGGTCTCCCGACGATCCGGCGGCAGGCGGCGCACCGGGCGTCACGTCGTCCAGGAACGTCGAGGTCGGGATGAAGAAGAGCGAGCCGGTGACGGCGCGGCTGAAATCCAGGATGCGGTCGTAGTTCCCCGGCGGATTGCCGATGAACATATTGTCGAGCATCCGCTCGGTGCGGCTCGGCGAGCGCGCATAGCCGATGAAATAGGTTCCGTATTCCCCCTTGCCGATCGTGCCGAACGGCATGTTGTCACGCACGATGTCGAGCTGATTGCCGTCTTCGTCCTGAATGACGTTCAACACGTTGTGCGCATAGGGCAGTTTGAGATCATCCATTATCTCGATATCGGACAGCTTCTTGCGGCCGATGATCCCCTCCTGCTGCTCGACCGGCACCTTTTCCCATTTCGGCAGGTCATGCAGGTATTTCTGGACGATCACATAGCTGCCGCCCGCGAAATCGGGATCCTCTTCGCCGACGACCGCCGCGTCGATACATTCCTGCCCGACCGGATTCTCGGTGCCGTCGACGAAGCCGAGCAGATCGCGATCATCGAAATATTTGAAGCCGTGCGTCTCGTCGACGATCGTCACGACCGATCCGATCCGTACCATGATCTGCGCGGCCAGCTCGAAACACTGGTCCATCTGCTGCGCGCGGATATGGAACAGCAGGTCGCCCGGCGTCGATGGCGCGTGATGCACGCCGTCGATCTCGCGAAAGGCGTGAAGCTCCTTCGGGCGCGGCGCGCCGAACAGCCGGTCCCACGCCGCCGATCCGATCCCCGTCACGCAGGTCAGGCCACCGTCCAGATCGCGAAACCCGACCGCGCGGACGATGCCCGAAAGATCGGCCAGAAAGCCGCGAATGACGCCGACGCTGTCCTTGTCCCCGTCGATCGTCGCCACGAGGAAGATGGCGGATCGGGAGAGCCGGGCGGTGACGGGCTGGCTTTCGGGGGTCGGCACAAATATCGCTCCGTGCGGGGGACAAGGTCACCTCGCGTTAGGCCGCCATCGCCGCCGTTTTTTCAAGAGCTTTCGTTACGGCCCGGTCAAATGCGATCCGTCGCCGATCGGGCGCCTTCGCATCGCGCGAGGCATCATTGGTGATGGAAAATTCCGCCCGAACGGTTCTATGGTGCAGGGATCACAGGCATCTTGGAATGCGTCATTATGGCCGAGGACGCCCCCCGCTTCAAACCCTATGACCATCCTGCGGGAGGCTGGGGCGCCGCCGCCGCGACGGCGAAGGTCCTGCTCGAGCAGAGCGTCGTCACCAAGGGATCGCGCGCGCTGCTGTCGATGAACCAGCCGGGCGGGTTCAAATGCCCGAGCTGCGCCTTTCCGGATGCCGATTGCAAGAAGACGCTCGAATTCTGCGAAAACGGCGCGAAGGCGCTGGCGCACGAGGCGACGAAGTTCCGCGTCACGCGCGATTTCTTCGCCCAGCACACCGTCACCGAGCTGATGGAGAAGTCGGACTATTGGCTGGAGATGCAGGGGCGCCTCACCGAGCCGATGCGATATGATGCGGCGAGCGACCGCTATGTCCCGATCGGCTGGGATGCGGCATTCGCGCTGATCGGCAAGCATCTGCGCGCGCTGGAAAGCCCGGACGAGGCCGAATTCTACACCTCGGGCCGCACCCCCAACGAGGCCGCGTTCCTCTATTCGATCATGGTGCGCCAGTTCGGCACCAACAACTTCCCCGATTGCTCGAACATGTGCCACGAGCCGACCAGCCGCGGCCTGCCGCCCGCGATCGGGGTGGGCAAGGGCACGGTGGTGCTCGAGGATTTCGAACATGCCGAGGCGATCTTCGTCATCGGCCAGAATACCGGCACCAACTCGCCGCGCATGATGACCAACCTCGTCGAGGCGCGCAAACGCGGCGTCCCGATCGTCGCGGTCAATCCGATGCCCGAGCGGGCGCTGATCCGCTTCACCGAGCCGCAGGACATCGTGCAGATGGCGACCTTCGGCTCGACCCCGATCGCCAGCGAATTCGTCCATATCAGGATCGGCGGCGATCTCGCCCTCATCAAGGGCATCATGAAGGTGATGTTCGAGCGCGAGGCGCAGGGCGAGGCCGTTCTCGATCACGCCTTCCTCGCCGAGCACACCGCCGGCATGGAAGCGGTGCGCGACGAGGTGATGGCGCTCGACTGGCGCGACATCGTGGAACATGCGGGGATCGAGGAAGCGCAGATCCGGCGCTGCGCGGAAATCTACATCCGCTCGAAGGCCACGATCATCTGCTACGGCATGGGCCTGACGCAGCATCAGTTCGGCTCGCGATTGCTCCAGCAGGTCGCGAGCCTGCTGCTGCTCAGGGGAAATTACGGCAAGCCCGGCGCGGGCATCTCGCCGATCCGCGGCCATTCGAACGTGCAGGGCGACCGCACCGTCGGGATCGACGAGAAGCCGAGCCAGAAATATCTCGATCGGGTGCGCGACGTGTTCGGCTTCGAGCCGCCACGCGAGCATGGGCACCACACGGTCGAATCGGTCGAGGCGATGATCGCGGGCACCGCGAAGGTGTTCATCGGACTGGGCGGCAATTTCGTTCGCGCGATCCCCGACACCGAGCGGTCCTATGAAGCGATGAGCAAGCTGGCGCTGACCGTCGGCATCGCCACCAAGCTCAATCGCGGCCACCTCGTCCACGGCAAGGACGCGCTGATCCTGCCGGTGGTCGCGCGGTCGGAACGGATCGAGACGTCGCACGGCGAGCAGTTCGTCACGATCGAAGACTCGATGTCGAACGTGACCGCCTCGCGCGGCGTGCTCGCCCCCGCGAGCCCCGATCTCAAGCCCGAGGTGGAGATCGTCTGCCGCATGGCGATGGCCGCGCTGCCCGAGAGCCGGATTCCGTGGGAAAGCTATATCCACGATTACGGCCTGATCCGCGACAAGATCGCCGAGGTATATCCCGAAATCTACGAAGGCTTCTCCGAGCGGATCAAGGAGCCGAGGGGATTCCACCTCGACATCCCGCCGCGCCGGCTGGTCTGGCCGACCCCCAACGGGAAGGCGAATTTCCTCCTTCTGCCCGGGCTCGACGTCAATGAGCCGATCGCCGACCCCGCCATGCTGCGGCTCGCGACGGTGCGCTCGCACGACCAGTTCAACACCACGATCTACAGCTACAACGATCGCTATCGCGGCGTGTACAACGATCGCATGGTTCTCTTCATGAACGAGGAGGACCGGATCGCGCGGGGCATTGCGCCGCGCGCGCAGGTCGCGCTGGAGACGATCAGCCGCGACGGCGTGCGGCGGCGGGTCGAGGCGCTCACGGTGATCGACTATCCAATGTCGCGCGGCGCGGTCGCGGGCTATTATCCCGAGCTGAACCCGTTGCTGCCGCTCGATTATTACGATCGGATCAGCGGGACGCCCGCCGCGAAGTCGATCCCCGTCCGCGTGGTGGCCGCCTAGCGGCTGATCGCGCGTTGCCTGCGGTTTCTTCGACTTCGAGGCGCACGGTCGAGCGCGAGATGCTTTCGCTCCTCGGCCATGACGATCTTCCCGCCCCGAGGAATCGCGCGACGGCATTCTGAGACAGGCGATCCAAGCCCCAAGCGCTAGAGGATAGAGAATGTCGAACCGGGCCGAAATCCTCTGGTACGCACTCGAATGGGCGATCCGGATCGGCGCGCTCGTCGTGGTCCCGCAACGGAGATCGGCCAATGCGACCCGTGCATGGCTCCTGCTGATCTTCTTCCTGCCGGTGCCGGGGCTGTTGCTGTATCTGCTCATCGGAAATCCGCGCTTTCCCGCGTGGCGAGCGGAGCGTTTCAAGGCATTGCAGCCATTCTTCGCCGAAGCGGCCGAGCGCCTCGCGCGCCACAAGCCGCAACTCGATGTTCAGGCACCGATCGCCAATCTCGCCACACACCTCGGCCACATGCCCGCCACCAGCGGCAACACGGTCGAATTGATCGACGCCTATGACGAGGTCATCGACCGGCTGGAGGCGGACATCGATCGCGCCGAACGGTTCGTGCATATCCTCGTCTATATCTTCGCCGACGATCGGGTCGGGCAGCGGATCGCGCAGGCGCTAGGCCGCGCGATAAAGCGCGGCGTCGAAGCGCGGGTGATGTTCGATCCGGTTGGCTCGCATCACTGGCGCAAGGGGACATTGCGCCTCCTGCGCGGGCAAGGCGTCGATGTGCGCGAGGCGCTCCCCTGGCGCCTGCTGCGCGATCGGTCGCGCCGCGACATGCGCAACCACCGCAAGCTGTTCGTGATCGACGGTGCGATCGGCTACGCCGGTTCGCAGAATCTCGTCGCGAAGGATTTTCGGCCGGGCGTGGTGAACCACGAGCTGGTCGCGCGGGTGACGGGACCGGCGGTCGCGGCGATGGAAGCGGTGGTGCGCGGCGACTGGTGCCTTGAGACCGGGGTGTTTCCCGATCAGCCCGTGACGGTCGCGCCCGCGACCGGCGATGCGGTGGCGCAGCTCCTGCCGAGCGGCGCCGACTACCGGATCGAAGGGTTCGAGGCGCTCCTCGTCTGGCAGATCCACCAGGCATGCGAGCACGTGGTCATCGTGACGCCCTATTTCATCCCGGACGAGGATGTGCTCGGAGCGCTGCGGACGGCCGTGGCGCGCGGGGTGAAGATCGACATCGTCCTGTCCGCGGTCGTCGACCAGCGCCTCGTGAACCTGTCGCAGAGTTCCTATTACGACGGGCTCATGAGTGCCGGGGTCCGTATCCATTTGTATCGCGGCTTCCTCCTCCACGCCAAGAATGTCGGGATCGACGGACGCCTCGCGATCGTCGGTTCGAGCAATGTCGACCTGCGCTCCTTCCAGCTCAACGAAGAGGCGAGCCTGCTGCTCTACGATGCCGGGTCGATCGCGAGGCTGGAATCGATCCAGAGCGGCTATCTCGCCGCATCCGAGGTGGTGGAACCGGAGACGTGGCGCAAGCGGCCGCTGGGCCGCAAGGTGGCCGAGAATATCGCCCGGCTGTTCAACTCGCTGCTCTGAGGCATGGGCGGCCGGCGGTCTCCCGAAACGTCTCCCAAACCTGCATCGGGCCGCACCCTTGACACCCCGGCGCGCGCGCAACAGACGCTCTTTCGATGTCATCGACGCAGTCTTCGGCGGCTGTTCTCCCGCCTTTTTCTCCGACACAGGTCAGATTGCTCCTCAACGCCGAGCGCCTGTTCGCCACGAAGGGGATCGGCGCAACCTCGCTGCGGGAGATCGCGACGGCGGCGGGCACGAGCAACAACAATGCCGTCCAGTATCATTTCGGGTCGAAGGCCGCGCTGCTCAACGCGATCTATTTCCATCGCATCGCATGTCTTGAACCGATTCGCTCGGAAATGCTTGCACGAGCAGAAGAACGGGGCGTGGCGGCCGCGCCGGCGGTATTGTTGCAGATCCTCTGCCTCCCCCATGTCTCACTGGCGGCGGAAGACGGCTCTCACCCATATGCCGGGTTTCTCGTTCAATATGTAACGCGCCACTGGCATGAAAGCCTGACCGAAGTAGCAAGGGAAACACAGCGGGTCGCGCCGACCCTCCATGACCTTGTCGCCAGATTGGCCGCCAAGGTCGAGGGCACCTCCGATACTTTGGCGCGCGCACGCGTAATGCTTTGCAACCTGATGTTTCTGAACGCCTTGCTGCGATGGGACAATATTGGCCGGCACGCGAGCGATCTGTCGCTCAAGGCCGTTCTGGATGACGCACTCACGGCTGCCCGCGCGGCGCTCTGCGCGCCCTCGAACGAGGACGCGACGGCGCCCGATCTCTTCGCGGATTTATTTCCGGGCCTCCTTTCGCAACCCGCTGCAAGCCTCACTCATTGCGAGGCGGTTGGTGCTCCCGAACCCAGGGTCACCACCAACTGACGCAGGACACCGTCAAACTTGCTGGATGAAGTGGTGTAGCTGCTGTCGACGGGGCTGATCGCATCACTCCCGACATCCATCCCCTCGGTGTGCGATATGACCTGCGCGAAGGTCTGCTCGACCCGAACGCGACCGACTTCGTGACCGTCCACCGCAAGGATGAGGACGCCGCCGCTTTTCGGCGTTTCACGGTCAAGACCGAGGCGCGCCGAAAGCTTGTGCGGCCCGGAAGTCAGCGGCTGGGGCGCGAGGAGACGGGTCACATGCGCGGGCGTCAGATTGTAGGTGAACGCCGGATGCCCGTCGGTCAGGAAGAAGCTGTAGCCGCCGAACCGCCCCCCCTGCGCAAGCAACACCCCCTGCCCGCCATTTGCCCCCACGACAACATCCGCGCTTATCTCGAACGACGAACCGACGGTGGGCGGCGCGGCAGATTCCGGAATCTGCGTCATCGGCGCGGGATAGGTGAAAACCTGTCGCCCCTGATTGAGATCGGGACGACCTTTCTGGCCACCATCGCTGCTGTGGATCGGCAGGATGCCGGCCTTCGCGGCCTCGGCCCAGAATTCCGCCTTCATTCGGGCGAGGCGATCGGGATTGGCGGCGGCGATATCGTGCGCTTCGCTGAAATCATGCTCGATGTCGTAGAGTTCCCAATGCCGCTGCTCGACCGGGATGCGGGGCGGCGGCGTCTTCTCCCAGGGCGTGACCATCGGCGTCGTCGCCGCGACCCAGCCGTCCTTGTAGAGACTGAGGTTTTCGGACATCCCGAACACCTGTTCGCGGCGGCGGGACGGCGCGGCGGGCTGGTCGAACGTGTAGCGCGCGCTGATGCCGGTGATCGGCTGCTGCGGCACGCCGTCGAGCATCGCGGGCGCGGCGACGCCGGCCACGTCGAGCAGGGTCGGCATGATATCGCTGACGTGCAGGAACTGACTGCGCAGCCCGCCGGGATCCTTGATGTGGTGCGGCCAGCTCAGCACCATCGCATTGCGGGTGCCGCCGAAATGCCAGCCGTATCGCTTGGCCCAGGCGAAGGGCGCGTTGAGCGCCCAGCCCCAACCGCCGGGATAAAGATTATAGGCGTTCCTCGTTCCGATATCGTCGATATGCGCGACGGTGCGATCGAGGCTTTCCTTGACCCCGCTCAACGCCGATTGCTCGTAGAGCTTCCCGTCAAAGCTGCCTTCGGCGCTGCTGCCGTTGTCGCCCTGGATATAGACGATCAGCGTGTTGTCGATCTGGCCGCTATCCCTGAGGCTTTGAATGACACGGCCGATCTGGTTGTCGGCATAGGCCAGCGAGGCGGCATATGCCTCCATATATCGAGCGTAGAGGCGCTTCTGGTCGGAACCGAGGCTGTTCCACGCCGGCAGCGTCTTCGGGCGCGGCGCGTCCTGGGTATCGGCGGGGATCACACCTGCGGCTTTCTCGCCGCGCACATTCTCGGCCCGCAACGCGTCCCAGCCCATGTCGAACTTGCCGCGAAAGCGCTCCAGCCATTCCTTCGGCGCATGATTGGGAGCATGGGCGGCGCCCGACGCGTAATAGACGAACCATGGACGATCGGGGGCGGCGGCGTGCTGGCGAGCGATCCAGTCGATCGCGTGATCGGCCAGATCGTGATCGAGATGGTATCCCGGCTGATCGCTGGGCGCCTGCACATGGCGGGTGTTCTCGACTAGACTCGGCTCGAACGCGCTCGTGTCGGCCCCGAGGAAACCGTAATAATATTGGAAGCCGAGACCGGTTGGCCAGCGGTCGAACGGCCCGGCCTCGCTCATTTCCCATTCCGGCGTGATATGGCCCTTGCCGAACATGGCAGTGTTGTAGCCGGCCTGCTTCAACACCTGGGCAACCGTGCCGGCGCTCTTCGGTATGACGCTGTTGTAGCCGTCATAGCCGGTCGCCCAGTTGGTTACATAGCCGACCCCCACCGCCTGCGGATTGCGGCCGGTGAGCAGCGACGCGCGGGTCGGCGAGCATATCGCGGTCGTATGGAAGCGGTTGTAGCGAAGCCCGTCTTTCGCCAGCGCGTCGAACGTCGGCGTCGGCACTGGACCGCCGAAGGTGCTGCTGGCGCCGAAGCCGACATCATCGGTCAGGATGACGAGGATATTGGGGGCGCTCGCCGGAGGCCGCGGCTCCTGTGGCCAGGAAGGCGGCGAGGATTGCTCAGGCGAGAGTCCGTAAACCTTCTGAACGGCATTGGACGGAGGCGTCGCCGCATTCGCCACGTTCTGCATAAGTAGCGCGAGCGCGGCACCGTTAAGCGCGCGACGGATGCTGCAACGCAAGACAGACATGAACCCCGATATTCCCTTGCAAAGCAATCGGGGCGGCAGATGATCCCACCGCCCGATCGATCAGAACTTCACGCGCGCGCCGAAGGTAAAGGCACGACCGACGATATCGTAGAGCGCGATATTGGTCGGCGGGTTCACGCCCGGAACGGTGCCCGGAATGATCGGCGGCTGCTTGTCGAACAGATTGTTGACGGTCGTGAAGAACTCGAAGTTTCCACCCGTCGACGGCACGGTGTAACGCAGTGTCAGATCGGAATACCAGACCGGCTTGACGTTCGGATCGACGAACTGGATCGGCGTGCTGCCGCCCGGAATATCCAGTCGCATCTTGCCGATATATTGCTCGCCGAAGGTGATGCCGAGCGGACCATTGGTGTAATCGACCGTCAGGTTTGCGCGCCACCGCGGAAAGCCCTGCGGGTTGCTGCCGACGACGCTGACGCCCGCATAATGGGAGATCGGCGCGCCCGTATATTGCTGGGCGTCGAACTTATCGAGATAGTTGGCGTACAGCCGGATGCCCAGCGCGCCCGAACCGACCGCCGCGCGATAGCTCACGTCGAAGTCGATGCCCGATGTCGTGAGGAAAGCGATGTTCGCCGGCGTGAGACGGACCAGCGACGGGAAGGAGGTCGGCGACGCACGATCGATCAGCGCGCATTCAGGCGCTCCCGAGCCGCCCGCGTTCAGGCAGTTGGTCAGGATCTGCTGAGCCGACAAGGAGTCGATCAGGCCCGAAACCTTGATGTGGTAATAATCTATCGCCGCCGAAAAGCCCGGCAGGAAACCCGGCGAGAAGACGCCGCCGAACGTATAGGTGTTCGCCTTCTCCGGCTTCAGATTCGGGTTGCCCGAAGTCACCGTGTTCGCGTTGACGTTATCGCCGCTGCCGTAGGTCTTGGCGGCGTTCTGCACGTCGTTCACGATGCCGATGCCGCTCTGCGGGCCGGCATAGAGCTCATAGAGATTGGGCGCGCGGATATCGTGCGAATAGGTGCCGCGCAGCAGGATTTCCGGGATCGGCCTCCACGTGCCGCCGACCTTCCAGGTGGTGACCGTGCCCGACGTCGAATAATCGGTGACGCGCACCGCGCCGTTCGCGCTCAGCTCGCGGAAGAAGGGCACGTCCTTCAGGATCGGCACCGCGAGTTCGCCATAGGCTTCCTTGACGCCCAGGCTGCCGGCCCCCGAGCCGACATTCGTGAGCCAGTAGAACAGGGCGGTCGAAGGCACACCGCGCAAGCCCGCGAAATATTGCGCGCGGAGCGCCGCCGTTTCGGCCGCCGTCGACCCCGACAACAGCGCCGGATCGGCATTGCTGGTCAGCAGCAGCGACTGGTGACGATATTCGGCGCCGACGGCGAAATCGACCGGGCCGGCAGGCAATTCGAACAGGCTGCCACTGAGATTCGCGGTAACCGAATCCTGCCTGAACGTCGCGCGATATCGCGACGTCCCCGTCGCATAAGCGTATCCGGCGGGCGTCGATTTCGAGGGATCGCCGTGCAGCACGTCAAGGGGTTGGCAGCCGGCATATTGCGATGCGTAATTGGGATCGAGCAACACGCGGCAGGTCGGTTGCCCATTGGCCGGATTGGTTACGACATCAAGCGCCGCATATAGTTTCCTGTTATCATAGAGGCCGCTATTCGCCATGTTATGCACGGAATCGCCGTGCGTATAAGCAAGTTGCCAGTTCAGGCCGGAAATCTTGCCATCCAGGCCAGCGGTCACCATCCAATAATCGGTCTGCTCGCGCGCGATCGGCTTGGGCTGCCCGGCATCCTGCTGGCCGACGGTATAATAATCATTCGCGGTCGGCAGAGCCGCGTTCAAAGCACTCGATAGATAAGGGTTGCCCTTGTAGATCGTCGCCGCCTCGGACGGAGGAACCAGCGAGTTGCCCTGAGTGAAATAGTGATACTGGCTGCGCGCGTAGAGGCCTTGGGCAAAAGCAGTGATGCCGTCGGTCACTTCATAGCTGACACGTCCGAATCCCGAATAATTCCGAAGCGGCGCGATCGCATTGGTGTCGGTCGGGATCGCATACCCGTCGCCGCCTTGCTGGAAGCCCGTGGTGCCGACCGCAGTACCCAGGTTGAACGGGCGCGTGCTTCCGTCGTTGTTGATGACCTGCCCGACAAACGGGTTCCCCGCATTGCTGGCGGCGGTGATGCGGCCATTGGCGGCAAGCGCCGAGATACGGATATCGGGAAGGACGATATAGGGATTGGCGGCGGTGCCCGGAGCGGCGGTGCACGTCCGTGACTGACCGCTTGCCGCCAGCGTGCAAGTGCTGGTCACGCTCCCGACGAAATTGTAGCCCTTCGTGGAGAAATCCCGGTCGCGGCGCAGCATGCCTTCATTGTTGGTGTATTCGCCGCTCAGCTCGATATGCCCCCGGCCGCCGGCGAAATCCGAACCCCAGGCGGCGCCAAGACGCTGATTACCGTTGTCGCCGCGTTGCGAAGTTCCGGCTTGAGCAACTCCCTTGAAGCCCGTGAATTTCTTGTCGAGAACGAAATTGACCACCCCCGCGACCGCATCCGATCCCCATTGCGCCGAAGCGCCGCCGGTGACCACGTCGACACGTTGCATGAGCAGTTCGGGCAGCACATTGGTGTCGACCGTGCCGACATATTCCGTCGGCGAAACGCGGATGCCATCGAACAGAATCAGCGTGCGCAACGGCCCTTTGGGATTGTTGCTCGGCGTGCCGAGCCCCCGCAGATTGAGCACGTTCCCGTGGATCGGCAGATTCGAGAAGTTATTTGCGGACTTGGACGGGCTCAGCGAGTTCGAGAATTGCGGAAGCTTGTTCAGGGCGTCCGGAACGCTGGAAGGCGTGGTTTTCGCAAGTTCCTCGGTGGTCGCGACGGTGACCGGAGTCGGCGCCGTATAACCGTCGCGCACAATGCGCGAACCGGTAACGACGACCTCCGATTGATCGTTCGCGCCAGAGGCATCGTTCGCCGCCGAAGCCTGCGCGTTGGCGGAATTCGCAACCGCGGGCTTTGGCGCATCAACTTGCGCGACGGCTGGCGAAGGCGACGCGAGCCATACGGCGCTGGCGCCGGATAACAAGATGCTGGTGAACTGCTTTTTCACGGCTTCCGCTCCCTCTCCCATGTCACCGCGGAATCTGGGTCACCCCACCCATTTTTATCCTATGGTGCAGTTTTCAAGGTAGCGCATCGATTCTGCATGTCAATGCAGAATCCGTCGATTGACTTAAAGGTATGCGGGGCAGTCTCCGGTATCAAATGAACGCCGACGCTCGGTCATCGCCGCCACCAACCTCGCGCATAGGCTGGGCCCGACCGCGCTACGCTGGTTCGTGTTCAAGCTCGATTTGCAGCCGCGCGGACGGGATTGGATCGATCACGCGTTTGATACCTTCTTCGGATTGCCGGTCCCCACCCCATTGGCGGGGCTTCGCAAACCGACGCGAGGGGATTTTGCGGTCGCGAAACGCCAGATGCGCTTGAGCCGGAATGGACTCCCGATGCGATCGCGAAGGCGCTGCGTGTTGAGGTGGAGGCCATACTGGCTGACGTGCTCCCCTGATTGTTACCATTCAGAGGTAGAGTCCAGCTCCTTCATGGTGTTTGGCCGGCGATCTCGGCGGGGTCTTCCCGCCCAGTTTCGAGTGTGGTCTGACGTGGTTGTAATTGTGCCGCCAGGCATCGAGCACGAACCGGGCGTGGGCCAGCGAGGTGAACAAGGTCTCGTTGAGGCATTCGTCGCGCAGGCGACCATTGAAGCTCTCGACGAAGCCGTTCTGCATCGGCTTGCCTGGCGCGATATAGTGCCACTCAACCCGCCGCTCCTGCGACCAGCGCAGGATGGCTGACGAGGTCAGTTCGGTGCCATTGTCGCTGACCACCGTATGCGGCTTGCCGAGCATCCCGATCAGCCGTGTCAATTCCCGAGCGACCCGTACGCCCGAGAGCGACGTGTCGGCCACCAGCGCCAGGCATTCCCGCGAGTAGTCGTCCACCACGCACAGGATGCGGAACCGCCGACTGCACGTCAAGGTGTCAGAGACGAAGTCCAGCGACCAGCGCTGGTTTGGCCCATCCGGCAGTACCATCGGCGCCCGCGTGCCCAAGGCCCGCTTGCAGCCACCGCGACGGCGGACCCGCAGGTTCTCCTCGCGATATATCCGCAGCAGCTTCTTGTGGTTGGCCTCATGACCTCACGCGCCAGCAGATAACCGAGGCGCCGATAGCCGAACCGGCGGCGCTCCGCCGCCAGCTCGCGCAACCGTTGCCGCAATGGACCATCGTCCGGCCGCGACGATCGATATCGGATCACTCGCCTGCTCACCCCGACCAGATCGCACGCCCGACGCTCGCTCAGCCCGTGAAGTTCACGAGCATGGGCGACGGCTTCCCGCTTAGCGCCGGGCGTCACCATTTTTTTGATGCAAGATCCTTCAGCACCACGTTGTCGAGCATCGCTTCGGCCAGCAGCTTCTTCAGCCGGACATTCTCCTCCTCGAGCGTCCGCAGCCGCCGTGCCTCGGACACCTCATCGCTTCGTGCCACTTCAAGGGCGGCCGGAACTTCCGTGATCTAGGCGGATATCGCACTCTTGATAACCGGCATCTAAATGGAAATTGCTGTACGGGCCGGGGTCGATGCACGACCTGACCGACACGGATTACACGGTCTAATAAATTCTGGTTGTACTCGATGGTCATTAAAAGTGGAATAGGATAGGGCTCGATGCAATGGGCCTGTCCGACCAGAATCGGCTTTGGACTCTCATTTTGAATAAGCAAGCCTTGTCCCCGGCAGCACAGTCTAGAGATCGTCCGAAATACGAACCACTGCCTTGCCTGAGCCGGTCCCCGACAGCCCGTGAGTCATTGCCGCGGCATAATCGCCAAACGGAAAGATCTTTCCTACCGGCGGCGACAGGCGCCCTTCCTCGACCCATTCAAGCAAGCGAATGAGATGGCCTCGCGTCCGTCCGGGCTCGAACAATTGAAACTGACGCACATCGACCCCAACCAGCGCGGCGCCTTTCATCAGCGACAGATTGACGGGAAGCCTTGGAATCAGGCCGCCGGCAAACCCAACGACCAAATGGCGACCACCCCAGGCCTGCGCGCGGAACGCCGGCTCGAAGAGGGGCCCACAGACGGGGTCGAATACCACCGTGGGCCCTTGGCGGTCGCACAGCGCCTTCAGTCTGTCCCGCCACCCGTCCGGCTCCGTGTCGATGGTCTGCTGAGCGCCATTTGCCAACGCGAAGGCGCGTTTCGTCTCGGTCGATGCCGCGGCGATGATCTCGGCGCCCAGGATGCGCCCGATCTGGATCGCGGCAGTCCCCACACCGCCGGCCGAGCCGAAGACGAGCATGCACTCGCCGGCGGCGATCGCGGCCCGGTCGACCAGGCCGTGCAAGGCTGTCAGGTAATTGGTCCGGAAGATCGCAGCTTCCTCCATCGTCATGGCATCGGGAATGCGCGCGACCATGTTCTCCTTTGCGGCGACGTATTCGGCCAGACCGCCGCCGAAGCCGAAGGCCATCACTCGATCGCCGTGTCGGACGGTCTGCACCCCCTCGCCTGTTGCTACGACGGTCCCACCAATCTCCTGGCCAGGCACAAACGGCAAAGGCGGCTTGACCTGATAGCGGCCGAGCGCGATCAGCGCATCGACATAGCCCATGCCGCAGGTGGCGACCTGAACCAGGACGTCGCCACTGGCCACGGCCGGGATGTCGATCTCGACCATCCGATAGTCATCGACCGAATCGAGCTTTTCCGCCTGAACAGATTTCATGTTCGCTACCTTGTTTCAGCAGGCCGCCGGAACCGCGCGGCGGCTATTCAGAACCCGCGCAATCGCAGCCATTCGTCGGTGGGCGCTCGACTGGTGGCCAGCGTGTTGATCGGAGCATCCCGGTCGCGATAGCCGAGGGCGAGCCCGCAAAAGAGCATCAATTGCTCGGGCATGTCGAGAAAACGCTCGACGCTATACGCGTAAAGACTCCAGAATTCCTGGGGACAGGTGTCTATTCCTTTTTCCACGGCGAGCAGCATCAGCGTCTGCAGGTACATGCCAATATCCGCCCATTGCGGAGGACCCATCCTGCGGTCGATGAACAGGAAAACGCCCACCGGCGCGCCGAACAATTCGGCGTTGCGCGCCAGTTGCCCCAACCGTGCCGCCTTGTCCTCTCGGGCGATGGACAAGGTCGAATATAGCGCCTCGGCATTTTCGAAGCGGCGACTGCGATAAGGTTCCCAGAGTTTGTTAGGGTAGACGGTGTAGCCGGGCAGCGGATCCGGGGCCCGACGCCTCACGGTCTCCAGAAGCCCGACAAGCGGTTCCCCCGTGAGAACCTCGACATGCCATGGCTGGAGGTTGCCGCCCGAGGGGGCGCGGGCGGCGCGCCGGACCAGATCCTTGATCACATCGGGGGGCGGGCAGTCCGGCAGGAAGGCCCGGACCGACATTCGCCTTGAAACGGCATCCGAAACGCTCGTCACGCCAACCCACCTCCCGATCGCGGCGGCGACCGTGATGGCCGCGGCAAGAACCCGGTGTCGGAACCCGTCATCGGTGCATCCGTTCGAGCGCACGCGAGAACAGCGCGATGGCAAATGCGTGCAGTTCTTCACCGGTCTGGCGGTCCGCCAACCCCGCACAGGCGCGAGCGAACGTGCCTTCGAGAATGATGCCGAGCTTGTAACATGCAAGGACCACGTACCAGTCGATCGCCGCAACCGACCGTGACGACTGCGCCGCATAGCGGTCGATCAATTCCGCCGGTGTCGGATAACCAACCCATGGCTCAACCCTGACCACTGGTCGCGCACCATCGTCGCCTGCCCATGTCGCAAGCATCCAGCCGAGGTCGATCAGCGGATCGCCGATCGTGCTCAGTTCCCAGTCGACGATCGCGGCAACGTTGGCGCGATCGGGCTCGAACAGAATATTGGCGATGTGATAATCGCCATGGATGATGCCCGGACGAAAGCTTTGCGGACGACGCTCGGCAAGCCAGGCGGCGATATCGCCGAGGCCCGGCAACGACGCCGTACCCGGCCACCCCGCAAACGACGCGTAGCTTTCCAATTGCCGCGTCCAGCGCGACGTCTGACGTTCGAGATACCTTTCGGGCCTGCCGAACGTGCCGAGGCCGAGCCCGCGGTGATCGAGCTCCCCGAGCACGGCGATCGCATCGACCATTGCCAGGCCCATCGCGTGCTGGACGTCAGGCCGGCAATGGATCGGCGCCGGATCGACCGCGACGTTCACGCCATCGACCGGTTCCATCAGGTAGAATGCCGCCCCGACTATATCCGGATCGTCGCATGCGGCAATCAGCGCCGGATGCGGCACCGGCTGGTCCTTCAGCGCGGCAAGCAGGCGCGCTTCGCGCCGCATCGTCTCATTGGCTTCGGGACGTGGATGGTGCGAGGGACGGCGCAGGACGTAGGCGGCATTCTCCCGGCAAAAGCGCAGAAGCAGGTTCTGCGTGCCGCCGCCCAACAGCCGAAAATCCGACAGGGGGCCGCTTCCCAGCCCGCGCGCATCCATCCAGCGCGCCAGTCTGGTCTCGTCGACCAGCGGCCGCCACCCATCCGTCAGCACGCCGCGCTCGCATATTCGGCAATCTTCAGCCGGCCGAGTTGCGCCATGTGCACTTCATCGGGGCCGTCGGCTATCCGGAGGAAGCGGTTGACGGCGAAGGCATAGGCAATCGGCGTATCGTCGCACAGGCCCATGGCGCCGTGAGCCTGCATCGCCCGGTCCAGCACGTTCTGCGCCATTTGCGGCGCTACGACCTTGATCGCGGCGATCATGTCGCGCGCCACCTTGTTGCCGTAGCGATCCATGAAATCGGCCGCCTTCAACGTCAGCAATCGCGCCTGCTCGATCTCGCAGAACGATTTGGCGACATCCTGGCGGATGCTGCTCTGTTCGCCGAGCTTGTGGCCGAAAGCGACCCGGCCGTCGACGCGGTGGCACATATATTCCAGCGCCCGCTGCGCCTGGCCGATCGACCGCATGCAATGATGGATACGACCGGGACCCAGCCGTCCCTGCGCGATCTCGAACCCACGTCCTTCGCCGAGGATCAGATTACCGGCCGGCACGCGCACGTTGTCGAACAGCAGTTCGGCCTCGCCCCCCGGCGAGTGGTTGCGGCCAAGCACATTCGTCGTGCGCACCACGCTGATGCCCGGTGTGTCCCTGGGCACGATGATCGTCGAATGCTGCTGGTGGCGCGGCGCGTCCATCACCGTCTTGCCCATCACCAGCAGCACGGTCGCGCGCGGGTCCATGAAACCCGAAATCCACCATTTGCGGCCATTGACGACATAATCGTCGCCATCCGCGACGATCGTCGTTTCGAGATTGGTCGCATCCGACGACGCCACTTGCGGCTCGGTCATGGCATAGCAGGAGCGGATGTCCCCATCGAGCAGCGGACGCAACCAGCGCTCCTGCTGCCCGGGCGAACCATAGCGCGCCAGCACTTCCATGTTGCCGGTGTCGGGTGCCGAGCAATTGAAGACTTCGGACGACCATGGCACGCGGCCCATGATCTCGGCGAGCGGCGCATATTGCAGATTGCTCAGACCCGGGCTGAAGGCGCCATATTCGTGTGGCAGGAACAGGTTCCACAGTCCCGCCGCCTTCGCTTTGCTCTTCAGATCGCTGATCCCCGGCCAGGGCCGCCACAGATTGGCAGGATCGCCTGTCCAGTCGTGCACTTCCTGTTCGACTGGATAGACATGGGCGTCCATGAACCCGGTCAGCCGGTCGATCAGCTCGCGGGTCTTGGCGTCGAATTCGAAAAGCATGGCCGTTCCTCAAGGCTAGCTAAGGGTCATCCCGCCATCGGCGACGATCGTCTGCCCGACGACGAACGCGGCGAGCGGCGAGGCAAGGAACAGCGCCACACCGGCAATGTCCGCCGGTTGCCCGGCGCGACCGAGCGGAATGCTCGCGATGGCCGCTTCGGATCGCCTGGGATGGTCCATCGTCACGGCGGTCAGCTTGGTGCTGACCAGACCCGGTGCGATGCCGTTGACGCGGATGCCCTCGCCGGCCCACGCTTCGCCCAGCGTCGCGGTCAGGTGATGCACCGCCGCCTTGGACGCGGCATAGGCCGGGTTGCCGCGGCTGGTGTTCAGCGCAACGATCGACCCGATGGTTATCAGGCTGCCCCGGCTCGCGGCGAGCATCGGCCGGAACCGCATTGCGCAGGCCATCACGCTGTCGAGATTGACCGCCATGACGCGATCCCAGCCCTCGCGGGCGAATTCCTGGCGTCCGTAGAGCACCGTTCCCTGGCTGAGGACGAGCATGTCGAGACGGTCGAACGCCGGCGCGAATTCCTCGATGGCACCGGGATCGAGCAGGTCGAGCCGGGCATAGTGCAAGCCGCTCAGATCGCTACCCTGCTCGGCATCATAATCGGCGGCGTCGCACGTGCCCGTCACGTGTACGGTCGCGCCTCGCCCGCGAAACGCCTGGGCGATACCGTTACCGATCCCACTCGATCCGCCGACGACGCACACGGTCCGGCCGGTGAAGTTCAGCTCGTCCAAACACCCTCTCCTATTGAAAGAGCGATTGAACAAATATCGTCAATTGTCAATTCCGCGGATCAGCCCGCGCGCCGGTCCTTGTTAAACAGCGGCATCACCACGAAGCGCCGGATGAACCGGCGTAGTTCGTCCTCGGTCACGTTGGGCGAATCCGCCTTGGTGAACAGCAAAGCTTCCGACAGGATCAGCCAGCTCGCGATATCGCCCCGGGACAGGTCGTCGGCGAACTCGCCCTTCTTCATCGCGGATTCGATCAGCGGCGCCCACACGGCGCTGGTCTCGACATATTCCTGCGTCGAGGGGTCGGCGCTCTTTGCCGTGTATTCGATCGATTCGACGAACATGCGGACATATTTGTTGTCGCGCCCGACCACCGTTGCGAGCAGCAGCGATTCCGTCAGCAATTCCTGGTAATTCTCCACCCGCGGCAAGCGGCTGCGGATCTCTCGATTGACCCGCGTGATCTCGCCGGCGGACACATATCGCAGGATATCCTCCTTGTTCGCGAAATAGCGATAGACGCTGCCGCGCGAGATACCCGCGTCCGACGCGATATCGTCGATCGTCGTCTTCCTGACGCCATAGCGTTCGAAGCAATTGCGCGACGATGCCGCGATGCGCTCGCGCGCCGCGGCGTTCGCATCGCCCTCATCCGCCCGCGTCGGCAGCACCCGCCCCTCTGAATGCAACATTCTCGCTCCAATCAACCCCGGGAGCGGGGCTACGTCAGCCAGGCAGAGCGGTCAAACGCCGATGCTTTGCCATTCGGTATAGGCCGAGATACCTTCCCCGCCGAACTCGCGGCCGACACCGCTCTGCTTGAACCCGCCGAACGGTGCGCCGAAGCCGGCAAAGCCGCCATTGATCGAGACGTTGCCGGTGCGCAGGCTCCGTCCCACGCCGATCGCCTCCTGCGGCTGGGCCGACCACACGCCGCCGGCCAGCCCGTAAGCGCTGTCATTGGCGATGCGGACTGCATCCTCGACCGTGTCATAGGGAATGACGCACAGCACGGGACCGAAAATCTCCTCGCGCGCAATACGCATGCCATTGTCGACATTGGCGAAGACGGTCGGCCGGACAAAGGCGCCGCCGTCGATGCCATCGGGCATTCCCGGCCCGCCGGTCGCCACCGTCGCATTCTCGGCGATGCCGATATCGATATAGTCTGCGACACGCTGCCGCTGCCGCTCGGAGACCAACGGGCCGATGTCGGTCGCGGGATCGGACGGATCGCCGATCCGCATCGCCGCGATCTTTGCGGCGAGCCGGGCGGCGAACGCATGGTGCTCGCCGCGCGGCACCAGGATACGCGTCTGCGCGACACAGGTCTGCCCGGAATTGGCCAGCGACCCGGCGCACACCGCGCCGATCACCGCTTGCTGGTCCGCGCCGGGCAGCACGATCGCCGGCGATTTGCCGCCGAGCTCGAGGCTGATGCGCTTCAACTGCGCGCCGGCGATCGCCGCGATCTGCCGTCCCGCGGCGGTCGATCCGGTGAAGGCGATCTTGTCCACGCCGGGATGACCAACGAGATATTCGCTGACCGCACGATCCGCCGCGACGATGCTCAACACGCCGCGCGGCAAGCCCGCCTCCATGAACAGATCGCCTAGCACCTGCCCATCGAGCGCGGTTTCCGGCGCGACCTTGAGGATGGCGGTACACCCAGCGAGCAGCGCAGGGAACAGCTTGACCAAAGCCGATTGATGCGGCGCGTTCCATGGCACGACCGCCGCTACCACGCCGACCGGTACGCGGCGACAAATCACCTCGCCTTGCGGGAAAGCGGGCTGGCGCGTTTCCCACGCAAAGTCCTTCGCGGCCGCCAGATAGGCCTGGCTCTGCAGTCCGACCACCGCGCCGATCATGGCGGTGAACTGGATCGGCGACCCATTTTCGCGCGTGATCAGCGCGGCGAATTCCTGCGCGCGGGCGGCATAGAGTTCGACAAACCTGGCCAGCACCACCTGCCGCTCGAGCGGCGAACTGTGCGGCCACGGTCCGGTGTCGAAGGCCTCGCGAGCCGCCGCCACCGCGCGATCGATATCCTCCTCGACCGCCGACGGCACGCTACCGGTCAGCGACCCGTCATAAGGCGACCGGACCTCGATCCGCGCGCTGCTGCCGGCCGGTGCGACCCATTCGCCGCCGATGAACAATCTGTCGTACGCGGTCATCCGATCCGGTTGCCCCTGATGATGTCCGCCGCCCGCTCGCCGATCATGATCGCCGTGGCATTGGTGTTGGCGCCGGGCAGCAGCGGCATGATCGAAGCGTCGACCACCCGCAGTCCGTCGATCCCGTTCACGCGCAGCGACGGGTCGACCACCGCCGCGGCATCGCTGCCCATACGGCACGTACCTACCGGATGATAACACAACGCCGTGCGGTCTCGGACATAGTCGAGCCAGCCCGCATCACTCACCGGCACGTCGGCGGGCGCGCTATTGCCGACGAACAGGTGGCGCCACACCGCCGCGCCAAAAATCCGTTCGATCAGCTTGCAGCTATCGACCAGGGTCTGCTGGTCGCGCGGATCGCCGATCAACTGATGCGCGATGCGGATCTTTCCGCCCGGCCCGCCCGGATCGAGATAGACCCGCCCGCGCGACCAGGGGCGGCAGACATTGGCGATGATCGTCACTCCCGGCCGCTTCTCGGCCATCGTCGCGACGCCGGGATTCTCGACATTGGGATCGTTATTGTAATTGACCGGCAGGAAATGGAGCTGGACGTCGGGCTCGGCGAGATCCGGCAGCGTCCGCGCCAGCCCGACGCCCTGTACCGCCGGCGTCGTCATCATGCCTTTGCGCTGCGTCACGAACCTGGCGAGCGCCTTGACCCCATCGATCGGGCCGGTCTGGCTATTGTAGGTTGGAACGTTGACCAGCTTGTTGATCGCGATGCCGGGATGCTCCTGCAGATGATGCCCGACCTCCGCGCGATCGAGCACCACCGGCCTACCCAGCGCCCGCACCTGCGCTACCGGGCCGATGCCCGACCGGATCAGCAGCGCGGGCGACCCGATAGCGCCGGCCGCCACCACGACCTCGCGCCGCGCCGAAACCTGAAAGCTCGACCCGTCCTTGCGCCGCCCCTGCGCGCCGACCGCGCGACGATCGAGCGTGATGATCCGGTCGACTTGCGCGTCGGTCATCACCCGCAGGTTGGATCGCTTGCGGATCGGTCGCAGATAGGCCTTTTCGACGCTGCAGCGCAGACCGCCCCGCTGGGTCGCCAGCGTCGCGCAGACTCCGTCCATGCTCCCGCCGCAATAATCGTCGAGCGCGGGAATGCCGACCTGACCGCAAGCCTTCACGAACAGGCCGGTCACCGGATGCGTATCGCGCATCGGCGCCACCGTCAGCGGTCCGTCGGTGCCATGCGAGTCCAGTTTTGGCCCAACATAACCCTCGGCCTTGCGGAAATAGGGCAGGCATTCGTCCCAGTTCCAGCCGGTCGCCCCGGCAGCCGCCCAGCGGTCATAATCCTCGCGCGTGCCGCGATTATAGACCTGCCCGTTGAGCGAACTGCCCCCGCCGAGCAGTCGCCCGGCGGACCACATCAGCGATCGCCCGCGGATCGACGGATCGGGGTCGTGCATATAGCCCCAATCGTACTTCGGATTGCCCATCATCGCGGCGTAGCCGACGGGAATCTGGACCTGCCAGGCAGTCGCCTCGCCACCCGCCTCGATCAGCACGACCTGGATGTCAGGGTCCTCGGTCAGCCGCGCCGCGAGCACGATCCCGGCACTGCCGCCGCCCACGATGACATAGTCGGCTGCCTCGGCCATTACGTTCAGCCGTCGACCGTCGCGCCCGGCCCGTCGACAATCTCGCCTGGCGCCCGCGTCCACATGCTGCGCTCATCGATTCCGTAGCGGTCGGTGTAGATTGCCGGGATTGCCCAGGGGTTGGTGTTCTCGAGCATGCCGATCGCCGGCTTGCCGTCGAGATCGAACTCGGCAAGCACATGCACACAGAATTTGCCGTGGAGGAAAGGGAACACGCTCTCCGGTCCCACGGTCTTGCCCTTGACGTGGAAAGTCCGGCCATCCTCATCGACGAAGCGGGCATCGCACGCCGCGGGCGTGATCCAGTCCTCCCGCATCGTGAAATTGGTTTCGAAATCGTTGGTCAATTGGCGCAGCTTGCCGTCGCGGCAGGCATAGCCGATGAGGAAGCGGCCGGCACCATCGACGCTCGACACCGGAAAGCACTGGACGAAGTTTTCCGGGTCGGCGAACGCCTGAATCCATTTCGATGCGGGGAAATGGTTTTTGCGGACGCCCCAGCTATGGTCGAGAAAACCGTAGGCATCGATCGCCACCCGCTGGCCGTCCTTCTCGACATACCCGGTGACGCGGCACAGCGCATTGTAATGACCGCCTTTGTTGGCGATGCCCGCACCGCCCTTGACCGCGGTATGGACCATGATCGGCCAGAAATGCGGCTGCCAATTGGCCTCGAGCCGATAGCCGTCGCCATTCACCGTGAGCTGATATTCCTGCATCGGCCGGATCGCCCTGGCGGTCAGTCCCGCGATGGTGGTGTTGTTGACGTCGCCGTCGGGCAGCGGCTGGCCGTGCATGAACTGCTTGTCGTCCAGTCCAAGCGTTTCCGCCGTCGTCCAGTAATAACTGTTGGCCACGCCCAGATTGGGGTGCCGCCCGAGGCGGAAATAGCCGATCACTCCAGCCTTCGGATCGCACAGGCTGAAGAATGCGCTTTCCTGCCACCAATCGTCCTCTCCCGGGACATGGTTCCCGTGATCGGCGATATCGGCGTTCGCAAAGGCCGCGCTCATATCCAGTTCGGCCATGTTCAACTCTCCCGAAGATGCGTGGGGATCGCGCCCGACACGACCGGCGGCAACGCATCCGCGCGGCCTTCACGGTTGTACGGATCGCGCAATGCCGTGGTGATCAGCGACAGCATGCGTTCGCGCTTAGCGTCGTCGCGCACCGGCTCGTTCCCCTGGCGCACCAGCACCGCGATTGCCCAGCGCGTCAGCAGCGCGACGCGGTAATAGGCGATCGCATCGAGATCGACGTCGAGCCCGCTATGCTTGGCATAGAGCTGGTACCAGTCGTCCAGGTCGTTGCCGCCGCCCATGAAGCAGATGCGGAACCACAGCATCGCCAAGTCATCCATCGGATCGCCGAAATGCGCGGCCTCCCAATCGATCAGCCCGGTCAGCTTGCCGTCCTGGTGCATGAAATTGCCCGGCCCGCAATCGCCCTGCAGCAACGATGTCCGCTGTACGTGTTTCGGTGCGTTGGCGAACAGCCAGGCGAAACCGGCGTCGACCCCGGCCGCGCGCGGGCAGAGTTTCTCGTATGAATGCACATAGTCGCGCAGGTCGAGATGCGCGTGCTCGGCGACATTTGCCGGCCGGGGCAGGTCGAGCTCCAGGTCACGCTCGTCGACCAGATGCAGCCGTGCGAGGTTGAGACAGAAATCGTCGATCGTGCTCGCGCGCATCGCCGGATCGTCGAACTTGAATTCGGCGGTCCCCGCCAGGCGTTCGATCAGGATGCGCGTGCCGTCGTCCGATACCGCGATCACCGCGGGCACCTTGACCGGCGTAGGCTGGAGCGACCGAAGCACGCTGGCCTCGCGTGCGAGGGTAAAGGTCGTACCCGACCACGGCCCCGATCCGACCTCGTGCCGCACCACCGACGACAGGCGCGCCCCGTCCGGATAGCGCCCCTCGATCGTCCAGATATCGCGCGAGCGCCCCATCGGTGCCGGCCGTTCGGCAACCAGATCTTTCGCGCCCGTGGCCCGCGCTATCCAATCGAGCAGGTCCGCCGCTTCATCGTCTTGCTGGAGATTTTGCGCCGTCACCGTCATCCTGCTCGCTCACTTGTCCTGATTATGCCGTCAGCCTGAATTTCTTTACATCGATCGTCAATTGTAAAGTCACACCAGCTCATTGGCGAAAAGCGCCGAGCTGTTGATCGGCGACCCCGGTCCGCCGGTAACGAGGCAGATTTTCGCATCCGGAACGGGGTTGGCGGATTCGCCGCGCAATTGCCGGACGCCTTCGATCACCACGTTGATGCCGTGGATGAATCCCTGTGCTAGGTTGCCGCCGCTGGTGTTCACCGGCATCCACCCGCTCGGCGCGATCAGGTTTTCAAAGACCACGTCCTCGGCCATCGATTCCCATGTCGTCAACCCATGATCGACCAGCGCCGACAGTCCCTGATGGCTGAAATTCTCGTAGAGCTGCGTGACATCGACATCCCGCGGCCCGAGACCGGTACGCTCCCACAATCGCCGGGCGATCGATTTGAAACCCGTCGCGCTATAATCGTCGTCATTCTCGATCGTGTCGCCCCAGCCCTTGTGCGCCCCGCTGGCGGCAGCGAGCAGATAGACCGGTTTTTTCCTGAGGTCGCGCGCGCGCTCGGCGGATACCATCAGTACCGCCCCTGCCCCGTCATTCTCGCGCGAGGCATCGTATAGCCGGAACGGCCCAGCAACGCGGCGCGACGCGTAATAATCGTCGAGCGTGAAATGATTGCCGTAGGCGACCGCGTCCGGATTGCGCGAGGCATGATAATAATCCGCGCGGACCAGCGCCTCGATCGCCGATTGCGGGAGATGCCGCTCCTCGATCATCCGCTGTGCCCGGAGGCCGCAGATATGCGCCGGCGCGACCACGCCGGCCGTCGCCATGTGATTGGACAGATGGTGCGCCGCAACGGCCGCCGACAGCCGGCCGTTGGTCCCTTGGACCAATGCGCGATAGACGACCACCGCTTCGGCCTGCCCGGTGGCAATCGCCATGCCGGCGAGCTCGAACGCCGCCAGCAACCCGCCGGCTCCGCCGCCCCAAACGGCCGTGGTGAAGCGCAATTCCCTGGTGCCCAGGTCACCCATCAATCGGTCGGGCTGGTTGTGATCGTCGCCATAGGAGACGAACCCATCGACCTCGGACGGGTCGAGCCCAGCATCCTCGCACGCTGCGACGATCGCACGCACCACCGCACCGCCTTCGCCGACCGGCGACATGCCGCGCTTGAACTGGAGGATACCGACCCCCGCCGCGGCCGCCGCGCCCTTCATGCCCCGTGCCGCGTTCATGCCGCTACCTGCCAACGAATGCCGGGGACCATTTCCCCGCGCACCTCGACCGGCTCCATGCGTCCGGTCACGGGCTGACCGATTGCCATGTCGCTGCCGTCACCGCCTTCGAGCAGCCCGAGCAGCCGCCGCCCTCCCGTTCCGGCCACTTCGACCAGCACCGACGTATAGGGCACCGCAATCCCCTCGGTCCCGCCAAAGCGGTGCGTGCTCGTTTGCCAACTGAACACGGTGCCGGCAAAGGCGATCTCCTCCCAGGCCGGGTCGTATCGGCCGCATTCGCCGCAGCGCCACACTGCCGGCCAATGCCATTGACCGCAGGTGCAATGCTGCATCGTCAGCCGCCCCTGCGCCAGCGCCCGCCAAAAAGGCTGGTCGGCAGTGGCGAGGAAGTCGCCGGTATCGCTCAACAAACTGTCTCCAGGATATAGGGGATCATCGCTCAGGCGCCCTGGAATCGGCCGGGCCGCTTCTCAAGGAAGGCACGAAACGCCTCCTTACGGTCCTCGGAGTGGAGCAACCGCTCGTGCCGCTCGGATTCAAGGGCAAGATAGCTGTCGAGCCCGAGCCGCTCGGCCTCGACGAAATTCGATTTCATCGCCGCCAGCGCCAGCGGCGCTGCCCGTACCAGCTGCGTCGTCAGCGCGGCCAGGTCATCCTCGAACGCGTCCGCCGGGACTGCACGGTTGACCAGCCCGATCCGCTCGGCCGCTGCCGCATCCCACTTGCCCGGTAGCAGGTACATCTCCCGCGCGCGCCCGGTGCCCACGAGGCGCGACAGGAACCAGGGCCCCGCCATGTCCCCCGCCACGCCGACATCGAGGAACGCGGTGTTGATCCGCGCGTCGTCGCTGGCGATGCGCAGGTCGCACGCCGCCGCCCAGCCGAACGCGGCGCCGGCGCAACCGCCGCGGATCGCCGCGATCGTCACTGCGGGCATCTCATGGAGCAATCGGGAAATCTGGTAGATCCGCATATCGCGGTCCAGTTCCTTGCCGCCCGCATCCTTGCTCGCCGCCGCACCGATATCGGCTCCGGCGCAGAAATCCTTGCCCACCCCGCGCAGCACCAGCACGCGAACCGCGGAATCGTGCGAAGCGTTGAGCAGCACCTCGTACAATTCGCTCGCCGTGCCGGTGGTCAGCGCGTTGCGTCGTTCGGGCCGGTTGATCTGCGCCATCGCGACGCCGCCTTCGACATTGTAAAGGATGTCGCTCATCGCCGCGCTCAATCCATCCGCTGTCCGCCGCAGACGTTGAGCGTCTGACCGGTAATGAAACTGGCTTCCGGGCCCGCGAAGAACGCGATCGCCGCGGCGAGTTCCTCAGGCGCGCCGATCCGCCGCAGCGCCGTGTTCTTCGCCACGCCGTCTCGTACCGCCGCAATATCGGTGCCCCTGCGTTCGGCCGATTGTGCCAGCGTACCTTGCAGCATGTCGGTGTCGGTCGCGCCGGGGCACACGCAATTCACGCGGACATTGTACCGCCCACCCTCCTGCGCCGTCTGCTGGGTAAGTCCGATCAGGGCGAACTTGGCCGCGCAATAGGCGCCGTAATTGGCCATGCCCTGGCGCCCAGCCAGCGAGGCGACGTTGACGATGGCCCCCGATTTCCGCGCGATCATGGGCCGCATTGCGAACTTGGTCAGCAGATAGGCTCCCTCGACGTTCGTCGCCATGCCGCGGCTCCACACCGCGTCATCGAGCTCCGTGATCGGCTTCAGGTCGGCGGTATCGGATGACCCGGCATTGTTGACCAGGATATCGATCCGCCCGAACGCCGCGAGCACATCATCGACCAGCCGCTCGACCTCATCCGGCTCGGTGATGTCGCAGTAGAGCGCCTTGCCGCCCGCTTCTTCGGCCACCGCTTCCACGCCATGCCTCGGACTCCCGTCCGCAGCACGGCGCCGCCCCACCGCGACGACCACCGCCCCCTGCGAGGCGAGCTTGAGCGCCGTCGCCCGGCCGATGCCGCGCTGACGCGACGCGCCAGTGACGATGGCAACCTGACCCGACAACGCCGTCACATCCCGTCTCCTATTCCGGAAGTCTAGAACAATGATACAAACATTGTCAAATGTCAGCGCACTTGATCGAGCATCTCATGCGCATGTTTGTACTTGTTGCGGATTTCGGCCTTTGCGACCTTGCCCGTCGCCAGCCGCGGCAGCGGCGCGTCCTCGATCACGACGTAGCGCGGGATCTTGTACCGGGCGATCGAGTTGCCGCAGTGCTCGAGCACGTCGGCGATGGTCACGCTACCCTGGCCATAGACGATCGCCATCGGCGTCTCGCCGAACCGCTCGTCGGGCACGGCGATCACCGCGACCGATTCCACCGCCGGAATCTCATTGATGATCGCCTCGAGCTCGGTCGCCGAAATCTGATAGCCGCCCGATTTGATCACGTCCTTCAGCCGGTCGATGAAGCTTAGATTGCCGCGCTCGTCGAGCATGCCGAGATCGCCCGTGTGCAGCCAGTCATCCTTGAGCACCGCCGCCGTCGCTTCGGGCGCGCGCCAGTAGCCGCGCATGATCGTCGGCCCGCGCAACAGGATCTCGCCGGGCTCGCCATGGGGCGCAGGGGTCCCGTCGGCACGCATGATGGCGATATCCGTGAACGGCCCGCCGCGGCCGCACTTGTCGGGGAAGGTGCGCGAGTCCTCGGCCGACTGAAACGTCGCGAAGCCGCTGCATTCGGTCTGCCCGTAAATCTGCCGCAGCACCGCACCTTTTTCGGTCCACACGCGCTGCAGCTCGCGCGACACCGGCGACCCGCCCGTCAGTGCCGCGCGCAGGCTCGACACGTCGGTCGACGGGAAGATCGAGGTCGCCGCGCAATGTTCGAAGAAGATGGTCGAGCACATCATCATCGTGATGCGCTCGCTTTCGATGATCTTGAGCGCCGCCTCCGGCTCGAACGCCCCGCCGAGATAGATCGTGCCGCCGAACACTAGGATCTGGAACACCGGCAGGAAACCGGCCGACGTGCTGATCGACGGATAGACCAGTACGCGCGCTCCCTCACCGCAATAGGGTTCCTGCACCAGCATCTGCATGGCGGCGGCGATCACCGTGCGGTTCGAATACATCACCCCCTTGGGCCGGCTGGTCGATCCGCTGGTGGAGATGATCCCCACGATCGCGTCCTCATCGACGCCGCGTGGCGGATCGGCCTCGCCGCTTGCCGTCCGCAGCGCGCGGATCGCTTCGATCGGCAGGGCCTGCACATCCTCGGGCAACGCCCCGGCGTCGGCAGCCGTGTCGACGATCAGCAGTCGGGGCTCGAAATCGCCGATCAGGTCGTTGCGCTCGCGCGGATGGATGCGCGGGTTTATCGGCACGGCGATGGCTCCGAGCCGGATCGCGCCGAGCATCGCCGCGATATATTCGAAGCTGTTCGGCGCCTGGATGCACAGCCGGTCGCCAGCCGTCAGCCCCCGCTCCGCGAGAAACGCCGCGGCGTGCAGCGACCATTGGCGCAACTCGGCATAGTTCAGTGTGTCGTCGCCCGACCTGACCGCGGCAACTTCCGCGCGGTTCGCCGCCCACCAGTCAAGAACGCCATCGATCGTATTCGGCATGCGCGCGCCAATCCTCTCATCAACCCAGTTCGGCTTCCAACACTTCATAATATTTGGGAATCACGTCCTCGAGGCCGCCATAGGTCATCTTGTCGAGCCCGCCCGCGGCCAGCCCGGCCTGGGAGATAACCGCCGCGCGGAAATCCTCGTTGCCGAAGACATCCAGCACGATCCTCAAGGAATCGGCGAAGAGTTGATGAGCCTTCGGATTGTCCGGCGCTTCGCGTGTCAGCATCGAATATTCGACGCGCGAGCGGTCGACGCCCTGCGGCACGATGATCATCACGCTGATGTAATAGGGGCTGGTGATGATCGAGATGTTCGGGAACACGATGTAAGCGTGCGTCACCGTTTTATGGATGTTCTCGCCCGGCACGTCGAGGATCGCCGGTTCGAACTGAACCTTGCCGGTAATGATGCGGATATGGTGGTCGAGCATGTCGACGACGCTCGGCACGTCGGCAAACAGCGGTGCGACCGATTTCGCATGCAGGCGCTGAACATGGTAAGGCTCCATGAATGGCTCGAGCACCAGTTTCCAATTGGCCTTCAGGTCGAAGCTTTCCTGGTGATAGACATGCATGTGGTGGAGGTTGAGCGCCTCTAGGTCCCCCACGATCTCGCCGTTCAGGGTCGAGAAATCGCCTGCCGAATGCCGGTCGAGATGGACCCAGATGAACCCGCCGGCATCGCGGCAGGGTAGCTCCGCCAATTTGTAGTTCGCCTTGCAGAAATCGGAGAAGATTTCCTGTCTCGGGACACCGACCAGTTCGCCATCCAGCCCATAGCTCCAGGCGTGGAACGGGCAGACCAGGCGAGGGACCTTGTGCGGCTGCTCGTCCTCGAGAAGCTTTGAACCCTTGTGCTGGCAGGTGTTGAGGAAAGCGCGCGCGGTGCCGTTCTTGGTGCGCGTCAGGATGAGCGAGATGCCATAGGCGTCATTGGCGATCGCGACGCCGGGCGCCAACGCCGCCGACAGCATGACCGGCACCGGCAACCGGCGGAAAATCCGCGCCTGCTCCTGTGCGTAGCGCTCCTCGCTGAAGAAGATCGAGGTGGGACGCGTTACGTTCGCCGGCGTCGGCTTGGCGGCCTCGTGCGGCGGAATACGGCGAATGGCGTTGATCTGCCCCGGCGTCAGGCTATCCAGCGTCGGAATCACGCGCTCATTTGCGACGGACGATGCCATGGTCATCCCAGCTCCAAGTGTAAATATAGACGCGATCAGGCCGTTTCGAGCTCGCGTCCCGCCGACGCCATCTCGGTGACCTGAAGGCGCAAATTGGCCAACTGGATGACGATCCAGGGATGGAATTTGACGTCGAACCCCGGCTCGACGCGGAACGCGCCGAACCGTTTGAACCACTCCTCTACCAGGATGCGAAGTTCGAGCCGCGCGAGATGCTGGCCGACGCAGACATGCGGCCCGCCGCCGAACGTCATGTGCGGATGCGACGTCCTGGACAGATCGAAGGCATCCGGATTGTCGACGATCCGTTCGTCGCGGCCGGCCAGGGTCAGCATCGCGACGACCATGTCGCCCCGCCTCATCGCGACGCCGTCGAGTTCCGTATCCCGGCGCACTTGCCGCGGCGTATTGACCACGCCGTACATGCGCAGGCTTTCCTCGACGAACTTGGGAATGAGATCGCTGTCGGCGGCCAGCGCACGCTGCACCTCGGCCCGACTCGACAGGTAATAGAACATGTGCGCCGCCGCGTTCGCGACCGTATCCATTCCCGCCATGAACAGAAGGTTCGCGACCTTGTTCATGTCCGCATCGGAGAACGGGGCGCCGTTGATCTCCTCGCCGAGCAGCCTGCTCATCAGGTCGTCACCCGGGCTGGTGCGCCGCTCGTCGATCAACGACTTCATCATTCCGTCGATCTGCAGGTACAATTCGACGCGCCGCTCGTCCGGGATCAGCGAGAAATATTCCATCACCAGGTTGCGGAACTGGTCGAACTGCTCAAGCGGCAGGCCCATCAGCTTCATGAATACCGTGACCGGGAGGCCGGCCCCCAGCGCGCGAACGAATTCGAACGGCTGGCCCGGATCGATCCGGTCGAGCAGGTCGATGGTCAGCGCGCGGATGTCGTCCTTCATCGCGTTGATATGCTTCGCCCCGAAATGCCGCATGAGAGCAAGCCGGTACGGAATGCTTTCGGGCGGATCCAGCGTGAGCGGGAACAGCTCGATCGCCGGTTCGATCGGCGGCAATTGCTGCTGGCGAGAGGAAAATTGGTCGGTCCTGCTGACCACCGCGTTGATCAGGTCCTGGCGCTGCACGATCCAGTGCCCGCCATTGCGCGGCGTGTAGAACACATCCGGATAGCAACCCCGGAATTCGGCGAGCCGGGTGTGCGCATCGGTCGTCAACGCATCGTCGAACAGATCGACATCGAAGACCCGTTCGGCCGGAACATGGTTGGGGATCTCGATGGTCGGCACGCAACCCCTCCTGGCGAATCTCGGGTCGATCGATCTTCGGTCGATTTACAATTATCGTGAAGTGTCATTTGTCCTGTGTCAAGTGACCAAGTGACACAGTGACGGGCGGCGAGAGTCGCCGCTGCGTCCAACGGGACTTCCGCGCCCTTATGCTAGTCGGACGCCCGCTTTCCCGGTTTCGCCCGCTGCCCGCAGATCACGGCCGGATCGGCGACGATTGGCGCCACGACGAAGCGCTTGATAAAGGCGCGCAACTGGGCATCGGTATAGGCGACCGCGTCGACCTTCATCAGCAGCATCGTCTCGGACAGCGCCAACCAGGCCGCGATGTCCTCCTTCGACAGATCGTCGGCCAGTTCGCCCGACCTGATCCCCTGCTGCAGCAGGCTGTGCCAGACCGAACGCACCTCCGGATAGTCCGCCGAATCAGGATGGGCGCCGCGCGACGTGATGTCCGACGTCTCGATGAGGATGCGAATGAATTCGTTCCCGGCCGCGATCCGCGTGGTTAGCAGCAGGCTTTCGGTTAGCAGGTCGACATAGCTGCCAGCGCGCGAGATCCGGCGGCGCAACTCGTCGTTCACCTTGCGGATTTCGAGCGCGCAGATGTGGCGCACGATATCGTCCTTGCCGGCGAAATAGCGATAGATGGTCGGCCGCGAGAGCCCCGATGCGCCGGCCACGTCGTCAATCGTCGTCTTGCGGATGCCGAACTTGTCGAAACACCGATAGGCGGCGGCGACAATGCGATCCATGGTCGGCAGATCGTCGGATTTGGCCCGGTCCCCTGCTTTGCGCGCCGCCATGCCGTCTCCAATATCCCTCCGCCGCTGGTCACGGCGCGCATCGTTCTTGGCGATGTGCGTGGAGAGATCAAGCCAAGAGGGCATTGCCAAGCCCGAACTTGTCATGATACAGTTTTTGTATCATTGTTAATTAGGCGCGTCGCAAACATGAGAAGGAGGGGCCGGTGAGCGATCTGGGCGAATGTGTGCTGACGGAAGATCAGGTCGCGATGCTGCGCGAGCTGCCGGACCCGAACAAGCCCGAGTTTCCGACGGACCGATCCGGCGTCCACGCCAGCGCCTATATCGATTCGCACCGTTTCGACCGCGAATGGGATGAGATATTCCAGAACTGCCCGGTTCCGATCGCTGCCTCGGCGTTGATCAAGTCGGGGATGGTCGCGCGCCGCGACCTTTACGGCCAGCCGATCATCGTGACCCGCGCCAAGGACGGCGTCGCACGAGCGTTTCTCAACGTCTGCCGCCACCGCGGCACCCTGCTGTGCGAAGAGCGCGAACCGACCAGCGCCCCGCGCCTCGTCTGCCCGTATCACGCCTGGGCCTATGCGTTGAACGGCGAGCTCGTCGGCGTACCGCGGCAGAACAGCTTCACCGACTTCGATCGCGCGGCGCATAATTTGATCGAGCTGCCCAGCGCCGAGGCCGGCGGGTTGATCTGGGTCGGGCTCGATCAGCATCGTATCTACGACTTCTCGACCGTCACGGGGCCATTGGCCCGCGACCTGGCCGGCATCGGCCTGGACCGGATGCACATTTTCGCGTCGAAGACGTACGAGGTGCAAGCCAATTGGAAGCTGATCGTGGACGCGTTCCTGGAGGGTTATCACGTCACGCGGCTGCACGCACAATCGGCGGGCAAGTTCTTCACCGAAACGCCGATGATGTTCCAGCCGGTCGGCCCGCACATCCGTATGATGACGGCGCGCGGCAATTTCGATCAGCAGGTCGGCACGACCTACGGTTCCGTCCGCAACAAGACCGTGATTGCCTATCAGCTCTTCCCAAACGGGATTCTGATCACCAGTCCGACCTATGTCAGCCTGATGTTCATGGTCCCCCGGGCGACCGGCAAATCCAGCGTCGAACTGATCATGTTGACTGACGGGCCGGCCGAAACGCCCGAGCGGGAAAGCCATTACCAGCGATCGTTCGACCTGATCGACCAGGTGTTCGACGGCGAGGATTTCCGCGCCGCCGCGCTTGGCCAGCAGGGACTCGAAACGGGTGCGGTCAGCCATATCCTGCTCGGCGGCCTCGAGCAGACGATTCGGCTGTTCCACGACAATCTCGAAGCACAGTTGAGCTGATCATTGCCGGACATCGCGCCGCCGGCGGCCATCGCCAGCGGCATTTCCTCGCCTCAGCGGCCGGCGCGGTGGGCCATCGCCTTGCTGGCCGGCGGATCTCCGACCTTGAGGTTGTGCCACAACGGATAGGGAGGCCGGATCGCGCTCACCCGGTCGAGTTCGGCGAGTTCGCCCGGCGTCAGCGTGAGATCGATCGCCTTCAGGCTATCGTGCAAATGAGCTTGCTTGGTAACGCCGAGGATCACCGAGCTGACCTGCTTTGCCAGCAGCCATGCCAGGCTGACCTGCGACGGCGACACGCCGCGGGAATCGGCGATGGCACGCAGGCTGGCGATCGTCGCGGCGCCGATATCCTCCGCGAACGGAATGAAATTGTGGATTTCGTGCCGCGGCGGCTCGCCCCCTTGGCTGCTCGAGGTCTTGCCGCTCAGGAAGCCCATCGCCAGCGGGCTCCAAACCGTCGTGCCGATGCCGAAGTGGCGCGCCATCGGTAGATAATCATATTCGACGTCGCGGCTGACCAGCGAGTAATGGACCTGGCCGTGGCAGAATTCGGCGAGCCCATTGGCCCGTTGCAGGGTGATTGCCGCGGCAGCTTTCCAGGCCGGCCAGTTCGAAAATCCGATATAGCGTACGAGGCCTGCGCGGACGACTTCGTCGAGCGCAGCCAGCGTCTCTTCGATCGGTGTGAAGGGGTCGTCGCGGTGGACGATGTAGAAGTCGATCCAATCGGTTCCCAGCCGCTTCAGGCTGGCTTCGAGCGCCATGCGAATGTGCCGTCGCGATAGGCCGGTGGCCGTCAGGGCACTGCCATTGCGGATGCCCACCTTGGTCGCGATCAACGCGTCGTTGCGCCGCGCCTTCAGCGTTCGGCCGAGGACAATCTCCGAATCACCATTGGCGTAGCGATCTGCGGTATCGAAGAAATTGATCCCGGCGTCGATCGCTTCGCCGACCAGCCGGTCGGCCAACGCCGGATCGACTTTCGAGACATGCGGCATCGATTGATCGTTATCGGTGAATGTCCAGGCCCCCAGCGACATGCGCGACACCATGACGCCTGTCCGGCCGATCAGATCATATTGCATCGCCGCCACTCTCCCTTGCGAAACAGGCCCACCCCTGCCCGCCAAAAATGTTAGTCGAACGATTAGTTAGCTTGCAATACCCGCAAGCGGTGCCGTATGCAAAACATGCGGCGCGCGATCTTGCGCGCAACAGCCCATGCTGGAGTTTCCATGCGTCTTCATATGAGCAGCGCGTTCGAGCCGGCTCTGATCGGCGACCATGCCAATCACGTATCGACCGATCAGCAATGGTGGCAGGAAAGCGCGTTCTTCATGATGTGCGACGCGAAAAACGGCGTGATCGGCTACTACCGGATCGGCCGCCATCCCCATCTCGGACACGGCAACGCCTATTACTGGACTTCGGCGCAGACGCTGGTGCTCGACGACAAGCAATTCCGCCCCGGACAGCCAATGCCCGCGGGCGACGTAAACAATACGGTCGTCGCAGAACTCCGCTTCGAGACGATCCGCCCGATGGAGGAATATCGCCTCAGCGTCGATCGCCCCAACTATCGCATGGAAGTGACCTGGCGGCCGTTCTTCTGGCCGATCATGATCCATTCGGCGGTCAAAGGTGCGAGTTTCGCGGCCGGTCATTACAACGCGATCGGCCACGCCACCGGCTTTATCGAAACCGATGGCGGCCGCGTCGACGTCGATGCCTATGGCTATATGGATCATAGCTGGGGCGAACGGAAAAATCACTTTCCGGCCTCCAAGTGGATTTTCGCCGCATTCGATCCCGAGACGTTCGTCCAAGCCTTTCCAGTCATGAGCCTCGATGGCGGGAGCAAGCATCTGCTCGGCTACGTCGCCGTCGACGGTAAGCTCCGCAAGCTGACCGACGATTACGAAACCGGTTTCGGCATCCGTGACGACTGGATGACGCCCAGCGCCTGCGACTTTCGCGTGAAGGACGAGGATGGCCGCCTGTTCCGGTTTACCGGCACGACTTCGGGACCCGAAAGCATCTATCCGTTCCTTCACGGCAAATTCTGCGTCCATGCGCTGGCCAGCTTCGATTTCGAGGGCCGTCCGGGCCGCGGATTGCTGGAGAACTCGCCGCCTCGCGCGATCCCGGGCGTATACCAAGAACGCTACGAACTCGATCCTTCCGGCATCTGGCTCAACGCATCCCATTGAGCGCCAGCCGCAAAGTTAATCATTCGATCAACTTTATCCGCATCTCCTCGATCAAGAGAAAACCATGGCAGAAGCACTCATCATCGACGCCGTCCGCACGCCGCGCGGTATCGGCAAGGTCGGCAAGGGCGCGCTCGCCCACATCCACCCGCAGGAACTGGCGGCGACGGTGTTGCGCGCGATCGCCGATCGCAACAATCTCGACACTGCCGACGTACAGGACGTCATCTGGTCGACCTCGACCCAGCGCGGCAAGCAGGCGGCGACCTCGCGCGGATGGCCGCCTTGTCCGCTGGATATGACAACACCGTCAGCGGCGTGACCCTCGACCGCTTTTGCGGCGGCGGCATCACGGCGGTCAATTTCGCCGCTGCGCAGGTGATGAGCGGGATGGAAGATCTGGTCATCGCCGGCGGGACCGAGATGATGAGCTATACCGGCGCGATCGCCGCGCAGGATGCTGCGACCAGACAGCTACTCACCTTGATGGGCTCGCACAACGAAACACTGGGCGCGCTGCACCCACAATCGCACCAGGGAGTCTGCGCCGACGCGATCGCATCTATGGAGGGAATCGTCCGCGAAGCGCTCGACGCGGTCGGTCTCGACAGCCAGCGCAAAGCCGCGGCGGCGATTGCCGCGGGCCGGTTCGACAAGTCGATCGTTCCGGTGCGCGACGCCGACGGCAATGTGGTGCTCGATCGCGATGAATATCCCCGGCCGGAAACCACGGCGGAAGGACTGGCCGCGCTCAATCCCGCCTTCACCACCTTGCTGGGCATGTTCTATGACGAACAGGGCACGACTTTTCGCAAGCAGATCAACCGGCGCTACCCCGATCTCGATATCGTCCCCGTCCATCATGCGGGTAGCTCGTGGGGGTGGCCGACGGTGCCGCCGCGGTGCTCATCGCCTCGCGCGACTATGCCGAAAAGCACGGTCTGAAGCCGCGTTCGAGGATCGTCGCCACCGCCGATGTCGGGGAAGATCCTACCCTGATGCTCAACGCCCCCGTCCCCGCCGCGCGCAAGGTATTGAAGAGCGCCGGGCTGACTGTCGACGATATCGACCTGTGGGAGATCAACGAGGCCTTTGCCGTCGTCGCGGAGAAATTCATGCGCGATCTCGACCTCGATCGCTCGAAGGTCAACGTCAACGGCGGATCGATCGCCCTGGGTCATCCGATCGGCGCGACCGGCGCGATCTTCATCGGCACGATCGTCGATGAACTCGAGCGTACCGGCGACCGCTACGGCCTCGTCACCATGTGCGCGGCGGGGGCATGGCGCCCGCGATCATCGTCGAGCGTATCGACGCCTGAATTTCAACGAACAGGGGCAAGCAATGGAACTGAACGAGAATATCGCCGCAGTCGTCACCGGCGGCGCTTCCGGATTGGGCGAGGCGACGGCGCGTGCGCTCGCCGCAAAAGACGCGAAGGTGGCGATCTTCAATCTCCAAGCCGACAAGGGCGAAGCCGTTGCGGCTGACATCGGCGGCATCTTCTGCCAGGTCGACGTAACCGATCAGGGCAGCGTCGTCGCCGCCTTCGAGAAAGCGCGTGCGGCGCATGGGCAGAAACGCGTGCTGGTTTGTTGTGCGGGCGTCGGCGCAGCGATCAAAACCGCGAGCCGCGCGAAGGAAGACGTTCGATCAACTCCTTCCCGCTCGACATGTTCGATCGCGTCATCCAGATCAATCTGGTCGGCACGTTTCGCTGTGCCTCGCTGTCGGCCGCCGGTATGCTGACGCTCGACACGCTGTCGGACGATCAGGATCGTGGTGCCATCGTCATTACCGCCTCGGTCGCCGCGGAGGACGGCCAGATGGGCCAAGCCGCCTATTCGGCGTCGAAAGGCGGCGTCGTCGCCCTCACGCTGCCGATGGCACGCGACCTGATGAGCGAGGGCATCCGCGTCAACACGATCCTTCCCGGCATCTTCAACACGCCGTTGATGAACAGCGCGCCGCAACCCGTAAAGGATGCGCTGGCGGCGTCGGTTCCCTTCCCCAAGCGCCTCGGCAATCCGGAGGAATATACCCGGCTCGCGCTGACGATGATCGAATTCGGCTATTTCAATGGCGAGGACGTGCGCCTCGACGGCGGCATCCGGATGGCACCGCGCTATGCCGGGGATGTTCGACAAACCGGCGCGCTGGATGGACGAAGAACTCGTCATGTTCGACGAGTCGGTCGCGCGCTACCTCGCCGACACATCCAGAAATACGGGACCGAGGAACAGAAAAGGCGCTGGCTCCCGGGCATCGTGTCGGGGCAGACCGTCGCCGCCATCGCCATGACCGAACCGGGCGCGGGATCCGACCTGCAAGGTGTCCGCACCACCGCGACGTCCTCGGGCAACGGCTACGCGGTCAACGAGCAAAAGTCGTTCATTACCAACGGCCAGACCGCCGATCTAGTGATCGTCGTCGCCAAGACCGATCCGAACGCGGGCAGCAGAGGCATCTCGCTCGTCGTTGTCGAAACCGGGGACGCGCCCGGCTATTCGCGGGGCCGCAATCTCGACAAGATCGGAATGGAGATCGCCGACACGTCCGAACTGTTCTTCGACGATGTGCAGGTACCGTCGGACAATATCCTCGGCGGCGTCGAAGGCAAGGACATGGCCCAGTTGATGCAGCAATTGCTCGCCGAGCGGCTGCTCATCGCGATCAAGTGCATGACCGCGATCGAAACCGCGATGGACCGGATGCTGGATTATGTTCGCGAACGGATAGCGTTCGGGAAGCGTATTCTCTATTTCCAGAGCACGCAGTTCGTGCTCGCCGACTGCAAGACCGAAGCAACCATTGCCCGCCTGTTCGTCGACGATTGCATCGAAAAGCACATGGCCGGCACGCTGGACGCGGCGACGGCGAGCATGGTCAAATACTGAACCTCGGAACGTGCCCAATCGATCGTCGACCGTTGCCAGCAATTCTTCGGCGGCTACGGCTACATGAACGAATATTCGATTGCGCAGCTCTACAAGGACGTGCGCGTGAAGCGCGTCTATGGCGGCACCACGGAGGTGATGAAGCTGCTCATCGCGCAGACGCTCGAGGATTCCTAAACCGCGATCAGCCCGTTCAGCCGTTGCCTGATCAGCGCCTCGGCATCGCCGACGATGCGATCGATCAACTCCGCGACGCTGGGAATGTCGTGGATCAGCCCCTGGATCATGCCGGCTGTCCAGATACCACGCTCGGGATCGCCGCTCAGCAGCCCTTCGCGTCCCCGCGCGCCCTTCACGAGATGGGCGATCGCCTCGAATGGTTCGCCGGACCGTTCGATCCGCACCGCCTCCATGGCTATGCTGTTCTTCGCCACGCACGCGGTGTTGCGATAGCTGCGGAACAACAGCTCGGTCGCACGTTCGTCGTTGGCCACGATGGCCTGCTTGATGTTGTCGTGGATCGGCGCCTCCCGCGTGGCGCAGAATCGCGTGCCCATGTTGATCCCGTCGGCCCCCAATGCCAGCGCGGCCACGAGACCGCGTCCGTCGCCGAATCCGCCCGATGCCAGCATCGGCACCGTGACCTTGTCCGCTGCCGTCGGGATCAGGATCAGCCCGGGAATATCGTCCTCGCCCGGATGCCCGGCACATTCGAATCCGTCGATGGAGATCGCGTCGACACCCATCCGCTCCGCCGACAGCGCGTGACGCACGGCGGTGCATTTGTGGATCACCTTGACCCCCGCGACCTTGAACGCGTCGACATGCTCCTGGGGCTTGTAACCTGCGGTTTCGACCGCCTTGATGCCGCTTTCGATGATCGCCGCGCGATATTCGGCATAAGGCGGCGGGTTGATCGCCGGGAGGATGGTGAGGTTCACGCCGAACGGCTTGTCGGTCATCTCGCGCGTGCGGGCGATTTCGCGTACTAGCTCCTCGGGCTGGGTTGGGTCAGCGCGGCGAGGAAGCCCAAAACCCCAGCCTCGGCGACGGCGGCGACGAGCGGCGCCGTGCCGACCCATTGCATGCCACCCTGTGCAATGGGGTGCTCGACGCCGAACAGATCCGTGAAACGCGTCTTGATCATATCAGTGCCCCGTCCAATTGGGTTTGCGTTTCTGCGCGAAGGCCGCGGGCCCTTCGCGCATGTCGGCGGAGCGAAACAGAGCCTTTACCGCCGGCCAGTGCAGATGCGCGCGGTCGGCCGCATCGAGCGATTCGTCGAGCCCGCGCTGGACGATCTGTTTCGACGCGCGGATCGACATCGGGCTGCACGCGAAGATCAGATCCGCCCAGCGCCGCGCGGCCGACAGCAGGTCGGCGGCGGGCACTACATCGTTGACGAAGCCCAACTCGCGCCCTTCCGCCGCGCTGACGCTGCGCCCTGTCAGGATCATCCCCATCGCCTGTTTGAGGCCTATCTGACGCCGCAGGCGCAGCAGCCCGCCGGCCAGCGCGGCGAGTCCCACCTTGGGCTCGGGCAAGGCGAATACCGCAGTGTCTGACGCGACGATCAGATCGCAAGCCAACGCGATCTCGAAGCCGCCGCCCATCGCGACGCCGTTGACCGCAGCGATCACCGGCTTGTCCAGATCGTATCGAGAGGTCAGGCCGGCATAGCCTTTCACCGGCGTTTCGAGCGGCGCCCCACGCGCGAGATTGCGCGACGTTTCCTTCAGGTCGTTGCCGGCGCAGAACGCCTTGTCGCCCGCTCCGGTGATGATCGCGACCCACTGGTCCGGATCGGCGGCAAAGGCGTCGAAGATTTCCGCGAACTCGGCATTCGCGGCAGGGTTCAACGCGTTCATCGCCTCCGCGCGGTCGATCGTGACGATCGTCAGCGGCCCCTCGCGCTCGACCCGGCAATAGCGGCGCGGCCGGTCGCCGGGAGCGATCAAGGAGCCGGCTTCCCATACCGGCTTGCCGAACGCGTCGATCCGGACATGGCCCGCGGTGCCAATCGCCGAGGCTTCTGTCGATTGCAGCACCTTCATCGTCTCGGCGTCGGTCGCGGGGATGCGAGCCGTCGTCCGACTATTGGCAGGGGTGCGAAGGATCACGATACCGTCGATCGGCGCGCCGTCGCGGCCATAGGTGATCGTATAGGTCTCGATCACGGCAGGACCGGTATAATCCTCGACGAGGTTGGGCACCGGCCCACGCGCGGCATCTGCCGCCCCCTGCACCGCACAATCGAGCGCCAGCGGCGTTGCGGGCGGCTCGACGCCGACCACCAGGCTGTGATGCTTGTTCACATAACGCCCTGCCCGTACAGCAAGCCGATTTCCCGGGGATGGGCGCGCAACTCCCTGACCATCGCGCATACGGCGTGGGTCATGTAATTGTTCAACGGCCGCCGAAAAAGGACAGCCCGCCGGTGACGGTGGCACCTTGGTGCCCTGCTCGATCCCGAGATTGCGCAGTGCCATCTTGGGAACCACGGGGAAGCAGCTATAAAGCTCCATCGGGCCGAACGTCCGGACATCGCCGCCGACCAGTTCGACCGCCCCGTCGAGCGCGACGGCCTGTGCGGTGCTGTGCGCGTAGCCGTCGCGCTGTAGATAATCCTCCGCTTCGGATGCTGCCGCGCCACCCCAGATATGGACCAGCCGATCGTCCGGTACGCCATTGGCCCGCGCCACGGCGAAGCTGGTGACGATCACCGCTGCGCTCATGTTCACGCTGGGATTGGCGACCATCGATTTAGGATAGGGCCAGTTGACGATGCGGTTGTCGGCCGTCACCTCGGCGATCTGCGCCGCCCTCGGCGCATCCTTGATCCAGGCCGACGGGTTCCTGGCGGCGACGTCGGCATATTCGGCCCACAGCCCGGCCGATATCCGCTGCGCCTCGGCCGGCGTCTGACCCCAGACCGCCTGCGTCGCCATTTCGTAGAATGGATAGATCTGTGCCGGATCGCGCACGCCCAGCGTCCTGGTGAGCTCGCTCATCGCATAGCTGCTCGACGGAAAACGAACCGCTGCTTCCCGCGAGGCGGCCGGCGTCCAGGGGAACTTCTCGCGGCTCCTCTTCGCCTTGTTGCGCGCGTTCATCGCTTCGCCACCGACGATCGCCGCCGCGCCGATCTCGCCCTTGGCGATCGCTATCGCCGCGTCGTGGATCAGCCGCATGGTCATCTCGCCGCCCATGCTGGCATTGACCTTGCGCGGCGGATCGATGCCGAGCCGCTTGCACAGCAACGCCACCGGATCCTCGTATGGCGAGCTGATCAGCCCTATCAGTTCGATCGAATCCAGGCGGTCGAGCAACTTGCCGCCGCCATCCTCATCCACCTGACGGAGCGCCTGGGCCATCAGCTCGACCGGCTCCAGCGCGTCAGCCGCGCTCGTCGGACGATCGATCCATTCGCCGATGCCGATGATGACGGGCGTGTGTTCGGGCGCGCATCATCGATTACCCGCCGGCGCGACCATCGACGGCACCTGCGCACCGGCCTTCGGAATGTAGATCGCCTTGGGCTGCGTGAATTCGAGCAGGCCAGGCAGGCCGTTCTCAACCCCAAAGCCCGACTGTTTGAACCCGGCAAAGGGCGTGAACGGCGTACTCTGCATGTTCTGGTTGATCCACACCGTGCCTGTCTCGACTCGCCGCGCCACCGCGATGGCCGCATCGATATCCTTGGACCAGACCGCGCCGGCCAGCCCGTATTCGGACGCATTGGCGCGATCGATCACCTCGTCGAGGTCGCTGAACCTGAGCAACGGCAGGATCGGTCCGAACGCCTCCTCCTGCACCACGCCGCTGTCTTCGGGCGGATTGTCGACCAGCGTCAGCGGCACGAAATAGCCCCGTTGCGGCACGTCGCTCCCCTGCAGCAGCGTCAGGCCGTTCGCCCGCGCCTCCTCCATCAGCGCCAGCACGCGCCGATATTGCGGCTCGTTCTGGATCGGGCCGAAGGTCGTGCCTTCCGCCGCGCCGTCGCCGACGACGCTGCGCTGCGCCATCTCGTGCAGCCGGTTACGCAGCGCGTCATAAATGTCCTCGTGGATGTAGAGCCGCTTCGTGGCGATGCAGACCTGCGCGCTATTGTAGAATGCACCGAAGAAGATTTGCGTCGCGATCTCGTCGACATCGCAGTCGGGCAGGACGATCGCCGCGTCGTTGCCGCCGAGTTCGAGCGTGATCCGCTTGAGGTCGCGCGCCGCCGATTCCATCACCTTTTTCCCAGTCGCGGTGGACCCCGTGAAGCTGATCTTGTCGATTCCCGGATGCGCGGTGATCAGCGGGCCGAGCTCATCCCCGCCGCTGACGACGTTCAACACGCCCGCCGGCAGGATGTCGCGGAACAGCTCGCCGAGCTTGAGCGTGCACAGCGGCGTGAACGGCGACGGCTTCACCACCATCGTGTTCCCGGCGAGCAAGGCCGGCGCGATCTTCCAGATCGCCAGCAGGACCGGGAAATTCCACGGTACGATCGCCGCGACGACGCCGAGCGGCTCGTGATGCACTTCGACGCGGCGCGTATCGCCGTCCTCGGTCACGTCGACGGGCAGGTCGAGCTTCGCCGTCGCCTTCAGCCAATAAGCGGACTGCTTGATTTCCCCCAGCGCCATCGCCAGCGGCCGTCCCTGTTCGCGCGTGAACAGCGCCGCCAGCTCCGCGGCATTCGCGGCGATGGCGTTCCCCATCTCGACCAGCTTGGCCTTGCGCTCCGCCATCGCCAACCCGCGCCAGGCAGGCAACGCCCTGCGCGCCGCGGCCACCGCCGCGTCGACGTCGGCGGCGGTCGCGCGCGGCGCGGCGGCGAAGGGCTGGCCGGTCGCCGGATTGATCACGTCGATCGTGCCCTCGCCCATCGCGTCGGCGCCGTCGATCGTCATGACGTAGCGGCTGTCGAAATCCATCCTGCACTCCTTCCCACTGCCCGCGCCGCCGAACGCGCGTCATCGGTTCAAAAAATGACGTGCTCCCGCGTCATGAAGATCGTGGAGCGTTCGAGGTCGATGAAGCGGCGCTCGTCGTCGAGCAGCATGAGCGCGGCGTCCGGCCCATTGGCGACGAAGGCAGCGCGCGCTTGCTCCTCGGATTCCCACCAGCCTTCCATGACCCCGTCATACTCGTCGGCCGTGCCCCGGGCGCGGGCGGCAGCCGCACCCATCGCGCTGTCATGGCTGTGCGACTGGACGTAGCGGACCATGCCGATCTTCTCGACGGCTGCCCGCACCTTGGGCGCGTGCTCCTCGAGCCAATATCGCTGGAACTCCTCGCGGGTCAGGCCGGGCTTACGCCGCAGGCAAAAGATCATCTTGATCATAACGACTGACCGTCATCGATCGTGAAGACGCTGCCCGTCACCTGTGCGCTCGCGTCCGAGCAGAGATACAGGATCATTGGATCGAGCACGTCGATCGTCATGACGCGCGGGCGCGGAAAACCAGCGATCATCGTCCGGCCCTTGTCGCGGTCGAGATAATCGTCGTTCAGGTCGGTGCGGATGTAACCGGGGCAAACGACGTTGACGTTGACGCCCTTGCCCGCCCAGTCCTTGGCCATCACGCGGCCCATCTGCTGGACCGCGGCCTTGCTTGCAGAATAGGTTACCTGTCCGGCCGTCACGTAATTGGCGGTGATCGAGGAAATCAGCACGATCCGGCCATGGCCACGCTCGGGCGCGCCGGACGCGATCATGCGTCGCGCGCCCTCACGCGCGGTAAGGAACACGCCGCGCAGGTTGACGTCGACCACACGGTCGAAATCCTCCGCCTTGATGCCCAGGGCGCTGCCGCCGATCGCCAGCCCGGCATTGGCGACGACGCTGTCAACCGATCCGAAGGCCGCCTCGGCGGCATCGAACGCGGCGATGATCGAGCCCTCGTCCGACACGTCCATGGCGACCGACAGCGCTTCGCCTCCGGCCGCCTCGATGTCGGCCTTGACGGCGTCGAGCAGCCCGGTTCGGTGCGCCGCCAGCACGACACGCGCCTTGCCGCGCGCCAGGCTTAGCGCAAGCTGTCTGCCGATCCCCGAGGACGCGCCGGTAACAAGCGCGATGCGCCCCGCCAGATCGACATCGACCCCAATCATGCCATCTCCCATTCGAACGCACGCAGCACAACGCCAACCGATCGATTAACTTCCTTCACCGCGGCATCTGGCCATCGTCCAGGCGAATGCACGAGCCGGTGACGTACCCGCTGTCGGGCGACACCAGATAGAGCAGCGTCGAGTCCAGATTGGCCGGTTGAGTCAGCCGTCCGCGCGCGCGCCGGCTGGCCAACGCCACGCCCTTTTCCTCGACGACCTCCTGGTTCATCTCGGTGACGACGAAGCCCGGTGCGATCGCATTCACGTTGATGAAGTACTTCGCCCATTCGACCGCCAGGACCTCGGTCATGCGCACGATCGCCGCTTTCGTCATCGCGTAATAGGCGACCGGGACGTGACCATCATAGGTGTAAGCGACGATCGACGATACGTTGACGATCCGCCCCGGCGCGCCATCGGCGATCAGCCGCCTAGCCACTTCGCGAGCGAGCAGAAACGGACCGCGCAGATTGACGGTTGTCATATGGTCGATCGCTGCAAGCCCGATGTCGGTCGCATCCGCGACATCGGCGACGCCGGCATTGTTTATCAGGATGGTGATCCGTCCGAACGCGCGCTCTGCCGCATCAATCGCGGCCGCGATGCTGTCGGGGTCGGCGACATCGAGTTCGACGGCTGCGGCCATGCCGCCCTCCCCTTCGATTTCCGCGACGAGCGCCGCCAGTCGATCGGTGCGCCGGGCGGCGACGACCACCTTCGCCCCCACCGCCGCCAGGATCGCCGCAAAGCGACGGCCGATCCCCGACGACGCCCCCGTTACCAGCGCGGTCTGACCATTCAGCGGCAGATCGGATTTCCCCATATCGACTTCCTCACTTGCGCGGCGGCATGTGCCGCCGGAGAAAGCCGATGGCAGCAGCGTTGAACGCATCGTTGCGATCGCCCGCGACCATATGCCCAGCGCCGCTCACATCGACGACAGTGAGCGTCGGCAATACCGCGCGGAAGCGTGCGATGCTGTCATCGCTGACTACGTCCGAGGCGAGGCCGCGTACGAGCAACGTCGGCATCACCAGGTCCGCGGCATAGGCGACCATCTGCTGGGTACGGAAATCCCGGTCGGCGTCTTCGAGGATGCGGGGGTCCCAATGCCAGAACAGCCGCCCGTCCCGTTCGCGCAGGTTGCGCATCAGCCCCGCGATGTTCGTCGGCCGCGGCCGGTTCGGATTGTACGCGGCGACCGCGTCCGCCGCCTCCTCGATCGAGGAAAAGCCCGCCGGATTCCCGCGCATGAACGCCTTGATCCTGTCGACACCTTCCTCTTCGGGCTGCGGTACGATGTCGACCAGAACGACTGCGGCGGGATCGCAGACATGCTCGCCGACCGCATAGATTGCTGTGGCACCGCCCATCGAGGCGCCGACCAGCGCGACCGGCCCTGTCGCGTCTTGCAGCACTTCACCCAGATCCTGCGCGCGCCGCGACAACGAATACGCGCCTTTCGACATCCAGCCGCTTTCGCCGTGCCCGCGCGCATCGAAATTGATCACGCGATACCCCTGGGCGAGCAATGCCTGCATCGCCCCGACCCAGCTTCCTCGCGTCTGCCCGCCGCCATGCATGAGCGCGACCGTCGGCGCACCCGGCGGACCGCCGACATCGGCAACGATGACCAGCCCGTCGCTCATGCGGAATTCCGCCGTCGCGAAGTTTGCGGCGATGTCGGTCATACCGCCTCCACGTGGCTCGTCGCCGCCGCCCGCGTTTCGTCCGATAGGGGTTCTAGCACGCCGTTCCGGCATAGCGTCTCGATCGTCGCGGCATCGAGACCCAGCCACTCGGCGATCACATCCCGGGTGTGTTCGCCTGCCAATGGCGCCGGCCGGTCGTCGGGCAGCGGGAGATCATGGCTGGCCCCGACATAATTCTCGGCGATCACCGGCTCGCGCAGCCAGGGATGGCGCTCGACGCGATAGAAACCACGCTCGCGATAATAAGGAAATTTGGGAAGATCGGCGAGGCGGAGCATCGGCGCCGCCGGAACGCCCGCTGCCTGCAGCATCCTGGCCGCTTCTGCCGGCGGACGATCGACCAGCCACTGCCATAACATGTGGTCGATCGTCGGGCGTGCCGCGATCCGGTCGGCCGGCCCAGGATAAGCGCTCGGATCGGCCCCGATGATCGCACAAAGCGCACGCCAGTCGGCATCGTCCCGCACCGTGACGACGCACCATTCGTCGTCGCCCTGTGCCGGAAAGGCGCCCCACGGCGCATCGTGCGCGTCAACCGATTCCGCTGTATCGCCGAGCGCCGCGACCTCGGCGGCAAAGTGCGACAATATCACTTCCGCTTGCGACACCTCGGACCGTCCGCCCTGCTGCGTGCGCAAGCGCCGGATCAGCAACGCGACGACCCCGAGCGCCGCAATCCGCCCCGCGACATGGTCGGGATAGATGGTAATGGCATCGCTGAAGCTGGCCGGATCGTGGGGATAGCGCCAGGCGAGCGTCAGGCCGGTCGCGGCGCGAACGAGTGGGCCGTATCCCATGCGGTCCTGCCACGGCCCGCTCGCCCCGAACGCCGAGCTTTCCGACATGATCAGGCGTGGATTGACCTCGGCGAGCAGTTCGGGGCCGAGCCCCAGCTTCGCGAGCGTATGAGGCTTGAAATTGGAGCACAGCACGTCCGCCTGCCGCACCAGTTCGAGGAACAGGGCTCGCCCGTCCGGATGGCGGAGGTCGAGACCCAGGCTGCGCTTGTTGCGGTGTCCGGCGGCGAAACTGATCGACATGCCATGCGACAAATAGGATTGCCGATTACCGTCGGGAAAAGCGCGGCTCTCGACCTTGACCACGTCGGCACCGAGATCGGCAAGCAACCGCCCCTGCTCCGCCCCGACTACGATGATGCCCAGGTCGAGCACCTTGAGCTTCTCGAACGGTCGACCGACACCGACCGCGGAGACCGGCACGTCACATTCGATGGCCGGCTCGCTCGAATTCATGCGCTGCCCGTCGATCATCATCACACCGTTCGGCACGCTGATGCCGTCGCGGCTGGTCAGTGCGTTGCGCCCGCGCACCTGGTCGCTGGTGACGAACTCTTCCAGCGACATGACCGCTGCGATTGGCACCCCATGCCGCTGTCCCTCGCGTTCGAGATCGTGCCGCGAGCGATCCGCGAAAAAGGCGGCGATGAACGGGATGAGTTCGCGCGACTTGTAGCGATGGGCGATACTGTCGAACTCGGGTCCAGCGAATTGTTCGGGTTTGCCCAGCCAGTCGAACATGCCGCGCCACTGCCGCTTCGCCAGCAGGCAGATACGAACGAAGCCGTCGGCGCACGGCAGGATCGGATATTGCAGCCCCTGCGCGGGCCGATCGCGCGATAGCATCCCCGCGGGTCTTCCCATCGTCGCGCTGCCGCTGATGCCGTAACCGGGATCGAGCGCCTGGACGGCGCCGTCGAGCGCCGAAAAATCATAATGGACGCCCACGCCGCCTTCGAGCGCGCGATAGAGACCCGATGCGAGTACGAATGCTGCCTGTGCGGCGGCGCATTGATATGCCAGATCGCCCGGCGGCAGCAGCGGTGCACGTCCGCGGATGCCGGATCGCGACAGCTCTCCGGATAAGGCATGGAGGACCGGCCCGGTCGCCCGCCAGTCCGACAAGGCATTGGCGGTACCGAAGTCGCTGACCGTCATCGTGACCAAAGCCGGCCTGTCTCGCCGCAGCTCGAGCGGATCCACGGCTTGCCCGGCGCTGGCCACAACGATGTGCGCGCGTTCGACCGCTATCGCGAAATCGTCGGACGCCAGCGTATCGCCGCCGCGTAACTTGCCGATATTGGCGACCCGGTCGCGCAGGCCATGGTCGATCGGCGCGAACCGTTCGACCCGCGCGCCAAGGTCGGCCAGATAGCGTGTAATCGGGGCAAGAGGCCCGACCACGGCATCGACGATGCGGATGCCGGCAAGCGGCGCCGGGTCGGAAGCCGTCATGCCCCCGGCGGACTCTTCTGGAATTGCGGCATGCCCGCCGGAATGTCGACCCAGCCGAGCGCGGAGCAGGTCCAGATATGGATTGCGGGCGGATAGGGGCCGGGATCGTCGAGCGTGCCCGCTTTTATCGCGACTATTTTCGGCGTGGCCATCGGCTGCGACCGAATCGGCGAACCGCAGGTGCCACAGAATTCGCGCAGCACCGCCTGGCCGCTCTCGTTGCCGCGATCCTCATACCGGGCCAGCTCTCCGATGATCGTCACGGCGCGGGCGGGCATCACGAGATTGACCGAATAGGCCGCACCGGATTGCTTCCGGCAATTCACACAATGGCAGGCAGCGACGATAATGGGCTCGGCATCGAGCGCGTAGCGTATCCGATCGCAATTGCATCCACCTGTAAGGGGCAATTCCTCCGCCATAGGCCCGCGTCCCTTTATTTGTTAATCGCTTAATTGCACTACGATTCGATCTTGCTTTATTCGTTTGCTCGCGTTTGTAAATGTGTTTCGAGGCGGGCGGAGTACGCGACCATGCAGGAGATCGTATCGCTTTCCTGGTGCGCCATCGGCGGCCCAGCCTCGGCCCGGACCGGCGAATCGCGGCGATCCTTGAACCCACGCGCGCGATTCGGGCAGGCATCTGCGCCAGTTAATCAATTGACTTATTTTTTGGCCCAATGGCAAGGGGCGGGGATGGACCTTTCCCCCTCCTATCTGTCGAGATCGCACATCAACCCGTTGATGACGCGGTTGCGCGACTTGACGATCTTATGGATCAGCGCGGTCCGGGGAGCGGCCGCCGGCGTTGGCTGCTCGCTTGCGCTCGCCGGTGATGATCGTCGCCAGCGAGGACGCTTGCTTCCTCCAGGCATTCTGCCGCATCGGCCTCGTCCCGGACGGGGGTTCGTCCTACCTGCTCGCGCGCACGATCGGGCGCCCGCGTGCGATGGAGACGACGTTGCTCGGTCAGCGGTTGCCGGCAGCACGTGCCCTGGAATGGGGATTGGTCAACCGGGTCGTTGCGGATGCGCAGCTCGAAACCGACGCGCTAGCGCTGGCGCAATTGCTGGCTGCGGGGCCGTCGAGCCTGGCGCAAACCCGGCGGATGATGTGGAAAGCGATCGACGCGCCGTGGGACGAGACGCTGCAGCATGAACGCCAGGAGCTGCGAACCGCCGGCTGCAGCGCCGATGCCGGCGAGGGCATCGCCGCCTTCCTGGAAAAGCGACCAGCGCGGTTCACCGGCCGCTGAGACGCGGCGGGACGCACCGGCTGCCAATCGCCCGCCTCTATTCGGGACCAAAATGACGAATATGATCACGACGCCACCGATTGCGCGCTGCACATTGGAGGAGGGCATCGCTGTCTTGGCGATAAACTCGCCGCCGGTGAACGCGTTGGGCCACGCCGTGCGGCAAGCGCTGGATGAGGGGATCCGCCGGGCGCTGGCACCGGCGCGGTCGGCGCGAGCGTCGGGATCATCATGGCGAAGGCCGAAGCGGGTGCGACCTTGTTCCTGGTCGACCTCCTCGACTCGGCAATCCGGGTCGAGCGCGTGCTCGACACGATCGACAGCTCCATGCCCGGCGGCCACGCGGTGATCGCGATCGACGGGCTGCGAGTGGCGGCGGATCAGATCCTCGGCGAGCCGGGCGACGGTTTCACGCTTGCCCAGATCCGTCTCGCTCCGGCCCGGCTAACCCATTGTATGCGCTGGCACGGCGCTGCGACCCGGGCGCATGAGATCGCTACAGCCTATGCCGTCAAGCGCAAGGCGTTCGGCAAGGCGCTGATCGACCATGAGGGGGTCGGGTTCATGCTTGCGGAAAACCTGATCGCTCTCAAGCAGACCGAACTGATGATCGACTGGTGCGCCGGGATACTGGATACCAGCGCCGCCGGCGGCACCGAAAGCTCGATGACGAAAGTAGCGGTATCAGAGACCCTGATGCGGGTGGCCGACCGCTGCGTCCAGGTGATGAACGGAACCGGGGTTTCGGGAAACACGATCGTCGAGCAGGTGTTTCGCGAAATCCGCGCCTTTCGCATTTACGATGGCCCCACCGAAGTCCACAAATGGAGCCTCGCCAGGAAGATCAAGCGCGATGCCCTGGCAGACGCCGACGCATGACCCGCGGCGGGACGATCGTGGTTCGCGACAATGTTCGCTTCGATGTTGCCGCGCTGGAGCGCTGGATGGCGGTCCATGTCGAGGGCTTCCGGGGGCCGCTCGACGTCGCGCAGTTCAGTAGCTGGCAATCCAACCCGACCTTCCGGCTGACGACGCCCCGCGGCGCCTATGTGATGCGGCGCCAGCCCGGCGGCCAATTGCTGAAAGGTACCCATGCCGTGGACCGCGAGGCCCGGGTGATGCAGGCGCTGGAAGGCGCCGGCTTTCCGGTGCCGCACGTCCACGCGCTTCGCACCGACACCTCGGTGATCGGTGCATGGTTCTAGTCATGGAACTGGTCGAAGGCCGGATCTTCTGGGACGGGAACTTTCCCGGCGTCGATCCCGGAGACAAGCACGCCTATCAGGACGCCATGGGCGCGACGATCGCCGCGCTCCATGCGCTCGACCCGGTTGCGCTGGGGCTCGGCGATTACGGACCGCCGGAGCGTTACCTTCATCGCCAGATCGAACGCTGGTCGCGGCAATATGGGGGAAGACACCCTGGCCGGGCCCTGCCCGATCTCGATTTCCTGGTCGAATGGCTGCCTGCCCATGCACCAGACGATGACCAAGCCGCCATCGTGCATGGCGATTTCGTATCGACAACATGATCTTCGATCCGGTCGCGCCGCGCGTCGTCGTGGTGCTCGACTGGGAATTGTCGACGCTCGGCCACCCCTTGGTCGATTTCGCCTACAACCTGATGATGTATCGGGTCGATTCGTCGACAGGCTGGGGCCTGGCCGATCGCGATCTCGCGGCGCTCGGCCTGCCGAACGAGGCGGCGTATGTGGCGGCCTATTGCCGCAGGACGGCGCGCGAAGGCATCGCCAACCTCGACTTCTACATCGTCTTCAACCTTGTTCCGGCTGGCAGCGATCATTTATGGTATCAAAGGCCGCCTGCTGCGAGGCAATGCGTCCTCCGCGGAGGCGAGAACGATGATCGCGAACATGGACATCCTCACCGCCAAGGCACGGCAGATCGCCATGGGAGGCTGACGCGGACGACCATGACGGCTCGATCATGCCCACGGACCGTCTCCCGACGATGAATGCCCGCACCAAGGTTGCAGCATCTCCACGCAGCGGGTAGGGTCTCCAATATATTCGTTAATCGATTAATTTTAGAACGGCCGAAGTCGCCCTGTCCACGTCGAAACACTATCAGCCTGTTTGACATCGAGCTCGTCGGCCCAATATGTCAGCGCAGGTCGGGGGAAGTATCCATTGAAGGGGCCCAGGATGGCAGGAAGCGTGGCTCTGGTTTCGACGACGCGTGGAGATCGGCGGTCATCCTCGATGACCGCGTTGCTCGACGCGACCGCCGAAATCCTTTCCGAAGCCACGCGGATCGAAGCCTCACTCAGTGAGATCTCCAAGCGCTCGGGCGTCAACAGCGCGATGGTCAAATATTATTTCGGCGACAAGGAAGGCCTGTTCCTGGCACTGCTCGATCGCGACGCCGAAGCCGCGATGCGCGCCTTATCCGAACTGGTCGCGATGGACATGCCCGCCGCACGCAAGCTGCAGATCCACATCCAGGGGATCATTAACAGCTACCAGCGCTCGCCCTATCTCAACAGGCTGATCCATTATGTCAGCGAATCCGCCAATCCGGAGATCAGCGCGCGGATCGCCAGGGCCTTTATCCGGCCGATGATGGAGGCATATCGCTCGATCATCGCGCAGGGCGTGGCGGAAGGGACGCTACAAGACGTCGATCCCGGCCTGCTCTATTACGCACTGGTCGGCGCCGCGGACCACATGTTCTTCGCCAGCTATTCCGTGCAGACCACGCTCGGCGTCCGGGAAATCACGCCTGCCATCAAGCAACGCTTCATCGATCTGATGTCGACCGTGTTCCTCAAGGGCCTGACGCCCTGATGACTATGATGAAGGCCGCCATCTCGTATGGTTCCAGCCAGCGGCTGGTCATCGAAGAGCGGCCGATCCCGCGCCTGGCTGCCGGTGACGTGCTGGTCCAGGTCGAACGTTGCGGCATTTGCGGCAGCGACCTGCGCACCCGAAAGGGTGCTCCCCGCCTGCACCCGGCCGGCCATATCCTGGGGCACGAATATTCGGGCCGCATCGTCGATGTCGGGGCCGATGTCGAAATGGCCCGTATCGGCGAGCGGATCGCCGCCTATCCGGGCGCGGGTTGCGGTGATTGTCCGGCATGCCGCAACGATCACCCGATACTGTGCCCCAACGGCCGGCATGTTATGGGCGGCTTTGCCGAATATGCAGCGATGCCCGCATCCTGCGCCGTCCCGCTTCCCGAAGGGTTCGATCCAGCCGAGGGCGCCCTGGTCGAACCGCTGGCCGTGGGTCGCTATGCCGTCCGTTGCGCGGCAATTCGCGCCGGCGACCCGGTCCTCATCATCGGCGCCGGGACGATCGCGCTGGCTGTCATCTATTGGGCGCGGCGGATGGGCGCCGGACAGATAACCGTGCTGTCACGCTCCGATCGGCGCGCGCCGGCCGCGCAGCGCTTCGGCGCCGATCGCGTCGTTGCCTTCAACAATATCGACGACCTTGGCGACAAGCCCGCGGCGGTGTTCGAATGCACCGGCGCTCCCGGCCTCCTGCAACAAGCGATCGATCTTGGTGCGTTCGCCAGCAGGGTCGTGTCGCTCGGCTCGAGCCCGCTACCCGAACCGATCGCGCCCGCCTCGGCCGGCCGCAAGGCGGTCACCCTGCACTTCCCGATCGGTTATACGACAGGCGATTTTGTCGAGACCGCGACGACCCTGCATCACGGAAATGTCGATGTCCGAGAAATGGTCAGCAACGTCGTCCCGCTCGACGCCCTTCCGGACGTTTTCGAAACGCTGCTGGCACCGAACCGCCAGAACAAGGTCCAAGTAGCGCTCTGAGAAACCGGGATGGCGCCGGCAAGGCGCCATCGGGGGAGTGTCGACGGACACCCGACAGGTGCCGGGTCCGGGCCTAACCAACAAAAACATTGCGCCCCGATGATCCGCCGGAAGCGGCATCATCGGGACGACAATGTCATTTTCCGTCAACGATTCAGTGTAGGCAGCGTCAGAATTTGAATTTCGCCTCCACGAACACCTCACGCGGATTCTCGACATAGACGTCCAGATCGGACGGAATGCCTGCCGCCGTGCCGGTGCCCGTGCCGCCGGTGAACGGCATCTGGTTCGAGTTGATGACCGCCAGCTTGTTGGTCAGGTTCCGGCCGATCACCGAGAAGGTCCAGCGCCCGTCGCCCGATACCAGGGACAGCGACGCATCCCATTTCGCGAAGGCCTTCTGGATGGCGAATGGCTCGAGACTGTCGGAATAATTGTATTTCGAGGTATAGGTCAGGTCGGAATTCAGCACGAGTTTCATGCCCGAGTTGGTGACCGGCTGTTCGTAAGCGAAGCCGATCCGTCCGGTCAGATGCGGCGCCTTCGGCGCCGTGCGGCCGCTATACACCTGACCCGGATTCGGACCACTGAGGTTGCAGCCCTGCGCCAGCGTCTGGCCCGGGTAACACTGCCCGATATAATCCTGATATTTCGCGTCATTATAGGCGAGCGCGCCACGGATGCTGAAATTGTCGGCCGGCGTCCGCCAGTTGAAATCCCCCTCGACGCCGCGGGTGATCAGCTTGCCGACGTTCCCGGAAATCAGGCTGATGCTGATCGGGTCGAGGAACTGCACCTGCAGGTCGGTGTAGATGTAATTATATGCGGTCACGTTGAGACTGAGCGTCCGAGAGAAGAGTTGCATCTTCGCGCCGATTTCCTCGCCATGCGCCTTTTCCGAACGGAAGCGGGCCTTTGCCGCGGTGGCCGTCAGGTTGAGCACCTGGGAAATGTTGAAGCCGCCCGTTTTGAAGCCCTGCTTGTACGCGGCATAGAACATCAGGTCGCTCGACGGCTTGTAGCGTAGCGTTGCCTCGGGCGAGAGATTGCTGTCGCGATACCGGTCGGTGAGCCCGGTACCGGCCGGGAAGAAGTTCGCTGCGAGCAGCGAATTGCCCGCCCCGGCGGTCGAATAGGAATTGCGCTCTTCGATAGAGTAACGAGCGCCGCCCGAAAGCTGGAAGCCGGTGCCGAAATCGAGCGTTCCCTGCAGGAACGCCGACAGCGAATTGCTCTGGAACCCGCTATAGCGCTTGAAAGTCACATAGGTGCCCGTAACGGGATCCTTGGGGACGTCGAAGATGTAGCTGTTGTTATTATAGATCAGATCGCCGTGCGCGTAATACGCGCCGAACATGACATTGAACGGCCCCTCGAACTTCGACTGGAAGCGAAGCTCTTCCGAAAATTGCTTGAATTCGTTCAGCTCGGTGAACGCCGCCGGAATCGCTTCGCCCGACACGTTGTTCAACTGGACGTTGCGATAATGATAATAACCGGTGATCGACGTGACATCGAACGGATCGCTGGTCAGCGTCGAATTCAGGACGACATAGTCCGATTTGAAGTCGCCGTATAACCGCCCATCACGCGCGTTATCGAAATTGGATGTCGCGACCGCGACCGGGATACCGACCAGATCGTTACGGCCGTTGACGACGCAATCGGCATTGGGGCTCGCCGGCTTGCCGTTCCCGGGATAGGGCGTGGTACGGCCGCCACCGCAGAGGCGCTCGTAATTGTCCGAGCCGCCGCCATCCTGATCGCTCGAATATCCGCCCTTCAACTCGAACTTCAGGTTCGATGACGGCTCCCATAGGACGGTGCCGCGCAGACCCAGAATCTCGGCCCTGCCGCGGCGATCCGAGGGACGGAACACCGGTCCCGCATTGGCGATCGGGTTGCTGGTCGGGAAGGCGGTGTTGGTCAAGGCGCCGTCACTCTTCGAATAGCGGCCCGCCAAGCGCACCTTCAGTGTGTCGGAGAGAGGCCCGGACACGTAACCCTCGACATATCGTTGACGGGCGTTGAATTCATAGCCGCCGCGCACACCGGCCTCGAACTTGTTGGTGGGGCTGTTGCTGGTGATGCTGATCAGCCCGCCCGTCGTGTTCTTGCCGAAGTAAAGCGCCTGCGGCCCCTCGAGCACCTCGACCCGCTGGATATCGAACTGCGGCAAGGCGATTTCGCGCCCGCGGCTCATGGCCAGGCCGTCGATCACGAACGACACCGACTGATCGAAGCCGGCGTTGCTTGCCGAGGAGCCGACGCCGCGCAGGAAAATGCTGACCGCGGCGCCGGACGACGCCTTGCCCGCCACCAGCGACGGTATTTGGGTAGACAGATCGGAAACCGAACTGACCTGATACATGCTGAGTTTGTCGCCAGCGATTGCCTGGACCGAAACTGGCACGTCGAGCAATCGTTCGTCTCGCCTGCGCGCGGTCACGATGATGTCATCTCGGGTATCGGTTGGCGCGGGCGCCGCTGCGGCATCGTTGCTCGCTTTCGGCTGGGTATCGCCACCATTGGCGGGTGCGCTTTTTGCCATAGCTGGCGATGCAGCCAATGAGAGCACAATCGCTAGCAGGCTCGACTCGATCTTCATCTCGCTACTCCTCCCCAGTACCGCCAGTGAATCCGGCGCGCATATCTTTTCAAATCCGGCGAAAACCTAGTTATTATCTTTCATTTTTAGTAACTTGTATCATCTTCAAACGCCCAATGCCGCAACGCCTTCGATGAACGGGCGGCAGTCGGTGCGTATATCGATTTTTTCTTTCACTCCCCGGCCCGCTGAAGGAGATTCGTTGAGCCGCCCTGAAATTCATCAAGCGACTAACTAATATCCTGACCGCGGCAATGTCAATTGCTGTCGCTTGTCGATTGAACAATTAATGTAAAGTGAGCCAATGGGTGTGCAGTCGCGCCCGAACACCGCCGGGCCGTGATCGAACGGCGCACGGCTGCGGCGAATTCCGCCAGCCGAAAGCAGCCCGGCCGGCAACGGGTGATCGTTGGTGCAAGGCGAAGGGCACGCCTGGTCGACGATGATCACCGAGAGCGCGCCGGGAGCCGAATAGAATGGCGAATGATCCGTCGCGAGATGGATGCGTTCCATGTCGGACACGCGCTCGCACAGGCTGCGCTGGATGCGAGGAGGAAAGGCCCGGTCAGCGGTACAGAGAAGATAGGATTTCGGAATCGCACCCCCGCGAGCGGCGGTAAGCGTCAACGTCTCGGCGATCGGCGCTATTGTCTGCGGACGAAGCCGGGCGATGGCGCGGGCCGCTTTGTCAGGCGGGCATCGGCCATAGAAAACCGCTGCGGCTTTCTGCGGATCGAAGGCGAACGCACCTTCCTCCTCGCTTTCGATGATCGCCTGCTGGGCGGAATCGGGGCCGAGGTCGATCCCGCCGACTGCAGTGCCGGCGGCCGGCAGGACCGCGGCGACATACAGAAGCTTGCCGACCTTCTCGGGTACCGCCTCCGCCGCGCCCGAAATGGCAATGCCGCCCATCGAATGGCCGACCAGCAAGGCCCGGCACGAAACCGATCGAAGCGCGGCGGCGACGCAGTCGATATAATGCTGCAAGGTTACCTGACCGGGCGGCGTCGGATCCTGACCCAGGCCAGGCAGGTCGACCGCCGTCACGCGAAAGCTGCGCGCCTCGAGCAGCGGCACCACGTCTTCCCAGCACCAGGCGCCATGGGCCGCACCGTGAACGAGCACGATGTGATCGAGCCGAGCCATCAAACTCTCGCGCGCTCGACTGGGTCAGACTGGCGATATTCCTCGGCGATCTGGTCGACGATCTCACGCAACGGCATCACCTTGTGGACTCCGGACACCGTGTGCCCCGCCGACCAGATATCGCGCCAACGCCGCGGACCGTCCCCGGCGCCATAAGCGAGCTTCGCGTCTTGCGCGCTGATCGACTCCTCGAGCGCGCCCGGATCGAGCCCGGCCGCGACAATCGACGGTCGCAGGATATTCGCATCGAGCCCGGTAAAGGCCTTGGTGGTGACGACATCGTCCATCGACGACGCCACCAGCATGTCGCGATAACGCTCGCTCGCCATGCTCTCCGCGGCGGCGATGAATCGCGTCCCGACATAAGCGAGATCGCAGCCCAGCAATTCCGCCGCCCGGATCGCGCGGCCATCGATCATGCCGCCGGCGATGGCGATCGGCCCGTCGAACATGGTCCGCACCTCGCGCACGAAGGCGAACGGGTTGAGCCAGCCCGAATTCCCGCCGGCTCCCGCCGTCAGCAACACCAGGCCATCCACGCCGTCCGCGATCGCTTGCTCGGCATGTTTCAACGTGGCGACGTCGGCGAAAATAAAGGTGCCGCGATCGCGCAAGGCGGCGATTGCCGGGCGCGGCGAACCCACGCTGGTGATCAGGATTTCAGGCGACATGTCGGCCAAGACGCGCAGATGCTCAGGCGTGCGCGGATCCCGCATCACGAGATTGGGGCAGGCCGGCGCGGCCTTGCCCCCTTCCAATGCCTGGCCGAGACGCGAGAGAAACGTACGGAGCGTGTCTCCATCGCCGACGTTGACCGTGGGAAACGCCCCCACCACGCCGGCTGTGCAGGCGGCCAGCACGAGGTCGTATCCCGATACCAGGAACATCGGCGCCGCGATGGCCGGCAGCGCCAGACGCCACCGGCCGCGCAGATCGCTGCGGCTGACCGTACCTGGCGTTGTCAGCTCGTGCATCGCCAAGCCGCCAGGCTAGGCGACGCTGGCCGCCAAGGCTTCGATGCTCTGGCCGGTCAGTTGCTGGTAGATAGCCGGCAGGTCCTGCCGGGAAACCTTGTTGGTGGCAGTGCGAGGCAATGGCGTCGGGCTCTGGACGATGCTTCGCGGCACCTTGAAGCTTCCGAGCAGCCGGCTGGCCTCGGCCTCGATATCGGTCAGGACGGCGGCCGGGGCGAGGAACACGACCGCCACGACCTTCTCGCCCCATTCCGCGTCCTTGATCCCAAACACGGCCACGTCGATGATCCCGCCGATCATCGACATCGCCCGCTCGATCTCGGCCGGGTAGATGTTCACGCCGCCCGAGATGACCATGTTCTTCTTGCGGTCGACGACGATCAATTGCCCCCGATCGTCGATCCGGCCCAGGTCGCCGGTCTTGAACCACTCGCCCGAAAAGGCTTCGGCAGTCGCTTCCGGCTTGCGCCAATAGCCGATCATAGTCTGCGGACCGCGCAGCCAGATCTCCCCGATCTCGTTGCCCGGCACCGCATTGCCGTCCGGACCGGCGATCATCAGGCCGGAACTGATCAGGGCTTCGCCGCACGTGTGCGGACGTTCGAGCGCCGCCCATAGCGACGTCACCGCGTTCATCCCGCCACCCTCCGTGCAGCCATAGGTCTGACGGATGACGAGCCCGCGCTGGAGGAAAAGCGAGATCAGGTGCGCCGGCACCGGCGCACCGCCGGTCAGGCCCAGTTTCATTCCAGAGAAATCGGCGGTTTCAAAATCGTCGAGGCGGGCAATACGCTCCCAGATTGCGGGGACGCCGCAGAGATGCGTGATGCGCTCCCCGGTAATGATCGGCAGCACGCGTTCCGGTTCGAAGCTCCGCTCGATCACCGAACAGCCGCCGAGCACGAGCATCAGCGTCAGGATGCAAATGACCGCGCCGGTGAATGCCAGCGGCGCCACGATCAGCGCCCGCTCCTCCGAGGTCAGGTTTTGCGCCAGCGCCTGCGCGAAGACATTATCGATGATGCCGCCATGGGCGTACATCGCGCCCTTGGGCAGGCCGGTCGTGCCCGACGTATAGCAGATCGCCGCGAGGTCCCCGCGGGTCAGACGAACATATTCGGGCTCGCCCCCGGCGGCCAGCGACTCCTCGAGCGTAACGCAGCCCTGCCCTACCGCGTTGCGCGGGCAGATCAGCACTCCGTCGCCATCGACGCTGAACCTGTCGCCCAGCGCCAGCCCGAGCGAGGCCTGCGAGATGAGCACCACGCATTCGGCATCCTCCTCGATCGCCCGGACTTCGAAATTGCCGTAACGCGGATTGAGCGGCACCAGCACCGCGCCCGCCTGCAAGATGCCGAGATACGCGACGACCCATTCGAGAGAATTGTCGAGCATCAATCCGACCCGGTCGCCCTTGCTGACGCCCATGCCCTGCAAGGTGGCGGCGACCGCCCCGGAATCGCGCAGCAAGCCACCCCAGCCGAGCCGGCGATCGCCGCAGACCGCCACATCGCGGTTGGGTCGGATCGTCGCCCAATAGCGAAGAAAATCGTTAACGCTCTGCACGCTTCAGGCCTCCCAAAAAGCCCTGCCCTTGTCGCATCGTCATCGCCCAAAAAGCGCGATCCCGCCGGGTAGTTCGCTTCGATTGACTCGTTAATCCTACAACGTTATTAAATCAACATCCAACTTAGTTTGATTATGATTCAGGCGGCGGCCGGCGCGCGGCAACTGCCCGCGATCAAATGGGTACAGGGAGGATTCGCGGTGACTGTGATTGCCGATCAGGCCGAAATCGCGTCGGGGCTGGAACAACATGACGTCCAGCGCATGATCGATCACCTGACGAACGGTACGACGGATCTAGCCGAGGACGATCTGCGCGTCCCGCTCGAGAATTTTACCAGCCGCGATCGCGCGGCGCGCGAGTGCGCGCTTTTCCGGACGCTCCCGCTGATCGTCGGGCTGTCGACCGAAATTCCCAAGCCGGGCGATTTCTTCACGCGCAAGGTGATGGATTCGCAGCTCCTGGTCGTCCGGCAGAACGATATGAGCGCGCGGGCCTATCTCAACCGGTGCCCGCACCGCGGCGGCAAGGTCGAGCTCGAAAGCTGCGGCAACGCGCGCGGGTTCATGTGCAAATATCACGGCTGGGGCTTCGATCGCACCGGTGCATTGCGATCGGTGCCGTTCCGGCGCGCTTATGGCGAGGTGTGCGCCGACCAGAAGGCGCTGACCGAATTCGGCGTTGCCGAGCGACACAACTTCCTGTGGGTCGACCTGTCCAGCACGACCCCGCCGGATATGGCGGCGTATCTCGGCGATGAGGTCGACCGCCAGCTCGACGCGCTGAAGCTCGCCGGGTCGGTGGTCGGCCTGCAGAGGACCTTCTCGCTGCCGATCAACTGGAAGCTCGTTCTCGATGGCGTCTTCGACGTGCTGCACCCGCCGTTTCTGCATCCCGACACCGTCGCCAAGATCATCCACAGCAAGGCGACGGTCTGGCTCGATTACGGACGGCACGGGCAATTGATCAATGCGCGCACCCGGCTGCTGGAAAAGATCAAGGCGGGGGAGACCATGTCCGACCCGCGCCGCTATTTCGCGACCAACTTGCTGCTTTATCCCAATTCCTGGATCATCACCGCGCCCGACCATCTCGAATTCTGGACCGTCTGGCCCGACGCGTCGAACCCGGCGCGCTGCGATGTCGATATCCGGTTCCTGACGTCCGCGGATGCCGACGCGGCGGCGATCGCCCGGCTGGAGAAGAGCTGGAATCTGCTCGGCCCGGCGCTTCTAGAAGAAGACTGGCCGATGGAAGAATATATCCAGGAAAATGCCTTGACCGCGATCGGCCCGGATTTCCTGTACGGCCGCGGCGAAATTCCCGCGCAGCATATCCATCGCCAGCTTGCGAAGGACCTGGGCGAGACCTGACGACTTCCCTGATACCGTTGATCAGAACACTGGGCGCGAGAGAAAATGATGAGTCACGATATTGCGGCTGTCCCCAAGTTCGCCTTGGCGATCGACAACGACAACCACGCGCCCGGACCGGAAGAGAATTGGCAGGAGAGTTCGCTATTCACCTGGCATGACGCGGACTCGGCATCGGGCGGTTTCTACCGGCTCGGCATGCATCCCAATCGCAAGACCGCGAGCATCTACACCTGGACGGCGCTCGACGGCCGCATGGTCGACCGGCGCATGCTGTGGGGAGTGCCGCTGCCCGCCGGGCACATTACCGGCATCACCATCGGCGACGTCGCGGTGAGCACGATCGATCCGCTCGAACGGTATCAGGTCACGGTCACCCGCCCCGACCTCAGCCTGACGCTCGACTGGCGGCCGTTCGTGCCGCCGATGATGCACACCCTCTCCACGCCGGGCTCCGGCAGCGTGCTCGCCAAGGGCCATTACAACACGATGGGCCGCGCGACCGTGACGGGGGAATTCGAGGGTCGCCGGATCGAGCTGTGGGGCGACGGCTTCATGGATCATTCCTGGGGCCCGAGGACGGGCATTCCGCTCGGCACGCGGTGGCTGGTCGCGTCGTTCGGTCCCGACTTCTGCATCATGATCCTGCAGAACATGACCGAGCAGGGCTCGATGGTGAAGGCCAGCTATATCCTGCGGGATGGACGCGTCGTGAATGCCAGTTCCCGGACGCGGATTCACATGACGGTCGGCGACGACAGCTACAGTCCGGAAGGGTGCGAAGCGGAGGTGTGGGACGTCGAAGGACGGTGCTACCGCGTCCGCGGAAAGGTCGTCGCGCCATGCAGCGTCTATCCGTTCCACGATTCGTTCCTGACGCACGGCACGGCGGTGTTCGAATGCGGCGGCCGCGTCGGGCGCGGCATCCTGGAATGCAGCAACAACTTCAAGGGGCCGCCCGACTGGGAAGTGGCGACGCTCGGCCTGGCAGGCCAGACGCCGATCTAACGTTCCGCGGAACGCCGGCGTCGCGCCTGAGATATAATGACAATGACATCGGGAATAACTGCATGACCGACGCTGCCGTCCTTCTGGACCGCCTGCCATCCGGCGCACTTCAGGTGACGATCAACCGGCCTGAAAAGCTCAATGCCGTCGACCTCCCTACAAGCGCGCGCCTGCGCGAAGTGATGGCGATGGCGGGCGACGACGACACGATCCGGACCGTCATCCTATGCGGCGCGGGAGTCGCCGCTTTCTCGGCGGGGTACGACATCCATGAGATGGCTGATTTCGATCGAAAGACGATAATCGCGTCGATCGTCGAACGCGATCCCCTGCTATGGGAGATCGCGACGCATCCCAAGGTGGTGATCTGCGCGATCAATGGCGTCGCGCACGGCGTCGGCGCGCTGATCGCCGCCGCTTCGGACATTCGCATCGGCGGGCCGGCGACCAATTTCCGCGTAACCGCTACTCGTTATGGCTCGGCGAACGCCACCTGGACGTTGCCAGCGATCGTCGGCATGCCGATGGCGAAGGAAATCCTGCTGACCGGCCGCGCGGTCGATGCCCAGGAATGTCTCAGGATCGGGCTGCTCAATCACCTGGTGCCCGAGGATCAGGTCATCGCCAAGGCGATCGAGCTAGCGGAATCGGTGGCGGCGAACCCGCCACAGGGCGCTCTATCGGTGAAAGCGCTCCTGACGGCCAGCATCGGCAAGGGACTGGAAGCGCAATATCACGCCGAACAGGTCATGATGATCGCGGCGCCATCGCGCTACCGCGGCGGCGGGATTTTCGAAGAATTCCTGGCCGCCGACGGCCGCGGTGAACAACAGGATGCCGCCGGATGACCGGCCGGCACGCCATGACCAGGGACAGATCGCTGACGACCCCAAGTCGGATCATACCTTCGAAATCCGACTTGCAGGGGAGCCGCATGGACATCGACAGCATTCGCCAGACCCTGATCGCGTTCGTCGAGAATGCGATGGGCGTCGCCGTCAGCAAGATGGAGCACAAGCGGGACAGCATCGGCTTTTCGCGCATGATCTGGACGGCCGAGGTGATCGACCGCGCCGGCAAGTCGAAGGACTATATCGTCCGGCACGATGACGGGAACGGGCCCTTCTCGCTGATCACGACAAAAAGCATTACCCATGAAGGCCGGTTGATCGACGCGCTGTTCAAATCCGGACTGGCGGTCCCGGAGATTTTCGCGATCAGCGACGACGGCGCTTCGCTGATCATGGAGAAATGCGGCGGCATCGCGGATTTTAACGAGGCCGGCACGGCCAAGCCCGCGTTGACGCGCAGCTTTGCCGCCTGCTTGGCCCGGCTTCACGCCACCGACAGCGCCGTTCCCACATCCGCGACCGACGGGCCGGCAGGCTTGCCGGGCGACCTGGACGAATATCTCGCGCCCTACCGGCAGCATTGCCGGCCGAATTCGATCATCGACGCCGGGATCGACTGGCTCCGGGCGAACAAGCCCGGAGCGCCATCGAAACGCGTGCTCGTCCATGGCGATGCCGGTCCCGGCAACTTCATGTTCGACGGCGATCGTTTCATAGCGCTGATCGACTGGGAAATGGCCCATCCCGGCGACCCGATGGAAGATCTCGCCGCTATCTACTTCCGGACCTATATCCGGGGCGGCGGCGGCGATATCCTCGATTGGTACCGGCCCTACATCGCGGCCTCCGGCCAATCCTATGATGCCGGCGGGATCGAATATTTCCGGTTTGCCCAATTCTGCAAGGCGGCGATGCTCGCGGAACTGTTCAGGGCCACGGCCAGCCCGGTGAACGAGGCCATCTTCGCGGCACCACTCAAGCGCGTGGAAGCATCGCTGCGCTGGGCGCAGGGCGACACCGCATTGCTCGACGAGATGGGGTTCCCACCGATACCGGTCCGGCTCTAGCCGGCAGCATTGAGATCAGGCAGTCCGGCAAAGATGAAGGTCAGGATCTTGCGCAACATGGCCGCGGTCTGGTCGGATTTGACCTCCGCCGCGCGCGCGTCGCCCGCGCCCTTGGCGGCATATTCCATCACGAACCCGAACACGCACGCTTCGACCGCGCGATTGATCTCGACCTGCCGGTCGGGATCGATCCCGACCCCGTCCATCATCGCGCCGAGCCGGGCCCGGACTTCGGTGGCGGGCTCATAACCGGCGAGCAATATAGGAATCACAAATGGCCTTCTCGCCAGGGTCTTCCAATAGTTCATGGTGACGTCGACCGCCCATTCCTGCCAGTCGTCATTCGGCTGGGGCACTTCGATTTCGCGAAGAACGTGGCCGGCAGCCGCGCTGAGTATAGACGCCCGGCCGTCGAAATAATGGTACACCGACGATGGATGCGCAGCGAGATTGTGCGCCAACTTGCGCAAATTGAACCCCTCGAGACCATGATGTTCCAATATTTTGATGGTCTCATCGATCACTTTTTTCCGATCGATATGAATAGTCTTTGGCCGGGCCATATAATCTCCCTGGACTATAGTGGTAGCTTCGCAGTGCGCGCAGAAAATGACAAGAGCGTGGCTCCGCAGCGCCGATGCAGCTGCCAGGTCCCGTCGCCCGATCGCCGCATTTCGCCCGGCCCCGCGGGCCGAGCTTCGTGTCCGCCTCGTGGCCGCGGCGGACGATGGCTCGTCGCTGCGGTCAGCCGGTGGCTAGCGCCCGGGAATCGTCAGCTAATCATGCATGTCTCTTGCCGGATCGGGGAAAGGAGCAACAATGCCCGTACTCAATCAACCCATAAGGGCGCTGCCCGAAACACAGCAAGACCATTGGTACAATGCCCCGCAATATCGCGCCGATGACGCGTGGTTCGGCGTCGTGCCCGAACGAACTGCCGTCGTGCTAATCGACCTGATCGACTGGCAAGTGGCGCCGGACGGTCCATCGATACAGTCGATCCGACAGCATTCCGCAAAGAGAGCGGATTACATCGTCGAACGCTGCGAAAGGGTCGTCTTGCCAAACGTGGCGCGGTTGGTGGCGGCTGCGAGAAACACGAAGATCCAGATCGTTCACGCGCGGCTCGCCAGTCGCCATCCCGCGTTTTGCGATATCGTGCCGGCGCTGCGCCCCTTCGTGCGCGCGGCAGATGCACGCGACGGGTCACCGGCCTGTGCACCGATACCGGAAGTATGCGCTACGGCAGCGGACCTGTCGATTGTCAAGACCGGCTCCGGCGCGTTCGCCGGCTCCGATCTCGATTTCATACTGAAGCGTCTCGGCATCGACACCCTGATATATGCCGGCGTGGTGACCAACGCCTGCGTCATGCTGAGCGTCGCGAGCGGGTTCGATCTCGGCTATCGACAGTACCTGGCCACCGACTGCACGGGCGCGCTCTGCGACGAAGATCAGGCCGATGCCGAACGGCTGATGGGTTTTTACCTGGCCCAATTGGTCACTACCGACGACACGATTACAGCACTCGACAGGCTGCGCACCGCCCCGCGATCGCCCGGCGAGTGACGCGCTCTTTCGCCCGCGTTTCGCAAGCGGGTCCCTCGTGCGGAGCCGGCCCGAGGCGTTGTTGACACATTATTCCAACAACGTTATTTAATTTATCCGACAGAGTTCGAGCAGTGGCGCAGGAGGCTTCAATGGATCGGGAAGCTTCGTCCACGGCAACGAACAAGGCGTATCTGGTGATCGAGCTCGGCCATGCATTGGTCGGCCCCTATGCAGGCGCCATTCTCAGCGACCTCGGCGCCAGGATGATCAAAGTCGAACCCCTGCAGAGCGATCTCATGCGCCTTCGGGGCAGCGCCAACAGCATCGCCTACCCGTTTCAGATGATCCATTGCGGCAAATATACCACCGCGATAGACATCAAGGATCCGCAAGGGTCCGCCCTGGTCAAGAAGATGACCGGGGAAGCCGACATCGTGGTGGAGAATTTCCGTCCCGGCGTGCTGAAGAAGTACGACCTCGACGGCGATAGCGTCCTCCGCCGTTTTCCCCATATCGTTTATTGCTCGATATCGGGCTTCGGCAAGACCGGACCGATGGCCGAGGAGCCCGGCGTCGATCTGGTCGCCCAGGGCCAGTGCGGCCTGATGAGCGTGACAGGCATGCCGGGCGAGGATCCCGTCAAGGCGGGCTTTCCCATCGCCGACCTGGGCGGCGGCATGTGGGCCGTGATCGGCATGCTCGCAGCATTGCAGCGCGCGCGCGCCACCGGCAAGGGGACCGTGATCGACGTCGCGCTGACCGACTCGGTGTTAGCGTGGTCGGTGTGGGAAGCCGCCGACTATCAGGCCACGGGGATCGTCCCGGGACCCTTGGGCAGCGCGCACCGGCTGGTTGCGCCTTATCGCGCCTATGAATGCGCCGGCGGACATTGGATCAACGTCGCCGGATTGCATACCCGATGGCGGGAGCTTTGCCTGCTGCTGGAGGCGCCCAACCTCCTCAACGATCCGCGCTTTGCCTCGGAAAGCGCCCGCTACGACAATCGCGAGTTGCTCGACGCGACGCTGGCGCCACGCTTCCTGACGCGGGGACGGGAGGACTGGCTCGGCGCGCTCCGTGCGCTGGGTATCCCATGCGGGCCGATCAACGACCTGAGCCAGACGATGTCCGACGCCCAGTTCATCGCGCGCGACATGTGGCGAACGCTCGAGCAGGACGGCACGGCGTTCAAGGTCATCAACACACCGGTTCGCGACGAAGGCGGCGGCGCGCCTGGCCCGTCTTGGCCAGCGCCGGCGCTCGGTACGCATACGCTCGATGTCCTCAGGAGCGTGGGGATCGGCGAGGAAAGGCTGCATGCCCTGCTCACCGAGGGCATCATCGGTGCACCCGCGGGCGATGAATAGTGGTGAGTAGCGGACGGAGCGGCCGGTGAGCGACCCCATCAAGATGACGATCGCTGGCGGCATCGCGACGATCACTCTCGATCGGCCCGAAAAGCGCAATGCGCTGACCGCCGCTATGTGGGCGCAGCTCGGGCAGCTCGTCGATCGTGCGGACCGGGATGACCGCGTCGGGGTGATCATCATCACCGGATCGGGCGGCTGTTTCACGGCGGGTGCCGATATCGAGGAAATGCCGGCGATCCACGCCATGCCCGAATCGTCCGACGGCTATCTAGGGTCAGGACCCATTGATATGAGGTGGGGATTATGATTCAGGCGGCTGCGAAGGAGCCTGAATTTGAGCGAT